>NZ_RJUK01000001.1:0-1466714 GCF_003762925.1 Marinimicrobium koreense
GCTGTGCCCGTTCGCTCCGGGCGAACGGGTCAAGCTCTTAAATTAAAACGCCCTGTCGGTAACCCGGCAGGGCGTTTTTCTTGTGTGCCAGAAAAGTTCCTCTCCGCTATACTGATCCCTACACTGATAAAACGTCTTTCAAGGCTGGAGTTTCTATGCAATACGACGTTGTGGTGGTTGGTGGTGGTATTCAGGGGGTGGGCGTGGCGCAGGCAGCGGTGGCTGCGGGCTACTCGGTTTTATTGCTGGAGAAGACCGCCTTGGCGGCCGCCACTTCCAGCGCCTCTTCAAAGCTGATCCACGGTGGACTTCGCTACCTGGAATCGGTCCAGTTTGGCTTGGTTCGCGAGAGCCTCAAGGAGCGCGCGCTGCTTCTCGAGCTAGCGCCGGAGCTGGTCAAGCGCGTCGATATGCATATTCCGGTCTATCGCTCCTCGTCCCGTTCGTCCGGAAAGATCTCCATTGGCTTGTGGCTCTATCGGATACTGTCGGGCTTCGATGATGATTCGGAGTTTTCTCGCTTGCATCGGAGTCAGTGGTCGGCGCTGGATGGTTTGCGGACGGATGACCTGATGGCTGTGTTCCGATACCGGGAGGCGCAAACCGATGACGCCGCTTTGACCCGGGCGGTCTGGGGCTCGGCTGAATCTCTGGGGGCGGAGTTGGCGATGCCGGCCGAGCTGATATCCGCCGAGTGCCACCCCGCAGGTTGTGAGGTTGTTTATCGACAGGGAGAAAAGGAGCTTTCCGTTGAAGCGGGGGTGCTGGTCAATTGCGCTGGGCCCTGGGGAACAGAGGTGATCGGCCGGGTGACGCCGGCCCTGACCGGGCCTGAGGTGGATCTGGTTCAGGGGGCCCACCTACTATTGCCCCCGAGCCTGAAACACCACTTCTATCTGGAAGCTCCCGATGATCGGCGTGCGGTGTTTGCCTTGCCTTGGAACAACCGGTTATTGATCGGTACAACCGAAACGCTGCATAAAGGCGATCCAGCGAAAGCAGCCTGTACGCGCGAAGAGCAGGATTACCTGCTGCGGACACTTCAGCACTACTTCCCGTCACTGGATGTGTCGACGTCGAATGTAGAGTCCTTTGCCGGCTTGCGAGTGCTGCCCAAGGTGGAGGGTAGTGCGTTTGGTCGTTCCCGTGAGGTGCTTTTTCACGCTGACAATGAGGAGCAGCCTCGGTTGCTGTCAGTGATGGGGGGCAAGCTGACCACGTACCGCGCAACGGCTGAGCAGGTGATCGAGCGGTTGGCCCCGAGCCTGCCACGCCGCCGTGCGATGGCAAGCACGCGTGAACTGCCGCTTAATCCCGCTTGATTCGAGTAAACTCGATTTCGTATTTACCGGGAATGGGCGCGGCCTGGAACAGCTTGGCCTCGGGGTACTGCTCGCGCAGAATGCCCAGTAAACGCTGACGGGATTCGCGGGGCATAAAGGCGCCAAAATAAGCCGCTGACAGATCGTTTTTTTCAAACGGCCGGTCGTCGTACCACAGGCTGTCATCGGCCTCACGACTGCTGGCCTGGTCCGTCGCGTGATAAAAGATCCGCCACTCCTGCTCGGCTTCCGACATGGCGGGCTTGACCAGGAACTTGTCGGCAAAGCGGGATTGGGCGTTGACCTTTTCCTGGTGCAGAATCGCGTTGATCTGCTCCTTGAATGTGGTGATTTCCGGGCGGTTGAGACTGTATTCCACCGGCTTGGGGTCTACCAGCGTTGTGTACTCTCCGCAGCGGAAGCGCAGCGCGACCCCGCGGTGACGATCCGCTAAATACTGCCAGGAGGGGAGATTCTCGACCTTGGCGCTGAAGCAGCAAATACGCAGCTCGCGGGTAAACTTGCGCCAGTCGGCCATGAGTTCTTCAATGGCGATCTGGCGTTGGTCGACCATCCTGGACATGAGCTCTTTGAGCACGTCTTCGGCTTCCTCCGGGGATGCGAAACGCTCCTCGTCCCGCCAGCGTCGAATCACGGTGGCCAGTGGTGAGTTGCTCTTAGGCGTCTCACGGGAAAAAATCATGCTCGTGGCACTGCGAATCACCCCATCGAGAAGCGTCAGCGGATCGAATGACAATGGCGTCTGGTGTGTCAGCTCGAAAGGGTCTGCCAATAAGTGAGGCGCGCTCCACCGAAGGCGCTGGGAGCTGAGAATCTGCTCGGCGGTTTGAGCGGAGCAGAATTTCGCCAAGGTGTCAGGGTATTCGGCCACAGAGGTTCCTTTGTTCTCGAAGTCATGGTGTGCAGGCGGAGTATAACCAAAATCCCGCCGTCTGATCAGGTTATCGGCCAATTCCCCCATTTTTGAATGGCTCAGGAGGCGCTATACTGAGCGGCAGCTTCAATCTACCGCTTAAAGGATCCGCCCGTGAATTTTACCGGTTCGCATATTCTCTCCATCCAGCAGTTCGACCGTTCCGATATTGAGCGCATCTTCACCGTGGCCGATGCCATGGCCCCCTACGCCTTGAGACGCCGGGTGACCCGTGTTCTGGAGGGTGCCATTCTGGGCAATATGTTCTTTGAGCCCAGTACCCGTACCCGGATAAGCTTTGGTAGCGCATTCAATCTGCTGGGCGGCGAGGTGCGTGAAACCACCGGCATCGAAACCTCGGCGCTTGCCAAGGGCGAGTCGTTGTACGACACGGCGCGCGTGCTCTCCGGCTTCAGTGATGTGATCTGCATGCGCCACCCTCAGTCGGGATCGGTGGCGGAGTTTGCCGAGGCAAGCCGGGTACCAGTACTCAACGGTGGGGATGGCGCCAACGAACACCCGAGTCAGGCGCTACTCGATTTATACACAATCCGTAAGGAAATGGAGTCTCGTGGGCGGGGCGTGGACGGACTGCGAATCGCGATGATCGGCGACCTCAAGTACGGTCGGACGGTGCACTCCCTGTGCAAACTGCTGTGCCTGTACAAAGGTGTCCACGTGACTCTGGTGTCTCCGCGTGAGCTGGCGATGCCCGAAGCGATAGTCGAGCAACTGCGTGAGTCGGGACACTCGGTGACGGTTACGGAAGATCTGCCCAGCAGTATTGCCAGTGTCGATATCGCCTATTCCACCCGGATTCAGGAAGAGCGGTTTGACACGAAGGAAGAAGCCGACCTCTACCGGGGACGCTTTCGGTTGAATCAGGCCATTTATACTCAGTATTGCGAGCCAAATACCGTCATCATGCATCCCCTGCCGAGAGACTCCCGGCAGGAGGCCAACGAGTTGGATAACGACCTGAATCAGAACCCCAATCTGGCCATATTCCGCCAGGCGGACAACGGAGTGGTGGTGCGTATGGCTCTGTTTGCCCTGGTCCTGGATGTGGTTGACCAAGTGGATCTGCACGCTCGGGAGGTCAACTGGTTCAACTCCCTGCGTCGGCCCTGATCGGCGGGGCTTCAGTCCAGCAGCATTTGCACTTTGGTGCGCAGCTCGGCGGCGCTGAACGGACGTTTCAGCCAGCCCACCGGGCTCTGCCCCTCAAGATCTGACAGAAGGTTGGGCCGCTCGGGATCATCGGACACCACCAGTATCGGGGTGGACGCTGACTTGCTGCTCCGGGCCAGAAGCCGAAACAGGCTGTGGTCTTCGGCAAAGGCGCTCTCTCCGTCGCTGATGATGACGTCGGGCAGCACATCGCTGGCGATTTCCAGGCACTCTTCGGCGGTATCGGTGGTCAGGATGTTGCAGTGTTGCTGTAGCGGTTCACTGATCTCGCGGGTCTGGTCGCCCCCCTGAGCCACGATCAGCACGGTTTTGTGGGTGGCGACTTCTTCGATCAGTGCCGAGTCGCGTCCCTTGTGTTTGACCCGGTACAGGGCGCGATCGGCGCACTTGATGACCTCCTCCAGCGTATGCCCCATCGAATGATGACAAGTCGCCCCACCGATACTGACGGTGACGCAGTCACCGACCGGTGAGTGCCGGTGCTCCAGGGACAGCTCCCGCACGGCCCGATTGATGCACTGGCCAATATGGCGGGCGCCCGCCAGGTCGGTTTCCGGGAGTAGGGCGATGAATTCCTCACCCCCGTAGCGGCCCAGCAAATCGGAGGGGCGCTGCAGACACCCTTTTATCGCTTGCGTGATCTGCTTGAGACAGCGGTCGCCCGCCGGGTGGCCGTAGTGATCGTTGTAGGGCTTGAAGTGGTCGACATCGATCATCAGTACGCTGGTGGGGGTCTGATGACGCACCGCGAGTCGCCAGTGTTGGTTGGCCTGATCGTTGAACGTCCGGCGGTTGAGAATCTGGGTAAGACTGTCGAGTTGGCTGAGAGCTTCCAACTCCGCATTCAACTGGTTGAGCTGGTCGCGCATCTCGGCAATCCGGGCCATGGCCCGGATCTTGGCCTTGATGATCACGGGGCTGACCGGTTTGATCAGGTAGTCGTCGCCACCGGCCTCAATCCCTTCGCGATAGCTTTCGTCCTCGTTCTTCCCGGTCACGAAGATGATCGGCACCCAGTGTCCGCCGAGCCACTCCCGGATCAGGCGCGTGGTTTCAAAGCCGTTCAGGCCGGGCATCTCCACATCCATGATGATCAGATCGACCGGCGTGTCTTCCAGCAGCTGCAACGCTTCTTCTCCGCTGCGGGCAATGAGTGGCGTGTGGCCTGCCTCGCTGATGTACTGGGACATGGCGTGGCGCAAGGTGGCGCTGTCTTCGACCAGCAAAATCTTCATGAGCTGACGACTATCTCGCTTGTTATTGTTGAATGGACTTTTATGATCCTCTGTCCCGGGAATAAGTTTACGGGTTTACGGCTTCAGGGTCGATCGCCTTCGGTGGGAATTTCGATCTGGATCACGGCCCGGAACTGGCTTTTTCGCGGGGTTTTCGGTATGTTGTGCGACCATTTTCCCCGTAGCCGTTCCGGCCCTGATTTAACCTGACTCCTACAGACTGCCTGTGATGACCGAGTTCGACGATATTCGTCCCTATGATGATCATGAAGTTCGCCCCACCCTGGAGCGATTACTGACCAACCCTGAATTGGCAGACGCCGTAGCGCGTCTCAAGTTCCCTCGGGCGGCCGGTCCCCTGGGCTGGTTGTTGCGCCCGTTGGTGCAGAAAGCCATGCGCCGGCAGATGCGCGGTGTGGACACCGTTCTGGGCTTTCAGGAGGTGGTCAAGGGCTACATGCAGCGGATGATTGCCGATACCACCACCGAGCTCACCACCTCGGGGCTGGACCGACTGGACCCGAACGGCGCCTACCTGTTCGTCAGCAACCACCGGGATATCGCCATGGACCCGGCGTTTGTGAATTGGACCCTGTACCACGGCGGCTTCAATACCCTGCGCATCGCCATTGGTGACAACCTGCTCACCAAGGACTATGTGTCGGATCTGATGCGGCTTAACAAGAGCTTCATCGTGAATCGTTCGGCGCGCGCACCGCGGGAGAAGCTCAAGGCTGCGAAGAAACTGTCCGCCTACATTCATCACTCAATTGCCGAAGATCACGCCAATATCTGGATCGCCCAGCGCGAGGGGCGGGCCAAAGACGGCAAGGACAAGACCAACTCGGCGGTCGTGGGCATGTTCAGCCTCAGTCGACCCAAGAGCCAGCCCTTTGCCGAATACGTCCGCGAACTGAAGATCGTCCCGGTCTCCATTTCCTACGAGTGGGATCCCTGTGATGCCGCCAAGGCTCGTGAGCTGCATCAGCAGCGCACCAGTGGTGGCTACCAGAAGGCCGAGCACGAAGATGTGAAAAGCATCGCCATGGGCATTGCCGGCCAGAAAGGGCATGTGCATGTCGCTTTTGGGGACGTGCTCGACGGAGACTACGAGGATACCGACGCGGTGGTGGCGGAGATCGATCGGCAGATTCTGGACAACTACGTTCTCCATGCGACCAACTGTCTGGCCTGGGAGCGCCTGAATGGCGACTTGCCGGACATGGAGTACGGATATCCGCCCAAAACCTTCTCCCCGGAGGACTTGGGAGAAGTGCGTCAGCGGTTTGAGTTGCATCTGGCCAATATCCCGGCGGATCATCGCGCCTTGGTCTTGGACATGTACGCCAATCCGGTCGCGGCCAAGCTCGACCGGCGCTGAGTATGCTCACCGACGCGGTCAAACTACAGATTCAGACGGCCTACCGCCAGTTCCTCCAGAACCGGGAGCTGAACGCGCGCTACGGCCAGAAGCTGATGATCGCCGAAATCGCCCGTACCCTCGGTGGTATTGAGCTGAATGATGAGGGCGAGCGCGAAAGCCGGGGGCATGTCTGTGTGATCGAGGCCGGCACCGGCACCGGGAAGACGGTGGGCTACCTGTTGCCGGCATTGATCATCGCCAAGGCGCTGGGAAAAAAACTTGTGGTTTCTACCGCAACGGTGGCGCTACAGGAGCAGGTGGTGAACAAAGACCTGCCGGAGCTCAAGCGTCACAGTGAGCTGTCGTTCAGCTTCACCCTGGCCAAGGGGCGCGGGCGCTATGTGTGCCTGAGCAAGCTCGATAATCTCCTCAGCACCATCCACGAAGGCCTGGACCCGACCCGTCCGCTGTATGAAGACGAGCTGCCCGCCGTGGATGAGCGGGCGGTCAAAATCTATGACTCCATGGTCGATGCCCTGGCGCAAAACCGCTGGGACGGCGAGCGCGACAGCTGGCCCGACGGTATCGAGCAGGAGGATTGGCAGCGGGTGACCACCGACCACCGCCAGTGTACCGGCCGTCGCTGCTCGAACGTGTCGGTGTGCAGTTTTTTCCGGGCCCGGGAGGCGCTGCACACCGCCGACTGTATCGTCACCAATCACGATCTGGTACTGGCCGATCTGGCGCTCGGCGGCGGGGCCATTCTGCCCAGCCCCGAAGACAGCATTTACGTGTTTGACGAAGGCCACCAATTGCCCACCAAGGCGCTGAATCACTTTGCCCATCACAGCCGTGTGGTCAGCACCGTGCGCTGGCTGGATCAGTGCAACAAGGCGCTGGGAACCATGCTGGGCCACATCAGTGGCGCGGGCAATGTCGACCGCTTTGCCGAACAATTGCCGGCGGCCCTGATGGACTGCAAGCAGCGGCTGGAGCAACTGCACCCGGCCCTGGATGCGCTGGCGCAGGAAGTGGCCCTGGACGACCGACAGAGTCACTATCGATTCCCCGGGGGGCAGTTGCCGGAGTCGCTGGTGTTGCCCTCGGTCGAGCTGCACCGGGGCTTTGACCGGCTGTCGGACCTGCTCGATAAAATGGTCGCGGAAGTCAGTGAAGCCATGGAAGATGCCCACTGCCCGGTGCCCAAAGTGGACCTCGAACAGCACTATCCGGCGCTCGGGGCCTGGCAGGCCCGGGCCGAGGCCAACCGGGAGCTCTGGTTCAGCTACGCCACTCCGGACGACAAAGACGAGGTGCCGCGGGCGCGCTGGTTGACCCCCGTGGATGCGGGAGCCAGCATTGATATTGAGGTCTGTTCCAGTCCCATTCTGGCCGCGGGTACCCTGGCGAAAAGCCTGTGGTACCGCTGCTGCGGCGCGGTGGTCACCTCGGCGACACTGGCGGCTCTGGGGCGGTTTGACCGGTTCCAGATGCGCGCCGGTACCCCCAAGGATAGCCATTACGCGCAGATGCCCAGCCCGTTCGATTTCTCCCAGGCGAGCCTGGAAGTGCCGGCCTGGGCGGTAGAGGCGGGTGACGCCCTGCGGCACACCGAATCCTTGATCACCGGGCTTCCCGATCTGCTTGACCCGGGTGAGGGCAGTCTGGTCCTGTTTTCCTCCCGTCGACAGATGCTCGATGTATACGACCAGTTGCCTGATGAGTGGCGCGAGCGCATTCTGGTCCAGGGTGACAAGTCCAAGCAGGCCATGCTCGATACCCACCGGGAGCGGATCGACGCGGGGCAGGGCAGCGTGCTGTTTGGTCTGGCGAGCTTTGCCGAGGGGGTGGACCTGCCGGGCGACTACTGCCGGCACGTGGTGATTGCCAAGCTGCCCTTTTCCGTGCCGGATGATCCCATCGAAGCGGCGCTGGCCGAGTGGGTGGAGGCCCGGGGCGGCAATGCCTTTATGGAGATCACCGTGCCGGACGCCTCGCTGCGCCTGATTCAGGCCTGTGGCCGTCTGCTGCGCAATGAGAGCGACAGCGGCACGATCACGCTGCTGGACCGGCGCGTGGTCACCAAGCGCTATGGCAAGGCGCTGCTCAATTCATTACCGCCTTTCAAGCGAGTGATTGCATGACCGATATTCACAGAGAGTTGGCCGAAACCCTGTTTGAGCTTGAGCGCGAGTTGCGCGCGCTCGCCCTGTGGGATGAAACGCCGCCAACCCCCGAAGCCCTGGCCAGCACCCAGCCGTTCGCGGTGGATACGCTGGAGTTGTATCAGTGGCTGCAGTTCGTGTTCATTCCCAGGCTTTATAGGCTGGTGGAGCACCGGATGGAGCTGCCGGCGAGCTGTTCAGTCTCGCCCATGGCGGAGGAGTATTTCCGGCCTCGCCCGGAAAGCGGCGAGGCCGTGATTGCGGTGTTGGAGCGGATCGATATCCTGGTTACATCTGCTCCATAACCTCAATACCCAGCAGCTCCAGCCCCTGAGCCAACGTGCGTGACACCAGATCACACAGGCGCAGCCGGCTGGCGCGCAACTCGGCAGGAACCCCGTCTTTCAGCACCGGGCAGGCTTCGTAGAAGCGCATATACAGGCTGGCGAGGTCGTACAGGTAGGTGCACAGCAGGTGCGGCATGGCATCCCGGGCCACCTGATCCAGCGCCTCGCTGAACTGCAGCAGCTTGATGGCCAGCGCCCGCTCCTCGGATTCCACCAGTTGAATCGCCTCGGACAGACTGTCCGGTTGGACGCCGGCGCGCCGAAAAATGCTGCGCACTCGGGTATAGGCGTATTGCAGGTAAGGGGCGGTGTTGCCGTCAAAGCTGAGCATCGCATCCCAGTTGAAGACGTAATCGTTGGTGCGGGTTTTACTCAGGTCCGCGTACTTGACCGCACCGATGCCCACTTTGCGGCCGATCTCGGTCATGGCCTCCGGGCTCAATTCGGTGTTTTTCTCCCGAACCAGTGCGGCGGCCCGTTCGGCGGCCTCATCCAGCAGTTCGGCGAGTTTGACGGTGCCGCCGCTGCGGGTTTTGAACGGTTTACCGTCCGAGCCCATCATGGTGCCGAAGGCGTGATGTTCCAGGCTGACGTTCTCACCTACGAAGCCGGCTTTGCGGGCGACGGTGAACACCTGCTGCATATGCAGGGACTGGCGGGCATCGATAAAGTACATCAAGCGGTTGGCACCCAGTTCGCCCGCCCGAAAGCGCAGGGCCGCCAGATCGGTGGTGGCGTAGAGATAACCACCGCCCTGTTTTTGAATGATCACCGGTGAGGGGTTGCCGTCTTTGTCTGCCAGCTCCTCCAGGAACACCACTTTGGCGCCCTGATCCTCCACCGCAAGCCCCTTTTCCTCGAGCTCGGCCACCAGTGGGGCCAGATCGTCGTTGTAGAAACTCTCGCCGCGCACATCCTCCGGGCGGAGGGTGACATTCAGCTTTTCGTAGATCTCCTGACTGTGATCCAGGGAGACCGAGCGGAACTGCTCCCAAAGCGCCAGCACATCGCTATTCCCGGATTGCAGCTTGACCACATAGTCCCGGGCCTTGTCGGCGAACGCCGGGTCTTCGTCGAAGTGCCGTTTGGCCTGCTGGTAGAACACTTCCAGGTCGCTCAGGGCCATGGTGGCCTCGCGATTTTCCGCCAGTTGCTCTTCGAGCTCGGCGATCAACATGCCGAACTGGGTGCCCCAGTCGCCGACGTGGTTCTGGCGGATGACCTGGTGGCCCTGAAAGCTCAACAAGCGGGCCAGAGCGTCTCCAATGATGGTGGAGCGCAGGTGGCCCACGTGCATTTCCTTGGCCAGGTTCGGGGAGGAGTAATCCACCACCGCCGTCTGTGGCTCGGCCACGGGGGCAATGCCCAGGCGGGTATCATCGGCCGCCTTGCCCAACTGCTGGCTCAACCACTCGGGTGCCAGGTGAATATTGATGAACCCGGGGCCGGCAATCTCGACCTTCTCCGCAATGCCGTCCAGTTCCAGGTGGCGCATGATCTCACCCGCGAGCTCCCGAGGATTGGTCTTCATAGCCTTGGCCGCGCCCATCGCGCCATTGGCCTGATAGTCTCCGAAGCCGGGCTTTTTGCTCGGAGAGACCATCGGGGGGTGCTGGAAGGGGATATGAGCAGACAGCATGGCCTGCTGGACCTTGTGGTTCAGTAAATCGCGAATATTCATAGTCACTATGTGTGGTTTGGGCGAACGCGGGATTGTAACCGGCCAGCTCGGCGTGTGTCATCTATTGCTGCTACTATTCAGGCATAAATTGGCGGTCAGAGTGCAAACCGGAGGAAGACACCCGATGACTGAGCGACTGAACGGTCAGAATGGCCAGGCACCGACGGTCCTGGTGGTGGGCGGAACCAGTGGGATCAATCGCGGCATCGCCGAGGGCTTTGCTCGCGATGGGGCTCGAGTCGCCGTGGTCAGCCGTTCCGAAGACAAGGTACGCGCCACCCTGGAGGCGCTGCGAGCACTGGGCGCCGAGGCCGAGGGTTTCGCGGCGGATGTCCGTGACCCTGAAGCCCTGCAGCAGGGGGTTGCCGGGCTCTGCGACCGATGGGGACCTCTGGATGTGGTGGTCTCTGGTGCGGCGGGCAACTTCCCGGCGCTGGCCTCGGGTATGTCGGCCAATGCCTTTCGCTCGGTGGTGGAGATTGATCTTTTGGGCAGCTTTCATGTACTCCAGGCGGTATACCCCCACCTGCGCCGTCCCTCATCGGTTATTCAGATCTCAGCTCCCCAGGCGGTACTGCCCATGGTGGGGCAGTCCCATGTCTGTGCGGCCAAAGCGGGGGTGGACATGTTGACCCGAACCCTGGCCCAGGAATGGGGGCCAGAGGGCATTCGAGTGAACTCGGTGCTCCCCGGCCCGATTGCGCACACCGAAGGCATGAAGCGTCTCGCCCCCTCAACCGCGCTACAGGAACAGGTTACCGCATCGGTACCACTGAAGCGGCTTGGGCAGGCGGAAGACATCTATAGGGCCTGTCGGTTTTTGGCCTCCGCGGATGCCGACTTCATCACCGGCGCGGTGTTGCCGGTCGATGGCGGTTGGTCGCTGTCGGGCGCTTCACGGGTGGGTGATGCTCTGGGGCAGGCTTTGAAAGGCTGAGAGAGTTGTATCTACGCCGGTTGCTATGTGATGCTGGCGACTGACTCGACCGGTCGATGATGGAATATCGTACTGGAACGGAGTGACGATTTCATTTGCTACGGAGGTTCTCAATGAATGATTTAGCCGGACAAACCTGTGAAGCCTGTCGGTCCGATGCACCGAGGGTGTCAGATGCCGAGGTGGCCGAGCTGAAAACCGAAGTGCCGGACTGGCAACCGCTCACCGTAGACGGCGAACAGCGACTGAGGCGGGTTTTCAAATTCAAGAACTTTGCCGAGGCCCTGGCGTTTACTCAGCGCGTCGGTGACTTGGCGGAAGAGGCCGATCACCACCCGGCGCTGTTGACTGAGTGGGGTAAAGTGACCGTTGACTGGTGGACCCACAAGATCGGTGGTCTGCACCGCAATGACTTCATCATGGCGGCCAAGACAGATCGGGTCTATTCCTCCTAGACGGTCCTCTTAGCGGGTCCTCCTGGCGGGGCATTGCCTCGCTCCCGGAGGGCCGATGATCTGAAATACCCTTCGCGCTGACTCCCTTAATCCTGTCTTGCACTCTGGCGGTGCACGGCACGGTCTTCATGTTGTAATATGTGCCAAGTTGCCGGTCCCTGAGGCCGGTCTGTTTCATCATGGAGACCTCTGGAGGTCGGCTATGTGGCGAATTGTGGTTCCGGTGATCGGAGTCCTGGTTCTGTGGGCGGGTCTGGTGGCACCGTTGCAGGCTCGGGAAGTGCTGCATATGGTTTCCCGGGGCGATCACAACGCCCATTACACCGAAACCATGATCCGCCTGGCCCTGGCCAAAGCCGGCTATGCCTATACCCTGGAAATCCATCCGGGCAACCTGACTGCCGCCCGGCAGCAACGGGATACCCGGGAAGGGCGCATCGACATCATGTGGTCGGCGACCTCCCGTGAGCTGGAAGAAACCTTGCTGCCAGTGCGTATTCCACTTTACAAGGGACTGATCGGGCACCGGATATTCATCACTCACCCTGAGCATATCGAACAGCTGAAAGCGGTGGAAAGCCTCGAGCAGTTGCGAGCCTTCAGTTACGGGCAGGGAGTGGGCTGGCCGGATTCCCGGATTCTGAAAGACAATGGGTTCGATGTGCGCGAGGAAAGCTTTGATCGGCTGATAAAAATGGTGCACGCCAAACGCTTTCAGCTATTCCCTCGTGGAGTGCACGAGCCGTGGAGTGAGGTGAGCAACCGGCCGGAACTCGAGCTGAGCATCGACGCGCACATTATGCTGGTCTACCCCATGCCGTTTTACCTGTTTGTCACCCCCGAGCACCCCGAGTTGGCCCAGGCGCTTGAAAGGGGTTTGATGCGCGCCATTGAAGATGGCAGTTTTGACCGCCTGTTTCGAAGCAGTCCCATGGTGCAGTCGGTTATCAATCGGGCGGGGATTGCCCAGCGTAAGGTTTTCTACCTTGAGAACCGCGCGTTGACTGAGCAGACGCCGCTGAGTGACCCGCGCCTGTGGCTGTCTCTGGAAGAGCTGGTGCCGTCGTCCTGATCGACGCTGCGGGCCGATACGGAAAACGCCGCGCAAGCGCGGCGTCCAGTGGTCGGCTTGAGACGCCGGGCCCAGTCAGTCGGTCGGCTCAGCGTTGAGCAGCCGGTCGGCGGCCAGCGCGAGGAACATGAAGTTGCTGGCTCCGCCACCCAGTACATACTCCGATTGTTGCCAAAGGTAGGGAAACTCCTTCAACTCGGGAAAGTCCGGCTGGATCAGGGCCGTCCCCACAATCACACCGCCAGGAATATAGCTGTAATCCATGCGGTTCAGACCGTAGGCGGCGCGCTTGGACTTGGCGCCCACCCCGGTGGCGTAGGACTGGGCATTGGCCCCGGGGTTGGTGCCCAGCACGTAGTGCAGAATGTTCAGCAGATACTCCTTACCGAACGCCTCGGGGAAAGCCTTGTGTAAAAAGTACTGGGCAACGCCTTCGTGCTGCAATGTCCAGCCCCGGCCCCACAGCTGCATTTCAAAATCCAGTCCGTAGGGCGTGGCGTTCATTTTCTGTTGCAGCTCCCGATCGTACTCGGCGGCGGCGTTGCGCATGGCGCCGGTCAGGGCCGGGTCGTCCAGCTCGTGAACCACCCGGGCCACGGCCCAGCCGATCTGGCGGAACTGATCCAGAATATGATCGCGCTGATTCAGCAGGAACGAGCGGTACTCGGCTTTCCCCGTGGTGCGGAACAACTCGACGGCGGCTCGGATCTGCTCGTTGCGCTCAGTGGTGCTGTCCACGGCCCGCTCAACCCGCCACAAAGCTTCGGCCGCCGCCAGGGTACGCTCGGCCAGGTCATCGTCATAGCCGCGCATGGGGCCGACACTGGCGGCAATGTTGGCGATGGCATCGAACTCCCGGGCGGGATTCTCCTCAGTGAAGACCCACCGATCATCGGGTAGCCCCGAATGGGTAGCGGTGCGCTCCTGCCGGCCGAGCGTCTTGTCGTAGATCAGGTTGTCGGTCTGACCGGAGAAGTCGCCGCCCATGACGTATTGGGTAAGGGTGGGCACGATAATGCCCCGGTACAGCCGTCCGAGTGCCTCATAACCGCCCACGACGGTCAGCAGGCCGTGCTCAATCTGTTGCAGGATGTCGGGCCGTCCGTCGGGCTCGCGTAGTTCGGTCAGGCGCAGTTCCTGATCGATGAGTGTGTTGTCGTGCTGAATACCAAACTCGTCGTAGGCGGCACTGAGAGTAAAGACCTCGCCGGATTGGGACTCGATGCGGAAATCTTCATCCCCCGCGTCATACCAGCCGCCGCGGGTCAGCCCCGGGACATGCTCACCGGGGGCAAAGTCCGTCAGCGTGCTGCTGCCCTGAATATAGCCGTCAAAGTGGTTGATATCCGTTGGCGCCATCAGGGCATCGTCCCGGTGGCTGTCGTCATGCCAGAGCTTGTACTTTTCCTTGACCCGCATATGGCCCATTTGCACCGGCAGGAAGTACTCCAGGGTGGGCTGCCAGACATTCTGGTCATAGACATTGCGGGCGATGCGGAACGGGTGGCTGCGGGTGTCGCCGAGCGCCAACTGATACAGCCCCTCCTCCTGCACCGAGGAAAAGTCGAACTGGTAATAGCGGTAGCGCAGGAAGTCGCCCCACAGGGTGGGGGCCTGAGAGAAGACCTCCTGAGCGCCACTGGCGTCCAGCTTCAGCAACCGCACGGGGTCACCCAGTGGCGCGTCCGGATCGGTTTCAATCACCGCCACTTTATTCTGCTCGGGGTGATAACCCACCATGGAGTGCTGGATGACCGGTTCGCGGGCCCAGCCGTCCACCACGTTGGGGGTGATTCGCCAGGACACGGCATTGGTGGTGGCGCCCGCCTCGATCGGGCTGCGCAGAGTGAACCAGCCGTTCTGGTGCTGGACCCGGCCATCAAGCAGTTGCAGTTCACCTTTGAGGCTCTCAATCTGCAGGCGCATCGGGTCGGATTCCGGCGCTACGGTCAGCCTTTGGCCGCTCGCCAGAGGGGCGGGTTGGGCGCGGTGGTGCGCCAGCGGGACCAGGCCGGCCCGCTCACCGTCGGAGACAATTTTCGGTGCGGGCGTCGAGTCGACCGGCACGGTCACCCCGTAGGGTTGGCGCGGGAAAATACCCGTGGCGTCGTCCATGATCCAGCTCTTGCCAAACAGGTCGGCGGGGTAGAGTTCCAACTGAAAGCCCACCTTTCCGGCCCACTCCTCGGGAAGCGGCGACTTGAGATCAACCTGAACCAGAAGGTCGTCCCCTTCGGCTCGAACCCGCAGGTCGTACTCCAGGGTCAGGTCCGGGTAGTCGAGCGGATTGAACCCGGTGCGGTGCTGGCGTTCGTCGGGGTACTTCAGTGTCGCCACGATTTCGCCTTTTTCCCGGTCCACCGTGCGACTCAGCAGGCGGGGCACCGGAGACCATTGCCCCGGGGTCAACTCCAGGCGCAGGTCGCCATTGGACGCCAGGCGGTTGTCGTGACTGACCAGAATCAGTCCACTTTGTCGGCTCTCGGGCGAGGTGTCCTGGAACACCATAAGGCCGACGCCCTGTTGCTCGAAGTAACCCTGGTCGTTGAGGGCGAAGCCGCTCTGGGAGGGTGCCGGGGTGTCTGAGGAATTGCCGCAGCCGCTGAGCGCTGTGCTCAGGGCCAGACCGAATAGAATCTGCCGGGTATGCATGGGACTGGGTCTCCGGTTATTGGAATTATGGGTGTAGTGTAGTTGTCGGTGCGAACATAAGGCAGCTTTGGCGCGCAAGTCAACCTAGGCCGCTCTGTGGCTGGCCCTCAGAGCACTTGTCGCTTGCTAAGTTGGTGTATTTCGCTAATATCCCCGTCACTACCAGCGATGTATCCAGGGGGTTGAGTGAAGTCAGACGTTTCGGCAGAAGAAGTATTCCGGCAGTTGGCTGACAGTCTGGCACTCAACGACTCGCCCGATTTTTTTCTGAACCTTTGTCAGCGTCTGACCGAGCTTCTGGGTGTCGATCACGCTCTGATTGCCGAAGTGTTTCCCGAGCTGGCTCAGGCGCGCACCCTGGCCGTATGGTCCCGGGGGCAGCCCGTCGACAATTTTTCCTACCCTCTGGCGGGCAGCCCCTGTGACACCGTGGTGGGTTCCCGCGCCTGCCTTTACCCCGCGAGCGTATGCACCCGCTTTCCCGATGATGAAATGCTGCAGACAATGCGGGTGGAGGGTTATTTCGGGTTTCCCATGACTTCCCAGGACGGCTCGGCAATGGGGTTGATCGCCCTGCTGAGCGATGCGCCCATGGTGTTGCCCGGTGTGGCCGAGGAAGTGCTGCGTATCGCCGCCGCTCAGGCCGGCGCTGAGCTGGGGCGACGCCGCGCCGAGGAGTCGCTGCTGGAGAGCGAACGGCGGCTACACACCTTGATGAATCATCTACCCGGGATGGCCTACCGTTGCCGTAACGACGCCGATTGGACCATGGAGTTTGTCAGCCAGGGTGCGCGTGTACTGACCGGCTTTCCACCCGAAGCGTTGATTGAGAGTCGGCAGATCGCTTTTGTGCAACTCATTCATCAGGCCGATCGGGTCAGGGTGAATGAAGAAGTTCAGGCCTGCGTTACCGCAGGCAGGCCGTACCGGGTGGTCTACCGGCTGATCAATGCGCACGGAGAGGTGCGCTGGGTGTGGGAGCAGGGGCAGGGGGTGTTCAGCCCCGACCGAAGCGAGGTGTTGCTGGAAGGGTTTATCTCCGATATCACCGAGCAGCATGAATCCGAACGGGTTCAGGAGGCGGTTGTGCAGACGGCGACGGCGATTACCAGTCGTCTCGGCGCGGACTTCTTTCAGCAACTGGTGCTTCACCTGACTCGCGCGCTGGACGCCGACGTGGGGTTTGTCGCCACCCTTCAGGGTGACGATGAGATGGAGACGCTGGCGCGGGTGGTGGCCGGTCAGCCGGTGGAAAATGTTCACTACCGGCTGGAAGGTTCTCATTGTGCAGAAGTGCTGTCCAAAGGCGAGAGTGTCGGCGAATTCGATCCGCCAATCAGTATTCCCCATCCGAACGGCGGGGAGCCCGTTCTGGCCCGCAGCTATGTGGGGCGACGCCTGGACAGTGCCAGCGGTGAGCCGATCGGCTCCCTGATGGTGATTTATAGTCACTCCACCCCGGATCTGAACCTGGCGACGTCCGTGCTCCGAATTCTGGCGGTGGGGGCGGCCGGGGAGTTGGAACGCCAGACCAACGACCGGCGTATTTATCAGTTGGCTTATGTCGACGGTACCACCGCGCTACCCAATCGGATTCACTTCATGGAGCGCCTCGGCAGCGCCCTGCAGCACGCCGAACAATCCGGGGAATCCCTAAGCCTGGTTTTCCTCGACCTGAAACGGTTCAAGGAAATCAACGATGTCCTGGGCCACGATACCGGCGATCAACTGCTGGCCGCGGTAGCCCGTCGGTTGGAACAGGCATGCCGGGTCGATGAGTTTCTGGCGCGCCTGTCCGGTGATGAGTTTGCCCTGCTGGTACCCAATTTGGGCGCCGACGGCTTGCCCGCGGTAATAGAGCGCTGCCACCAGTGCCTGGCCCGCCCGGTCTACGCGGCAGGGCGGGAGTTCTCGCTCGATGTGAATATCGGGGCCGCCTGCTACCCGGTGGATGCAATGACCGCGGCCGATCTGTTCCAATGTGCCAGTGTAGCCATGCATGAAGCCAAGCGCAGTGGTGGCAATGCCTGCATCTTCGATGTGTCGATCGCCGAGGCGCTCAATCGCCGTAGAGCGCTGGCGGAGCGTTTCGCCCGGGCCCTGGTGGAAGACCGGTTGACCCTGCATTATCAGCCCCAGGTCGACCTGGTGACCGGTGCTCTGGTGGGTGCGGAAGTGCTCTGTCGCTGGAAGGATGAGCACTGGGGGTGGGTGAACCCATCGGAGTTCATTCCGCTAGCAGAGGAGCGCGGCCTGATACAGGAACTCGGACAGTGGGTGCTCAGTTCGGCGAGTCGCCAGTGGGTCGCCTGGCAGTCTCAGGGCTTGCGCTTTCCGGGGCGGTTGTCGGTGAATATCTCGGCGCTTCAGTTTACTGACCTGTCTCTGGCTGAAGAGATCAAAGCGATGGCGGCGCCGGTCCCCCCCGAGGCGATCGGTCTGGAGTTGACCGAAAGCGGGTTTATGCGTGATCCCGAGCTCGCGGTAGAAATCACCGAGCGTTTGCGCCAGGCGGGCTTTGCCTTGTCGATTGATGATTTCGGCACCGGCTACTCGTCGTTGAGTTACTTGCGCCGATTTGCGGCGGATACCCTCAAGATCGACATGTCGTTCGTGTGCGATATGCTCGAGAATCAGAGTGATTACACCATCGTGACCACGATCGTGGCCATGGCGCACAGCCTGGGCATGATGACGGTGGCGGAAGGGGTGGAAACCCGGGCCCAGGCGGACGCCTTGACCCGGCTAGGGTGTGATCGGGCTCAGGGTTTCCTTTACGACCGCCCCTTGGACAGTCAGCGATTCGCCGCGCGCTGGCTGACTCCCGAGTAGGGCACCGGTCAAATCATCCGATAGCGTTCGTCAACCTGTTCGATGCCGGTGATCGGCTTCATCAGGTTGCGCAGAATGCCGTCCTCAATACTGTAAATCCAGCCGTGAACGGTCAGCTCCTGACCGCGTTTCCAGGCGTTCTGTACGATGTTGGTGTGGGTGACGTTGGCCACCTGCTCCATGACATTCAGCTCGCACATCCGGTCCAGGCGCTGGGTGTCGTCGGCGATCTCATCCATCGCGTCCTGATGTTTCAGATACACCTCCCGGATATTGCGCACCCAGTAATCCAGCAACCCGTACTGCTGGTTGGCCAGTGCCGCTTTGACTCCACCGCAGCCGTAATGGCCAGTGACCATAATGTGTTTGACTTTAAGGTATTCGACGGCGAACTGCATGACCGAAAGACAGTTCAGGTCGGTCTGAATGACCAGGTTGGCGACGTTGCGGTGGACAAACAGCTCCCCGGGCATCAAACCGACGATTTCGTTGGCCGGCACCCGGCTGTCCGCGCAGCCGATCCAGAGATATTCCGGTGCCTGTTGCTTGGACAGGGTGGCAAAAAACTGCGGGTCTTCCGCCTTGATCTGGTCTGCCCAGGCACGGTTGTTCTGGAAAAGTTCTTCGAGTTCGGGCATGCAGCCTCCTTTACCGTCGTTCGGCGGATTATAGCAGCCGGTAGGCCTGAGCGGAGCCGGGTGGTAAAGTGTCGACACATTCTGGTGTGAGGAGCGCGGCGGTGAGTGAGTCCAAAACCCTGTATTGGCACGATTATGAAACCTGGGGTGAGGTTCCCGCCCAGGATCGTCCCAGCCAGTTTGCCGGCGTTCGCACCGATGAAAACCTGAACATCATCGGCGACCCCCTGATGCTCTACTGCCGACCAGTGGTCGACTGTCTACCCAAACCGGAAGCCTGCCTGGTCACCGGCATTACACCGCAAATGGCGCTGGAGAAAGGCGTCGCCGAACCGGAGTTTATTGCCACCATCATGGCGGAGCTGGGCCAGCCTGGCACCTGTGGCGTGGGGTATAACTCGATCCGTTTTGATGATGAGGTAACCCGCTATACCCTGTACCGCAATTTCTACGACCCTTATGAGCGCGAGTGGCGCAATGGTAATTCGCGCTGGGACCTGATTGATGTAGTGCGCATGACCCGGGCACTGCGGCCCGAGGGTATCCAGTGGCCGGATTACGACAACGGTAAACCCTGCTTCAAACTGGAGAAGTTGACCGAGGCCAACGGCCTGGATCACGCCGCCGCGCACGATGCACTCTCAGATGTGTACGCCACCATCGCCATGGCCCGCCTGGTTCGGGATCGGCAGCCAAAATTGTATGAGCACGCCTATCGCCTGCGGGACAAACGGTTTGCCGCCGGGTTTATTGATATTGATGGTCATCGCCCGCTGTTGCACATTTCCGGCATGTACCCGGCCGAACGCGGTAACGCGGCGCTGGTACTACCGTTGGCGCTGCATCCGGCGAACAAGAACAGCGTGCTCGTGTTCGATCTGTCGGAATCGCCCGAGGATCTGCTGTCGGCCTCGGAGGACTCCCTACGTGAGCGCCTGTTTACCCGCTCAGAGGACCTGCCGGAAGGCACGCGGCGGCCAGCGCTCAAAGAAGTGCACCTGAACAAGACGCCGATGATCGCCCCGGCCAACACCCTGGATGAGCGCACCGCTCGGCGCCTGGGTATCGACAAGGCTCAGGCGGAAGTCCATTGGCGGCAGCTGGCCGACCTGACCCTCAGTGAGCAGCAACGGCTTCGGGCCAAGTTGCAGAGCATCTATCGGGCGCCGGGCTTTGAGCCGCGCACCGATCCCGATCAGCAGCTATACGACGGCTTTTTTGATGACCATGACAAAAAGCTGATGACCGAGCTGCGCCGTGCTCAGCCCGAGGCGCTCGCGGCCAATGTGTTTGATTTTCATGACCAGCGCCTGCCGGAGCTGCTGTTCCGCTACCGGGGGCGGCATTTTCCGGACAGCCTCTCCGACGAAGAGCGTCGACAGTGGCGCGACTTCTGCTATCGGCGGCTGACCGATCCGGCCGCGGGTGCCGGGCTGACCTGGGACCAGTTACAGGCGAGACTTGGGGCGCTGCGCGCCGAAGGCGTGAGTGCAGAGCAGGAGCGGGTCCTGGTCGCGCTGGAGCATTACGCGCGCGGACAGCTCGACGCGATGGGCTCTTAGTCAATCTCCTTGAGCCACTCAAGGTGCACCCCGACGCTGTCTTTGTCGCTGGACACCCAGACATCCTGTTCACTGATGTTGAACTGCAGAACCATGCCGCGCTCCACCATGCCAGCGAGCTGCTGCAGCGCCTCATCTGGCAGGGCCCTGACACTGAGGTTGCGATAGCGTGCCAGGGCCCGCTCCTGTTGCTGCCACCAGACCCGGACGCTGTTCTCGCCGTAGGCGAACACCTGCACCTGTCTGGCGCGATTGCAGGCTTTACGAAGCCACTTCTCATCCGGAGTGCCAAAGGCCACCCACAGTTCGATGTCGCCCACCAGGTTCCGGCGGGACAGCTCCGGCTCTTCGTCCTCTGAGCTCAGACTGCTCGAAAAGGTCAGGTCATCGGAGGCATTGAGGGCAAAGGCCAGCAGCCGCACCATCAGGCGCTGGTCGTTTTCCGACGGGTGCCGGGCCAGGGTCAGGGCATGACTCTGGTAGTAGTGCCGGTTCATGTCGGCTATCTCAAGGCGTGCCTTGATCACGGTTGCATTGGTGGCCATGGGTCTCTCGCTGTCCGGACGCGGGGTTGGGAGAAGTGTACACGCTTCCCCGGTCAAATGCGGCGAATTCGCCCCCAGGGCTATGGGATTTCAAGGCAATCGCGGGTACAATATGCGCCGCTTTGAGGCCGTCCCCAGGGCGTGAAACCTCCATGAAGTACTGATTCTCAGCGGGAGCACTCTATGTCATCCATCAAGAAAGTGGTTTTGGCCTACTCCGGTGGCCTGGACACCTCGGTCATCGTCAAGTGGCTGCAGGAAACCTACAACTGTGAAGTGGTGACCTTCACCGCCGATATCGGCCAGGGTGAAGAAGTGGAGCCCGCGCGGGCCAAGGCCCAGGCGCTGGGTGTGAAGGAAATCTACATCGACGATCTGCGCGAGGAATACGTGCGCGACTTCGTCTTCCCGATGTTCCGCGCCAACGCCATTTACGAGGGCGAGTACCTGCTGGGTACCTCCATTGCCCGGCCGCTGATCTCCAAGCGCCTGATCGAAATCGCCAATGAGACCGGTGCCGATGCCATCTCCCACGGCGCCACCGGTAAGGGCAACGACCAGGTGCGCTTCGAGCTGGGCGCCTACGCCCTCAAGCCCGGCGTCAAGGTCATTGCGCCTTGGCGCGAGTGGGACCTGAACTCCCGCGACAAGCTGATGGCGTACTGCGAAGAGCACAACATCCCCGTGGATTTCTCCAAGGGCAAGAAAAAGTCGCCCTATTCCATGGACGCCAACCTGCTGCACATCTCCTATGAGGGCGGCGTATTGGAAGACCCCTGGACCGAAGCCGAGGAAGATATGTGGCGCTGGAGCGTCTCTCCGGAAGCGGCCCCGGATCAGCCCACCTATATTGATCTGACTTACGAAAAAGGCGATATTGTGGCCATTGACGGAGAGCGCCTGTCGCCCGCCACCGTGCTGGAGCGCCTGAACAAGGTGGCCGGTGACAACGGCATCGGTCGTCTGGATATCGTAGAGAACCGCTACGTGGGCATGAAGTCCCGCGGCTGCTACGAAACCCCCGGCGGTACCGTGATGATGAAGGCGCATCGGGCGATCGAGTCCATCACCCTGGACCGCGAAGTGGCCCACCTGAAGGACGAGCTGATGCCCAAGTACGCCGAGCTGATCTATAACGGCTACTGGTGGAGCCCGGAGCGTCAGATGCTGCAGACTGCCATCGATCAGACGCAGGAGCACGTTAACGGTGACGTGCGTCTGAAATTGTACAAAGGGGGCGTACACGTTGTGGGCCGTCGTTCGGCGGAAAGCCTGTTCGACGAGAAAGTCGCCACGTTTGAGGACGATGCCGGCGCCTACGACCAGAAAGATGCGGAAGGCTTCATCAAACTGAATGCTCTGCGCATGCGTATTGCCGCCAATAAAGGCCGCAAACTGCGTTAATACCCGGGGCGAGCGCCCCGGCTTCGCCCCGCTCCGCGGGGCAACCCACCACTAATAACAATTCCACAACGACTGACGAACCGCGTTTTTTTGACTAAGGTCAAGAAGGCTGGCTGCGCTTTGCGCGACAATGCCCGCGCCAGACGCCCGCCCGAGTTGTCGGCTCGGTGCTCGTGTGCGTATACGCTGGGTGGAATAACAATTTGATCTGCAATAATGGGAAAGACCTATGAGTAGTAATCTGACAGCGGCCGGGGATCATCCGGTGTACGACTATAAGGTCGTGCGTCAGTTCTCCATCATGACGATTGTCTGGGGCATTGTCGGTATGGGGGTTGGCGTGTTGATCGCAGCGCAACTGGTGTGGCCGGCACTGAATGATCTGGTGCAGCCGTTCACCCACTTCGGCCGGCTGCGGCCCCTGCACACCAACGCGGTGATTTTCGCGTTTGGCGGCTGTGCCTTGATGGCCACCTCCTACTACGTGGTTCAGCGGACCTGTCAGGCGCCGCTGTTTGGCGGTTGGCTGGTGCCGTTCACCTTCTGGGGGTGGCAAGCGGTCATCGTTCTGGCCGCCATCACTCTGCCCATGGGACTGACCAGTTCCAAGGAGTATGCCGAGCTGGAGTGGCCGATTGATATCCTGATCGCGGTGGTCTGGATCAGCTACGCCATCGTGTTTTTCGGCACCATTGCCAAGCGCAAAACCTCCCACATCTATGTGGCCAACTGGTTCTATGGTGGCTTCATTCTCACCGTTGCGGTACTGCATGTGGTCAATAGCGCGGCCATTCCGGTGGCCTGGTTCAAGTCATACTCGGCCTATGCCGGTGCCGCCGATGCCATGATTCAGTGGTGGTATGGTCACAACGCGGTGGGCTTTTTCTTGACCGCAGGCTTCCTGGGCATGATGTACTACTTCGTACCCAAGCAGGCGAATCGTCCGGTGTACTCCTACCAGTTGTCCATTGTTCACTTCTGGGCGCTGATCTCGGTCTACATCTGGGCTGGTTCCCACCACCTGCACTATTCCGCGCTGCCGGACTGGGCCCAGAGTCTGGGCATGGTGATGTCCCTGATCCTGCTGGCGCCGAGCTGGGGCGGAATGATCAACGGTATCATGACGCTCTCCGGTGCCTGGCATAAGCTGCGCACTGACCCGACCCTGCGTTTCCTGGTGGTGTCACTGTCCTTCTACGGCATGTCCACTTTTGAAGGACCGATGATGTCCATCAAAACCGTGAACGCCCTGTCCCACAATACCGACTGGACCATTGGCCATGTGCACTCTGGTGCCCTGGGCTGGGTGGCGATGATTTCCATTGGTGCCATTTATCACCTGCTGCCGATCCTGTTTGGCAAAAAGGAAATGTACAGCGTCAAGTGGATCAATATCCACTTCTGGTTGGCGACCATCGGCACGGTCCTGTACATCGCCTCCATGTGGGTCAACGGCATCATGCAGGGGCTTATGTGGCGTGCCTTCAACGCCGATGGCACCTTGACGTACAGTTTTATTGAATCGGTGATCGCCAGCTACCCGGGTTACTTCGTACGCTTTGTGGGCGGTGCCATTTTCCTGTCAGGTATGGTGTTGATGGCCTTCAACGCCTGGCGCACTGCCGCGAGCTCGACCTCTGTGGCGGGTGAAGACAACTTGACTCAGCCTCAAGCGGTTTAAGGGAGCGGTCCATGAAATATCATGATGTAGTTGAAAAAAATATTGGCTTAATGACCGTGCTGATGGTTGTTGCCATCAGTTTCGGTGGTCTGGTTCAGATCGTTCCGCAATTCTTCCTCAAGGAAACCACCGAGCCGGTGGCCGGGCTGAAGCCCTTGGCCCCGCTGGAGCTTGAAGGGCGGGATATTTATATTCGCGAAGGCTGCCACGTCTGTCATACCCAGATGGTTCGTCCCCTGCGCGCGGAGGTAGAGCGCTACGGGCACTACTCGGTGGCCGGCGAACACGTTTACGAACACCCCTTCCTGTGGGGCTCCAAGCGCACCGGGCCGGATCTGGCGCGAGTGGGTGGTCGGTACTCCGACGACTGGCACAAAGCCCATTTGTACAACCCGCGCACCGTGGTGCCTGAGTCCAACATGCCGGCTTTCCCCTGGCTTTATGACAACAAGCTGACCGGCGAACATACCGAAGCGAAGATGCGCGGTTTGCGCAAAGTGGGTGTGCCTTACACCGACGAGGATATCGAAGGTGCGGGTGAAGAGGTCAAGGGCGTAACGGAAATGGATGCTCTGGTCGCCTACCTGCAGCAGTTGGGCACTTTGCTGACCGAGAAGCGGTGATTTATGGATCAGGGTACTTTGGGCGCAATATCAACGGTTCTGGTCACCATCGCTTTCATCGGCATCTGCTGGTGGGCTTTTTCGCCCCGTCGGAAAAAGCGCTTTGATGACGCGGCCAATTTGCCCTTTGCCGATGAAGACCAGAACAAACAAGCTTCGGAGTCGCCCGACTCCGAGGAACAGAATGAACAGGCGGATCATCACGCCGGTGATGAGACTGACAGGCGGAACTGATTATGAGTACATTTTGGAGCCTTTGGATTATTGTCCTCACCCTCACCAACCTGGCGCTGCTACTGTGGGTACTGCTCGCCAACCGGAAGGTCGCGGTACGGGATGATGAAGACCCGGAAAACCGCACCACCGGGCATGTGTATGACGGCATTGAGGAATACGACAACCCGCTGCCGCGTTGGTGGTTCAAGATGTTTATTGCCACCTTCATTTTCGCGGGCGTCTATCTGATTCTGTACCCGGGCCTTGGCAGTTTCCCAGGGGTGCTCGGCTGGACTCAGGAGAAAGAGTTGCGCGGTCACCAGCAGCAGGCACAGGCGCGCTTCTCCGAGCAGTTTGGTGAGTACGCCAAAACCCCTATCGAGGAGCTCGCACGGGATCCTCAGGCCATGAAAATGGGCTTGCGCCTGTTCGCCAATAACTGCGCGGTCTGCCATGGCTCGGACGGTGGCGGCAACTGGGGCTTTCCGAACCTGACCGACGATGCCTGGCAGTGGGGTGGTTCCCCCGAGCGCATCAAACAGACTCTGGTGCAGGGGCGCAAAGCGGCCATGCCCGCGTGGAGCGCGAGCCTGGGTGAGCAGGGTATTGCCGAAGTGACCGAGTATGTTCAGAGCATGGGTGACCGCGAGCACGATGCCGAATTGGTGTCCGCCGGTGAGCAGAAATTCATGCGCAACTGTGCCGCCTGTCACGGAGCCGATGGCACCGGTAATATCAATCTGGGCGCGCCCAACCTGACCGATGATGTCTGGCTGTACGGCGGCGAGCCGAGCGACATCCGCCAGACCCTGCGGGTCGGGCGCAACGGTGTGATGCCCGCCCAGGGCGAGCTGCTCAAAGACGATCGGATTCATATTCTGGCCGCCTACGTCTACAGCCTGTCACTGAACTATGACGAACAAGAGTAAGCAAACGGAGCAGGAACAGGATACAGGGATACGCTATGTAAACCTCTATGAGGCCGACGAAAAGGTGTATATGCGGCGCATTACCGGCTTCTACCAGAAGCTGCGCCGCTACACCGGCATGCCTCTGTTGGCCGCTTACCTGTTGATGCCCTGGCTGGTCATCGACGGCCGCCCCGCCATGCTGTTCGATCTTCCCGAGCGGCGCTTTCACGTTCTGTGGCTCAGCTTTGGGCCTCAGGACGGTATGTTTCTCGCCTGGCTGCTGATCATTGCCGCCTTCATGCTGTTTACCGTCACGGTCCTGGTGGGTCGTGTCTGGTGCGGTTTCACCTGCCCGCAAACGGTCTGGACCCAGATGTTCATCTGGGCCGAGTTTCTGTGCGAGGGCGATCGCAATAAACGCATGAAGCTCGATGCACGGCCCTGGGGGCCGGAGAAGGTTGCCCGCAAAGGCGCCAAGCACGGCATCTGGCTGTTGATTGCCCTGGTGACCGCACTCACCTTCGTGGGTTACTTCGTTCCCATACGGGATTTGTTGGTCGGGCTGGCCACCATCGACGTTCACCCCGCTGCGGCCTTCTGGGTATTCTTTTTCACTGCGGCCACCTATATGAACGCCGGTTTTCTGCGCGAACAGGTGTGCAAGTACATGTGCCCCTATGCTCGCTTTCAATCGGTGATGTACGACAAAGACACCCTGACGGTGTTCTACAACTACGTGCGCGGTGAGCCGCGCGGCCCTCGCAAACCCACCGATGATCCCAAGGAAAAAGGGCTGGGCGATTGCATTGACTGCTCCTGGTGTGTGCAGGTCTGTCCCGTGGACATCGACATTCGCGACGGTCTGCAGGCTGAGTGTATTGACTGTGGCTTGTGCGTGGATGCCTGCAATCAGGTGATGGACCGCATGGATTACCCGCGCGGTCTGATCAGCTTCACCACCGAAGATGCCATTGAAAAAGGCCACACCAAAGTGTTCCGCCCCCGACTTCTGGGTTACGGTGCTGTGTTGCTGGTCATGCTCAGTGTGTTCGCCTATGCGCTGAGTGCCCGACTGCCTGTTGGCCTGGACGTATTGCGCGATCGGGGGATGCGGATGTACCGGATCAGTGGTCCCGATGTGGAAAACGTCTACACCCTGAAAATCAACAACAAGGATCGGGACACGCACATCTACGACCTCTCGGTCAGTGGCGACTACCCGTTTGAGCTGGAAGGTTATCGGCCCCTGCCGGTGAACGAAGGGGAGGTGTTGACCTTGCCGGTGCGGGTGGTTGTGCCCAGAGAGGCCCTGGATACCGTGAAAACCTCGGTGACTCTGCGAGTCGAGGCGCGGGAAAACCCGGAGATCTACACCGAACATACCACCACGTTTATTGGCCCGGCGCTGCGCGATCAGTAGTGCCAGCCTCAACGCAAAGGTTGACTATGACCGACAAGACCCCCGTAGCTCCCTGGTATCGGCAACCCTGGTTCTGGTTTGTCATGTCGCCGCTCATACTGGTGGTTTGTGTTTCACTGAGCTTCGTGACCGTGTCGGTGTTCTATGCCGATGACCGGGTAGTGGACAACTACTACAAGCAGGGTCGGAGCATCAATCAGAGCTTTGAACAGGAGGCCCGGGCCCGGGCGCTCAATCTGGCCGCTGAGGTGGTGTTCGATCCGGTCACCGGGGAAATTCTGCTGAATCTTTCGGGTGACGGAGCGCTGCCGGAGGTGTTGCATCTTCTGGTAGGGCACCCGGTCAACGCCGATCAGGATCAGCGGGTGTTGCTTCAGAGAGTGCGCGATGGTCACTATCGCGGGGATCTGACCCAGGCGGTCAGCCACCGCCGCTATCTGACGCTGCTGCCGGACCATGATGCCTCTCAGATGCGCTCTGCCGAGTGGTTGCTGCGCGGCGAAATCCATTTCGAGCAGCGCAATCGGATTGAGCTTCGCCCCACCGATCGCGCGCCCTAACGCGTCCTTCGCCTTGCCCGAGTCCACTTCATGAGTGAGCGTCCCTGCTATCACTGCGGCCTGCCGGTTCCTGAAACGGCGGACTTTGCGGTCACCGTCAACGGTGAGCGCCAGCCCATGTGCTGCCCTGGCTGTCAGGCGGTGGCCACAGCCATTGTGGATGGCGGGCTGGAGCGTTTTTATCAATACCGCTCGGAAGCCAGTGAGCGCCCCGATGAAACCGCCGCCGCAGCGGCCGAGTGGGAGCTCTACGATAGCGACGCACTGCAGGCGGATTTTGTCAGTGCCGGAGAGGGCAGCGAGCGTCGCGCCCAGTTGTTACTGGAGGGCATGACCTGCGCCGCCTGCAGTTGGCTGATCGAAACCCATCTCAAACGCAGCCCCGCCGTCCGGCAGTTGTCAGTCGATGTCACCACCCACCGCTGCACCCTAACCTGGGACGCCGACCAGCAGCCTCTCAGCGAGCTGATGGCCGAACTGGCGCGCATCGGCTACCGCCCCCGGCCGGCTACCGACGAGGCTCACCGTGCCCTGGCACAACAGGAAAACCGCCAGGCCCTGCTACGCCTGGGGGTGGCCGGGTTCGGCATGATGCAGGCGGGCATGGTGGCGGTAGGCATGTACACCGGTGCCGTGGACGAGTGGAAGCTGTTTCTGCGCTGGCTCAGTTTTCTGGTGGCCACTCCGGTGGTCTGGTTTTCGGCGGCGCCGTTTTTTCAGGCCGCCTGGCGCAGTCTCAAGGCCCGGCAACTGATCATGGATGTACCGGTGGCCCTGGCCATCGGACTGGCCTATGGCGCCAGCGCCTGGGCGACCATCACCGGGCGGGGGGATGTCTACTTTGAATCCATCGCCATGTTTACGTTTTTCCTGTTGGTGGGACGCTATCTCGAAATGCGCACCCGGCATCGCAACCGCCTGGCCTATGGCAATCTGGCGCAGCTGATGCCGCTCAGCGCCCGGCGGCTTGAGCAGGGTAAAGAGGTGTCGGTGCCGGTTAAAACCCTGACACTCGGCGACCGGGTGCGGGTCAAGAGCGGCGAGACCTTCCCTTGTGACGGACGGGTGATTCAGGGCCAGAGCGATGTCGTGGAAGCGCTGTTGACCGGTGAGTCCCGGCCGATACCCAAGGGGCCGGGCGATCGGGTGGTCGGTGGCACCCTGAACGGGGAGAGCGATCTTGAGCTGGAAGTGACGGCCGTCGGAGGCGACACCCAGCTGTCCGCCATCGAGCGCCTGGTGGTGCAGGCGGAAGCGGAAAAGCCCCGCCAGGTGGCTCTGGCCGATACCGTGGCCCGCTACTTTGTAGGCGCGGTGCTGGTGGTTTTTGCCCTGGTCTGGGGCGCCTGGATGCTGATCCAGCCCGAGCGCGCATTCTGGGTAGCCCTCTCGGTGTTGGTGGTGACCTGTCCCTGTGCCCTGGCGCTGGCGATGCCTACGGCGCTGACTGCCGCCACCGCCAATTTGCGACGAAGGGGCTTTCTGATTGCCCGCGGCCATGTGCTGGAAACCCTGGCCAAGGTGGATCGGGTTATTCTGGACAAGACGGGTACCCTGACACTGGGGCAGTTCTCGTTGCAGTCGGTGAAGAATGTATCCCGAGCTAAGGATCATCACCCCGACGAGTATTGGTTGGCCATCGCCGGTGCGCTTGAGGCGCCGGCGCGGCACCCGCTGGCGGTGGCCTTTCGTCCCTGGTTCGACCACTTCCGAGCGCAAGAGACTCGCCAATATACGGCGGCCGGAGTCGAAGGTACGGTTGATGGCGAACGCTATCGCCTGGGCAGTTCCGCGTTTGCCGGGGCCCTGTATCAGGCGACCGAAGCGCCGACGCCACCGGATGATGAGGCACTGTGGTTACTGTTGAGCAACACCCGGGGACCGCTGGTCTGGTTCTCGCTGGAGGACGAGCTGCGCCCTGGCGCCCAGGCACTGATATCGACCCTGCGTGCCCGCGGTCTGGCCCTCGAGCTGCTGAGCGGAGACTCCTCGGGCGCGGTTGCGCGCTTGGCTGAAACCCTCGGCATCGACACTTACACCGCCGGGGCCCGCCCGGAGGACAAGTTGCAGCGTCTGCAGGAAGTGCAGGCGCGCGGGGAAAAGGTAGTGATGGTGGGCGATGGTATCAATGATGTGCCGGTGCTCTCCTCCGCGGATGTGTCCGTGGCCATGGCGTCCGCCTCGGATCTCGCCCAGACGAGGGCAGATGCGGTGTTTCTGAATTCCGATCTGGCCGTTCTGGCGGGCATCTTCGAGCTGGCCAAGCGCACCCGGCACGTGATCCGGCAGAATCTGTTGCTTTCGCTGGGCTACAATGTGGTGGCTCTGCCTCTGGCTGCCGCCGGCCTGGTGCCGCCCTGGCTGGCCGCCATTGGCATGACCAGTAGTTCCCTGGTGGTGGTGTTCAACGCGCTGCGCCTGCACAGGGCGCCCGCCACCGAGATCGCCCCACGCACAGGAGGTTGATGTGGAAAGTCTGTTTTTATTGGTGCCCATCGCCCTGATTTTTGTCGCTATTGCTCTGAAAGTGTTTTTCTGGGCAATCAAGAGCGGCCAGTACGACAATCTCGATACCGAAGCTCATCGCATTCTGTTTGATGATGACGAGCCCGATGAGGCACAACGCACCGCCCCAAAGACCTCTGGACGGCATCCCGAGTCCGACAACCAGACCGATGGAAAAGGTTCGTGATGGCGGCCGACGCATCGGTTTGGGGAAGCTGGTTGGCGGCCTGGATGCTGGGGCTGTTCAGCAGTGCCCATTGTCTGGGCATGTGTGGCGGCATCATGGGCGCGCTGTCCGCCGCGATTCCCGCCGAGGCCAGGGGGCGTCGCTGGCGACTGCTGCTCTCGTACAACGTTGGACGCATTGCCAGCTATACCCTGATGGGACTGCTGGCAGGCCTGGTAGCCGGCGGCATTACGCCGTTGGATCCGGTGCTACGCCTGCTCGCGGGGCTATTGCTCATTGCCATGGGGCTGTACCTGGCGGGCTGGTGGCGAGGGCTGACCTGGCTGGAGCGGGGGGGCGCGGTGGTATGGCGCCGGCTGCAGCCGCTGGGTAAATCCCTATTGCCGGTTCGCCGCGCGCCCCAGGCACTGTTGCTGGGCGCCTTGTGGGGCTGGTTGCCCTGCGGACTGGTGTACACCGCGTTGGCCTATGCCCTCGCCCAGGGCAACGTCTGGGCCAGCGGCGGGACCATGCTCGCCTTCGGTTTGGGTACCCTTCCGGCGGTGCTGGCAGCGGGTGTGATGGCGCAGCAACTTACCCGGCTGCTGCAGCGGCGTGGCCTGCGGGTATTCATGGCTCTGGCCATCATTCTGTTCGGACTCTGGACCCTGTGGCCGGCCGTCGGTGGCGGTCACGGGGACGCTGCCCATAACCTCGACGCCAATCACTCCCATCACCACTGACGCGGACGCGCAACCCGGGGGCGTTTCTGTGGTCCAAGCGCCGAGAGTGGGTGCTCCGTCTCTGTCCGCCAAGTTTATCCGTGACGCTACGGTTTCTTCCGGTATATGATGGGGCCTATTGTTGAATGGATGCCTGGCAGGCATCCCGGTGGGCGAGAACTATAACTGTTGTGAAAATATGGAAGCCAGGTAGTCACCGATTTTTGCTCGGATCGCGTCCTATAGTGCCAAAGTGGTGGCGGTTAGCGTACTTGCTCAGCAGCTGCTGCCTGCCCGGCATGGTGCAGGCGACTCCCGTGAGCAAGGACTCGGTGGCCGGTGAGGGCGGTCAGGCCTGCGAGCACTTTCAGTATGAGTATCGCGACCTGGCGGAGCAACGGGAAAGTCGCCTGGTGTTCGATGCCTTTAATGAGCACGAAGGCAAAACCATTCGCCGCATTCAGTTTGACAGTCGGGCCATTTTTGATGAGTCGGACCCCGCCGAAAACAATTGGCTGTACCGAGGCTTCAACCGCCTGCACATCAATACTCGCGAACCCGTCATCGCCAGCCAACTCTTGCTGCAAGAGGGCGATTCCCTGCGTCAAAAGCTGGTCGCGGAATCCGAGCGGATTCTGCGCAGCCGCAATTACCTGACCAGTGCCTATATCGTTCCCGATGTGGTCTGCCCGGACTATATTGACCTCCGGGTCATTACCCGCGACTCCTGGGTGACTGAGCCCGAGCTGACCTTCAAGCATGAAGGGGGCGAAACCGAATCCGGCATTGGCCTTAAAGACGGTAACTTTCTGGGTACCGGTGATGCGATTGCCCTTCGTTATTCGCAAAATATTGAGCGCTCCAGTGTCGGTTACGAGTATAAAACCGACCACTTTATGAAAACCCGGTTGGCGACGCGGCTGTATTACGCGCAAAAGAGTGACGGGGAAGATAAAGCCTTCAGTCTGGAGCGGCCCTTCTATTCACTGGAAACCCCCTGGGCCGCCGGTGGTTTTACGGAGGATGTGGCCGAAGTTCGCACCATTCGCGAGGCGGGTGAGGATATCAACGAGTTCCGGCACCGCACTCGAGACAGTGAGATTTACTTCGGGGTGGCGGCCCGGGCCGATGAGCGGTTTACCCGGCGTTGGCGCCTGGGTATCACCCGAGAGGAGGATATTTTCAGCGCTTCGGATGAGACGGTGCTGGGGGTTCCCGAGAACCGCAAGGGCAATTACGGTTGGTTGGGGCTGGAAGTGATTGAAAACCGCTTTGCCACCTACAAGAACCTCAATCAGATTCAGCGTACGGAAGACGTTGCCATGGGCGTCAACTACCGGCTAAGACTCGGTTATGGCGGCTCCCAGCTCGGTAACGACCGGGATCTTATCCGCTATCAGGCCGCTTACAGCAACGTTATCGGGGTGGGCGAGCACCATATACTCCGGTTGCTGGGCGATCTGGACGGCCGCCACTATAAAGGTCCCAACCCCATCGACAGCGGGGTGGTGGGGCTTGAGGTCAATTACAACTGGTTTCGCGACGACCAGAACCGCTGGTACTTGAACTTGCGCTATGACATTGGTGAAAACCTGGAGCAGTTTGAGCAACTGACGCTGGGGGGCGCCAATGGTCTGCGTGGTTATCCAGTGGATTATCAGCGCGGTAACCGTCGCTATCTTCTGAATATCGAGCGCCGTTATTTTTCCGATCTTCACCTGTTTAACATCGTCCGCATGGGGGCGGTGGCATTTTTTGATGCCGGGCGGAGCTGGGGCGGGCAGATTGACGGCGAACCCAACCCACACCTGTCCAACGTGGGCATTGGTCTGCGTTTCAGCTCCAGTAAAACCAAGGTGGGTAACGTTCTGCACATCGATTTTGCCGCGCCGCTGGCTGAGCGAGGCGGGCTGGACAGCACACAGGTGCTCATCAAGGCTGAGGGGGAGTTCTGAGCCTTATGCCGAGAGTGGCCCCGTCACAGTCCTGCCTTTTATTGAAAACAGTGTGAGTTAAGTGTAATCTCTGTCTGCAAGGCCACTTTTTTCAAGTGGTTTTTGATATTCAGCAGAGTGAATAATAATGGCTCATTCGCAACTGTTCCCACGAAATGCCGGCTTCCTGGTCGGTACCTCCAGATCGTTCAAAGCCCACTGTATCGGGATGGTTGCCCTGTTGGCCTGTGCCTGCACGCGGGCAGAGCCCACGTTCGCCGTGGTTGACCTCACCGATGCCGTATTTGCAACGAAGGTGGCTGTCGCCCGATTGGAGGCGCTGCGTGACAATCCAACCTTTCAGCAGTACCAGTCCGCCCTTGAGAGCGCCGAAGCTGACCTGCAGAACCTTGACCGCCGGGCGCAGGCCTCCGGGTTGAGCGAGTCGCAGCGGGAAATGGTGCAGGGTCGGATCGAGCACATCCAGCGGGAACTGATCGATACGGGGCAGGACCTCGAGCGATGGTTACAAGCGCAGAAGCGGGCCATCTTTGAGGAACTATCGCCGCTTGCCCGAACCGCGCTGGATGAGCTTGCCCGGGAGCGCCAGCTGGATCTGATTATCGCCGAAGATGCGATCATTTACGCTCAGGCGCGATGGGTGTTGACGCCGTCGCTGACGGAGAGAATTGATCGGGGTACGGCGCCCAGTGGCGCAATGTCTGAGCTTTCTGATGAGTAGGGCCCTAACCATGTCTAAAGCCTATCTGTTGTGGGGGCTGGTGTGGGTCAGTGCGCTTTGCCAGGCCCAATCGCCGGTGGAACTGATTGATACCGAGGCCGGGGCTGAATCTCAGGCCGATGCCTCGGCGCCGACGTTGCCCACCGAGCCGCGCCAGGTGCTCGAGGCGCTCCGACAGCGGGTCAATGCGCTGGGGCTGAGTGAGGAGCCGGTGCCGGTTGAGGGCTCCAGGACGCCCGAAGGCGATCTGTTCGAGCTGGGTAAGCAGTTGTTCTTCAGTCGCTCGCTGAGTGAGCAACGGGATGTTGCTTGCGCCTCTTGTCACCACCCCTTGCTGGGAGGCGGGGATGGTCTGTCGTTGCCGGTGGGCGTCGATGCAGTCGAGCCGCAATTGATTGGTCCGGGCCGGGTTCACAATGGGTATCGGGCGCAGGATCCGCTGGCCGATGGTGGGCCGAACGTTCCGCGCAACTCACCGACCACCTTCAATTTGCATGTCTATCAGCGGCGGCTGTTCTGGGATGGACGGGTTGAGGTGACCGATTATCACCACGACGGAGACGGACAGTCGGCCGCAATCCGCACTCCCGACAGCCTGCGCAATCTGCCGGATCCACAGGCCGGGCATGATCTGGCCGCCGCCCAGGCGCTGTTTCCCCTGGCGTCAGCCAATGAAATGTTCGGTCGCGAGGCCGGCAAGGTATTGAGCAATCAGGACAAGCGCCGACTCCTTGAGCGGCGCCTGCAGGGGTCGGGGCCGGAAGACGAAAACCCCTGGTTGCCACTGTTTCAGGCCGCCTTTGAGGATCCGCGAAAGAGCCCCGAGCAGGTGGTGACCATGGAGCGGGTCGGTCTGGCGCAAGCCCACTATCAACGCTCACAGGTGTTTCTTGATAACCCCTGGTTCAGGTTTGTCGATGGCGATGACGACGCCATTTCCGAGGACGCGCGCCTCGGTGCCTTGCTGTTCTACACGCCGCTGAGTGAGGGAGGCTATGGATGCAATCAATGCCACGCCGGGCGTCGCTTTACCGATGAGTCGTTTCACAATCTGGCGGTTCCCCAGTTTGGACGTGGTAAGGATCGTCACGGATTTGATCTGGGGCGAATGCTCGAGAGCTCTCACCCGGATGACCGATACGCGTTTCGTACGCCCTCGTTGCTGAACGTCGCGGTAACTGGCCCTTGGGGGCACACCGGGGCATTTCTCTCCCTGAGTCAGGCGATCCGCCATCATATGGATGTGGAAACCTCGGTGCTTGCCTATGACTACAGCCTGCAGAGCAATCCGCAGTTCAAGGGCATCCCAACCGACCGGGAGCGCTACCGGAATCGCTCCCTGGAGGCGTTGGAGCAGGCCAGGGCCGGCGACAGTTGGCAGTACCTGTCGCACCGTCGCTTTGACCCGGTGCATGCCCAGTATCTCGAAGCCTTTCTGGAGACCCTGACCGATCCCTGTACCACGGACCCGGAGTGTCTGGCACGCTGGCTGCCCGATGCCGATGATGATGGTCCGGATGGCGAGCGGTTGTACGCCCGCACCGGATCGTTCGTGGGGCAGCCCGTGACTTTCCAGCCCGCGCTACCGTCCCCGGCGCAGAGCCAGGCGCGAGTCGAGCCCGAGCCCATGCGGGAATCCTGGTTTGTGGATGCGACCGTAGCGACGGGACTGGATTATTCACTGCCGGTCGTGGGGAATGGCGACGAGCAACACCGGGTTTCGGGTGGGATAGCGGTGGGGGATTACGATGGTGACGGCTGGGATGATCTGTTTATCAGTCATTCGGTCTTGCCTGGAAAGCTGTATCGCAACCAGGGTGATGGCACCTTTGAGGAGACCACCGAGCTTGCCATCGGCACATTGCGCAGTCAGCAGTTCGGTGCACTCTTTTTTGACTATGATCAGAACGGACATCGGGACCTCCTGCTCGTGGAGGACAACCGTCACGATGATTTCCTGAGGGTTTATCAGAATCAGGGAGACGGTTTTTTCCTGCCGGATCCCTTCAAAGCCGGTATCGGATTCAATCGGTTTACGCACAGCCTTTCTGCCGGCGACTTCGATCGGGACGGCCGGATTGATCTGTACGCAGCACATTGGGGATTCACGGCTGGCGCGGACAATAGTGGGTATTTATGGCGCAATAAAGGCGAAGGTCAGTTCGTCGATGCGAGTGATCTGTTACCTCCCACCCGGGAGTCTCCCCAGACGGGAAAGCTAGGACTCGTCTTTACCGCCGTGTTTACGGATCTCAACAACAACGGCTGGCCGGATCTGTTGCTGGCCGGAGACTTTCTGACCAGTCAGGTACTGATCAATGACTCGGGGAGTGGGTTTGTCGATCGGACGGAGACAGTGATCTCGGACGAGAACGGAATGGGTATGGCCGTCGGAGACTATGACAATGACGGCGATTTTGACTGGTTTGTGACGTCGATATGGAACCCCCTCGAGCAAAAGGCTTACGTGGGAGGAGCGTCCGGCAACCGGCTTTATCGGAATGATGGTCAGGGGCGCTTCGGTGACGTAACCGATGAGGCGGGAGTGCGTCATGGGTTCTGGGGGTGGGGCGCCTGTTTTGCTGACTTCAATAACGATGGCTGGCTGGATATTTTTCACACCAATGGTATGACCAGTAAAAATGTCGCCAATGAAGCCATCTTTGCCCAGTTCATTCACGATCCCAGCCTGCTGTATATCAACAATGGCGACGGCACATTCACAGAGCAAGCGTTAGAGGTTGGGTTGAATCATACCCGACAGGGGCGTGGCGTCAGCTGTTTTGATTACGACCGGGACGGTAAGGTGGATATCTTTATCAGTCACAGTGGTGAACCCGTAACTGTATTTCGCAATGTCGCCCCAACGGATCACCACTACCTCACAGTCAGGCTTCGAGGTGGACCAACCAATCTGGATGGCATCGGGGCCAAGGTCCATGTGCGTAGCGGTCAATTGTCACAGGTGAGAGAGATCCGGCTGGGCTCCAACTATCTGTCGAACGATCCGCTGGTAGCCCACTTTGGGCTCGGTGAAAGCAAGCAAGTCGATGAGCTGAGAATCGTTTGGCCGGACGGCACAGAGCAACGGGTGGGGGCGCTTGAGGTGGACCAGTATCTGGTTGTCGAAAAGCCCGGTCCGTTGTGAGGTGGTGTGCAAGTGGGGCGCCGTCTGGCGGCGCCCCTGTGCCTCAGGCTTTTTCGTTGAAGATATGGAGATCGCGCTGGGGGAACGGAATGCTCATGCCGTTGGCTTCCAGCTCCACCTTGATCTTCTCCGTCATATCCCAGTACACCGGCCAGTAATCCTCGGTTTTCACCCAGGGTCGGACGATAAAGTTGACACTGCTGTCCGCCAGCGCCGAGACCGCCACATTGGGGGCCGGATCTTCCAGTACCCGCTCGTCCGAGGTGAGGGCGGCCATCATCACTTCTTTGGCTTTCTTCAGATCATCGCCGTAGCTGATGCCGAACACCATATCGACTCGGCGGGTGTCCCGGGCTGAATAGTTGACGATATTGTCGCTGTAGATTGAGCCGTTCGGAACGGTGACTTCTTTATTGTCAGGCGTGCGCAGAATGGTGGAGAAGATACTGATTTTTTCCACCATGCCCGCGGTGCCGGCGGCCTCTACATAGTCACCAGCTTTGAACGGGCGCAGGACCAGCAGTAGAAAACCGGCGGCAAAGTTCTGCAGCGAACCCTGCAAGGCCAAGCCGATGGCCAGGCCGGCGGCACCGAGAACGGCAATCAGGGAGGTGGTGTTCACACCCAACTGGTCCAGAGCGGCCACGATGACAAAGATCAGCAGCAGGACTTTGGCAATGGTCTGAGTGAACTCAATCAGTATGCTGTCGAGCTTGGTGCGCCCCATGACCTTACCGAGAATGCCGATCAGGATGCTGATGACGATCCGGCCTATGATGAAGATCAGCAGGGCGGTGACGATATTGATCGACCAGGGTATGACGTAGAGACTGATCAGTTCATTGATTTTTTCGGTGTCGAACATGGACGTATCCCTCGATAGGTGATGAACGGTAGACACTAAGTCTAACGGATATTTCATCACTCTGCCGAGAGATTGCCGGGCGGTAGGGCGTGAGGGCTTAGCTGATATTCCCGGTGGTGCGTACCCGCTTGCTGCCCTTGACCGGCTTGGCGGTTCGCAAGGCTTCGCGGCGCTTCAGCTGCGCATCGACGCTGTTTTTCAGCGCGATCAGAAAACCGGTCACGATAAAGGCCCCGGGTGGCAGTACCGCCACCAGAAAACCGGGATAGTGCTCAAAGGGCTGCCAGGTCCAATCCCGGGCGCTTTCGCCCAGCAGAAGGTGCATATCATCGAACAGGGTGCCGTTCCCCAGCAGTTCGCGCACGGCGCCCACCGCGAGCAGTACAAACATGAAGCCCAGGCCCATCATCAGTCCGTCAGCCGCGGAGGGCAGCACCGGATTCTTGCTGGCGAACGCATCGGCCCGGCCCAGAATGGCGCAGTTGGTCACGATCAGCGGAATGAAAATCCCGAGAATCGTGTACAGCTCGTAAGTAAACGCTCGCATCAGCAGTTCGATGCAGGTGGTCAGGGCCGCAATGATCATCACAAAAGCGGGCAGACGCACCGCATCGCTGACGCCCTTGCGAATCAGGGACACAATAATGTTCGAGCTGGTCAGTACCAGCAGGGTGGCCAGACCCAACCCCAGGGCGTTGACCACGGAACCCGTCACCGCCAGCAGCGGGCACAATCCGAGCAGTTGTACCAGCGCCGGGTTGTTAGTCCAGAGGCCGTTTTTGGAAATCGCTTGATAGTCGGCGGCGTCACTCATTGCGTCGTGCCTGTATTTTCAGAGGATTCAGGAGCGGTTTCAGCGGTGTTGTTCGGGGCATCTTCCAGCGCTTGCTCAAAGAGCACCGCGTGGTGTTGGTCCACAAATTCCAGAACGCGTCGAACCTGATTGACCACCGCCCGCGGGGTAATGGTGGCTCCGGTGAACTGGTCGAACGCGCCCCCGTCTTTTTTCACGCGCCAGTCTTCCACGCTCGGGTTCCCGAGGGAGCGGCCGTGAAAGCCCAGGATCCAGTCGCTTTTCTTCAGGTCGACTTTATCACCCAGCCCCGGCGTTTCATTGTGGGTAAGTACCCGCACACCGGCGATCTGGCCGTCCCGTTGAACCCCCACAATCATCCGGATGGCGCCGCTGTAGCCGTCCGGAGCGATGGCGGGGACAATCACCGCCTCAACCCGTCCGTCCCGGCGGGCCAGGTGGATGGCTTCGGACTGGCGCAAGCCCAGGGTATCCAGCGCATCCTGCGGCACCGGCAGGGTGTCGGAGAGTAGGTCGTTATCGTGCTGGTCTCTGGGAATGATTTCCAGCAGCGCGGCGGCCGCTGCCTGTCGCTCGGCCTCGGCAATTTGCTCCCGGGTGGCCTGGTAGGTGCCGGCGAGCACACCGGCGGTCACCAGGGCGAAGGCCCCCAATAACAGGCTGTTCTTACCAATCGACCAACCGAACATCTAGTGCTCCTCCTTTTCGGTCGCGCGGCGCGCCTTGGTGTGACCGTAGGTGCGGGGCAGCGTGTAGTAATCGATAAACGGTGCAGCGAAGTTGGCCAGCAGCACCGCAAAGGCCACCGCATCGGGGTAATTACTCCAGGCGCGCATGACGTACAACAGCACGCCAATCAGAGCCCCATAGACCAGCCGACCACGAACACTGACCGCGGAACTGACCGGGTCGGTGACGATGAAGAAGGCCCCGAACATGGTGGCCCCGGACAACAGATGGAAGACCGGCGAGCCATTGCTGGCCGAGCTACCATCAAAGAATAGTACAGACATGACCGTCAGGGCGACCAACATGGCCACCGGGGCGTGCCAGGTGAACACCCGCTGGTACAGCAGGAAGGCGCCACCGAGCAGGAAGCCGAGGTTGACCCACTCCCAGCCGGCGCCCGCCAACCAGCCGGCGCTCAGCGTCGGATCACTGGCGTACAGGTCAGCCATGGTCTGGCCACTGTTCTGTTTCATCACATCCAGCGGGGTGGCCGCCGTGTAGCCGTCCACCGGAACGCCAGCCACAATCTGCTTGAAGCCCTCGGCCAGGCCCATCAGCGATTGGCCCTCAGCCAGGGTCGCCGCCGGGGCGGCCCACTGGGTCATCTCCACCGGGAAGGAAATAAGCAGCACCACATAACCAACCATGGCGGGATTGAACGGGTTGTAGCCCATGCCGCCATAGAGTTGTTTGGCCAGAATGATGGCAATGCCACTGCCGGTTACCACCAGCCACCAGGGGCAATAGGGCGGCAGCGCCAGACCGAGCAGCACGCCCGTGACCAGGGCACTGCAATCGCGCAGATAAAACAGCACCGGCCGCCCACGCAGTTTCATGACCAGCGCTTCGAACGCCAGGGCAGACGCGCTGGCCAGAAGGACATTGAACAGGCTTCCCCAGCCGAAGGCCAGGGTCATGGCGACCAGGCCGGGCAGCGTGGCGAATACCACCAGGCGCATCAGTTGCCCGGTACTGCGGGTACTGTGTGTGTGCGGGGAAGTGACCCTCAGCATCGGTTACCGGTCCTCGGTCAGTTGTTGCAATTTGTCTTCCAGCTTAGTGAGGCCGGTGCGAAACGCGTCCACGTTTTCGTCCTGCTCCGCCTCGGCTTTTTCCAGTCGCTGGCGGGCCTTCTCAATGCGGGCCTTGAGCGATTCAATCTGGGCCCGCTGTTTGTCTTCGGCGCTCATGGTTTCCATCGCGGCGGCTTTCGCCTTGGCCCGTTCAATGGCCATGCTGGCGACGTCGTCGGTATGGCGTGAAGCGGAGCTGGGTTCGGCCACCGTGGACGGCGCCAACTCGGACAGCTCCTGCTGGGTGTCGGCAATCTTCTGCTTGAGTTTGTCGACGCCCTGTTGCAAGGCATCCGCCTTGTCATCACCCGACTCCTGCGCCGCCTTGGCCTTTTCTTCAGCCTTCGCCAGGCGCTTGTAGAGTGATTCCAGGCTGGATTTGAGCTTGTCCTCCGGGCTCATGGTCATCTTCGCCTGAGCGCGGGCGATCGCGGCAGAGACCGGGTCGTCAGCCGGTTTTGTATCGCTGGCTTCAGGCGCCTTCGGTGCGCTGCTGTCTTGCTCCAGGTGTTGCAATTTTTCTTCCGCTTCCCGGACTTTGAGCTCCGCCTGTTTGATGCGCGCTTTCTGCTTCTCACGCTGCTCGTCGGTCACCTCGGCACCGGGCTCGCCCGGCTCCAGAGGGCGTTGGGCTTTTTCCAGGCGATCCTTGGCCGCGGCCAGGTTGCGTTCCAGCTTGGCCCGCTGCGCCTCGGGGGATTGTTGCTTGGCCTGAGCCCTGGCCAGTGCATCTGCTACCGGGTCGGCCTTGGCGGCCGGCGCGTCGTCTTTTTGTTCGGCCAACTTGCGCTTGGCTTCCTCGGCGGCCTTTTTGCGAGCCTCGCGTTTCGCGGCCTTTTCGGCCTCCTCTTTGGCGATACGCTCCTGCCGGAACTCAAAGCGGCGACGGGCCCGGTCGGACTTCTCTTTCTCGTGCTGCTGCTGGCGAATCGCCCCTTTTGAGGCGCGGTAGTACTGCACCAGCGGAATATGGCTGGGGCAGACATAGGAACAGGCCCCGCACTCAATGCAGTCAAACAGGCTGTGCGCTTCGAGTTTTTCGTAATCTTCCGCCTGGGCGTACCAGAACAGCTGTTGCGGCAGCAGGCTCGCCGGGCAGGCCTCGGCGCATAGGCCGCAGCGGATGCAGGCCTGCGCTGGTTGAGGTGGCGGCAATTCTTTTTTGGTGGGCGCCAGAATGCAGTTGGTAGTCTTGATCACCGGCACGCTGGGCTCCGGCAGGGCAAACCCCATCATGGGTCCGCCCATCACCAGGCGCGAGGCTTTTTTGGCCTCGAAGCCATGCTGCTCCAGTAGAAAATCAATGGGTGTGCCCAACAGCACTTCGACGTTGCGTTGAGTTTCCAGGGCTTCGCCCACCAGGGTGGTAATGCGGGACACCAGGGGCTCGCCGTAACGCACCGCCCGATAGGCCGCCACGGTGGTGCCCACGTTCTGGCACACTACGCCAATGCTGGCCGGTATCTGGCCGCTGGGGACCTCTTTGCCGGTCAGAATCTGGATCAGTTGTTTTTCGCCACCGGACGGGTACTTGGTCGGGAAAGACACCACCTGCACCGGCGTGCCTTCGGCGGCTTTTTCAAGAGCGGCGATGGCCTTGGGTTTGTTGTCCTCGACACCGATCAGCAGCGCGTCCGGGTGATCGAGCAACTTGGCCAGCAGCAGGGTGCCGGCGACAATCTCATCCGCCTTGACCTGCATCAGCATGTCATCGGCGGTGATGTAGGGCTCACACTCGGTGCCGTTAATGATCAGGGTGTGAATTTTGTGGTCCGCGCGCGGGCTCAATTTCACCGAGGTGGGGAAGCCCGCACCGCCCAGACCGGCGACACCGGCGCCGCGAATTTTCCCGAGCAGCTCGCTTTTATCCAGCGCGTCGTAATCGTCGCAGCGCTCCAGCGGGACCCATTCGTCCTTGCCGTCCACGTCGATGACAATGCTCGGGGCCGAGTAGCCGGAAGGGTGGGGAATCAGTCGATCCTCGATGGCACTGATAACGCCGGAGGTGGGCGCGTGTACCCGGGCGCTGAACACGCCTTCGGCCTCCGCGACCAGCTGGCCGCCCAGCACCCGATCGCCGACCTGCACCACCGGTTTGGCGGGCTTGCCAATGTGCTGGTTCAGCGGCAGGGTCAGCACCGGCGGCAGGGGCATTTTGGCCAGGGGCAACTGCAGGGATTGCGCTTTGTTCTCCGGCGGATGAACGCCACCGGGAATGTCCCACACTTTGATTAAACTACCCATTACGCCGCTTCACCTGTGGTGTCTCGATCAGTGGCAATCAGATTGACCGCCTGCGCTTCGGCCGGAGCCGGTTTCGCCCACTTCCACTCGTTCAGCCCGGTTTCCACCGGGATCATGTCGATGCAGTCCACCGGGCAGGGCTCAACACAGAGGTCGCAGCCGGTGCACTCGTCAGCAATCACCGTATGCATCTGTTTGGCCGCGCCGATGATGGCGTCCACGGGGCAGGCCTGGATGCACTTGGTGCAGCCAATGCATTCGTCTTCCCGGATGTACGCCACTTTTTTCACTTCGGACTCTTCGCCGTGCTCCGCATCGAGGGTGGGGGCTTCCACATCCAGCAGGTCGGCCAGCGAGTTGATGGTGGCCTGGCCGCCCGGCGGGCACTTGTTGATGGCATCGCCGTTGGCGATAGCCTGGGCGTAAGGACGGCATCCGGGGTAGCCACACTGACCACACTGGGTCTGGGGCAGAAGGTCATCAATCTGCTGGATGACCGGGTCTTCCTCCAGGCGAAAGCGCACGGCGGCATAGCCCAGAATGGCGCCGAAGATCAGCGCCAGGCTACCGAGCGCAATCAGCGCCGAGGTAATCGGATTTTGTACGATCAGATCCAGCATAAGTCGATGCGAGTCAGTCGGTGAACGGTCGGTTTGGCGCTAGACCAAACCACCAAAGCCCATAAAGGCCAGGGACATCAAACCGGCGGTAATCATGCCGATGGCGGCGCCTTTGAAGGGGGTCGGCACATCGGCGACGGCCAGGCGTTCGCGCATGGCGGAAAACAGAATCAACACCAGGGAAAAACCGAGCGCGGCGCCAAAGCCGAACACGGTGGACTCAAAAAAGCCGTGGTCCTTGGTGGTGTTTTGTAACGCCACCCCGAGTACCGCGCAGTTGGTGGTGATCAGGGGCAGAAAAATACCCAGTACCCGGTACAGCAGGGGGCTGGTTTTTTCGATGAACATTTTGGAGAACTGCACCACCACGGCGATCACCAGAATGAACGAAATGGTGCGCATGAAACCGATGTCCAGGGGCATCAGTATCCAGGTGTTGATCAGGTAACTGCACACCGAGGCCAGGGTCAACACAAAGGTGGTGGCCCCGGCCATGCCAATGGCGGTTTCCAGTTTGTTGGACACGCCCATAAAGGGGCACAGTCCCAAAAACTGAACCAGTACGAAGTTGTTCACCAAAATGGCGCTCAACAATATGATGGCGAATTCGGTCATGCCTGTCCTTACCTGGGAAGTGCGCCCACTAAGGCGCACATTATCGTTAACCCGCGGGAGCGCTTCAATCTAAAAGCCCCGGCTGGTTAGGCTGTTTCAGCATATGCTTATGCCGCCTCATGGTTACGGCGGATGCGGCCTTTGGCCTTATCCGCCCTACGCGACCTGTGGCACTTAGGCGGGAGAGGGGTAGATCGTTTGGAGACTCTCGAAGGCATGGATGCCGACGCGAAGCCTACAGGGATGTATTCACGGCGGGTCTCCAAACGATCTACCCCTCTCCTGCCGGTCGTGATGATGCACCCAAGCTCTGTTACTTGGGGCGCATCCGCCGTAACCCCACTTACATCACCCGCTGACCGGGCTTGGCACCACTATGGGGCTCCAAAATATGAATATCTTTGCCCCCGGGCCCAGCCGCCAACACCATGCCTTCGCTCATGCCGAACTTCATCTTACGCGGCTTGAGGTTGGCGACCATGATGGTCAGCTTGCCCTGGATATCTTCCGGGGCATAAGCACTCTTGATGCCCGCAAACACATTGCGGGTTTCGCCCCCGAGGTCGAGTGTCAAGCGCAGCAGCTTATCGGCGCCCTCGACATGCTCGGCCTTGGCGATCAGGGCCACGCGCAGATCCACCTTGGCAAAGTCGCCAAATTCGATTTCCTCGGCAATCGGCTCGTCGGCCAGAGGGCCGGACGCTTTCTGGGCCGGGGCGGCTTCTTTGCTGGCTTCAATCATGGCGTCTACGTGCTCCTTCTCCACCCGGGTCAGTAGGGGCTTGAATTTCTCGATGCTCTCACCGCCACGGAAACGCAACGGCTGACTCCAGTCCAGTGTCTCGTTCAGGAAGGCCTCGGCCTTCTCCGCCAGTTGCGGCAGTACCGGCTTGAGCCAGGTGACGAGCGCGCGGAAGCAGTTCAGGCCCTGGGTGCAGATGGCCAGTACCTCGGCCTCGGTGCCTTCCTCTTTGGCCAGTTTCCAGGGCTCTTTGGCCGCGATGTACTCGTTGGCGGCATCGGCCAGGGCCATGATTTCGCGCATGGCCTTGCTGAATTCGCGGTTCTCGTAGTGCTCGGCGATGCTACTTTCGGCATCCACAAACCGCTGCCAAAGCTCGGGCTCGGCAATGTCGTTCGCCAGGGTGCCGCCGCTTTTCTGGACAAATTTGGCGGTACGGCTGGCGATGTTGACCACTTTGCCCACCAGGTCGCTGTTCACCCGCTGGATAAAGTCGTCCAGGTTCAGGTCCAGGTCGTCCACCGCACCGGTCAGCTTGGCGGCGAAGTAGTAGCGCAGGTATTCCGGGTTCAGATGGTCCAGATAGGTCTGACCATTGATGAAGGTCCCGCGCGACTTGGACATTTTTTTGCCATTGACGGTGACAAAACCGTGCACGCAGATTCTGGTCGGGGTGCGGAAACCGGCCGAGTGCAGCATCGCGGGCCAGAACAGGGCGTGGAAGTTGATGATGTCCTTGCCGATGAAGTGGTACACCTCGGCGTCGGAGTCTGGCTTCCAGTAGTCGTTCCAGTCCTTGCCCTGGGCGTCCAGCAGATTTTTCAGGCTGGCGATATAGCCGATGGGGGCGTCCAGCCAGACGTAGAAGTATTTGCCGGGTTGGCCGGGAATTTCAAAACCGAAGTAGGGGGCATCCCGGGAGATATCCCACTCGTGCAGGTCCGAATCCAGCCACTCGGACACTTTGTTGGCCACTTCGTCCTGCAGGTGGCCCGCGCGGGTCCACTGCTTCAGGAAGTCGGCAAACTCAGGCAGCTTGAAAAAGAAGTGCTCGGACTGCCTGGGCACCGGTGTGGCACCGGACAGGGCGGACACCGGGTCGATCAGGTCCATGGGCGAGTAAGTGGCGCCGCAGGCTTCGCAGTTATCGCCGTACTGGTCTGGAGTTTTACATTTCGGGCAGGTGCCTTTGATGTAGCGGTCGGCCAGGAACAGCTCTTTTTCCGGGTCAAACGCCTGGGTAATTTCGCGCCGGGCGATATGGCCATTGGCGTCCAGGCGGGTGTAGATAAGCTCGGCCAGCTCGCGGTTTTCCGCGGAGTGGGTGCTGTAGTAGTTGTCGTGCTGGATCAGAAACCCTTCGGACACGGCTTTATGGGCGGTGTGCATCCGCTCGATGTGCTGCTCGGGGCTCAGGCCCAGTTCTTCTGCCTTGAGGGTGATGGCGGTGCCGTGGGCGTCGTCGGCGCAGACGTAGAGGCAGTCGTGGCCACGCAGTTTCTGGAAGCGCACCCAGATGTCGGTCTGGATCTGTTCCATGAGGTGCCCGAGGTGTAGGTCGCCGTTGGCGTAGGGGAGGGCACTGGTCACGAGGATTTTGCGGGCGGCTTGGCTCATGGTCTCTGCGATCGTCTGATGGTGAAAAAAGGAGGCGCACTATAGCAAATTTTGCCCGTTTCTTCAGGGGGTTAGCCGGAAAAGTTGACCACAACACTTGGTTTTTCCCAATTCGATGCAATAATGTGGTCACTGAAACTCATTTATTGATGACTTGGGTGGTTGTCGTAAAGTCCGGCAGCAAAGGGGTATAGGGGTTGGAGACCCGCCGTGAATACATCCCTGTAGGCTTCGCGTCGGCATCCATGCCTCCGAGAGTCTCCAACCCCTATACCCCTTTGCTGCCTAAGTGCCATTTGAAACTCGGTTGGTATTCTGCTGGTACAACTATGCCTCCGTTTTAAACCATACGTTGGCGTAGGGCGGGTAAGCGCAAAGCGCGCACCCGCCGTAACCCAGCGTGAAGTTGCTGTTTCACCGCACTGCCAAATTGGCACTGAGGCCTCTGGAGGGGATTACCCATTGGAGACTCTCGGACGCCTACAGGGATTGTAGGTGTTAGAGCGACGCAGGAAGCCAAAGCCGAGGCAGGGAGCCGACGAGAAGCCTACAGGGATGTATTCACGGCGGGTCTCCAATGGGTTTCCTCCCACCTAGGCCGGACTGGCTAAAAGCCACCCAGCAACTCAATGGAATCCAGGATTTATGTCTGAAAAAGCTCAAACCAACATCGAAAACGCCGTAAAAACCGTCAAAGACCCCACAACTGGTCTGTCTTTGGGTGAATTGGGCGTGACCCCCGAACTTCACCTGGACGCCGGAGAAGCCGAAATCTCTCTTACCCTGGGCTACCCCGCCGAAGGTGTCGCAGAGGAATTGGCGGGCGCAGTCAATGAGGCTGTGTCTTCAATTGATGATGTCGACTCAGTCGCGGTCAATATCGACTGGGCCATTCCCGCCCGGGGCGGCGCCAATACCGGGGGTGAAATCCCCGGGGTGAAGAACATCATCGCCGTCGCCTCCGGTAAGGGTGGGGTGGGCAAATCCACCACCGCCGTCAATCTCGCCTTGGCTCTGGCCGCCGAAGGCGCCCGGGTGGGTATTCTCGATGCCGATATCTACGGCCCCAGTCAGCCCAAAATGCTCGGTGTAGGCCAGCGCCGGCCCGAGGTGGTGGAAGTTGACGGTAAACAGATGATGGTGCCCATCGAAGCCCACGGCATTCAGTCCATTTCCATGGGTTACCTGGTCACCGAGCAGACCCCTATGGTCTGGCGTGGGCCCATGGTCAGTGGGGCGCTGCAGCAACTGCTGACCCAGACCCGTTGGGACAATGTCGACTACCTGATTGTCGATATGCCGCCGGGCACCGGGGATATTCAACTGACGCTGTCTCAGAAAGTGCCGGTTACTGGTGCGGTGATTGTCACCACTCCTCAGGATATTGCCCTGCTGGATGCCCAGAAAGGCATTGAGATGTTCCGCAAGGTGAAGGTGCCGGTGTTGGGCGTGGTGGAGAACATGGCGGTCCATGTCTGCTCCAACTGTGGTCACGAAGAACACATTTTCGGTGCCGGGGGCGGTGAGCGCATTGCCCGGGATTACGACACGCGGCTCTTGGGGTCGCTGCCTCTGGATCTGTCCATTCGGGAAACCACTGACAGCGGTACACCCACGGTGGCCGATGACGCGGACTCGGCGATCAGTCAGCGCTACCGCGCTATTGCCCGGACGTTGGGGGCTACCTTATGGCAGCAGTCCGGTGTCTCGGGCGGGCCCGAGATAGCCGTTGTCGAAGATTAACGGGGTGAGAAAAACCTGTCCGGCGACCAAAGTCACCGGACAGGTAGGTGTGACCCTTTAACGGGGATTATTGACAGGTGCCGGTGCTGTTGGCGCTGTCGAAGGTCAGTGTTGTGTCGGTGATGTCGCTGACACAGAAGTTGACCGTGACACCGCCACTGGCGGTGGTGCTGGTAATAAAGCTGGCCACGCCATTGGCATCGGTAGTAGCGGACTGGGTCTCACTCCAGGTGCCGGAGAAATCACCGGTTACGGTGGCGCCGCTGACCGGGTTGCCCAGATCGTCCGCGATGGTCACGGTGGCGGTGCCAAACTTCTGACCGCGTCCGGCGCTTTCGGTGCCGGTGCTGACGCTGCTGACCACAACAGAGCTGGCCTGTTCGTCGCCACTGCCACCATCACCACCGGTGGAACCACCGGCGCCCAGGATCGCAATGTTGTCGATCACATAGGTGTCGGACGTAAAGGCATCCGGATCAATCAGGAAGATGACGGAGTCGACATCAGTGTTGGTCGTTTCGCCGTCGATTCGGTCGGCCAGGCGGAAACGCAGGGTCTGGGCGCCGTTGGAATGCTCAACGAAAGCTTCATACTTGCTGTGACGACCGGTGGGGTAATTGTCCGGAGTGGCGGTGGCCGTGTTTTCCAGCTGAACCAGGATCTGCTTGCCCACCAGGCTCGGATCGGTGTTGTTAATGTCCATCACGAAGGCTTTATCGCCGCTCAGGAAGGGTGCAACATCCGGCAGAGCGTTGGTGGTGGTAGCAATCACATCCCACTGGCTGGCGCCATCGCGGGTATAAGTCAGAACACCGCCGGTGGTATCAAACGTGCCGGTATAGCTGGTGTAGGTCAGTGCGCTGTTTCCGTCGAAGTCATCCAGTACGGTTTCAACCCCGTGGTCCGGTTCGATGAATACCGGAATGTTCAGCGTGTGAGTGCCGCAGCTGTTGGAGACCTCAACGGACAGGTCGCCCGAGGTTGCACCGGTGTAGTCCACCTGTGCGGTCGCCGTACCCTGGCCGGATAAGGTCGCCCCTGCCGGTACGCTCCAGGTATAGGTGCTGTCGGTGCCGATTTCGCCTGTCAGCTCGTAAGTGGCCTGCTCGTTCGGCGCCACAATGTGCGGTCCGTCGATGGCCGGCTGGCCCTGGTCATAGACGCGAACGTAGTCCACCTCCATGGTGACCGGGAAGATGCTGTCATCGGGCGTGCCGCCCCAGGTGCCGCCGACAGCGAGGTTCAGCAGGAAGTGATACTGGTAGTTTTCAAAGGTCCACCAGCTGCTGTCTTCCAGGTCAGAGGAGGAGATGGTCGAGTAGAGGATGTCATCGACGTACCAGCGCATTTCAAAGGGGGTCCATTCCACCGCGTAGGTATGGAAGTCGTCGGACCACTTCGCCGGTTGGCTCAGGATATGGGCGCCGGTAAAGGAGTTGTCGGGCCAGGGTTCGCCGTAATGAATGGTGCCGTGGGCGAGCATGGACGCTTGGCCGGTAGACTCGAGAATATCGATTTCACCGCTCATCGGCCAGCCCACGTCCGGGTCGGTGGGCAGCATCCAGAACGCTGGCCACAGGCCCTGACCTTCCGGCAGCTTGAGGCGCGCCTCAAAACGGCCATTGGTCCACTGGCCGCTGGCCGGCATATTCGCTGTACGAATGCGTCCAGAGGTATAGTTCAGAGCCTTGACCCGTTCCTTGCGGGCGGTGATCTTGAGAGTGCCGTTGGAGACGTCAAGGTTGTTGGCGCTGTAGGACTGCAGCTCATTGTTGCCCCAGCCGCAGATACCGTACTGGCAGCCGTCACCTTCCTGGATATCCCAGGCGCTGGTGTCTAACTGGGAGCCGTCGAACTCGTCACTCCAGACCAGGTTCTGGCACTGCTGGGCCTGGGCGGTGCCGGCCGAAAAGGCCAGAATGCCCGCCAATGCAGCGGATAGCCCCAGGGAGCGTTTGACCGATGGCGTGTTGTCGCGACGTTGGGCGTCGGAGACAGGTGTCTTATGGTTATATCTCATGCCGTTTTACCTTTGTTATATATGAAAATGGTATCGCGGTTGTTGTGCGGCCCTGCTCAAAAAACCGCAGTGTCAACTTACGCCCCGGCCGGTAGTGGGTCGTCCCACTTTGGCGTGTGAATCAAAGAGGGACATGGCCCGGCGTAAAGTGGGACACCGCATATTCCCGCCAGGGCTGTGTTTTCGGGCATTGGGTGTTGCGTCGGCCGAACGGGGCCTTGCAAAGGTGGGATTTGGGCGTGAAAACCGCTATGATGCGCTCCCTTCATTTTCAACTGAATCGCCCTCTGTGGGAGAACCCGATGAGTATCAAGTCTGACAAATGGATGCGCCGCATGGCGGAGCAGGAAGGCATGATTGAGCCCTTTGAGCCGGGGCAGGTGCGCTATGACGCAAACGGCGAGCGGATGATTTCCTACGGCACCTCCAGCTATGGCTACGATGTGCGCTGTGCCGACGAGTTCAAGATCTTTACCAATGTCTACTCATCGGTAGTCGACCCCAAGAACTTTGACGATAACAGCTTTGTCGACGTCAAGAGTGATGTGTGTATCATTCCGCCGAATTCCTTTGCCCTGGCCCGGACCGTGGAGTACTTCCGGATTCCGCGCAACATTCTGACGGTGTGTCTGGGCAAATCGACCTACGCCCGCTGCGGCATAATAGTCAACGTGACTCCACTCGAGCCCGAGTGGGAGGGCCATGTGACCCTCGAGTTCTCCAACACCACGCCCCTGCCGGCGAAAATCTATGCGAACGAAGGCGTCGCCCAGATGCTGTTCTTCGAGTCCGATGAGGTGTGCGAGACGTCTTATCGGGACCGGGGTGGGAAATACCAGGGCCAGCGCGGCGTCACTCTGCCCAAGACCTGATCGCGTCGGCCTGGGTTGCGTAATAGTCCCGCACAGCGCGGTAATCTTTCAGTAGCTGACTCACGCTGAACTGATAATTACCGCGCTCGTTGCGCTGGGGTTTGAATACCGCCTGCAGTTGCGCCCTCGGGTTGAGTAAAAACAACATCAGCCCGTGCTCCACACCCTCCGGCCCCACTCGAGCCATTATCCCCAACCCCTGCTCAAAATTCTTATGCTGTCGGCGGCTCTGCTCGGCGCGGGTCAGACCAATGAACTGTGGATGAAAGTAGGGCACATACTGCGCGAGCACCTCGGGCCGGTCCCGGTCCCCATCCACGCTGTAAAACAATACTCTCAGGTCCTGATAGTCTTCCGTCTGCTCCAATAACGCCATCATGTCCGCTACCTGGACCAGCGTGGTGGGGCATATATCCGGGCAGTGGGTATAGCCGTATGAGATCAGGTGCCACTGCCCCTTGAGGTCCGAGCGGTCGAAGGGCGAACCATGATGGTCCAGCAAAGTGAACGCGTCGAGTTTTCGGGCGGGCTGTAGGTACGCGCCCTGCAAGGTTGGCGGCGGGGCATAATGGGTCAGGATGTGATAACCCGTGGCGCCGGACAGAATCAACAGCAGGCCTGTGGCGACCAGGATCCAGCGGCGCATGGTCAGGGGCTCCCACCGCTCCACCGGAAACTGAGAAACGTCAGGCGGCTCCAGTCGATGTAGTTCGCTTCGATGGCCATCAGGGCAATGAAAACCAGGATGGCAAACAGTGGCACGATGACGATGAACTTGAGCGCGAAGCGTTCCCAGGCAAAGTGCATGAATATTGACACGATCAGGCCGGCCTTGAGCATCATGAACAACAGAATCAGGGACCAGCGCAACGTCCCTTGCAATTGAAAATAGTCCACCAGGTAGGAGAACAGGCTCAGGACAAAGAGCAGTAGCCATACCTTGAGGTAAAGGCCGATCGGGTGCTGTTGGCCGACGGTTTCCACATGACTCATAACTCACCTCACCATAGATAGAAGAAGGCGAAAATAAACACCCAGACCAGGTCGACAAAGTGCCAGTAAAGGCCTGCGATCTCGACGATTTCGTAGCCTTTTTTTTCGTAGTCCCCGCGGCGGACCTTGAATGCCACAATCGCCAGGTAGATGACGCCGCCGGTAACGTGCAGGCCATGAAAGCCGGTGATCATGAAAAACACCGCGCCGAACTGCTCGGCGCCAAACGGGTTGCCCCAGGGGCGAATGCCCTCTTCGACAATCAGCTTGGTCCACTCAAACGCCTGAAGCCCGACAAAGCTTGCCCCGAGAAGCGCGGTCAGCAACATGAATATAAAAGTCTTCTGCCGCTCGCGTCGATACGCCCAGTTCACCGCCATGGCCATGGTGCCGCTGCTGGTAATCAGAATGAACGTCATGATGGCGATGAGTAACAGCGGAAGGTGGGCGCCAAACAATTCCATGGCGAAGATTTCGCTGGCCGGGGGCCAGGGCTCCGAGGCTGACATGCGCACCGACATATAGCCGATCAGAAACAGGCTGAAAATGAAGGTGTCACCGACGAGAAACACCCACATCATCAGTTTGCCCCAGGGCATATCGAAGGCCTGCTTGTCGGCCGACCAGTCGACGACCAGACTGTCCCAGCCAGAGGGGTTGAGAGGAGTGTCGGGTTTATCGGTGCTCATGGAACTAGGCCTCCAGTCCGCACAGGATGGCCAGGGCTCGATAGGTATCCGCCGAACGGGTCAGAAGCCAGAACAGCAACACCCAGACCGCGAGCAGATAGTGCCAATAGAGCGCGCACAGGCGCAGACTGTCGATGATGGTCCGGGCCGCTTCGGCTCGCCACATATGTCGCAGCGGCCGATACAGGACACCCAGCCCGATCAACAGATGAATACCGTGAACGCCGGTGAACAGGAAGAAATAACTGCTCGCCGGGTTGCTGCGTACCCCATACCCCATGTCGCTGAGGATCTGCCATAACCACACCTGGGCAATCAGGAATTGCAGTGCGAGAAAGCCGGCGCCGAGTAAGGCCGCCAGACTCAGGCCGGGCTGACTGGCCCTGGCCGCGTTCAGGGAAACCTGCATCAGCACACTGCTGAACACCAGCAGCCCCGTATTCACCCAGAGCCGCGTCGTGTTGCTCAGCGGGCGCCAGGCGTCCCCGGCCAGGGCTTCAAAACCGGGGTATTGGGAGTGGGTCAGAAAAGTCACGGCAAACAGGGAAAACAGTACCGTGGCGATCGCCAGAAACAACGTCAACGCGATCCGGCGACTCTGAAACTCCCGCTGCGGTGAATCAAACGGAGCGTTGGCTGGCACGGATTCTTCGAGCCAGGATTTTTCCGTCAGTGCGTGCCAGAGTTTCATGACGACGCCTCCTGTGTTGGATGTTTGCGAACCTGATCCGGGGGCAGGTTCTGGGGAAGGTAATCGTCCTCGCAGTCCGGAACGCTGTAGGCATAGGCCCAGCGGTAGACCTTCGGGCTCTCCGGCCCCCAGTTACCATGCCGGGGTGGCATATCGGGGGTCTGCCACTCCAGTGTGGTGGCGTGCCAGGGATTGCGCTCGGACGGCGCGCCCCGTTTCAGACTCCAGAACAGGTTGATGATGAAGATTAGCTGGGCCAGGCCGACGATCAGCGCCGAAACGGTAATGCCCGCGTTGAGGGTCTGGGCGGAGTCCGGCACAAACCCCGTCTCCCCCATGGCGTAATAGCGGCGGGGCACGCCGAGAAACCCCAGGTAGTGCATGGGAAGATAAATGGCGTAGGTGCCGAGAAAGGTCACCCAGAAGTGCAGTTTGCCCAGCCCCTGATGCAGAATGCGCCCGGTGATCAGGGGGTACCAGTGATAGATAGCGGCGAACAGAACCATGATGGGGGAAACCCCCATGACCATATGAAAGTGCGCCACCACAAAGTACGTATCGGACAGCGGCAGGTCCACCACCACATTGCCGAGGAACAGGCCGCTCAGACCGCCGTGAGTGAAGGTAAAAATAAAACCAATGGCAAACAACATGGGCACCGTCAGATGGATGTTGCCCCGCCACAGTGTCAGCACCCAGTTGTAGACCTTGATCGCGGTGGGTACGGCGATGATCAGGGTGGTGGTGGCAAAGAAAAACCCGAACGTCGGGTTCATGCCGCTGACGTACATATGATGCGCCCAGACGACGAAGCTGAGCAGCCCGATAATGACAATGGCCCACACCATCATTCGGTAACCGAAAATGTTTTTTCGCGCGTGAGTGGCAAGAATGTCGGACACGATACCGAAGGCCGGCAGGGCGACGATGTACACTTCCGGGTGACCGAAAAACCAGAACAGATGCTGGAACAGCAGCGGGCTGCCGTCGGAGTAGTCCAGAGACTCCCCGAGGGATACCAGGGCGGGCATGAAAAAGCTGGTGCCTACGGTCTTGTCCAGCAACATCATGATGGCGCTGACCAGCAGGGCGGGGAAGGCCAGCAGCCCCATGATGGTGGCAATGAAAATGCCCCACAGGGTCAGCGGCATGCGCATCAGCGTCATGCCGGCGGCGCGCGCCTGCAGAATGGTGGTGACGTAGTTGAGCCCGCCCATGGTGAAGGCCACGATGAAAATGGCCAGCGAGGCGAGCATGCAGATGATGCCCCACTCATACCCTGGCGTGCCTTTGAGAATGGTCTGCGGCGGGTAGAGTGTCCAACCCGCCCCGGTGGGACCCTCCGGCACAAAAAAGCTTGCCATCAGCACAATAACTGCCAGCAGGTAGGTCCAGTAGCTGAGCATATTGAGGTAAGGAAAGACCATATCCCGGGCGCCGATCATCAGCGGGATCAGATAATTGCCAAAGCCGCCCAATAAAATCGCTGTCAGCAGATAGATCACCATGATCATCCCGTGCATGGTGACAAACTGCAGGTAGGAATTCGGGTTGATGAAGTCAAAGGTGTCCGGGAAACCCAGTTGCAAACGCATCAGGGCCGATAGCGCCAGAGCCACCAGACCGACAAACACGGCGGTCAATGCGTACTGAATGGCAATGACCTTATGATCCTGACTCCAGATGTACTTGCTGATAAATCCGGTGGGCTCGTGGGTGGCCACCGGTTGATCGGCCAGAGCGGTGTATTTCATACCCGATCCTCAGACAGTGCTCGGTTCACAATTGATTGATGTAGGCCAACAGGTCATCAATGGCCTGCTCGTCGTGCAGGGTTCTGGCCATCAATGTCATCTGGGTGCCGTAGTAGTCGCCCTTGTGGCTGCCTCGTACTCCCTGCTTGAAGTGCTCGAGTTGGCGGCGTAAGTACCAGTCGTGTTGACCGGCCAGTGCTGGCGCATTGGTGGCGTAGTTTCCCTCGCCCCGATCGCCGTGACAGCTGCTGCAGTTGCGATACAGGCGCTCGCCCCGCTGTGCATCGCCAGTCACGCTGGTGTCGGGAGTTTCGCTGGTCAGGGAATCGATATGCGCGGCTACATCCCTCATTGCCTGTCGATCCGGCAGTGTGGCCATCATGCCGGCCATCTGCTGACCGAAACGGTCCGCTTCGTGACTGCCGCGCACGCCGGTTTTGTAAAAGTGCAATTGCCGTTCGAGGTACCAGGGGTCGAGGTGGCTGAGCCGTGGCGCGTTCATGTTCGCGTTGCCGCCGCCCTCCGGACCGTGACAGCTGGCACACACGCCATACAGTTGGGCGCCCCGCTGCGGATCGGCGCGATCGTCGTCCTGAGTGTCAGCAAAGGTCGGCTGGCTGGCCAGCCAGCGGTCAAAGTCCTCCCGCGGCTCGATGACCACCTGACCGCGCATGGTGTGGTGGGCCATGCCACACAGCTCCATGCACAGAATGTCGAAGCGCCCGTCCCGCGAGGGCTCGAACCACAGATAACTCACCATACCCGGCACCATGTCCATTTTGACGCGGAATTGGGGGACACCGAAGTTGTGGAGCACATCTCGGGAGCGCAGCAGGGCCTTGACCGGCTGATTGACCGGCAGGTGCAGTTCGTTGTTGAACACCAGCCGATCGTCCTGGCCGGCGGGATCGCCCGGATCCAGACCGAAAGGGTTCTGCTCACTCATGAAGTGCGGATGGGTGCGGCCCAACTGGCCGTCCTCACCGGGGAAGCGGAACGTCCAATGCCACTGTTGGCCGAGCACCTCAAAATGCGCGGCGTCCTCGGGAGGGTCCACAAATTTGGCCCAGACAAACAGCCCCGGCGCCAGCATGGCTGCCACCCCGACGCTGGTTATGACGGTCAGCCACAGCTCCAGTGGCTTGTTCTCGGGTTCGTAGTGCGCTTTGCGGTCCTTGCGGAATCGATGGCGGAATATGGCATAGGCCATGAACAGGTTGACCGCAATAAACACAAAACCGGTCACCCAGAAGGTGATTTCAATGGTGCTGTCGATATTGCCCCAGTTGGACGCCAGGGCGGTAAACCACCAGGGGCTGACGAAATGAAACAGCAGGGTGCCTGCAACCAGCAACACCAGAACGATTACCAGAACCATGGCGGTGCTCCGCTGCCTTTGTTATCGGTTGGGGCGGCAGACCGGCCGGGGGCCGGGGGTCGCCCGACGGTGGCGACCCCTTCGTGGATCGCCGAAGGAAGAGAGTCGGCCTGTCAGGGTGCCCAGCGGACAAACTTGTGCCACTGTTTCTGGGCACCGACCAACCAGCCCGGTACCGACTCGCCCAGACCCATATCCTCGACATTGGGGTGATCGGCGATGATTTTCATCAGCCGCTTTTCCTGCCCCGGGTCCACATCCACAATCAGCAGGTGCCGCCCGGAGTTGATGGCGCGCTCAAATTTCAGGTACTGGTGGTTTGGTCTCTGAATGCCGATCAGACCGCCCTCCCAGGTACAGAAGCCCAGCAGGATGATCGACAGGAAGATCACCGGAATCCACAGGTAACCTTCGCTCAGCCCGACAATGTAGGCGACGACCAGGGGAATGGCCGCGGCAACCAGGCCAACCAGGAAACCGATTTTGCCCGAGTGAATCACGTCCTTGCGCAGCAGTGATTCCACCTGATGGAGGTGGTGGGACTCCAGACCAGCGTCGTTATTGCTCAGGATATGGATCTGTGGGCGGGCAATGCCCCGAGCTTCCAGGTCGCTCTCCAGGCGCTCAAGGTCATCCAGGTCGTCACTCAAGTAAAAATGGCGTCTCATGCGTGTCACCTCTGGTTTGGGTGTGGATGCACTGGCTCCGGGGCTGACAGCTTGACGGCCTCAGATGAAGTATAGCAGCGGCGTTGGGGGCTATTTCAGCGCCGTGGGGGCCAACTGGGGGGCTTGAATGATTGGGTATAAGGGGTTAGTGAGCTTACATCGTAAGCGTATAAAAGCCCCCGATTTTTGCGGTTTTTATGATGTGGCTTTGTTAGCCGGCCGGTGGTTATGAAAAGATCATCTAGCCGGGCCCTTCTCGGGGCAAAGCTAAAGTTTTCAGGGCCCTGGCCGCCAAATCCTGTGTTAAGAACGTTCTTTATAGATATCGGTGATAACCAGCCGAATTGATATAAGCGACCGCTGAAAAATGGCTGGGAATACGCTATAGTTGGGCCATGAGTGTGACGTAGGCGGTTGTTTTTAGCGCTGATTCGTGATCCCGGCGATCCGCCGATGCGTCGAGCTCAACAAGAATGAACTATCGGTACCCGCCAACCGCGTTTGGCGGCGCGTCAATTAAAGAATGCAGCAAGTTCGAGAGAGGAACGGTGAAACGCAGAGATCTACTGGTTGGCTTTGTATCCGGGGTTGGCTTTACCGCCGGCAACGCGTACCTCTGGCAAATGGCGGAGAATAGCAGCCAGGCTCGTGAGACGTTGGCGGAAGACGGCTACGACCTGGACGGAGATCCCTTTGCCATTCCTGACGGCGAAGAGGGGATTGGTGCGCCGGTGTCCCCTCCAGCCTCCCGGGTTCGTGCGACGGTGGCCGATGCGGTTGACCTGCCGTCGCTGGATGCTCTGACCGAAGAGCGCTCGATCCAGAGCAGTTCTCTGGTGGAGGCAGTCGAGCAGAACCTGGCCCAGGCGGACCGCGAGAGCTGTTGCAGTGGTCACAGTCACTCAGCCGACCATTCGGGTCAGGTCGCGGAAGGTGAGGCGCACGCCCGCGTGCTGGAAAAGGTCCGGAACTTCAATGGCGATTTCATTGACGATATCTTCCTGACCGAAACCGAAAAGCCGGTACTGCACTCGCTGTTTGTGCGCCTGAAGCGGGCCGAGCGCCTGGTGGGGCACGGCAACTACAACCTGCTGAGCTTCGATGAGCTGTTCAAGTACGGCAAACGGTTTTCGGAAGTGGGGGCCTTCACCCCGGCCGAATTCCAGATGATCGAGAAGCTGTTCTTCACTGAGGCCAAAAAATACGGGTTCTATGGCGAAAAGGTCACCACCGAGCTGACCGCCAAGATTCCACCGCGTGAAACCATCAAAATTCCCTACTCGGGCCATTATCTGCTGCGGGGCGACTCGGCGGCTTATTACGACAAGCTGCGCCGGGACATTGGGGACAGTGTCATCCTGACCTCCGGGGTTCGTGGCAACGTCAAGCAGATGCACCTGTTTGTGGCCAAGTGCCTTGAGTCCAATTACAACCTGTCCAAGGCTTCGCGCTCACTGGCGCCACCGGGCCACAGCTACCACGGGATCGGTGACTTCGATGTGGGCCGCGTGGGCTGGGGGTACTCCAACTTTACCGACAAATTTGCCGAAACCGACGAGTTCAAGCGGATGCAGGACCTGGGCTACGTGCAGATCCGCTACACCAAGGACAACCACTACGGGGTGCGTTTCGAGCCCTGGCATATCAAGGTGGTGTGACGGCGCCATTTACGCCGTTGCAGACAGCAAAAAGCCCCTGAACGCCTGGCGTCAGGGGCTTTTTCGTGGGGTGCGCGGTGCACCCCCGGCAGCAAGCGCTGGGCGCTTAGTGCTCGTGACCTTCCGGGCCGTGCACGTGTCCGTGGGAGATCTCTTCTTCGGTGGCGTCACGTACGTCGGTGACTTCCACGTCAAAGTTCAGGTCCACGCCGGCCAGCGGGTGGTTGGCATCGATAGTGACGGTGTCACCTTCAACGGCCGCCACGCGGACGATCTGGGTGCCCTGCTCGGTCTGGGCCTGAAATTCCATGCCCACTTCCACCTTCTCAACACCGGTAAACATGTTGGCCGGCAGCTCCTGGATCAGGTTGTCGCTGCGCTCGCCGTATGCTTCGGCGGCCGGTACCTGGGCGGTCAGCTTGTCACCCACGCTCTTGCCTTCCAGCTGCTTCTCCAGGCCGGGGATGATGTTGCCAGCGCCGTGCAGGTAAACCAGCGGACCACGCTCGTCATTGGACTGGTCCAGCTGCTTGCCTTCGCTGTCGGTCAGGGTGTAGTGAAAGCTGACGACGCTGTTGTTGGAAATGCTCATAAATTAACCTATTGGTTGCGGGTGAATGAAAACGCGTTAAACGTTGATGGGGACGGTGGCGGCAGAATACAACCGCCGGACGCCCAAAAATGTTCGAAGATTCAGAAGGATTCGATGTTTTTGCCGTTAACTCGGGCTTTATCGATGTCGATCGTGTGTGAATCACCGTCTTCCTGCTGCTCCAGACGCACCAGCAAATAGTCCCATTTGGGCGCCAGCCAGGCGTAGGTGACCCGGTCGTCATCGTCGCGGCTGCGCATGACTTTGACGGTATCCACCTCACCCATGGGGGTATCCAGTCGCTCTTCGGCGACAATTTCAAACCGGTATTCCTTCATCTGGCCGCCATCGGCAATGGCGTACTTCAGGTTGTTTCGGCCCTCGATCAGGTCTTTCTGGAGCTGAATCTGGTAGCTCAGCTTGTCCTGGACCCGCTTGCGGATATCCATGGCCCAGCTTTTACCCTGGACATCATTGATCACCCGCTCCTTGTCCCAGTTGAAGGTCAGCTCGGCATCCCGGTCGCGGCCCAGGCCGCGGCGCTTGTAAAAGTATTTGCGGGGCTGAACCACGCCGTCTACCCAGTCAAACTGGGAGATTTCCTCAATATTGCCGATCCAGGAGTCCGCCTCGAAGCGCAGCTGCTGGCCGCCATCTTCGAGGTCCGTCAGCTTGTGGGTAACGGTGACCTTGATGCCGAAAATACGGGTGGAGTACTCGTTTTCAAAGCTTTTGGGCATTTCCGCACTGACGCTCGTGGCGAGCAGGGCGGTCAAGCCGACGGTGGCTAGGGTGCGCAGCAATACGTGCTTGAGGGGCATAAAAGGCTCCTGTACGTCCTGTTTAAGACTGGGTTGTGTCCATTAGATACCCATTTGGCCCTAAAGGTTCGTTATTCAATAACGCCCGGCCGGATTCCATGCGCAATCGCCCCTCGGCAAACCACTTCACCGCCAGGGGGTAAATGACGTGTTCCTGGCTCTGAACCCGCGCCGCGAGTGACTCGGCGTCATCGCCCGGGAGCACCGGCACGCGCGCCTGGACGGCGGGTGGGCCGCCATCGAGCTCGGCGGTCACAAAGTGCACCGTGACCCCGTGCTCGCTCTCACCGGCATCCAGCGCTCGTTGGTGGGTGTGCAGGCCCTGGTACTTGGGCAGCAGTGAGGGGTGGATGTTGAGCATCCGACCTTCATAGTGGCGGGTAAAGGTGGGCGTCAAAATACGCATGAAGCCGGCCAGAACCACCAGTTCCGGTCGGTAGTGGTCAATGCATTCCTGTAACGCGGTGTCAAAGGCTTCGCGGGAGTCGTACCGGGTATGATCAAGTACTTCGGCGGGAATGCCCGCGTGTTCGGCCCTCAGCAGCCCGCGCACGGCGGGCCGGTTGCTGATGACCGCGACAATATCGATCGGTAGTTGGCCGCGCTGCTGGCCGTCAATCAGGGCTTGCAGGTTTGAGCCGCTGCCGCTGATCAGCACCACGACCCGGGTTGGTTGGGCTGAACTCAAGCGTCGCTCCCCTCTAATGAGGTCAACTCAACGCGGGCTTCGCCCTCCTGCGCCTCGGCGATCTGTCCGACCACAAAGGCTTCTTCGCCCGCAGCCTTGAGCAGGGCCAGGGCGTCGGCTTCCTGGGCCTTCGGCAGGGCAATCACCATGCCCACGCCGCAGTTGAAGGTGCGGTACATTTCCCGGGGCGCCACGCCGCCGGCCTGCTGCAGCCAGCGGAAAACGGCGGGCAGCTGCCAGCTCTGGGTGTCGATCACCGCCTTGCTGTTGGCGGGCAGTACCCGGGGAATGTTCTCCAGCAGGCCGCCACCCGTAATGTGGGAGAGGGCGTGGACATCCAGCTCGCGGATCAGTTTGAGCAGCGATTTGACATAAATGCGGGTGGGCGCCATCAGGGCTTCGCTGAGCGGCTGACCTTCGCAGTCCTGAGTCAGGTCGGCGTCGCTCACTTCAATGATTTTGCGAATCAGGGAGTAGCCGTTGGAGTGCGGTCCGCTGGAGGCGAGACCAATCAGGGTGTCACCGGCGGCCACTTTTGAGCCATCAATGATTTCCGATTTCTCCACCACGCCGACGCAAAAGCCCGCCAGGTCGTAGTCGTCGCCTTCGTACATGCCCGGCATTTCCGCCGTCTCGCCCCCGACCAGAGCGCAGCCGGCCTGTTCACAGCCGGCACCAATGCCGGTGACCACATCCGCCGCCACATCCACGTTCAGCTTGCCCGTGGCATAGTAATCCAGGAAAAACAGCGGTTCCGCCCCGGCCACCACCAGATCGTTCACACACATGGCGACCAGATCGATGCCAATGGTGTCGTGGCGCTGGAGGTTCATGGCCAGGCGCAGCTTGGTGCCCACCCCGTCGGTTCCAGACACCAACACCGGCTCGCGGTAGCCTTTAGGCAGTTCGCACAGGGCGCCAAAACCACCCAACCCACCCATGACTTCGGGGCGGCTGGTGCGTTTGGCCACACCTTTAATACGGTCTACCAGGGCTTCACCCGCGTCGATATCGACGCCGGCATCTTTGTAACTCAGTGACGGTTGCGTGTGTTTTTCAGTCATGAATGGGCTGTGCTCTTGATGTGCTGTCGGGACGACGGCAGCGTGCTGCCGCGCTGGACGGGAAGTTTCCGAATCGATGGGCGCGTATTCTATCAGTTTATGGTCGAAATGCGAGCGAGTGCCGGTTTCCGAACCCACGGGAACCTTTCGCCATTTTGACAGCCTGCTACAATGCGGGCTTTTACCCGCCAACCCGAGCGACAGCTGTAACCCGACAACAAGCAGACAGAGGCGAAATCTTGAGGCGATTATTGGCAGTTTGGCAGATAGGACTCCGGGCACTGGTCATCGGCCTGACGCTCGGCGGGTTTGCAGTTCCGACCCAGGCGGAGCAGGTTGTGGACCTGTACAGCGCGGATGTGTTGGTGGCCTCCCAGTCCGCCGCCGAACGCCGCCGCGGGGCGCGGGACGGGCTGGAGCAACTGATGGTGAGGGTCTCCGGTGACCCCGGGGCCAGTGATCATCCCGCCGTGCGGGAGGCGCTGTCCCGTGCCGAGGACTTCATCTATGAGTTCAACTACGTTTCTACCGATGAGACTCTGGAAGTCGACGGCGAGGAGCGTCCGGCCAGCCGCCTGATGATGAAATTCTCGGCGCCGGAAGTGGAGCGGCTGTTGCGTTCGGCGAGCCTGTCCCTCTGGCCCGCCAACCGGCCGGCCGTGCTGGTCTGGATGGTGCGTCGCGACAGCGATGGCTTACAGCGGGTGTCCGACTCAGAAGAACGCGACTGGCTCAGGGCGCGCGCCGAAACTCGAGGCTTGCCGCTGGTCATGCCCCTGGATGACCTGGAAGACCGTCTGGCGGTTTCCGCTCGTGAACTCTGGTCGCTGGATGAGGAAACCATTCGCAAAGCATCGCAGCGTTACGACGCAGAGGCGATTCTGGTGGGCCGCTACAGCGAAACCTCCGCCGGACAGTGGCGCTCCGACTGGCAGTTGTATCACGACCTGGGCAACCCTACCTTCTACCTGCGAAATGACTCGGTGAACGGGCTGCTGGCGGAGGCGATTGACGAAACCGCCAATCACTTTGCCGGACTCTATGCCATTGTGCCCCGGGAAGAGGGGCCGGATGCAGTGTTGATGGAAGTCGGCGGCATCGACGGTTTTGGCGATTACAAGTCGGTCGAGCGCTACCTGGAAGACCTGGCGCTGGTGCGCCGGGCCGAGCTGGTATCGCTTCGCCCGGGTGTGTTAACCCTGCGGTTGGTGACCGAGGGTGAACAGGCGCGACTGCTGGGAACGCTGGAACGCGACGGCCGGCTGGTGCCATCCGCCGACAGTAACCGGGTCAGCCTGACCGGTAGCCGCTTCATGCCCGCGGGGACACAGGCCAACCCATTGGTCTACACCTGGCAATAACCGCCGTTCCGGCAACCACAAAAGAGAATCAATCAAGGCCATGCCCACGCCTCAACAGCTTTCACTGAGCGTCAGTCTTAACGACGACGCCACCTTTGATAACTTCTACGCCCCGGAAGGGGCGACCAACGCCCGCACCCTGGCGTTGCTGAAAGCGCAGGCAGGCGGCCAGGGGGAGCCTTTCATCTATCTCTGGGGGCAGCCGGGCGTCGGGCTCACCCACCTGCTGCAGGCGGCGGGGCACGAAGCGCAAGACGCGGGCCTGAGCATTCAGTACCTCCCGCTACGGGAGCTGGTGGGTTTTGCGCCCCACGAATTGCTGGAAGGGCTGGAGTACCTGGATCTGGTCTGTCTCGACGGGCTGGAAGTGATTGCCGGCAAGCCCGACTGGGAAGAGGCCCTGTTTCATCTATTTAACCGCCTACGCGATGCCCAAAAGCATCTGCTGGTGGCCGCCGTGCAAGGGCCCCAGGAGCTCCCCGTGGCGCTGCCGGACCTGCGCTCGCGCCTGCAGTGGGGCGTTACCTGCCAGGTGCAGGCGTTGAGCGATGAAGACAAGCAGAACGCCCTCCGCCATCGGGCCCGGGCCCGGGGGCTGGAGCTGAGCGAGGACGTGGCTCACTATATTCTGCAGCGGGTGCCCCGGGACATGAACGAGCTGTTCTGTTACCTGCAGCGGCTGGATCATGCCTCGCTGGCCGAGCAGCGCAAACTGACCATCCCCTTCGTAAAGAAAGTGTTAAACCTCTGAGTCGATCCTGACGGGCGAAATGGAATAGGGTATTCTTATCGGGCTAACAGTCCTTGGAACCATAACAGGCTGAGCGGTCTGTCCGGGGCTGTGGCATCGGTCGATATCCAAAACCATAACCAATAAAAGCCCATGAGGTGTTTCCATGTCCCACACTGTCTATCGCATGCTGGCGCTATCGGCGCTGGTCAGTACCTTGATCGCCTGTCAGTCAGATCCCGCACAAACAGATACTCCAACTGAGCCGGACGCGTCGTCAGCCATTCAGGTCAATCAGCTTGGTTTTTATCCGCGCGCCGCGAAAGTGGCCACCGTACCGGCCGGAGCCGCGGCGGATTTTGCGCTGGTGAATACCGCCAACGGGCAGGTGGTTTACCAGAGTGAGCTGGGGGAGGCGAAAGTCTGGCCGGTCTCCGGCGAGACGGTTCAGCTGGCCGACTTCTCTGACGTTGAGGCGCCCGGCCGCTATGTGGTGCGGGTCGAAGGCCTGGCCGATTCGGCCCCGCTGGAAATCCGCGATGCGGTATACGGCGAGCTGAATGATGCCGTCATCAAAGCCTATTACTTTAACCGTGCCAGCACGGAGCTTCTCGCCGAGCACGCCGGAGACTATGCGCGCCCCATGGGCCACCCCGACGACAGTGTCGCCATTCACAGCTCGGCAGCCTCTGAAGCGCGCCCGGAAGGCACCGAGCTGAGCAGCCCCAAAGGCTGGTACGACGCGGGCGACTACAACAAGTACATCGTCAACTCGGGCATCAGCACCTATACCCTGTTGGCCGCCTATGAGCACTTCCCGGCGTTCTATCGCGATCGTGACCTGAATATCCCGGAAAGTGGCAACGCCGTCCCCGATCTGCTGGATGAGTCCATGTGGAACCTGAGCTGGATGCTCACCATGCAGGACCCGCACGACGGCGGTGTGTACCACAAGCTGACCACCCTGAACTTCTCTGGTGCAGTAATGCCTCACGAGGCCACCGAGCCCCGCTATATGGTTCAGAAAGGCACGGCGGCGGCGCTCAACTTTGCCGCCACCATGGTGGTGGCCAGCCGCGTATACGCCGACTACGAGGCCGAATACCCGGGCTTCTCCGAGCAGGCACTCTCGGCGGCGAAGGCCGCCTGGGATTGGGCCAAAGCCAATCCCGATGTCATCTATCGCAATCCGGAGGATGTGCGCACCGGCGAGTACGGCGATGATGAATTCTCGGACGAGTTTGTCTGGGCCGCGGTAGAGCTGGCCCTGACCACCGGTGATCAGCGTTACTGGGACGAGGTCGAATTGGCCGAGGCCGCCATTGAGGTGCCGAACTGGGCCGATGCCGTCGGTCAACCCTGGATGTCCATGGCACACCACCTGGAACAGGTTCCCGAGGCGCTGCAGGCGCAGGTGAAGGACAAGGTGGCCGGTTTGGCGCAGCACCTGCGCGATGAGTGGCGGGCATCGGCCTCCGGGGTTCCCATGCGCGCACAGGACTTCGTCTGGGGCAGCAACGGCGTGGCCATGAATATGGCGATGATGATGTTGACTGCCCACCAGTTGAGCGACAATCCCGAAAATCTGCAGGTGGCGCAGTCCCTGATGGATTATGTTCTGGGGCGCAATCCCACCGGCTATTCCTACGTGACCGGTTTTGGTACGCGCACGCCGCTACACATTCATCATCGTCCCTCCGAGGCCGATACTGTTGTTGCGCCGGTTCCGGGCTTCCTGGCCGGCGGCCCTCACAGCGGCCAGCAGGACGCCGGTGACTGTCCGGTTGCTTATCCGTCGGACAAGCCCGCCAAATCCTATCTGGATCACTGGTGCAGCTATGCGTCCAACGAAATCACCATCAACTGGAATGCACCGCTGGTCTATGTTTCCGGCGCATTGGAGGTATTGAGCGAGCGCCAGTAACGGCCTGTTGGGTGGCAGGCCCTGTGGGCTTTCCGTATAATGTCACCCAACAACGCATTCGAATAAAAACCCACCTTGATCCCCAGGCGATTATCACGCCCAGGGGGCGGTGGGTTTTTTTATGGCTGCGCGATTGACCGACAGACGTAACCGGAGATGTTTATGCGCCGTTTATTGCAGTTTTGCTGGGTTCAACACCGGGTCATTACCCGAGGCAAATTGATCGGTGGAATGAATATCGAAGGACGGCGCAGTGACAGCTTCTGGTTCTGACACAGTGACCGCTCCCTCACAACACAAACCCCGCACAACGCGGGGTTTGCTGTTTTTACGGGCCCACAATGCTAGTCTTCGCACTACTTTTATCACTCGTTGGATAACACAGGATTCAATTTTCACTATGTTTCAGCGCTCACTGAAAAAGGGCTTGTGGGTCAGTGCGGTACTGCTCACCAGCGCCTTGGCAGCCCTGGTCCGGGCCGATGATTATGCCGCGGTGACCCCCGACGGTCGCGGGGCCGTCGCCACCGTTCAGCCGAGAGCCACCGAGGCGGCCATGAAGGCCTACTCCGAGGGCGGCAACGCGATTGACGCCGCCGTGGCCGCCGCCTTGACTCTGGGGGTGGTGGACGGCCACAACTCCGGCATCGGTGGGGGAATTTTTGCCGTGGTGCACTGGGCCGACGGTCGGGTGGAGGCCATCGACGGCCGGGAAATGGCCCCGGGTAAAGCCCATCGCACTATGTATGTGCGCGATGGTGACTATCGGCCCGAGCTGAGCAAAAAAGGCCCGCTCGCGGTGGGGATTCCCGGCGCCGTGGCCGCTTACGATTACATGATGAAAAAAGGCGGTAAGGCCCGCTTTGCCACGCACCTGGAAGCGGCCGCGACCCTCGCCGACGAGGGTTTTGCCATCGATGGCATTTTTGCCCGCCGCCTGGCGCGTCACACGGAGGACCTTCTGGAGTACCCCGGCTCGGCCGCCATTTTCCTGACCTCCGAAGGTGAGCCCTGGCCGGTGGGGCACCGCATCCGCCAACCCGACCTGGCCCGCACCTATCGTGCGATTGCCAGCGAGGGCCCCGAGTACTTTTACGGCGGTGGCTTTGCCAAAGCCGTCGGCGACTGGATGGTCGAGCACGGTGGCATCGTGACTCGGGAGGACTTTGCGAACTACGAGCTGCTGCGCCGCAAGCCGGTGGTCAGCGACTATCGAGGTTTTCGGGTTTACGGCTTCCCACCGCCCAGCTCCGGCGGTGTGCATGTGGCTCAGATGCTCAATATTCTCGAAGGGTTTGATGTCGATGCGCTCTCCGAAGCGGACCGCTACCACCTGCTGGCGGAAGTCATGCGCCTGGCTTTTGCCGACCGCGCCTATTGGCTGGGCGACCCGGCGTTTGCGTCTGTGCCCAAAGGCCTGATCAGTGAACGCTATGCGGACAAACTGCGGGAGCGGCTGTCATTGAAATCGGTGGCCGAAGTAACTGGCCACAGCACGCCCCCCAAATCCCAGGAGGAGCTGTTCGGCAAACACACCACCCATATCGCCACGGCGGATCAGAATGGCAACTGGGTGGCCATTACCGCCACAGTGAATACCAACTTCGGCTCCAAGGTGGTGGTGCCGGGCACCGGGGTGATTCTGAACAACCAGATGGATGACTTCTCGGCCCAGCCCGGCGAACCCAATGCCTACGGCCTGTTGGGGGCGGAAGCCAACAGTATTGCCCCGGGTAAACGGCCGCTGTCCAGCATGAGCCCCACGGTGGTGACCCGCGATGGCAAGCCGGTACTGACACTGGGAGCGGCGGGTGGCCCCACCATTATTACCCAGGTGGTGCAGGCGCTGGTGAATCACATCGATCTGGGCATGCCGCTGGAGGATGCGCTGGTGATGGACCGCATCCACCACCAGTGGCGGCCCAATCAGTTGTTCGTGGAGAAAACCCTGATTACTCCGCTGCGCACCGCGCTGGAGGAAAAAGGGCATCAATTGCGTCGACTGGGCGATTATGGCTCCACCCAGGCCATTGGCCTGGATGAACAGGGGCGCTTTATCAGCGTGGCCGAGCCCCGTCTAGAGGAGCGCAACAAAGTCGAGTAAACCGCTGGCTCAGGCTGCCTGGCGAAAGGCGGCCTCAAAGCGCGCCGGCTCCCGCTCGCGTTTGATCTGCTCAAAAAACGTGGCTGCTTCCGGGTACTGGCGCTGCAAGTACATCAGCCACTGCTTGATACGATTGCCGCAGTACTTGGAGGCGTTTTTGGTGCCCCAGTGAGGTTGGCTCATCCGGTAATACCGGTGCAGCATCTGACAGACCTCGCGCCAGGGCATGGGGGTGTACTCTTCCCCCGCCACCTGCGCCTTGATGGCCCGCGCCAGGTCCGGCCGCGCCAGTAATCCCCGCCCGAGCATAAACCGGTCGCAGCCGGTCACCGCACGGCAGCGCTCAAAATCCTCCGGGCTCCAGATCTCCCCGTTGGCGATCACCGGCATCGCCACTGCCTCCCGAATGCGGGCAATGTAATCCCAATAGGCCGGCGGTCGGTAGCCGTCGCGCTTGGTGCGCGCGTGCACGGTCAGCTCGTTGGCGCCCGCCTCGTAAACCGCCAGGGCATTGTCGAGATAGCGGCTGGCATCGTCAAAACCGAGCCGGATTTTGGCGCTGACCGGCACGGCGTCGGGCAGCGCATTGCGCACTGCGGCCACAATGGCGTGCACTCGCTCCGGTTCGCGCAGCAGGCAGGCCCCGCCATCACTTTTGTTCACGGTTTTGGCCGGGCAACCGAAATTCAGATCAATGGCCGTAGCGCCGGCGGCCACCGCGCGCTGGGCATTGCGGGCCACCGGTTCTGGCTGCCCGCCCAATAGCTGAACCTTCACCGGGGTGCCGCTGGGGGTCAGGCAGTGTTGCTCGATCTCCGGGGCGTAGCGCAGGAACACCCGCCGGGGCAGGCTGCTGTCGGTCACCCGGATAAACTCGGTGACACAGCCATCCAGCCCGCCCAGCGCGCTGAGCAGGTCCCGAACCTGATAATCGACGACGCCCTCCATCGGGGCGAGAAACAATTGCATGACTGGGCCGAACTCCCGGTGTGGAAAAGGTGGCCATTTTAACGGCATCTGGTTGCCATTGCAGGCCCATTCCCGGCTCAATTGCAGCCAGAAGTTGTAAGTTTATGAAAGATAAGAGAAAATGGCCGGCCGTTTTGCGCTTGGCAAAAGCTCCTCGAGCCACTGCCAAGGGCAAAAAATGTGACGCAGTTGCCACATTTTGGGAATCAAGCTACATTGGCGCGCCTCGCTCCACCGGACTGAGGTGGCCCCGCGCGGATCCGTTCCGCTGTAGCCAATGACTTATCGTACACAGGGTGCCCGATATGAGTGACACACTGATGCAACAAGGCGTAGACCTGATGCTGTATGGCATGGGGTCCGTCGTGGTGTTTTTGACGCTGCTGGTGATTGCCATGGTACTTATGAGTGGCAGCATCAACCGTTGGTTCCCCGAGTCCAAAGCGCCTCTGGAGCCCCGCAGCCGCAAACCCTCCAGCGCCGCCCGCCCCGCCGCGGGCAAGGTCGATGACAAAACCCTGGCCGCAATCAAGGCCGCCATTGAGCAACATCGCGCCCGTCGCCGATAGCCGATGGTTCCGCGAACGCTAACTGTGAGAAAGGTACAACGCCATGAGCGATGCTAAAAAGCCGTTGGGCATTACGGAGCTGGTACTGCGGGATGCCCATCAGTCCCTGCTGGCCACCCGGATGCGCCTCGACGACATGCTGCCCATTGCCGAGAAACTGGATCAAGTGGGTTTCTGGTCTCTGGAAACCTGGGGTGGAGCGACATTCGACGCCTGTATCCGCTACCTGGGCGAAGACCCCTGGGAGCGCATTCGCGAGCTCAAAAAGGCCATGCCCAAAACCCGCATGCAGATGTTGCTGCGCGGGCAGAACATTCTCGGCTATCGCCACTACGCCGATGACGTAGTGGACAAGTTTGTCGAGCGCGCTGCCACCAATGGCGTGGACGTGTTCCGCGTGTTCGATGCCATGAACGACATGCGCAACATCGAAACCGCCATGAAAGCGGTCAAGAAACAGGGCAAGCACGCTCAGGGCACCATCTCCTACACCATCAGCCCGGTACACGACATCGAGTTGTGGGTGGATCTGGCCAAGCGCATTGAAGACATGGGCGCTGACTCCATTGCCATCAAAGACATGGCCGGCCTGCTCAAGCCCTATGTGGGGTACGAGCTGGTGACCCGCCTGAAAGAAAGCTGTTCCATCCCGATTCACATGCAGAGCCACGCCACCACCGGCCTGGCCCACGCCACCAACCTCAAGTGCGTGGAAGCGGGCATCGACAATATCGATACCGCCATTTCCTCCATGTCCATGACCTACGGTCACAGCCCCACCGAGACCATGGTGTCCATCCTGGAAGGCACCGATCGGGATACCGGACTGGACCTGGAGCTGCTCGAAGAAATTGCCTCCTACTTCCGCGAGGTGCGCCGCAAATACGCCAAGTTCGAAGGCTCCCTCAAGGGCGTCGACTCGCGCATCCTGATTGCTCAGGTGCCCGGCGGCATGCTGACCAACATGGAAAATCAGCTGCGTGAGCAGAACGCGGAAGACAAGTTCGACGCGGTGCTGGAAGAAATTCCCCGCGTGCGCAAGGACCTCGGCTACATCCCGCTGGTGACTCCGACTTCACAGATTGTCGGCACCCAGGCGGTGATGAACGTGCTCACCGGTGAGCGCTACAAAACCATCACCAAAGAAACCGAAGGTGTGCTCAAGGGCGAGTACGGCGCTACGCCAGCGGACGTCAATAAAGAGCTGCAACAGCGTGTCCTGGATGGTGGCGAGCCGATTACCGGACGTCCCGCCGATCGGCTGGAGCCGGAAATGGACCGCCTGGCCAAAGAGCTGGAAGAAGTGGCCAAAGAGAAAGGCATCAGCCTCACCGAGGGCGAAGGTCGCATCGACGATGTGCTCACTTATGCCCTGTTCCCACAGGTTGGTCTGAAATTCCTGGAGAACCGTGGCAACCCCGACGCCTTTGAGCCGGCACCGACCGGTAAAGAGGGCAGCGCGGTGACCACCGACAGTGGTGAAGAGGTGTACACCGTCGACGTGGAAGGCCAGAAGTACACCGTTACCGTCAGCGACGGTGGCGATGTGACCGGTCTGGCCCCGGTGGGCGGCAGCGCCTCCAGCGGTGGCGCAGAAGCCGCACCCGCTGGAGACGGCGAGCCGGTTCCCGCCCCGCTGGGCGGCAACATCGTGAAAATCGTGGTCAAGCCCGGTGATCAGGTGGAAGAGGGCGATACCCTGCTGATTCTGGAAGCCATGAAAATGGAATCCGAAGTGGCCGCGCCCCGTGCCGGCACCGTGACCAGCGTGCATGTGCAGGCCGGGGACGCGGTGACATCCGGCGATCCGCTTCTGGATCTGGCGTAATCGCGAACCGCCTGGACCACTACTTCCAGCAACACTGTTGAGAACGTTTTATGCAGAACTTTATTCGATTGTGGCAGGAATCGGGCATTTACCAGATGGAGTGGGGCACCTTCACCATGATTCTGGTGGGGCTCTTGCTGCTGTTCCTGGCCATCCGCAAAGGATTTGAGCCGCTGCTGCTGGTGCCGATCGGCTTTGGCTGCATCATGGCCAACATCCCCGGTGCGGGGCTCGCCATGTCCGCGACCCAGCAGGCCATTGATGTGGGCGGCGTAAAAGTGCTCGCGGATCTGGCCGAAGTCTTCGGCGTCGCCGCCAGCACCACGGCGGACGAACTGCTGGCGCTGTACAAAACCGCCTCGGCTTCCGAGCTGGCGGCCGCGCACAAAGTGGCCCTGGACTACGGCTACACCAACGGCATGATCTACCGCTTCTATGAAGTGGCGATCGGCTCCGGTGTTGCGCCGCTGGTCATCTTTATGGGCGTGGGCGCCATGACCGATTTCGGTCCGCTGCTCGCCAACCCGAAAACCCTGTTCCTCGGCGCCGCCGCCCAGTTCGGTATTTTTGCGACCGTGATGGGCGCGGTGGGTCTGTCGGTCACCGGCCTGATGGACTTCTCCATCGCCGATGCCGCCGCCATCGGGATCATCGGTGGTGCGGACGGCCCGACCGCCATTTACGTGTCCAGCATCCTGGCGCCAGACCTCCTGGGTGCCATTGCCGTTGCGGCCTACTCCTACATGGCGCTGGTGCCCCTGATCCAGCCGCCGATCATGCGCGCGCTGACCACCGAGTCCGAGCGGAAGATCAAAATGGAGCAGCTGCGTCCGGTCAGCCGTCTGGAGAAGATTGCCTTCCCGGTGATTCTGCTGATTCTTGTGGCGCTGTTCCTGCCCTCTGCCGCACCGCTGCTGGGCATGTTCTGCTTCGGTAACCTGATGCGCGAATGTGGTGTGGTGGAGCGTCTGAGCGATACCGCCCAGAATGCCCTGATCAACATCACCACCATTTTCCTGGGCCTGGCCGTGGGCTCCAAGCTGGCCGCCTCCGCCTTCCTGGATACCAAAACGCTGGGCATCCTGCTGCTGGGTATCGTCGCCTTCGCCATCGGTACTGCGATGGGCGTACTGGTGGCCAAGTTCATGAACCTGTTTGTGCGTCACAAGATCAACCCGCTGATCGGTTCCGCTGGCGTGTCCGCCGTGCCCATGGCCGCGCGGGTATCCAACAAGGTAGGGCTGGAAGCCAACCCCCAGAACTACCTGCTGATGCACGCCATGGGGCCGAACGTTGCCGGGGTGATCGGTTCCGCCGTCGCCGCAGGCGTTATGATCTCCATCGTGTCATCCATGTAAAACCCTTTTGCCGGGCGCTCGATGCGCCCGGCAAAATCCCCCCTCCCGCTTTGCCTTTTCCGGTTTGCTGCATCAAAAGCATTGACCCCCCAATAAAAACCACCTACTATTTTTGGTAAGCGCTGATTCATCAGTGCGTTTGTCACCCACCTGCCAAGAGGAGGAGCCTGCCAACAGAACATGTCGGGGCGCCTCTGTCACCCCGAAAATCGCGTTACCTTTTGAGTCTTACAGGGCCGGGCCCTTGGCCATCCGTAGCGTTGCCAGCCCGAGTTGTCCCTGATCACCTGGAACCTGATGGGGAATTATCCATGGCGAAACGATCTCACGCGAAGCGCAAAAGACATCAGAACCACGCCGCTGAAGAGCGGTTCCACCAAGACGACCGCGGCCGACACCGGGCACCCCCCAACGGCAACATCGTCGAAATCAATGCCTCCCGACAACTGCAGACCGCTTACGCTCCACCCCGCGCCAACAAACCCCTCACCGCCTACACCACCGCCCAGCAAGACTACATCGACGCAATCCAGCGCTACCATTTAACATTTGGTATTGGCCCCGCGGGTACGGGCAAGAGCTACTGCGCCGGTGCCATCGCTGCCGAAGCGCTGGAGTCCGGACGAATTGAGCGGATCATCCTCACACGGCCCGCCGTGGAAGCAGGGGAACAACTGGGCTTCCTGCCCGGCGCCCTGGATGAAAAGTTCTCGGTCTACATCGACGCGTTTCGTGAAATTCTCGCCGAACGACTCGGCGCCGGCACCGTAGACTACTGCCTGCGCCACGGTCGAATCGTCGCCGCGCCCCTGGCATTTATGCGCGGTAAAACCTTCAACAACCGAACCTTCGTCATTCTTGATGAAGCCCAAAACACTTCACCCGCACAGATGAAAATGTTCCTGACCCGCATTGGCGAAGGCTGCAAAGTGGTCATCAACGGGGATATCGAACAAAGCGATATTCGCGGACACAACGGCCTGGCAGATGCCGTGAACCGGCTCGGCGATCTACCCAATGTGTATATCCATCAATTCGAACGCGCCGATATTGTGCGCAGCGGGCTGGTTCGGGATATTATGGATCGCTACGAGCTCACCTGATCCCCATCATCTTCCGGCGCCCTCGGGCGTCGGATTTTCTGGTAGCCCGCCTCCTTAGACTCACGCAATATCCCCAGATTGTCTGCCGATCAAAAATTGATCGATTTATACAGTATATTGGCAAACCTTCTAAAAAGTGGCGTTCGCCACGTCCTTACAGTGCACGCTTTCTCACCGGCGAAAATAAAAAAATAAATTAAATCAATGAGTTGCTGACATTAAGTCGGTAGATAACAGACGACACCGAAGACAAAACCGAGCCGGCACGCTTTCCGTCTGGCCGATCTGTGCTAAAGTTTCAGACAATCTACTAATATCAATGAGTTAGCGGCTTTGACGGGAAAAGTGCTGGGTGGGAAAGCGTGCTGGCTCATTATACAAATGTTAACTGTCTATGAGAATTACCAGCGATTTCGATAAGTTAAGTTTTCACGATGCTGGCATAGCCAAGATCGTCAGAGAGGATGGCTGTATTCTGATAAGTATCGAGGGGGCTTTCATTAGTAGCGACCATCCGCAAGCAGGCGAGAAAGACTGGGTAGTGGAGTCCGGAACACTGAAGCTTCTTGGCGTAATTAGCGAAGAGGCAAAGTACTGGGATGATACAAAGGCGGCTCGAGAACATCCGCAGCCAGAAATGCCGCTAGATGAAATCATGCACGCATCGCTTGAAAACGATGTTTTCCACTTCGACGGTTTTAGAGGTTCCGTACCCTGGTTTGAGTGGTTTGTTACTGCTCAGGGGTTCGCACTAGAGGTCATCGCAGCCAATGAGAAGAACAGTTAACAAGCACAGGCTGTCGGACGTCAAAACCTTCGCTCCTCCGTCGCTACGGTTTTGCCGCCGCAGCTGTGTGCGTTATGAGTAGAGAGCGCATAGAGAGGAGGTTGGCGTTGTGAAATGCCCAAAGTGCGGAGAGGAATTTGGATATCTTCACCTTGAAGAGAGAGTGAAGGAGGGAAACCACTACTTGTTTTATTGTCCTCACTGTTCGTGCCACTTGAGTAATGCATCAATTTCGCAAAGTAGTCGGAAGCAGATGGTGCTTTTCGTCAGCGCTGGTGTAGTGCTTTTGGCAATAGTGGCAGGAATAGACCTGTTGAACATAGGTGGAGAACTTGGACTCATAGTTACATGGGGCGGAGTATCAATTTCGGTTTTATTGCTGTTAATTGGCTGCTTGGAAGTAAAGCGGTTCTCATCGCTCTGCTATGACAGGGCTAGCAGTTGATCCAGCTCATAACAAACCAAGGCAGCGGGACATATTTTGCTTCGCTGCGCTCAAAACGCAAAATATATCCCTGCTTGGGGACGTTACATGCCTTATGGAATCTGAGATTATTGCGTTTGTATCCGAATTTACTGGCGTAAAAGCGGAGAAAATATCACCCGACACGTTGATCAATTTTGATCTCGGTGTCGACGGAGATGATGGGGCTGAGCTACTTGAGGAGTTCTCAGCTCGGTTTGGTGTGGACCTTAGTCCAATATCTGAAACCTATTTTGGTCCAGAGGGAATTTCGGTAGGATTTCTATTTCTTTGGCCGTACTATTTATACCGGCGAATCAAAGGCTACAAGCCTAAAGGTATCGCTCCGCTGTCGGTAGGGCATCTCGTAAGATCAGCGGAATCTGAAAAATGGGCCAGCATGTAACAAACGGCATCAGTCGGACTGCCTGCATTATGCAGTTTTGTGTTACTCGCTGGCGCTCAAACATTAACACAAAACTGCTCCGTTACGGCTTCCGCTGTGCCGGGCGTTAGTGGGGCAGGATTATGAGTGAACTCAGTAATAGAACCAAGAAGATAGTCCACTATTTATACAAGTCTCGCGAGGCTCTTGAGGTATGCGACATGCTGGAGACTGAATGCGGTACAGAAGCATTGTCTTGTAGTAGTTGGTCCCCAGAGCAGATGGAGAGAATACATTTTGCTGTGTTAAAGCTAGCAAATGGGAGCTCTATGGATCTAGACTCTGCAATACAGTTGGCACAGCTAGATTGGCGGGACCTCATCATGTCGGCTGGTTTTGGCAAGGACACCAGGGTACATGAAATATGGGCTAAAGAAAATGTCCACTAACCAGCCATTAAGTTCGCGCACTTCGTGCGCCGGACCTCGTTTCACTCGGCCGATTATGGCGGGGAAGATCAGTTCTGGTAGAACTATGAGTTCAATTTATCTAATTCTAATTGTTCTTCTCTCAGTTAATATCAGTGCCTCTCCATTTGGATTGGATAGATCGGATCTTATTGGAGAGTGGGTTCCCACTGGAAAAATGAGAGATAAATCTACTCAGCAAAAATATCGACTCATAGTGAATTCGGATTTTAGTTCCGTATATGAACACCTTAGTGACAATAGTCTGAGAGCTGCGGTATTAAACTGTGAGTTGAAACCAAATACAGATCAGAAATTGGTCTTCATCTTCTACTGCAGCCATGAAGGTACGCATCTATATACATTGACTTTATCTGGATGGAGAACATCTAGCGGCTATGTAGAGTTGTTCGGTTTTGAATATTGGCATACTTTTGGTGAGTCTGATCATATCATGAATGGGTTGCCTTTGAGTTTTAAGAGGGCAGGAACATAACAATCCAAGGCAGTGGAGATATTTTGCTTCGCTGCTCTCAAAACGCAAAATATGCCCTTGCTTGGGGCGTTCTCATGACGGAAAAGATAGCCATTTTTTACCTCATCGTGTTCATTGTATTGATGAGCTTAAGGCGCATGAAGCCGAATATAGTCACTTTTTTAGCATTCAGTTGGTTCGGACCATTTCCAGAGGAGGGAGAGCTGTTGTCAAGCTTTAAGGTAAGAAGAATAAGGTATGCTTTTAGTTGGGTAACTCAGTTTGTTGCGTATTTCGCCTTTTTGGCTCTTATTGGAATCTATTTCAACGGCTATTTCAGCGAAACGTTTTTTCTCGTGGCAAGTTTCGCAGGTACAATCGGGTTAGGAATGGCGGTTCTAGCCTGCGTTGGATTTTCTATATCTTGGCTAAAAACTGTTACCTTTGGCCCAGATCCCAAATGTGAGCACGGAGAAGAGCATGAGGTATAAAATTTACAACGCCAAGCACGGTGACAGGTTTTCCGTTGCGGCTTTGCTCTCACTGAAAAGCTGCGTTTGTTGGTGGATTTAGGTTTACAGAATGGGTACCGAAATTCTAATTCTAATTGTAATCCCCGGCCTCGCTGCATTAATCTGGCTTGTTCAAAAAATTCTGTTTGGTGTGCGGATCGATGCCGTAGTATGTTTGTCCGCTCTTATTGCGGGCTTAGGTTTGGGGGTTCGAGGTATGGTCAACTCCTACAGGCCGGATTTCCCCGAAAACTGGAATACGTCATTCCTGATGGGGTGGTTTCTTATGAGCGCTTCGTTTTGGCTTATTGTTTTGGCCTCTGCCGGGGCAATAGTTTTATATTTGGTTAGGAAACTCTATCCCCGAAATCGAGCCGAGAGAAAAGGTGCTCACGAAACCTAACCAGCCATTAAATACGCTCCCTTCGGTCGCTGGGCCTTTCACTCGGCCGTTTATGGCGGGCATTATGAGTATCTAGCATGAGTCAGCTAACTCGGGGAAATGAGCGCCGGCTCATGTACATTGAGAACAAAGAAGGTGACATAGACGGCCACAAAGCTCGTATTGGCTGGGTTACTTTCTCGAAAACGGGGCGTACCATTTACTATCGAGGGCGTTCGCTTGCTCGTGCCAAAGGAGGCGGTGTCTTGGGTAACTACTTTTGCGAAGATTCCGGAGACGAATATTGGGTTTCAGGGGTTAAGAAAAGAGGCTCGAACGCACACTGGGCTGAGTCTGTATCAGTTTTTGTAGATGAGAATGCTGCAGAAGAATATGAGAAGCAAAAGAACTCGTAATCAAGCGCATCACTACGCAGCCTTCGGCTGCCGGATGCTCTGAACTTGCACCACTAAAAGACGCGCATGCTGGCAGCGTCATGTGTATGCCGCGTTGCGCAATCCCAGGTGCTCTACGAAGGGTAGGAAATCCTTATCTGAGAACAGTAGAGGAAGGTTATGCTCAATACAGTGCGAAGCAATGATAACGTCGGCGGTCTTCCGTATAGTTATACCTTTCTTGCGCAACTTTCGGAAGTTATCCGCGCTCTTTATAGCTATTTTTTTACCAAGAAGCTCAAATACGGTGAGTTCTTCCAGCAGGCTCTTGGCAACTTTATAGTCCTTCTCCTGCCGAAACCCTTGAAGTACCTCCGTGAGGATCAGATCACCAATAGCAACTGCGCGATTGCCCAAGGTGCGGTCGAGAAAATCGGCTTCTTCGGAGTCGTTGCCAATGAAGTAGTCGATCCAGACGCTGGAATCCACAAGGATCACGACGAGCGCCTCATATCGTCTAGGTCCCCCGACCATTCTAGCTTGCCTCTGAAGCGCTTGATTCCCTCTTGTTTTTTAAGTCTAATCAAGGTTTTAAGCCCTTGCTCCACAGCTTCTTTCTTGGTTTTTAGGCCCGTGGCTTTAAGTGCATCGCTCATCAGTTTGTCGTCAATTTCAATATTCGTCCGCATGGCATAGACCTCGGAGATGTGTATAATTGAAAGTATATATACACATAGAAATCACGTCAACCGGGGCAGGTTTTCCGCTGACGCTCCAAGCCAGCCCGTTACGCTTGGCGCTATAAAAGTTGGAATATACGATGAAGGTAATAACGCCCCTGCTTGGTGCATTAAACCCTTATGAAAACATTACTGCTAAACAACGACGAAGGAGAACTTACCGGATTCGAACTTTCGAATTCGTTCCTATCCTCAAGCAGTATCGCACGGTGCGTTCGTCGAATCAGGGGGTGTGATGTTGTTAGTTCGCGCCGATGGTTTTCAGCTGATGAAGTTCACGTTCGGTTTTTATTCGCTAACAAGCGTTTTATCGTCTGGGAGCCCTTTGGAGATAATAGCCGGCTTTGGATTGGCCCGGAAGACGGAGAGGTGGTTCCTCCAGAAGTCATCGAGGATTTGCGCCTTAAATTCGAGGGCACAAGCATTCTGAGGATTCTACGTTGAGCCAAGTCGCCTTTAATCAGGTCGTCACGGGGACAGCTGTTCCGTTGAGACTTTGCCTTCAGTCCAAAGCTAATCTTGTTGGCGGATTTGACTTTTTGACTGTTATTTTAAAAATATGAATTCTAAGATTGCCTTCTATGCTCTTTTGCTAAGTGTCGTCTGCTCAGGGCTTGGCGCCTGGTGGGGAATATCGCAAGGTGTGAAGCACGGTGTTGCACTTGATGCGGTTGCGTTTTCAGCGATAAGTACCGCTCAAATAAAGAAGCTGGAGTCTGGTGACCCTGAAGATATTGAGGAGGTGGTGTCTTTGCTGGAATTATATATAGATCACGGCCTTGACCAATTCGCATGGTATGGTGAGCACGGTAACCCATACGTTAGCGAACTGATTTTTTCAGATTATGAAGCCTCTATGATTAGAGGCGTCCGGCATGCAGCAAAATATAGAGCTGGAAATCCAGAGAAGGATGTTTCGGAAATGCTGTCGGACCGTCTTAGGAGTGAATATGATGAGGCGTACATTAAGAGGAAGTCGGTTGTAGAGGTCATGGGAAAATGAAGTCAATGAGGCAAAGCACTAGACTACCGAAAGCCGTGGCAGAACGCTTGGAGTCTGCACTTTACGGGTACGAGTATTGGCTAGGCTCTTCCGGGCCAGGTGAAATACACGGAGGGCTTCCGGTAAGCCTTGAGCTTGAAAGTCCATGATCAGTAGCCGAAGTTGGCAGCCTTTGGCTGCTGGGAACCGAAACCTTTCGCCGCTCTGATGCGGATTAAAAAACTATGGAGTGTCGTATGTCAGAATCTGACATTGTTCGATTAAAAAGCAGAGTTCAGCCGATATTCGACACCGTCCTGGAGTGTCACTACACAGGTGAATTCAACGCTATTTCAAAAATTTTTCCGTCACTATCGAGCGAAGTTTTTGATGAGGCGGTAGGTGTCCTGAAACCGATGGGTAAGCCAGCTCGGGTGGAGTTTTTGGGCGCTATAAACAAAGTCAATGAAATCAAGCTTCTTTGGAAAGTTTCTTACCACAGCTCTGATGAAGAGTTGCTGTGGGAGTTGCTGATAGATGGCCGTAGTGATGAGCTTAAGTTTGTGGGCTTGGGGTTTGATAAGTAGGGTGGCGCTATATGCCCAACACTCGACTTTTCTTCATCTCCCTGCTCGCCATGGTGGCCTTCGCCGGCAATTCTCTGCTCTGCCGGGTTGCGCTGGCCGCTGGCGAGATTGATGCGGCCAGTTTCACGACCATTCGCCTTGTATCGGGTGCAGCCATCCTTGCTGCCCTGGTGAGCTATCGGCGTAAGCCGCGTACCGTTGGGGGAAGTTGGCTGTCGGGGTTTGCGCTGTTTGCCTATGCGGCGGGCTTTTCATTTGCCTACCTTGATCTGTCCGCCGCCACGGGCGCGTTGGTGTTGTTCGGTGCGGTTCAGGCGACCATGATTGGTGTCGGGGTGTGGTCTGGCGAGCGCCTTAATGGCCGTCAGATCCTCGGTGTCCTGGCGGCGGTGGCTGGTCTGGCGGCACTGTTGCTGCCGGGGGTGGAAGCGCCGCCGCTGTCTGGGGCGCTATTGATGCTCGGGGCTGGTGTTGCCTGGGGTGTGTATTCCCTGCGCGGGCGCGGCCTCGGTGATCCCACCCATGAAACGGCGGGAAACTTCATTCGTGCGGTGCCGATGGCCGTGGTATTGAGTGTGTTGTTTTACTCAAGCGCGGAGATCGCGCCCGTTGGGGTGCTTTACGCGGTGGCGTCGGGCGCGTTGGCCTCCGGCCTGGGGTATGCGATCTGGTATATGGCGCTGCCCCATCTAAGGGCCACGACGGCGGCCACGATCCAGTTGAGTGTGCCGGCCCTGGCGGCGGTCGGCGGCGTGATCGTTTTATCGGAGCCGGTGACGGTGAGGTTGGCCGTGTGTTCTGTCGCCATCCTGGGAGGGGTGGGGCTGTTTATTGCCAGCAAGCGTGGCACAGTTGGTAGCCAATGATCGACGAAAAAAAGGTAAAATGAGCGTTTGTCAGGATTAAGTTCAATAATAAAAATGTGATTTCAAGGTAAATAACATGGCAGTGATGCTGCAAAATGAGCCTGAACTGTTGCAGGCGCTTTATCATTCTCTTACTGACCGGGAAGGTTTTCACGCTTTTCTCGAAAAACTGACTCGCGCCATTGGCGGTTGTGCGGCGCAGTTGCTGGTGATTCAGCGTCAGCCGTTGCGTATGGAACACCTTTGGTACCACGGTCTGACCCGGGAGTTTCTGGACTGGTATCTTGAAAACAACATGATTGCCCAGGATGTGGTGACCAATCAGGCGGTCAAGCAGTCCCCGGGCGTGTTTCAGTCCGCTTTGCCCCTGTTGCCGGACTTCCGACCCGACCAGGATTATTCCAGGTGGGAAAATGATCAGGATATGCTCGATTCGGCCTGGCTGGTGGTCGACACTACCCCTACCCATAGTTTTGTGCTGACCATTCAGCGAACCGTGGCCCAAGGGCCTTATCAGCAGTCTGAGCTCGACTCACTCGATCGGTTGGTGCCGCATATCCGGCAGGCGGTTCAGTTGTATCGGCAACTGGAAGCACGCACTCAGGATGATGCCACTCTGGCCGCGGTGATTGACGTTCTTCCGGATGCCACCTTTTTGCTGGATAGCCTGGCGACAGTGTTGCACTCCAATAAAGCGGCCAAAGACCTGATAGACCGCGAGCGGTGCCTGGTGGTGCGCGACCAACGCTTTAACTTTGCCGAACAGGATGTACACCGAGCCTTCTTCCGGGCGTCGGCGATGGTCGTCCGATCCAGCATGGGCAAGGAAGACTATTGTAGTGAGACGCTGTTTCTCAAACGGGCGGGGCGAAGCCCTTTGATTTTTGTGATACGTCCCATTGAGAGTGGCGAGCTATTGGCCGGTGGGGCTCTGGTAACGGTCTATGAGCCGGATAGCCGGCCTCTTCCCCGCGCGGTACACATCGCCAGCTACTTTGATCTGAGCAGTGCGGAGGCTCAGGTTTGCGAGAGGTTGGTGGCGGGGCGTGAAGTGCAGGCAATAGCCGATGAGCTTGGGCGCAGTGTTGAAACCGTGCGCTCCCATCTCAAGCATATTTTCCAGAAAACGGGTTGTTCGCGACAGGGAGAGCTGATCAGTCGGGTGCTGGCGGCGCTGTTAAGGTAGGCAGGTATCCGGCCCGAGGTCCGGATACCTGCCTATTGACCCTTCTGTAACGTCTGTTACTCGTGGTCTTCGGCGCTACCGACAAAGAAGGGCACGTTGGCGGCTGCAGCCCGGTTGTGCTCTGTGGTCACATAGGCGAACAGGCGGTAGGGGCCAGTTGCTTCCGGAGCGGTGAAGCGCATGGTGCCGTTGCCCCGGTCTTCCACGATCAGGCCCGGAACGCTCTCCGGCCGGTTCTCCCGGTCGCCGCCGGATTTGATGTCGGTGCTCTCCGGCAGGAACTCCCAACGGATGTTGAAAGGCTCGTTGTCCGGATGCGTCACGCTCAGGGTGACCTCGTAGGTTTCGCCCGGCTGAAGATAAATGCTGTCATAGGCGGTCTGATCGTCGATCCGGAAGGATTGGATGCTTGGCGCGCGGTGTTCGGGCCATTCGCCGCTCCACAGGTGGTGCATGGTATCGACCACTTCGGTGGCGTGGCCGGATTCCAGGAACAGGCCGTACCAGGTGGGTGTGGTTTCCTGTTTTTGCCCCCACAGGAAGGCGTAGGAACCCAGCCCTTTTTCCTCGTCGGCGAGGATGGCGGATTCATAGCGCTGTCGGTAGGCGGCGGCTTTTTCGGTGCTGGTCTGCTCGATGGGGACACCCCAGGCGGTGTTGGCAATTTCCCAGTGCCCGGTGGGGCCCCATTCGGTGACGGCGTAGGCGCCCGGCCAGCCGACGTCCCGCACCTTCTGGGGTAGAGTGTCCAGTTCGCCGTAGGTGTTGATGCTCAGGTAATCAATGCTGGGCACCCGCTCCTGGATCAGGTCGGACTTTTCCTGATCAATGCCGGCGGTCACGGTGGTGATCAGGTGGTGCGGGTCAAGCTCCCGAATCATCCGGGCGATGTCTTCCACCGCGTACCAGACGTTGGTGTCGGTGTAGAACAGGTCCAGCTCGTTGCCGATGCCCCAGGTGAGCAGGGCGGGGTGGTCTTTGTAGCGCAGTACCTGCTCCCGGATTTGCGCTTTCTGTACTTTTACCGCCTCTTCGTCACTGTAATCAAAGCCGTGGCGCTCTTTGCCCATGCGCAGCCCCAGCATGACCGTCAGGCCGTGGGCCTGGGCTTGGTCGAGAATGCGTTCGGCGTTATCGGTGTCCCAGGTGCGCACCGAGTTGGCGCCCGCCTCGGCCAGTTGCTCCAGGCGACTGGTGCCGCCCGCGCCTCTGATGAAGTAGGGTTCGCCTTCCCGATAAATCGAGTAGTGGCCATTGTCGTCCTGTTTGAGGGTCGCCGGAACGGCCTGGGTGTCGGTGGATGGCTGCTCGGCCGTGTCGGTTGGACCGCAGGCGCTTAACGCCAAAAGGCCGCTTAGCAGCAGAAGCATTTTTGTATTCATTCGGTATCTCTCTTGTTATGGCATGACCGGATCGGTTTCCGTCGGGCAATTGTTATGGCAGATGGTCAGAGTGACAAGAGATGGGCGTAAAGTGGGACCTGAAAACCGCAAGGTGGGAAGTGGGACGCGAGGGTTTAGGCATTTCCCGCAGATATGGTGCGACTGCTGGCACTCAGCTTTCTTTTTTAAGACGATTTGGTTATATTTTGGTTATTCCCTCATTGGAAAATAAAGCCCAGATTTGGGTTCAATAATAATCTCGCCAGTTTTTGCGTGCCCGGAAGTTATCGCAACAGGCGGTCCCTGGTGCCCGGTGTCATGCCGGTTAAGGAGCCTTTTCCTTGAACGATCACTTCTCTCCCGCAAACCCTCAGACTGATCAGCAGGCCAGCTTGCCCTTTCCTGCCTTGAAAGGCGAGGAGCTCCATGCTTATAACGAGCTGGTCAGCACGCTCTATCGCAGCCTGCACAATAACGCCGGTTTTCAGCATTTTTTTGATGCTTTCCAGAAGCATTTCAAGGCGCTGCAAGGTGGCATTCTGGGTGTCACTGCCAACCCGCAACGCATCGTGTACGGCTGGACCTTTGGTTACCCGGATGGGTTTGAGGAGTGGTACATCAACAGTGACCTGCCCGAGCGGGATGAAGCGCTGACGCGCTATGTTCAGTTGCCGCCACGCCAGTTCGATTCATTTTTAAGGGGCGATGTCAGCCGTACCATCCTTGATATTCTGGGGCCGGAAAGCCGAGCCTGGGCCGAATCGGTAGGCATGGGTGATAGCACGGGTATGTTGGTGACCCGGGAAGATGGCGTCAATGTGGTGTTCATGGCCAACCGCCATCAAGACCACGGTCCCTACACCGACAGTGAGCTGTTGCAAATGAATCTGTTGGCACCGCACATCGAAAATGCCGTTGCCCTTCACTTGAAACTGTATCAATCCAGCAGCGATAACGAGAACCTGGCCATGGCGCTCAACCATGTGCATAAGCCTCTGATGGTATTCAATGCCTTGGGTAATGTGGCCGAAGCCAACAACGCCGCCAGAGCCTTGCTGGACAGCACAGGTAATCTGTTTGTTGGTGAGGACCGGCGGCTGCATAGTCGTGACAGACGCATGACCCGTAAGCTGCATGACGCCATAACCACATGTATTGTGCTCTCCCATAAAGGCGTTCTGGAGTCGCAGACTCTGTTTATCCAAAACGGCCAAGCGCGTGTGTCCGTCTGTCTGACACCTCTGGTCACCGAACACCCGGAAAACAATGGTGTGCTGGCAGAGCTGTTCAGTTTCGACACCACTCTGTCCCCCGACCTCGACAAGTTACAGTCTCTGTTTCAATGTTCACCGGCAGAGGCTGCGGTCGCCGGCGGTTTGATGAGGGGGCTCAGCACTAACGATATTGCCGAGGAGCGACATATATCCATTCATACCGCCCGCCAGCATATCAAGAGTCTGCTGGCCAAGAATGGCTATCGAAAGCAGACTGAGCTGGTCTCAATGTTGGTGCGGGCGCTCGGCTGATTCGACTGTCTTTCAGCCTTGTTTTGGGGGCGTGTAGCGGTAGTGGCTACTCTTCGACCCATTCCCAGCGAACCGGCTGCCCGAAATCATCCAGAATCATTTTCTTCCGGGGGCGCTTGGGTTTGGGGCGCTTGGGCGCGGGGATCGGGTGCTTGCGGGATTCCACCCGGGCGACCACTTCGGTCATGGGGGTCCGTCCGGCGAGGGGGTTTTCGCTGGCGCGGGGCGTGAACAGGGGGGTAAGAGGCCCCTTGGGGTCGATGCGACCACTCAGGCCGCGGGGTACTTCCTTCACCTTGCCGCCGGAGCGCAAATACTCTTCCAGCTGTTGGTCGAGCTCGGCGCGGATTTCACGTTTGGTCTTGGTGGGTTTCATAACACTCGCGGCAGGAAAATCGGGCCAATCAACAAGAATACCAGCCTGCCGCCGGGGCGGCAAACCCGGCGGGCTCGCATCTGCTGCGGCCTTTGGGTAAACTGCCCGCTGTTAAAGCCCCCGTCAGCGCCACCGGCCCGGAAGTTCATGACCGACGACAGTCTCCGTATTACCGAAATCTTTTACTCCCTGCAGGGCGAGGCCCGGACCTTGGGGCGCCCGACGGTGTTTGTGCGCCTGACCGGTTGCCCCCTGCGCTGTCATTACTGCGATTCCGAGTACGCCTTTCACGGCGGCGAGCGTATGACGCTGGCGAGTATCCTGGAGCAGGTGGCCGGCTATCAGCCCCAATACATCTGCGTGACCGGCGGCGAACCTCTGGCCCAGCCGAACTGCCTGCCGCTGCTCACACAGCTGTGTGATGCCGGTTACTCGGTATCCCTGGAAACCAGTGGCGCCATGCCCCTGGATGAGGCGGACACGCGGGTCAGTCGGGTGATGGATCTGAAAACGCCGGACTCCGGGGAGCTCGACAAAAACCGCTGGGAGAACATCCCCCTGCTGCAGCCCCACGACCAGGTGAAGTTCGTGCTGTGCAGCCGGGGCGATTATGAATGGGCCAAGTTCAAGTTGGATGAGTACCGCCTGGCCGAGCGGGTCGATGATGTCCTGTTCTCCCCGAGCTTCGGGCAGCTCGAACCGCGCCAGTTGGCCGACTGGATTGTCGAGGACAACCTGCCGGTGCGCTTCCAGATCCAGATTCACAAGCTGCTCTGGGGCGACGCCCCGGGGTACTGATTGAGGAGCAGCCATCATGGCGAACCCGAAAGCGGTCATTCTGGTCTCTGGTGGCCTCGACTCCACCACGGCTCTGGCCATCGCCCGCAGCGAGGGCTACGACTGTTACACCATCAGCTTCGACTATGGCCAGCGTCACCGGGCCGAGTTGCACGCGGCTGAGCTCACGGCGCGAGCCGGGGGCGCGATTGAGCATAAAGTCGTGAAACTGGACCTGCAGAGCATCGGTGGCTCCGCGCTGACCGATGACTCCATCGCAGTACCGGAAACGGAGGGCGAGGGCATCCCGGTCACCTACGTGCCGGCACGCAATACCATCTTCCTGTCCATTGCGCTCGGCTGGGCCGAGGTGCTGGGCGCCAATGACATTTTTATTGGCGTCAATGCGGTGGATTATTCGGGTTACCCGGACTGCCGGCCGGAGTATGTGGCGGCCTACGAAGCCATGGCGAACCTGGCTACCAAGTCCGGCGTAGAAGGGCAGAAGTTGCATATCCGGGCGCCGTTGATGCGCTGGTCAAAGGGCGAGATCATCCGCCAGGGCCAGTCGTTGGGCGTGGATTACGCGCTGACGGTGTCCTGTTATCAGGCCAACGAGGCCGGCGAAGCCTGCGGCCGCTGCGACAGTTGCCGGTTGCGGCGCGCCGGATTTGAAGAGGCCGGGGTTCCGGATCCGACCCGCTACCGGGCAGGCTAAGCCGGGAGGCCGGGTTAAGCTGTTGGTTTGTTTGGCGTTTTTTTGCCTTTTTCTTTCAAAAGCGCTTGTTTTTTTTGTCTGAATCTTTATCATACGCGCCTCTTTGGGTCGTTAGCTCAGTTGGTAGAGCAGTTGGCTTTTAACCAATTGGTCGCTGGTTCGAATCCAGCACGACCCACCATCTTCGAAAATCCGGATGCCACCAGGCATCACCTCGCCAGTTTTGGGTCGTTAGCTCAGTTGGTAGAGCAGTTGGCTTTTAACCAATTGGTCGCTGGTTCGAATCCAGCACGACCCACCATTTTCGCCCCGTGAATTAACACACAGCTTTTGCGAGCTTGTTACTCCGAATCTGAGTGCTGCGGGTGTGTATACCATTGTGAGACACGCCGTAAACCCATGACGTGAAGGGATTCACTAATGCCGTGGTGGCATGGATGCCATAGAGCGGCCCATGGGGGCTCATCACCCGCCGTCCAGGCGGGTGACGGTCTCACAATGGTATACACACCCTCCGCTGCGACGAGCGTAACGTTGCTTGGAGATAGCGCGTTTCGTATTTATGGACTTTAGATGCCAGGCACAAGGTTGCTATTCCCATGGAGGCCCGGGGAGGGGTAGACCGTTTGTAGACTCTCGGAGACATGGATGTCGACGAGAAGCCCCCATGGATGGGTTCACGGCGGGTCTACAAACGGTCTACCCCTCCCCGGGCCGGACTCGGATATATACGTGTCAGCCACCAACTGTCACTCAATAAAAGGAATGTAGGGCGGGGGAGGGTGTCAAAAGAAGTAGCTTTGGGGCACTTTTCATCCCTGTGGTATTATGTCGCCCCAACCCGCTACAGGGGTACATGTGAGGTGATTCTATGACCGCGGACAATGTAATCGTGACCGAAACCGCCCGGAAAACCCCGGAAGAACTGGTTCGGGAACACCTGGACCGCGCCTGGAGTGCCCCCCGGTATACCCCCGAACAAGAAGCAGAATACCGCGAGCGTATTAAAGCGTTGTTACAGAAACACAACGCCGTGCTGGTGGCCCACTACTACACCGACCCCATGATCCAGGCGCTCGCCGAAGAGACCGGGGGCTGCGTGGCCGACTCTCTGGAAATGGCCCGGTTCGGTAAAGAACATCCCGCCCAGACCCTGATTGTGGCCGGGGTGAAGTTCATGGGTGAGACCGCCAAAATTCTCACCCCGGAAAAGCGTGTGCTCATGCCCACGCTGGAAGCCACCTGCTCCCTGGATCTCGGCTGTCCCGCCGATCAGTTTTCCGAATTCTGTGATCAACACCCGGATCGCACCGTGGTGGTGTACGCCAATACCTCCGCGGCGGTAAAAGCCCGAGCTGATTGGGTGGTGACCTCCAGCATCGCGAAGGATGTGGTCGACTATCTCGATCAGAAGGGCGAGAAGATTCTCTGGGCGCCGGACAAGCATCTGGGCGATTACGTGCAGCGCGAGACCGGGGCCGATGTGTTGCTCTGGGACGGTGCCTGCATTGTGCATGAGGAGTTCAAGGCCCGTGGCCTGGAAGACCTCAAGGCGCTCTATCCCGAGGCGGCGGTGCTGGTGCACCCGGAGTCGCCGGAGCCGGTGGTGGCGCTGGCCGATGTGGTGGGCTCCACCTCGCAGCTGATCAAGGCTGCCCAGGAACTGCCCAATCAGGAGTTCATCGTGGCGACGGACCAGGGCATTTTTTACAAGATGCAGCAGCTGTGTCCGGACAAGACGTTTCATGTGGCGCCCACTGCCGGCAGCGGCGCGACCTGTCGCAGTTGTGCGAACTGCCCCTGGATGGCGATGAACGTGCTGGAAAACCTGGCGAGTGTCTTCGAACAGGACGATAACGAGATTCATGTGGACCCGGAATTGGCCCGCAAGGCCATGATTCCGCTCCAGCGGATGCTCGATTTCCGCAAATAAACCCCGGAAAGGGCCTGAATCCGGGCGCGCCGCTTGTGTCGTGGAGCGCCCCTCAGTACCATTGCGCCTTTGTGTTTCCCGCCCATGCCACGGTCACCGGCGCGCCGTGCGAACCCTCGGCAGGCGATGAAGTCAGAACCTACACGTTATAGTCAAGCTATTGGAGCTCCCGCGCATGATACAAGGCAGCATGGTCGCCCTGGTCACTCCCATGACCCCCGACAATTCCCTGGACTGGCCCGCCCTGCGCAAATTGGTGGACTGGCATCTGGAGCAGGGCACCAATGCGCTGGTGGCGGTAGGTACCACCGGTGAGTCGGCCACGCTGGATATCGACGAGCACCTGGCGGTCATCAAGGCGGTGGTGGAGCAGGTGGCTGGGCGGATTCCGGTCATTGCCGGCACCGGCGCCAACTCCCTGACCGAAGCGCTGGAGCTGACCCACGGCGCAAAAGCTGCCGGGGCCGATGCCTGCCTGCTGGTGACTCCCTACTACAACAAGCCGACCCAGGAAGGCCTGTACCTGTTCCATAAAACCATCGCCGAGGCGGTGGATATTCCCCAGTACCTCTACAATGTGCCCGGCCGCACCGGCGTGGACATGTTGCCGGAGACGGTGTTGCGACTGGCCGCGATCTCCAATATCAAAGGCATCAAGGAAGCCACGGGCGATATGGTGCGGGCGAAAACCCTGATTGAGCAGTCGCCGGAGGACTTCATCATCATCTCCGGGGACGATGCGACGGCCGTGGAATTGATGATTTTGGGTGGCAAAGGGGATATTTCCGTTACGGCGAATGTCGTACCCCAGGCCATTGCGGAACTCTGCGCGCTGGCGATTGAAGGTCGGGCGGAGGAAGCCCGGGCACTGAACGAACGGCTGATGCCACTGCACCAGGCCATGTTCCTGGAGGCCAACCCGATTCCGGTGAAGTGGGCGTTGATGCAGATGGGGCGGATTCAGTCCGGCATCCGTCTGCCCATGACGCCACTGTCCGAGCGGTTCCATGAGCAGGTGACCGAGGCGCTCCGGGAGGCGGGCCTGGTCTGAGTGGTTGCCAGAAATAGATAACAGAGGTTCGCACAACTCACTGGAGAGTTTGGAATTTTATGCGCATTGTGTATTGGTTGTTGGTCGGGCTCAGTTTCACGCTGTCCGGCTGTAGTGCCCTGTTTGGAGAAGAGGGCTATTTCCGGAACCGCGAGGATGACTATCTTAAAGCCGCGAGTCTGGATCCCCTGAAGGTTCCCGATCATCTGAACGCTGAGACCGTGGGGAAGCTGTATGAAGTGCCAGAGCTGACTCAGGAAGACGTCGCCTACGCTCAGGACACCCAAGAATTTGAGGCACCGCGCCCGGAAGCCCTGTCGGCCACCGCGCTGGTGGAGCGGGTGAAAATCCAGCGGCTGGATGACGACCGCTGGATTCTGGTCAACGTCGACCCGGCGGAACTCTGGCCTCGTATTCGGGCCTTCCTGGCCGACAATAACCTGCAGGTGGCGTCCACGGATACCGACTTGGGGTTGATGGAAACCAGCTGGCTGTCGTTCAAGGATGACCCGGATCGTATCGACCGCTATCGCATCCGCATTGATCGCGGGGTTCAGCCGGACACCAGTGAGATTCACGTGCTGCACATGAGCCTGGATCGCGATGAAGCCACCCAGGCGCAGCTCAGCCAGTGGCCGGCCGCCTCCAGCAGCAAGGAGCGTGAAACCTGGATGGTTGATGAGTTGGCCGCAAACCTGGCCGCCGAAGATCTCGGCGCGGCCGGTGGTACCTCGCTGATTGCCCGGAATATCGGTGGTGCGGTCAAAGCCCGCATCACCAGCGTTGACAGCGAGCCGGTGCTCGAGCTCGAGCTGGCCCGAAGCCGGGCGTTGGCCACCCTGACCCACTCGGCCGAACAGGAAGGCTTTACCATTTATGACAGTGACCCGGCCTCGGGCGTGTTCTATCTGGGGTATCGCGAACCGCCGGAGAGCCCGCCGGGCTGGTTGGCCCGTCTGTTCGGGGCGGAAGAGAACCCCCAACCGCCGGAAACGCCTTACAGCCTGGCCGATCTGCGAGAGGTCTTGCCGGACAACCTGTTGACCATGCCCGCGCAGGCGGAAGCCGCCCGGGAGCGGGCTCCCAAGGCTCCGGGACACCTGTTGATCTTTACTGAGCAGTCCGATGGCCTGTATCATGTGCGATTGCGCACCGCCTATGGGGAGCGGATGTCGGCGCGTAAGACCCGGGAAATGCTCTCGGTACTGCGTAAGAATCTGATTTAAAGGACGATCGATTCAAGAGCCGCTGGCATTGGCGGCTTGTGGGTCTTCAAAAACGCCAGCGAACCGGTTTCGCTGGCGTTTTTGCTGGGGCTTGCTTATTCTGAAAGAAAGCCGTAAAACAGAATTATTGATTATTTGGGCATAATGGCGTTCGGCCGTTACCCAGCGTGAACCTTCGGGGACTGGCTATTCAGCCGCCGGAATGGCTCGGGGCGGAGACCCGCCCCGACATTGACAGGAAAAGGAGCTCACCGTGATTGATCGTCGGCAATATGAGCGGACCTCCGCCAGCATACGTGTGGAGATGACCCACCCCAGCTTTGGCACCATCGTGGGTTTTACCCAGGATATTTCCGATGGTGGGGCCCGGGTATTGATTGAAAACCAGCCCAAGCCACCGGTGGGAACCCTGGTGATGGTCCGGTTTCGCAAGATGGTGGGGCCGATTAACGATGAGCCGGTACAGATGCGGGTGATGCATCAGCTGCGCAACACCGTGGGCCTGATGTTTGATTCCGGCAGTTGAGCCGTCCGACCCGTCAGCTTGCCTCGGTGCAGTGCTCAGGCAGGCGAACCTTTCCCTCTGCATTGTCGGCCAGTTGCCGGGCATCCCTGCACTCAAGCGCCGTATTCCCCCGCAAATCCACCTCCTTCAGGCGTAACAGCGACAATAGTGGCTCGGCGGATCTGATCTGATTGTTTTCCAGCAACAGCACTTCCAGTCTCGACAGCGTTCTCAGTTCAGCGACGTCCTCAAGCGGGTTGTCATTCAGGCTGATGGCCCGCAGGGCGGTAAAGGTGGACAGGCCCGCCAGTGATTCGATGCCGGCACTGCTGCAGTTCAGTTGGGTCAGTTGAGTGGCCTCGGTCACCTGCTGATCTTCGATGGTCTGTTGCACGCAATCGTGCAGCGCAGCGTCGGGCAGGCGGAAGTCGGTAAACAGTGTCGGCGGGTTGTACACCGGGTTGTCGTTGATGCTCACCGCATAGCCGGTGCAAGCGGTCAGTGCCGTCGCTGTCATTAAAATCATCCAAATGCGAAAAGTGTGCGCTAGACTGTTGCTGTGAACCATGGCTCTGCCTATAGTGTCGAAACCTGAACTGCAATCAATGATGGCAGTTGGAGGCGGGAAAAGCTACCGGGTTCCCGTCGGTTTGAGTCTTCCGCTAGGGCGGGCTTTTACGTTTTTGGAATTTAATGATAGAGGAATAGCAATGAAACGTTTGCTGGCTTTGTGTGCAATCTTCACTCTCGCAGCTTGTACCACAACCGATCCCTACACCGGGGAAGAAAAAACCAGTAATACCGCCAAGGGGGCTGGCATTGGTGCCGTAGCGGGTGCCATTATCGGCGCGGCTTCCGCCAGTAAGAGCGATCGCAAAAAAGGCGCCCTGACCGGTGCCGCCGCCGGTGCGGCGATCGGGGGTGGTGTCGGTAACTACATGGACCGTCAGGAAGCCAAGCTGCGTGATGAGCTTCAGGGTTCCGGTGTGCAGGTTCGTCGTGAAGGCGATCGTCTGTACCTGATCATGCCCGGCAACATTACCTTCGCTACTGGCCGCTACGAAATCCGCTCGGATTTCTACAGCGTGCTGGATTCGGTGGCCAAAGTACTGGCCGAGTTCGATCAGACCGCCATCAAGGTCAGTGGTCATACCGACTCTACCGGTGGTGATCAGCTCAACCAGACCCTGAGTGAGCAGCGCGCCGCCAGTGTGCGCGATTACCTGATCCGCCGCGATGTGGCCGCCGGTCGTATCCAGGCCTACGGCTATGGTCCGCGCTATCCGGTGGCCAGCAACAGCACCGCCGAAGGCCGTGCCGCCAACCGTCGGGTAGAGCTCGAATTGCTGCCCATGCAGTAAGCGAGTTTGACGAGCGCAGGGACGCGCTCCGCATTCCCTCTTGATTGATGATGTGTGCCTTTCCCGGCACAGTCCCGCCCAGTTTTCTGCCCTGATGAAGCGACTGCTATGAACACCTTATCGGCGACCTGGCCGCTGGTTGTTATTGCCCAGTCTTCCGACTCCCGAGCGGAAGCGGCGGCGACGGCCCGCGAACTGGATGTCCCTCTGCTGATCAATGCCGAGCCGGAGCAGCTCTCCGAGCCAACCTTTGCCCTGGTGTATGACGACCACGGCCTGGCCTTACACCACACCGGACGCAAGGTCCCCGGGCCGGTTCAGGTGGACTTCCTGGGCGGGGCGGTGGATCATCGGCGCCGCTTTGGGGGCGGCAAAGGGCAGATGATCGCCAAGGCGGTGGGATTAAAGCCGCATGTATTCCCACACGTGCTGGACCTGACCGCGGGGCTGGGGCGGGATGCGTTTGTGCTCGCCTCGCTGGGTTGCCGTGTGCAACTGTGGGAGCGTTCGCCGGTGGTTTATCGGTTGTTGGCGGACGGTCTGGCGCGCGCCAGGCGGGGCGCCGAGCAGAGCGGTGACGGCGACCTGATGGAGATTCTCGGGCGCATGTCTCTGCAATTGGGTGACGGCGCAAGTTACCTTGCATCACTTGCTGAGGGCGACCCGGTGCGTCCCGATGTCATCTATCTGGACCCAATGTTTCCCGAGCGCCAAAAATCAGCCGATGTGAAAAAAGAAATGCGGGCGTTTCATACCCTGGTGGGGGCGGATGCCGATGCCGATGATCTGTTGGCACCGGCGTTGGCAAAGGCGCGCTACCGGGTCGTGGTCAAGCGGCCCCGCAAGGCGCCGGATCTGGCTGGACGGGCGCCCGGGCACCGGATTGAGGGCAAGAGCAGCCGGTTTGACGTCTATGCGCTGCACAAACTGCCAGAGCGCCTTAATGATGAATAGTCAGAGCGCGCCGGGGTGACCGGTCCTAGGCCTCTTCCACCGACAGCCGCATCGACAGGTCCAGAGCTCTGCAGTGTTTGGTCAGAGCGCCGATGGATATGTAGTCCACCCCGGTATTGGCCAGGGTGGGCAGTGTCGCGTCGGTCACATTGCCCGACGCTTCCAGTTTGGCCCGTCCACGGTTGCGGGATACCGCGACGGTCAGGTCCTCTGGCGAGAAATTGTCGAGCATGACAATGTCGGCGCCGGCCGTCAGAGCCTGTTCCAACTGCTCCAGTGATTCCACTTCCACCTCCACCGGCGTCTCCGGGGCGATTTCCCGCGCTTTACTGACAGCCTCGGCGATACCGCCGCAGGCGGCGATGTGGTTCTCTTTGATCAGGAACGCATCGAATAAACCGACCCGGTGATTCGCACAGCCCCCACAGCCCACGGCGTACTTCTGGGCCAGGCGCAGTCCGGGCAGGGTTTTGCGGGTATCCAGCAGAGTGACCGGTGCGTCCTTGACCTTTTGTGCGTAAGCGGCACTGACGCTGGCGGTGCCGGATAACGTCTGCACGAAGTTCAGAGCGGTGCGCTCTCCCGTGAGCAGTGCTCGGGCATTCCCGCTTAACTCGAACAGCAACTGGTCCGGCTTTACCGAATCCCCGTCCTGAACGTGCCAGGTGATCCGGGTGTCCGGGTCGAGTTGCCGGAACACTTCCTCCACCCAGGGGCGACCGCAAAAGCAGCCCGCCTCGCGGGTGATGACCCGGGCGTGGGCGACCCGCTCGGCGGGAATCAGAAGGGCATTGATATCGCCGCTGCCAATGTCCTCGGCCAGCGCGGCACGGACGTTGGCCTCGATGGCCCGTTGCAGGTCGGGATTGAGTTCGGTCATGGAGTCAGTCACCTTGGTAACGCAGAGTGAGGCGGTCGCCTTGCTGGCGGAATTCTACCTGTCCGAGGGCGCTCATGCCCAGCAGTACCTGGTCACCGCCCATGGCGGGGTTGATGCTGGCGCTGACGTCGCGCAGTTGGATGGTGCCGAGCTCCAGGCGTTCGAGTCGGGTGGCGCGCACTTCAATTCGGCCGTTGGCGGTCATGGCCCACTGCCGGGCTCCGGCCCGCAGGCCCGCGCGTTCGGCCAGGTCCTGGCTGACGACCACGTCCGTGGCACCGGTATCGAGCAGAAAAGTGGCTTCCTCTCCGTTGATCTGTCCGGGAACCACATAGTGTCCCGACCGGTTGCGACGCAACACGACCTCCTGAACGCCATTGACGACCTGGCCCTGGATCGAGCGGTTGGGGTTGTCCTTGCGGTCTTCCCAAATGCCAAAGGCCCAGGTGAGCAGTGCGAGCCCGATGATCCAGGCTGCAACCAGCATGCCGCGTCCGGCCTGCTGGCCGGGCATTTGCTCCTGTGTCATAACTGCCCCGTGGTGAGCGATTCGGTGGTCATCAAAATGTCACGGGTTTTTATACCCGCAGGGCCCTGTTTTTCTCGTTTGTCAGCCAAATTTTTCTAAGCAAATGAAGCTGTTAGCCGAAATTGTGATAGGGGTCTCGATCTTATCATTTGTCGCTGGGATGTGTCCTGATCCTCGTTATACTAATGATCGTAACTGTAAATTGTCCCGACAGTGACCACCCTCAGGAACATCACCATGAACGATTCCGTGCAACCCCAGCGTGAAAATGTCGTCCCGCTCAACCCCGAGCGACGTCAGCCAGCGACCGTGTCGTTGGCGCGCCTGCCGGCGGCCATGCACAGCGTGCGCGACCGGGCACGGCAAACCCTTCAGGGGCTGCTGCGGGATCTGTTCGACAAGGCGGATGATTCCCTGTTCGAACTGGCCGACCAGGCTACCAGCAATCAGGAACAGAACCTGTACTTTGACTCCATGCGTGAGGTCCGGTTGCAGCGGCGCACCTTGGAGCATACGTTTTTTCTGGGGCTGGACCGGGGCTTTGCGGCACTGCTGGAACCCGGCGAGTCAAACCGGCAACAGCGGGAGGAGGCTTCCCTTGAGGAACTGAGCCTGGTTCAGAACGATGAGCTGGAGCAGATGGTGGCGACCGAAAGCATGGTCAACAAAGCCAACGAGCAGTTCGCCGAGGCCGTCCAACATCTGACGTTGCGGATGGATCAACTGGTGCCGGTGAAGGTGTACCAAAAGAACAATCCCCTGGGGGCCGACGCCATCTGCACCGGATTCACCGAGGCCGCCAAGGCGCTGAAGATCGACGTCAAGGCGAAGCTGGTACTGTTCAAGCTATTTGACAAGTGGGTGGTCTCGCGATTGGGGTCGATGTATGAAAACGTCAACCAGCAGCTGATTGATGCCAACATCCTGCCGTCCCTGAAAGCGGGCGCGCCCGCTGCCCGCCGGCAAAGGGCCGGAGCGCAGCCCTCGCGAGCCGCCCGGGCCGAGCGTGCTCAGCGAGAGGATGAATCCAATCAGGTGCTGCACACGCTGCGGGATCTCCTGTCCAACCAGGGCGGGGCGAGTCAGAGTCAAGATTCCGGTGCCGGCGAGTCGCTGGACACCCAGGATCTGGTGCATCTGCTCTCCCAGGCACAGCAGCAAGACTGGGCCAGCCTGGATCAGGGCGCCGATGCGGTCAATGTGCCGCAGCTGGTTCGCGGTCTGGTCAAAAATACCCGCCGGCAGTCGCTGAACCAGGTGGATGAGGATGTCATCAATCTGGTCAGCATGATGTTCGAGTTCATTCTCGACGACCGCAATCTGGCTTCGCCCATGAAGGCCTTGCTGGGGCGGTTACAGATTCCGCTGATCAAGGTCGCGATTGCGGATAAAAGTTTTTTCAGCAAAGGCGGGCATCCCGCCCGTCGCCTGCTCAATGAACTGGCCATGGCCGCGTTGGGCTGGCAGGACACAGGAGAAGAGGGGCGGCGCAAAGACACCTTTTACCAGAAGGTGGATCAGATCGTTCAGACCATTCTGGCGGATTTTGAGAGCGATGTCGGCATCTTCGACCGCATGCTGCTGGACTTCCGCGCCTACCAGGAAAAAGAACGGCGCCGGGCCCGCATTCTGGAGCAGCGCACGTTGGACGCGGAAGATGGCAAGGCGCGTTCTGAGCGTGCCCGGGCCGAAGTGGATGCGGCACTCAAGCGTCTGACCCAGGGGCAGACTCTGGCGGTAGCGGCCAATACCCTGCTGTATGAAGCCTGGTCCAAGGTGCTGTTTATCATCTGCCTGAAGCAGGGCACGGACAGTGACGACTGGCGGGAAGCCCTGGAATCCGCCGAGCAGTTGGTCTGGAGCGCCACGGCTCCCATGGATCGCGACAATCGTCAGAAGCTGCTCAAGCTGGTGCCCGAACTGTTGCCGCAGTTGCGGGCGGGTCTGGAATCCATCGCTTACAATCCGTACGAAATGAACCAGCTGTTCAAACAGTTGGAGCAGCTTCACCTGTCCCGGTTGCGGGAAGTCAGTCAGCCGGCGCCAGCTGCCGAGCCGTCTCAGCGGGGCGCTGATCCGGTCGCGACCGAGACGGTAGCCGCCGAGCCAGAACCTGTCCCTGAGGCGAATGCTGAAGCGGCGGCCGATGAAGCCGCTCAGGCCCCCGTGTTTCAGGTGGTTGAAGAACCGAGCGCGGCTTCTGATGAGGCTTCCAGTCAGGCTGACAGCTCGGCTTCCGGGGCTGAGGATTCAACCCCCATCGCGGAAGGCTTGGTTTCGAGCGCTGAAGGCTCAGTTTCAAGCGCCGAAGGCTCTTCTACCGAATCCACCCCATCTTCTGTGGTGACCGGTGAGGTTGGTGTCTCTGACGATGGGCCGCTGCCCGCGTCGGACCCTCATATGGCGTTGGTGTCCAATCTGACCCAGGGGAGCTGGTTCGAGCGCCAGGATGAGCAGGGGCAGGCGTTCCGCTGCCGCCTGGCGGCGATGATCAAGCCCACCGGCAAATACATTTTTGTAAATCGCTCCGGTATGAAGGTGGCGGAAGAGACCCGCGAAGGACTGGCGCGAGCGCTCAAATCCGGCCGAATGCGAATCCTCGACGATGGCATGTTGTTCGATCGCGCGCTCGAAGCGGTGATCGGTAACCTGCGCAGCTCCCGCGCCCGGTAACCCCCAGCAACAGCGACAAAGGCTCCCGGCCCCTGTATCATTCACGCCATGAATGACTGGAGGGGCCCGTGAGCGTATCCATTCAGGACGGCTGGCTGACTTCAGCCCGGCACTGTCCGTCTCCCAACTATAATGATCGTCCACCGGGCGAGGCCATCAGCCTGCTGGTGGTTCACAACATCAGTCTCCCGCCCGGGCAGTTTGGAACCGGGTGTGTGGAAGACTTCTTCTGCAATCAACTCGACATCAATCGCGACCCCTATTTTGAGCAGATCCGGGATCTTCGGGTGTCGGCGCATATGTTCATTACGCGGGACGGTGAGTTGGTGCAGTTTGTGCCTCTGGATCGGCGCGCCTGGCATGCGGGCGCCTCCGAGTTTGACGGTCGAACCGAGTGCAACGATTTCAGCATCGGCATTGAACTGGAAGGGTGTGACGACCTTCCCTACACCGAGCCGCAATACCGGCGTTTGGCCGAGGTCACCCGTCTGTTATTATCCTGTTATCCGGCGCTGACGCCGGAGCGCATTACCGGCCATTCGGATATCGCCCCCGGACGGAAAACCGATCCGGGCCCGGCCTTCGACTGGCGCCACTTTCGCTCACAGCTCTCGGAACGCTTATGACCTTCCTCAGTGTCTTTCTGGTTCTCGTCCTGGTGCAGTGGTGGGGCTCTGGCGCGCCCCTGCAAAAAGACGGGTGGTTTGATCGTTATCTGCACTGGCTCGAGCAGCGCCCCAGCCGTGCGTGGCCCAAGTTGCAGTTGTTACTGGCGGTGGTGGTGCCGGCCCTGGTGCTATGGTTACTGACCTGGGCCGTGGCCGAGGGCCTTTCGCAGGGCTGGCTGATTTTTATTGCCGTCCCGGTACTGCTGTACAGCCTTGGCCGAGGTGACTTTTCGGCCGAGGTGCAGGCCTATGTGGAGGCCAGCGAACGGGAGGACTCGGTGAGTGCGGCCCGCCATCTGGCGGCCCTTCAGGGCAATGCGGTGGAAGACGCCGACCCCGAGGACTGGGCCAGCATGCATCGTCAGGCGCTCAAAACCATTGCCTATCGCGGGTGCGAGCGGATGTTCGCGGTGCTGTTCTGGTTTCTGGTATTGGGCCCGGCGGGCGCTTTGATGTACCGCCTGAGTGTGCTCTACCGGGAGCGCTCCGAATCGGCCCAGGTGCACCGCTGGCTCTGGCTGATGGAGTGGCCGGTGGTTCGTGTCATGGGCTTTACCTGGGCCATGGCGGGCAATTTCGACAGTTGTTTTTTCCGTTGTCAGCGCGATCTTGGCGATACCCGTCAGGGAACGTCGGTCCTGCTGTACGATCAGATGCTGGGTGCTTTGGGCAGGACCGAGCCGGAACCCGCCGACTCGGCGGTGGACCTGGATATGATTCGCGCCAGCCAGCCCCTGTATTCCCGTTCCCTGCTGTTGTGGGTCTGCGTGCTGGCGTTGATTACGCTGCTGGCCTGATCCTGAATTGATGAGAGTGAGGTAGTTCTATGCCGTCTTTTGATGTGGTGTCCGAGGTCGATAAGCATGTATTGACCAATACGGTGGACCAGGCCAACCGCGTGGTGGGCAATCGCTACGACTTCAAGGGTGTGGATGCCCAGTTTGAGCGCAAGGACTTCGTGGTGACGCTCACCGCTGAAGCAGATTTCCAGCTGCAACAGATGCTGGACATTCTGCAGGGCACCATGGTGAAGAACAATATTGATATCGCCTGCCTGGAGATCAAAGACCCGACCACCGTCGGCAAGCAGGCACGTCAGGAAGTGATCGTGCGCACCGGGTTGGAAACCGAGCTGAGCAAGAAGATGGTCAAGCTGATCAAAGACAGCAAGCTCAAAGTGCAGGCCCAGATCCAGGGCGACCAGCTGCGGGTTACCGGCAAGAAGCGCGATGACCTGCAACAGGTCATGGCGTTGCTACGCAGTGCCGAGGGCGTTGATATGCCGCTGCAATTCACCAACTTTCGAGATTGATGAGCAGGCGTCACTGGCTGCCCAGAGGCTGTATCTGATCGCCAGACGCTGTTCCTGATCGCCAAACGTTGTCCCTGATTTAATGTACCGCGACCAACCGAGCGTTTCATGACCGATACCCCTGAATCCCCGTCCCGCTCCTGGCGGGACTCGCTGTTGATTTATCTGCACCCCCGGGTCGCGTCCATGGCCTTTCTGGGCTTTTCGGCGGGCCTGCCTTATATGTTGGTCTTTTCTACCCTGACTGCCTGGCTGACCGAGGCGGGGGTCACCAAGGCGAGCATCGGGTTTTTCAGTTGGATCGGCATTACCTATTCAGTCAAAGTGTTCTGGGCACCGGTCGTGGACCGATTTCAGCTCCCGTTGTTGGGGCGCCTGCTGGGGCGCAGACGCAGTTGGATGCTCTTCGCTCAACTGCTCATTGCCGGCGGATTGATTGGCATGTCGGTCACCGACCCTGTGGGGGAGCTCGAGTGGATTGCCATATTCGCGCTGGTGGTCGCCTTTGGCTCGGCAACCCAGGACGTGGCGATTGATGCCTGGCGGATTGAGGCGGTGTCTCTGGAGCGCCAGGCGGCCATGTCCGCCACCTACGTATTCAGCTATCGGCTGGCGGTATTGATGGCCAGTGCCGGCGCGCTGCATATGGTGTCATTTGCCACCTGGCCCGGGGTTTATCTGATCATGGCCCTGCTCATGGGGGTGGGCATGGTGACCGTACTGCTGTCCAGCGAGCCCACAGTGACCGGACATTCGGACGCGGCCTTTCTGGAGCAGCGGGCACAGGATTACCTCGAGCGTAGTGCTCATGTGGCCCGCCCGGTGCGCAATGCCGTTGCCTGGTTCATCGGTGCAGTGGTATGTCCCTTTGTGGATTTTCTTCAGCGCTATGGCGCCCAGGCCGTACTTTTGCTGCTGATCGTGGGCGCGTTTCGCATTACCGATATCAGCATGGCGTCGATGGCCATGCCTTTCTATCTGGAAACCGGCTATACCCGAGCCGATGTGGCCAACATCAGCGGCCTGTATGGTGCGGCGATGACCGTGCTGGGAGGCATCGTTGGCGGAGTGCTGGTGCCCCGTTTTGGCCTGTTGCGCGTCCTGCTGGCCGGGGCCGTGCTGGCGGCGGCGACCAATCTGCTGTATTCGATCAATGCGCTGGTGGGCGCGGAGCTCTGGATGCTGGTCCTGACCATCAGCGGTGAGAACTTCTGCGGCGGCTTGGCCATGGCGTCGCTCATCGCCTGGATGTCCAGCCTGGTCAGCAGCGACTACACCGCGACTCAATACGCCCTGTTCAGTTCACTGATGACCCTGCCGGGCAAAGTCATCGGCGGCTTCAGCGGAATCGTGGTGGAACAGGTCGGGTTTTTCTGGTTTTTCATTTATGCGGGGGGGCTGGGAGTCCCGGCAATTCTGCTGGTGCTCTGGTTGATGCTCCGTACGAGAACCGGTTCGCTGTAGTCGGACCGACCAAGTGTGGTAAAGTGCGCCTCCTTTGGATCAACTCCCGACGATGCATGCCGGTATACCTGACGACTCAACAGTGGCGCTTGGCCCTGGCGGCGTACCTGGCGCTGTCAGCCCCCGTATCTGCGGGAATGCTGGAGCTGCGCAACGGTGATCGCATCGCCGGTGATTTCGTGTCGGCCAGTGAAGACAGCGTCGTCTGGCAGTCCGAGTCGCTCGGGCGGCTCACCATCGACAAAAGCAAAATCTACGACCTGCAGACCACCAAACCCTTGAAGATCAACGGGGTGGGGGAGCCCTGTATGGTGGAGGGGATGGAGTTCGAGCACCTGGTTTATCTGTGTGGCGACGATGTGGTGCCGCGCCGGGTGCCGCTGGTTTCCCTGGCCATGATCATTCCCTACGAAACCTATATCAGCGGTGACAGCAGCACCCTGAATGGGCGGGTCAATGTCTCGGGGACCTACGCGCGGGGCAACGAAATCAAGGATGACTGGAAAATCAGCGGCGGCGTGGAGTACCGGCTGGTGGACTGGCGCCACAGCGGCAATTTTGAGTATGCCAGTTATTCGCGCAGCAAGTCCGAACCCGACGTCCGATGGGGTGGTCGTTACGTGCTGGACTGGTTCTTCCGGGAGCGCTGGTTCCTCAACAGTGATGTGCGCTACGGGCACGATGAAACCCGGTCGATCGATCGCTACTACAACATCGGTGCTGGTACCGGTTACCAATTCTGGGAAAACAACCGGACGGCGCTGGCGATGACCGGTGGTCTGGTGTCGGTCACCGAGCAGTATCAGGTGCCCGAGAACCCCGCCCCGGACTTTGTCCGCAAAGAAGACCGGATCGCCTGGCGTCTGGGTACGGACTTCCGCTACAAGCTGCCCCTGGGGGTCTCGTTTTTCCATCGCAACGAATACGTGCGCTCCTTTGAGCAAGACCGGGACTGGCAGCTCAACTCCACCACCGGTTTCAGCTCGATGCTGGTCTCTACGGTGTATTCAGAGGTCAAACTCGATTACGAGGTGGACAACGACCCTCAGCCCGGCACCGAGCGCGAGGATATCCGGCTCGTGGTGGGGCTGACCTACGAGTGGTAGCGCCCCCTCGCCAAAATAAGCAAAAAAATCCTCGTCAGACTGTTGAAATTCCTCCCCGGCATCCCCAATTACCTGTGACACACGCATTACGCCTGTCTGGCCTCTGGCCGGCCGGGCACGCGGCTTCGGCCGCACACTAACGTCATCCGGGGCAACCCGGCTCATTTTCAGTGTTTAACACGCTAGTTGGAGATAAGAGTCCATGAAAATTCGTCCTTTACACGATCGCGTTGTGGTTCGCCGCAAGGAAGAAGAGGAAAAAACCGCGGGCGGTATCGTCCTGCCGGGTTCCGCCAAAGAGAAGCCCAACCAGGGTGAAGTGGTGGCTGTCGGTAATGGCCGCGTACTGGACAATGGCGATGTTCGCCCGGTCGACGTCAAGGTTGGCGATGTGGTTGTATTCGGCAAATACGCCGGCAGCGACACCATCGAGGTCGATGGCGAAGAGCTGGTCATCCTGAGCGAAAGCGACATCAAGGCTGTGCTGGCCTAAGCCCGGCACGGAATCTTTAACCGACTATTGTCTGAACAAGTTACTGGAAGGAAAGCACTATGTCTGCAAAAGAAGTTAAGTTTGGCGACAGCGCCCGTCAGCGCATGCTCAAGGGCGTCAACGTATTGGCCGACGCCGTAAAAGCCACTTTGGGCCCCAAGGGTCGCAACGTGGTTCTGGAGAAGTCCTTCGGTGCCCCCACCGTGACCAAAGACGGTGTGTCCGTGGCCAAGGAAATCACCCTGAAAGACAAATTCGAGAACATGGGCGCCCAGATGGTCAAAGAAGTGGCCTCACGCGCTTCTGACGAAGCCGGTGACGGTACCACCACCGCTACCGTTCTGGCCCAGTCCATCGTGACCGAAGGCCTCAAATCCGTGGCTGCCGGCATGAACCCCATGGACCTCAAGCGTGGTATCGACAAAGCCGTTACCGCTGCGGTTGAAGAAATCCGCAAGCTGGCCAAGCCCTGTGAAGACAGCAAGGCCATCTCCCAGGTGGGCACCATCTCCGCCAACTCCGATCGCGACGTGGGCGAGCTGATCGCCAAGGCGATGGAGAAGGTCGGTAAAGAAGGTGTGATCACCGTTGAGGAAGGCTCCAGCCTGGAGAACGAACTGGACGTGGTTGAAGGTATGCAGTTCGACCGCGGTTACCTGTCTCCTTACTTCATCACCAACCAGGACAACATGGCCGTCGAGCAGGACGACCCCTACATCCTGCTGGTGGACAAGAAGATCTCCAACATCCGCGAGCTGCTGCCGACTCTGGAAGCCGTAGCCAAGGCCAACAAGCCGCTGGTTATCGTTGCCGAAGATGTGGAAGGCGAAGCCTTGGCGACGCTGGTGGTCAACAACATGCGCGGTATTGTGAAAGTCGCCGCCTGTAAGGCACCGGGCTTTGGCGATCGTCGCAAGGCCATGCTGCAGGATATCGCCATCCTGACCGGTGGCACTGTGATCTCTGAAGAAGTGGGCCTCGACCTGGAAAACGTCACTCTGGAGCACCTGGGCCGCGCCAAGCGCGTGACCATGTCCAAGGAGAACACCGTGATCGTTGACGGCGCCGGTAACAACGCCGACATCGAAGCGCGCGTGAACCAGATCCGCACCCAGATGGAAGACACTTCTTCTGATTACGATCGCGAGAAGCTGCAAGAGCGCGTGGCCAAGCTGGCCGGCGGTGTGGCCGTGATCAAGGTGGGTGCTGCCACCGAGATGGAAATGAAAGAGAAGAAGGCTCGCGTTGAAGATGCGCTGCACGCCACTCGCGCCGCCGTTGAGGAAGGTGTGGTTGCCGGTGGTGGTACCGCTCTGGTACGCGCTGTGGCCGCCATTGCCGAGCTGAAAGGCGAGAACGAAGACCAGAACGCCGGTATCGCGCTGGCCCGTCGCGCCATGGAAGCACCGCTGCGTCAGATCGTCACCAACGCCGGTGAAGAGGCCTCTGTGGTCGTGGATCGGGTCAAGAAAGGCGAAGGCGCCTATGGCTACAACGCCGCGACCGGTGAGTACGGCGACATGCTGGAAATGGGTATCCTGGACCCGGCCAAAGTGACCCGTACCGCTCTGCAGGCTGCCGGCTCTGTCGCTGGCCTGATGATCACCACCGAAGCGATGGTGGCCGATGAGCCGGAAGACGAGAAGGCCGGTGGCGCCCCGGATATGGGCGGCATGGGCGGAATGGGTGGCATGGGCGGCATGATGTAAGTCGTCTCAAGCCCTGAAAGGGCGGGCTTTGGCCCGCCCTTTTGCTTTCAGTGATATACTGATCGCTTACTTTCGTAACACCATACCAACAGCCAGGGCTAACTGGCGTTTCCCGGTCTGGAGCAGGGCGATCCGTTCGACCCATCCGGCTGTGCTAGGATTGAGCGGCTATTTCAGTGGGTTAACCCCGCCGCTACTCATTTTTTCAACCGTGTTCAGGAGAACGACTATGGCTTTTGAATTACCCCAGCTGCCTTACGCAAAAGATGCGTTGGAACCTCATATCTCCCAGGAAACCCTGGAATACCATTACGGTAAACACCACCAGACCTACGTAGACAAGCTGAATGCGGCCGTTGAAGGCAAGCCCGAAGCGGACAAGAGCCTGGAAGACGTTATCAAGAGCGCCAAAGGGCCTCTGTTCAATAACGCCGCTCAGGTGTGGAACCACACTTTCTACTGGCACTGCCTGAGCCCCAACGGTGGCGGTGAAGCCAATGGTGCGGTAGGCGAGGCCATCAACAAGGCCTTTGGCTCCTTTGACAAGTTCAAAGAAGAGTTCTCCACCAACGCCGCCAACAACTTCGGCTCCGGCTGGACCTGGCTGGTGAAGAAGTCCGACGGTTCCGTAGCAATCGTCAATACCAGCAATGCGGAAACGCCGCTGACTGACGAGAGCGTCACCGTGCTGCTGACTGTGGATGTGTGGGAGCACGCCTACTACATCGACTATCGCAATGCCCGTCCCAAGTACCTGGAAGCCTTCTGGAACCTGGTCAACTGGGAGTTCGTCAACGAAAACTTCGCCAAGTAAGTTTTATTGACGTGAAAACCCCGCCCGGCCCGGCCGGAGCGGGGTTTTTTTATGTCTGGCAAAATTGCCCGGTATCAGACCCGTTCCCTTCTTTTTCGGGCCCAGAACTGCTATAAACGCAACCACGAAGTGTAGTGAACTCAGGTGTTTTTATGGAACGCAAAGAGCCGACGATCTCCGGCACGATCAAACCCGAGAAAGACGAAGTGGCGGCCCGCCAGGGTCGAGCTGCGGCGGCGCCTCCCGGTGGCAATGCGAAAGGCCCTAAACGTCCTGGGGGCGGGGGCGGTACACCTCCGCCGCCTCAGCGTCCGGCCGGTGCCTCTTCCGGTGGCCAGGGGCTGGCGATTGCGGCGCTGATCATTGCCGTTGCCGGCGTGGGCGCCAGTGGTTTTCTGGCCTGGAAGTGGACCGGCGCCGAACAGAACCTCGCCCAGGCCAATGAGCGGCTTGAAACCCTGGAGAAACGCATTGCGATCACTTCCAACGAGTCCAGTGAGTACGTTGAGGAGATCCAGGAAAAGCTGGAGTGGGCAGATTCGGAAATTCGCAAGCTGTGGGGCGTGTCCTACGATACCAACCGCAAGCGGATCGCCTCCAACCAGGAGGGGCTGGAGTCCCTGAAGCGGGAACTGGCCAGTGTGAAGGAGTCCGCCTCCAGTGCCAGCCAGGGGCTGAGCAGTCTGCGCTCGGCCTTTGATAAAACCGAGCAGCAGGTCAGTGAGGTCAGCTCGGCGATCGAGCGATTGCAGGCAGCGGCCGACTCGGTGGAAGCCCAGGGCCAGCGCCTGCAGAATCTCTCGGAAGAAGTGGATCAACTGGAAGAGGGGCTTGGGCGTTTGCGGGGGCTTGCAGAGCGGGTCGGTACCAACGAGGAAGCGATCGAGGCCATCGACTCCTATCGTCGTAGCATCAACCGCGACATATTGACCATCAAGGAGCAGTTGTCCTCACCCTGATAGCCAGCTCAGCCCCGCGCGACGAAATAGCGGGGCTCTGGTTGAGTGCGATCGGCGAGCGATTCGCTAGTTGCCGTTTCCGGTAGTGGCTGGACGCCAAGGCGGACCGACGTCTCATTCCAGCGACTGATGGCTCTCTCCAGGGTTTCCTGGTGAGGGCCTTTTGATTTGCAGCTCTGACAAACCACACAATAATCCAGCCCACTGTGTGCCAAGTGCAAGTGGTTGCTGCGGCAAAACGGACAAGGTTCTAGGGCCGTGGCCATAAGGCATACGCTCCAGTGCGTGACTCACTTGAGAGGTTTTGAGGGGGGAGGGGACTCTTGCCGGGCAGGACGCTCAGCGGTGGTTGCGCGGTTCGCAGGGCGCAGATTGTGAACCGGTCAGGACGGTAAAACCGCGATTGCCCGAACGGCTGATGGGCATCCAACATGATCACTTAAACTCCAGAGGACCATATTCAGAGTGTAGCGCAGCGCCGCCCGAATGCAAACGGTTGCAGCGTAAAGTTGGCGCAGTGCGCCGGTCCTCTCCGGGCAAGTCTCCGGCAATTCATGTAAAATTGCCGCCACACTGACAAGCTGTAGAGAGACTTCCATGACCACCGTGATTCGCCAGAACGACCTGATCGACAGCGTCGCCGACGCGCTGCAGTTCATCTCCTACTACCATCCCGTGGACTTCATCCAGGCCGTGCACCGCGCCTACGAGCGCGAAGCCAACCCGGCTGCCAAGGACGCGATGGCCCAGATTCTGATCAACTCGCGCATGTGCGCTACCGGCCACCGCCCGATCTGTCAGGATACCGGCATTGTGACCGTCTTTGTCACCGTTGGTATGGACGTCCAGTGGGAGGCGGATATGAGCCTCACCGATATGGTCAACGAAGGCGTGCGTCGGGCCTATAACCACCCCGACAATGTTTTGCGCGCGTCCATTCTGGATGACCCGGACGGCGCCCGGAAGAATACCGGTGATAACACCCCGGCCGTCATTCACTATAATATCGTTCCCGGCAATACCGTCGACGTTCACGTGGCGGCCAAGGGCGGCGGCAGTGAAGCCAAAACCAAATTTGCCATGCTCAACCCCTCGGATTCCGTGGTGGATTGGGTGCTGGACATGGTGCCCAAAATGGGCGCGGGCTGGTGCCCGCCCGGCATGCTCGGCATCGGCATTGGTGGCACGGCCGAAAAAGCCATGCAGATCGCCAAAGAGTCGCTGCTGGATCCGGTCGACATTCAGGAGCTGCAGGAGCGCGGTGCCAGCAACCGCAGCGAAGAGCTGCGCCTGGAGCTGTACGAAAAAGTGAATCAGTTGGGCATTGGCGCCCAGGGCCTGGGTGGTTTGACCACGGTGCTGGACGTGAAAGTGAAGGACTACCCGACCCACGCGGCGAACAAAGCGGTGGCCATCATCCCCAATTGCGCCGCCACCCGTCACGCCCACTTCACCCTCACCGGAGAGGGCCCGGCCCTGCAGACGCCCCCTAACCTGGACGACTGGCCGGAAGTGGCCTGGGAAGCCGGCGACAATGTCCGTCGAGTGAACCTGGATACTGTCACCAAAGAGGATGTGAAATCCTGGCAACCCGGTGACACCATCCTGCTCTCCGGCAAAATGCTGACCGGCCGAGACGCCGCCCACAAGAAAATGGTGGACCTGATCGCCAAGGGTGAAGAGCTGCCGGTGGACCTGACCGGCCGTTTCATCTACTACGTGGGACCGGTCGATCCGGTGCGCGATGAAGTGGTGGGCCCCGCCGGCCCGACCACCGCCACCCGCATGGACAAGTTTACCCGCACGATGCTGGAGCAGACCGGCCTGCTGGGCATGATCGGCAAAGCGGAACGCGGCCCGGCGGCGATCGAGGCGATTCGCGATAATGAGTCGGTCTACCTGATGGCGGTAGGCGGCGCGGCCTATCTGGTGTCCCAGGCGATCAAGTCGTCGAAGGTGCTGGGCTTTCCGGAGCTGGGCATGGAGGCGATTTACGAGTTTGAGGTGAAGGATATGCCGGTCACCGTGGCGGTAGACAGCAAAGGCGAATCCGTTCACCAGACCGGCCCGAAAATCTGGCAGGCCAAGATCAAAGACGAAGCGATCAAGGTGGTGTAACGTATTTCGCCATTTGATTGGTAATGGTAACGGCGGATGCGCTTTGCTTATCCGCCCTACGGATACCACGGCAGTCTGCGTAGGGCGGATAAGGGCAGCGCATCCGCCGTCACCCAGGCATGACGCAACAAACGATCGCAAGGTTAATAGGGCGCTTATGAACCTGACCCAATACCAAGTCGATGCCTTCACCCAGCGTCCTTTCGAAGGCAATCCCGCCGCCGTCGTGCCTCTGGAACAATGGCTCGACGACGCCCTGATGCAGACCATCGCCAACGAAAACAACCTCTCGGAAACCGCCTTCTTTGTGCCTGAAGACGATGGCTTCGCGCTGCGCTGGTTTACTCCCGAGGCCGAAGTCGACCTCTGTGGGCACGCTACGCTGGCTACCGCCCACGTTCTGTTCCAACACATGAATTACCCACACCCAAGCATCCGCTTCGGCACCCGCAGCGGCGACCTGGTGGTTGAGCGAAGGGGTGACCGGTTGGCCATGGATTTCCCCGCACAGCCGACTCAAGTCGTTGAGTGTCCCGAAGCGCTTATCAAGGGTTTGGGGGTGACTCCGGTGGCCGTGGAAAAGAGAGTAGATTATTTGGCAGTACTGGAAACTGAGGCTCAAGTGCGAGCCTTAGAACCGGATCTGTCCGAGCTGAAAAAGCTCGACTGCCGGGGTATCATGGCTACCGCGCAGGGGGACACCAAAGACTTTGTCAGCCGCTTTTTTGCTCCGTCGGTAGGAATCGCCGAAGACCCAGTGACCGGATCGGCACACTGCCAGCTCGCTCCCTATTGGGCCAAAAGATTGTCCAAAAACACTCTGGCTGCCCGACAGATTTCCAAACGCGGCGGCGATGTGGATTGCGAGCTAAAAGGCGATAGGGTGACGCTGGTGGGGTCGGCGGTTACGGTGATCAAATCCGAGTTGTTGTTGTGACGGAAAGTTGGGTTGCGGCGGATGCGGCCTCCGGCCTTATCCGCCCTACGCATACCTCCGCAGTCAGCGTAGGGCGGATAAGCGCGAAGCGCGCATCCGCCGTAACCCAGGGTCCAAGGTATGACATGCGTGACCTAGGATTCGGTGGTCTCTAAACCATAATGACTGCCGCCCACGGCTTGCTCTTCCCGCCGGAAGACAATCAGATGATCCGCTTCAATACGAATGCCCACATGATCGCCGATGGCGTAATCATGGTGACTGGGGAACGCGGACTGAATGCGGCTGCCGGTGGGCAGCTGTAACGTATACAGCGTGGCGGTGCCGGCAAATACCTTGGCGACCACTTCGGCGCGCTTATCACTGCTGTCATCGTGAATGACATCGTCCGGGCGCAGCAGAATATCCACCGGGGTATTTTCCAGCCACTCGTAACAGCGGTTACCTTCGATATCGCCCAGTTCTGTGCGCACCGTATGTCGGTCCAACAGATAACCCGCGAGAAACACGCCCTGCCCGACAAAGTTGGCGACAAAGCGCGTGGCGGGTTCATGGTAAAGGTTGAACGGGGTATCCCACTGTTGTAACTGTCCGGCATTCAGCACACCGATCCGATCCGCCATGGCAAAGGCTTCGGACTGGTCGTGGGTGACCATGATCGCGGTGATGCCGCGCTCTTTCAGAATCGCCCGTACCTCGAGTGCCAGGGCCCGGCGCAGTTCCACATCCAGACTGGAGAAGGGCTCGTCCATCAGCAGCAGTTTGGGCTCGGGCGCGAGGGCACGGGCCAGGGCGATGCGCTGTTGTTGACCGCCGGAGAGCTCGTGGGGATAGCGGTGGCCCAGGTCCTCGAGTTTGACCAGCTGCAACAGCTCATCACAGATCCGGGCCTTCTCCCGGGCGCTCTGGTTTTTCAGGCCAAAGGTCAGGTTGTCGCGCACATTCAGGTGCGGGAAGAGCGCGTAATCCTGAAACACCATGCCCACCCGGCGTTGCTCTGGCGCCAGGGACTGCTCGGCCGAGGCCAGCAACTGTCCGGCCAGCTCAATGCGACCCGCCGAGGGTTGCAGAAAACCGGCGATGGCGCGCAGTACGGTGGTTTTACCGCAACCGCTGGGGCCGAGCAGGCAACAGATGTCGCCTTCGGTTAACGACAGTGACAGATCTTCAACGACTCGCTCGCCGTCGTAGCCACAACCGATGTTGTCGAGTTCCAGCAGTGCCGACATAAGTTACCTTGAGTGGTTGAACAGGAATTCGACCAGGGCCTTCTGGGCGTGCAGGCGATTCTCGGCCTCTTCCCAGACCACCGACTCCGGAGAGTCCAGCAGCTCGGCGCTGATTTCCTTGCCGCGATAGGCGGGCAGACAGTGCATGAACAGGGCGCGGTCGTGGGCGTGACTCATCAGCTCGGCATCGACCTGATAGCCGGCGAAGGCCTGTTCGCGCAGTTTTTTCTCATCTTCCTGGCCCATGGAGGCCCAGGTGTCGGTGACCACCAGGTCGCTGTCTTTCACCGCTTCTTCCGGCGTGCGGAAAATGCTCACCCGATCGCGCGCGGCATCGAGCAGGTCCTGGCGGGGCTCGAAGCCTTCCGGACAGGCAATACGCAGCTCGAAGTCCCACTGCTGGGCGGCGTTGATGTAGGACTGACACATGTTGTTGCCATCGCCCACCCAGGCCACTGTCTTGCCCTGGATGGGGCCGCGGTGCTCGAGGAAAGTCTGCATGTCCGCCAGCAATTGGCAGGGGTGGAAGTCATCGGTCAGGGCGTTGATCACCGGCACCTTTGAGTATTCCGCGAAGCGCTCCACATTGGCGTGCTCGAAGGTGCGGATCATCACGATATCCACCATGCGCGACAGCACCCGGGCGGAGTCCTCAATCGGCTCACCGCGCCCCAGTTGGGTATCGCGGGGCGAGAGGAACAGGGCGTGGCCGCCCATCTGCGCCATGCCGGCTTCAAATGAAACGCGGGTACGGGTGGAGGATTTTTCAAAAATCATCCCCAGCACCTTGTTCTTGAACAGCTCTTCGGATTCGCCCCGGGCCTGAATGGCCTTGAGTTCAATGGCGCGATCCAGCACCGCATTCAGTTCAGCGGGCTCGAGATCCATCAGGGTCAGAAAGTGTCTTGGTTGGGCCATAACGGCAACTCGTTGTATTGCTTGGGGCCGGTTCCCGGCCTGTGAATTAAAAGGCGCGAATCAATTCCACCACACCGGTAACCAACTGCTCGGCTTCCGCTTCCGTCAGAATAAAGGGCGGCAGCAGACGCAAGGTATTGCCGGCGGTGACGTTGATCAGCAGCTCGCGCTCGCGGGCCTGTGCCACCAGTTCGGCGCAGGGGCGATCGAGTTCCAGGCCGATCATCAGCCCTTTACCGCGAATGTCCACCACCTTGGCATCGTCCTTCAGGCGTTCGCGGAACTGCTCCAGCAGCCAGTCGCCCATCTGGGCGGCACGGGCGATGAGCCCCTCGTTGAGCAGGGTTTCCACCACGGCAATGCCGGCCCGGCAGGCGAGCGGATTGCCACCAAAGGTGGAGCCGTGGCTACCCGGTTGAAATATCTCGGCCGCCTGTCCGCGCGCCAGGCAGGCGCCAATGGGGACACCATTGCCCAGGCCCTTGGCCGTGGTCAGCACATCCGGCTGAATGCCGTTGTGTTGAAAAGCAAAGTAGCGACCGGTACGACCATTGCCAGTCTGAATTTCGTCCAGCATCAGCAGCCACTGGTTCTGATCGCAGATTTCCCGCAACTGGTTCAGGTAGCCAAGTGCGGGCACTCGCACACCCCCTTCACCCTGCACCGGTTCGACCAGGATGGCGACGATGTTGGCGTGTTGAGCGGCAGCGGCGCGGACGGCTTCCGGGTCGTTGTACGGCACCCGAATGAAACCTTCCACCAGGGGCGCGAAGCCCTCTTGCGCCTTTTTATTCCCGGTGGCGCTGAGTGTCGCCAGGGTCCGGCCGTGAAAGCTGTTTTCCATCACCAGAATGGCCGGGCGCTCAATGCCCTGAGCGGCGCCGTACTTACGGGCGAGCTTGATCGCCGCTTCGTTGGCTTCTGCCCCGGAGTTGGAGAAAAACACCCGTTCCATACCGGTCTGCCCGCACAACAGGTCCGCCAGTTGACGCTGTGGCGGAATGTTGTACAGGTTGGAGACGTGCAGCAGGGTGCCGGCCTGATCGCACAGGGCGCGGGTCACCGCCGGGTGGGAATGGCCCAGCCCGCAGACGGCGATGCCACTGATGGCGTCGATATAGCTATTGCCCTGATCGTCCCACACACGGCTGCCTTCGCCCCGAACCAGGGTCAGAGTGCGAGTACCGTAAGTGTTCATCAATGTGTCCATGGTTTACTCCACAGCCATCCGCTCCAGAGAGCCGGAAAACAGAATCAATAAAACCGCCAAAAGCCCGTTGTCGTGAACAGGCAGCCAGATCTCGATAAGGCGGGGATCAAACAGGGGGTTCGGAACGCTCCGAGTCGGCCTTGAGCTCGCCGTGTGTGGCCTGGTTGGGCGGACGGCATGAACCCGTAAATGGCAAAAAAGCAATACTATAGCCATTTTACGGCGTTGGCAAATGGCATCCATTCGCGTTGCCTGGCCGTACTCATGGCCGTTTTGTGTACGGTTCTGGCCTACAGGCCGGAGGCCGAACCCGGTATCATGGCCGCGCCCCGGTTCGGGGCCGAATTCTGACAACGATCCCCAAGGTGGTAGTTCATGGCTCGACATTTCGCCTCTGTTTCAGTCCGAGCATTGCGCTCGGCGCTCCTCGTCCGTGCGGCTCCGTTGTCCATTGCCGCCCTGATTGGCGCCGGCGCTCAGGCCGAGGGGCTGGAAACCCTGGTGGTGACCGGCGAGGCGAGCGAGGGAGATGCCTTTCCCGGGGCGGCGTCCCTGGCCATGGATCGCCAGCAGACGGGGATGCGCATCGACAGTGGCGAGTTGCTGCAGGGGTTGCCCGGCGTGCAGGCCGACAGCCGTTCCAATTACGCCCAGGATACCCGGGTGACCCTGCGCGGTTTTGGCGCCCGCTCGGCGTTCGGTGTACGCGGCATTGACCTGCAAGTGGACGGTATTCCTCTGAGTACGCCGGACGGCCAGGGGCAGCTCTCCAGTGTGCCGGTGGATGAAGTGGATCGAGTACAGGTCCTGCGCGGCCCGCTGGCGGCGTTGTATGGCAATGGCGCCGGCGGGGTGATCCAGTTTGACAGCGCCGCGCCCGAGCAGAACCGTCTCAGCGGGCGGGTTTTGGCCGGGGAGGGAGATCGGCAGCGTCAGGCGCTGACCGGCGAATGGCGAGAGGGCGCCTGGGGCGCTCGGTTCCACGGTTCGCGCTTTACCAGCGATGGCGAGCGGCCCCACGCGGAAGCCGAGCGGCGCCAGGCCGGGGCCCAGCTGTATTATCAGGCCGACAGCGGCATAGAAACGGTGGTGCGCCTGGACACCAGCCACGATCCGCTCTTGCAGGATCCGCTCGGCCTGTCGCCGGAGCGCTGGCGGGAGGACCCCCGTGCGGGCAACGAGCGCGCGGAGCTGTTCAACACCCGCAAGCGTATTCGCCATCAGCAGGGTTCGGTCACGATGCGCCAGGCGGAGGGTGAGCACCGCTGGCAGGCGGCGATCTGGCAGGGCCAGCGCGAGGTAGACCAGTGGCTGCCATTTGCCGGGGACGACGTGACCAGCTCTGGCGCGGTAATTGATCTGACCCGGGATTTTTCGGGCCTCCGGGCCAGCTACACCCGCGATCTTTCCCTGCTCGATCGCCCGCTGGAGGCGACCCTGGGGGCGAGTGTCGAGCGCCAGGAGGATCGGCGTCGTGGCTACGTCAATGATCAGGGCGAAACCGGAGCCCTGCGCCGTGACGAGCTGGGTGAAGTCGACAGTCGGGATCTGTATGGGGTGCTGACCTGGCAGCCCACCGATCGGTGGGAAATCACCGGCGGGGCCCGCCACAGCGACCTGTCCTTTGCGGTGGATGATTATTTTGTGGTGCCGGCGGATGGCGATAACCCGGGCAATCCGGACGACAGCGGTGGCCGGGACGATGATTTCGTCGCGCTGGCGTTGGGTACAACCGTTCGTCTGAACACCCAGTGGGAGGCGTTCGCCGGGGCCGGTCGGGGCTATGAAACCGCGACCCTGACCGAGATGGCCTACCGCAACGAGGGCTCCGGCCTGAATACCGCGCTGTCGCCGGCGGAAAACCGGCAGATTGAGGCGGGCCTGCGCTGGGGTCTGGCGTCGCCGCATCGGGTGACGGTGAGCCTGTTCCAGATCGACAGTGACGATGAGCTGGTGGTGGATCAATCCGAGGGTGGCCGTACCACCTACCGCAACGCCGCTGAGACCGAGCGCTGGGGCCTGGAGGCCTTCGGTGAGCTGGCCCTGGCGCCGGGCTGGTGGGCGCGTTTCAGTGCCAGCTATCTGGACGCGGAGTACGCATCCGGGCTCGAGGCGGGCAATCAGCTACCGGGCATTGCGGATACCAATCTCTATACCCAGTTGCGCTGGGAGCCGCTGCAGGATGATCGCCTGGGTACGGCGCTGGTGGCCCGCTATCGCGGTGAGGTGGCGACCGGCGATGACAATGCGGTGTTTGCGCCTTCGGCGGTCACCTGGGATTGGAGTGTGGATTCGGCCCATCAGTGGGGTGATTGGTTGGCCTCGGGTTGGCTGAAGCTGGAGAATCTGACCGATGAGCAGTATGTGGGTGCGGTAATCGTCAATCAGGGCAACGGCCGCTCGTTCGAGCCCGCCCCCGGTCGGCAGGTGAGTGCCGGCCTGAACCTCGAATACCGGTGGTAACCGGAGCGTCCGGGCGCGAGCGGGGTAAACCCTTACGGGACGCGCCGTGAATACATCCCTGTAGGCTCGAATCGCGGGTCCCCCGCTCCACGGTCCCGTAAGGGTTTACCCCGCCCGCGCCCTCCGTGCCATCGGTCGCGTAGGGCGGATCGGTCCGACGTTTCGGAGCGCAAAGCGCGCATCCGCCGTAAATACCCCCAAAATCCGCGCAGACAGGTAAATTAATGCCCCACTCTTCGACGCTACTAAACCGTAAAAATCAATGAAACCAACCTCTCTCCCAAACCTCCCCCTAAGTGACTACCACGCCGATTTCATCAACGCGCTTGGCCGTGGCCCGCTCTTGCTGGAAGCCGAACCGGGTGCGGGTAAATCCACCCTGGCGCCGCTTTGGGCGCTGGAGGCGGCACCGGACGGGCAGCAGGTCTGGTTGGTTCAGCCGCGCATTCTGGCGGCGCGGGGGGTGGCACGGCGGCTCGCCTCGCTGTATGGGGAGTCGGTGGGCCAGACGGTGGGTTATCAGGTGCCGTTTGACCGGCAGGTGTCCGAGGCGACCCGACTGGTGGTGATGACGCCGGGGATTGCCCTGCAGCGTCTGCTGGCCGACCCGGAGTTGGCCGGGGTGGCGACGGTAATGCTGGATGAGGTGCACGAGCGGGCGCTGGATCAGGATACGGCCTGGGCCTGGCTGCAGGAGGTGGCGGTGCTGCGGGAGGATATTGCGCTGGTGTTGATGTCCGCCACGCCCGATCCGGCGCTACAACAGCAGGTGGCCCAGCGGCTGTCGGCGCCGGGGCGATGTTTCCCGGTATCGGTGCAGTATCTTGCGCCCCGGCGGGATACCCGCGGGGCCGCGGAGCGCCTGGATGAGCATTTGTTACGGGCGCTGTCCGAGGTGGCCGACTGGCGGGCGCAGACCGTGTTGGTGTTTTTGCCCGGCTGGCGGACGATTGAAGACTGCGCCTCGGCGCTCGCGCGCCGGGAGCCGTCCGTCCGGCTGGCTCGCCTGCACAGTCGGGTGCCGGACCAAGAGCAGCAGGAGGCATTGGATCCGGCCAGTGGCCCGCGGGTGATTCTCGCCACCAATATCGCCGAAACCTCGCTGACCATCCCCGATGTCACCCTGGTGATTGACTCCGGCCAGGTGCGCCGTTCGGTGTTTGAGCAGGGTACCGGCGTGAGCCGTCTGCAGACCCGGCGGATCAGTCAGGCCAGCGCCGAGCAGCGTCGCGGCCGGGCGGGGCGGGTGCAGGCGGGGCACTGTATCCGGCTCTGGTCTCAAGAGGAGTCATTGGCGCCAGCGGAGCCACCGGAGGTGCGCTCCACCGACTATGTGCCTTTGGCTCTGCGGTTGGCGCACTGGGGGTCCCCGGTGGAAGAGTTGCCCTGGTTGGAAGCGCCCAACAGGCTGGCGCTGGAACGAGCCCGCCAGCAGTTGCAGGATTGGCGGTTACTGGATGAAGCGGGCCGGGTGACCGACGCCGGACGGCAGGTGGCGGCGCTGGGGACCCATCCGCGCCTGGCCCGTTTTCTGCAAACGGCTCTTTATGAAAAGGCGCTTGATGAATCGTCGCTTCAGACCGGGGCGCAGAAGACCCTGCCGGAAGGCGCTTTGCTGCTGGCGCTGGCCCTGCACTTTGACGCCCTGGAAACGTCGGATCAGTGGCAGGCGGCGGCCCGGGCCCAGCGCGCTGGTCAGCGCACCTGGCAACGTCAGGCGCAGCGCTGGTTCAAGGCGTTGAGCGCCGTGGAAAGTCGGGCCGAGCTGGACCCGGCCTGCCTCGCCGATGCCTTTCGGGACCGGATTGGTCATCGTCAGGATTCGGGCCGGTACCGTCTCAACAGCGGCATCAGCGTCGCGCCGGATCGGCCCCTGGACAGCGAGTGGGCGGTATTTGCCGATGTGCAGGCCCGGGGCAAAGGGCATCGCGGCGTCGGCTGGCCGTTGACGTTGAACGCCGAGCAGCGGCGTGCCCTCAGTCAGTGTGAATCCCGACTGAGTCATCGCGGCAAGGGCTGGGTGATGCACACCACCTGGCGGATGGGGGGCTCGGTGACCGCCGAGGACCGACACCCGGTCACCGGCGAGGCGTTGGCCGAGGCACTGGTGGCGGATCTGCGCGAACGCGGGCTCAGTGCTTACCCCTGGCCGGAGGCGGCCACAGGACTGTACCGACGGGCCCAGCTGGCCAATGAGTCGGGGGTGCTGGACCTTCCGACGCTGGATGAGTCGGTGTTGTTATCGACGCTCGATCAATGGTTTGCCCCCTTCGTGACCGATAGCCTTCACCCCGACCGGTTGCCCTGGCGCGAGGCACTGGCGTTTTATCTCGGGCACGATGCCGTGCAGGCGCTGGACCAGTTGCTCCCGCTCCAAGTGGCGTTGCCCAGCGGCCGCTCGGTGTCGGTGGACTACCCCGAAAACGGGACGCCGACGGTGAGCGGCAAACTGCAGGAGTTTTTCGGGTGTGACCGTTTTGAACTCGCCGACGGGCGGGTGCCACTGCGGCTGCACCTGGCCTCGCCCAACGGCAGCCCGCTGGCGATTACCGGCGATCTGGGGTCATTCTGGCAGGGGGCCTATGGGGAGGTGCGCAAACAGATGCGGGGCCGCTATCCCAAACACCCCTGGCCGGAAGACCCGGCCAGCCATCCGCCCACTCGGCTGACCAAGAAGCGACTGGGCGCCTCCTGACTGGTTTCCGCGCGCCGGCTGCGTTAGAATGCGAATACTTGACTCGCCTGCTAGGTCTTTCCCGGGCGAGGGTAACCCACGAATTTTGTTCACCTTATTGGCACAAGAGAGGTCAGGCAGTCCTATGGACGAAGTACAGGCAACCATCAAGCAGCAGATCGAAGAAAACGCGGTGATTCTCTACATGAAGGGCTCGCCCAACGCGCCTCAGTGCGGTTTTTCCCAGCGCACCTCCCAAGCCGTGATGGCCTGCGGTCAGCGGTTTGCCTACGTCGATGTGCTGGCCAACCCCGAAATCCGCTCCGGTCTGCCCCTGTACGGCAACTGGCCGACCTTCCCGCAGCTGTGGGTCAAGGGTGAATTGATTGGCGGTTGTGACATTGTTATGGAAATGTACGAAAGTGGCGAGCTCAAGCCGCTGCTGGAAGGCGCTGCCGCCAAAGAGTAAATCGGGCACGCCTTGCTTCCGGCGGTCAGCCAGGCCGCCGGAACTCCCCGCTAAAAGTCTGTAAGCCTCAGAACCAGGCGAGATAAACCAGCAGAATCCCCAGCAGAGCCAGCCCGCTGAGCGCAATCAACGCCACACCGAGCTTCTGGTAAAAGCGATCCCGCTTATGCTGTTGCCGGGTTTGTTCCCCGATGTCGTGAACCTGCCACACCAGCTCCCGGGAGCGCTCCAGCTTGGCCCGTGTCTCCAACAGCACCTGAATATCCCGGTCGATCACCGCGACCGCGCCGGCATCACCTTCGACCCGTTGACGAGCGGCCCGCAAGTTGGCGAGCTGTTGCTCCAGGCGCAGCATTTTGTCATCGATATTGGCGGAGACTTCATTAATTTTCATGGGGCACGGATCTTTAGGGTTTTATAGGTCACAAACCGCCACCATAGCAGATTCGGGCCATGGGCGTCTGTTGTATACTGTGCATAACACAGCGTTCAGATCACTGTGCTATTGTGGGTGGCAAACGGTGGGTGATCCACCCAAAGGACGAGACGAGGAGAACGATCCATGCTGAGAATGTTTAATATCCGGGGCGCAACCCTGCGCGACCAACCCGTGGATGAAAACAACCTCAAAACCGCACTGGATGATGCGGTCTGGATCGACGCTCACGAACCCTCCGAAGAAGAACGCGAACTGCTCAACACCTTCCTGCGGGCCGAACTGCCCGAATCCGACGACGTGGAAGAAATCGAATTCTCCGCCCGCTACTTCCAGGACGCCGCCGGCCTGCACGTTCACTCCCTTTTCCTGTCCCCCGGGGAAGGGCGCCACAGCACCGTGACCGTCGCCTTCATCCTTCAGGATAAACGCCTCATCACCCTGCGCGACGGCGATCTCGCGGACTTCCGCCTGCTGCGCATGCGCGCCCGGCGCGGCCAGGTCCAGGCCAGCTCGCCCCAGGACCTGATGATCACCATGTTCGAGCAGAAAGTCGAAAACCTCGCCGACGTCCTCGAAGACATCCACCGCAAACTCGAAGACGTCAGCCACATGGTCCTGGAAGACGACGACGCCGAACTCGAAGAAGCCATCGACCGGCTCGCCAAACTCGAAGACAGCAACGGCAAAATCCGCCTCTGTCTGATGGACACCCAGCGGTCCATCTCCTTCCTGCAGCGCCACCTGCGAGAGCACTTCGAACTGCAGGAAACCGCCCGGGAAATCAAACGCGACGTGGACACACTGATGTCCCACACCGCCTTCCTGTTCGACAAAATCAACTTCCTGATGGACTCCACCCAGGGCTTCATCAACATCGAACAGAGCCAGATCATCAAAACCTTCTCCATCGCCGCCGTGGTCTTCCTGCCCCCGACCGTGGTCGCCAGCGTGTACGGCATGAACTTTGAGATGATGCCCGAGCTCGACTGGCAATTCGGCTACGCCTGGGCCCTGGTCATCATGGTGCTATCGGGCATCGCACCCTATTGGTATTTCAAGCACAAGGATTGGTTGTAATTGACGCGGTTCATTATTTGATTGATCTGGGTATCTTACGAAGTACTGAGGGCCGATTTGGGGTGCCCTGTTCCCAGACCGTGGAGCGGGGGACCCGCGATGCGAGCCTACAGGGATGTATTTACGGCGTGTCTGGGAACAGGGCACCCCAAAGCGGACCGGACGTTCCGCTTCTGAAAAAAATCAGGTTCGAGATTGTTTTCGCATTAAACCGAGGAAATCATTTTGTTTGAAGCAGTACTATTCGATTGTGACGGCGTCCTGGTCGACTCCGAAGTCCTGTCCACCCGCGCCTTGCATCGCTCGATTCAAAGCCTGGGCATGAACTACACCGAAGCCCAGGTTCATCAGGAATTCACCGGCCACAGCTGGCCCGACTGCGTCAAAATGGTCGAACAACGCCTCGGCAAACCCATCCCCGACATGCAACGCTTCCTCGACCAAAACCGCGAACACTCCGAGCAACTCATGCGCACCCAGCTCGAAACCATGCCCGGTATCAAAGACGCCCTCGAACGGCTCGAACACCCCTTCGCCGTCGTCACCAATTCGCGCACCTTCGAGCTGCAACTCAAACTCAAAGTCACCGGCCTCGAAGACTTCTTTCCGGTCGAGCGGCGCATCGACTGCCAGAAATTCGATGTTGCCAAACCCGACCCCGCCATCTACCGGAAAGCGGCTGAACACCTCGGGGTCGACATCACCCGCTGCCTCGTCATCGAAGACAGCGTACCGGGCCTGACCGCCGCCACCGGCGCCGGTGCCACTGTATGGGCCTATCGTCCTCACGCCAACGAGCAGCAACTCAAAGACTTCGGGGTCGATCGGGTATTCCACGACTGGTTCGAATTCTCGGTTCCCCACGCCCAAGCCTGATCCCGGCGAGGCTCCCGGTCGTACTTCAGAGGGAGACGACCGAGGAGTCCCCATGAAACCCTATGCCCTAGTATTCGGCGCCAACAGCGCCATCGCCCAAGCCCTGATGCCGCATTTGCTGAGCGAGTATCAGGTGCTTGCCGTCAGCCGACAGGCGCCCGCCCAACTGCCCGCAGGGGTTCAGCACTTTACCTGTGACTACAGTGAAGCGGCGCTGGCGGAGCTGGCTGAACAGATCAAAGAAAACGGTGGGCCTGTGACCGCACTGTTCTGTGCGGTGGGGGTGTTGCATGGCACGGCGAAGGGGGAGCACCGCTACCCGGAAAAGAAGCTGGCCGAGCTCAACAGCGCTCAACTGACCGAGTATTTCGCAGTCAACAGTATCGTGCCCGCGCTGATCATGAAGTATTTCATTCCGCTGATGCCCCGCTCGGAGCCGAGCAAGGCGGTCATGTTGAGCGCCAAAATTGCCGGCATCAGCGACAACCGGTTGGGCGGCTGGTACGGCTATCGCGCTTCCAAGGCGGCGCTCAACATGCTGGTGAAAACCGCCTCGGTGGAGTTGGCCCGGTCGCACCGCAAGCTGAGTCTGATCGCGTTGCACCCCGGTACCACCGATACGCCCCTGTCCAAACCCTTCACCAGCTCTCTGGGGCCTGACAAGCTGTTCAGCCCCGAGCTGACCGCCGAGCGGTTGTGGTCGGTGATTCAGGCGTTGACGCCCGAGGACACCGGGCGCTTTGTACACTGGGACGGTAGCGATCTGCCCTGGTAGGAGCGGGCGTTGAACGGTGGGCTCAGCCGTTCAGCGCGGCCTCGGACAGCGTGTCCCGAATTTCCTTGAACAGTTTGCGGGCGCTGCTCGGTGCCTTGTTCTGGCTGGCTTCTTTCTGCGCCTGGCGCAGCAGTTGGCGCAGGTGTTGGATATCCACGCCGGGGTGTTGATCGATGAATTCCTGCAGCGCGTCCGGCTCGGTCAGTAAGCGGTCGCGCCACTGCTCGGCCTGGTGATGAATCTGAATGCTGGCCCGGCTCTGGTGGTTGAACTGATCCAGTGCCGCCTGGATGCCGTCCTGATCCGCGTCGCGCATCAACCGGCCGATAAACTGTAGTTGCCGGCGCCGCGCCTCGCGGTGCCGGATGCGACGCATTTCGACCACCGCGGCCTCGAGCTTGGGCTCCAGGGGCATACGGGCCAGTTGCTCGTCGTTGAGCTCGACGAGCTGTTTACCCAGCTCCTGCAGCGCGTGCATTTCTTTCTTGCGCTGGGTTTTACTGACGAAGTCATCATCCTGTTCGCTGTCGTCATCGAAAAATTTGCGGTCGGTCATAACATCAAAGCCTGTACTGAGCGATGTGCTCTAGTGAAAAGAAGAGTGCGGATGGCCGGGGCCATGGCGCTGGTCCTGTACCGGAAGAGGCTCGCGCCACTGGCCGTCGCGCTCGGTGTGCAGGCCCATGGCACTTGGGCTCAGGTTCGCGCACCAACCCAGGTTGTTGGTCATCGGTTCGGATTCCGGCAGCGACGCCAGATAGGGCTCGGTGTCACTGTGGTCCAGCAACAGGGGCAGGATCAGCGCCAGGCGGGGCCGAATCTGTTCGTTGCCAGCCCGGCCGCGTTCGCCCCAGCGGACAATGTAATCATCGCAGAAAACCTCGTCGCCCTCGGGCCGGTCGGTAAAGGCCACCTCGCGCGTGATGCCAAAATAGTGTTGCATCATCGCCTCCTCGAACAGCATGGCGGTATCTTCAAAAAACAGTTCCCGCTCCCCACTGCTGACGTAGGCGTAAGCATCCGTGGCGATATCGCCTGCGAACTCCAGGCCGACCTCCCGGGGTGTCAGTTGTTTCTCCGCCTCGGTAGCATCCCGGCCCTGAAAGCTCACTTCGGCCAGGTCCATCATCAGTGTCGAGCTGAGTGGATAAGTGCCCGCGAGGGTAGCCGACACGCTGTCGGATTCGAGCTGAATGGCCGCCTCGGCCACGGTCCACTCACTGTTGAGATTGGCGTGCTCAGCGGGGGGAATGTAATCGTTGGCGTGTGCCAGTTCGTGAAACAGCAGCGCCGACATGGGCGCGAGAATCTGTTCGAGGGTCCGGTCGTCACCGGGGCCGCTCAGGGGCGCGCTGCTCCAGGCGTAGTCGCCGCCTTTGACAAAGCGGGCCAGGCTTTCAAAGTTCAGCTCCCGATCAAAACCGCTGCGGAAGTCGGGTTCCCGGGAGATGGTATCGCGCTCCTCAATGGTCAGCCAGAGATAGGCGGGGTCAAGGTATATGGACCCGGTGGCCAGCCAGTAATAGGAGGGGCGAATGTCGGCGCCAATCACCACCGCAGTCACGCCGCTGAACAATTGCAGCAGGTCGTCCGGCAAGGCGGTCAGGGCCTGCTCAAAGCGGTTGGCCATCCAGTCGTGACTGACCAGGGTGCGTTCGAGTACATCATCGACGGTGACCTGATCGTGCTCCTGGCCCAGCAGGGGTAGCTGCCCGAGACGGCAGGCGTCGAACTCATTGTCGCCACCGCGATTGAATGGGCGTGCGCAATCGGCCAGGACGGAGGCGTACTCGCTGTCGGCCCGCGCCGGGCTGAGGGTGAGGTCGCCTGTCGGTGTGCCATCAATGGGTGCGCGCAGGTCAAGACGGCCGCCGCCAGCGCTGTCGCTGCCGCAAGCTGACAGCAGGGTGGCGGTGAGGGCCATCAGTGCGATGGTGAGGGTCTGGCTGAAATGTTTCATGGTCCTTGCTCTCCGTTTCATACGCTCAGTCATGGGGCTCCTGAGCTACTCGCCTTCGTCAAATCGGTCATTGATCAGGGCGCATAGGGCGTCCAATGCGTTATCTGCGTCGTGGCCGTCGGCCGTCAGCTCCAGGTCGGTGCCGCAGGCCGCCGCCAGAAGCATCAGGGACATGACGCTTTTGCCGTCAACCCAAGTGTCGCTGCCGTCGCACCGGACACGCACGTCACAATCAAACTGACCGGCGGTCGTGGCCAGCTTGGCGGCGGCCCGGGCATGCAGGCCTTTTTGATTGATCAACGTGATGATGGATGACGGCATGGGGTCAGTGTCTGTCCGCAGTGTTGAGTTCCCGGTGACGAACCAGAACGTTATCGTATTGTTGGGCAAAATGCTTCTGCAGCCGTTCGGCCAGGTAGACCGAGCGGTGCTGCCCGCCGGTGCAGCCGATGGCGATGGTGATATAGCTGCGGCTGTTGGCCTGGTAGTGGGGCAGCCAGCGGGTCAGGTAGTCCTCGATATCCTGGTACATGGCCTGCACTTTTTCCTCGCCCTCGAGAAAGGCCGCCACCTCAGCGTCCTTTCCGGTCAACGGCCGCAGGTTGGGCTTCCAGTGGGGGTTAGGCAGGCAGCGGGCATCGAACACCAGATCGGCATTCACCGGAACGCCGTGTTTGAAGCCGAAGGACTCGAACTGGATGGCCATGGTGGTCTCCTGGGAGCCCACCACCCGGTCTTTGACCAGGTCGCGCAGTTCGTGCAGGTTGAGATGGCTGGTGTCCAGTACCTGGTCTGCGGTGTCCCGGATCGGCTCCAGCAGGTGTTGCTCCTCGCGAATCGATTCCTGCAGGTTGGTATCCCGATCACTCAATGGGTGCTTGCGGCGGGTTTCGCTGAAGCGCTGCATGAGCACGGGGACACCGGTGTCCAGGAACAGGACGTAAATCGGGATATGGGCATCTTTCAGGGTTTTGATCATGTCCGGAAAGATGTTCAGGTCCTGCCAGGCGTTGCGCACATCGATACCGATGGCGAAGTTCTGGTCGTCGCTGTCCCGGTGAATCTGGATTTGGGCGACCAGTGCGGGCAACAGGCTCACCGGCAGGTTGTCGATGCAGTTATAGCCGACGTCTTCGAGTACGTGCAGCGCCGTACTTTTTCCGGAGCCGGAGAGGCCACTGACAATGATCAAGTGCATGGGGCAGACTGTCCTGGTAATCGGTGCGGATGGCGATCGGGGTTTGGGGCTGCGGTTCAGCTCGCGGCCGGCTCTCCAATGGCCACATCGTAGAGCGACTCATTGCTGTCGGCGGCCCGCAGGCGAGCCCGGAACTCGGCGTCATTGAGCATGCTGGCCAGCGAGGCCAGGGTCTGCAGGTGCTCGCTGTGCGCGTTTTCCGGTACCAGCATGGCAAACAGCACATCCACCGGCTCACCGTCGATGGCGTCGAAATCGATGGGTTCTTTGAGCGTAATGAGGGCACCGATGGTGCCCTCACAGTTGCTCACCCGGCAGTGGGGAATGGCGATGCCGTGGCCGATGCCGGTCGACCCCAGACGCTCCCGGCCGATCAGGCGCCGAAACAGGTCGTCGGCGTCAATCGTCGGTACGTCCTCGGCAATGGTGTTGGCCAGAATTTCCAGCGCCCGCTTTTTGCTGACGCCCTCAATGCCGCACAGTGTGCGGCCCGGAGTGATGATGGTTTTGATATCCATAGGTTCAACGATGGCTTCGTAGCTTCTCTTTATGTTTGATGAGTTGCCGGTCCAGTTTGTCAGTCAACTGGTCAATAGCGGCGTACATATCCTGATCGACGGCGTCGGCGAACAGGTCTTTCCCGCTGACGTGAACGCGTGCCTCGGCCTTCTGTTCCAGCTTTTCCACCGACAGTATGACGTCGGTGCTGGTGATTTTGTCGTGGTGGTGGGTCAGGCGTTCAAGCTTGTTGGAGACATAGTCTTTCAAAGCGTCAGTCAGATCCAGGTGGTGGCCGCTGATATTGATTTGCATAGCAACATCCTCTTTGGCGTGGCGATCACGTGATGGTTACGGACCCGCAACCGACTGCTTCAACGTCCGGGTCGACAGCCGGGCCCATCCTGCAAATGCTGGCGTCTGGTCTCCTGCCGCCTAGCATAGCAGTGCCAGCCACGCGGCGTCACCTTCCTCCGGGGCCTCAGGCCGGCCCCAGGGTTTTTCGTTCGTTCGATGGGGGAATGCCCAGCGACTCCCGGTATTTGGCAATGGTTCGCCGGGCTACCTTGATGCCCTGTTCGGCCAGCAGCGCGGTAATCTTACTGTCACTCAGTGGCTTCTGGGGTGACTCGGAGGCCACCAGCTTCTTAATGATAGCCCGGATTGCGGTGGAAGAGCACTCGCCGCCGGATTCCGTGCTGACATGGCTCGAGAAAAAGTATTTGAGCTCGAAGATACCCTGGGGGGTGTGCATGTATTTCTGTGTGGTCACCCGGGAGATGGTCGATTCATGCATATCCACCAGTTCGGCGATGTCGTGCAGGACCAAGGGGCGCATGGCCTCGGCGCCATGATCCAGAAAGCCGCGCTGCTTCTCGACGATGCAGGTGGCTACCTTGAGCAGGGTTTCGTTGCGGCTTTGCAGGCTTTTCAGAAACCAGCGGGCTTCCTGCAGGTTGTCTTTGAGGAAGGTGTTGTCGGTGCTGGAGTCGGCCCGCTTTACCATGGAGGCATAGCCCGGGTTGATCCGCAGGCGCGGTGCAATGTCGGGGTTGAGCTCGACCATCCAACGGCCTTCGCGTTTCTCGACAAAGACGTCCGGTACCACATACTCCACGTCACCGCTGGCAATCTGGTCACCGGGGCGCGGATTGAGGCTCTGGATCAGGACAATCGCGTCGCGCAGCTCGTGCTCTTTCAGCCGGGTGCGACGCATCAACTGACGGTAGTCGCGACTGGCCAGCTGCGGCAGGTACTGGCGGACAATGGTCTTGGCCGCTTCCAACAGCGGCGTATCCGCCGGCAGCTGCTGCAATTGGACGAGCAGGCATTCGGACAGGTTCTGGCTGGCGACGCCGCAGGGGTCAAACTGCTGAACGCGGTGCTGGACCGCGACAATTTCATCGTACTCGAGCTCTTCCCAGTCGTTTTGCAGACCCTCGAAAATTTCGTCCAGCGAGATGGAGAGCATGCCGCTGGGTTCGACGGCGTCGATCAGCGTCATGGCAATGATCCGGTCCCGGTCGGACATGGGGGTCAGGTTCAGTTGCCACATCAGGTGATCGTAGAGCGAGTCGGTGGTGCCCCGTCGGCTGTCATAATCGCTGTTTTCATCGCCCTCGTAGGGGCTGGAGGCGGCGGGAGTGGACTGGTACACATCGTCCCAACTGGTGTCGACGGGCAGGTCGTTGGGGATTTCATCGTTCCAGTCACTGTCGGTCTGGCCGAGATCGGCGCCATCACTGTCCGCGCTGGGTTGGCTCTCGCCGTCCCGGGTGTCTTTGCCGTTGCGGGCGTCGGATTCCCGGTCGTCGTTACTTTTTTCCTCGGGGCTGTCATGGGTCTCCTCCACCTCCAGCATGGGGTTGGAGTCGAGCGCCTCCTGGATTTCCTGCTGGAGGTCCAGGGTGGACAGTTGCAACAGGCGAATCGCCTGCTGCAACTGAGGTGTCATGGTCAGCTGTTGGCCGAGTTTGAGCTGTAGGGATTGTTTCATGGGTATGCTGCTGGGACCCCGGTCGAAACGAAATGTGTCGAATTACCCAGAGTTTAGTCAGACGGAAGGCCACTGGCAACAAGGATAAGCAATCTTTGTGCCCAAGGCGCAAGAAACAGGATTTGTCAAGAGCCGAACGGGCCGGTTAAACCCGCTGCGTTAAAGGTGGTCCCGAGCTAGAGATGGAAGTGTTCGCCCAGGTAAACTTCCCGGACCCGCTCATTGGCCAGTACATCGGCGGCGGTACCCTCGGCGATAATGTGGCCTTCGCTGACAATGTAGGCTTTTTCGCAGATATCCAGTGTCTCCCGTACGTTGTGATCGGTGATCAACACGCCGATGCCGCGCTCTTTCAGATGCCGGACAATCTGTTTGATGTCCGAGACGGAGATCGGATCCACGCCGGCGAAAGGCTCATCCAGCAGAATGAACTGGGGTTCGGTGGCCAGGGCTCTGGCGATTTCCACCCGGCGACGTTCGCCCCCGGACAGTGACATGCCCAGGCTGTCCTTGATGTGGGTGATGTGGAATTCTCGCAGCAGGGCGTCGAGCTTGGCCAGGCGCTGTTTGCGGTTCAGCTCCTTGCGGGTTTCCAGGATCGCCATGATGTTGTCGGAGACCGTGAGTTTGCGGAACACCGAGGCTTCCTGGGGCAGATAACCGATGCCGGCGCGCGCCCGCCCGTGAATGGGCAGGTGGGTGATGTCCTGCTGGTCGATCAGTACCCGGCCGTTGTCGGCGCCAATCAGGCCGGCGATCATGTAAAAGCAGGTGGTTTTGCCCGCCCCGTTGGGACCGAGCAGCCCCACGATCTGTCCGGTAGATACCGACAGGGAGACATCGAGCACCACTTTGCGGGTTTTGTAACTTTTGGCCAGGTTCAGGGCGTGCAAGCTGGGCATGAGTCAGTCCTGTTCAGCGCGGTCGCTTTGCGGTGGCAATACCATTTCGATACGCGGGCTATCGGATTCCGTATCGCCCTCGGCCTTGAGGATTTCACTGGCCATGTCGTAATCGATCCGATTGCCGCTCATGGTGGCGTCGCCCTGTACGATCCGGGCGTTGGTCAGCAGCTCCAGGCGCTCGCTGGCCACGTCGTAGCGGATGGTGTTGGCCTGGGCGGCAACGGGCTGATCGTCCACATCGGGTTGCTGCTCAAAGTGGGCCGGGGTGCCTTCGGCCACCACCCGCTCCACTTGCCGGTTGGTGTCGGTGTGTACCACCAGGCTTTCGGCGCGAATGTTCAGGCTGCCCTGGCGCAGGCGCACATCGCCTTCATACCGCATGATGCCTTTCTGCCCGTCCCGCTCGGCGCGGTCGGACTCGATGTAAATCGGCTGTTGCTGGTCATCGGGCAGGGCGGCGGCGCCGGGGGCCAGCAGGGCACCCAGTAGCGCGAACAGCGCAAGGTGGCGCGCGCGCCGGACGATGTCAGTTCCCTTGGGGTGGTTCATAGGTGCCGCGCACCTCCGATAGTAATTCAATTTGATCTTCGGCCAGGTCGGCGCGCATACCAACGGCGTCGTGTCGGCCCTGAGGGGAGCGCATGGTAACAGCTTTGTCGGTCTGCGCGAATTGCCGGTTGGGCTCTACCTGGAGTTCGGGGGTGGTGATTTCCATCGCCCCATTGGCGCTCTGCTGCCAGGCCCGGACCTCGCCGGTGAACACCAGAGTCTCGCCCGTCGCGTCGCTGCGGCCGAGCCGGGCGGTCAGTTGCCAGGGCGGGGTATCCTCGCCGAACACAGTTACATCGGGTGCCTGAATCAGCGAGTAGTCCTTGGGGCTCGAGCGATTGGGCAGGTGTTGGAAGTGATCGGCCCGCTCGCTCAGCATCCGGTATTGCAGCTGGCCTTCCGGGTCATAGCGCCGGGTTTCGGAAGCCACCATGAACGCCTGGGGAAAGCGCGTTTGCGCCTCAGGGGGTGCGCGCAGCAGGTCTTCCGGTGAGTAGTCCCACACCGCCACCAGAGCGATCAGCAGAAACAGGCCAATCCAGGTCAGTGGGTGTTTCCACATATCAGCGTGCCTCCTGGTCGGGGGCGAGGTAGTCGGCCAATAGCCGCTCGTAGTCGCCCCGGGCTTTCAACAGGGCATCGCAGGCGGCCCGGACGGCACCCTGGCCGCCCCGGAGCTCGCTCTGCCAGTGGGAGCGCTCGGCGACCGCCGGATGGGCATTGGCCACGGTCAGGGCCAGGCCGACCCGGGTCATGATGGTGAGGTCCGGCCAGTCATCGCCCATGAACGCAATCTGGTTCAGGGATACGGGGTGTTGTTCGCGCCATTCGCTCAGGGCGTCCCATTTGTCCTCGCGTCCCTGAATGACCAGGTCCAACCCCAGACTGCGTGCGCGTCGGGCCACGAGGTCGGTTTTGCGGCCGCTGATAATGCCCACCTCTATGCCGCTGCGCCGCAGCAGTTTGATGCCGAGGCCGTCCAGGGTGCAGAACGCTTTGAGTTCGTCGCCGGTTTCGGTGAAGTAGAGGTTGCCGTCGGTGAGCACGCCGTCCACGTCCAGCAACAGCAGTGAAATGGCCTGAGCGCGTTGCGCAAAATCTTTGTGTGGGGCCTTCGGGTCGGTCATTGGAAGCGGTACGCAGGTTTTGAGGTTTGGAATTCAGGCATCAGATGATGCCCGCGCGAAGAATATCGTGCATATGTACGACCCCCTGGGGCCGTCTTTGTTCGTCGAGAACAATCAGGGCGGTAATTTTTTTGTCTTCCATGATTTTTAGCGCCTCGGCCGCCAGCGTGTGGGCGTCGATGGTTTTGGGGTTGGCGTTCATCAGTTGGCCGATTTCGGCATCCTTGAGGTCGGCGCCCCGGTCGATGCTGCGGCGCAGGTCGCCGTCGGTGTAAATGCCCAGCAGTTGGTCATGCTCATCCACAATGGTGGTCATGCCGAAGCCCTTGCGGGTCATCTCCAGCAATGCCTGGGACAGACTGGTGTGAACGCTCACCCGTGGAATGGCCGCGCCGCGGTGCATGATGTCTTCGGCGCGCAACAGCAGCTTGCGCCCAAGCGTGCCTCCGGGGTGGGAGAAGGCGAAGTCCTCGGCGGTAAAACCGCGGGCCTCCAGCAGGGCAATGGCCAGGGCATCGCCGATGACCAGGGTCGCGGTAGTACTTGCCGTCGGTGCCAGTGCCAGCGGACAGGCCTCGGTGGTGACACTGATGTCCAGGTCGACGGCCGCTTCTTCGGCCAGCGGTGAACGGGGGTTGCCGGTCATGCTGATGATGGGCACCCCGAGGCGCTTGAGCAGCGGAAGCAGGGTGATGATTTCATCGGAGTTGCCGGAGTAGGAGATGGCGATGACCGCGTCTTCCCGGGTGATCATGCCCAGGTCGCCGTGGCTCGCCTCACCGGGGTGGACAAAGAAGGCGGGGGTGCCGGTGCTGGCCAGCGTGGCCGCAATTTTTTTGGCAATGTGCCCGGATTTGCCCATGCCGGTGACAATCACCCGTCCGGAGACCCCAAGCATCAGCTCGCAGGCCCGGGTAAAACGGGCATCGATTCGCTCGCGCAAGGCCGCCACGGCCTGCTGTTCAATATCGATGGTGCGCTGTCCGGAGTGGATAAAGTCGAAGTCAGTCATGGACGGTGCAAATACTCGGCATGGTAAAGCGGCTCATTATACGGCCTTGGACCGGGGATGACGAATGCCGGACTACAGAGTGTTGAACAGCCAAACGTAATAACCGATATAGGCCGCCAGTAGCACCAAGGCAATGAGCCGACCCAAGTGCCCGCGAGCCTCCCCCGAACCTGTGTGAGCGTTGCGGCGCAAGCGGTAATCCACGCCGATGGCTATCGCCAGGGTGAACGTCATTGCGGCCATGGCCAGATAATCCCGGTGGAACACCTGCCGGTCCATGACCGGCTCCTGAATCAGGCCCGGTAAGGCCATGACCGCCAGCAGGTTGAACAGGTTGGAGCCGATGATATTGCCCAGCGCCATATCCTGGTGGCCTTTCAGGGCGCTGCCGACCGACGCAGCCAGCTCGGGCAGGCTGGTGCCCACGGCGATGACGGTCAGCCCCACCACCAGCGGCGAGACGCCAGCAGCCAGGGCCAGGTTCTGCGCGCCCCAGACCAGAAGTTCGGCGCTGATCACCAGGGCAATCAACCCGATCAGAAACCAGAGGGTTGCCGCCATACCGGTGTAATTCGGGATCTCGTCGTCCACCTCTTCCGGGTGGGCGCGACGGGTCAAGGCCAGAGCCCCTAACGTGATGGTCAGCGCCGCCACCAACAGAACGCCCTCGGGGCGTGTCAGTTGGCCGTCATAGAGGGTATAACCGGCCAGCAGGGTGATGATCAGTAGAGCGGGCAGCTCCCGGGTCAGCAGGTGATGCTGGATGGGCAGGGCGACCAACAATGCCGTGATGGCCAGTACCAGTCCCATATTGGCCAGGTTGGAGCCGAGCGCGTTGCCCACAGCCAATTCTCCCGCTTCGCGCAGTGAGGCGCTTAACGAGACCATGATTTCGGGTGCCGAGGTGCCAAAGGCGACAATGGTCAGACCGATGACGAGTTTCGACACGCCCAGGCGGCGGGCGAGGGCGGCGCTGCCTTCGACAAAGCGATCAGCGCTCCAGATCAGGCCGACGAAACCGGCCAGCAGAGCCATAACGGACCAACCCCAGGTTGTCATTGATCAATCTCGTGGTTTGTGGCGTAGGGTTCGAGAGGGAACACTAACATTCTTTTACGGTCAGAGCGTAGGTAGCGAGGCCGAGTCAATGTTATGATATAGCCTTTATGGCGCAGCCCGGCATGGTCCGGGCTCCCGGGCTGGAAGGCCCATCACCCGGAAGCTGGAATCTGTAAGGAACCCCCTATGACCCAACCCAACATTGCAAGCATCACTTTCCGTTCGGTCGTAGCCCTGATGGCCTCCTGGCTGTTGGCGGCAAACGTTTGGGCCGCAGAGCCGGTAGATCCCAAGCAGGAAACGCCTCACGAGCTGATTGAGGAGGTGACCGAAGTCCTGTTCGATGTGGTGCAGAAGTACAACGGTGGCAGTGACAACGCTGAGCAGTACTACGACGAAATCCAGGGCATTCTGGAGCCCGTGGTGGATTTCGAATTCATTGCCAAGGCGGTCATGGGATCGCACCGCTCCGATGCCAGCGATGAGCAGGTGGAAACCTTTGTTCAGGTGTTCAAGCGGGGCCTGGTGACCACCTATGCCAAGGGGATTGCCAACTACGTGGATAGCGAAATCAGCATCCGCCCGCCTTCCGAAGATGTGGAAGACAAGCGTCGGGTCAGTGTTGATCAGGAAGTGAAGCACGATGGCTCCACCTATCGTCTGTCTTACACCATGGCCAAAAACCGCTCCGGCGAGTGGAAGCTGATCAATCTGGTGCTGGACGGCGTGAACCTTGGGCGCTCGTTCCGCAGCCAGTTCGGCCAGGCCGCCAAAAAGTATAACGGTGACCTGGACAAGGTGATCGACAACTGGCTGGATGAGATGTAAACGCCGTCTCGGCACCCACTCTCATGCCGTCGCCTCACGGGCGGCGGCATTGTTGTTTCTGGGGTTGGCGGAATGGTTGTTTCTGGGGTTGGCGGACGGCTTTCGGGATGCGGTGAACGACGCATTCAGGTAAGATTCCGCTTTGGCCCATAAACCTCTGGCCCGCAGACCTCTGGCCTGGGCAGTAAACGTCTGGCCCAGGTAGTCAATTACTGGATAGTCTATGCAACCCGAACAGATCAAAGCACTGGTAGAAGCCAAAGTTCCCGATAGCACCGTGCAGGTGGGAATTGATGGCAGCCATATCAATCTCGTTGTCGTCAGCTCCGCGTTCGAGGGCATGACGCCGGTCAAGAAACAGCAGCTGGTGTACTCGGCGCTGACCGACAGCATTGCCCAGGGCACCATCCACGCAGTGCACATGAAAACCTTCACGCCGGAACAGTGGCAGCAACAGCAGTAATTGCATCGCGAGCGCGCGATGACCGACAAGTGATTTTCTATGGATAAATTGCAAATTCAAAGCGGGCCGCCGCTCAATGGCGAGATTCGGATTTCCGGCTCGAAAAACTCGGCCCTGCCGATTCTGGCGGCGACGCTGCTGGCCGATGGTCCGGTGCATGTGTGCAACATGCCGCATCTGAATGACATTACCACCATGCTGGCGCTGCTGCGCTGCATGGGGGTGGGCGTCACCATCGACGAGAAAATGTGCGTCGAGGTCGACCCCACCAGCATCAATGATCTCACCGCCCCTTACGAGCTGGTGAAAACCATGCGTGCCTCGATCCTGGTGTTGGGCCCGCTGTTGGCCCGCTTCGGAGAGGCCAACGTGTCGTTTCCCGGGGGGTGCGCCATTGGCAGTCGTCCGGTGGATATTCACCTGCGTGGCCTGGAGGCCATGGGGGCGGAAATTGATGTGGACGAAGGTTACATTCGTGCCCGTAGCAAGGGCCGCCTGAAAGGGGCGCACATCCTGATGGACACGGTGACCGTCGGCGGCACCGAAAACCTGTTGATGGCGGCAGTATTGGCCGAAGGCACCACGGTGCTGGAAAATGCCGCCCGGGAGCCCGAAGTGGTGGATCTGGCCTATTGTCTGGAAGCCATGGGCGCCCGGATCGAAGGCATTGGCACCCAGACGCTCACGGTTCACGGCGTCGAGCGTCTGCACTCGTGTACCTACAGTGTGATGCCGGACCGGATTGAAACCGGCACTTACCTGGTGGCCGCGGCGGCGACCCGTGGTCGGGTGCGCCTGAAAGACACCCGGGCCGATATTCTCGAGGCGGTGCTGCTCAAGCTGGAAGAGGCCGGAGCGGAAATCACCATCGGGGATACCTGGATAGAGCTGGACATGAAAGGTAAGCGGCCCCGGGGCGTCAGCTTGCGCACGGCGCCCTATCCGGCCTTTCCCACGGACATGCAGGCCCAGTTTACCGCGATGAACGCGGTGGCAGAGGGCGCCAGCTCGGTGACCGAAACCATCTTTGAGAACCGCCTGATTCAGGTGCACGAACTGAACCGGATGGGCGCAAAGATCACCCTTGAGGGCAACACCGCTCTGATCCAGGGCGTGGACCGGCTCAAAGGTGCCCCCGTGATGGCAACGGACCTGCGGGCCTCGGCCAGTCTGGTGATCGCCGGTCTGGTAGCGGATGGCACCACGCTGGTGGACCGCATTTACCATATTGATCGTGGTTACGAGTGTATTGAAGAAAAACTGCAAATGTTGGGCGCGAACATTCGTCGGGTTCCAAACTGACGGACCGAGCACAGAGGCCGGAACGCCGCGCGTGAGCGGGCGACCGGCCGCGTCCCCTGACCTCCAGATGAGACCCATGACCCAGACATTGACCATTGCCCTGACCAAGGGCCGTATTCTGAAAGAAACTCTGCCGCTGTTGGCTGCGGCCGGTATCGAACCGGCGGAAGACATCGACAAGAGCCGCAAGCTGGTGTTTGAGACCACCCGGCCCGACGTGCGCCTGCTGGTGTTGCGCGGTGCGGATGTGCCCACCTACGTGCAGTTCGGGGCCGCCGACATGGGGATTTCCGGAAAGGATACCCTGATGGAAAATGGCGCCGAAGGCCTTTATGAGCCACTGGATCTGGACATTGCCCGGTGTCGTCTGATGACCGCGGCCATCAAAGGCGCGCCGCCGAGCCAGGGCCGTCTGCGGGTGGCCACCAAGTATGTGAATGTGGCCAAACAATACTACGCCAGTTGTGGTCGGCAGACCGACATCATCAAGCTGTACGGTGCGATGGAGCTGGCGCCGATCATGCATCTGGCGGACGAAATTGTGGATATCGTCGATACCGGCAATACGCTGCTTGCCAATGGGCTGGAGCCCCGGGAGCACATCGCCGATATCAGCTCGCGGCTGATCGTAAACAAGGCGTCCATGAAGATGAAGCATGTGCTGATTCAATCCGTGATTGACGCCATTGGTGAAGCCGTTGACGCCAAGCGTCCGGCCTGACGTGTAGACCGGCTCTGGCCGTAATGACGAGATTTTTCCATGACTGACAAGCAACCTCTGATCGCTCGCCTGGATGCCTCCACTGCGGATTTCAGTGCGCGTCTCGATGCCCTGCTGGCCTGGGACAGTGTGTCCGATGCCGGGGTCGCCGAGGTGGTGGACGAGATTCTTCAGGCCGTCAAGACACGCGGTGATGCGGCGTTGGTGGAGTACACCAACCGCCTGGATCGTCGTGAGGTCAGCTCGCTGGCGGATCTGATTGTGCCTGAGAGCAAGTTGCATGAAGCGCTTGAGTCACTGCCCGCCGAGCAGCGCCAGGCGCTGGAAGTAGCGGCGGAGCGGATTCGGCGTTACCACGAGCATCAGCGGCAACCGTCCTGGGATTACACCGAGGAGGATGGGACCCGGCTGGGGCAGAAGGTGACACCCATGGCGCGGGTCGGGCTCTATGTGCCCGGTGGCAAGGCTTCTTATCCCTCATCGGTCCTGATGAATGCGATTCCGGCCAAAGTCGCCGGCGTGGCGGAGCTGGTGATGGTCGTGCCGGCCCCGGGTGGCGAACTCAATGCCATGGTGCTTGCGGCAGCGGCGGTGGCCGGCGTGGACAAGGTGGTGACGGTGGGTGGTGCTCAGGCGGTGGCGGCCTTGGCTTACGGCACAGAGAGCCTGCCGAAAGTGGACAAGATTGTCGGGCCGGGAAACATTTATGTTGCCACCGCCAAGCGCGCCGTGTTCGGAATGGTGGATATTGACATGATCGCCGGTCCCTCGGAGATTCTGGTGATCTGCGATGGCCAGACGGATCCGGACTGGATCGCTATGGATCTGTTCAGCCAGGCTGAGCACGATGAGCAGGCCCAGTCGATACTGGTGAGCCCGGATGCGGCGTTTCTCGATCGGGTAGAGGCGGCCATGGAGCGTCTGTTGCCGACCTTGAGCCGGGAGGCGATTGCCCGGACCTCGTTGGCCAATCGCGGTGCGCTGATTCTGGTGCAGGATATGGACCAGGCGCTGGCAGTCAGCAACCGGATTGCTCCGGAGCACCTGGAGCTGTCCGTGGCCGATCCGGATGCCCTGTTGCCCAAGGTGGCCCATGCTGGCGCCATTTTCATGGGTCGTTATACGCCGGAGGCACTGGGCGATTACTGCGCAGGTCCGAACCACGTTCTGCCGACCTCGGGCACTGCGCGGTTTTCCTCACCCCTGGGGGTGTATGATTTCCAGAAGCGCAGCTCCATCATTCACTGTTCAGCTGAAGGTGCCTCGGAGCTGGCCAAAACCGCCTCGGTATTGGCGCGCGGTGAAGCGCTGGAAGCGCATGCTCGCTCGGCGGAGTACCGAATCAAGGTATAGCCGATTCAGCGTCCACAAAAAAGGCCGACACCCGGTATCGGGGTCGGCCTTTTTTGTGGCGTGAGGGGCTGTCCCGGCCGGGGTGCTCAGGTGCTGGCCGGCAGGGGACGCTCACCGATGACCGTTTCCAGCTCAATCGGCTCGCCGTTGCGCAGAATGCGCAGGGTCACCTCGCTGCCCGGGGCGGTGGCGGCGATCTGGTTCATGCCGCGCCGACCGTTGCCAACGGACTCGTCGTCAATGTGGGTCAGAATGTCGCCCGGCGTCAGGCCCGCCTGTTCGGCCGGGCTGCCGCTGTACACGGCGGTGACCACCACGCCCTGGGTCGAGTTCATGGCGAGGGCGCTGGCCTGATCCTGGCTCAGGGGGCGAACCTCCAGGCCGAGCCAGCCGCGCACCACCCGGCCATGCTCGATGATCTCGCGCAGTGCCCGCATGGCGGAGTCCGCCGGAATGGCGAAGCTGACTCCCACGGAAGTGTTGCCCTCGCCGAGAATGGCGGTGTTGATGCCCAGGAGCTGTCCATGGATGTCCACCAGGGCTCCGCCGGAGTTGCCCACATTCACCGCGGCATCGGTCTGGAGGAAGTTCTCGTACTCGCTGAGGTTCAGGTTGTAGCGGCCGGTGGCACTCAGAATACCCTGGGTGACGGTCTGGCCCACACCAAAGGGATTGCCAATGGCGAGCACAATATCCCCTACGCGCGCCTGGGTAGGCTCGGGAACATCGATGACGGTGAGGTCTTCCAGGTCAATCTTCAGTACCGCCAGATCGCTCTCTGGGTCTGTGCCGACCAATCGGGCGCGGGTTTCGCGGCCGTCATACAGTAGAACCTGAATCTCGTCGGCGCCGTTGATCACATGCTCATTGGTCAGCAGGTAGCCGCGGGGGTCGACAATGACGCCGGAGCCCAGCGCGGATTGCGCGCGTTGCTGCTGCGGGCGCTCAGGAAAGAAGCGGCGATAAAAAGGATGGTCCGCCAAGGGGTGGCGCTGCTGTTCCTGAATTTTACGGGTGTAAATGCTGACCACCGCGGGGGCGGCCCGATCGACGGCGTCCGCGTAGGACGTGATGGCCGGGCGCGTCGGGTCGGGCGCACCGTTCGGCCCCCGAAGCTCGGGGAACGCGAGCAGCGTCAGTAGTGCAATGAGCAGTCCGGTGGCGACGGGCCAGCCGAGGGACTGAAGCAGACCTCGTGCGCTCATCTACAGTCTCCGGTGTTGGAAGATAAAGGACCAGCGGGACATGCCCGCCGGTAGGTGTAACCACGGTGACATGAGCGGGAAATCAGATGGCTCCCCGAGGCGGCTCGGTTGGGGTGTCTGGCTTGTCATCCTGGGTTTCTTCGGTGTAAGTGTCCGAAGAACCGTACTGATAGGGCGATTCGTACTCGCCCTCGTCGTGCAGACCGTACTCTTCACTGAGCTGCCCCTTGCCGTTCTTGGGAGCCCAATCCCGGGGAGCTTCGATATGCTCCTCACTCAGGTAGGTTTTTTCCGAGCCCAGCAACTGGGTATTGGCCGAGTCCAGAATCTGCCGGCTCAGGGCCGGAGTGGTCAGCTTGAGTGCGCTGTTTGCCAAGTGCTCGTAAACGTCGCGATAGCTCTGGGTCAGGTTGTTTACCAGCTCGGAGGTCTTCGCAAAATGCTCGGACACATCCTGCTGGTACCGCTTGAGCTCATCTTCAGCGCGCAGAACCCGCTCTTCGAGTTCCTTGCTGCGGGAGCCCGAATCGGTCAGTTTGTAAAGTACCGCGCCCAGGGCACCACCGCCCAACAGACAAATCAGCGCGGTAATAATGAGGGTTCCGAATGAAAACACAAATTTCTCCTCTCGGTATGAAGCCGGTTTGTGGCCTGCAAAACTGCGGTCGCTCGCGGTATTATACGGCCTTTTATTCGACCCGGGCGGAATTCCCTTGATCCGTTTCGGGTTTGAACCACCGCCGCGCCCAGAGGGCGGGGCAGGCCATTGAGGTGATCGTGACAGTATTTTCGCAAACCGAGACCGCAATTACCATCGACGGGCCCGTCGGCGGGCTGGAAGCCCGCATCCAGGCCGGCTCCGAATCCGGCTCCCTCGCCGAGCGGGGGCTGGCGGCGATCGTCTGCCATCCGCATCCGCAGCACGGCGGCACCATGAGCAACAAGGTGGTCACCACCCTGGTGAGGGCCTATCGTGACCTCGGCGTTGCCACCGTGCGGTTCAATTTCCGGGGTGTTGGGGCCAGTGAGGGCGAGTTCGATCACGCGGTCGGGGAGGTGGATGACCTGCTGGCGGTGTACTCCTGGCTCTCGGAGCGGCGACCGGACGATAGTGTGCTTTTGGCCGGATTTTCTTTTGGCTCGGCGGTGGCCGCTGGAGCGGTTTATCGGGTGGGATCGGTCGAACATCTGACGTTGGTCGCACCGCCGGTTGAGCGCTACACCTACGATCGCGATGGACGCTTCCCGTGTCCCGTCTGTATTGCCCAGGGCGAGCGGGATGACGTGGTGGTGCCGGAGGGCGTGATCCGCTGGAGCGAAACCCGGCTGCAATCGCCCCATGCCTTGCTGCGCTACCCGGAGGCCGGGCACTTCTTTCACGGTCAGTTGACCGAGCTTAAAGCGGATCTGGCGCGCACCCTGGAGCGGCAACTGGGTGTCGACTCATGAGCCGGCCAGAATTGAAGTACGACACGCCCTACAATCGCTATCAGCGTGATCTGGAGCAGCCCGGGTTCAGCCGGGACCCGGCCCAGGCGCAGGTGGTGGATCAGTTGCAGGCGCTGTTTGAAGCGCTGGTCGAGCAGGGCGCTCCAAAAACCGGGTTGCCGGGACTGTGGGAACGGTTGCGGCGGCGGATTTCAAAGGCACCGATCACACCGGTCACCGGGTTGTATCTGTGGGGCGGCGTCGGGCGGGGCAAAACCTACCTGATGGACAATTTTTACGAGAGTCTGCCGTTCGAGCAGAAAATGCGCGCCCATTTCCACCGCTTTATGCGCCGGGTGCACGGAGACCTCAAGCAGCTCGATGGCCATAAGAATCCCCTTGAGCAGGTGGCGGACCGGATCGCCCGGGAAGCCCGGGTCATCTGCTTCGATGAGTTCTTCGTCTCGGACATCACCGATGCGATGATTTTGGGCACTCTGATGCAGGCTCTGTTCCGCCGCGGCGTGACGCTGGTGGCGACCTCCAATATCCCGCCGGACAACCTTTATAAGGATGGGTTGCAGCGAGCCCGGTTTCTGCCCGCCATTGAGCAGATCAAGCGTCACACCCGGGTGTTGCAGCTCGATAGCCAGAACGACTACCGGTTGCGGGCGTTGGAGCAGGCCGAGCTGTACCACAGTCCTCTCGATGCGAGGGCCGACGAAAGCTTGATGGCGAGCTTCCGCAGCCTGGTTCCAGCGGAGGATGAAATATGCGCCGACCAGGTGCTGGAGGTGGAAGGGCGCCCGATTCGGGCCCGCTATCTGGGGGAAGACGTGGCCTGGTTTGACTTTATGGCTCTCTGTGATGGGCCCCGCTCACAAAATGACTATATCGAGCTGGCCCGGGAGTTCCATGCGGTGGTGGTGAGCAATGTGCCGGCGCTGGGACGGAATAGTGATGATCAGGCCCGGCGCTTCATCAATCTGGTGGACGAGTTTTACGATCGGCGGGTCAAGCTGGTACTATCCGCCGCCCGGCCGTTGACGCAGATCTACGACGAGGGGCGCCTGAGCTTCGAATTCGAGCGCACCGTCAGCCGCCTGCTGGAAATGCAGAGCCGCGACTACCTGGCCCAGCCCCACAAGCCCTGACGGGGCGGCCGGGTTGGTGGAAAAATCATCAGTTTCCCCCTTGAAAACCGGCGACGATTTCTATAGTATTCGCGCTCTTTTGTGGGAAGCACCTCCTGAGGCAGGAAATAACATGAAGACTTATAGTGCTAAACCTGAAACGGTCTCTCGCGACTGGTTCGTCGTTGATGCCGAAGGCAAGACTCTGGGCCGTATGGCTACAGAGATTGCCCGTCGTCTGCGCGGCAAGCACAAGCCCGAGTACACACCTCATGTGGACACGGGTGATTACATTGTCGTGATCAACGCTGAAAAAGTTCGTGTGACCGGTAAGAAGGCCAGCGACAAGATTTACTACCATCACACCGGTTATATCGGCGGCATCAAGTCGATCAGCTTTGAAAAGCTGATCCAGAAAGCCCCCGAGCGCACCATCCAGAACGCCGTCAAGGGCATGCTGCCCCGCGGACCTCTGGGTCGCGCCATGTTCAAAAAACTCAAGGTCTACGCAGGTAACGAGCATCCGCACACTGCGCAGCAGCCTCAAGAACTGACTATCTAACCGGGAAGCTGATTATGGCAGTTACTCAATATTACGGTACGGGTCGCCGCAAGACCTCCACCGCCCGGGTGTTCATCGCCCAGGGTAGCGGCAACATCACCGTCAACGACCGTCCTCTGGACGAGTACTTTGGCCGTGAAGTGGCACGCATGATCGTGCGTCAGCCGCTGGAAAATGTGGAAATGGCTGACAAGTTCGACGTAAAAGTCACCGTGAAAGGCGGTGGTAGCTTTGGTCAGGCCGGCGCCATCCGCCACGGTCTGACCCGTGCTCTGATGGAATACGACGAAGCGCTGCGTGGCTCTCTGCGTGAAGCAGGTTACGTAACTCGCGATTCTCGCGCTGTTGAGCGTAAGAAAGTGGGTCTGCGTAAAGCCCGTAAGCGTCCGCAGTTCTCCAAGCGTTAATCTGGAGCTCGCCCCACGGTGTGGGGCGGCGGTACCTCCGAGCAAAAAAACGCCCAGGCCCTTCGCTGGCCTGGGCGTTTTTTTATGTCCGCCCGCCGTATAACCCATTGGCCGAGGGCACGGGGCGCAGCTTATTCTTGTAAGCGGCGCGCAATTTCTTTAAGATTGGCCATTTTTTACGTCTCAATAACATCATTCTAAATCGTTGAAATTCAGTGATTTACTGGCCGTCGGAAGCTGTTAGGGGAGAAGATCGTCATGACCGATGACGTTGTCAATAAAACGCGCCGCCGTGTGCTGACCGCTGCTACCTCGGTAGTAGGGGCAGTGGGCGTAGTGGGTGCAGCGGTACCTTTTGTGGGTTCCTGGAACCCCAGCGCCAAGGCAAAAGCCGCCGGGGCACCGGTTCGGGCCAACATCGGCAAGATGGAGCCCGGGCAAATGATCACCGTCGAGTGGCGGGGTAAGCCGGTCTACATTGTGCGTCGTACACAAGAGTCCATCGCGGGGCTGGAAAAAGTTGAGGACGTGCTGCGCGACCCCAACTCGGAGCAACCCCAACAGCCCGAATACGCTCAAAATCAGACTCGCTCCATTCGCGAAGAGTTCCTGGTGCTGCTCGGTCTGTGCACCCATCTGGGCTGCGCACCGTTGTTTCGCCCGGAAGTGGGCGTTGCTGACCTCGGTGGCGAAAACTGGCAGGGCGGCTTCTTCTGCCCTTGTCATGGTTCCAAGTTCGATATGGCTGGCCGCGTGTATACAGGCGTACCCGCTCCGTTAAACCTGGAAGTTCCCCCACACCGTTACGAGGGCGATAACCTGCTCATCGTGGGCGAGGATCAGGAGGCATAAGAATGAATTGGTTAACTGGATTGTGGCAGTGGGTCGACCAGCGTCTCCCGGTACAGCGCGCCTGGGACACCCATATGGGCAACTACTACGCGCCCAAAAACTTTAACTTCTGGTATTTCTTCGGCGTTCTGTCCCTGCTGGTGCTGGTCAACCAGTTGGTGACCGGTATCTGGCTGACGATGAACTACACCCCGACCGCCGAGGGCGCCTTCGCCTCCGTCGAATACATTATGCGTGATGTGGAGTACGGCTGGATTCTGCGCTACATGCACTCTACCGGTGCTTCCGCGTTTTTCGTGGTGGTATACCTGCACATGTTCCGCGGCTTGATGTACGGCTCCTACAAGGCGCCGCGCGAGCTGGTATGGATTTTCGGCATGACCATCTATCTGGTGCTCATGGCGGAAGCCTTCATGGGCTACGTGTTGCCCTGGGGGCAGATGTCCTACTGGGGCGCTCAGGTGATTGTGTCCCTGTTCGGGGCTATTCCGGTGATCGGCGAAGATCTTGTGCAGTGGATTCGCGGTGATTACCTGATTTCCGGCATTACCCTGAACCGCTTCTTCGCCCTGCACGTCGTGGCCCTGCCGATTGTCCTGCTCGGGTTGGTGGTGCTGCATATCCTGGCGCTGCACGAAGTCGGTTCCAACAACCCCGATGGCGTGGACATCAAGAAGAACAAAGATGAGAACGGTATCCCCAAAGATGGCGTGCAGTTCCATCCGTACTACACGGTTCACGACCTGGTGGGTATTACTGTCTTCCTGTTCGCTTTCTGTTTCGTCATGTTTTTCATGCCGGAAATGGGCGGTTTCTTCCTGGAATACGCTAACTTTGAAGAGGCGAACAACCTGAAGACCCCGGAGCACATTGCCCCGGTGTGGTACTTCACGCCTTTCTACGCCATCTTGCGGGCGGTGACCATTGAAATTGGCCCCTTGAGCGCCAAGTTCCTCGGTCTGATTGCCATGGGCGCGGCGATTGCCATCCTGTTCGTGCTGCCCTGGTTGGATCGGGCCAAGGCCCGCTCCATGCGCTACAAGGGGCATATCCCGCGGGTCATGTTGATGGTATTCGCCGCCATGTTTGTGGTGCTGGGTTACCTGGGCGTCAAATCACCGACCACTGGGCGCACCGTATTGTCCCAGTTGGCGACGGTGTTCTACTTTGCCTATTTCATCACCATGCCGATCTGGACCAGCAGCCGCCCGCCGGAGCAGCGCTCGCAGATCGCGCGAGTCCTGTCGTTCGCCATTTGCTGGGGTTTTGCCCTGATCTTCTTGGTAATGGCTCTGAATGGAATCACAGGGGACAGCGATGTGCCGGTCTTCCTGCGCCTGTTTGGTCTGGTTCTGGCCGCCGTGTTCGCGGTGCTCCCCTGGTTGGCGGATCGCGATAGTGAGCACCCCGTGCCAGAGCGTGTACAGATGAAAGGCTTGCCGCTGCGCTTGGTGCTGGGTGGTCTGGCGCTGTTCGCAGTACTCGTGGTGGTTCCGATCAAGGCTGTGGGCGCGGGTGCTGGCGGATGTGGTTCCATTCCCTGCGATATCATGGAACCGGACCTGGACAATAAAGAGTCCCTGCAGCGTGGTGCCAAGTACTTCGTGAACTACTGTATGGGCTGCCACTCCGCCAAGTTTTCACGCTATGAGCGGGTGGCGGACGATCTCGGTATTCCCCACGATGTGGCGCGCAACAACCTGATTTTCGGCGATCAGGAGATCGGTAGTCTGATGACCACCTCCATGACGAAGGAGCAGGGTAAGCAGTGGTTTGGGGTTCAGCCGCCGGATCTGACTCTGGTGGCCCGGTCTCGCAACCCGGAGTGGCTGTATACTTACCTTCGTAACTTCTATAAGGATGAGAGCCGTCCCTTCGGTGTGAATAATCGGGTGTTTGAAAACGTTGGTATGCCCCACGTCATGCTGGACCTTCAAGGCCTGCTGGAGTGTTCCGCCGGTCCCCAGCTGGACAGCCATGGACACATTGTGCGCGATAGCGCGGGCAATCCAGTCATGGATGAGGAGTGTGGTAGCCTGGTGGAAGGTGACATTGAAGGCAGCCTGTCGCAGGAAGAGTTTGACCAGGTGATCTACGACCTGGTGAATTTCCTGGAGTATCTGGGTGAGCCCGCAGCCATGGACCGTGAACGGGTGGGTATCTTCGTGCTGTTGTTCCTGTCCGTCCTGTTTGTGTTTGCTTACCTGCTCAACCGCGAGTACTGGAAGGGAATTCACTAAATTCGAATAACGGTGGGGCGCCTGTGGGCGCCCCGGCTTGATCACTGGGTAATTTGAGGTAATACACAATGGGTGTGGTGACCAAACGCTCATCCATGACGCTGTTTTCCGATGGTTCTGATCATTACAGCCATCGGGTTAGAATTGTGTTGTCGGAGAAAGGGGTATCGTCGGATATTATTGATGTCGATCCCAAAAACAAGCCGCAGGAACTGGCGGACCTCAACCCCTATAACAGTCTGCCCACGCTGGTGGACCGGGACTTGGCCCTGTACGAGTCCAAAGTGATCATGGAGTACCTGGATGAGCGTTTCCCGCATCCTCCGCTCCTGCCGGTATACCCGGTTGCCCGGGCTCAGAGCCGGCTGTGGATGTACCGGCTGGAGCGTGATTGGGCGCCGCTGGTAGACACCATTCTCACCAGCAAGAGTAAGGACACCGTGCTAAAGGCGCGTAAGGCCCTGCGCGACAGTCTGCTGGCCATCTCGCCGATCTTTGCCGAAATGCCGTTTTTCATGAGCGATGAGTTCACCATCGTGGACTGCTGCCTGGCACCGATCCTCTGGCGCTTGCCGATGCTGGATATTGACCTTGGCAAGGGGCGCCAGGCCCAGCCGTTGCTGACGTACCAGAAGCGACTGTTCGAACGTGAGGGATTTCGTAAGAGCCTCACGGAAGTCGAGCGCGACATGGGGGCTCACTAGCCTCCATTGCGTGTTGTCCAGCCCCCAAAAGGGGCTTTCATGCCCTTCGATACCCTATCGGGAGACGTTCTATGGCCATGACCTCAAGCCGTCCTTACATGATTCGAGCGCTCTATGAGTGGATCGTGGATAACGGCTGCACCCCCTATATCCTGGTGGATGCCCAGGGGCAAGGCGTTGAAGTGCCTCAGCAGCACGTCAATAAAGACGGGCAGATTGTACTCAATATCAATCCGACGGCAGTCAAAGACCTGTTCATCGGTCTGGAGCAGATCAACTTCAATGCCCGCTTTGGCGGCATACCGACGGATCTGGTGATCCCCTGTGGCTCAGTACTGGGTATTTATGCCCGGGAGAATGGCCAGGGCATGGTATTCGAGCATGAGCCCAATCCCGAGCCTCCCAAGCCGGATTCCGAACCGAAGAAAGACGCGCAAAAACGGCCCAACCTCAAGGTCGTCAAATAAGGGGCGACGGCCCCTTTTATATAACCTAAGTTGATTAACAGTATTCGTTTATCGCGAATACTTCTTTGCGGCACTCGTCCCAAAGCTGGATACTGTACGTACTCTCTAATAACAAGCAGTAGCAGGAGTACGTAAATATGGCTATGTTGCAGCACACCCTGGGTATCTTCACCAACCCCGATCGCGAGTGGCAGCGGATACGCAGCGACAACGAATCGTTCCTGCGGGTTTATCTACGTCACGTTCCGTTGATGGCACTGATACCCTGTATCGCGGGCTATTTCGGAGTGACCGAAGTGGGCTGGAGTGTGGGTAGCGGCGGTGTGGTGAAATTGACCAGCCAAAGTGCCTTGCTCATGGCCGTAGCAGCCTATTTCGCTCAGCTTATTGCCATTTATGTCCTGGGCGAATACATCAACTGGATGTCGCGCAGTTTTGGTGTGGCCGACGAAGCCAATCGTCGCCACTATGAAGGGACGGCGCTGGCGGTCTATTCGGCCATTCCAATGATGCTCGCTGGCGTTGCGCTGGTGTACCCTCAGTTGTGGCTGGTGGTATCGGTGTACATTCTGGCGGCGTGCTACTCCGTCTATCTGATTTATGAAGGTATTCCCATCCTGATGAATATCCCGAAAGAACGGGGCTTCATTTACGCCAGTTCGGTGATCACCGTAGGCTTGGTGCTCGCGGTCGTGGTGATGGTTAGTACCGTGATCGTCTGGAGTTCAGGGGCGGGACCGGTCTACATCAGCTGATTTTCCGGCGAGACTGATTCGCTTATCCGACAGAAGGCAGCCTCCGGGCTGCCTTTTGCGTTTGTTGCAGTAATTTGACAAATTTATGGCAGCCTGTCACAGGACTGTCATATTGGGTGGGTAGAGTGCGTCTCAGGTGGAAATGACCCAGATAAGGGCATTTCATGTCACTGAACGACAAATCACTGTTTCAGAGGAGCGCTCTATGAACGCCATCAAATTCTTTAAAGGCCTGGCTCTGGCCGGCTCAATGACCTGCGCCATGGCGCAAGCGGACGTCGATCCCAATCTGCCGGATTACGAGGCGGTTTCAGGCGTGTCCGGTAATGTGAACAGCATCGGTTCCGATACCCTGAACAACCTCATGACCCTCTGGGCCGAGGAGTTCGCCAAGTTCTATCCCAACGTCAATATCCAGATCCAGGGTGCCGGTTCTTCGACCGCTCCGCCGGCGCTGACTCAGAATACTGCCAACTTTGGTCCCATGAGTCGCGAAATGAAGGCCTCCGAGATTCGTGCCTTTGAGCAAGCTCACGGTTACAAGCCGACTGCTGTTCCGGTAGCGGTGGACGTTCTGGCGGTCTACGTCAACAAAGACAACCCCATTGAAGGCCTCACGATTCCCCAAGTTGACGCCATGTTCTCGGTGACCCGTCGCTGTGGCTACTCAGAAGACATTACCCGTTGGGGCCAACTGGGCCTGGACGGTGAGTGGGAAAATCGTGACCTGGGCCTGTACAGCCGTAACGCGGTGTCCGGTACCTACGGTTACTTCAAGGACAATGCCCTGTGCGGGGGCGACTACAAGCCCGGCATTAACGAGCAGCCCGGTTCTGCCTCGGTTGTTCAGGGTGTGAGCGAATCGCGTAACGGTATCGGCTACTCCGGTATTGGCTACATGACTTCTGGCGTGCGTGCAGTACCGCTGGCCCGTGCCGAAGGCGAAGAGTTCGCCGCTCCTAACGCCGAAAACGCCTCGAATGGCAGCTACCCGCTGGCCCGCTTCCTGTATGTGTACGTCAACAAGCACCCGAACCGCCCCCTGGATCCCATGCAGGCTGAGTTCCTGAAAATGGTAATCTCCAAGCAGGGTCAGGAAGTGGTAGTGCGTGACGGTTACATTCCGCTGCCGGCCTCAGTGTCCAAGCGGGTGACCGAAGAGCTGGGTCTGTAAACACAGACTCCGCCGGGGTGGCACTTGCCGCCCCGATCGACCCGGAAAGGGACCCTGGGTTTATGATCCGTCAACTGGTTTAGGGACAATCAAAAGGGACACCGCCGCGGGGCGGAGGGTCCCTTTTGTCATGTAGCTGTAACAAAACTGTCATCTAGCGCTGTTAGCATGCACGCGCTTTCGTCGAAGTCCTCTGATTGGGGGTTCGACCGAGATTCTCCAGCTCAGGATTGATGCACTATGTCAGAGCGACCTTCCACCCCGGATGCCCGGGGAAGCTTGATGCCGAATGCGGAGCAACGTGCTCGTCTGCGCAAGGTACGCAAATTCAAGGACGGCCTGTCCCGCTACGGAGTCGGCACCGCCGGTATGATGGTGGTTGGCGCCTTGGCGCTGATTTTCATCTACCTGTTCTCGGAAGTGGCGCCGTTACTGCGCAGCAGCAGTATCGAGCCGACTGCCGACTACCCCTTCGCACTGACCAGCGAGGCCGATCCGTCCGCCCACCTCGTGCTCGAACGTTACGAGGAGATGGGGGCATCGTTCAGCGAGGCCGGGCAGGTGCACTTCTTCAACGTTGATTCGGGGCTCGCCCTCAAAACCTTTGAGGTTCCTCGCAACCAGGGTGTCTCGGCCACGGCGGTTGATACCAGTGTGCCGAATCAGCAGCTGGTGGCCTACGGTTTCTCCGATGGCTCGGTATCTGTCGTCCAGGAGACCTATAGCCTCAGCTATCCCAATGACCAGCGCCTGGTGACTCCGGGGCTGGATTACCCACTGGGTGAGGAACCCGTCACGCTGGACGAGCAGGGCCGCGCCTTGCGCGAAGTCGCCGTGCAGAGCACGGATGCCGGCCTGATGGTTGCAGGCGTCACTGAAGACAATCAGATCCTTGTGGGGCGTTACCGGATGAACCAGGGACTGTTCGGCAACGGCGGTAGCGTATCCGGTGATAGCTATTCCGTGCCCTCACTACCCGGTGGTGCCCAGGTGGAGCACTTGATCGTCGATGCCACTGGGCGTTTTTTGGTGGTCGCGGACGATCGGGAACAACTGCATTTTTACCATGTCGAGCGCGCTGAAGATGCCCGGCTGATCGAGACGCTCCCCACCGAGCGTGGCCAGGTAAACGCTCTGGAGTTTCTGGTCGGTACGCTGTCGGTGATCATCGGTACGGACCAGGGGGCGGTCAGCCAGTGGTTTATCATTCGGGATGATAACAATCAATTCCATCTGACGCCGGTGCGGGACTTTGGCTCCATGCCGGGCTCGGTGACCACTATCGCACCGGAATATACCCGAAAAGGTTTCGCGGCCGGTGACGACCAAGGCAATGTCGGCCTTTTCTACGGGACATCGTCGAGCACCCTGGTGATCGAGTCGGTCACGGATCAGCCCATTTCGCAACTGGCATTGTCGCCCATTAACGGCCGCTTGCTGGCGCTGGATAACGACCAGCGGTTGCATATAGCCTCGGTCTGGAATGAGCATCCGGAAATTTCCATGAGCTCACTCTGGCAGAAGGTCTGGTATGAAGGCCGACAGCAGCCCGAGTACGTCTGGCAGGCTTCCTCTGGCGCGGATGACTCCGAGGCGAAAATGAGCCTGGTGCCGTTGTCCATCGGTACGCTCAAAGCCGCTTTCTACGCGATGCTGTTTGCCATTCCTCTGGGTGTGATGGGTGCCATTTACACCGCCTACTTCATGACCCCCAAGCTGCGCGGCGTGGTTAAACCCACCATTGAGATCATGGAAGCCCTGCCGACGGTCATTTTGGGTTTTCTTGCGGGTCTGTGGCTGGCGCCATTCCTGGAAAATCACCTGCCGGCGGTTTTCAGTATTCTGATTTTCCTGCCGGTCACCATGTTGGCCGTAGGGTTGTTGTGGAGCCGGTTGCCATCGGCGATTCGCAGTAATGTCCCGGAAGGTTGGGAGGCCGCCATTCTGATTGTTCCCATCCTGCTGACCGGATGGGCCTGTATCGCGATCAGCCCACATGTCGAAGTGTGGTTCTTTGATGGCAGCATGCGCCAGTGGCTGACCAACAACAACATTGACTATGATCAGCGCAATGCTCTGGTCGTGGGTATTGCCATGGGCTTTGCGGTGATTCCCACCATTTTCTCGATCGCCGAAGACGCGGTGTTCAACGTACCTCGCCATTTGACCCAGGGGTCTCTGGCCCTCGGGGCAACCCGCTGGCAGACCGTAATAGGTGTGATTCTGCCCACCGCCAGCCCGGGTATCTTCTCGGCGGTGATGATGGGCTTTGGTCGTGCAGTGGGTGAAACCATGATTGTGTTGATGGCCACCGGCAACAGCCCGGTGCTGAACTTCAATATATTCGAAGGTATGCGCACCCTGTCCGCCAACGTGGCGGTGGAACTGCCGGAAACCGCCATTGGCAGCACGCATTTCCGGGTGTTGTTCCTCGCCGCTCTGGTGCTGTTGGCCCTGACATTTGTGGTCAACACTCTGGCCGAAGTCGTTCGCCAGCGTTTGCGTAAACGCTACAGCAACCTGTAACCATTGGGAGCCTGATTGATGAAAGCCTGGTTTAAAAGTGGTGCCCCCTGGGTATGGCTGAACGGCGGTGCCGTGGCGCTGTGTATGATTATGGTTGTGGGCCTGTTGGGGCTGATTGCCGTTCGCGGTTTTGGCCATTTCTGGCCCGCTGATCTGGTGCAGATGTCGGTGCTGGATCGCGATGGCGACCGACAGGAAGTATTGGGTGAACTGGTCCGTAAGGAAGTCATTCCCGCACGGGTGGCGCGTACCAATGGCTACACCGTGGCCGAGGATGTCCCTCTGGTGACCCGCTACCTGATCAAGCAGGGTAATCGGGATCTCGGTAGCGATTTCCAGTGGTACCTGGATGTGGGCATGGGTGAGTGGCACTACCCGGAAAATGCCATTGTGGTTGAACGTCGCGAGTGGGGTAACTTTTACGGTTTCCCGGTGGCGTTGAAAGAACACGGCGAAGTGATCAGCCGCCTGGGCGATGAGGATTTCTGGCCAGAGGTGGAAGCCCGGGTCGAGCGCAGCGTGGATCTGCACAACGAAATCCGTCGCAAGGAAAAGGTGGAGATTGGCAGCATCAACCACAAGCTGGAACGGCTGCGGCTGGAGCGTCGCCGCCTTGAGCTGCAGGGTGTTTCGCCGGAAGAAATGGCGCAGGCCGAAGAGCAGTTTGCGGTCGAGCGAGAGGCATTGAACGAAGAGTACCGCCGGATCAAGGCGGAGCGCGACGCGATTTATGAGCAGATCGAGCGGGACAGCTTTGATGTTGAAACGGTCAACGGAATGGAAAAAACCATTCACCTGCATAACATCGTGCGGGTTACCCGCTCCAACCACCTGGGTGTGTTTGGCAAGCTGGCACACTACATGGATCGGTTCTGGGAGTTCCTGACCGAAGAGCCGCGGGAAGCCAATACCGAGGGCGGGATTTTCCCGGCCATCTTCGGCACCGTCACCATGGTGATTGTGATGTCGATCATGGTCACCCCGCTGGGCGTGCTGGCCGCCATTTACCTGCGCGAGTACGCCCGTCAGGGCACGGTACTGAAGCTGATCCGCATTTCGGTGTACAACCTGGCCGGTGTGCCTTCAATTGTATACGGGGTGTTTGGTCTGGGTTTCTTCGTGTACTTCCTGGGGGGCAGCATTGATGAGCTGTTTTTCCCCGCGTCCTTACCGGCCCCGACCTTTGGTACGCCGGGTTTGTTCTGGGCGTCTCTGACTCTGGCCCTGTTGACCCTGCCGGTGGTGATTGTTTCCACCGAAGAAGGCCTGGCGCGTATTCCCAGCACCATCCGTCAGGGCAGTCTGGCCCTGGGGGCGACCAAGTCGGAGACCCTGTGGAAGGTGGTGGTGCCTCTGGCCACGCCTGGCATGATGACCGGCCTGATTCTGGCCATCGCCCGTGCCGCCGGTGAAGTGGCACCATTGATGCTCGTCGGTGTGGTCAAGCTGGCACCGAGCCTGCCCATTGATGGCAACTACCCGTACATTCATCTGGATCAGAAGATCATGCACCTCGGGTTCCATATTTATGACGTCGGCTTCCAGAGTCCGAACGTTGAAGCCGCTCGCCCCCTGGTTTACGCGACGGCGCTGACGCTGGTGTTGTTGATCATTATTCTGAACCTTACAGCCATCAAAATTCGTAACACGCTGCGCGAGAAGTATCGCAGCGCCTCTGATTGATCGCGGGAGCCTAGCATGTTAGAAGACACTACCAAGCAAAGCGGGTCATCAACGGCACCCGACCACCAAGCACACGTGGGCGCGCCCCGCCCTCAGACACAGGGTAATGCCATGGCATTGGAAGACGAGACCATCAAGCTCGAGGTCAATAATCTGAATTTGTACTACGGGGATAATCGTGCCCTGAAAGACATCAACCTGAAGATTCCCGAAAAGAAGGTAACCGCCTTTATCGGACCTTCCGGCTGCGGTAAGTCGACGCTGCTGCGCTGTTTCAACCGGATGAATGACCTGGTGGATATCTGCCGCATCGAAGGCGAGATCCTGATGGATGGCAGCAATATGTACGACAAGAAAGTCGACGTGGCCGAGCTGCGTCGTCAGGTGGGTATGGTATTCCAGAAGCCCAACCCATTTCCGAAATCCATTTATGAAAATGTCGCCTATGGCCTGCGTCTGCAGGGCGTAAAGTCCCGCCGGGTTCTGGATGAAGTGGTGGAGAAGTCCCTGCGCGGCGCTGCCCTGTGGGAAGAAGTCAAAGACCGGCTGCACGACAACGCCTTTGGTCTGTCCGGTGGTCAGCAGCAGCGTCTGGTCATCGCCCGCGCCATTGCCATTGAGCCGGAAGTGATTTTGCTGGATGAGCCGGCGTCGGCATTGGACCCGATTTCAACACTGAAAATTGAAGAGCTGATATACGAGCTCAAAGATCAATACACCATTGTGATTGTGACCCACAATATGCAGCAGGCGGCCCGGGTTTCGGACTATACTGCGTTCATGTACATGGGCGATCTGATCGAGTTTGGTGACACCGATTCGCTGTTTACCAACCCGACCAATAAGCAAACCGAAGATTATATTACCGGCCGGTACGGCTAAGAGGAGCACTCATTATGGTCATGGATATCAAATCCCATACGCATCATATTTCTCAGCAGTACAATCTTGAGCTGGATGAAATCAAGACCAAGCTGTCCGAGATGGGTGGACTGGCTCAACGTCAGGTTAATGATGCCATACAGGCGCTGATTGATGCCGATGCCGAGACCGCCGAGCGGGTGGTTCGGGAAGATGATCACGTCAATGACATGGAGCTGGATATTGACGAAGACTGCGTTCGCATTCTGGCGCGTCGCCAGCCAGCGGCCAGTGACCTGCGTCTCGTTATCGCGGTTACCAAAGCCATCACGGACCTGGAGCGGGTGGGTGATGAGGCGAGCAAAATCGCCCGGCAAGCTATCGCCCTTAGCGGTGACGGCTCCACACCGCGCGGGTACGTTGAAGTGCGCCATATCGGTGGCCATGTCTCGCGCATGTTGAGTGACGCACTGGATGCGTTTGCTCGTCTGGATATCGACCTGGCACTACGGGTAGTGGAAACGGACAACACCGTGGATATGGAGTACAACTCCGCCATGCGGGAAATGCTGACCTTCATGATGGAGGACCCTCGCAATATTTCCCGTGCCCTGAACATCATGTGGAGTCTGCGCGCCCTGGAGCGGATCGGTGATCACGCCCGAAACCTGGCCCAGTACGTGGTGTATCTGGTGAAGGGTGAAGATGTGCGCCACGAATCCTATGACGAGATTCAGGAGCAGATCCAGGACGACAACGAGTAGTGTTCAGCTCGCCAGGGCCTGCAGTATCCACAGGCCCAGCGTGACCGTCACCAACCCGAAAACCGTGGACTGGACGATCATGGTGGCCGCCAGGGAGGCATTACCGCCCATGGCCCGCACCATGACAAAACTGGCGGTAGCCGTGGGCGACGCGGCCAGCAGAAAGACCACCGCCAGCGCCTGACCCTCCAGCCCCAGAGCCAAGGCGATCAGGACACCGACCAGGGGCGAAACAATCAGCTTCCAGGTGGTGGCCGCCAGGGCGCCACCGCCCACTTGCCGTAATGACTTCAGATCCAGCGCGCCGCCCACACACAGCAGGGCCAGTGGCAGGCTCATCTCACCCAGATAGTTACCCGCCCGTTGAACGGGCTCGGGCATGGGGCCTTCAATCCAACCGTAGAACAGTCCGGCGACAATGCCGATGATCAATGGGTTGCGCACCACACCCGAGAACACGCCCCGCATGCCTCGCCGGCTGTCCAGGTCCCGGTTGAGCGCAATGACCGACAGTACGTTATAGAGCACGATGGTGATGGCGATGGGTAGGGCGGCCATGGCCACGCCGCTTTCTCCGTAGGCATTGGCGCAGTAGGCCAGACCGATGATCACCAGGTTGCCCCGGAACGCCGCCTGGGCCAGGACGCCCCGGTCCCGCCGGTCGCGCACAAAACCGTCCGCCGTGAGCAGACTCAACAGAAAAATGGCGATCGCTCCGGCTACTACCGCGAACAGGATGCGGCCGTCGGCGGCGGCACCAAAGTCGGTGGTGGCGCTGCTGAAAAACAACAATACCGGCAAGCCCACCGCAAATACCAGGCGCGATGCCGTGTTGATGAAGGTCTCATCAATCATCCCGATGCGGCGTAACACCGCACCAAGAATCACCATCAGGAAAATCGGTGTGGTGACCGCGAGTGAGAACAGGAATGTCGATAGCAAATTGGTGCTGTCCAAGAGCGCTCTCCGGGTTGAGAACGAAAAAAGCCCGACATGACTGCCGGGCTCTACAGACTACCACGCTAGCTAATCGACCCGCTTATTTCGGGACGTCAAACGGGAAGTAGTCTTTCGCGTTGTTGAAGCTGATGTCCTGAATCATGCTGCCGACCATTTTCAGGTCATTGGGCACCGTACCGGCGGCCATATCATGGCCGAGGATGCGGCACAGCAGACGCCGGAAGTACTCGTGGCGGGAGTAGCTCAGGAAGCTGCGGCTGTCGGTCAGCATCCCCACAAACCGGCTCAACAGACCCAACTGGCTCAGGGCTTCGATCTGGCGCTTCATGCCGTCCAACTGATCCAGGAACCACCAACCGCTACCGAACTGCATCTTGCCGGCGGCCGAGCCATCCTGGAAGTTGCCGATCATGGTGGCGATCATCTCATTATCGCGCGGGTTCAGATTGTACAGAATGGTTTTGGCCAGGCGGTCGTCGTTGTCCAGACGGCCGAGGAATTTCGACAGTGGCTTGGCGTAGTTGTGGTCGCCAATGGAGTCGAAACCGGTATCCGGGCCCAGATCGCGGAACAGCCGCGGGTTGTTGTTGCGGATGGCGCCAATGTGGTACTGCTGGACCCAGCCTTTCTCGTGGTCCTGACGGGCGAACTCCACCAGCATCGCCGAGTAGAACTTGTTCAGCTCGGTCTGGTCGAGGTCCTTGCCGCCGCGCACTTTGGCGAAAATCGCCTTGATTTCAGCGTCGGTATAGTCTTCGGCGTGGACGGTTTCCAACCCGTGATCCGACAGGCGGCAACCCTGCTCATGGAAGAAGTCGTGACGCTTCTGCAGGGCGCTCATCAGGTCGTCGTAAGTGCTGATCTGTACGTCAGCCACTTCCCCGAGCCGATCCAGGTAGGTGTTGTAACCCTTGGTATCTTCGGCGGCCATGGCCTTGTCCGGGCGCCAGGTGGGCAGCACATTGGTGTTGAAATTGCTGTCCGCGGCGATGGACTGGTGATGGCGCAGGTCGTGGGTCGGGTCATCGGTGGTGCAGATGACCTTCACATTGGCCTGGGTGATCAGGCCCTTGGCGCTGAATTCCGGCGTCGCCAGCAGTTCGTTGCACTGGTCCCACACCTCGCGGGCATTTTCGCCGCTGAGCAGCTTGTCGGTGATGCCGAAAGGCTTCTTCAGTTCCAGGTGGGTCCAGTGATACAGCGGGTTGCGCAGGGTATTCGGTACGGTTTCGGCCCAGGCCTGAAATTTCTCCCAGTCGCTGGCATCACCGGTGCAGTACTTTTCGCTGACACCATTGGAGCGCATCGCTCGCCATTTGTAATGGTCACCCGCCAGCCAGACCTCGGACAGATTCTTGAACTGTTTATTTTCGCCGATCTGATCCGGGGGGAGGTGGCAGTGGTAGTCAATGATCGGCATGTCTTTGGCGTAATCGTGGTACAACGCCTTGGCCTGCTCGGTGTCGAGCAAAAAATCGTCGTGTATAAAAGTCATTCTCACAATTCCTCTCAACACACAAAAGCCGTCACCGGGTGCCGGGCAGACCCCAATGTCGGTTGTGCAGCTGGTTTAGGCAGCGCCCACAGCGAGAACCGGAGTCCGGCCCCAAAACGCGCTGTACTGCTTGCATACTGCCAGGGTTGATTTATTGTGCGATGGTGTCCACCGCGTTTTGTCCCGGGATCACTCAGTGGGCCCGGCGCCGCTTATGATGCGGATCAGGGTCAGTTTACCTCCTGAGTGAGCAAATATAAACAGTCATTGTTCGGGGTGGTGTACGGCTGTAAGTGCTTGCTAACATCGAAGCCCAATTATATCAATGTTGTGGTCATCATGAAATAAAGGGGTGCTATTTCACCAATAGTGAAATTCTTGCGCGGCTCCCCCGGTCTCTGGGCCTTTAGCCCCGGGGGAGTGGCGTCTGTTGCTGGCTTTAACAGGGGCCGCCCGGGGGTATACAATTCAGGGCTAACCATCCAAGTGTCTGTGGCCCCGGGTGGGGCTGGCGCTTAACAGGAGAGTCAATTATGGCCCGCACGCCTTCCAATATGCTTCCTCTGGGCACTGAGCTGCCCGATACCACTTTGCCCGATCCCGCCGGGGAGACCTGGAAACTGAGCCAGCGCATGGGCGATAAGGGGCTGGTGGTGATGTTCATCTGTAACCACTGCCCGTTTGTTCTGCATATTGCGCCGTTCCTGGAAACACTCAACGACCGGCTCAATGAAATAGGCATCCGCTGTATCGCCATCAGCTCCAACGATGTCAAGGAGTACCCGGCGGATTCTCCGGAAAAAATGGCTCAATTTGCCAAGGAGTACAAACTGGCGTTCCCGTACCTCTACGACGAAACCCAACGGGTGGCCAAATCCTTTGATGCGGCCTGTACCCCGGATTTCTACCTGTTTGACCGGAATAAGCGGTTGGTTTACCGGGGCCAACTGGACGACAGCCGTCCGGGCAATGATATTCCTGTGACCGGGAAAGACCTGCTGGCGGCGGCTGAGTTGGTCGCCAGAGGTGAGCAGCCCCCCGAAGATCAGCAGCGTCCCAGCCTGGGCTGCAATATCAAGTGGAAATCCTGATTTTCAAATAAGAAAATCAATCCGCATGTTAAATTCTGTGTCAGGAGGGACGAATCCGGCGTCCCTCTCTCTCCGTCCCTGGGGTACAGCCGGATTTGCCGTTTGCCCAAATCGGCTTTGTTTTACGCGCCAAGAGCGCGCCTTCAGAAATTGAAGATCAGTCCCCCCTTTTTTTACGCCATCTGTGGCAAATGTCGCCAGACTTTTCACTTCTTACCTTAGCGACTTTTTCTTCTTTGCAATTTGTGATCTCCCTCTCGTCCCGCAAGCCCTTCTGCATTTTTCCCTGAAGCGCTGTCGATATACTTTTTGGTGAGTGGACGCTTTGGCCTCGGTCAGAGCCGGAAACTCGAAGAAGTATAAGACTGACGCTGCATACACAGTGGTATTCGGTAGGGACTGGTGAGTATTTCAGGTCCGGTATGCGGTGCGCTATTCCTTGATATTTTTCTCGCATAAAAACCCGGAAAGGAGATAATTTCCCATGACGTTTTCAAAGATAAAAACAATCAGTGGCGCTTTTTTGTTGGCCGCCGGATTAATGGTGGCCCCGATCACCCAGGCTCAATCCGTTCAATGCGATTATCTGGTTCAAAGTGATTGGGGCGCTGGCGCCATTGCGAGCATCCAGATTACCAATAACGACACCTCGGCGATCAATGGTTGGCAGGTGAGTTGGGAGTATGAGCACAGCACCATTACCAACCTTTGGAATGCCGAACTGGAGGGCGCCAATCCCTACAGTGCGACCAACCTGAGCTGGAATCAGTCGATCCTGCCGGGGCAGTCGATTGAATTTGGTTTTCAGGTGAGTCAGAACGGCGACGCGGAAGTGCCGGAGCTGTCGGGTGCTCTCTGTAGTGGGGCGAGCTCGTCCAGCAGCTCGTCGGTTTCGTCGAGTTCCAGTAGCTCGCAGTCCTCATCGAGTAGTTCGGTCATTAGCTCATCCAGCAGTAGCTCCTCCGTTTCGTCGAGCGCTTCCAGTTCGTCCAGTTCCTCTGTGAGCGACCCCGGGGGGCTGACGGCCGTGGAGCTGACCGAGCAGATGGGCGTTGGCTGGAATGTCGGCAACTCCCTGGACGCCATTGGCGGTGAAACCGCCTGGGGGAATCCCGAAATTACCCGGGAGCTGATCGATAGGGTAAAAGCCGCGGGTTTCGACACGCTTCGGGTGCCGGTAGCCTGGAGTCAGTTCTCCGATGCCGAAAATTTCATCATCGAGGAGAGTTGGAAAAACCGGGTAGAGGAAGTGGTCAACTACGCGCTGGACGCGGACCTGTATGTGATCATGAACATCCACTGGGACGGTGGCTGGATGCAGCCCACTTACGCGGATCAGGAGTATGTCAACAATCGTCTGGCCATCATGTGGACCCAGATAGCCGAGCACTTTGAGGCCTACGATCATCGACTGCTGTTTGCCGGTACCAATGAGGTAATGGTCGAAGGCGATTACGGGACGCCAACCGAGGAGTACTACACCGTCCAGAACAGCTTCAATCAGACCTTTGTCGACACCGTGCGCGCGACCGGTGGCAACAACGCGGATCGTTATCTGGTGGTTCAGGGGTTCAATACCAACATTGATCACACCGTGAACTTCGCCGAGATTCCCGAGGATACGGTTAGTGATCGGCTGTTGATGGAGGTGCATTACTATGACCCCTACAACTTTACGTTGAACGAAAGCAGCAACATTACCCAGTGGGGTTCGATCGCAACCGACCCGAATGTCACCGAAACCTGGGCCAATGAGTCCTACGTGGATAACCAGTTCCAGCGGATGCAGACGAACTTCGTCGACCAGGGTGTCGGGGTCATTCTGGGTGAATATGGCGTGATTTCACGGCAGAATGTCGAAGATCACGATACCTATCGGCGCTATTGGAATGAATACATTACCCAGTCAGCGCTTGATCACGGTATGGTGCCAGTCTATTGGGACAATGGCTATGCCGGAAACGGCGGTTTCGCACTGTTTGATCGCTACAGTGGCAGCGTCATTGAGCCGGAGCTGGTGGAGGTGCTGGTAGAGGCCTCCGACTGACCGCATCGTCAGTAAACCCGCACCGAAAAGCCGAGCGCAGGCAATGCGTTCGGCTTTTTTTGTGGTTGAGGGGCAAATTTCACCCAAATGGGGTATGCGGTTTGGCGCTGTGACGCATAAAATTGTCTACAAAACCGACACAATGCGGAGCATCAAAAATGACAACTTGGGGATATATCAAAGCAGTAAGCCTTCTCAGCCTGCTGGCGTTGTCCGGCTGTGTGGCCGAGGATGATGAAGGAGAAGATACCCGTGAGCTGGATAGCTCCGGCGGTGGTAGCTGTTCGTTCCAGGAGTTGGTGACAGCGTCTGACCGGGATGCGGCCAACGCTTGTGGGACGCAGGTGTCGACCCAGTTTCTGGCGGCGGATGCCTACTATCAGCAGGCACTGGAGCTCTGTGCTGAGGGTTACCAAAGTGAGGCCGAGGAGGTCTATGGTAACTATGAGACCCAGGTGAACTACGCCCGTGACGTGGCGGCCGGATTTGACTGTGGCAGCGGCTCCACCGGTGGTGGCGGTGGTGGCGTCAGCGTTGAAGACCCCAGCGAACAGATTTACTACAACCTCTGTGTCGGACAGACCACCGATACCATCTATGCGAGTTGTTATGGACCGGTTCAGTACGGCGATAATGACTGTGGCCCGAATACTGACGGTGTCTCCTACAGCTACCTGACCAAGTATGACTCCCGATCAGAGTGCATTAACGAGCGGGATGACTACCTACGAAACTTCTAGCCCGGACCATCTCCAATGAAACGCCTGGTTACGCTGGTTACCGTTGTATTTATTGGTGTGAGCGCTTTCAGCGTGGTGCGAGCCTTGTATCAGGGAGGTGACGAGCGCGCAGGGACGCCGCTGCTCAAGGTCCCGGTTGAATCACTATCGGAACGACCGGGTCGCGGGACCTCGGCGCGGAGCGCAACCACTCCGGTCGAGGCACCCAGGGAGGACGCGCAGGCGAGCCGGTCAGATGCGGTGCCGGAAGAGCGTCGGCGCCTCCACGACGATCTGAGTTTGGGAATCGCGCTGGGGTTCACGCGCGAAGAGGCGCTGGCGCTGATTCAACAGACCGACCTGGAACAGCTTGAGGCCTTCTTTTCACAACGCTCTCATATTACCGCTGACTGGCTAAACCGGCAGGGGCTGGGAGTTGAGCATCTGCGCGAACTTTACGCCCGCTGGGCGGCGGGAACCCCTCCAGAACTCGCCCCGGATAACCCGGGGGCGCTGATATTCAGCCGTTATCGCTCGGGTCAGGACGGCAGCCCCTTCCGAGCCCAGAACCGCTTCAGCGCGCAAGACCGGACGGTCTATCTGCACTACCAGTTGCCGACTGAGTACCAGCAGGCGTCGGTGATCATTCGGTGGGCGCGAGAGGACCAGCCGGGCCTGTCCCACTTTGACTACCATCCGTTGACGGACGATACCGGGTTGCGTCAGGAGGCTTGGGTGCGTCCCCGGCAGGGCTGGGAGCCCGGCACCTATCGGGTCGAGATTTATGGTGCCGAGCCTTCGCTACCACTGATCGCGCAGCGGGACTACGAGGTGTTGCCCTGACGGCAAGGTTGTGGCGAGCACCGCGAGTTTTGGGTCGGGGATACCCTTTTACTCCCGGGGCTCGGCGCTATTGCCCTCTAAACTTGTGATCAGCTGACTCAATTTGTCCGCGGGCAGTGCCGCGTTTCCGTAAAACCCCTGAAACTCATCACAGGCCTGCTCCTTCAGATATTCGTACTGTTCGGAGGTTTCCACTCCCTCCGCGATGACGTTCAGGCTCAGGTTCCGGCCAACGGCAATGATGGCTTCCGTCAAGCCTCGATCCTCAACGCTTCGGGTCAGGTCCTGGACAAAGGAGGAGTCGATCTTGATGGAATCCACCGGAAACTGCTTCAAGGTGGATAAAGAGGAGTAGCCTGTTCCAAAGTCATCAATAGCGACTCGGACGCCCATCGATTTGAGCTCCTTCAGAATGTCCACCGTGGTTTCTACGTCGCGCATTACCATTGTTTCAGTAATCTCGACCTCCAAGAGCTCGGGACTCATGCCAGTGTCCTGAAGAGCCTGCTTGATATCATCCAATAAGCTCTCATCGATAAATTGACGGGCCGATAAGTTGATGGCCATGTTCAATGGCGGTAGGCCGCTTTTTTGCCATTCGACGCTCTGCTGGCACGCGGTGCGCAATACCCAGCGACCGATGGGAACGATAAGACCGTTTTCCTCGGCCACCGGAATGAACTGCATGGGCAGAATCATCCCCAGTTCCGGATGCTGCCAGCGGAGCAGGGCCTCGACACCGGTAATCTGGCCACTCTTCATGCTGCGTTTGGGCTGGTAAAACAGGCGGAATTCGTTCCGTTCCAGGGCGTGGCGCAAGCTGGATTCCAGGGTCAGCCGCTCCAGGGAGTCCGTGTTCAGGGACTCGGAGAAATACTGGAAATTGTTTTTCCCCAGCTCTTTGGCATGGTACATGGCCATGTCCGCGTTCTTCATCAATGTCTGTTCGTCGTCCCCGTCCTTCGGGAAGAGAGTGATGCCGATACTGACGGTGACCCGGAACTCCTGCCCTGCCAGAGTGAATGGCTTTCCGCAGGCGGCGAGAATCTTGTCCGCGACGGGTGCCACTTGCTGCGGGTCGGGAATGTTGGGCAGCAAGACAACAAACTCATCGCCGCCGAGGCGCGCCAACACGTCGCTCTCCCGCACCGAGCGAGAGAGGCGCCGGGCAATTTCCTGCAACAGATCATCGCCCGCATCGTGACCGAGAGAATCATTGATGTGCTTGAAACGGTCGAGGTCCAGAAAGAGGAGGGCAAATTGACGTTCGTAGCGACGGGCTTCGTGCATTGACTGTGTCAGTAAACGACTGAAGTATGCCCGGTTCGGTAAGTCAGTCAGACTGTCATGAAAAGCCAGGTATTCCACTTTCTGTGCGTGTAGTACACGCTCCTGCATGGCCTGTTGCCGCGTCCGTTGCAGTCTCCAGCTCAGAAATCCGAGGATGGCAGCAACACCAACCAAGCCCACGCTTGCCAGCGCTGCCCGCCAAAAGTATTCGCGTTTTGTGGTCAGAGCCGGCTCCAGCTGTTCCCTGTGAGACAGCCCAACGACCACCGAGAGAGGAAATTCAAACAGTTCACGTATTACTGTATAGCGCTCGACTCCATCCCAGGGGTGATACATCAACGGCGCCAAAGAAGGGTCCTCAAGCTTTGGAAGCTCCCCGATAAAATTGCCCATCGGTAAGCCGGTGCTGATCGCATCCCCACTGCGGTAGACCCGGAAATGGTTGTCGCTGGCTACCAGTCCAAGCGCGCCCACATCGCCCAGGGTGGTGTTATCGTAACCACTGACGAAGTAATCCGCGTGCACGGCCAGTGCAACAACACCGGAGGCCTGATTCTGGTTGCTACCGACACCTCGAGCAAAATAAAGGAAGGTGCCGGCTTCAGTGTCGATCGGGCGGCTGAGCGTCAATTGGTTGGCATTCAGCGCCTCCTGAAAGAAGGTGTGCTCTTCAGGGTGTTGTAGCCTGAAGTTGCCATGGGTCGCCAGAAGGTTCCCCTCAGGACTGAGAACGGCTATGGAGAAGAGTAGACTTGGAGGCAATAGGTCCCGTTCACCGAGTTCGCGCATGGCGGCTTCGGGTGTCTGACGCTGGGTGTCGTATCGGACCAATTTGAGTGTCTGGTCGATTTCGCGAAGGGCGCGAATCACCTGGGCTTCATAGGTGTCCGCGACATCGGTTGCCATGGAGGCCGTGTTCCGGGACGCGGTACTCAGAACGTCGTCCGTCAGGTGGACGGTGGCTGCCCAGATGAGACTCAAACCCAGGAGCGCGAGTGAGCTGATCAATACGGGGGCTTCCAACCATTTAGACGTTTTTTTGTTGGAGGCCAGGTCAGCTTGGGTGTCTGGATCAGTCTCAGTCATAGGGTCACGACCCTATGGTGAGAATGCGTAGGCTATCGGGGACAGCCTCCGGGGCCATGTAGCCAATGGTATTGGGGTTGCGGCTCAACTCTCTGGCCATATCGTCATTGCTGCGCACCGCTTTTGGTGGCTGGCCGCGGCCGGTAAAAATCAGACGGGACCAATGTGACCGGATCTGTGCCGGTGTTCGACCGAGGTACTGCTGATAAAATTCACCATGAGCCGGGGTCTGCTCCGTCTGATCAATGGGGCGGACGGGTTCGCCGCCCGGCAGCTGAGTGAGACGCCCGAGGTAAATATCGCTCAGTTGAAGTGACGTCAGCTCCTGTATGGGGCTTTCGTTTGGAACCACCACAACGACTTCAGCGTAGACGAGGTTTCCAAGCGTACTCAACAGCCCGGTCATTATTATCTTTTTGAGAAATAGTGGCATGGGCAAGTAACCTAGAAGACAAAGTCGACAGTGGTACTGAATACAGAGACGGGCTCGTCTCCCTCAAAGCCGGGCTGGGTGTTCGATAGTACGCCGCGCGTTCCGCGTCTCAGGTCTATGCGGTCGTACTGAACTTTCAGAGCAACGCTCGGAGCGAAATCCCAGCGAGCACCGACCGCAATGCGGCTCTGGTCGGAGGTGTTCTGGGACAACAGCAGGTTTAGCGTTTCGTTCAAAGGCTGGGCCTGTGGGAAAGGCAGGCCCGGATGAGATAAATCACCTTTGGCTCGTTGGTCTGCGAAGGTCAGATAGGGGGTCAATGACGCGATCCGAACCCCACCGGTCAGGTACCAGCCCCGGTGCTCGCCTACGAAAGATCGGGACCTGTTGTTGGCCCACTCTCCCAGAATAAACCAGGTGCCGGGATCGTACCGTCCGCCGAGACTGATAATGCGCACGGTAGTGTCATCGAGATCAAATCGGTCTGCGATGTACTCGCCTTCGGGGCCAAAAGCGCGGAATCCGTTAAAGAAGGGCGTCAGTACGTCCACGGTCAGATCTGTCTGCGAATAAGCCGCGAATAAGGTTGTGTCGCGCCACTCCAGTGTGTTCGCGAGGGTAAAAGAGTCGTCCGATTCCATTTCAAATCCGTCGGGCAGATCGGTGGTCTTCTTCCCGAAAAGCAGATGCAACGTGTTGGTGACCTCGTTGAAACGGCTTTGGTAAGAGACGTCGATACCATCGGAGTTGGTTACGGGAACCAGATTGTAGACCTCGGCGGGTGGCCGAACGGTAGGGTTGGCATAGCCAACTTTTCGGTACTCGGAGGTCATAAATGACGGCTGCACCGTTCGCCCGATACGAACGGTGAGCTCGGGCGTAATGTCGTAGCTCACATTTGCCCACTCAATCTGTGGGTCAAAGGAGCCATCATGACCCTGTTCCGATACCACCTGAAGGACGGCTTTGAATTTCGAAGCAAAATTGGCGGTCAGCTGAACGCCCACTTTACTGTCTACCTTCAGGCTCCATTCATCGCTGTACCCAGCGCCTTCATCGGCGAGTAGCCCTGTGGTGAAATCCGCCTGGTCTTCATCGGAGTGCGCGACCCCGAGCGTGCCGAAACCATTGATATTCCAGGATGGAGCGGTGACGTCGCCGCGGACAGGAAGTGCGATAAAGGACACGATGAGCAGCACATGGCTCAAGCGAATAGCCGGGAGTTGTTTCATTGAAAGCCTTGTACTGACGGTACTATTATTAGTTTCAGGCAACGTGCGGGAATCCATGACGCCTTTTTGTATGTGTTCAATAAGGGGTGACGAAGGATTTGCGCTTGAAAATCCGGGTGCGTCACGGTGAGTATAGCATCCAGACGACCGGCTGCCAGTTGACTGGGCCCGCCACCAGGGCGGGCTTCAGTACGCGGGAAGCGTTAGCGCTGTTCCCGCTCAATCGCCCGATAGGCGATATCCTTACGGTAGAAAACCCCGTCCCACTGGATGCGATCGGCCAGGGCGTAGGCGCGCTGCTGCGCTTCGCTGACAGTATTGCCCAGGGCGGTGGCACACAACACCCGGCCGCCGCTGGTGACGACTTTACCGGAGGCGGTCTTGGTGCCGGCGTGGAATACGCGCTCACCGGGGGTCTCTTCGGTAGGGAGACCGCTGATTTCGTCGCCCTTGTTATAGCTGCCCGGGTAACCACCGGCGGCGAGCACGACGCCGACCGCGGCGCGCTCGTCCCAGTCGGTATGGGCCTGATCGAGTTTGCCGTCCAGTGCGATCTGGCACAGCTCGGCCAGGTCGGACTTCAGGCGCAGCATGATCGGCTGGGTTTCGGGGTCGCCGAACCGGCAGTTGTATTCGATCACTTTCGGCTGGCCGTCCGGGGTGATCATCAGGCCGGCGTACAGGAAGCCGGTGTAGGGGTTGCCTTCGGCGGCCATGCCCTCCACGGTCGGGACAATCACCTGCTGCATGATGCGCTCGTGCACCTCGGGGGTGACCACCGGGGCCGGGGAGTAGGCGCCCATGCCGCCGGTGTTGGGGCCGGTATCGCCTTCACCCACACGCTTGTGGTCCTGGCTGGTGGCCATGGGCAGAATATGTTTGCCGTCCACCATGACGATAAAGCTGGCTTCTTCACCGGTGAGAAATTCTTCGATCACCACGCGGCAACCGGCGTCCCCAAAGGCATTGCCGGAGAGCATGTCACGCACGGCGTCCTGGGCCTGATCCAGGGTTTCCGCCACGATCACGCCTTTACCGGCGGCCAGGCCGTCGGCTTTGACCACGATGGGCGCACCTTTCTCTTCCAGGTAGGCCAGGGCGGGCTCCACCTCGGTGAAGGTCTGGTAATCCGCGGAGGGGATCTGGTGCCGGGCCAGAAAGTCTTTGGTAAAGGCCTTGGAGCCTTCCAACTGGGCGGCGCCCTTGGTGGGGCCGAAGCAGGGCAGATCGCGTTCGGCGAAGTAGTCCACCACGCCTTCGACCAGCGGCGCTTCCGGGCCGACGATGGTCAGCGCTACGTCATTGTGCTGGGCGAACTCTGCCAGAGCCGGAAAATCCAGCACGTCGATATCCACGTTGACCAGGTTTTTCTCCAGGGCCGTGCCGGCGTTGCCGGGGGCCACAAACACTTTGTTGACCTTGGGGCTCTGGGCCGCCTTCCAGGCGAGGGCGTGTTCACGTCCGCCGCCGCCGATGACCAGTAGGTTCATGCTTTAGACCTTTCGTGGTTTGGATTGACTTGAGTTACGGCGGATGCGGCCTTTGGCCTTATCCGCCCTACGCTGACCACGGTAGTATGCGTAGGGCGGATAAGCCGAAGGCGCATCCGCCGTTGCCGATTAATGCCGGAAATGGCGCATGCCGGTGAATACCATGGCGATGTTGTGCTCGTCGGCGGCGGCGATCACTTCCTCGTCGCGCATGGAGCCGCCGGGCTGAATCACCGCGGCAATGCCGGCGGCACCGGCGTTGTCCAGGCCGTCGCGGAACGGGAAGAAGGCGTCTGAGGCCATCACTGAGCCCTTCACTTCCAGGCCGGCGTGCTCGGCCTTGATGCCGGCGATGCGCGCGGAGTTGACGCGGCTCATCTGGCCTGCACCGACACCGATGGTCTGGTTGTTTTTGGCGTAGACGATCGCGTTGGATTTCACAAACTTGGCGACCTTCCAGGCAAACAGCAGATCGCGGATTTCCTGCTCGCTGGGCGCACGTTTGGTGACCACTTTCAGGTCCGACTCGGCTACCATGCCGTTGTCGCGATCCTGCACCAGCAGGCCGCCGTTGACGCGCTTGTAATCCAGCCCGTCGATGCGCTCGGTGCCCCACTGGCCGCAGGCCAGCAGGCGGACGTTCTTCTTGGCGGCCACGACCTGCACGGCCTCATCGGACACGGTGGGGGCGATGATCACTTCCACAAACTGACGCTCGACGATCGCCTGGGCGGTGGCACCGTCCAGCTCGCGGTTGAAGGCGATGATGCCACCAAAGGCGGATTCCGGGTCGGTGGCAAAGGCCAGGTCGTAGGCGTCTTTCAGATTGGCCGCGGTCGCCACGCCACAGGGGTTGGCGTGCTTGACGATCACACAGGCGGGCTGCTCAAAACTCTTCACACACTCCAGGGCGGCGTCGGTGTCCGCCACGTTGTTGTAGGACAGCTCTTTGCCCTGCAACTGCTTGGCGGTGGCGATGCAGGCTTCAGTGGGGTTCTGCTCCACGTAGAAAGCCGCCTTCTGGTGCGGGTTTTCCCCGTAGCGCATTTCCTGGGTTTTCTGGAACTGACTGTTGAAGGTGCGCGGGAAGTGCTCGCTGCCACCCTCGACCTTGCGGCCGAAGTAGTTGGCAATGGCGCCGTCGTAGGCGGCGGTGTGCTCGTAGGCCTTGATGGCCAGGTCAAAACGCAGGTTCAGGCTGGTTTTGCCGTTGTTGGCATCCAGCTCGGCCAGAATGCGCGCATAGTCGCTGGCGTTGACCACGATGTTGACGTGGGCATGGTTCTTGGCGGCGGCTCGGACCATGGTGGGGCCACCGATGTCGATGTTCTCTACGGCATCTTCCAGGGTGCAGCCGGGCTTGGCCACGGTCTGCTCGAAGGGGTAGAGGTTGACCACCACCATGTCGATGGCATTAATGCCGTGTTCGCCCATGACCGCGTCATCCTGCCCGCGCCGGCCGAGAATGCCACCGTGCACTTTCGGGTGCAGGGTTTTGACCCGTCCGTCCATCATCTCAGGGAAGCCGGTGTAGTCAGAGACTTCCACGGCGGGAATGCCGTTTTCCTTGAGCAGGCGGAAGGTGCCGCCGGTGGACAGGATCTCCACACCGCGCTGGTGCAGTGCCTGGGCAAATTCCACAATGCCGGTTTTGTCAGAGACGCTGATCAGCGCACGATTTACGGGTGCTAGGTCGGTGGTCATGGTCGGTGAGTTTCCCCCAATGCCGGTGTCAATTCAGGTGAGTTACAAAAGCAGAGGGGGTGGTTTTATGCCACCCCCTCGGAATTCGGGTTGTCGCGCTCAGAGCAGGTCGTACTGCTTGAGCTTCTTGCGCAGCGTGCCACGGTTCAGCCCCAGCACCTGGGCGGCACGGGTCTGGTTGTGACGGGTGTACTTGAGGACGATCTCCAGCATGGGCGCTTCCACTTCGGCCATCACCATGTTGTACACGTCGCTGACGGGCTGGCCGTCGAGGTTTTGAAAGTAGTTCTCCATGGCCTGTTCCACGCAGCCCCGCAGGGACTGTCCGTGGGTGAGCGTATGGGTATGGCCCGTATCGCCCATGGGAGCCAAAAAGTTTTCTGCTGTGTTCATGCCGCTTGATCCTCTTGTTCTATCAGCTGTTCAAAGTACTTCAGAACGCTGTCCAGTTGTTCTTGTGCGTTGTCCATACGGTTAAACGCCTGACGAAACGGGTCGCTACCGGGTACCGTCTGCAAGTACCAGCCCAGGTGCTTGCGAGCGATGCGCGGGCCCAAATAGTCGCCATAAAATCCGTAGAGGTCACGCAAATGACTGCTGAGAATGTCCCTGACTTCAGTCAGTGACGGTTCGGGAACCGTTCTACCAAAACGCAGGTAGTGATCGATTTCCCGAAAAATCCAGGGGCGCCCCTGGGCGGCTCGACCGATCATGACGGCGTGAGCGCCGGTCTGGTCGAGTACCTGTTGCGCCTTGTACGGACTGTCGATATCACCATTGGCAAATACCGGGATGGTTACCGCATCCACCACGGCGGCTATGGTGTCGTATTCCGCTTGGCCCTGATAGCGATCGGCCCGCGTCCGGCCGTGTACGGCCAAGGCCTGAATGCCGATATCCTCCGCCATCCGTGCCACGCGCACCGCATTGCGATTATCCCGGTCCCAGCCGGTGCGTATTTTCAGGGTGACCGGCAGGTTGGTCGCCGCTACCACTGCCTGCAGTATATCGGCCACCAGAGGCTCATCTCTGAGTAGAGCGGAGCCGGCGGCCTTTTTGCACACTTTCTTGGCGGGGCAGCCCATATTGATGTCGATGATCTGGGCGCCGTTGTCCGCGTTGAGTCGGGCGGCGTCGGCCATCATGGCCGGGTCGCCTCCAGCAATCTGCACTGAAATCGGTTCCGACTCGCCGGCGTGGTCCAGGCGCAGCCGACTTTTGCGGCTGTTCCAAAGGCTTGCATCCGACGTCACCATTTCCGAGACCACCAGGCCGGCACCCAGTTTCCGACACAGCTGCCGAAAAGGACGATCCGTCACACCCGCCATGGGCGCGAGAATCACCCGGCTGTCTATTTGATGGGTACCGATCCGAAACACGCGACTCACCTGTTCGAGGGTCTCAATGGCCGTAACCGACAGCCCCGGAAAAGGTTGGCTATGATACCCGTTTGGCCCCGGATTGGGAACGAGCAAAACCGCCGAATTGATGTTTTTTTGATCGGTTTTGATTCGCCCCAACAGGCGGGGCCGGGAGGAGGGCCGGTCAGTGGGGGATGTAGGCGCGGTAGTTGACGGCGCTCGGGCCGGGGTCCACCAGCTCCAGTGTCAGGTGGACGGGCTGGTTGCTGGGCATGATGGTGCGACCTGCCAGCTCGCCAGAGAGGTACTCTTCGGGGGTGAATTGACGCGCCGCCACCACCTCGCCATTGAGGTCACTGAACTCCAGCACCAGGCCGGGAAAAGGTTGGTCAAAGCGGGCGGTGTTGAGCAGTATCGCATCGACCATCAAGGCGCCCTCACGCTCCGGGTGATTGCGGACCACCAGGTTGTAGGCGCGGATCTGGCGGCGATCGACCAGTTCGGGCAGATGGCAGCCAATCAGGGGGCATACGGTTGCATAGACGGTGCGGTAGGGCTCCATCCGGCTCCAGCGGTCAAATTGTAGCCAGGCAACCTGAACGAGCAGGGCGACCGCCGCGAGCGCAACCAGCGATGGCCAGAGCCAGCGCCGTCGGCGGGTCTGTCGGTGAGTCCAGTTCATCTCGACCGGCTCGGGGTCGATGTTCATCAGCAGCGCCGAGCGTTCGGGATCGTGGGCGCGCATGCGCTCACCGCCCTGGTAGTCGTCGACCTGCTCGGCATCGCTGCTGGCGAGGTGGAACTTGATGTGTTCTCCAGGGGGCGGAGGTTCCGGCTCGTCCATCAGTTCAAAGTCTGACGGTACGTCCGAGGCGGGCTCGGGGGCCGGTTCGACCCGAACACTGGCGGTCTGCTCTTCCTCTTCTTCGAGCAGGCTCATGGCCCAGGATTCGTCGGTGTCGTCACCAGACTCCGAGGCCTCCTCTTCCTCAGGACGAGGGGTTCGCTCGAACAGTGAGTGCGTGCTGTGCGAGCGGGATTGTTCGCCGACACCAAACGGATCGTCTTCGCTCTCGGGGCGGGACTGATCCATATCATCACTGATCAGAAAGTCATCGTCATCCAGCGCGCTCGACTCCTGGTCGATTCGCGACTGGTCAAAGCGCAGCCCGGTCTCCTTGGGCTTTTGCTCAGCGCGCGGACGCGCCTCTTTCGGCGTAGGGGACGGCGCCTTGGGGGCGGCGGGTTTGCGCTCCGCTTTGGTGGTGGTCGGTCTGTTCTGGGTGGGTTTTTGGGGGGAGCGGCGCACCAGAGCCGGCTCGGCCGCTGGCGCCTGGGCCCCCACCAGATGGTCCCGTGCCTTGAAGATATGCAGGCAGGCCCCACAGCGCACGGCCCCGCGCGCTGACTGTAGCTGCGCCGGGGTGATCCGGAACGACGTCCCGCATTGCGGGCAGCGGGTCACCATGTTAGTCGGGGCCATGATTGTTCAGTGTTCTCCTCACCCGGAACGGGGTCGTTACGGGCGTATTTTGGTGCCGGTCAGTCTCACCCAGCCGTCTTGTTCGGCCACCGGGTCAAAGTCAAACCAGGGGCGATAAGCCGCCATCACGGCTTCGGCCTGATTGGCCAGAATGCCAGAAAGGCAGATCTTGCCGTCAACCCGGGTCATGCGCTGCAGTTGTGGCGCCAGCTCAACCAGGGGGCCGGCAAGGATGTTGGCCAACATGATGTCGGCGGTCACCTCGGGGCATTGCCCGGGTAGAAAAACCGGCATGGCATTTTCGGGCAGCGCATTGCGAGCCGCGTTGTCCCGGGTGGCGGTGAGTGCCTGGGGGTCAATATCCACCCCGGTGACCCGGTGGGCGCCGAGGAGCAGTGCCGCAATGCCGAGAATGCCCGAGCCACAGCCAAAATCCACGAGGTCGAGCCCTTCGATGGGCTGTTGGTCCAGCCACTGCAGGCACAAAAACGTGGTGGGATGGGTGCCGGTGCCGAACGCGAGGCCCGGGTCGAGCATCAGGTTGACCTTGTCGGGCTCCGGGGGTTCCTGCCAGCTGGGGCAGATCCACAGGCGTTCGCCGCAGCGAATGGCCTGGTAGTGGCTCATCCACTCCCGCTCCCAGTCTTTGTCTTCGAGCTGTTCCCAGCGGTGCTCGGGCAGCGGCCGGTTCCAGGCGGAAGCCAGCCGCTCGCTGATCGCGCGCGTGTCGATGTCGGCATCGTACAGACCGGTCAGGCGCACCTGGTCCCACAGCGGGGTTTCCCCCAGTGCGGGCTCCAGAATGGGCTGATCGGCGTTGTCTTCCAGCGTAACCGACACAGCGCCGCTGGCCAGAAGAAGATCTTCCAGCGCCTCGGCGCTATTCCGGTCCGTGGTCAGTTTCAGTTGCAACCAGGGCATAGGGCGTCAGCTGGAAAGCTTTTTCTCCAGGTAATGGATGTTGACGCCACCTTTGCGGAACTCGTCGTCCCGGACCAGCCACTGTTGCAGCGAAATATTGGTACGGATGCCGTCGATGATGGTCTCATCCAGGGCGTGACGCATTCGGTTCAATGCCTCTTCCCGGGTCTCGCCGTAGGTGATGATCTTGGCGATCATCGAGTCGTAGTTCGGCGGTACCGTGTAGCCACTGTACAGGTGCGAGTCCACCCGCACACCCAGACCGCCCGGCGGATGGAAATTCTTGACCTTGCCCGGGCAGGGCATGAAGGTTTTGGGATCTTCGGCATTGATGCGGCACTCGAAGGAGTGACCGCGAATCACCACGTCTTCCTGCTTGATGGACAGCTTTTCGCCCGCACAGACGCGAATCTGCTCTTTGATGATGTCGATACCGGTCACCATTTCCGAGACCGGGTGCTCCACCTGAATGCGGGTGTTCATCTCGATGAAGTAGAAGTTGCCGTCTTCGTACAGGAACTCGAAGGTACCGGCACCTTTGTAGCCCATCTTGATGCAGGCGTTGACACAGGCCTGGGCGGTTGACTGGCGAACGTCTTCCGGGATACCGGGGGCCGGCGCCTCTTCGATCACCTTCTGGTGGCGGCGCTGCAGCGAGCAGTCGCGGTCGCCCAGGTGAATGGCATTACCCTGGCCGTCGGACAGCACCTGGATCTCCACATGACGCGGGTTCTGCAGGAACTTTTCCATATACACCGTATCGTCGCCGAAGGCGGACTTGGCTTCGTTCTGGGTGATGTGGATGGAGTTCATCAGCGAGGCTTCGGTGTGTACCACGCGCATCCCGCGACCACCGCCGCCGGCGGCAGCCTTGATGATGACCGGGTAGCCAATCTGCTTGCCCATGGCCAGGCATTTCTCGCGATCGTTGGCGGGCAGCGGGCCATCGGAGCCGGGTACGGTCGGCACGCCGGCCTTTTTCATGGCGGCAATGGCGGCGACCTTGTCACCCATCATGCGAATGGTGTCCGGGTCCGGACCGATGAACACGAAACCGCTTTTCTGTACCTGCTCGGCGAAATCGGCGTTTTCGGCCAGAAAGCCGTAGCCGGGGTGTACCGCTACCGAGTCGGTCACTTCCATCGCACTGATGATGGCCGGGATGTTCAGGTAGCTCTGGGGCGACGGGTTGGGCCCGATGCATACCGACTCGTCCGCCAGGCGAACGTGCTTCAGGTCGCGGTCGATGACAGAGTGAACCGCGACGGTTTTAATGCCCATCTCTTTACAGGCGCGCAGAATGCGCAGGGCAATCTCGCCGCGGTTGGCGATCAAAACTTTATCAAACATAAACCAAATCCTCGGTGCTGGATTTATACAATCGTGACCAGGGGTTGGTCGAATTCAACCGGCTCGCCGTCGTCGACCAGAATGGCTTCGACCACGCCGGCTTTGTCCGCTTCGATTTGGTTCATCATCTTCATGGCCTCAACGATGCAGATCACATCGCCGACCTTAACGTGCTGGCCCACTTCCACAAACGCCGGGGAGCCGGGGCTCGGGGAGCGGTAGAAGGTGCCCACCATGGGTGACTTCACCACGTGGCCGTTGTGCTGCGCGGCGGGGGCGGCATCGCTGCTGTCGGCGGCCGGAGCCGGTGCGGCGGGGGCGGCGGCCGGTGCGGGCGCGGGCGCCTGGGCCGGTGCGGCGGTGAAATACTGAGCATTCGGGTTATTGCGGCTGATGCGGACGGATTCCTCGCCCTCTTTGATTTCCAGCTCGCCGATGTCGGATTCTTCCAGCAGCTCAATCAGTTTTTTAATTTTGCGAATATCCATTGGGGCCTCTCTTTAAAGCAACGGATGAATGATGAATTGATCCCGGCGCACCGGGTTCGATGTCAGGGTGTAGATACTTCTATTCGGATGTCGATGCTTTGCCGGTCTGCGCGGCGCGCTCCAGGTGGCGCAGTGCTGCGGTCAGGGCCAGCTCATAGCTCTGGGCGCCGAAACCACAGATGACGCCCTGGGCGACATCGGAAAAATACGAGTGTTGGCGGAACGGCTCGCGGGCGTGCACATTGGACAGGTGCACTTCGATAAAAGGAATGGCAACGCCCAGCAGTGCATCGCGCAGGGCGACGCTGGTGTGGGTGAACGCAGCAGGGTTGATGACAATAAAGTCCACCCCTTCCTGGCGCGCATCGTGAATGCGTTCAACGAGTTCGTATTCCGCATTGCTCTGCAGGGTCAACACATGGTGGCCAGCGGCGTGGCCCTGTTCGGTCAAGGTCCGGTTTATGGTGTCCAGGGTCTGGGCACCATAAATGCCGGGCTCGCGTTGTCCCAGCAGATTCAGGTTGGGGCCATGTAGAACCAGAATGGTTGCCATGAAAAATCCTGTGTGACCGTGGTTTTCTTGACCGGGTGTTGTGTTAACACGCGAAAATCGGCGTTTGCACGTTATGGGGGCGAGTTTGCCGCAAAAAAGCAACAGTGTCCACGGTCTATTCGGGTTTTTGCTAAATTGTCCTCAAATGGCGACAAGATGCCAGACGTTCGGTCTGTTATGGCGCATAAAGCCGTGTTTTGGTGGGCGGTTTGAGCCCGTTAACAGTCATTTTGAGCGACAAACCCGGCGCAATACAGGCAAGATAGCAGAGGATGACAAAAAGTCGGCAATATTGCTGCTAACGTCGTCAATTTTGGCTCAATTGTGTTTCCGTGCCATCATCGAGTCGCTCAAGCAGGGCTTTTTTGCGAAGAATTTGCGGTAACACGATGCCTGGGCCCTGATGGTCGGCGGGAAACCAGAGGTAGAGCGGCACCCCGCTGCGGTTGTACTCCTCCAGCAGCTGGGTGATGGCCGGGTCGCGGTGGGTCCAGTCTCCTTTGAGGGTCGCTACGCCGTGGGCGTTGAAAGCGCGTTCAACGTCTTCGGTACCCAGAGTGACGCGCTCATTGGCCAGACAGGTCAGGCACCAGTCGGCGGTCAGATTGATAAATACCGGAGTTCCTTCGCGGCGCAGGGTGTCCAGGCGGGCGGCGGAGTAGGGCTCCCAGCGGGAGTCCTCGACCGGGGCGTTCAGCGTTTGCCAGGGCAGAGCCAGGGCGGCGACCCAGGCGAGTAATACCAGGGCCTTTTGGCTGAATCGGGCCGAAGTGGAACGGGGCTGCCGGGTCAATAACCAGCCTGCGAAGGCAATCGCGACGGCCCCCACGCCAACCGCTGCCACGGCATTGGGTCCGGCCTGACGCCCGAGCACCCAGAGGAGCCAGATGGCGGTCAGGTATAAAGGAAAGGCCAGAAACTGCTTCAGGCTGTCCATCCAGGGGCCGGGTTTGGGAAGATGGTTCACCAGCGATGGCAGGTAGCACAGTGCCAGCAGAGGCAATGCCATCCCCAGGCCCAGTGCCACAAACACGCTCAGGCTCACCAGCGTGGGTTGGGTCAGGGCAAAGCCAAGGGCCGCGCCCATAAAGGGGGCGGTACAGGGGCTGGCGACAATAGCGGCGAGCACGCCGGTAAAAAAGGAGCCGCTCAGGCCGCCGCTCTGGGTCAGCTTCTGTCCTACCCCCATCCAGCGCGTGCCAATGGTCAGCAGGCCGGACAGGCTCAGCCCGAGAATAAAGAACAAGTACACCAGTGCGGCAATGAGCAGGGGAGACTGTAACTGGAAGCCCCAGCCAATCGCCTCTCCACCGGCGCGTGCGGCCAACAGTACGCCGGCAAAGGCGACAAAACTGACCACTATGCCCGCGGTGTAAGCCCAGCCGTGGAGCGGCAATCGCTGGCGGTCGGCTCGAGCCAGGCTCATGACCTTGATCGACAGCACGGGGAAGACACAGGGCATCAGGTTCAGAATGATGCCACCGAGCAGTGCCAACACCAGAATATAAGGGAGCCAGGTGGTCGTGGCCTCGGAGGTGGCGCCGCCGTCGTCGGTATTTGCGGATGCGTTCGCGGGAGGCGCCGAGGCGATGCTGGCGCTCTGGTTGGCGGGGTCCACGCTGACGTAGTCAACATGGGGCGGGTAGCAGAGCCCCGCGTCCGCGCAACCCTGAGACTCTACTTTCAGGGTGAAGGGTTGGGCGTCGTCGGCCACGGCAAGGCGGACAGTGGCGCTGCCGTAATACACCGCCATGTCCTTTTCAAAGTACTCGTCGTACTTGTCGACCGTGTTGTCGCTGAATCGGGGGGCAAACGGTTCCGGCTCCGGGTCGGCGCTCAGCCTGAACCTCTCCTGATACAGGTAGTAATCCGGGGCCACTTCCCAGTGAAGCACTAGCTCGCCGTCGTAAAGTCGGGTTTCCAACTGAAATGCCTCGGTGACCGGCAGAAAGTCATCACCGCCCCCCAGCAGGCTGGTGTTCTGGGATTGGCCGCCCAACAAGTCCTGAGCGGCGGCACCGTGACTGAAAACGCAGAGCAGGGTGCTCCAGAGTAGCAGGCGCCAGAATGACAAAAAGTCGTGTCGGGATGCCGATAATTGCTGGGTCAACATAGGTCGCTTGGTTCCGGGTTGGGTGACGTTTTCTGCGGCGAGAGGGTATCATGGCCGCTAGATGCCAAAGCAGTCTCTTTTCTCGGACTGCGGCAAACCACAATAATTCGGATCAATCCGGGTCGCTAGTGTACCGGACTTGGACCGCAAAAACTGCCAACTGGCTCTCCTGGAGTCGCTGTGAGTAAGGTTATTGTCATGCATGAGTTGGGTCATCCCGCGACCGATCGGGCGAGATCCCGGGGGTGGATGCTGGGCGGTATGCTGGGGCTCGCCCTGTTGGTCGGGTGCAGCAGCCCCGCGCCGACACCTGCCTCGACGCAGACACCCCCGCCAGCGGTCGATACCACGCCGGAGCCTGAGCCGAAGCCGACGCTGACGCGAGAGCAGCGGCTTGAGCGCTGGCTGGAGGAGGGCGATCGGGCCCTGTCTGCCGATCGATTGCTGTCACCGTTGGGCGACAACGCGCATGATCGCTATCGGGCGGTGCTGATTTATGACCCCGATAATACCCGCGCCATTTCCGGGCTCCAGGCCATTGCCCTGCGCTATCTCGATCTGGCCCGCTCCGCCGCCGCGCGAAGCGCGCTCTCTCAGGCCCAGGGCTACCTGGACCTGGCAGCGTCCGTGGATCCGGGGAATCCGCTGGTGGCCGAGTTCAGCGAGAAGGTCAGCAACCAGCGGGCGCGTTTGCAAAGTGCCTCCCCCCTGACTCAGGATGGGCAAGTGGTACAGCTCAATGGAGAGCTGCTTCGTCAGCGGGCAGACGAGCTGGTGGTTGATCTGCAACAGCTGGCCCGGCGAGTAAAAGACACCGGTGAGTTTCTGCTGATCGTGGCGCGCACGGACGCCGAGGGCCGGTGGATCTACCAACAGATGCGCGATGGTGTACCCAATTATCTGTTGCGCGGGGATATCCACCGGGGCTCTCCGCCGCGAATCGAACTACAGCCGCCGTTGTAACCGGGTTGTACGACGGCACAATCAATGCTCTGGAGAAACCTGTCATGTTGCGAGCCATACTTTTTGTGCTGGCGTTGGGGGTAGCGCCGGTCTGGGCGGAGGCGCCCACTGTTACCGTTACCGATGCAACCGTGCGAGTGCCCTTGCCGGGTAAAGACCTCACCTCGGCCTACTTTCTGTTGCATAACACGGGTGAGGAGGCGCGGTCGTTGGTGGCGGTGTCCGCCGAGTTCGCCGAGCGTGCGGAGCTGCACGAGCACCGCACGGAGGATGGCATGATGCGCATGCGTCAGGTGGATGCGGTGGAGATTCCCGCCGGCGAGAAGGTGCGCTTTGCCTCGGGGGGCTACCACGTAATGCTCTTTGGGCTTGAGCGACGCCCCCGCACCGGAGATCCGCTACAATTGATATTGACGTTTGATGATGGCAGTGAGCAGACCGTGAAGGCCTATGCGGTCAGCGTGTTTGACCGGCCCCATCACGACCACTAACGCATTTCACCGATCAGGAAGTCGCTATGCCCATGTCCAAAGCCAAACAGTTCTGGATCCACCTGCAGCGCAAGCTCCGGGATACCTTTGCCGACACCCGTGATGATGTCTCCCGGTTGGGGGTAAGGGTGAAAATTGGTTTGGCCGTATTGGGCCTGTACTTGTTGTTGGCGCTGGTAGTGGGCATTTACTGGAGCATGACCCCCGGTTTTTTCACCGTGGAAGACTATGTGACGGCACAGGTTGAAGAGCGCGGCGGAAAGCGTGAGCGAGGCGCAGTGATGACCTCGGCACTGATTGGCGTAGCGGAAACCCTGTTGGAAAAACCCGGTGGCTACCTGACCAATGACATCACCCCACCCGGCCTCTGGCTGGATAATATGCCGAGCTGGGAGTACGGCGTGGTCATTCAGGTGCGCGACGCCAGCAAAGCCATGCGTGAAGCGTTCAGCCGCTCCCAGTCTCAATCCCGCGAGGATCAGGATCTGGCGTTGGCCGAATCCCGCTTCAACTTCAATACCGACAGTTGGATCATGCCGGCCACCGAGCGCCAGTACCGCGAAGGCATTCAGTACACCCGTCGCTACCTTGATCGATTGACCGGCATCAGTGATCAGAACGCCGAGTTCTACACCCGCGCCGATAATCTTCGCTATTGGTTGAGCACTGTGGAAACCCGCCTGGGCAGCCTGTCGCAACGCCTCAGCGCCAGTGTCGGACAGCGACGACTGAATACCGACCTGCCTCTGCGTATGGGGGAACCCCAGGAAACTGAGCCAGGGGAGGTCATTGTGAAAACTCCCTGGACGCAACTGGATAACGTGTATTACGAAGCACGGGGCTCGGCCTGGGCTCTGATTCATCTGCTGAAGGCGGCGGAAATCGAGTTTGCCGACGTGCTCGATGACAAAAACGCCCGCGTCAGCCTGGGGCAGATCATTCGTGAGCTGGAAGCCACCCAGCGCTCGCTGATGAGCCCGATGATCCTCAATGGCAGCGGCTTTGGTCTGCTGGCCAACCACTCCCTGGTAATGGCCTCCTATATCTCCCGCGCCAATGCGGCGTTGATTGATTTGCGGAGTTTGTTGGATCGGGGATGAACCAGCGTTGGAGATCCAGGAGCGTTGTTGCGCTTTTTCAGTGCTGGATTCGGCTGGTTTATTATTCCAAAAAAATATAAAAACTTTCATTGAAAGCTGGCTGCTAATCACCCCTCTGTAGATTCCGTACCTGGTTTGGACGGGGTCCTTTAGGTCATGTGACCTTCGGCACTATTCTTCATGACTCTAATCCTATTAGTCTGTAGAGACAGTCTACTAATGGGATAAGGTCATGAAGAAGACAATGCGAGAACAAAGAGTCACTCTAATCTATTTGGCCTCCACGATTCTGGTGATGGCGTTGCTCACGGTGATAGCTGTCCGAGTGTCCGTTGCTCCGATCATTTTCTTGGGAGTTATCAGTCCCCTGTTGTTGGCAGTGGCCTTCAGCTATTATGAGAGAGGATGGGGTGGCATCAAAGAACTATTCTGTCATCCCCCAGGTTTCAACTTCAAAGCTCTAGCGACTGGTTGTGCTATATTCCTGCCTCCTGGATTAATGATGCTTAGCATAGCGATAAGTCATGACGAGTGGGTGGCGCCAAATTTCAGTGAAGTGTTAGCAAAAATTCCTTTTTTAATGGTGCTGATGGCAGGAGAGGAGTTTGGCTGGAGGAGATATGCTTTTGATCGATTGTCGAGAGAGTTTAGTTTCATGCTTTCGGCTAATATTGTTGGTGTTGCGTGGTTAGTTTGGCATTTTCCGGGCTATCTGGTTGGTATGGGAACGCCTGATGGTTTGCCATTTTGGTTTTTTGGGTTAATGGTGGTTCCTGCCAGTATTCTTTTGGCATTTTTATATCGCTGGACCCGCAATGTGTACTTGGTCATTCTAGCGCATGTTTCCTCAAATGCGGGGTTCATTGGCTTGCCGCTGTTGCCGGAGGTCGCCGGCAGTACGTCTGCATTCGCTGTATATACCGGGCTGCTTTGGTTGTTGGTGGCGCCGTTACTCTTAAACAAAAAGTTCTGGTTGTAGAAAAGTGAATTCTATATCGAGTGGAGTTTCACTCTGGGTAAGACTGACCATCGTCGGGCTGACGCTGGTGGGCAGTTATTTTGTTGTGAGCTCCATAACAACCTTGGGGCAGAGTTGGGCGCTCGGTCTTCTGCTTCTGTTTGTGTGTTGCACGTTTACGGTTATCTCTGATCATGCGCGGCGATTGAGACAGGTTGTTCTGATTTTGATGTTCGTGGTCATCTTGATTTTGACTTTCCTGGTCCATCAGCATCTGGCAATGCTTTTTTTGGTGGTTTGTCTTATTGCTGTTGAGTCGCTGCCCAGAAGACTGTCGATAGTGTGGATTGGTATGTGTGTTCTCGCTGTTTTTGTTTGTGAGGTTTTTGATGGCAGATCAGAGACAGGGCTTCAAGATGCGATTGTAAACAGCTTTATAACTCTTCTTGTAAGTGGTTTTGCAATTCTTCGTGTTGACGCTGAAATAGGACGGAAGCGGACCCGGAAGCTCGTCCGTGAGCTGGAAATTAAGAACAAAAAGCTCGCAATCTATGCGGCTGAACACGAATATCAGTCGCGATTGAAAGAACGTCAGCGATTGTCGCGCGAGTTGCACGATACTCTCGGTCACAAGCTAACCACGTCTATAGTTCAAATGGAAGCTGCCGAGAAGCTGGTTGAGGAGCAGCCTGGCAGGGCAAAAGGTATGATTAGGGATTCACAGAGTCTATTAAGAGAAGGGCTGGAAGAGACGCGTGATATGGTTCGCTTTCTGGATCACGATAGTCCTGGAGAGAGCTTCCTGTCTAGAGATCTCTCGGTTTTGGTTAAAAGTTTTCAATCAGCCACAGGTTTGGCTGTTGACCTTCGGCTGAAGATTGGTGAGAGCGGAGTTTCTTCCGAAGTGAAGCGTCATATTTTTCGAATCGTTCAGGAATCCTTAACCAATATTTCCCGTCACGCAAAAGCTACTGAGGTTTGCATTACCCTTACCCATGATAAAATTATAAGGCTGCTTATTGAAGATAACGGTCAAAGTGTGATTTATTCCTCTGGAGAGAACCTGCCACAGTCGAAAACCATTGAGAGTCGTGTTTCTGAGCTTCGGGGGAATTTGAAGTTTTACCGGGAGGGGGTGTTGACTGTTCTGTGTGTTGAAATTCCACTTTTTCCCAGAGGGGATGGCAGTGGTGATTAATGTTATGCTTGTTGATGACCAAAAGCTGATGCGCGATGGGCTCAAAGTCTTGTTGGAGTATGAGGGCGATTTCGTGGTTGTTGCTGAGGCCAATAATGGAGAGGAGGCGGTGGATCTTTATAGGATTAACATGCCAGACGTGGTGTTGATGGATATTGAAATGCCCAAGATGAACGGGATTGATGCTATTCGAAGCATTAATCTTATAGATCCAAATGCTCGTATTTTGGTGCTCACAACCTTTGGTCAGGAGCGCTATGTACATGATTCGCTGATAGAGGGAGCTCGAGGTTTTCTGTTAAAAGCTGTATCTGGAGAAGAGCTTGCAGCTAATATTCGGAAAGTTGTAAAGGGAGAGTCCGTTCTCGATGCTCAATCCACAGAGTTGCTTCTGAAGAGCTATAGAAAAATATCGGCGGCACGGTATCTTAATGAAAAGCAATTGTTGAATGATCGAGAGAAACAGATTCTAGAGCTCATTGCGGAAAATCGGAGTAACCAGGATATTGCAACTAAACTCCACTTGGCTGAGGGAACAGTGAAAAATTATGTCAGTCAGATCCTGGAAAAACTTCAAGTTTGTAGTCGGGGTCAAGCTGTCACGTCTGCACGAGAAAAGGGGTTAATTTGATCTGTTTTAAGAGTCCAGAGCTTATCAATCGCGTTGATGTGGAGTTAATGAATAATTTAACTCTTACGATTAGGAAGACAGTTTCTTTGTTAATCTTTTTCAAAGTAATTTGCAGGGACAGATGAGATAGGGTTGCCGGCACCTATTTGACTAATTTTCGATCAATTCTTGATCTGGCTCAAATGAGCTCGCTATAGACCCCCCGAAAGCAGTGGTTAGGGTTGCGAAACTCCCACCGTCGACAACACTTAATAGATCTCGAATCGGGTTGTAAGGATTCAGACTTTGTTCGATGTCGGCTAGAGGTGGCCACCATGAAACACTCATTACTCTTTGCGTTCGTGTTTTTTCTGACAGCGTGCAGTCAGGGACCGGAATCACCCCGGGGGTTCAGTCTGCCCGAAGGGGATCTTGAGCGGGGCGAGCAGGTGTTTGTCCAGTATGATTGTCTGTCCTGCCATCGGCTGCAGGGCTATGATGCGGTGGTGACGGAACGTGAGCTGGACACGCCGATCATTCTCGGTGGCACCGTCACCAAGGTCAAAACCTACGCCGAGCTTCTGACTTCCGTCATCAATCCCTCCCATCGGCTGGCCAGCGGCTATCAGGATGAGCAGATCATGGATGACGCCGGGCAGTCGTTGATGCGTAACTACAACGATATCATGACCGTTAGTGAACTGATTGACCTGGTGGCCTTTCTGGAGTCGTATTACGAGCTCAACCCCTACGCGCAGAGCCACTATCACATGTACTACCCCTGACAGGGGGCCCCGGCTTGTCATATGCCGGATGGGGCGCTAGCATTGACGTTCCTTTCGCAATGCAAGAGCCCACAATGGAAGAGACCCTGGAACGACTGAGGGCGGCGCACCAGCCGGTGCCGGTACCCCTGGAGCTGCCCAGTCACGAAGACCTGGTGGATGTGGAGGAGGAGGTGCTTCTGCCCATCCCGCGGGAGATGCGCCGTTTCCTGCTTCTGGCCAGTGACGTGGTTACCGGTTCGTTGGAGCCTGTGACTGCTGCTGACCCCCATGCCCATACCTACCTGCCCGAGGTGGCGGCGGTTGCCTGGTCGATGGGCCTGCCCCGTTACCTGTTGCCGCTGTGTGAGACCAACGGCAACTATTACTGCGTTGAGCCGGAGGGTGAAGTCCTGTTCTGGCGCGATGGCGATCTGACCGATGAGAGCTGGGATGATGTCTGGCGCTGGATTGATGAGGTTTGGCTCGAGAGCTGATAAGCAGGGCATTAAAAAAGGGAGCAGACGCTCCCTTTTTTAATGCCGGGTTTAAATACTGGTGTGGGCGGGTCAGTGGGCGCTGGGGCCGCTTGAGCCCTGAGGGAAGCGGATGCTTTCCACCAGGTCCTGGACATGCGGCGGCGCATCCGGGGTGAATTGGCGCACGGTCAGAGCCACGGCCAGGTTCAGCAGCATGCCGACAAACCCGATGCCTTCCGGAGAGATGCCCAGTAGCCAGTATTCCGCGGTGTTGGGCAGCAAGGGTTCGAAGAATACCCCCTTGAATATCAGAATATAGCTGGCGGTGAACACCAGTCCGGTGAGCATGCCCGCGACGGCGCCCCACTGGTTCATGGGTTTGAAGAAAATCCCCATGATGATCGCCGGGAAGAAGCTCGCCGCCGCCAGGCCAAAGGCGAAAGCGACCACCTCGGCGACAAAGCCCGGCGGGTTGATGCCCAGGTAGCCCGCCACCCCGATCGCCCCGGCGGCCGCCAGGCGCGCCGCCATCAGCTCCTGTTTCTCGGTGATCCGGGGCATGAGGTTGCGTTTGAGCAAATCGTGGGAGATTGAGGTGGAGATCACCAATAACAGCCCGGCGGCGGTAGACAGCGCGGCGGCCAGGCCACCGGCGGCCACCAGGGCGATCACCCAGTTGGGCAGCTCGGCGATTTCCGGGTTGGCCAGTACCAGAATATCCGGGTCGATGGTCATTTCATTGCGGCTGTCATTGCTGTAAAACAGCCGCCCATCGCCGTTTTCATCCTGCCACTGGATCAGCCCCGTGGTTTCCCAGGTGTCCACCCAGGAGGGCATGTTTTCCCGGGCTACCCCCTGGCCCTCGGGGCCATTGATGGTCTCGATCATGTTGGTGCGTGCAAAGGCGCCCACGGCCGGGGCGGTGGTGTAGAGCACGGCGATAAACAGCAGGGCCCAGCCGGCGCTCTTGCGGGCGTCGCGCACTTTGGGGACGGTGAAAAAGCGCACGATGACGTGGGGCAGGCCCGCCGTGCCCACCATCAGCGCGGCGGTAATGCAGAACATGTCGATGGTGGACTTTTTCCCCTCGGTGAAGGCGGTAAAGCCGAGCTCCCGGGATAACCCGTCGAGCTTGTCGAGCAGGTGGGTGCCCGAGCCGTCGGCCAGGGTATCGCCAAAGCCCAGCTGTGGAATCGGGTTACCGGTGATCATCAGGCTGATGTAAATCGCCGGTACCGTGTAGGCAAAAATCATCACGCAGTATTGGGCCACCTGGGTGTAGGTAATGCCCTTCATACCGCCGAGCACCGCGTAAAAGAACACCACTCCCATACCGATCAGCACGCCGGTGGTCACATCCACTTCCAGAAAGCGGGAGAACACCACCCCGACCCCGCGCATCTGTCCGGCCACATAGGTGAACGACACAAAAATCGCGCACACCACGGCAACGGTGCGGGCCATCTGGGAGTAGTAGCGATCGCCAATGAAATCCGGCACGGTGAACTTGCCAAATTTGCGCAGGTAGGGGGCCAGGCATAAGGCCAGCAGCACATAACCGCCGGTCCAGCCCATGAGGTAGACGCTACCGTCATAACCGAGAAAGGCGATCAGGCCGGCCATGGAAATGAAGGATGCTGCGGACATCCAGTCGGCGGCCGTGGCCATGCCGTTGGCTACCGGGTGTACACCACCGCCGGCAATGTAGAAGTCGCCGGTACTGCCGGCCCGGGACCAGACCGCGATGCCAATATAGAGCGCGAAGGTGGCGCCAACCACCAGGTAGATGAGCGTTTGGGCTTCCATGAACTACTCCTCGTCTTCCCGGACACCAAAGCGGCGGTCCAGCTGATTCATTTTGTACACGTAGACAAAAATCAGGACCAGAAAGGTGTAGATGGAACCCTGCTGGGCAAACCAGAAGCCCAGCTTGAAGCCACCCATGCGAAATTGATTGAGCCAGTCCACCAGCAGGATGCCCGCACCAAACGAGACAATGAACCAGATGCTGAGAAGCACCGCCAGCAACTTGATATTCGCCCGCCAATACTCTCTGGCGGCTTCCTTGGACGCAAAAGCCATAGTAGAACTCCGGTTATTATGCTTATCGGTAAGTCTTCAAGTGAAAAGGAAAATAAGGGGTCTGTCAATTCCCGATATCGGTAACCTCAAAGCGCAGCACGCCAATCATCTGGCGCGCTTCGGTCACCACCTGGACTTGCCAATGGCCCACCGCCTGTTTCGGGAAGTGCTGCTTGTGGGTCCAGGCCCGGTATCCCTCTTTGCGACCGCCCTGAATATCCAGTGCAATGGTGTCGACGATTTCGCCGTTCAGGCGCCAGACATGGTAAATCCGCTCGTTCAGCCCGCGCGGCGCGCGGATCGCCGTGTAGGCATAGAGCCCTTCCTGGTGTAGCTTGGTTTCGCTCAGTTGCGTCAGGCGGTTTCCCGGTGCTTTGTCCTGAATATCGATATCGGTGCTCACCGCCACCTGAGTCAGCCAGAGGGTGGCCGGGGGCACCCAGAGGCGTCCGTACCAGCCCGCGAGGCCGAGGGCGGCAACCACCCCGATCAGGGCCAGGCTGCGCCACCAGCGCCGGGGCGGCAGCGCACTGATGACACTGGGAATGGCCAGCAGCACGGCGATGCCGAGCGCCAGAGGGTAGCTCTGGGCGGTACTCAGATGCAGGATGATCGGCAGTGCGGTGAGCATGACCGCGAACAAGGCCAAGGCGTGAAAGCCGAGAAACAGCCAACGTCGCTTGGCCAGATGGTTGTAATAGAGCGGGTCAATGACCGAGACCAGCGCTGCGGCGCACAGCAGCCCCATAAACAGCGTCTGCCCGCTGTTCCAGGTGACCGTGAAAAAGAAAAACGGCAGGACGAAAAACAGACTCTCCTGGTGCACCATCTGGGTGATGAAGTGCAGAGCGGGGCGTGGGACTTTCAGCTTCAGCAGGCGCAGCGCGTTGCGCCGCAAGGTGTTCTCGAACATCAGCCAGAGCCAGCTGGCCATCATCAACACCGCGACCACCTGGGCGAGTGCGGGTTTGCGCTCGACCAGAACGAAGCTGCCAAGGCCGAACAGAAAACCCGCCAGCGCCAGCACTTTGGGGTAGCGCTTGAAGGTGGCAATCAGCCTGTTCAGCGCCCGGCGAGACCAGGCAGGGCGTTCAATGGTCTGTGCGGGTGTTTCGCCGGGTTGTTCCATAAGTATCCGATGGGACCGCTAACGTCTGGGTGAGACGGAGATCAGTGCGGCTGGAATCGTGTCAGCAGTTGGGTGTATTCCGGATCGGGGACACCCCCCAGGGTCAACCATTCCAGCAGCAGTGATTCCGCTGTGTCAGACCGTTGACCCAGGCCCTGCTGTAATTGTTCCATCTGATAGGCCATTCGGCGCGCCTTGTCGGACTCGGGGGATTCCTGACCGGTCGCGATTTCCTTGCGGATACACAGCAGACGCAGGGCCTCCAGGTTCTCCGTCTGGACCGCAGATGTCAGGCTGGCCGCCCGTTCCAGGCGTTGATTCAAAATGGCCTGGCTGTCGCCGGGCCAGTGCTCCACGGCCTCCAGCGCGATGCTCGCCTCTTCCTGGGCTGCGGTGGTATCGCCGCCTTCAAGGCTGGCCAATTCAAGCGCGCGCACCGCTTCGGCGGCGTTGAACAGCTGCTGGCGCTGGCGCTCTTTAGCCTGGCGGCGAGCGTTTTTGTGCTGCTCATCCAGGGCTTTGAGCGTCTGGTAGAAGGCGTCATTGAGGGCCTGCGCCTGCTGGCGGGGAAGCTCTTTCAGAGCCTGGAACTGGCTCTTGAGTTCATCGATCCGCGCCCGCTGTGCCCCGGGGGTATCCAGTGGTTGCTGTTGCAGCGTCTTGAGTGCCTTGATCAGGGACTCCGCTTCCTCGGCCTGGGCCTGGCGCGCCTGATCGGCCGCCTCAAACTGGGCTTGCCGGCGGGCGAAGATGGCGTCGCAGTGTTCGCGGAATTGCTTCCACAGGGCCTGATCTTCGCGGGGGCGGCACTGGCCGACCTGTTTCCACTGGACCTGAAGGTCTTTGGCGCCTTCAATGGCCTGATGCAGATCGCTCTGCTCGCGCAATTGCTCGGCTCGTTGTACCAGTAATTCTTTTTCAGCCCGGTGCGCATCGTAGGCTTCCCCCAGCTTGGCGTGCAGTTGATCCATCAGAGGCTCAAACCGCTCTTCCTGGGCTTTGACCGCCTGGCGCGGCACCGGCCAGGCATCGCGCCACTCGCGCCGTGCCTGCTTGAGGGTGTGCTCGACGTCTTTCCACACTGGGCTGTCCCAGTGATAGCCGTTCAGGTAGAGCTGCACCTGCTCGATCAATTCCTCCCGCTTGGCCTGGTTGGCTTCGCGCTCTCTGGCCTGGGCTTCGAAGAACTCCTTGCAGGGCTCGAAGGCGCGATGCGAGGCCTCCTGAAACTGGTGCCACAGGTCCTCGTCGTGATGGGGCACGCCCTTGCTGACTTCCCGCCAGTCATCCTGGAGGTGATGAATCTTGCGGGCCAGCTCTTCCGGGTTCATGGTGCTGTGTTCCAGGGCCTGCATGGAGCGAATGAGTGCTTCTTTCTTGGGAGTGACCGCGAATTCATGCCAGTCGCTCAAGCGTTCAATCGCCTGATCCAGCTCCTCCAGCTTGCTCGCCAGGTGGGCCGGGATGTGCTCCAGGGTTTCCCGCTTCTCCTGGCTGGCGCGATGCAAACCCCGCGCCCGCCGTACCTGGCCGCGCTGCGCGGCACTCAGCCCCTGGCGCACCAGGCCTTCGACCTCACGAATGTGCTTGCGCTGGGATTGCTCTTTGGCCTTCTCCTGTTGCTCCAGCGCATTCAGGGCGTTTATCGCGTCCTGAACGGGGGCGGGGCGATCGTTCTCCGGCCACTGGCGGGCGGTTTTCACCAGTTGTTTGAGGACCTTGCGGGCCTGTGCGCTCTGCTCCGGCTGATTCAATTGGGGGGTCCACTGTTCCAGAGGGCCGTGCTCGCGCAGAAGTGCCAACAGCTCGTTCAGCTGGTGAATCTGGCGCTCCAACGATTCGCGCTCGCGCTTGGGTAAGGCATCGGTTTCCAGGGCTTTCAGCGATTCGCCGGCGCTATTGAGCTGTTCGGGCCACTGGTCACCGAGCAGTGTCTCCCTGTCAGCGCTGTACAGTTCGCTACCGAACTGCTTGAGTTGGGCGTGAAGCTCGGTCAGTCGGTTTTGCGCCTCGCTCTGGCGGGCCTGCTCGGCTTCTTCCCGAGCCGCCAGTTGTGCCTCCAGCTCGGCCCGTTCGGTCTGTTTGTCGCGATACTGATCCAGTGCCTGCTGGTAGCGTTGGGCAAGTTCCTGCGGCGGGGTAATGGGCAGGGCGGTCCAGTCCTGATGCAGCTTGTCGAGCTTGGCGTCGAACAGCGGGTCCTGTTCGGTGCGCAGCAGTTGCTCGAGCTTCTCACAGATCACCAGCGCGTGGGCTTCGGCCTCGGCACGTCGGGCGTCCTCCGCCTTGAAGGCCTCCAGTCGCTGTTTGGCGAGCTTGTACACGGTTTTGTCCCGACCCTGGGCGGCTTTGTGCAGTTTTTCCAGCTCCGGGCGGGTGGTGATTTTCTCGGCCGCTGCCCGACGGATCTGGATGCTGGCCCCGTTCACCGCCAGCTCCAGCAGCAGTTCGGGCTCGTTGATCTGTTCGAGTACCGCCTGGCCGGCCCGGGACGAGTAGCTGCTCAGGGCCAGTAACTGGGCCTCATCGGACACCGCTTTGGACAGTTCTTCCAGACTCAGGTGCTCTTCTTCCAGTAATTGGCCGATGCGCTTGCGCGCGGCCTGCTGGAGGCGGCCGTTGCCATCACCGAGCGAGAGGTTGAGCAGGGTCTGGTTGTAGCTCAGGTGGTTCAGGGCCGCCTCGCGCAGCGCTTCCTGGGTGTCGCTCTGTACCAGCGCCAGCAACTCCGACTCGGGGCGGTCTTCCAGCGCCTTGATCTGCTCGTCCAGAGAAGGTTGCTTGTTACGGGAACCAAATAGTCGCTTCAGTGGTGACATAAGAGTACAGGCTCGTCTGGGAAGTTCTTGGTTATTGTACGCCGTCGGGCGTGTCGTCAGTCCTGAATCAACCCGTACTGGCTGCGCAGGGTGTCGATAATCTCCGCCCGCGGGTTATCCGACAGCGCCAGCGGGCGGCCAATGATTTTCTCCGCAATACCCACATAGGTATCGGACACGCGCATCATCACCTCCCGGGGCAGTTCGGTCTGTTCGGCCAGCGCGGTGCGTTCGTCCATACGGCTTTTATCCAGCAGCACATCCGGGTCATCAAAGTAGTGTAGCAACTCCTGCCGGAAGGCTTCTTTGGACTGCTCGACAACTTTGCCCTCCCGGTATTGGGCGCCGTCCCAGATACGGGATGAGTCCGGCGTACCGACTTCGTCCATATAGATCAGCTTTTCCTGACCCTCGGCATTGCGGACATAGCCAAACTCGAACTTGGTGTCGACGAAAATCTGGTCGATCGTGGCCAGATCGTCGCTGATTACCCCAAAGCCCTCTTTGAGCAAGCGCTCGTAGGCGTCGATATCGCTGGGTGAGCGGAAGTTGAAGGCCTGATAGTGCCGCTCCAGATCGGCGCGGCTGATGTTGACGTCATCCGCCTCCGGCACACCATCCAGACCCTTGAGAATGCCTTTGGTGGAGGGGGTGATCAGCAGCTCGGGCAGTTTCTGGTCCCGCTCCAGCCCGTCGGGCAGAGTGATACCGCAGAAGGTGCGCTCACCCTTGTCGTAGGCGCGCCACATGGAGCCGGTGATGTACTGGCGGCAGATGGCCTCGATCATCACCGGTTGGGCTTTCTGCACAATCCACACCAGAGGGTGGGGAATATCCAGAATGTGGCTGTCGGCCAGCCCCTCTTCGCGAAAGCGCTGGAACCAGTGATTGGAAATGGCGTTCAGCGCCGCGCCCTTGCCGGGTACGCCGTTCATGCCGCCTTCGCCTTTCCAGAGGCATTCGAAGGCAGAAATCCGGTCGCTGATGACCATGATCGCCAGGGGGGTGTCCGGGGCGACGGGGTAGCCTTTTTCCCGGATCAGGCGCTCGCTGTCGGCGGTGGTCAGCCAGTAAACCGAGCGGACCTTGCCGCTGTGCACGGGCCGGTCGGTCCGGATGGGAAGGTCGTTATTTACTGCCAGTACTGAGTCCGCAAGCCGCATAGTCGAAGATCCGAAAGTCCGCCGCACACGTCAGGCTGCGTGCGCTGAAATAGTCCAGGGCGCCGGGCCGCGCCAAACGCCGGATGATAGCAGATTTACGGGGTATAGGCAGGTGGCCTTGGGAATGGTGGTGACGGCGGATGCCGTGCTACCCGTAGGGCGGATAAGCGCGTAAGCGTGCATCCGCCGTCACCACCATCAATCGCGGCGCCGTAATTCGGAGAGTATTTGCAGTGCGTGCACACGCGCCGCCGGGTCGTACACATCAATGGTAAACATAAACTCATCAAAGGGCAGCTCCCGGCACAGAGCTTCCAGATCTTCCCGCACGGTATCGGGGCCACCGACCACCGCCAGGCTGAGAAAGTCCTTTACGGCGGCCTCTTCCTCGGGCGACCACAGCGGTGTCATATCCTCTACCGGCGGCTTCAACCACAGCGGCTGGCCGCGCAGCAGGGCCAGAATGCGCTGATGGCTGGTTGTGGCCAGGTAACGCGCTTCGGCATCGGTGTCCGCCGCAATCAGTGGAATCCCCAGAATGGCGTAAGGTTTGTCCAATACCTCAGAAGGCTGAAAATTTTCCCGGTAGACATGCAGGGCTTCACGGACCAGGCGCGGTGCGAAGTGGCCGGCGAAGGCGTAGGGTAGGCCTTTCTGCGCGGCAAGCTGTGCGCTGAACAGACTGGAACCCAGCAGCCAGATGGGCACTTCGGTGCCGGCGCCGGGAATGGCTTTGAGTTTCTGGCCGGGTTTCAGGGGCGCGAGCAGTTGCTGTAGTAACCCGACGTCCTGTGGGAAGTCGTCGGCGGAACGCATATCCCGGCGCAGCGCTCGCATGGTGATGGCGTCGGTGCCGGGCGCGCGGCCCAGACCCAGTTCAATGCGCCCCGGGTAGAGGCTGGCGAGGGTGCCAAATTGTTCGGCGATCACCAGCGGCGGGTGGTTGGGCAGCATGATGCCGCCGGAGCCGACCTTAATGCGTTCAGTGCCCCCGGCGATGTGGCCGATCAACACGGAGGTCGCGGAGCTGGCAATGCCTTCCATGTTGTGGTGTTCGGCCAGCCAGAAGCGTTCGAAGCCGAGTTGGTCCGCTTTTTGGGCGTAGCGAAGCGTGTCCCGTAGTGTTTCAGTGATGGAGCCGTCTTCTCTGACCGAAGCGAGTTCGAGTAGCGAGAATGTCTTTTCTTGGAGCAGCATACATCGGTCTCCAGTTTTGTCGTGATGTTCTGTGATGTGTAGAAAGGGAGCTTCGCGGTGAGGGGCTGCGGCTGGGTATACCCTTCCGAGACACGCCGTGAATACATCCTTGTAGGCTCATCACCCGCCATCCAGGCGGGTGACGGTCTCGGAAGGGTATACCCAGCCTCCGCGGTGCAAGCGTATCGTTTCGGGAAATAGCACCCAAGATAGTACTGGCACTGAGGCCCGAGGAGGGGAAAGCCTTTCAAGACCGTAGAGCGGGGGACCCGCGATCCGAGCCCCCAGGGATGGGTTAACGGCGTGTCTTGAAAGGCTTTCCCCTCCTTGGGCCGGGCGTTATGCACCTTTTACTTCACATCTGCGCCAACAACACCTGCACAGGATGGGGAATGGCGACATCGTCAATGCGTTTCACCTGAGAACGGCAGGAGTAACCGGTGGCAGTCAGTTTTCCCTCGTGTTCCGGATTTGCCAAGACCTCTGCCCATGATAGACCGTAAATTCTCTTCGACGTTTCAACGTTACTGGCCTCGTGCCCGTAAGTGCCCGCCATACCGCAACAACCGGTATCGATCACATTCAGGGTCTGTCCCAATGCACCGAACACCGCCTGCCAATCCTTGATCGATCCGGCCGCGTTGGTTTTTTCCGTGCAGTGGGCCAACAGCGAATAATCTCCCGGCTGCAACAAATTCGCGCGCGCTTCGAGCTGCGCTTTCTGCTCTGCCAGCCACTCCTGCAACAGGGCCACCTCAGGCGCCTCTTTGCCCAACACCTTCTGGTACTCGCTGCGATAAGCGAGGGTCATGGACGGCTCCAGTCCCACCAGAGGAATACCACTGCGGGCGAGATCGTTCAGGTGCTCGGCGTTTTTCACCGCCGCCTTGGCGAAGGGGCCGAGGAAACCGTGGACGTGGAGTGGTTTGCCGTTGGGTTTGAAAGGCGCCACCAGCGGCGTGAAGCCCAGCTTGGTCAGCAGGTCGAGGCTGTCCAATACCAACTGGGTTTCAAAATAGCTGGTGAAGGCGTCCTGCACCAGAATTACCGCTTTATCCCGCTGCTCTTGAGTGAGCGCCGCAATATTCTGGGCGCTGGCGTAACGGATTTTGCGTGTCTGCAGTTCGTTGTCCAGGGAGACGCCGGTAAGCAGCGGGCTGTCCACCATGCCGGCCACTTTGGCCATGAGGGCCTGCATAAACCGGGGCTTCATCAGGCCGTTGTACAGCCAGGGCACCTTGGCCAAGGTGGGCACCATAAATTCCAGCCCGCCGATAAAATAATCTTTCAATGGGCGCAGGTAGCGACCGTAATACAGCTCCAGAAACTTGCTGCGGAAGCTGGGTACGTCCACCTTGATGGGGCACTGACCGGTGCAGGACTTACAGGCCAGACAGCCCATCATGGACTCGTGGACTTCGTGGGAAAAGTCGTATTCGCCGCGCTTTTTGCCAATGGTGTTTTTGATGCGCGTCGGCAGGTTCAACAGGAACGACTGCTGGCGCGTCGCTTCGGATTCCTCGATCGCGTTCACGTCCCGCTCGCTCAACTGCTTGAGCCACTCGCGCACCAATGAGGCCCGACCTTTGGGGGTGTGGGTGCGCAGGCGCGTGCCTTTCCAGGAGGGGCACATGGCGTCGTTGGGGTTCCAGTTGTGGCACTGACCATTGCCGTTGCAGTGCATGCCCTCGCTGTAACCTTCCCAGACCTGCACCGGAATTTTCCGGTCCTGCTGACCGCGGGTGGTGACGCCGTCAATCTTGAGCAGTTCCAACTCCGGCGCGGGCGTGGCAATTTTGCCCGGATTCAACTGATTGCGCGGATCGAAGGCGGCTTTCAGTCGTTGCAACTGCGGGTAGAGTTCGCCGAAAAATTCCGGCGCGTATTCGGCGCGCACGCCCTTGCCGTGTTCGCCCCAGAGCAGGCCTTTGTATTTTTTGACCAGCTCAACCACTTGGTCGGTGATCGGGCGGATCAGGGCTTCCTGTTCCGGATCTTTCATGTCGATGGCGGGGCGCACGTGGAGTACTCCCGCGTCCACATGGCCGAACATGCCGTAGGTCATGCCGCGCTCATCCAGTACCTGACGGAACTCCATGATGAAGTCGGCCAGGTTTTCCGGCGGCACAGCGGTATCTTCCACGAAGGGAATGGGACGGGCTTCACCTTCGGCATTGCCCAACAGGCCCACGGATTTTTTGCGCATGGCCCAGATTTTTGCGACCGACGCCGAACCCCATGCGAGGCTGTAACCCAAGCGGCCTTTACTGACATCGGTGTCGGCATCCAGTTGATCGGTCAGCGCTTTGACCGCGGCTTCCAGTTCTTCCTCGCTGTCGGCGGTGTACTCCACCAGGTTGATGCCCTGAATCGGCTCGCCGCTCTCCGCTGGCGGAAAGAACTCGGACACGCTGTGCCAGACGATGTCGTTCATCGCCAGATTGAGCACCTTCGAGTCCACGGTTTCGATGGCGGTGGGTTCGGCTTTCATCAGCTCGGTGGCATCGCGCAGCGCCGCGTTAAAGTCCCGGTAGTTAACATTCACCAACGCGGAGACCTTGGGGATGGGCAGCAGGTTGAGCTTGGCCTCGGCGATAAAGCCCAGGGTGCCTTCGCTGCCGCACAGCACGCTGTTCAGATCAAAGCGACCTTCGGGTGTGCGCACATGGGCAAAATCGTAGCCGGTCAGGCAGCGATTGAGCTTGGGAAATTTGGCGTCGATCAGCTCGGCGTGGTCGGTGTGAATCTGATTGAGTGTCTTGTGTACCTCGCCCGGGCGATCCTCGCGCTGGCTGACTTCGGTCAGCTCGGCGTCGTCCATGGGGCGGGAGGTCCAGTCGCTGCCGTCGAGCAATACGGTACGCAGCTCCAGCACGTGGTCCCGGGTTTTGCCGTAGCGGCAGGAGCCCTGGCCGGAGGCGTCGGTGTTGATCATGCCGCCGATGGTGGCCCGGTTGCTGGTGGACAGATCCGGGGCGAAGAACAGTCCGTGGGGCTTGAGGGCCGCGTTCAACTGGTCTTTCACCACGCCGCATTGGACCCGCGCCCAGCGCTCCTCGACGTTGATTTCGAGGATCTGGTTCATGTATTTGGAGGTGTCCACCACCAGTCCGTCGGTGAGGGACTGGCCATTGGTGCCGGTGCCGCCACCGCGGGGGCTCAAGACGATGTCCTGATAATCGGGCTGGTCGCTGAGCCGGGCCAGGATCACCAGGTCGTCCACGTTTTTGGGGTAGATGACGCCCTGGGGCAGGACTTGGTAGATGGAGTTGTCGGTCGCCAGCACGGTGCGGTTGGCGTAGTCCGGGTTCAGGTCGCCCTGAAAGTCGGATTGGCGCAGGGCCTCAATAAACGCGAGGTAGCGGCTCTGGACGGGGGAGGTATGGCGTATGCTCGGTATCATCTGGTCGTTACGGCTCTCGACAATGGGTGCAATATTCTACGGGTTTGGGGTGGGTTTCTCCAATTCTCGTATGGTGTTTTTGAGCTTCGTAGTGGACGCTCCGCCTGGGTATACCCTCACGAGACACGCCGTAAATACATCCATGTAGGCTCATCACCCGCCGTCCAGGCGGGTGACGGTCTCGTGAGGGTATACCCAGCCTCCGCAGTGCCAACTTCTCGTTCAGGGAAATAGCACCTAACGGTTAAATTGCCGGCGAACGCCCGAGGTTGTTTGTGATGCTGAGGGCCGTGAAGGGGATCTTCTTTCAAGACCGTGGAGCGGGGGACCCGCGATTCGAGCCCCCAGGGATGGGTTTACGGCGTGTCTTGAAAGAAGATCCCCTTCACGGTCCGGACGTTATGCCAGTTTGGGCCTGTTGTCAGGATTTGCCGCCAACAACTTATCCGCTGCTAAACCCGACTCCCCAGCTGCAACGCAATCACCACCCAAATGGCCACCAACAACAGGTTGCTCGCCATAAATGCTATGAACCTATGCATTACGTTGTTGTAGCCCATATGGATGAGACCGTGCACCACCCGCAGCGCCACAAACCCCCAGGCCAGCGCCACCGGGCCATTGAGTCCCATGGCCAGACTGGTGACGCAGGCGAGGTAGAACAGGATCGGCACCTGAAACAGGTTGTCATAATGACGCGCCGCCGCCAGCGCCCGTGCCGGAGCGGCCTGATCTGGCGGGTAGAGCCGAAAATAGCCAATTGACACCGTGCCCTTACGCACCGCCAAGATCCGCAGGGTCAGCAAATAGAGAGCGACGCAGAGCGTCCAGAACATCAGGGCGAGCATGGGTTTCAGCATGATTTCTCCTTTATATGACGCAAGGTTCCGCAGGTTGGACCAAACTCCGCTAAAGGCAAGCAGGGCGCCGTTTTACCTCGGAGGGCAGGGCATTGGGTGGGCTTTTCCCAAACCCTCTCTTCAGGGAAGAAGAGAGGGAGCCCCATGGATGGGTTCATCGCGTTTTGGGAAAAGCCCACCCAATGTCGTGGCCGGACCCTCTAGTGCCACTCAAAGCAGCACCCCAAAAACCAAGGATTTCGCCGAAAAAGCCCATCTGCTGGTACAATGCCCGTTTTTCGCCCCGAATCTGAGTACTGGGGCGGTTGAACGGCCGTTGACAGCACGTAACGACGGTCAGGGCAGCGACCAAACAGACCAGACAAGAGTAGGACTTTACATGATTATCAAGCCAAAAGTACGCGGATTCATCTGCACCAACGCCCACCCACAGGGCTGCGCCGCCAACGTGCGCGAGCAGATCGACTACACCAAGGCCCAGGGGCCCATCAACGGTGGCCCGAAAAACGTACTGGTCATCGGCTGCTCCACCGGCTATGGCCTGGCCTCACGCATCACCGCCGCCTACGGCTCTGGCGCCAAAACCCTCGGGGTCTGCTTCGAAAAACCGCCCACCGAGAAGCGTACCGCCTCCGCCGGCTACTACAACACCGCCGCCTTCCACGAATTTGCCGAAGCTGATGGCCTCTACGCTCACACCATCAATGGGGACGCCTTCTCCGACGAGATCAAGGCCCAGACCATCGAGCAGATCAAAAAAGACCTGGGCAAAATCGACCTGGTGGTCTACAGCCTGGCCTCGCCCCGACGCACCGACCCCAAGACCGGTGAAACCTACACCTCCGTGCTCAAGCCGATTGGTCAGGCCTACACCTCCAAAGGCCTGAACACCGATACCCTGAAAATCACCGAGACCACCGTCGAGCCGGCCAACGACGAAGAAATTGCCAACACCGTCAAAGTGATGGGCGGCGAAGACTGGGAACTGTGGATCGACGCCCTGAAAGACGCCGACGTGCTGGAGCAGAACTGCCAGACCACCGCCTACACCTACCTGGGCGACAAGCTGACCTGGCCGATCTACGGCAAGGCCACCATCGGCAAGGCCAAAGAAGACCTGGATCGCGCCTCCCTGGCCATCGACCAGAAACTGGATGACCTCAACGGCACGGCCCACGTCGCGGTACTCAAAGCAGTGGTCACCCAGGCCAGCTCCGCCATTCCGGTGATGCCGTTGTACATGTCCATCCTGTTCAAAGTAATGAAAGAGCAGGGCACCCATGAAGACTGCATTCACCAGCTGCAGCGTCTGTTCGTGGAATGCCTGTATAGCGCCAACCCGCGTCTCGACGACGAAGACCGTTTCCGCGTAGACGAGTTGGAGCTGGACCCCAAAGTACAGGCCAAGGTGGAAGAAATCTGGCCGCAAGTGACCGAAGACAACCTCTTTGAACTGACCGACTACAAGGGCTACAACGAAGGTTTCCTGAAGTTGTTCGGCTTTGGCGTCGACGGTGTGGACTACGAGGCGGATGTCAGTCCGTTGGTGAAGGCGCCGTTTTAAGCGTTCAACGATGTGTGACGGTGCCGTTGAGTTAAAGCCCCGAGCTGCCAGTGGCATGCGGCACCTCTGTGTCGGATTACGCGCTTTGCGCTAATCCGACCTACGTGAGAGCTTGTATGCCAATAATCTATCCCCTCGTGGGCATCCTCAGCCTGTCGCTGTACGTGATCACCATCGCGGGCGTGTTCCTGTTGATCATGCCCGTGGCGCTGGTCAAACTGATCATTCCCGCTCTGCGACGCCCCTGTAATGCCGTGCTCGACAAACTGGCGAGCGGCTGGATTACGCTTAATGGCTGGCATCAAAAGCTGTTGACCCGCACCGACATTCGCGTCAGCGGAGATATCGACCAACTCAGTCGCAATGAGTGGTACATGCTGATTGCCAACCATCAGTCCTGGGTCGATATCATGATCCTGGTCCGGGTATTGAACGGCCGAATTCCCTACGTGAAATTTTTCTTCAAGCGCGAGCTTCTCTGGGTGCCCCTGCTCGGGCAGGCGCTGTGGGCGATGGACTTTCCGGTGATGCGCCGGCGCAGCAAAAAAGACATTGCCCGCAATCCGGCGCTGGCCAACGACGACCTGGAGCGTACCCGCAGAGCTTGCGAAATGTATCAACACAGCCCGGTCACCATCATCAACTTTCTGGAAGGCACCCGCTTTACGCCGGCCAAGCAGCGGGCGCAAGCCAGCGACGACGGCGCGCCGGAGTTCAGGCACCTGCTCAAGCCCAAAGCCGGTGGCCTGGCCTTCACCCTATCGGCCATGAACGGTCAGCTTCGACAGATGCTGGATGTGACCCTTTACTACCCCCACGGCCGCCCCACGTTCTGGGAATACGCTTGTGGGCGAGTGCGCCGGGTGGACATGCACATCCAGCAGCGCCCCATCACCGACGACATGGTGGGCGACTATCCGAACGATGAGGCATTTCGAGCCCGGTTTCAGGCCCGCGTCAACGAACTCTGGCAGGAAAAAGACGCCCGTCTGGAGGCCATGGCCCAGGCCGCGGCCGATACGCACTGAGGTAAATAGATAGCCTATGGCTGAAACATCCTTCCCCAAACAACTGCTCGCCCCCCGTCACTGGCCCTCCTGGTTGGGTGCCGGGCTATGGTTTCTGATCGCCCAACTGCCTTACCGGTTGCAGTGGTGGCTGGCCAAAGCGCTGGCGCCTTTGCTGAGGCTGAATAAAAAACGGCTGAACTTTGCCCGACGCAATATTGAGCTCTGTTTTCCGAGTCTGTCAGAGGTCGAACGCGAGCGTCTGCTGAAAAAAAACCTCACCTCCACCGCCATGACCGTGTTCGAAACCGGCATCGCCTGGTTCTGGCCGGGCTGGCGACTGCGCCGACTGTTCACCGTCACCGGCCTGGAACACCTGAAAGCCGCTGAAGAAGCGGGGCAGGGCGCGCTGCTGCTCAGCCTGCACATGACGACCCTGGACATTGGCAGCGCCATGCTCGGGCAAGTGGTCAACTTCGACGGCATGTACCGGCCCCACAGCAACCCGGTGTACGACTACCTGCAAATGAAACGCCGCAGCGCCTATTCCCCCGGCGCCATGACCATTCCCCGCGACAACGTACGCGCCATGATCAGCCGCCTGCGCAAAGGCCGCTTCATCTGGTACGCCCCGGACCGGGACCTGGGCTCAAAAAACAGCCTCTTCGCCCCCTTCTTCGGCGTGCAGGCCGCCACCGTCAGTGCCACAGGCAAACTGGTCAGCATGGGCAAGGGACGGGTGATTCCGTTTACCCAGTACCGCCTACCCGGCGGGCGCGGTTACGAACTGGTCATCCGGCCGGCATTGGGAGATTTCCCCAGCGGCGACGACTATGCCGACACAGTGCGGGTCAACCGCTACATGGAAGAAGCCATCGAAGAGTGCCCACATCAATATTTTTGGGCACAGCCACGCTTCAAAACCCGTCCTGAAGGTGAACCATCGGTGTATTGAGGTTTAAGCCTCGGCGATTGCACCTTTATTCATACCTTCATAGGCCTGCACACGAATGGTGCTGGTCGGGTACTCGGACTTGGTGGTTTTGGCGATGTGGTCGGCAATCAACTCCACCGTAGTATCCGTGTCCATCAGATAACAACAACGCTGGGGCAGGGTAATCTCAAAATCCCCCTGGGGCGCCGTATAGGCAAAGCGGAAATAATCCCCTTCCTCCGCCACCAGATCCTCACGCGTCGCGAGATAAATATCACGGAACCGACTGGCCCACTCACCCTCCAGGGCCGGAGAGGGAATATCGTCCGCCCAGATTGCAATCTTCGAACGGTGACCGTGGGCAATCCGTTGACAATTGCCATCGTGCTTCTTCAGGCCGTGGCTATAGTGATAAAACACACTCTCAATGTATTCGGTGGAAAAGCTCAGGTGCAGGCGCGTGCCTTCGGGGAACAGCTGCTCTTCGTTAAGGCGTTGAATGCACCACTCGGCGACGCTTTCACGGGTCAGCTCCTCGGCATCCACCAGCGCCACCGCCTCTTTGGGGCAGCGAAGATCAATCGTCTCGCTGCGGTCCCCAAAGTGCCAGCGCAGGGACAGAACGTCGCCTTCGTCTTCAAGCTCCAGTTGGTGGGAGTGGCGGGGCACCAGAAGGCGGTGATCAAGCTCGTTGTCCAGCCACGCTTTCAGCGTCTTCTTGACCGTACTGAAATCACAGACCATACCCTGTTCATCCAATGCGCCCTCCAGTTGCACATCAGCCAGCCAGGTTTCCCCCAGCAGGCCGCGGCGGGCATCGAGAAAGCTGAAATCCACGGTGGCGAGGTTGTCGACAAAAAGCAGCATAAGTTCTGGGGCCATGGGTAATGAACGATGTCGCCATGATACCAGTTGGAGGGGGAGCTGTGCAGGCTTGAGGGGAGGGGGGAGCTCCCGGGGCCACTCGGCAGGCCCAGGGAGCAAAGGTGTCAGTAGAGGTAAACCGCGCCGGAATCGGTGCCTTCGTTGTTGTCCCGGTCGCCGTTGATGCCCTGGGCATCGCTGTCTTCGCGGTAGGCGCCGATGGCAAGGGTGTCGCCTTCGGCCGACAGCGCCAGGCCAATGGCGAAACCGTCCCGCGCTTCGGTGTTGGCGGCCTTGATGTAAGAGGCTTCGCGCCAGCGACCGTCAATGATTGAAAAGAGGTAAGCACCACCGGCACGAGGGGCCGAGTTGTCATCACTGACGCCGTCTATACCGGTCTCGGCGCTGGGCTCGCGCGTGCTGCCTACCACCAGATGACGCCCGTTGCGGGCAAAGGCCAGTGTTTCGCCGAAGCGCAGCCCCTGAAGGTTGTTGGAGGCCTTCAGGAATGAGGTCTGTTCCCACTCACCATCCACTTGGCGGAACAGGTAGACCGCACCACTGTTGGTGGCGACTGTGGTGACGTCCTCAAGGTCGTAATTGTCCGGACTGGAGTTGATCCCGGGCTCGGCCGTCAGGTCACCGGTGCTGCCCACTGCCAGGCGGGTACCGTCGCCGGATAAGGCAACACTGGCTCCGAAACTTTGAGCGTAGCCGGTCAGTTCCTGCTCGGTGTAGGTGTGGCTTGGCTTGATATAGGTCGACTGTGACCAGTTATTATCGTTGCGAACGAACAAGTAGACCGCGCCGGCGTTAATGATGGTCCGGTTGTCGTCCTCACCGTTGATCCCGGTGGAGCGACTGGCGTCACCGGTCGCGCCCACCGCCAGGGTATTGCCGTCGGTGGAGATGGCCAGGCTGCTGCCAAACAGGTGGTACAGCGGAGTGCCGGTCGCGGTGATGGCAGAGAAGGTGTTCGAGGCCTTTACATAGGCCTGCTGTGCCCAGCCGCTGTCCGAGTCGGTGAATACATAGACGGCACCGGCGTTGGGTGCATCATTGTTGTTCTCGTCGCCGTTGATGCCAGTGGCGTCGCTCGATTCGAACAGGGCGCTGACCGCCAGCGTCTGGCCGTCACCGGAGAGGGCGACGCGGTGGCCAAAACGGTCGTTGACGTTGGTCGGGATGGTGACTTCGCCGTCTTCTGTTTCGTCGTCCGCTGCGGGGTCATCGGTGCCATCGTCTTCGGCCGTCTCGTCGGTTTCTTCTTCCTCTTCTTCCGGGGGTTCGGCATTGGAGGCCTTGAGAAAGGCGTCCTGCGCCCAGCCTTCCTCCCCGCGTTTGAAGACATACACCGCGCCGGTTCCGGGGGCGCCATTATTGTCCTGTTCCGGATTCACGCCGGTTCCGTCGCTGTCTTCCAGGGTCGCACTGACCGCGAGCACATCGCCGCCGTCCGACAGGGACAGCGCGAAGCCGAAGCGGTCGTTGTATCGGGTGGTATTGTCACCGTCGTCGTTTTCGCTGGGCGCTTCAGTGTTGGAGGCTTTCAGATAGGCCTCCTGCTGCCACAGGCCGTCCACCAGGCGGAACACGTAAACGGCGCCGGCACCGAATACGGAGTTGTCGGAGGCATCACCGTTGACGCCCCGTGCCTGACTGGCTTCGCGGGGCGCGCTGACCGCCAGGGTCTGGCCATCGGCCGAGAGGGCGACCGCCCAGCCAAACCAGTCGGCGGCTTCGTTGCTGTCGGCTTTGACAAAGCCGATGGTGTCGAGCATGACGTTCAGGGTCAGTTGCTCGTTGGAATCGTCGTATTCGGAGCAGTCGGCGTTCAAACAGGCGGTGACGGTATACAGGGCGTTGTGCCAGTCATGCTGGTGCACCGCGACGGTGTCGCTGGCCTCTGTTTCGGTCAGGTTGTCAGCTACCACCTCGTAGCCACTGCCGTCGCCTGGCTTCTTCTGCAGCTGGTAATACTCAGCACCTTCAACGGCGGTCCAGGAAAAACGGATCTCCTTGGGCTCTACTGATTCGACATTGATTTCCGGCCACTCGGCGTCGCTTACGCCTCCGGTATTGCCCGCGTTATCAATACCCCCGCTGAAGCTGCTGGAGCTTGAGCTGGAGCTGGATGAGGTGTTCTGGTTATTGTCGCTGTCACTGCCACAGGCGCCCAGAGTCAGAGCGAGCAGCAGGGGCAGGCCGAAGCGGGTGACGGAGATCAAGCCGTTGTCTCGAGTATTACGCATGCCTTTGTGTACCTGAGATTTTGGGGAAGCCCGCGATTCTCGGCGCCTCGGGGCTTCGTGTCAAATATTGGCGCAAATGCTCCGCGGTTGGACCGACATCGGACGAATAAAATCCGCAGGACTGGCAGAAACGGGTCGAATGCCGCTCGGGTGTGCCAGAAAACCGACAACCGGTAGATGAATTCGGCGCCAACCGTGGTAAGATGCACGATTTTTGGCGCTCCGGCCGGTTCAGGCGGAAGCATATAGTGAGAGTGGTTGACTGACGTCGGAAGCGGAGTCCGTGATGATGACCGTTCAAGAGTTGATGACCCCGGTGGGCACCCAGGTGAATGGCGGCCAGAGCCTGATCGAAGTACTGGCTCTGATGCGCCGCAATCAGCACTCCTGTGCCGTTGTGATGGACGGCGACCGAGTGGCGGGCCTGATTCGGGAAAAAGATCTGGTCTCGGTGCTGGCCCAGGTGCTCGAATCCGGCCGGGTCGAGGTCGGGCGGGCGGCGGACGTGATGACCGTCAACCCGGTCTGTGTGCCCGCCGGAGCGTCGCTGCTGGAGGCGCTCAAACGCGCGCAGGAATATCGTCAGCGCCAGATGCCGGTGCTGGACGACCGGGGGGCACTGGTGGGCATGATCACTCACACTGACATGGCACAGGCGTATATTCAGATATTGGAGCGCCAGACCGAGTTGGTCAGTGTCAATCGCGTACTCAGGGCGGAGTCCCTGCAGGATTCCCTGCTCAATATCGGCAATCGTCGCGCGATGGAGCGCGACCTCAAGGTCCTGGCAACGCATCCCAAGCGCCGTTTTGCCCTGGCATTGCTGGATCTGGACTGGTTCAAGAAATACAACGACTATTACGGTCATCAGGCGGGAGATCGGGCGTTGCAGCGGGTCTGCGAAACCATTACCGGCCATCTGCGTCAGGGCGATACCCTCTACCGGTACGGTGGTGAGGAGCTGCTGTTGTTAATGCTGGATACCGACTTGGAAGGGGCCTGGCTCGGCGCCAGCCGGGTGTGCGACGCGGTGCAGAAGCTTCGCATCGAACACGCCCCGAGTCCGCTCGGTGTACTCACTCTGAGCGCCGGGGTGGCCTGCGAGCCCGGAGCCGGCATATCTCAACTGATTGCCTCGGCCGATCAGGCGCTTTACTACGCCAAAACCCATGGGCACAACAGTGTTATTCGTGGGCGTCCTGTTGCGGAGCCGGACATCACGCCCTCTTCATGACCGCCATGGGGCCAGCGGGTGATTGCAACCGGTTACTCCTGGGGCCAGATCAAATGTCACGCAATTATCACTTGTAGTTCCCCTGTGGATCCGTACACTGCGCCGCTTTGTGGATAGTCGAGGCGGATGCCTCCTGGACGTGAGCCGTTATGCCCCATCCCGCTGTTGAACCCCTGTCCCTGACCAACCGTCTCGGGCAGCCCGTTGTATTGGGTGTGAAGTTTATGCCCGGGGAACACCGCGATACCCTGTTCGTGAGTGCGCCCCGCCAACAGGCCTCCAGTTTTTTTGGCAAGAATGCCGAACCGTTTCTGATGCAGTTGATGGAGCAGCTCCCGCTGGTTCCCGACCGGTTGAGCATCATCGAGTTGCGCGGCGACCCGGAACATCCGGAGTTCTGGCGTTGGCGTGCAGAGTGGGTCGGGCGCTCCCCCATGGCGCTGCGCGCCGAACCGGTGGCCAGCAATGGCTCCCGGTCGGCGCTTCAGTCGCTGCTGGAAGGGCGGCGGCACGAGGGCAGCGGGCAGGCCCGTGCTCCCCGGCGCCGCCAGGCCTGAGGGCCCGACTCAGGCAGCGTCGCTAGAACGTTCGCGCAGGCGTCGAGCGGCGCTGACCATGTTGGCCAGGGCGGCTTCGGTTTCCACCCAGCCCCGGGTTTTCAGGCCGCAGTCCGGATTGACCCAGAGACGTTCCTTCGGTAGCCGTTGAGCCGCCTGCTCCATCAGGGTCACCATGGCCTCGACCGGGGGCACATTGGGTGAATGAATGTCGTATACGCCCGGGCCAATGTCATTCGGGTAGGAAAACTGCTCGAAGGCATCGAGCAGCTCACCTTGGGAGCGTGACGTCTCAATGGTGATCACATCCGCGTCCAATGCCGCAATGGCATCGATGATGTCGTTGAACTCTGAATAACACATATGGGTGTGAATCTGGGTTTCATCGTTCACGCCACTGGCGCTCAGACGAAACGCCTCTACCGCCCAGTCAAGGTACTCCCCCCAATCTTTCCGCTTCAACGGCAGACCTTCGCGCAGGGCAGGCTCGTCAATCTGGATGATCTGAATGCCGGAGGTCTCCAGATCTTTGACTTCGTCCCTGAGTGCCAGGGCGATCTGTCGTGCTGTCACAGAGCGGGGTTGGTCGTTGCGCACAAAGGACCAGAACAGCATGGTAATCGGGCCGGTCAGCATCCCCTTGACCGGTCTGCGGCTCAGGGACTGGGCGTAGCGGGCCCACTGGGTGGTCATGGCCCGGGGGCGGGCCACATCACCGTAAATGATGGGCGGCTTCACACAGCGGGAGCCATAACTCTGGACCCAGCCAAACTGGGTGAAAGCGTAGCCGTCGAGCTGCTCACCGAAATATTCCACCATGTCATTGCGCTCGGCTTCGCCGTGCACCAGTACATCCAGCCCCAATTGCTCCTGGCGAACAATGGCATCGGCAATGGCCTGGCGCATACGATTGCGATACTCCACTTCGGACAGTTGTCCCTGCTTGTAGGCTCTGCGTGCCTGACGGATATCATCGGTCTGGGGAAAAGAGCCAATGGTCGTGGTCGGAAATTCCGGCAATTGCAGGAGTGCCTGTTGTTTGGCCGACCGCTGCGCAAACCGGCTCTGGCGCTGACTGTCGGTGGGAGAAATGGCGCTCAGGCGCTCCTGCACCGCCGGGTTGTGGACGCGGCGGGATTCACGCCGGGAGCGCACCGACTGATCGCTGGCCTCAAGTGCAGCCAGTGCGGATGGAGCCGGCTCTGGTGCCAGTAACTGTTCTAGAGCCACCACTTCGTCGACCTTCTGCAGCGCGAAGGCCAGCCAGCTTTTCAGCTCTGGCTCCAGGGCCTGTTCCCGTTTCAGGTCCACCGGCACGTGCAGCAGTGAGCAGGAAGGGGCCAGCCAGAGTCGCTCTCCCAGCCGTTCGGCGAGTTCGGCGAGCGTTTCCCGTGCCGCTCTCAGGTCGGTACGCCAGATATTTCGCCCGTCGATTATCCCCACCGACAGCACCTTGTGTACCGGCAGGCGGTCGACGACGTTCAATAGCTGCTCCGGTGCGCGCACCGCGTCGATGTGAAGGCCGGCGACCGGCAACTGCACCGCAGTGGACAGGTTCTCGCCGAGGGCGCCGAAATAGGTGGCCAGTAGCAGTTTGACCGCTCGGTTCTGCAGGCGATGGTAAGTCGGCTCGAAGGCCTGTTGCCAGGCAGCGGGCAAGTCCAGCACCAGAATCGGCTCATCAATCTGCACCCACTTGGCGCCGGCATCGGCCAGAGCATCCAGCAATTGCTGATAGGCCGGCAGCAGCGCCTCAAGCAGGCTCAGCCGATCAAAATTGTCCGCTTTTTCTTTGCCCAGCCACAGATAGCTGAGCGGACCGAGAATCACCGGCTTGACCTGGTGCCCAAGGGCGATGGCCTCCCGGGTCTCATCGATGATCTGCCGATAGCTCAACTCAAAGGTCTGGTCGGGGTGAAATTCCGGTACCAGGTAGTGATAGTTGGTGTCGAACCACTTGGTCATTTCACAGGCGCTACTGGCCGCGCCGGTCGGTGCTCGCCCCCGCGCCATCCGAAACAGCGTGTCCAGATCCACCTGTCGGCAGGGCCCCTCGGGCGCCTCCGGGGCGTCAATCGGCTCGCTGCAGCCACATTCGGAGTGGGAGCCCGGTTCAGCGCCGGTGTTCCGGGCTTCGGCCCGGTGGCGCACGGGAACATTACCGAGAGTGGCGGACAGGGTCAGGACCTGGTCGTACCAGGCAAAGTCACCGGTGGGAATCCAGCTCAGGCCGGCATCCGCCTGTTGCTGCCAGTGTCGGCGGCGCAGTGTCCGCCCAGTGTCTTCCAGAGCCTCCTTGGAGAGGTCGCCGCGCCAGTAGGCCTCCAAAGCCCGTTTGAGTTCTCGGTCGGCGCCGATGCGGGGGAAGCCCAGATTGTGGGTGAGTATCGGGTGCATAAGGTCCTCGGGATAAAGTGATGGTCGACAAAAAGGGGTTACGAGTCAGTCTCGATGTAGTGGGCGCATTCTCGGTAAAGTGCTACTATGAATCAAACGGAGTATTTTCAGATTTACTATGAATTTTATTAATGTTGGTCCGCTGGCAGTGTTCTCCGGGCCGATTGTCGAGGAGTGAAACCCAATCGATGTTGGAAATACGTCATCTGAAAACCCTGGTGGCTCTGCGAGAAACCGGCTCCCTGGTGGATGCGGCCGAACGGGTCCACCTGACCCAGTCCGCGCTGTCGCACCAGTTGAAGGACCTGGAGAGCCGTCTTGGCGGTGAGCTGTTCGTGCGCAAGAGTCGGCCGGTGCGCTTTACCCCGGCGGGTAAGCGCTTGCTGGCGCTGGCGGACGATGTGCTGGGCCGGCTGGAGGACGCCGAACGGGAGGTGCACAAGCTGCTGCACGGCGAGGCCGGTCGGCTCAATATGGCCATTGAGTGTCACAGTTGTTTCAACTGGTTGATGCCCACCATTGAGCGGTACCGGAATCATTGGCCGGCCGTGGAGCTGGATTTCTCCGGTGGCTTTACGTTTGAGCCGCTGCCGGCCCTGGTTCAGGGGGATATTGACCTGGTGGTGACCGCGGATCCGCAACTGATTCGTGGGGTGGAGTATGTCCCGCTGTTCGCCTACGAAATGCAGTTCGCCCTGGGGCGGGAGCACCCGCTGGCGGAGCGTCCCTGGATCGAACCCGAGGACCTGCTGGAGCAGACGCTGATCACCTACCCGGTTGAGCGCAGCCGTCTGGACGTGTTCAAACAGTTCCTGGAGCCCGCCGGGGTTGAGCCCGCGTCGGTGCGTACCGCCGAGCTGACATTGATGATGGTGCAGTTGGTAGCCAGTGGACGGGGTGTTTCGGCACTGCCGAACTGGGTTCTGGCTGAATATGTCGATCAGGCACTGATCACGGTCCGCTCCGCCGGCCCCCGAGGTGTCTGGCCCATTCTGTATGCCGCAGTGCGCGAAGCTCAGTTGGATGCGCCGTTCATGCAGGATTTCCTCCGCTTGGCTCGCGAGCACTGTCTCAAGCATTTGACCGGGGTGCGTCGGGTGTCGTCCTGATCCAAGTCCTGCTGTGGCGCGTAACAACACGGAACGTCAATAATGACTGAGGCACCAACAGCGGACTTTCCCTATGACAGGCTCCTACAATGCGATTCTGGTAATCGCGTCCTACTGCGTGGCGGTGATCGCGTCCTACACGGCCATCTATTTCGGTACCCGGGTATTTCATTTCGACGGGGCTCAGCGGCGTAACTGGTTGGTCGCTGGCGCACTCTGTCTGGGCACGGGGATATGGTCCATGCACTTTGTAGGCATGAGTGCCTTTGAGATGCCCATGGAAATGACCATGTCGTTCAACGCCGGGTTGACGGTCTTGTCCTGGCTTCCGGCGCTGGTGGCGTCGGGGCTGGCACTGCACGTGATCACCTTGCCCCGGGTCAGCGCGGCGGCCATCGCGGCCGCGTCACTGATTATGGGGGCGGGTATCTTTTCCATGCACTATCTGGGCATGTATGCCATGCAGATGCAGCCGGCGATTCAATACGATCCCGTCTGGGTATCGATCTCCGCCGCGATTGCGGTGGGAGCATCCGGGGCAGCGCTGATGATCTGTCGCAAAATCCGCGACGTGCCGGTCCAGTATGCGGTGTGGGTCAAAGCCCTGGCGGCCCTGGTGATGGGTGCGGCCATTTGTGGCATGCATTACTCGGGGATGGTCGCGGCCATCTACCCGATGGACGGCGCCATGGACCAGGGTAACCACCTGCAGGGGAACTGGATGGGGGTGCCCACGGCGATCGTCGTGAGTGGCTTGCTGCTGTTGGCGATCTATGTTGCTTACAGTGATCTTCGGGCGCGGGACCGGGCGCGGCAAGCGCAGGAACGGGCTCAGGATCAGGCCCGGCAGGCGGCCTTCTACGATGCCGCCACGGGGCTTCCCAATCGCAGTCACCTGGAGCGTCAGCTTCTGGAGCGGCTGACCGTCACCGCGCGGGGCGCCCAGCCCGAACCTTTCCTGCTGTTTTATGTTGAGCTGCAGAATCCGGATGACGCGCAGGTGCTGGAAGTGGCTCAGCAGCTCAAACGCAGTTTCAGTCGCGCCGAGCAGGTGGTGCGCTACAGTAGTGACAGCTTTATGGTTTTGCATCAGCCCTTGTCGGGGGAAGAGGTCAAGCGGAAGCTGGTGACCCTCAACACTGCGTTCCTGAGTAACGCCTCGATCGGTCGATGGGGGTGGGGGGTGAGTCAATACCCGGCATCGGCGAGTAACAGTCGCGGCCTGATGCAGGGCGCGCAGCGAGTGCGGGAGTGGTTGACGCCCGAGGATGCCGCACCGGGCGGGCGTCAGGTGGCCTGAAACTCGGTTAAAGGCAACGTACAAAAAAGCCAGCACTCACCGAGTGCTGGCTTTTTTGTTGGGGCGGGGCCGTAGCGTGTTGCGTGGACCCCGGAGCGCGCCGATCAGCCAAGAGCCTGAATGGCGGCGTCGTAATCCGGCTCGTCCGCCACTTCGCTGACCAATTGGGTGTAGCTGACCTTACCGTCCTGATCGACTACGACCACCGCGCGGGCATCCAGTCCGGTCAGCGGGCCCTCGACCATGCGAACGCCATAGCTCTCGGCAAAGTTGGAGCGGAAAGCCGAGGCGGGAATCACCTGGTCCAGTCCCTCGGCGCCGCAAAAGCGTGCCATGGCAAAGGGCAGATCTTCAGAGACACAGAGAACCACGGTGTTGTCCAGGGCGCTGGCCTTCTCGTTGAACGAGCGGACCGATTGCGCGCAGGTGGGTGTATCGACGCTGGGGAAGATGTTGAGCACCACTCGCTTGCCTTTAAAGTCACTCAGATTGACTTCTGACAGGTCAGTCTTGACCAGAGTGAAGTCAGGCGCCGCACTGCCTTTCGCGGGCAGTTCACCACTGGTTTTAAACGGGTTACCTTTCAATGTAACAGTTGCCATGCTGTGCTCCTGCTGGATGGTGACATGAGAAATCGAACCGGCCTGTGCGCTGGACAGGCCGTAAAACATGCATTACAACGCTGGTGCGGTGTGATTGCAAGTGCCGCTTACCATTCTTTAACGCAACCGGGATTGTTTATGAGCGTCACTGAGCCCGCTTCTCAAGCCACATCTGGCCCCTTGGCGGCCATCGCCCGCTGGGGCAATCGATTGCCGGCACCTGCGATGCTGTTCCTGTGGCTCACTCTGTTATTGGTACTGGTATCCGCGGTCGTGGCCGCCTTTGATGTATCCACCCGCCTGCCGGGGCAGGATGAGCGTATTGCGGTGCGCAGTCTGCTGAGTGCCGAGGGGATTCGCTGGGCGCTGACTCACACGGTTGAGAACTTTGTTTCCTTTGCGCCGGTGGGCACGGTCCTGGTGGCCATGCTGGGTTTGGGGGTGGCCGAGCACTCCGGGCTGTTGCGGGTGGTGCTGGAGCGCCTGGTGCGGTCCACTCCGCAGGGGCTGTTGAGCTGGATGGTGGTCTTTGCCGGCATTCTGTCCAACCTGGCAATGGATGCGGGCTACGTGGTCCTGATTCCTCTGGCGGGCCTGATGTTTGCCGCCGCGGGGCGACCGCCCTTGGCGGGTATCGCAGCGGCATTTGCGGGGGTGTCCGCCGGGTACAGTGCCAACCTGCTGATTGGTCCGGTGGACGTCATTCTCAGCGGAATGAGTACCGAGGCGGTCGCCATCGTCGCCCCCGAATACACAGTGGGTATTGAGGCCAACTATTACTTTGCCGCCGTGTCCACCCTGGTGTTGAGTGTGCTTGGAGCCTGGGTGACTGAGCGATGGGTGATGCCCCACCTGGCCAGGAGCGAGGGCCCAGAGCGGCTCGCGGAAACGGCTCCCGATGAGGAGCACACCCTGTCAATTGCAGAGCGTCGAGGCCTCTGGCTGGTGGCGGTGTGGACGCTTCTGTTTGTTCTGGTTGTTCTTGTGGCGGCGGTTCCGGAGGGGGCGCCGCTGCGTGACCCGAATAATCCGGGGTTTCTCGGTTCAGCGGCAATGCAAGGCATCGTGGTGTTGATTGCATTCTATGCCGGTGTGGCCGGCTGGCTGTTCGGGCGCGTCAGCGGCCGGTATGGCAGCAGCCAGGCGTTGGTGGAGGCCATGGAGGGAACCATGGCGACCATGGCCGGTTATCTGGTGCTGATGTTCTTTGCCGCTCAGTTTGTGAATTATTTCTCCTGGAGTCAGTTGGGCACCTTGCTTGCCGTCAGCGGTGCCGAGGGACTGCAAGGCCTGGCATTACCGAACAGTGTTTTGCTGCTGGTGTTTGTCTTTATGGCGGCGTTTATCAATCTGTTTGTCGGCAGTGCATCCGCCAAGTGGGGGCTGTTGGCACCGGTCTTTGTTCCCATGCTGTTTTTGTTGGGGATCAGCCCGGAGGCGACCCAGATGGCCTTCCGGATTGGTGACAGCAGCACCAACATCATTACCCCGCTGATGCCTTATTTTGGCGTGGTGGTGGCGTTCGCTCAGCGCTATAAGCCGGACCTGGGTATCGGCACACTGATGGCGATGATGTTGCCCTACAGCCTGGTGTTCCTGCTGGGTTGGAGTGGACTGATGCTGGTGTGGTTCTGGCTCGGTTTGCCCCTGGGGCCCGGTGCGTCGATGCTGCTCAATTGAGGTTGCAATAGGGGGGCAAACTGCGCATAATGCGCCCCACTCGACCACAGCCACCGGCTGTTTCAGGGGGATTCCCCCGGCGTCGAGCGACTATGGTGGCCTTTCCGGTCCCCTCGCAATGATCAGCTGTGAACCCCGCCAGGCCCGGAAGGGAGCAACGGTAGCAGTCAGTCATGTGCCGGGGTGTGGCTGGTCAGGTCACCACCCATCTCCCCCCTTGTTGGTATAATTCTGTCGTTCCCGTAGGGGCCGAGCGCAGCGGTGTAGACCTGCACCCGCCGTATATATCACCGGGCATCTTCCGGTATACTCCCGCCCTGGTTTTGATATTCTGATCCACTGAGGAAGGCATGAGCTACCAAGTCCTGGCCCGCAAATACCGCCCCCGCACCTTTCGGGAAACCGTGGGGCAGGAGCATGTGCTCCAGGCGCTGATCAACGCCCTCGACCACAACCGGCTTCATCACGCCTACCTCTTTACCGGCACTCGCGGTGTGGGTAAAACCACCATTGCCCGGATTCTCGCCAAATGCCTCAACTGTGAGAGCGGCGTCAGCTCCGAGCCCTGTGGTCAGTGCTCCGCCTGTACGGAAATTGCCGAAAACCGCTTTGTCGATCTGATTGAGGTGGATGCGGCCTCGCGCACCAAAGTGGAAGACACCCGTGAGCTGCTGGAAAACGTCCAGTACGCGCCCACCCGGGGCCGCTATAAGGTCTACCTGATCGACGAAGTGCACATGCTCTCCGGGCACAGCTTCAATGCCCTGCTCAAGACTCTGGAAGAGCCACCGCCTCACGTCAAATTCCTGCTGGCCACCACTGATCCGCAGAAGCTGCCGGTGACCATTCTGTCCCGCTGTCTGCAGTTCAACCTGAAAAACATGAACCCGGAGCGGATTGTCCAGCACCTGCAGGAAATTCTGGAAAAAGAGCTGGTGCCGTTCGAGGCCAGCGCGCTGTGGCTGCTGGGGCGATCCGCCGACGGCAGTATGCGCGATGCCATGAGCCTGACCGACCAGGCCATTGCCTACGGCTCCGGGAAAATCACCGAGGCCGAAGTGCGGGCCATGCTGGGCACGATTGACCAGCGGGCCATTTACGAGATGCTGGCCGCGCTGGCGGTGCAGGATGGCCGGGCGCTCCTCGGAGCGGTAGAGCAAATGTCCGAGCAGGCGCCCGATTATGCGGCCGCACTGGCCGAACTGCTGGCGCTGCTGCACCGGATTGCCATCGCCCAGGCGCTGCCGGAAGCGGCGGATAACAGCCACGGTGACCGGGACAAGGTGCTCGAGCTGGCCCAGCAGATGCCGCCCGAGGACATTCAGTTGTTTTACCAGACCGCCTTGCTCGGCCGGCGAGACCTGCCACTGGCGCCGGATCCGCGCGCGGGGCTGGAAATGGTGCTGTTGCGGATGCTGGCGTTCAAACCGCAGGGATTGGCCGATATTCCCAAGAAAGCATTACCGCAAGGCGCCAGCGACACACCGGCCAGCCCGGGTGAGCGCCTGGCCGAGCAGATTCCCAAGCCGGCTCAGGCGGCCGAGACACAGACGGCTCAGACGGCCGAGGCAACGCAGGCTCAGGCCGCCGAACAGATGACGCAGGGAGCGTCGGAACCAACCCCGACCGCAGCGTCGACCCCGACCCCTGAAGCGACTGACCAGCCTGGTGCGTTGGAGGAGCCCGCCCAGGCCCCAAAGTCGGTCCCTGATAGCGTCTCCTCGCCGGCTTCCGAGCCGGCCAGCGCCGCTCGGCAGCCGGTCGAGGCCGAGCTCCCGAAAACGCCCGAGCCGGTTCATAGCGAGTCTCCCAAAGTATCGGAGCAGGCCGCCCCGGCGGCGAGTGCGGCCGCGGAAGAGCCACCGCCCTGGGCCGACGAGGAGGTACCGCCGTTCGATGGCCCTTATCAGTCGGCACCCACGGCGCGGGCGCAACCGGCGGATCGGGCACCGAATGAAGCATCAGCGCCGACGACGACGCCGGCGGCACGGCCGAATAATACCGGCGCTGCAGCCCCGGCTCCCGAGCCCGCCAACGCGGCCCGGGCCAAACCGGCGGTGCCAAAGGTGGCCCTGGAAGAGACCCGTCCGGACAACTGGGCCCAGGTCTATCTGGGGTTGAGCGCCACCGGCCTACTGCAAAGCACCGCCGCCAACTGTGTGCTGGTGGGGCGGCAGGGCAATGAGCTGAATTTTATGCTCGATGAACGTCACAGCGCCATCTACGACGAGAGTCAGCAACAGCGACTGGCGGATGTGCTCAGTGATTACTTTGGCGAGTCGGTGCGCGTGCGTATTCAGCCGGGCACGGTCGAGGCCGAGACACCGGCGGCGCAGGCCATGCGGTTGAAGGAAGAGAGCCGGGTCGAAGCGCTTGAAGCCATGAAAAGGGACCCCATCGTGCAACAACTGGTCGAACACTTTGGCGCAACGTTGCGCGAAGACACGGTACAGCCCCTGGAATAGGGGCGCTATTGATGAGGTGAGTTATGAAAGGTTTGGGCGATTTGATGAAGCAGGCCCAGGAAATGCAGGCCAACATGCAGAAGATGCAGGAGGAGTTGGCCCAGGCGGAAGTCACCGGGCAGTCCGGCGCGGGTCTGGTCTCAGTGGTGATGACCGGGCGCCACGACGTGCGCACCGTCAACATCGATGACAGCCTCATGAGCGAAGACAAAGAAGTCCTTGAGGACCTGATTGCCGCGGCGGTGAACGATGCGGTACGTAAAGTGGAAGCCAACAGTAAGGAAAAAATGGCTAACATGACCTCCGGCATGGGCATTCCGCCCGACTTCAAAATGCCGTTTTAAGAGGCGACTATGGCATCGGTATTCAGTCCACTGATTGACGAGCTGATCTCCTCGCTGCGCTGTCTGCCGGGGGTTGGCCCCAAATCGGCCCAGCGTATGGTGCTGCACCTGCTGGAGCACAATCGCGACGGCGCGGCGCGTCTGGCGCGCAGCCTGGAGCAGGCTATTGATGGCGTAGGGCGCTGCCAGCGGTGCCGCACTTTAACCGAACAGCCAGTCTGCGGTATCTGTGAGAATCCGCGGCGGGACGGCTCGGTCCTGTGCGTGGTGGAGACACCGGCGGATGTGGTGGCCATCGAGCAGGCCGGTGGCTACCAGGGTAAGTACTTTGTGCTCCTCGGCCGCCTGTCGCCGATCGACGGTATCGGGCCTGAAGACATTGGCATCGATCAGTTGGTCAATCAGTTGAAAACCGGTGCGGTCAGCGAAGTCATCCTCGCGACCAACCCGACCATGGAGGGGGAGACCACAGCCTTCTACATCAGTGAGCGGGCCAAGGATCTTGGCGTCACCGTATCCCGAATTGCCCACGGGGTGCCGCTGGGGGGCGAGCTAGAGTTCGTCGACGGCGGCACGCTAGCCCACGCATTTTCCAGTCGAAAGGCCTTATGACGACCATACCCACAGAGCCCATCTGGATTGACCAGGACGCCGAACTGGCTGAGCTGTGCGAGCGGTGGAGCCAGCAGGGCGCCATTGCGGTGGACACCGAGTTTATGCGCTCGGAGACCTTCTACCCGATCGCTGGCCTGCTGCAGATCGGCGATGGCCGCGGCTGTTACCTGATCGATCCGCTGGCCATTGAAAACCTGGAGCCGCTCAGAGACCTGTTTCAGAATCCGGCCGTGACCAAAGTGCTGCACGCCTGCTCAGAGGATCTGGAAGTGTTCCAACGCTGGTTGGGGGTGGTACCCGAGCCACTGTTTGATACCCAGATCGGCGCCGCCTTTGCCGGTTTCGGCTTTTCCCTGGGTTACGCGAATCTGATTCAACAGCTATTGGGCATCGAGATTCCCAAGGGAGAGACCCGTTCGGATTGGCTACAGAGACCCCTGTCGGTCCCTCAGAAAAAATACGCGGCGCTCGATGTGGCGCACATGCTGGTCATCTACGGCAAATTGTTGCAGCGCCTGAGAGAGCAGGGGCGCCTGGATTGGGCGCGAGCGGACAGCGCTGATCTGGTGGCGAACGCCAAGAGCACGCCAGACTTCAATGACTACTACCGCAAGGTTGGGTCGGCCTGGAAGTTGCGCCCGCGGGAGCTCGCCGTGCTGCGCCGGCTCAGTGCCTGGCGTGAGCGGGAGGCGCGAGAGCGCGATCGACCGCGCAACCGGCTGATCAAGGAAAATGGCCTGTGGGAACTGGCTCGCCGTCAACCCACTGACCTGGCCCAGTTGCGCACGCTCAAGGAGGTGCCCGCCCACACCCAGAAAGAGGAGGGGGAGGCGCTGATGGCGGAGATTCGCCTCGCGTTGGAAGAGCCGGAGTCGGGCTGGCCAGAACGATTGGACCCGCCTCTGGGTAAGGCCGAGGCGCCCTTGATGAAAGCGCTCAAACGCTACGTCCGTGAACTGGCGGAAGTCCAGGATTTACCGCCGGAACTGCTGGTGCGCAAACGTGAATACGAGGCGATTGTCCGCTCCGGTCTCAACGGCGGATCCTTCGAGTTGCCCGAGCGGCTGCAGGGTTGGCGCCATGAGCTTCTGGGGCAGGGTCTGCTCGAGACGGCGGAAGCGCACCGGGCGGATGTCGCGCCGCAACAGGAGCCTTCATGAAACAGTTGGTTGAGATCTTTCGCAGCCCGAAAGAAGAGGGTATGTACCTCTACGTCAAACGCGAAGAGGGGCTTGAGCGGGTTCCGGAAGACCTGCTCCGGCGGTTCGGCAAACCGCAATCGGCCATGGTGCTGGCGCTGACCCCGGAACGTAAATTGGCGCGTACCACCGCCGAGCGTGTGTTGGCCTGCCTGGAAGAACCCGGTTATTACCTGCAGATGCCGCCCAGTCCCCACGCGGATGCGGAGGCGGCTCAGGTTCGCCTGCACAACTCCAAATTGGGGCATTGAGACTTGGCACAGCAGGCTTTCTGGGAGCGCAAATCGCTTGGAGAGATGACCGCCGAGGAGTGGGAGTCCCTCTGTGATGGCTGCGGTAAGTGTTGTCTGCACAAACTCGAGGACGAAGATACCGGGGAGATTCTCTACACCGATGTTGCCTGCCGTTATCTGGATTCGGCTACGGCCTGCTGCAGCGACTACCCCAACCGCCAACGCAATGTCCCCGACTGCACCGTGCTGCGCCCGAAGGACGTCTCCGATTTCCACTGGCTGCCCTCGACCTGCGCCTACCGGCTGCTGGCGGAGGGTATCCCGCTGCCGGATTGGCATCCGCTGATCTCCGGCGACCCCGCGTCGGTGCGCCGGGCCGGGGTGTCCGCTGCTGGACGTTTTGTTTCGGAATCCGACGTGCCGGAAGAGGAATGGGAGGAGCGAGCGGTGCTCTGGGTCTGACCCGGGGCCGCTTCGATAGTGATGAATACTCAAGAGCTGAACACAGGAGCCGACAACCTATGACAACGGGATACACCCTTGCCTGGATCGTGTATTTGGTAGGAGCCCTGGCGCTTCTGGTCACCGCTTGGCGGGTGACCCGGGGATTTCGGCGTGAGTGGCGACACCTGCTCCTGGTGTCGGCCGCCGCACTGTTGCTGACACCCGGTCCAATGTTGGTTGACGACGCCGTTTTCCTGGCTCCGGCGTTGTTTGTGCTGGTGCTCGACGGCCTGTTCGATACCCTGGACAGCGCCTCGCGGTCCGGACTGATCATGTTGGGCGTCTGGTTGGTGGCACTGGTCATATCGCTGATCTTCCAGTTGCTCGTGCGCCCCCGACCCGCCCAGCCCGAGGCGGACTGAGATTGCCGTCTGGGGCAAACCTGCTATAACTAAGAGTAATTAAACGCTCACACCGATTGCCTTCTTTGAGTATTGAGGGTTGGGCGTTTGCACAGGAGAACTTCATGGCAAATCACATTTTCATTCTGGCGGCGGTCATGAGTATTGCCGGCGTCTTCGGCGGGCTAATCAACTACTATCAACTGACCCAGGAGCGTGATGACGAGGCGGCGCTGCCGCGCTGTATTGTGCTGGGTATCGGCGCGGCGTTCCTGGTACCGGTGATTCTGTTCTTTGTTCAGAGTGACCTGATCACCCAGATCCAGGAAGACCCTTCGCGGTTGCTCATCTACACGGGCTTCTGTCTGATCGTGGCGATTGGCTCCCGCCTGGTACTGACCAGTACCCCAAAACGCATTCTGCGTGAGGCGCAGGTGGCCCGTAATCAGGTTGAGGCCATGCAGCACGAGCTGCGGGTCATGCAGGAGGAGTTGCTGCCGCTGCTGGATACCGAAACCGAGCAGGACACCGATGTCGATGACAACGCCGGCCCCCTGAATCCGAACGAAGAACTGGATATTGCCGCCAGTAAGGTTCTCAAGACGCTTGGCGTGGGGCGGCACATCTATCGCTCCATGGCGGGCTTGTGTCGCGAGGCCGGGGCGGACGAGACGACCATCCAGAAGTCACTGAACGTGCTGGTCAACCGACAGTTGGCGGGCAAACTCAATACCCGCAAAGGGGTGCGCTGGTACCTGACCGAAAAGGGCCGCCGCGCGCTGGACCTGCTGGTCTGACCATGAAAACCGGGTGCCGGGCGGCGCTGTTGATCCTGGGGCTGGTGCTACTGGTACCGCTGTCCGCCCAGGAACCGCAGACCGAGCAGGCCGATATCCGCCTGGTGGTGGATATCTCCGGCAGCATGAAGCGCACCGACCCGGACAATCTGCGCCGCCCGGCGCTCTCTCTGCTGGTGCGCCTGTTACCCCCGGGCGCTCGGGCGGGGGTGTGGACCTTTGGGCAGGAGGTCAACGCCCTGATTCCTCACCGGGAGGTTGATGATCGCTGGAAGACCGGAGCGCTGGAGCGCGTCGGTGAGATCAACTCGGTTGCCCTCTATACCCATATCGGGGCGGCGCTGGAAGGCGCGGCCTACGATCGAGCCGAGCGCTCGGAGGGCGCCGCCCCGCGCACCGACATCATCCTGTTGACCGACGGGGTGGTGGACGTCAGTCCGGACCCGCGAATCAGTGCCCGGGAGCAGCAGCGAGTGGTGAATGAGCTGGTCCCCCAGTTGCACTCTCTGGGGTACCGGATTCATACCATCGGCCTCTCGGATGAGACCGACGAGGCACTGTTGCGCGATATGGCTCGTGGTTCGGATGGTCTGTTCAGCAAAGCGCGCAACGCCGAACAGCTGATGGACAGCCTGCTGCAGATTTTTCAGCAGACGGTGCCCGCCGAGCGTCTGCCAATTACCGGTGGGCTGTTCCTGATCGATGACAGTATCCAGGAGTTTACCGCTCTGGTGCGCAAGGCGCCGGATCAGGACGCCACCGAGCTCACCTCACCCGATGGCCTTCGCTATCATGCCGCCTCCGAGCGCCCCGATCTGCACTGGTACGGCACCCCGGACTACGATCTGATCACGGTGACCGATCCATCCCCCGGTCGCTGGGAGATCAACGCGCAACTGCAACCGCACAGCCGGCTGACCATCATCAGTAACCTGCAACTGGTGGTAGAGCCCCTGGTCAACAACATCAATGTTGGCGAGCCGATTCCGGTCAATTTTTATCTGAAGGACCAGAGGGGCATTGTCAGTAACCCCGCACTGCTGGATCTTTTGACCTTGACGCTGGAGCTCAGCGGTACGGTCGAAAGTGAGTTGGCCCTGAAAACCTGGCAGGGGCCTCCTCCCGAAGACGGGCGTTATGAGTTGGTGCTGCCGGCACCCCGTCGCCCCGGGGATTATGAGCTGCGGCTGACACTCGATGGCAAGAGCTTTGAGCGGCTGTTCACGCACCGAATGACTGTGGCCTCCCAGTTTGATGTCAGCCTGACCAAGCGGCTTGACGGGGACAATGTGCACTGGGATCTGATGGTGGACGGCAAAGAGACCATCAACCCCGGGCAAACTGATGTGGTGGTTCACATCCGCCACTCGGGCGGGCACAGTGAAGTGCTTACCCTGAAGGCCGAAAGCCCCGGTATCTGGCGCCATACGTTGAGTCCCGAGGAGCGGGCCAACTACCGGATTTCATTGCAGGCCAGCGGTCAGACAGTGGACGGGCGAGCGTTTGAAGAGCATCTGCCGACCCAGTACTTTACCTACCCGGAAGAGGGGGATCCGCAGCCGGACCCGCTGGGCGATGCGATCGGTTCGCTGCGCGAAGAACTGGATGACAGTGTGGCCGCCGCCGAGCGCGCACGACAGGGACAGGACAGCGAGCCACCGCCCTCGACCCTGACGTTGGGGCAGCCCAGTGTGGTCGACACCGAACCCGCCGGCCCGGAAACCGCAACCGCCGAGCCGCGGGAGCCTACGCACCCGCTGCTGCTGGCCGGCAGCCTGGTGCTGGCCAACGGCCTGCTTCTGGTGCTCGCTTATTTTGGCTATCGCGCCATCATGGGTGGGCGCAAAACCCAGGTGTTGGATGACACCGACGATGAACCCGCGCCGTCTGACACCGGCGCACCTCCCCCCATGCAGCAACTCGAGTCGGAACTGGAGTCGCCCAGCGATTCACCCGACACACCCGCGCCGACGCAACCGCCGCCGCCCAAGCCGGCGTCAGCGGACGAGGAAGAGTCGCTTTTCCCTTTGGGTGACGATCAGCTGTTTGACGATAACAGTGATGACCCGAACGGCCGGTAAAATGTCGCATAGCGTGATGCTATCAATGTGATAAAAGTGTATTTGCGCCCCAGCCTTGAAAAGGCGCTGTTGCGCACGCATACATCCAATTAAGCTAATTCAATCGGGGCCCCGTCAGGTGGGGCCGCTATTCATCCATTGAGGAGAAGGTCATGGAAATCGATATTGGTATCAAACAGAGTGATCGTGAGCAGATTGCGGAAGGCTTGTCGCGGTTGCTGGCGGACAGTTATACCTTGTATCTGAAGACCCACAATTTCCACTGGAACGTCACCGGCCCGATGTTCCAGACACTGCACATCATGTTCGAGGAGCATTACACTGAGCTGGCCGAGGCGGTGGATGTGATCGCGGAGCGTATCCGTTCGATCGGTTTCCCGGCGCCGGGTACTTATAAGGAGTTTTCCGAGCTGAGCACCATCAAAGAGGAACCGGGTGTTCCGAGTGCGACAGATATGATTAAACGTTCCGTCGAAGGGCATGAAGCGGTGGTCCGCACCGCCCGCTCGCTGTTCCCGGTGGTAGAGTCAGCCAGCGACGAAGCCACCGCCGACCTCCTCACCCAGCGCATCCAACTCCACGAAAAAACCGCCTGGATGCTGCGTAGTCTTCTGGAGTAAAGGTTGAGTTGCATAAAGGTTTGGCAACTTCGTATTGGAATGCTGCGGGTGGGTATACCCTTGTGAGACACGCCGTGAATACATCCCTGTAGGCTCGTCACCCGCCGTCCAGGCGGGTGACGGTCTCACAAGGGTATACCCACCCTCCGCAAGTGCCGGCTTAAAGTTTCGGGAAATAGCGATTTGGTCTTCTCTCCAGATTGGAGTGGCAGAGGTTCTAGTTCCCGGAGCGTGATGCGACTACCGCGGAGGGAGGTAAGGTCACTTTGAGACCGTTACCCGCCTGGACGGCGGGTAATGAGCCCCCATGGATGGGTTTACGGCGTGTCTCAAAGTGACCTTACCTCCCGCAGCTGCTATTCCGGAGTGGAGCGCCAATCAAATTTGTCTCTTTAGCCGCTATGAATATGCCCCCTGCGATACCGGGGCCCTCTCTGCTATCATGCCGTGCTTAATCATCCGAGCTGGCTATGTCTGAATCCGAAACACCGACCCTCGACCAATTTCCCCAACGCCTCGACCTCAGCCGCGTACTGAGTCGGGACCGGTTTCCTCTGTCCAAAGGCTGGCAGGCCATCCAGGAGCGGCTCAAGGCCGGCCAACCGGTCGACAAAGACCAGAGCAAATGGCTGGAACACTGGCAGCGCTCCCAACAGCGGTTTGAGCAACGCGAACAACACCGGCCACAGACCATCGTCTATCCGGACCTGCCGATCAGCGACAAGCGGGACGAAATCGCCGAACTGATTCGCGATAATCAGGTAGTGGTGCTGGCCGGGGAAACCGGCTCCGGGAAAACCACCCAGCTCCCCAAAATCTGCCTCGAGCTGGGGCGGGGTGTCAGTGGCATGATTGGCCATACCCAGCCCCGGCGGGTGGCCGCGCACACCGTCGCCCAGCGTATTGCCGAGGAGCTTCAGTCGCCCCTGGGCGAGCTGGTGGGTTACCAGGTGCGGTTTTCCGACCAGACCAGTGAGCAGAGCCTGGTCAAGGTCATGACCGACGGGATACTGCTGGCGGAAATCCAGAACGATCGCTTTCTGTCCCGCTACGACACCCTGATTATCGACGAGGCCCACGAACGCAGTCTCAATATTGACTTCCTGCTCGGGTTTCTCAAACAGTTGCTGCCCAAGCGCCCGGATCTGAAGGTCATCATCACCTCCGCCACGATCGATCTGGAGCGGTTTTCCCAACACTTTGACGATGCCCCCATCATCGAAGTGTCCGGTCGTACCTATCCGGTGGATGTCTGGTATCGGCCGCCGTTGGACAGCGATAGCGAGGGGGACGACAGCTACCAGCCGATACTCGACGCCATTCACGAAATTGAAACCCACGAGCGCAGCGTCGGCAAGGGCGCCCGCGGTGGTGACATACTCGTGTTTCTCAGTGGTGAACGGGAAATTCGCGAGGCCGCGCGCAGTATTCGCCAAGCGGGTTTTCAGCACCTGGAGGTGCTGCCGTTCTACGCCCGCTTGAGCATGGCCGAACAGCAAAAGGTTTTTGCGCCGCACAAGGGGCGGCGGGTGGTGCTCGCCACCAACGTGGCGGAAACGTCAATCACCGTACCTGGCATCCGCTATGTGATCGATCCGGGTTTTGCCCGACTCAGTCGCTACAGTTACCGGACCAAAGTGCAGCGTCTGCCGGTCGAGCCGGTTTCCCAGGCCAGCGCCAATCAGCGCAAAGGGCGTTGTGGCCGGGTGGCGGAGGGTATCTGTATCCGCCTGTACAGCGAAGAGGACTTTCTGGCGCGTCCCGCGTTTACCGATGCGGAAATTCTGCGTACCAATCTCGCGGCGGTGATCCTGCAGATGCTGCAACTGCGCATGGGGGACATTCATCGGTTTCCGTTTATCGACCCACCGGACCGGCGTCTGATCAACGACGGTTTCAAACTGCTGGAAGAGTTGCAGGCGGTCAATGGTAAGGGTCGTCTGACCCCCACCGGTAAGCAGCTTACCCGCTTACCGCTGGACCCACGGCTATCGAGGATGCTGATGGCCGCCAGTGAGTTGGGGTGTGTGCGGGAGCTGTTGATCATTACCAGTGCCCTGTCAGTACAGGACCCACGGGAGCGACCGGCGGACAAACAGCAGGCGGCGGATCAGTCCCATCGTCGTTTCTGGCACGAGCAATCGGATTTTCTCGGCTTTGTGAACCTGTGGGACTATTTCGAACAGTTGCGCCAGGACCTGTCTCAGAATCAGATGCGCAAACAATGCAAGAAAGAGTTCCTGAACTACCTGCGTTGGCGCGAATGGCGGGACATTCATCATCAACTGAAAGTCAGCCTGCGCGAGCTCAAACTCAAGGAGAACAGCGAGCCGGCGGACTATGAGGTGGTACACCGAGCGTTGCTGACCGGCCTGTTGGGCAACCTGGGCTTCAATGTGGAGGATCGTGAATACCTCGGGGCACGCAATCGCAAATTCATGATTTTCCCGGGCTCGTCCCAGTTCAAGAAAACGCCCAAGTGGCTGGTGGCGGCTGAGCTGTTGGAAACCTCCCGACTATACGCCCACACGGTGGGCAAGATTGATCCCCAGTGGGCGTTGAGTGCGGCCAAACACCTAGTCAAGCGTCATTACTTTGAGCCTCACTACGACCCGAAGAGCGGACGGGTGAAGGCCTACGAGAAGGTGTCTCTGTACGGACTGGTGTTGGTCGAAAAGCAACGCGTCGATTTCACCGATATCGAACCGGCCACCTGTCGCGAGGTGTTTATTCGCTCCGCGCTGGTGGAGGGCCGTTACGCCAAGAAATCGGAACGGGGCGGGCCCGCAAAATTCTTTGCTCATAACCAGCGTCTGGTGGCTGAACTGGATGAGCTGGAGGCGAAAAGTCGGCGTCGGGACATTCTGGCCGATGACGAAGCCCTGTACCAGTTTTATGACGAGCGGATTCCCGACTCGGTGGTCAGTCGCGCCAGCTTTGACCAGTGGCGCAAAGCCATTGAGCAAGATCAGCCGCGACTGCTGTTTATTGAGCGTGAACAACTGATGCAGCGCGATGCCGGGGAGGTGACCGAAGCGCAGTTCCCTGATGCATTGACCTGGCGCGGCGTCAGCTTCCCGCTGAAGTATCAGTTCGAACCCGGTCACGAGGACGACGGGGTGAATCTGCAGGTGCCCGTCAGCCTATTGCATCAGGTGCCGGAAAAACGCCTCGAGTGGTTGGTGCCCGGTCTGCTGCGCGACAAGTGCATCAGCCTGATCAAGGGATTGCCTAAACAGTGGCGCAAACACTTTGTGCCGGTGCCGGATGTGGTGGATCGGGCCTTGGCCGGCATGCAGCCGGACAATACCTCGTTGACCGACGCACTGGCTCACCAACTCAAGCGCCAGACCCTGGTCGAGGTGCCGCCCGAGGCCTGGGACGACACACGCATTGACGATTTTTACCGGGTCAACATTCAGGTGCTGGACGAGCGCGGGCGCTGCATCGCCCGGGGTCGGGATCTGGCGGTGCTGCGCGAGCGCTATCGGGAGCAGGCCCAGGAGAAGATTCAATCGGCGGCGGTGGGAATCGAGCGCGACCAACTGACCCAATGGGATTGGGACACACTGCCGGAAGAGATGCAGCTCAAGCGCGGCGGCATCCAGCTACGCGCTTACCCGGCGCTGGTGGACAAACGCGATTCGGTGGCCATCGTGGTGCTGGATGAAGCGGCGGATGCCGCCTATCAGACCCAGCGAGGTCTGGCGCGGTTGATTCTGTTGGAGCTTTCCCAGACCCGAAAGTACCTGCACAAAGAGTTGCTTAAAAAAGAGGAGCTGGCTCTGTCGGTGGCGGAGATGGGCAAGCGCGATGCGGTCGTCGATGACCTGCTTCTGGCGGCCGTGGCGAACTGGTTACCACTGAACGAATTGCCCCGAACGGCACCGGCCTATGAGCGTTGCAAGCAGGCGGTGCGCGAAGGGTTGGTGATACAGGCGCAAGGTTTGGCGGACGTGCTCTCCACCAGTCTGCACTCGCTGGTAAAGATCAAAAAGCAGCTTAAGCAGCACCGCACTCAGTTGCCACTGGCGTTTACCTTGTCGGACATCCGCACCCAACTGGCCCACCTGTTTTACCCCGGTATGCTGTATCGCACTCCGGAGGACTGGCTTCGCCAGTACCCACGGTATATGCAGGCGCTGGAAATTCGGCTGGAAAAGGCGCCTCTGGACCCGAACAAGGATCGCCGCCTGGTGGATGAGCTGGCACCCTTCTGGGAGCGTCTGGAGCCTTTCTGGACCGATCGCGACGGTCAGGCCCTAGCGTTGAACGAGGCGCTTCAGGGGTACCGGTGGAGCCTGGAGGAATTCCGGGTGTCGCTCTTTGCCCAGACGCTGAAAACCCGCATGCCGGTCTCTGCCAAGCGCCTGGAAAAGCAGTGGCAGGAACTGGAAGCGGAGCGCACCTGATCCGGAGTGGAAAGGGCGCTCTCGACGCTGGCCGGGTCAGAGCTGGCCGGGTGAGAGGGTGACTCAGGGATTGCGGCGTCGTCCCGGCTGGGTGTTGGTGGACAACCAGTATTCGCTGACCTGCTGCAGCAGGTCGGCAAAACTTTCAAAATCAACGGGTTTGCACAGGTAGCTGTTGACACCCAACTGGTACCCTTGAAGGATATCTGATTGCTCGTCGGATGTGGTCAATATGACGACCGGTGTGTAGCGGTACTCCGGGGTAGAGCGGATCTGTCGAAGCACTTCAAAGCCGCTCACCCGGGGCAGGTCCAGGTCCAGAATCACCAGGCTGGGGGCCCGCTCGGTGGCGCGATCCGCATGCCGGCCCGTGGCGAAAAGAAACTCCAGGGCTTCTTCCCCGTTCCGGACCAGCTGGATGTCGTAGTGATGACCAATCTGGCCAAACCCGAACAGCGCGAGCTCGGCCTCGTCCGGGTCATCTTCAACTAATAGTATGGTGTCCCTGTTCACGGTCAGTGTTCCTTTCCCACAACGTGAAATAAAAGGTGGCTCCTTCACCCGGGCGGGACTCCGCCCAGATTCGTCCACCGTGTCGGGTGATGATACGCTGAACCGTGGCCAGTCCGATACCCACTCCCTCAAATTCTTCCGCCTTGTGGAGGCGACTGAAGGGCGCGAACAGCCGGTCGGCGTACTGCATGTCGAAACCATCGCCCCGGTCACTGACATAGTAAATGCGCTCGCCATCCTCCTCTCGAAAACCAAACGCGACGTGAGTCTCCGGGAGGTGACCGGAATATTTCCAAGCGTTGTCAATAAGATTACTTAGTAGCATATCGAACAGGTGGCTATCAACCGGGGCGCGTACGTCATCCTGAATTTGCGGGTGTACCTCACGTTCTGGCTCGCGTTCCTGGTACTGGTTGATCAGGTGATGCACCTTGGCAGATAAGTCAACAATCTCTACATTCAGCTCGCCCTGAGTCGCCCGGGACAGACGCAGGAAGCTGTCGATCATCTCGGACATTTCCCGGGTGCCCGCGGCAATCCGATCGAGGTAGTGTCGCCCCTGATCGTCCACCTGCTCTTGGTAGCGGTCATTGAGGATACGCCGAAAGCCCTCAATGCGTCGCAGTGGCGCTCTCAGGTCGTGGGAGACCGAGTAGCAGAAGCTGGCCAGCTCCGCATTGGCCGCTTCCAGCTCGGCGGTACGCTGGCGTACGCGTTGTTCCAGCACCGAGTTCAGGCGCTTGACTTCTTCTTCGGCCTGACGGCGAGCGACGATATCTTTGGCCAGAGCATTGTTGACTTCATGCATATGATCATAGGCCTGGCGCAGGTTTTTACTCAGCGTGTTGAAGGCGGTAACCACCTGGTCGAGCTCATCGGGTTCCGGTGGCGGGTGCCGGTTCAGCGCAAGAGGCGGCTGTTGTTGGCTGATCTCAAACCGACGGACTCGATCGGAAATGTGCACCAGATGCGAGGTGATCAGTCGGGCCACGATATAAAGAATGAACATCGACACCAGAAAGGTTTTCACGCCCTGGCTCAACAGAATGACCACGGCTTTCTGCTGCAGGCGGGCGTACACTTCACTCAGGGAGGCTTCTACCGTCAGCGTTCCGATCTGGCGGGGGCCGGAGGCCAGGATGTGGATCACCGGGTAGTGCCGGGTAATGACGTTTCTACTGTTCCCTTCGCCGCGGCTCAACGCCAGAGGATCAGCGACGTTGTCCGAGCTTTCCCGCACGGACACCGACTGGATATCCGGTAACTGATGGATTCCCTCAAGCTGCAGACGCAGCTGTTGGACGTCCAAGTTCCAGAGGCTGGCGCTGATGCTGCCGAGGTAGCTGCCCTCGATATCATCCAACCGGTTCTTGATAGTGCCCACGTCGCGGTGATAGTCGGTGTAGAGTTGTATCAGAGTGGCGACCAGAGTGATCAGTGAGCTGAACAGAATGATCTGTACCAACAGACGCTGCCCGATGCCCGAACGCTTCAGGTCTCGCAGGCTGGTAAGGCCGGGAATCCGTAAAACCATGGAGTGATAATCCGTTAAAAGTGATATAGATCGGTGATTTCTTCCAGACGGCCGGACTGCTTCAGAGTTTCAATGGCTGCATTCAGGGACGGCATCAACGCCAGTTGGGTGGATTGTCGTGAGCATTGGAACATCAGCGGAATGTCGGTCAGCTTCAGAGCCGGCGCCAGCATGTCCTCCAGGCCATTCTCGTTGGCCAGGAATTTGAGCGTGGGGATGGCGCCGGCGACGCCAGCGACCCGCTGACGGTCCAGCTTGCGCAGCGCGATCAGATAGTCGGTGTCGTACACCTTATTGATGGCCTCGTCCTGATCGAACTCGGGCGATATGGCGGAGCCACGCAGAAGTGAAATGGTAGTGCCCTGTAGATCGGCATAGTCATCAATGGGATTGTCTTTGTGAGACAGGATGCCCACGTCATGATCCGCCACCAGCTCGCCATGAATCACAATGGATTCGTCGCGAGGAACCAGGATGGTGCAGTCATGAGTCCCGGCCTCCAGCTCTCGATCGACGCGCGCGAAAGGCGTCAGCGTGGTCTCGATGGTCAATCCGGTCAGCTCTGACAGGGCGTCCACAATCGCTACGAAGGCCCCTTCCGGTTGGCCGGTTTCGGGGTTGATGGATGCCCAGGGGGCGACGTCAATGGTAATAAATTTCAGTGGGGGCTCGGTTGGTTCGTCCGATACGCTTTGGTCCGCAACCGATGGCAGTGCGATGAACAGCGCGAATCCGCTTAGAAGACAGGTAAAATGACGAAGGATTGTACGGAACAATGGCGTTTTTTTCACCGAAAACCTCATTTGCACGTTGTTTGTGGGCGGGTTTGTCTGAAAGTTGTCACTTCTTTCGGGTTTGAGTGCCGGCAACTCAGGGAACGTCATATTTTTGACTAATTATTGATCATTTTGGTGATTTTGTGGCCAAGCTTTTGGCCCAACCCGTCTGAATCCTAGCACAGCCGTTCAGGCTAAGCGGTGGTTTTGCTGACCAGCGACTGAAACGAACTCAAAAACCTTTGATTAAACAACCGGTTATCTTCATCTTCCTGATTTGTCAAAAATATCGACTTCAAAAAATAGCGCAAAGCGTACAGAAAGGGTCGCATTTTTGCACTGAGCTATTTGATGCCACACCGACCGGGTGGGCACGTTTCATTTAAATAGCTGAGGTGAAAATTATGAAACAGCGTATCGTACTTGTCGTTGGTGACAAGTTTTCAGCCTATGTACAGGGCAAAGATGCCATAACCTACTCCAATCTGCGTGGCCTGTTGAGTCTGTCCATTCCATTGGTACCCGGCCAGGGGCGAACCGTATTGGTTCCCGGTCAGGGCCTGAGTGATGAGAATGTAAGGCAGCTACTGGAACAGGCCGCTCAGTCGCCTAACCTGAGTCAGTTTGATTTTACGCTGTGGCACAGTCTACCGCCCCGTGCTCCGGCGACTCTTACCCACAAGCATCGTCCGGAAAATACCCTGATTTCCGTTCCGGTCCGGCAGACCGCAGACTGCTTTACCATGCATTTGCTGATTGATGAGCAGTGCGAACTGATGCAAGACCACCAGAGCGGTCAGCACGTCCAGGGTATGATTCTGATCGAGGCCGCCCGTCAGGGAATGTTGGCCGTGGTTGAGCAGTACTTTCTTCCGGATAACGAGGTGGATTACGCCTTCGTCCTGAACGACATGTCCGTCAAGTACAACAACTTTGCCTTTCCAGTGTCGGCCACCATTGAGTGTCGAATTCTGGAGCAGAGCACGGATAACCCAAGGAAACTGAGCTTTGTGACCGAGGCGGTGGTGCAGCAGTGCGGGATGGACGTCTCTTCACTGACCTTTACGTTTGCCGCCATGGACAAGGCCCGGATCGGCAAACGCGAAGCGACCATGGCGGCCAAGGCGCAACAGGCACATCTGGCGTTTGTGGACGGTCAGCTTCAGGCACAGAGTGCAGCGGCTGCCTATGCCGACATGTTGCAGCGCGTCGACAACTTCTGAGTCGCAGGGAGGTGTTTCCATGACGGCATTACAGACAATGACACAAGAGTATGTGTTTTTTGATGTTGACGACACGCTGATCTCGATCAAAAGCATGCTCAGCTTTCAGGTCTTCTGGTATCAGCGAACCGGTGACGATGAAGGGCGGCGGGCTTATGAGCAGGACCTGCATCAGCACTTGCACCCCGGAGCCTCCTGGGAGTTTCTGAACCGCTTGTATTACCGCCATTTCAAGGGCCGGTGTCCGCTCGAGGTTCGTGCCATGGGGAGGGCCTGGTTTGATGAACTGCGCCACGGCCAGGTGCCGTTTTATCACCCCCGTCCATTGGACGAACTGCGAGCCCATCAAAGGGCTGGGCGAGAAGTGGTGTTCGTGTCCGGTTCTTTCCCGGCACTGCTAGAGCCGATTGCGCAGGAGTTACAGGTGCAGCATCTGTTGTCTACTCGCCTGGAGGTCCATCAGGGACGCTATACCGGTGAGATTCTTCCGCCCCAGACCATAGGCTCCGGTAAGGTGGAGGCGCTGACACAGTTCCTGGAAGCTCAGGGCGCTGTGCCTGAACACTGTTTTGCCTATGGCGATGATGTGTCGGACTTCCCGATGCTCAGTGCCGTCGGTCAACCGACGGTGGTCAGTGGTGGACGGGAGTTGGAGGCAAAAGCGAGAGCGATGGGTTGGCGGGTGATTGCCCCTGCCTGAGGCGCTGGTTGAAATAACAATTCAGCATTCTCTTGAGAGTGAACCTTTGACTCCCGCAGCAACCCCTGCGGGAGTTCTTTTATCCATCGGGCTGATTCTCCGAAAATGACGGCAGTTCCCGTACCGCTTTTTCGAGCAGTGGCCGAAGCTGCTCCAACGGCAGAGGATGACTGAACAGATAGCCCTGCCCCTGATCGCAGCCATGAGCCTTCAGAAACTGGCGTTCAAGGTCCGATTCAATTCCCTCCGCTACAATTTCCATACCCAGGCCGTGTCCCATGGTGATGATGGTGTCGATCAGCCGCGCCGTGTGGGTATTGATTCCAATGTTGCAGACAAAGCTGCGATCAATTTTCAGTGTGTGGAACGGGTAATTCTGAAGGTAGCCCAAGGAAGAGTACCCGGTTCCAAAGTCGTCAATCGACAGTCGCACGCCCATCTCACACAGGCGCTGGATGTTTTCCTGCGTAGAGTCGGAATTATCCACCAGCATTCGCTCGGTGATTTCCAGTTCAAGCTGTGAGGGAGTGACACCGTTGGCGGTCAGTTGCTCGGCAACGTATTGATGGAACCCTGGCATTTGCAGCTGTTGGGATGAAATATTCAGAGCCAGCCGCATGGCGTCATTGCTGCCTGAAAGCCAGGGGGCCATGGTCCGTAAGGCGCTGCGTAGAACCCAGTTGTCAATCGCATGGATCATTCCGATCTCTTCCGCCAGTGGAATAAACCGGTAAGGTCCCCAGAGGCTGCCGTCGGGTTGGCGCCAGCGAACCAATGCTTCCACGCCGGTAATGAAGTTCCGCTCGAGCGAGTAAATGGGTTGGTAATGAAGGGTCAGCTCTTCATTGTCCAGAACGCGACGTAGCCGCCCCTCCAGCTCCAATCGATCAATCAATTGTTGATTGATCTCTTCGGTGAAGAAGTGGTATTGGTTACGGCCGAGGTCCTTGGCTCTGTACATTGCCAGGTCGGCGTTGCGCAGAACCAAGTGGGGGTTTTTCCCATCTTCTGGGTACAGGGCAATACCGATACTGGCGGTGACCCGGTATTGTTTGCCAATAATGGTGAACGGCCGCTCGAACTGCTGGACAATCTGCTCAGCCACTTGCTGGGGTTCTCGGGCGGCCACGACCCTCGGCATGATGACCACGAACTCGTCACCGCCCATCCGGACCAGTGTATCTCCGCCGCGGATGCAGCCGCTGAGGCGCCCTGCGGACTCTTTCAGAAGGTTGTCTCCAATGCTGTGCCCGAGACTGTCGTTCACGTTCTTAAAGTGGTCAAGGTCAATGACCAGCAGGGCACACTTGTGATCATCCCGCTGGGCTGCTTCAAGGGCCACGGTCATCCGGTCGATCATCAGCACCCGGTTGGCCAGGCCGGTCAGTTGGTCGTAGTGCGCCTGACGCAACAGTTGTTCTTCATAGCTGCGCCGAACCGTCACGTCCTCTTTGATGACGACGTAGTGGGTGATCCGGTTTTCCGTGTCAGTCAGGGGGGAGACGCTGACTTGCTCCCACAGCAGTTGCCCGTCCCGGCGGGCGCTGCAGAACTCGCCACTCCATTCCCGGCCACCGCTGACGGTTGACCACAGCTCGGATAAAGCCTGGGCGCTGTCCTGGTCGACCATGGAGAAACCCAGTTCGCGTCCGGTGGCTTCCTCGGCGGAATAGCCGGTCAGTTCCTCGAACCGGGGGTTCACATACTCGATGTTGCCGCTGGGGTCAGTGATGACGACGGAAACCGGGCTTTGTTCAACCGCCCGCGACAGCACTCTGACCCGATCTTCGGCCTTGCGCCGTTTGACGCGAATTTCCGCTTCCCGAAGTTCCCGCTCGACAGCGGGCAGCAGGCGTGCGAGCGCATGTTTGTCCATGAAGTCGTGGGCACCCTGCTTGAGCAGGTTGACGGTGTCTTCGGCTTGCACGGCGCCTGACATGATGATGAAAGGGATGTCCTGGCCGCTTCGCTTCAGAGCGGCCAGCGCATCCTCGGCGCTGAAGCGCGGCAGGCGATAGTCGCAGATGATCAGGTCCCAGGGTTGCTCCAGCGCCGCTTCCAGGTCCGGCGCCGTTTCGACCCTATGGCCGTGAGGATCAAACCCGCCCCGAACCAGCTCGGCGGTGGTGAGCTCGGCGTCTGCTTCGGAGTCTTCAATAAACAATACTTTCAGCGATTTGGCCATGAATAATCCGTAAGTGCCGACGGAAACTGGTATTTTACAGGCATCTGGGCTATTTCAAGAGGAGACCTCAAGAGAATAGCCGCACAATCGTTGATGCGTCAGTGGTCGGAACGCCAAACGCGGCCCGACAGTAATTACTGTAGTCGGTTCGCCGGGAAAAAGCGAAGCCCGGTGGTGCCGGCCCGGTTCGGACGGGTGCGGCGCGCATTGAATTACAGGTTGTCATAAAAATGTCATTTTTACGACATAAAATATTCATTTAACGGACATCAGATCGACACCAAAGTGACATATTTGAGCCGGTTTTCGGTAGAATAGCCCGGTTTTCAAATGACGTGGTAGTGACTCTGGTTGTCTTTACAGCCTATTTAAACACCCGACTGCAAGTTAGGAGTATTCATGAAAAAGATTGTGATGCCAATGGTTTTGGCATTGAGCCTTCCGGGCCTGGCGATGGCGGATTTCCGCGTTTATGGTAAGGCCAACGTCTCTCTGCAGCATGCGGATGAGTCAGGCGACAGTAAAATGGAGCTGGTCAGCAATGCCTCACGTATTGGTGTCAAGGGCTCGGAAGCGCTGACCGACGAGCTGGAAGCCATTTTCCAGTTCGAATACGAAACCCAAGTGGACGATGGCGACAAGGGCGGCCAGACCTTCAGCCAGCGGGATATCTATGTGGGCGTGCGCGGCAAGGCCGGTACCCTGATGGTGGGTAAGGTGAATACCCCGCTGAAAAGTGCACAAGACAAGGTCGACCTGTTTAACGACCTGGAAGGGGATATCAACTACCTGTTCAAAGGTGAAGTGCGCGCCAACAACGTGGTGCAATACAAAAGTCCGGTATTTGGCGAGTACTTTGCCGGGTCGGTAGCGTACATCGCCAGTGAGGAAGACGGCGTTGATCCGGGTGTTTCCGCGACAATCAGTTATCGCAACGCGGGGCTGTACCTGGCCGTGGCTCAGGACACCGACGTGCAGGTAGAAGGCGCGGACCTGACCCGCCTGGTGGCGCGTTATTCCATTGACAATGTCCATGTGGGCGCCCTGTTTGAAACCTATGAAGATGCCACCACCGATGAAGATGGCGCCTTCGTTTCCGTCCTGTGGGAAGCCACCGATGTCTGGTCTTTCAAAGCACAGGCTGGCAGCTCCGACATCAATGAAGGTGGCGGTGAGGCCATCAGCCTGGGTGCGGACTACAAACTGACCGACAAGACCAAGCTTTACGGTTACTACACCAATGAGACCAGTGACTTGCTCGTTAATGGCGCCGGCCGTGACGATCAGTATCTGGGCGTGGGCATGAGCCTGTCGTTCTGATCATTTTGTATGACCAGCCCCCAGCGCTGCCGCGCTGGGGCTAACACTTTTTTACAGATCAATGTTAGCATCTACCGTTACACTGACGTCTTGGAGGCGTTGACCGCTGCCGTATAAGGAACATGCATCTGGCCCTCCCGCACGACACCACATCCCAGCCTTCGATGCGTTCGAAGCAGCCGACAGAGGTAGCTTGTAGTGATTGACCCCCGCCGTGTGGCCCTGAGATGGATCAAGGTTCCCGCCGTGCTTTTGTTGTTCAGCCTTTCCGGGCTGGCGCTGGCCAATGACGAGTTTGAAGACCCCTGGGAGGACTTCAACCGCCGTATTCACGCCTTTAATATGACCGCCGACCGTTTTGTGCTCAAGCCGGTCACCCGTGGCTATCGCTTCATCACCCCGAAATTTGTCCAGGCCGGGGTCCGCAATGTCTTCAATAATGTGCTGGAAGTGCCCAGCGCGCTCAACGGTGTGCTTCAGGGCAAGCCCGGATCCGCATTTCACGACTCGGGCCGCTTTTTGATCAACAGCACCGTGGGTGTGGGTGGGCTGTTTGACGTAGCCAAGCACGTGGGGCTGGAAAATGGCGACCATGAGGACTTCGGGCAGACCCTGGCGGTCTGGGGGTTTGACCGGGGTCCCTACCTGGTGTTGCCGATTCTGGGGTCAAGCACCGTTCGCGATACCCTGGCCCTGCCGGTAGACTGGCTCTCCGACCCGCTCTTTTATGTGGATCACACGCGCACCCGCAACAGCACAGTCGCACTGTACTACATCAACAAGCGCTCGGAGCTGATGGAGCTTGAGAAGCACCTCACCGGTGACCATTACATTTTCATTCGCGATGCCTACCTGCAGCGTCGTGACTTCCTGGTCAACGACGGCGAAGTCGAGGATGACTTTGGTTCTGATATGGATATGTCCGAATACGGTGATTTTGACGAAGAGGGCGGTGACCCCTTCTAAGGAAAGGTCGTCACCCGGTATCGGCCGTCCGGGGTGGGTCAGTGGAGGATCTCCAGAATTTCCAGCCCGACCCGGTGTACCTTGCCGTCGGTCTCCGTCCGGACCACATGGGTTTTGGCCTTCAAGGTAGGGGCCTGGCCGTGTTCGGAGGAAATGGTCACTTCCAGCTCGGTACCGGGCTCAAGATAGTGCTCGGTGGCCAGTTGCATACCGCCACCACTCAGCTCATGGCAGAGCCCCTCTGCCGCAACCCCCTCGCCACTGATCTGCGCCCTGAGTGGGGTATCGATTTTCATGCGGATGAAATCCCGCTTCTCCTGATGCGCTCTGTCGACGGTCATCTCTGGCCCTCCGGATGGGTTTGACGTCAGTGGGAGAACCGCTCGGCGGCCGGTTTCCCCGGTTAAACTTAGTCTATAAATCGCCGTTTGAACAGCTTGCGCCGACCCGGAGAAGGGAGTAGTGTATTGCGCCTTATGCAACCCATGACTTTTCCGGCACCCGGACCGACAACGAGATGACCGACGCGAGCAGAAAACTGCTGATCATCGACGACGACGCGCCGGTCCGCCAAAGTATCGTGGCCTATCTCGAAGACAGTGGGTTTGAGGTGCTGGAGGCGACCGATGGCCCGTCCGGGCTGGCGGTGTTTCGCGAGCACAAACCGGAGCTGGTCATAACCGACCTCAGAATGCCCGGCCTGGACGGTCTTCAGGTGCTCCAGGCACTGCACGAAGACGCGCCGGATCTGCCGGTAATAGTGGTCTCCGGGGCTGGAGTGATGGGCGATGTGGTCTCGGCCCTGCGGCTCGGTGCCAGCGACTATCTGATCAAACCCATTGTCGACATGGAAATGCTGGTGCACTCGGTGCGCCGGGCGTTGGAGCGGTGCGACCTGCTGGTCCAGAATCAACGCTACCGGGACAAGCTGGAGTTCGCCAACCGGGGCCTGCGGGAGAATCTTCGGGTGCTCGAACGCGACCAACAGGCGGGGCGCCAGGTTCAGCAGCGGTTGTTGCCGGTTCCCCTGGATACCCCGGAGGGCTATCACGTCGCCCACCACATAGCGCCATCGCTGTATCTCAGCGGGGACTTTGTGGACTATGCCTACCTAAAACATCGGTATCTGGCGTTTTATCTGGCCGATGTGTCCGGCCACGGCGCCTCCTCGGCATTTGTGACCATCTGGCTGAAACACCTGGTCAGCCGTATGGTGCGCGAAGAGGGGTTGTTCTGCGATGCTCAGTCTTTCGAGGATGGCGCGAACACCATGTTGCAGCAGATCAACCGCGAACTGAATGAAACCCGGCTGAACCACCATTTGACCTTTTTTGTCGGAGTCATTGATACTCAGACACGGGAAATGCGTTATGTTGTAGCGGGTCATCTGCCGATGCCCATTCTGATCACCCCGGAAGGGGCCGGGTTTCTGACCGGGAACGGCAAGCCGGTGGGTATCTTCGCCCATCCGGACTGGGAAATTTACCAGACACAGCTGCCGGAGCAGTTCTCTCTGGTGTGTTTTTCGGATGGAGTGCTGGAAGTATTGCCGCCGAAAGTGCTCAAAGACAAGGAGGACAGGTTGCTGGAGATCGTGCGAGATCACGGCGACAGCCTGGAATCTGTGTGTTCGGCGCTGGGTATTGAGGATGTCAGTGAAACGCCTGACGACATCGCGATTATGACGGTTATCAAGAGGTAATTACGCATGCGTCCCGGTCAGATTTTGGTTGCGGATCACGCAGGAGTCTACGTCATCAAAATGGTTGGTGACGTGAGGCTGACGCTGTGCATCTCGTTCGACCAGTTTATTGATACCATGTTCAGCCGGGACGATTTCTGTGATGTGATGTTCGATCTGTCCGAGGCTGAAGCCATCGACAGCACCACTTTGGGTCTGATGGCCAAAATTGCCTTGCAGGGGCGCGAGGAAAAAGGCATCACGCCGGTCATTTTCTCCAATAATGACAGTATCAACCGGCTGCTGCAGACCATGGGATTCCAGGAAATCTTCACAATTGTGAGTGACCTGGAAGCACCCGTGCAGCCTGAGCAGCCCCTGGCGATGGATGCCACCGAGGAGCAGCAGGTAAAGGAAAAGGTGATTGAGGCCCACAAGATATTGATGGGGCTGAACCAGGACAATCGCGAAACCTTCCGGAATCTGGTAAAAATGCTCGAAGAGCGCTGACTGCCGCGCGAGGTTATCTCCTCCCGGGCAGCAGAAAATCAACCGAGTCCGGTCCCGGCACCCTTGGCAACGCATGCAGATACCCGGCTATAAAATCATCGACACCCTGGGCGAAGGCGGTATGGCCCGGGTGTATCTGGCGATCCAGGAAAGTTTCGAGCGCGAAGTGGCGCTCAAGGTTCTGGACCCCCACCTCTCCCGCGACCCGACCTTCGGCGAACGATTCCTGCACGAAGCCCGTATAGTCAGCCGTCTGGTTCACCCGAATATTGTCACGGTCTACGATGTCGGTGTGCATCGGGGCAACCACTTTCTGTCCATGGAGTACGTTCCGGGCCGGGACCTGAAGCACCGCCGCTTTGAGCTGAGCCTCTATGAGTGCATCGGCGTGATCAAGGATGTCGCCCGGGCGCTGGATTATGCGGGTCGCAAGGGCTGTGTGCACCGGGACGTAAAACCCGACAACATCATGCTGCATGCCGAGGACGGGCGCGCGGTGTTGATGGATTTCGGTATCGCCCGCATCGTGGATCAGACCTCCGCCATGACCCAGACCGGAACCACGGTGGGCACGCCGCACTACATGAGCCCCGAGCACGCCCGGGGCGCGGCCGTGGACAGTCGTTCCGACCTGTACAGTCTCGGGGTGGTTCTCTTCCTCCTGTTGACCGGACACCTCCCCTACGACTCGGACTCCGCGGTCGCCATAGGCGTGATGCACATTTCTGACAGCATCCCGCGCTTGCCGGAGCATCTGGCGGCGCTTCAGCCCCTGATAGACCGGATTCTGGCCAAAGCGCCGGAGGATCGCTTCCAGACGGGGGATGAGCTGGTGGAGGCCCTGGAGGCCTTCGATCGGGACACGCTGGACGCCCTCGAACGGGCGGGAGAGCGGTCCCTGCTGCACGAAGCCGACGGTGAATCGCCCACGCTGGTTCAGCCTCAGGCGGTCATGGCCGAGTCCTCGAGTGGCGGTGAGGCGGGGGCTGATGCGGACCTCGGCGTTTCCGGTGATTACCTGGCAGTTCACGATGAGGACCGTATTGACCGGGAGAATAATGCGGGCGAACCCCGCCAGGGGGTGTGGGGCTGGGTCCTCCTGTTTGGGCTGCTGGTCGGTATCGGGGTTTATGTCTGGCAAGAGCCTTTGCGCGCCGAGTGGGAGCGCCGAGTGGCTCCACGGCTGTCAGAGGGAGAAACTCCCGGCCTAGTGGCTGAAGAACCGGAGCCGGTGTCCAGGGCGGCGGGTGACTCCAATGCTGGTCAGACGGTGGCACAGACCGATGATAGGTCGTCGCCCGAGCTTGACGTCGCTGAGGGGCAGCAGGAAACCGCCCTCAATGATCCGGAGACGGCGCTTGCCGAGGAAATGACCGCTGAGCGCTCAGTGGGTGACGCATCTGAAGAGCCTCAGGTCCCTGAAGAAGACGCGGCGTCCGGGACGGACAGAGACGAGCCCCCGTCGGATCCGGTCACGGTGAATCTGCCGCAATCCGATGAGCCTGTAGCGCAGCCGAGTCGGGATGAACGAATTGCGGCGGTGAGCGACGCGGCGGAGGCATTGGCCGGGCAGGGCGATTTGGCAGCCGCGCTGCTGGAAATCGATCGGGCCATGACCGAATTCCCGGACAGTGAGAAGCTGGCCCTGCAGCGTGAGCGACTGGAGGCACAAAGGTCCCGCCTTCAGGAGGCGGAAGCCGAACGCCGGGCCCGGGCGGCTCGAGAGGCGCAGTTACAGGAGTGGATCAGCGCGATCGAAACCCGGCTGGCCAATGACGACCTCGAGGGCGCGGGCGAGCAGTTGCGCGAAGCGCGCAACGAATTTGCCAACAGCAGCGCCCTGCTCGCGTTGGAGGTCGAGTGGAGTGAGCGTCGGGATCTTGCCCAGCAGCCGACCATTGAGCAGGCACAAGTCAGCTCTGAGCCCATGGACAACCTGCAGGGAGAGCAGCAGGGAACGCTGGCGCCAGCCCGAGTGCTCTATGCGGGGTTCGCCTACCGGAATTTCGGTGAGACAAGCTCGGTCATACAGGCTATTCTGTATGACGGCTCACGCCAACTGCAGATTGCACTGGTACCGGTGATCGTCCAGGGGGATGAGGGAGCCCGGTTTTTTCGACTTGAGCGCCCGGTGACCGGTTTTGTCGAGGGCGGCTATCATCTGGACCTGGTCTCGGATGGAGAGGCGCTGTCCAGCGTGTCATTTCAGATCGGTGGCTGATCAGGGAAAACCATCCCAACGCGGCCGTAACGACCCAAAAGAGAGAACAGCATGAAATCAGCGGTGATCGCCAGACGAATCTCGCCTTTGATCGTGACCCTGAGCCTGACGGCCTGCCTCACTCAGCCCAATGTGAAGGCGCTGCGGGATGAAAATAACCAGTTGCAGAGGCAGTTGGATCAGGCCAGCGATGAAATCACCGACATGCGGGTACGCGAGGAGCAGCTGCGTGCCGAGCTGGAGGAGCGCAACCGGGTGATCGATGTGTTGTCCACGGAAAAGAGCTCGCGCGCCCAGGAGTCGTCCCAGCTTCGTGGCCTGGTACGGGACTTTGTGCAGTCCCAGATCGACAGTTACCGGGATTTTCTGTTGCAGTCCGACCTGCTCGACTACGTTGGCGGGGAGCTGGTCAGTCGCGCTCACCGGGGGGAGGAATCCCGCACGCTGGTTGATCTGGCCAACCCGATTCCCAGGTCAGGCACCCTGACGGGGGTGGCGGGCTACTTCGAGTCGCCGGGCCAACTGGTGGTGAAAGTACTGCGCCCGGTGGATGACAGTCTGGTTGTGGTCTGGGAGAGTCTGCCGGTCGAGGCGGAGCAGTCCGGGGTGGTCCGTCTGAGTTTCCCGGTGAGCGTCGGTGTGGATGAAGGCGATATCATCGCCTATCAGTTCGACGGCGTGGTGCCCGTCAGCTTTGATCGGGGGACTGGCGATACCCGCTTTCAGCGCGAGGGGCTCACGCTGGGCAGCCTCGTGGAGCCCGAAGAGCTGGCCGGCGCTGACGAGCGCCGGGCCTACTCCATCGGTGTTCTGGGGTTGTTGAACTGACCGATCAGCCGTCGCTGTCCATTTTGGACTGCAGGTAATTCTGGATGCCCACCTTGTCGATCAGCGACAGTTGGGTTTCCAGCCAGTCCACATGCTCTTCTTCCGAGGTCAGGATGTTCTTCAGAAGGTCCCGGCTGCCGTAGTCCTGTACCGACTCGCAGTAGGCGATCCCGGCACGCAGGTCGGGAATGGCCTTCAGTTCGAGCTTCAGGTCGGATGCCAGCATTTCCTGGGTGTTCTCACCGATCAGCAGCTTGCCCAGATCCTGCAGGTTCGGGAGCCCCTCCAGAAACAGAATCCGCTCAATCAGCATGTCGGCGTGCTTCATCTCGTCGATGGACTCTTCGTATTCGTGATCGGCCAGCTCTTTCAGCCCCCAGTCCTTGTACATGCGAGCGTGAAGAAAGTACTGGTTGATGGCTACCAGTTCATTGCCGAGGCAGGTGTTGAGAATTTCGATGACTTTAGCGTCGCCTTTCATAGCCGTCTCCGTCGATAGGTGGGCGAATGGAATATTCAACCTTCGAGTCTGGGCTGAGACGGTGACGCTGTCAAGTAATGACTAACCCCTAAGTGCTTGATGTGCAAGGGGAAAGTGAATCTGAATAAGACTGATTTTCAGTGCGCTTGAAGGGCCCGGAGTTACGCCACCGCGTAGTGCAGCGGTTGGGCTTCGACGTATTCGGCCTGGGGCAGGGTTTCGTCGATCAGCTCACGGGTCAGGCAGGTGCACTTGCCGCACTGGGAGGCGACGCCCAACGCTTTGCGCAGCTTGCCCACGGTGGTGGCACCTGCGTAGATTGCATCTTTGATCTGATGGTCGGTAATGCCTTTGCAGACGCAGACATACATAGCCAAATACCCCGGAGCACGATTGACGAACAGTTGCATGTTAATGCTAATGAGAATTTGTGTCAATAATGCGTGAGAATAATTAACATTTGTGTTGCTATCTGTGAGGCTCGGGTGATAGTCAGATTTTATATAGTTCAGGCCTTTCACGGTCATTTATAAAATCAATAGAACACAAACCTTTCGGTCTGTATGATGTCGGCCTGCGATCTCATGCGAATCAGCGGTGACCACAACCCGAGCTGGTGGCCGCTAAATCATTGTTTTGTCGAGTATTTGTGATCTGGCATCTCTCCTCGAGCCAATGCCGGAGCCACAGATACGGGCTTTTTTCACCCTTAATGTCAACTTAATCAGGAGATTAAATATGGGCGTATTAGTTGGTAAACCCGCACCGGATTTCACAGCCGCCGCCGTTCTGGGTAACGGAGAAATTGTTGACGAGTTCAACCTGGCTTCTGCCATCAAGGGCAAGAAAGCGGTCGTTTTCTTCTACCCGCTGGACTTCACCTTCGTGTGCCCGTCCGAGCTGATTGCCTTTGACCACCGCGTCGAAGAGTTCCAGAAGCGCAACGTGGAAGTGATCGGTGTCTCCATTGACTCCCAGTTCACCCACAACGCCTGGCGCAACACCCCGGTGGATCAGGGCGGCATCGGCCCGGTCAAGTACACCCTGGCCGCCGACGTGAAGCACGAAATCTGCAAGGCCTACGACGTTGAATCCGAAGGCGGCGTGGCTTTCCGCGGCTCCTTCCTGATCGACGAAGACGGCGTGGTTCGTCACCAGGTAGTGAACGATCTGCCCCTCGGCCGCAACGTCGACGAGATGCTGCGCATGGTTGACGCGCTGGCGTTCCACCAGGAGCACGGCGAAGTATGCCCGGCAGGCTGGAACCAGGGCGACAAGGGTATGGACGCCTCTCCGGAAGGTGTGGCCAAGTACCTGGGCGAGAACAGCGGCAAGCTGTAAGCATCGCTCGGCGATCCCGAAAAACCCGGCTCTGAGAGCCGGGTTTTTTTTGCCCGAAATTCACGTAAACCCTTGTGGTTCCTGACTTTGCGGGCGGTTGGGCGGAGCGGTGAACTTGCTTTGAGCTCTAAAGGTTTGTAAACTATGCAATTCTTTTCAGGCGGATTTGCTGCCCGGCGCAGTGGATCTCGTCCGCTGGCGAGATCGTTTTTTGCCCGGATGAAGCCATTCACCCAGTGATGATAATGAGGATTATTCGATGAGAATTTTTGAAGAGATGGAGTCTGAGGTTCGTGGTTATGTACGTTCCTTCCCCGTCGTTTTTGACAAGGCCGAAGGGTCGGAACTGTTCGACGAAAACGGCAATCGCTTCATCGACTTCTTCGCCGGCGCCGGTACCCTGAACTACGGGCACAACAACCCGAAAATCACCGAAGCGCTGATCGAGTATCTGCAGCACAAGGGCATCGTGCACGGTCTGGACAAGGCGACCATGGCCAAGCGCGAGTTCATGACCAAGTTCCGCGACACCATCCTGGCGCCCCGCGGTCTGCAGTACAAAATGCAGTTCACCGGCCCCACCGGCACCAATGCCGTGGAAACCGCGCTGAAGCTGGCCCGGATGATCAAGCGTCGCTCCAACGTGATTGCCTTCACCAACGGCTACCATGGCCTGACCATGGGTGCGCTGGGCGTCACCGGTAACTACTTCTATAAAGACGAATCCTACGGTTCGCGCGCCAACACGGCCTTTATGCCGTTCGATGGCTTCCTGGGCGAGGGCGTGGATTCCATCGAATACATGCGCAAGTTCCTGTCCGACCCCAGCAGCGGTGTTGACCTGCCGGCGGCGGTGATTGTGGAAACCGTACAGGGCGAAGGTGGCATCAATGTCGCCAGCGTCGAATGGCTCAAGCGTCTGGAAGAGCTGTGTCGCGAATTCGATATCCTGCTGATCATCGACGATATTCAGGTGGGTAATGGTCGTACCGGTACCTTCTTCAGCTTTGAGCGTGCCGGAATTCACCCGGACATGGTCACCCTGTCCAAGTCCATCGGTGGTGGTTTGCCCATGGCTCTGCTGCTGATGCGTCCGGAGCTGGACCAGTGGTCGCCCGGTGAGCACACCGGCACCTTCCGCGGTAACAACCTGGCCTTTGTGGCCTCTACCCAGGCGCTGAGCTACTGGGACAACGACGACATGGGCAAAGTGGTCGAGTACAAGGGCAATATCATCGAGGAAGAGCTGAAGAAGATGGCAGCGGATTTCCCCGAGCTCGAGCCGCAGGTTCGCGGTGTCGGTATGGTCTGGGGTCTGGAGCTGGCCGCCGGTATGGCCAATGAAGCCTCCCAGGAAGCTTTCACCCGCGGTCTGGTGATGGAAACCGCCGGCGCCGATGACCAGGTGCTGAAGTTCCTGCCGTCGCTGTTGATTGAAGAAGACATTCTGCGCGAAGGCCTGCAGATTGTGCGCGACTCCCTGACCGCTCTGGTCGAGAAGCAGCGCAAAATGATCACCGGCGAAGAGAGCTAAATTTCGTCCGAGATCACGGCCCGCGCGGGTTTTCCCGCGGGCCGACTCCCTTCCTGAACCCTTTCTGCAGAATCCCACCCCAGGGTCTAAAATAGTGCTTGCCAAGTGGCGAAAACGTGTATTAAATCGCCGCCCGCGATCCCCGGCGCGCCTTGCCGGATGACGCTATTTTCGACGCCCAGGGGGTGCCATGACCGATTCGCACATTCAGCTGCAGGACTACTACAGCCCGGAAACCTTTGCTCGCCTGAAAAGTTTTGCGGATACCAAAGACACGCCGTTTGTCGTGATCGACACCGCGACCATTGATGCGGCCTATCAGGAACTGGAAGACAACTTTCCCTACGCCAATATCTACTATGCGGTGAAAGCCAATCCGGCACCGGCCATCCTCAAGCTGTTGACCGAGCGTGGCGCAAACTTCGACATCGCTTCCATCTACGAGCTGGACAAGGTCCTGGGCTTTGGTGTCGGACCGGAGCGGATCAGTTACGGCAACACCATCAAGAAAAGCCGGGATATTCGCTACTTTTACGAGAAAGGTGTACGCCTGTTTGCCACGGATTCCGAGGCGGACCTGCGCAATATTGCCCGGGCGGCCCCGGGTGCCCGCATATACGTACGCATTCTGACCGAGGGTACCCTGACCGCCGACTGGCCCCTGTCGCGCAAGTTCGGCTGTGAAATCGACATGGCCATGGACCTGTTGATTCTCGCCCGTGATCTCGGGCTGGAGCCCTATGGTGTGTCCTTCCACGTGGGTTCCCAGCAGCGCGAGATCAGCAGTTGGGATGCCGCGCTGGGCAAGGTGAAAGTGATCTTCGAGCGCCTGAAAGAGGAAGATGGCATTGAGCTGAAGATGATCAACATGGGCGGCGGCTTCCCGGCCAATTACATGACCCGCACCAATGATCTGCAGACCTACGCTCAGGAAATCACCCGTTTTCTGGAGGAGGACTTTGGCAAGGACTTCCCGGAGATCATCATCGAGCCGGGCCGGTCGCTGATTGCCAACGCCGGTATTCTGGTCAGTGAGGTGGTGCTGATATCCCGTAAATCGCGCACGGCGCTGCACCGCTGGGTGTTCACCGATGTGGGCAAGTTCAGCGGCCTGATCGAAACGCTGGATGAGGCGATCAAGTTTCCGATTTATGTGGAGAAGAAGGGCGAGCTGGAAGATGCGGTGATCGCCGGCCCGACCTGCGACAGCGCGGATATCATGTACGAGCACCACAAGTACCCGCTGCCGCTGAACCTGGCCATCGGCGACCGCCTCTACTGGCTCTCCACCGGCGCGTACACGACCTCCTACAGCGCCGTAGAATTCAACGGCTTCCCGCCCCTGAAAGAATACTGCATCTAGGCTATCTCACTCGCTACCGCCCCTATGCTCTGCGTAGGGCGCGGTAAGCGCAGCGCACCCGCCGTCTGTGCGCTTGATGCTGGGGCGGTTTTCTCGATAGGGGATCAATGCTAAATTGACGCGCTGACAAAACAGCTTGGGAAACGTTATGGCGGACGCGCAAAAGAAAATCGATCTTGAACCCAGTTGGTTGAGCCACCTGGAACCCGAATTTCAGCAGCCCTACATGCAACAACTCAAGCAGTTCCTGCGCGGCGAAAAACAACAGGGCAAAGTCATCTATCCGCCCTCCAGACACATCTTCAACGCCTTCAATAGCACGCCCCTTGAGCAGGTCAAAGTCGTCATCCTCGGGCAGGACCCCTACCACGGCCCCAACCAGGCCCACGGCCTCTGCTTCTCCGTGCAACCCGGCATCGCGCCACCGCCGTCGCTCAAAAACATCTTCAAAGAACTCGAACGCGACCTCGGCTGCCCCGTCCCCAACCACGGCTGCCTGCAACACTGGGCGGAGCAGGGCGTACTGCTGCTCAACGCCACCCTGACCGTCGAGCAGGGCAGGGCGGGCTCGCACCAGCGCCAGGGCTGGGAAGCGTTCACCGACCGGGCGATTGACCTGGTCAACCGGGAGCGCGAGGGCGTGGTATTTCTATTGTGGGGCAGCTACGCTCAGAAAAAAGCGGCCTTTGTGGATCGCAATAAACACCTGGTTCTGAAGTCGGTCCACCCTTCACCGTTGTCCGCTCACCGAGGCTTTATTGGTTGCGGGCATTTTTCGCAGGCGAATCGGTATTTGGTGGAGCGGGGTGAGACGGAGATTGATTGGTGTTTGCCTTTGGTTTGACGCATTTTTAGAGCCCGCCGGCTACAAAGACACCCGTTTGCAGACCCGCCGTGAACCCATCCATGGGGGCTTCTCGTCGGCTCCCTGCCTCCGAGAGTCTGCAAACGGGTGTCTTTGCATCCGCCTCAGTGCCATCGATTGCGCGACGTTTTTCCAAAACCCAAGTCCCCGGTGGGCAGGCAGGTTGTGCGAATTTTTCATCAAAAAGGATAGTAGGCACTAAAATTTGGCATTGAGTCGAAGGCGGGGTAGACCAGTTACAGACTCTCGGAGGCAGGGAGCCGACGAGAAGCCTACAGGGACGTATTCACGGCGGGTCTGTAACTGGTCTACCCCGCCTTCGACGGACCTTCTGGAGTAAGGAGTTTCTTAGAAGGAAAGAGGCACCACACAGGTACCCTACGTTTTTTTGAACCAGCGGCGTTTGGGTTGGGTGAAGTGTTCCAGGTGCGCCTCGCGCTGTTCGTCCGAGACGTAAAAGTAGAAATCGTGCTTCGGCTTGCGGGTCAGCAGAGGGTGAACCGTCGCGATATGCTCCACCGACAACTTTGGTAGCCCCGCCTTCCGGTCCGCATTAAAACTCTGATTCCACTGTACCAGAATATCGCGCTTGACCGTCGCAATCGCCAGCTTCTCCGAATCCGCTTTCAACAGACGGCAAGTGACAAAGCCCATCACCGGTTCCGGGCTGCCATAGTGGTCCACCAAAATGCCGCTGCCCGTCAGGACAATCTTGTAATGCATCATAATTTGAAAACGTCAATCCAATTCGGCGTCGCGCTTGCCGTTGTTTGAGCCCGGATACAGCGGGGCAGTGGCCGGTAATTGCTCAAAAAGCTTACTGAAGTGCTGCTGCACCCGTGCGATGTTCATCAGCGACAGACTGCTCGAAAAACCGAACCAGACATAAAGCCCATTCAGATCGCGGAACATCGGCGGCAAATGCCGGGGGGCGGAGATTACACCTTCCAGGTAGCGTTCGTACAGTAGCGGCAGATCATCCAGGGTCACTTTACCCACAAACAACATCGGAATAATCTCCGGAACCCCGGACTGAATGGCGCTGCGGATAAAGTTTACATTTTCCACAAAACCTTTCACATAGGAAATATCCTTGGTGAAAACCGCGCCCCGATCGCCACTGACCTGGCCGCCGCGAAACACCCGTTGGGTGACCCGATAGCTGTCGTGCTCACTGACCCCGCGCTCCAGAAAATAGCGATACACCTCGCAGAAATCCGCCCCCTGTTCTGCCAGGTCCACCGCCACCACCCGGTCGCTGACCCGTCGGGCCCGCTGCGGGAAAGAGCTGAAGGTCAGGGTTTCCATCAGGACCGCCATGCCCTCCTGGATGCCGGTTATCCGGGGCGAGCCCACGCTCAGCCAGGTGGCCCAGGGCTGCTCACGGCCGTTGAGAGTCGTGCCAATATGCACCCAGCCCTCATGGACTTCCAGCACCTGAATGTCCAGCTCGGAGAATGAAGCGCGTCGATTGACCTTGATGGTATCGCCCCCGGCGGCGGCATCGGAGACGATGTCATCGCTGATGCTGACCTTCACCTGGCCCGGGCCAAAGTAGCGGTCCATCCGTTGGCGCAGCATGGCGACGGCGGTTTCCGCGCCAATATCCCGGGGGTAGGGCCGGTTCAGGTGCTCCACGGCGGGCAGAGAGAAAATGTCGCACAGTCGTTCGCCCAGGGTGCGCAGGGTCTTCCGGTCACCCCGGATGCGGTCACTGGCGGAGCCGTAGAGCTGACGGCTGTAGTCCCCGAACTCGGCACGCCCGCGGTGGCGCAGCAGCTGTACCACCAACTGATACTGCTCCACCGTGGATTTGAGAATCTTGCCCAGGGCATCGCCCCGGCCCAACTGGCGCTTGATGTCCCGATCCAGGGCCAACAGTTCGCGGTCCAGGCGCTCGGGGTCAAACCCCAGGGCCTGGCGCTGGTAATACTCCGGGCCTACCTTGGGCAGGGCCTTGCCGCCACTGGCGTGGAAGGCCTGTTCGATCTCGGGCGTCCACTTGATGGCATCGAGGATACGGATCGGCTTCTGCAGTGCCACCAGCCGGTTGGACAGGGTTTTGAGCTGTTCCAGGTATTGCTGGGAGGGCATGGCGAGGCTCGCGTCGGTCGGGTGGTTCAACAGTTTGGCGTACGGGGTGTGCTAGTCTAGCGGAATTGATGGCTCTCGGGGGCAAAATCATGGCGTATCAGGCATTGGAAACTCTGCACCAGCTCTACGATGGCTACCGCCGGGTCTTTCGGCTCGCGGGGCAGGAGCTTCTGTTGTTGCAGGAGGAGGGGCGGACCTACCTGCTGGTCAACCGCTGCCCGCACATGGAGGCGCCGCTGCATAAGGCCAGCGTCCAGGGCGAGGTGTTGCGCTGCCCGGTCCATGGGATCGAATTTGACCTGCTCTCTGGGCGGGCGCTCAACGGCCCCGAGGGGTGTGTGGGCCCCCTGGCTTTTGTCCCCATCGTCTACGAGGGCAATACCCTGGGCGTAGACCTTTAAAACCGCCGCGCCGTCCCTATTTATATCTGGCTTTGCACCGAGTCGCCGCGCGGCCCATTCCGGGCGGCCACGGCGCAGTGTAAAACAGCTTACCCGGTTCTCGCTGGCGCCCCATTGGGTTATAATCGCGCGTTTTTTGGCCCCTGTGGGCATTGCTGGCGATGGTTGCTCTTGCAGAGCATTTGATTGAGGAACACGACAATGCCCATCTACGAATATCAGTGTCAATCCTGTAACCACAATATGGAAGCACTGCAGAAGCTCAGCGACGAGCCTCTGGTAGACTGCCCGGCCTGTGGCCAGGCGAGCCTGAAAAAGAAAATCTCAGCGGCGGGCTTTCGCCTGAAAGGCAGCGGCTGGTACGAGACGGACTTCAAAAAGTCCAACCAGAAAAACCTGGCGGGCGAGCGCGGCGGCAGTAAGAGCGCCGAGAGCAGCTCCGGGGGTGACAAGGCCTCCAAACCCGCCAACTCCAGCGCAGCGTCGGCCTGACAGACAGACGGCGCCGCGACGACTTTGAACCGAGACGGCAAATAACGGGAAAGCACTATGCGCAGTGATTACTGTGGCACACTGACAGCCAAAGACATTGATCGGGAAGTGACCCTGTGTGGGTGGGTTGATCGCCGCCGTGACCACGGTGGTGTCATCTTTATCGACCTGCGCGATCGCGAGGGTATTGTACAGGTGGTGTTCGATCCGGATACCGGCGATCATTTCAATCTGGCTGACCGGGTCCGCGGCGAGTACGTGCTGCAGGTGACCGGTAAGGTGCGCGCCCGGGATGCCGCCACGGTCAATCCCAACATGGCCACCGGTGAGGTGGAAGTCTACGGCACCGGCCTGACCATCCTGAACGAGGCGGAAACCACCCCCTTCCCGCTGGACTCCCACGCGTCCGTGGGCGAGGACGTCCGCCTCAAGTTCCGCTACCTGGACCTGCGCCGGGCGGAAATGCAGAAAGGCCTGAAATTCCGCTCCAAGGTCACCAATCTGGTGCGTAACTACCTGGACGACCAGGGCTTCCTGGACATCGAAACCCCGATTCTGACCCGCGCCACCCCCGAGGGTGCCCGGGATTACCTGGTGCCCTCTCGCACCCACGAGAACAAATTTTTCGCTCTGCCCCAGTCTCCCCAGCTGTTCAAACAGCTGTTGATGGTGTCTGGGTTCGATCGCTACTACCAGATCGCCAAGTGCTTCCGCGATGAAGACCTGCGCGCCGATCGCCAGCCGGAATTCACCCAGATCGATATTGAAACCTCCTTTATGGACGAAGAGGGCATCATGTCGGTCACCGAGGGCATGATCCGCACCATCTTCCAGACACTTAAAGAGGTGGACCTGGGCGACTTCCCGCGCATGACCTATGCCGATGCGATGCAGAAGTACGGCTCCGACAAGCCGGACCTGCGTATCCCGCTGGAGCTGGTGGATGTAAAGGATCTGATGGGCGAGGTGGACTTCAAGGTCTTCTCCGGCCCGGCCAAAGACCCCAAAGGCCGCGTCACCGCCCTGAAAGTGCCCGGCGGCAACGAGAAGCTGACCCGCAAGCAGATCGACGACTACACCAAGTTTGTTGGCATCTACGGTGCCAAGGGCTTGGCCTACATCAAGGTCAATGACAAAAATGATCTGGAAGAGGGCCTGCAGTCGCCGATCGTGAAGTTCCTGCCCACCGACGTGCGCAAAGCCATTCTGGAGCGGGTAGAAGCCGACAATGGCGACCTGATCTTCTTCGGTGCCGATAAGGCCACCGTGGTAAGCGAAGCCTTGGGCGCGCTGCGCTGCAAGCTGGGTGAAGATCTGGAGCTGTACACCTGCGAGTGGGCTCCCCTGTGGGTGGTCGACTTCCCGATGTTCGAGGAAGAAGACGACGGTTCTCTGAACAGTCTGCACCACCCGTTCACCGCGCCTTCCTGCTCCCCGGAGGAGCTGGAGAAGAGCCCGGAGACGGCCCTGTCCCGCGCCTACGATATGGTGCTCAACGGCACCGAGCTGGGTGGCGGCTCTATCCGTATTCACAACCAGACCATGCAGCAGGCGGTATTCCGCGCGCTGGGCATTGGTGAAGAGGAGCAGCGCGAGAAGTTCGGCTTCCTGCTGGATGCCCTCAAATACGGCGCCCCCCCGCACGGTGGCCTGGCCTTCGGTCTGGACCGTCTGATCATGCTGATGATCGGCGCCGGTTCGATCCGCGATGTGATCGCCTTCCCGAAAACCCAAAGCGCCGCCTGCGTCATGACCGACGCGCCGGGTGCGGTAGACGAACAGCAGCTCAAAGACCTGCACATCCGTCTGCGTAAAAAAGAGAAGCCCGCGAGCGAGTAGTTTTTAGAGCGTGAGGCAGTGATTTGACGCCTGGGTTCGGGGCAATACTTCCGGGACACGCCGTGAACCCGGTCCTACGCGCTCCCGGCGCTTACGGACACTTCCCACATCCATGTGGGTCGTCCACGGGGGCTCGGATCGCGGGTCCCCCGCTCTACGGTCCCGGAAGTATTGCCCCGAACCCAGGCTCGCTTGGTCACTCTGTAAGCAGTCTGAGTAGCGAGTAGGTCGGATTAACGCTCAGCGCGTAATCCGACACGCAAACACACAAGAAAACTCGGTGCCTCAATTGTCGGATTACGGCCAAGGCCTAATCCGACCTACGGGGACATGGACTCTGTAGCAGAATGGACAAAAGGTGCTACCAGTGTGCTGAGGGCCGATTTGGGGTGTATGGTTGCCAGACCGTGGAGCGGGGGACCCGCGATGCGAGCCTACAGGGATGTATTTACGGCGTGTCTGGCAACCATACACCCAAAGCGGACCGGACGTGATTTTAGCGACATACTCCGATTAAAAAGCAACTAACCCCGACTTATAACAGACCAGTAAGTGGAGAATATTCATGGCTGGCCACAGTAAATGGGCAAACATCAAACACCGCAAAGCCGCCCAGGACGCCAAACGCGGTAAAGTATTCACCAAAATCATTCGCGAGCTTACCGTCGCCGCCAAAGGCGGCGCCGCGCCTGAAGACAACCCCCGCCTGCGCACCGCCATGGACAAGGCGCTTGGCGCCAACATGAAAAAGGACACCATCGACAAGGCCATTGCCCGTGGCGCCGGGGCCGGTGAGGGCGACAACTACGAAGAAGTCACCTACGAAGGCTACGGCGCCAATGGCATCGCCGTGCTGGTCGAATGCATGACCGACAACAAAAACCGCACCGTCTCCGAAGTGCGCCACGCCTTCAGCAAACGCGGCGGCAACCTTGGCACCGACGGCTCGGTAGCCTACCTGTTCACCCGCATGGGCCAGATCAGCTTCGAGGGCATCACCGAAGAAGACATCATGGAAGCCGCGCTGGAAGCCGGGGCCGAGGACATCGTCACCAACAGTGACGGCACCATCGACGTGCGCACGCCCTTCGAGGAGTACTTCGCAGTGAAAGAAGCGCTGGTGGCCGCCGGCTTCGAGCCGACCAACAGCGAAATCATCATGCTCCCGTCCACCACCATTGAAGTGGACAAAGAAGGTGCTGAGAAGCTGTTGGCGCTGATCGACATGCTCGAAGACCTGGACGATGTCCAGAACGTCTACACCAACGGCGACATCCCCGATGAGGTGATGGAGCAACTGAACGCATAAAGGGGCGTCAAGCCCCAGAGGTGGCCATGACCCGCATACTGGGTATCGACCCGGGTTCGCGCAAGACCGGCTTTGGTGTGATCGAGCGCATCGGCGGCAAAGTGGCCTATATCACCAGCGGCGTGATTAGGGTGCCCGAAGGCAGTCTGCCGGAGCGTCTCAAGGTGATTTTTGACGCCATCACCCAGATCGTCCAGCAGCAGAGCCCGGATGTGGTGGCCATTGAGCAGATTTTCATGGCCAAAAATGCCAGCTCGTCCCTCAAACTGGGCCAGGCCCGCGGCGCGGCGATCACCGCCGCCGTGGTGCAGGACCTCTCGGTCTACGAGTACGAAGCCCGAAAGGTCAAACAGTCGGTGGTCGGTACTGGCGCGGCGGACAAGGCGCAGGTACAACACATGGTCAAGGCCCTTCTGCGCCTACCGGGCACCCCCCAGGAAGACGCCGCCGACGCCCTGGCCGTAGCCCTCTGCCACGCCAATACCCAAGACCAATTGATCGCCTTGGCGGGCAAACGCAGTTTCCGGCGGGGTAGGGTGGTGTAGTTTTTCCGAACCTCTCTGAATTACCTGCAGTGGTTGCGGAGAGTCCGGTCTGAAGTGGGGTAAGGGGTTCCCAGACACGCCGTGAATACGGTCCTACGCGCTCCCGGCGCTTACGGACACTTCCCACATCCATGTGGGTCGTCCACGTAGGCTCGCATCGCCGGTCCCCGGCTCCACGGTCTGGGAACCCCTTACCCCACACCAGACCTCCGAGCGCTGCAGAGAATAATTTGCGCGTTCTGCTCAGTCGTAGGTCGGATTAGCGAAGCGTAATCCGACATTGGGCACGGAATCCCAGAAAGCGTCGGGTTACGCTTCGCTAACCCGACCTACGGTTGTAGGTATTTAAGTGTGGGTTGAAAGAGCGTAAGGCCTGAATTTGGCACTGAGGCCCGATGCGGGGTAACCCCTTCGTGAACTCTCTGAGGCATGGATGCCGATGAGAAGCCCCCATGGATGGGTTCACGGCGGGTTCACGAAGGGGTTACCCCGTAGCGGGCCGGACCGGCTGGAGAATCCGACCTTCTGGGCACGGCGGGCTCTGCCCGGTAGCGGACCAGACTTGTTGATTCAGCAACAGATCAGAATAGACACAGGATGGCGGATGCGGGCTTTCGCCCTTATCCGCCCTACGAGTTACACGAATGCACCGGGGTAAAGTATGATCGGACGCTTACGCGGCACATTGCTCGAAAAACAACCGCCTCACCTACTGATAGACGTACAGGGCGTGGGGTACGAAGTTCAGGCGCCCATGACTACCTTCTACCGGCTGCCCGAACTGGGAGCCGACGTCACGCTCCACACCCACCTGGCCATCAGCGAAAGCGCCCACCAACTGTTCGCCTTCGCCGACCAGCGGGATCGGAGCTTGTTTCGCACCCTGATCAAAGTCAACGGCGTCGGCCCCAAAATGGCCATCGCCATCCTCTCGGGCATGGAAGCCGACGACATCGCCCGCTGCGTGCGGGAAGACAAAGTCTCCGCCCTGACCAAAGTGCCGGGAGTTGGTAAAAAAACCGCCGAGCGGCTGGTCATCGAGCTGCGCGACCGCCTCAAAGGCTGGGAGCTGCCCCGGGAAGACCTGGCCGGCGACCTGCTGCCTGAACCGGAGGCCTCGAGAGACGATCACCAGGAAGAGGCCGAGAGCGCGCTGATTGCCCTGGGTTACAAGCCCGCCGAAGCCGCCCGCATGATCAGCGCCGCCGCAAAACAGGACCCGGCCGCCGGCAGCCAGGAACTGATCCGCCTGGCGTTAAGAGCCCTCAGCGTATAGAAAAATAGCCCTCAGCGTTTAGGACGAACACATAACCGAGTGCCGGTGAACCTTTGCGGGACCGTTTGCCGCAGGGATAGCGGCAACCGAGCCTACAGGGAGGTATTTACGGCGTGTCCCGCAAAGGTTTACCGGCACTTGGCCACAAATTAAGCCTCAATAGAGCCCCTCCCGTCCGGTCTGATAGACTGTGCTCCGGATTGTGACCACTGAGTAGTTCCCATGATTGAAACCGATCGCCTGATTGATGCGGCACCTCGCGAGCGCGAAGACGTGATCGACCGCGCCGTGCGCCCCAAGGCGCTGGCCGACTACATTGGCCAGCCCGCCGTGCGCGAGCAGATGGAAATATTTATCGGCGCGGCCCAGAAACGGGGTGAAGCGCTGGATCACACCCTAGTGTTCGGCCCGCCGGGCCTGGGTAAGACCACCCTCGCCAATATCATCGCCACCGAGATGGGGGTCTCCCTGAAAAGCACCTCCGGCCCGGTGTTGGAAAAGGCCGGTGATCTGGCCGCGCTGATGACCAATCTGGAGCCCGGCGATGTACTCTTTATCGACGAAATTCATCGCCTGAGCCCGGTGGTGGAGGAAATTCTCTACCCGGCCATGGAGGACTTTCAGCTCGATATCATGATCGGTGAAGGGCCTGCGGCCCGCTCCATCAAACTGGATCTGCCGCCGTTTACCCTGGTGGGGGCAACCACCCGGGCCGGCCTGTTGACCTCGCCGTTGCGGGACCGATTTGGCATTGTCCAGCGCCTGGAGTTCTACTCCGTAGCGGATCTGACCCGCATTGTGCTGCGAGCGGCGGAGCTGATCGGGGTCAATATGGAAGAGTCCGGTGCGGTCGAAGTGGCCAAGCGGGCGCGAGGCACCCCTCGGGTGGCCAACCGCCTGTTACGTCGGGTACGCGATTACGCAGAGATGCGTGGCGACGGTGTGGTGACCTCGGAAATGGCCGATCTGGCCCTGAATATGCTCAAAGTGGACGAGCGTGGTTTTGATCATATGGACCGCCGCCTGCTGCTGGCGCTGATGGACAACTTTGATGGTGGCCCGGTGGGTATTGAAAGCCTGGCTGCCGCCATCAGTGAAGAGCGGGGCACCATCGAGGACGTGATTGAGCCCTACCTGATCCAACAGGGGTTCATGGCACGCACGCCTCGCGGCCGTATTCTCACCGCCAATGCCTATCTGCACTTCGGAGTGGATTTACCAAAGCGCCTCAGGGAGAGTGACTGACACTATGAGCCTGATTTCAAGCCGGAGTGAGACGGAGGTCTCAGAGTCAGCCTTGGCGGGTGAATTTTCCTTGCCGGTCAGGGTCTACATCGAAGACACCGATGCCGGAGGGATTGTCTACTACGTGAACTATTTAAAGTTCATGGAGCGTTGTCGAACCGAATTTCTGCGCCAGTTAGGGTATGATAAGCCGGCCATTCTGGATGACGGTCTGCTGTTGGTCGTACACAAGGCCGAGGTGCAGTACCATCGCTCCGCCCGACTCGATGACGCGTTGCGCGTGACCGCGCGGATCGAGAAACTGGCGCGCACCAACGTGGTTTTTCACCAGTCCGTCTGGCGAGGGAACGAACTGTTGTGTGACGGTCTAATCCGGATTGCCTGCGTGTGCGGTGAGAGTTTCCGCCCGCGTCCGATTCCAACGGAAATGCAGAAAAAAATCGCATCCACTACTGAGAGCTGATGATCTTATGCCTCAAGAAAATAACATGTCCATCTGGAGCCTGGTGGCTGAAGCCAGTCTGCTGGTTCAGTTTGTCATGCTGCTCCTGTTTCTCGCCTCTGTCATCTCCTGGGTCATGATCGTCCAGCGGGGGTTGTACCTGCGTAAGGCTCGTGGCCTGTTTCATGGATTTGAACGGCAGTTCTGGTCCGGCATTGACCTCAACCAGTTGTACCGTCAGGGCAATGGTAAAACCGCTGAGGGGGCCGAGAATATTTTCCGGGCCGGCTTCAAGGAGTTCACTCGCCTGCGTCAGCAGAGCGGAGCCAGCTCCGAAGCGGTGATGGAAGGCAGCCAGCGGGCCATGCGCGTGGCGCTTTCCCGCGAGGAAGAAAAGCTGGAGCTGCATCTGCCATTTCTGGCCAGTGTCGCCTCGGTCAGTCCCTATATCGGACTGTTCGGCACTGTGTGGGGCATCATGAATTCATTCCGGGGCCTGGCCAACGTCCATCAGGCGACCCTCGCCACGGTCGCACCGGGCATTGCCGAGGCACTGGTGGCTACCGCCATGGGGCTGTTTGCGGCGATTCCCGCGGTACTGGCGTACAACCGCTATTCGGCTCGCGCCGAGGCCATGCTCAATTATTACCATACCTTCGCGGAAGAGTTTTCGGCCATCCTGCATCGGCAGGTCCACAGCAAACAGGTTTCATCCTGATCAAGCGAGGTTGCCGACATGTCTCCGTTTGGGCGTAAACCCAAAAAGAAGCCTCTGGCTGAAATCAACGTGGTGCCCTACATCGATGTGATGTTGGTGCTGCTCATTGTGTTTATGGTGACCGCGCCGCTGCTGATGCAGGGCGTTCAGGTCGAATTACCTCAGGCGCCCTCCGAGCCGCTGGAAGACGATGACGTAGAGCCGTTGATCGTGTCCATCAAAAAGGACGGCACCTACTACATCAACCTGGGCGGGGATCAGGAGCAGGCGCGCCCGCTCGCGGAGATCAAGGAAACGGTCGGGAAGGTGCTGCGCCAGAAACCCGAAACCCCCGTGCTGGTATGGGGCGATCAGGAAGTGGGCTACGGCTTGGTCGTGCAACTGATGACCGAGCTGCAAAGTGCCGGGGCTCCCTCGGTGGGGCTTGTCACCGAACCGCCACAGTGATCACAGATTTATGACCCTGAAGGCTTATACACTTCCCCTGTTGATCAGCCTCTCGCTGCACGCTCTGGTGTTCGCTCTGGTGTTTTCGACCTGGGACGCACGCCCGGAGCCGCGTGATGTACAGCGGCCCCGTGTGGTTCAGGCCAAGGTGGTTGAGTATACGCCCAAGAGTCAGCGTCAGGCGGAACAGCAAGCGGCGCAACAGAAAGTGATTGATATGCGCCAGCGCCAACAGGAGCGTGAGCGCCAGGAGGCCGAACGTCGCCGCCAGCAGGAAGAGGCTCGTAGGGCGCAGGCACAGCGAGAAAAGCGCGAGCAAGAACAGCGGGCGCAGGCGGAAAAGGAGCGCCAGGAGGCTGAACGCCGACGTAAAGAGCGGGAAGCCGCCGAGCAACGGCGCCGGGAGCAGGAGCTACAGGCCGAACGCGAGCAGCTGGAGCGTCAGCAGCAACTGGACCGCGCCCTGGCGGAAGAAGCCGAATTTTTTGAGGAACAACAGGCCCAGGAAGTGGCTCAGAGCTACGTCGATGTCATGGCGCAGCGCATCGAAAACAACTGGAGCCGGCCGCCGTCTGCCCGCATGGGTATGCAGTGTGTACTGGAGATTCAACTGGTGCCCACGGGGCAGGTGGTCAACGTTACGGTCGTGGAGAGCAGCGGGAACAGTGCTTTTGACCGCTCGGCAGAGCAGGCGGTCAAGCGTATCGATCGCTTCGAGGAGATTCAGGGGATGCCTTCCCACGTGTTTGAAAGTCAATTTCGCCAGTTGCGGCTGGTGTTTAAACCAGAGGATTTGAGATTGTGAGACAGTGTCTGGCATTGGTCGTTTTGTGGGCGCTGTGTTTGGGAGCCCAGGCGCAGCTGACGATTGAAATCACCCGCGGGGTGGACAACCCGACCCGGATTGCGGTGGCGCCTCTGGAAATAGTCGGTGGTCCCGGCCTGCCGGAGGACATCAGCCGTATCATTGAAGATAACCTGCGTCGTAGCGGGCAATTTGCTCCGATAGCCCGTGAAGACATGCTGTCCTTCCCGCACCGGGAGCAGGATGTGCACTTCCGCGACTGGCGGGTGCTGGACGCCGAATATCTGATTGTCGGGCGGGTTGAGAACGTCTCAGGCCTTTATCAGGTGCATTATGACCTCTACGACGTGCTCAACCAGCGCAAAATCCTCAGCAAACAGATTGTCGAGGGCTCTGAACGACAGTTGCGGGATATTGCCCATGCGATCAGTGATCGTGTCTACGAGTCCTTGACCGGGATTCCCGGGGCGTTTTCCACCGAAGTGATCTACGTCGAGGTACTGCGCAATCGAACCCAGGGAGGAGAGGTCAACGATACCTTTCGCCTGATGCGCGCCGATGCCGATGGTGCCCGTCCGACCATGTTGCTCGAGTCCGACCAGCCCATTCTGTCGCCGGTATGGTCCCCCGATGGACGCCGGGTGGCCTATGTGTCGTTTGAAACCACTCGTCCGGCCATCTTTGTGCAAAACCTCGCTACTGGGGAAAGAGAGCAACTGACGGACTTCCAGGGGCTCAATGGTGCGCCGGCCTGGTCGCCGGACGGCAAGAAGCTGGCTCTGACCCTGTCGAAGGACGGCAACCCGGAAATCTACACTCTGGATATTGACTCGGGAAATTTCACTCGCATGACCCAACATTTTGCCATCGACACCGAGCCGAGCTGGACTGCCGATGGAAAAGGCATTATTTTTACCTCTAATCGGGGTGGAAAACCCCAGATTTACCAGGTAACGCTTGCCAATGGTCGTGTGGAACGCTTAACCTTCGAGGGTGATTACAACGCCAGGGGGCGCATCTCCCAGGACGGTCGCACCATGGTGATGGTGCACCAGCGCAATGATGTGTTCCACATTGCCGCACAGGATCTTGAGACCGGAACGCTGCGCATCCTGACAGAGACGTACCTGGATGAATCACCCAGCATTGCGCCAAATGGTGCTATGCTGATTTATGCGACGCGTCGCAACGATAAAGGCGTCTTGGCGGTAGTGTCGCTGGACGCCGGAACACGCTATTTTCTGCCTTCCGAGCAAGGGGATGTGCGAGAACCCGCCTGGTCGCCCTATTTCGACTAGGATGTGGGAGTCGTAAGCTGGTTTGTAAACCGCCCATCGGGCGGACTTGAGAAGATCAACAACTGATGATGGAGTCACACATGATGACCAACGTAAAAAAGCAGGGTTTGAGTCTGGCGTTTGTACTGGCGTTTCTGGCCGGTTGTTCGAGCACCGACACCACCGATGACAGCGATAGTGCCATGGGCGCAGATGGCCAGGCCGGCAGCGGTGTGACCACCGGCACCTCGGACCGTGACGGCGTCAGCTCACGTTCCGGAGACAGCGACGACATGGAAGAGCTGGACACCATTATTTACTTCGACTTCGACCAGGCGACCCTCAAGCCGGAAGCCCGTGCCTTGTTGCTGGCCCACGCCGAGCGCCTGAAAGAGTCTCCGGCAGATGTTCGTCTGGAAGGGCATGCCGACGAGCGCGGCTCGCGCGAATACAACATGGCCCTGGGTGAGCGTCGTGCCAACGCCGTGCGTGACTTCCTGGTGCTGCAGGGTGTGCGTCGCAGCGACCTGGAAGTGGTCAGTTACGGTGAAGAGCGTCCCCTGGCCATGGGCAGCAATGCCAGCGCCTGGGAGAAGAACCGTCGCGTTGAGATCAAATACTGAGAGTCATGATGAAGACCTTGATAACCGCCACAGCGTTCACCGTGATCGCCGTGGCGGCGCCGGTACTGCAAGCTCAGGTCCGGGTGGTTGAGTCTCAGCCGCTGGGCAACAATCAGTCTGCCAATTCCGGTGATGCCCAAGGAGCCTCCAACATGCAGGCGGAGCTGTTTTATCAGTTTCAGGCACTGCAGCAGGAAGTACTGGAGTTGCGCGGCCTGGTGGAAGAGCAGGCGCACGAAATTCAGCGTTTGAAGCAGCAGCGAATGGACGACTACCTCGACCTGGACCGCCGAATCGGCGAGCTGAGTCGCTCCGGTGGTGGCAACCCGGGGGCCAGCTTGGGCAGTGGCAGCTCCGGTGAGTCAGGTGAAACCGGTGATCGGGTGTCTGAAACCCAGATGTATCGCGACGCTTACCAGCTGTTGCGCGATCGGGAAATCGAGCAGTCCATCGAGGCGTTCAACGCTTACCTCGACGCCTATCCCCAAGGTAATTTCGCTGGCAACAGCCATTACTGGCTGGGTGAGATCTACCTGCTGAACGAGGATCTGGATGCTGCACAGGAGTGGTTTGAAAAACTGTTGCGCGAGTTTCCGGACGATCGAAAACGTGCCGATGCCCAGTACAAGCTGGGCCGCGTTTACCATCAGCAAGGTGATGAGCAACGAGCCCAGCAGCTGCTGCAGGATGTTGCCTCGGGTACCAGCGATGCGGCCCGTCTTGCTCGCCAGTACCTGCAGGACAATTTTCAGTAGGCAAAGCAGCGACAGACAGCCGGGTTGATTGTCTTTCGAGGCATCATAAAAACGGGGGTCAGTGCATGGCACTGACCCCCGTCCGGCTCGTCCTGAGCAAGCTCCCTTGACGCTCGAAGAGCGCTCCCTGGCCGGCGCTCCGCGCCGATATCCCTGACGTCCTGTCCCGAGCCCTCCCGGCCCGGTGAAAATAGGCGCTTCCCTTGACCCTTCCTGGTCGACGTCACGTCACTGTGTACCTCCCTGTTGATGAGTATTCTCTCGAATCACCCTCTCTGGCGATAGTCGCCATCGTCGGCAATGTTTGTGAGACATTGACCATGGTTTGCGGCGGCTCTTTCGGACACGCGACGGCAATCGGCGGCGTAATCAGATGATCCGGTAACAGGGGCGATAGGTCCGTCCCGGCAGTTTCATACGGTTTTGCGCCACGAAGGAGGCCAGCAGTTCGTCCACCGGGAGCATCACCTCCGGGTCGCCGTGAATTTCAAAATGCCCGTGTTGCTCAATCGCGCGGATGCCTTCATCCTTCACATTGCCGGCGACGATGCCGGAAAAGACCCGCCGCAAATTGGCCGCCAGTTCGTGGGGGGCCTGATTTTTATGCAACGCCAGTGAGCGCATGTTCTCGTGGTTGGGCACGAAAGGACGCTGGAAGTCCGGATCAATTTTCAGTTGCCAGTTGAAATAAAAGGCGTCATCGGTGTGCCGGCGGAACTCGCGCACATGCTTGACGCCCTCAAGCATCTCCCGGGCGACTTTAGGCGGATCATCCACAATAATCTGGTAGCGTTGCTGGGCCTCTTCTCCCAGGGTGGTGCCAATGAACTCATGGATGCGCTCGAAGTACGCGGCCGAGTCTTCCGGTCCTGTAAATATGACCGGAAAGGGAATGTCACGATTGTCCGGGTGCAACAGAATCCCCAGCAAATACAGGATTTCCTCGGCCGTACCTGCGCCGCCCGGAAATACCACGATGCCGTGGCCGGAGCGAACGAAGGCTTCCAGACGCTTTTCGATATCGGGAAGAATGACCAGCTCATTGACCATGGGGTTGGGCGCTTCGGCCGCGATAATGCCCGGCTCGGTAATACCCAGGTAACGGCCGGCCTTGATGCGCTGCTTGGCATGACCGATATTGGCGCCCTTCATGGGGCCCTTCATCGCACCAGGTCCGCAGCCGGTGCAGATATCCAACCCGCGCAGGCCCATCTGGTAGCCCACCTCCTTGGTGTAATCATACTCCTCGCGACTGATGGAGTGGCCGCCCCAGCACACGATCAGCTTGGGTTCCACGCCGGATTGCAGCGCCATGGCGTTGCGTAACATATGGAACACGGCATCGGTGGTGCCCTCCTGGGTGTCCAGGTCGAACTTTGGATTATTCTGAATCTCCGCGCTGGCGTAGAGTACATCGCGCAATACGGCAAACAGGTGCTCGGTAATCCCGCGAATCATCTTCCCGTCGACAAATGCGCTGGCCGGCGCCCCTTTGATATCAAGTTTTATGCCCCGCTCTTCCTGCAGCACACGGATGGAAAAATTCTTGTAGCGCTCCAGCAACTCCTTGCCGTCATCCATGTAGTTGCCGCTGTTCAGTACCGCGAGGGCGCAGCTGCGAAACAGGGAATACAGGCCGCTCTGACTGGCGTCCAGGAGTTTGGCCATTTCCACTTTGGATAGCACCTTCAGTGGCCCCACCGGGGACACGACGGCATCAATGGTCTGGTACTTTCTCTGCGAGTGGTCCAATACGGACCCCTGATACGGCTGCTGAGAATGAGTCATAAAATTGTGTATTCCTTGTTATCCATGGTTACCCTGAGTGTAGCGGGATTTGGCGGCGTGTGGGTAGGGCTTATTCTGTTTTTGCCAGACGCGTATACTGGGAAACCCTGCGCCGTCAAAGAATCAGGAACTGTTTTATGAGCTATTTACCCTGTGTGGAAATTGAACCCAACGCACCCGCAAACAGCGCGGTCATCTGGCTGCATGGACTGGGGGCCGACGGTAATGATTTCGCGCCGCTGGTCCCGCAACTGCAGCTGCCGGATTCGTGTCATACCCGGTTTGTATTTCCCCACGCGCCGCAGATACCGGTGACCATCAACGGCGGCATGGTCATGCGTGCCTGGTACGATATTCGTGAAATGAGCATCGACCGGAAAGTGGATGTCGAAACGCTGAAGGCGTCGGCGGGCGACGTCCATCGCCTGATTGAGCGGGAGTTGGAGCGTGGCATTGCGGCCGAGCGCATTGTGCTCGCCGGCTTTTCCCAGGGCGGTGCGGTGGCCTATGAAGCGGCGCTCAGCTATGAACAACGGCTGGGAGGGCTGTTGGTTCTATCGTCTTATCTGGCCACAGCGGACTCACTGGTGCGGGCGCCGGCCAACCAGACCCTTCCGGTACTGATTCAGCATGGTGTCCACGATCCGGTGGTGCCTGAGGTGTTGGGGCAGCGCGCGAAGGCGCAGCTTGAAACCTGGGGCTATCCGGTCCGCTACGAGCGCTACTCGGTGGAGCATGGTGTCTGTGCGGAGCAGATTCCGGTGATCAGCCGCTGGCTGGGCCAGCGGCTGTGTGGGGAGTGAGGGGTACACTGTCTCAGGCGCCCAGAATGCCCTCAATGGTGGTTAGCTCGTCATCGGAGAATTCCAGGTTATCCAGAGCCGCCACCGAGTTTTCAATCTGCTCGGGCCGACTGGCGCCAATGATGGCACTGGTCACGGCGTCGTTGTTCAGGACCCAGGCCAATGCCAACTGTGCCAGGGATTGGCCTCGGGCCTGCGCCACCTCGTTGAGTGCCTGGACCTTACTCAGGTTCTCGGCGCTGATGTCATCCTCACTGAAGTAGATCTGTTCGCTGCGCGAGGCCCGTGAGCCCTCGGGGATGCCGTTCAGGTATTTGTCGGTAAGCATTCCCTGAGACAGCGGTGAGAACACGATAGAGCCAACGCCCTCGTGTTTGAGCACATCGGTCAGGCCGTCTTCAATCCAGCGGTCGAGCATGTTGTAACGCGGCTGGTGGATCAGCAGCGGGGTGCCCAGGGATTTCAGGATGGCCACCGCTTCACGGGTCTTCTCCGGCGAATAGTTGGAGATACCAGCATAGAGGGCTCGACCGGAGCGGACAATGGTGTCCAGGGCGCCCATGGTCTCCTCAAGTGGGGTGTCCGGGTCCATACAGTGGGAGTAGAAAATATCAAAGTACTCCAGGCCGGTACGCTTCAGGCTCTGATCGCAACTGGCGATCAGGTACTTGCGCGAGCCGCCGATTCCGTAGGGCCCGGGCCACATGTCATAGCCGGCCTTACTGGAAATGATCAGTTCGTCGCGATAGGGCGCCAGGTCCTGCTTCATGATCTGGCCAAAGGTGGTTTCCGCAGAGCCGTAGGGCGGGCCATAGTTGTTGGCCAGATCGAAGTGGGTGATGCCCAGGTCGAACGCCCGCTGAACCATGGCTCGGGCATTGCTCAGTGAGTCCACGCCGCCAAAATTCTGCCACAGGCCCAGAGACAGGGCCGATAACCGCACGCCACTGCGCCCGCAGCGCGGGTAGGGCATGTTCTGGTAGCGTTCGGGGTTGGGGCGGTAGACCGGATTGGGTTCTGTTGTCAGCATAATATCGCTCTTTTTTGGTGTTGACCGAGCGGACTATGGTAACGCAAAAGCAAATTCGTAGGGTAACGAGCGGGTGGGCTGGTTATACCCGGTAAGCGAGTTGAAGTGGGGCGAGTTGAAGCAGGAAAGTACAGAGGGACGGCCGGAGCAAGCAGGCTCCGGCCTTCGGAACGACCTCAGCCGCGAGCGGCCCAGACATTACACCAGCCGCTGGCCTTGACCTGTTTGCCCGGGAACAGGTTGCACCCCACCCATTCGGCCTCCAGATCACCCTTGGCGTGGATGCAGTTATTACAACGTTGGCCTTCGGTTTCGCTGGTCTCCATGTAGTTCAGCGCCTTGGCCTGCGCATCATCCGGAGATAGCTTTTCGTCCTGAGCCGACACGGTGTGTACCGGGATCAGGGTGGCACCGGCTGTTGCCGCGGACAGCTTCAGAAAGTCTCTGCGCTTCATGGTCTTCTCCTGTTAGTACGGTTAATCACGGTATTGTTTTGTGTTGTGAGGCAAACTCTAGCACAGTTTTTTACCCGAAAGGTCGGGTTTCTATGCTGACCATCCCATTTGGGGTAGGTCCCTGTTAGAGGCGTTTAACCTGTTCAAGTTCTACGTGATGCGGATGTCTTTGGATCCGTTGCGCCCCTGAAAAGGCGGCTTACCGGGGCTCTTGCATAAATTTCCGTGCCAACTGCGCAAAGTGATCGCTGGCGAGCCAGGCATCGCCGCCGGGCAGGGTGTAGTCCTGCTTGCCTCGCGCGCTGTAATCCACACCCACACCGGGCTCCCGACCCATCTGGTAGTAGCCATTTTTGACGATCGCCGGATTGGTAAAGACGCCCTCGTGGACACTGCGCTCCTCCTCGGCCACAAACTCCAGAATATCCGGCACCCCGGCCAGGTTGTCGGGCCCGAACCAGGCCTGCTTGATCGCCTGGACGTTGCGCATCCCCTCGCACAGGCCGATACCGCCGGTGTGAGGGCAAATGCGCACATCTCGCCCCTCCTCCCGGGCTTTCTGGGCCATCAGCAGAATCGCCAGGTTGTCGCCGATACCGCCCACCCGGGAGTAGTCCATCTGGATCACGTCGATGGCGTATTTTTCCCGGGTTTTACCGCTCAGATCCGGGGCGTGCAACAGGTCTTTGAAGGTGGTGGGGGAGGCGCCCTGCTCGCCGGTGGAAATGGGCATTCGCAGGGGCGGGGCGTAGTCCTCGAAGGCGCGGTCCAGCGCCTGTTGGAGCTCCACATGGGCCATGGGGCTGTGCTGGTTGCAGGGCTCCTCAAACCACTCTACCCGGTAGTCCGGGCTGGCCTGGTAGAGTTTCAGGCCAAGCTGATGTGCGAAAATGAAGGCCGAGCGGGTATCGAACACCTGATTGCTGTCGATGGCCACTTTCATTTTGTCTGCTCGAGGGTCTTCCCGCTCAATGGTCTGGTACACCAGAATCATCCGCTCGGCATCCTCGTTGGCCGCTTCCAGGGCCATACGATCGATATCCTCCCGGGTCAGCAGGGTGCGGGCCTCGTCGGCCTTCATCCGCGCGGCGGAATAGCTGGCGCCCACCTTGATTTTGATCTGGGGCCAGCCCGCCTGCAGCATTTTGCGGGTCTGATCGACCAGGCCTTCCTTGCTGATTCCGCTCCAGCCGGCGGTGTTGTACGCCAGCAGCCCCTGTTGATAGATCGTGTGAACCCGCTCCTGTTTGCCGCCCTGGGCCCGCTGGAGCAGGTCCAGGGCCTCGGCCGGGCTTAACACATCGCCAATGGGTTCGAAATCGATGAATTCGAGCAGGTCCCGTGGCTCCATATCCACAATCAGTTGCCAGGCCGGTACCTGCTGGATTTTCGCGCTCAGGTCCCAGAGGGCGTTGGCAACGGCCCCGATGGCCATGCGTGAGACGCCCACACCGCCCAGCCAGCTGTAGTCGGAGTCCTGCAGCATACGCTTGCAGAAGCGGCCCAGATTGCCGTTTTTATGCAGCTCGGTGGGCGCCGGTAGCCAGTCTTCCTGGAGCAGGAAGCGGTTGGCCACCATCCGGGTGACTTCGCACATTTCCTTGAGGCCATGGCCGTTGGTGAAAATCACGCTGGTACCGCGCAACTCCGGGTGGTCGGTGAGAATCTCCAGTACCGCATTGGCGTAGGTGGGGCCACCCTGGGCAATATTGCGGGCGTCACCGCCAAAACCGGTGGGTGGGGCGCCGATGGGCTGAACGTCGATGCCAGTGATAGCAACCATGCGATTCATCTCCTGGTTTGGTTGATTGATGGAAGTATTGTCGTTGTCCGTTTCAGTATAGTCCGGGAGGCGGGTCTTGCGGGTCAGTAGCCGGGTGCTCGGACCCCAGCAGGGGGTAAAGGGAGTGAATAAAAAAGGCACCGCCGGGGTGCCTTTTTGAGTGTGGTCACAATACTGTGGGGTTACTGGTCCCACTGGGGAGCGAAATCCGGGTTGGCAATCCGCTCACCGGCGTCCAGGGCATTGATTTTTTCCATCTCACTGTCACTCAAGCGGACATCCAAGGCGGCCAGATTGGCTTTCTGGTGCGCGGGCTTGGTGGAGGAGGGGATGACCACGATGTTCTTTTGGGCCACCCATGCCAAAGCGACCTGAGCCGGTGTCACACCGTGGGCCTTGCCGATGTCTTCCAGTACCGGGTCCTTCATCACTTTACCTACCGCCAGGGGCATATAGCCGGTGACCTGCAGTCCTTTGTCCTGACAATGTTTGACCAGCTTTTTGTTCTGCAGGTAGGGGTGAACCTCAATCTGGTTGGTGACGATGTGTGCTCCACCGGGGGCTGCCAGGGCCTCGTCCACCTGGGCGATGGTGAAATTGGATATCCCGATATGCTTGGTCAACCCCAGTTCCCGTGCTTCGTTCAGCTTGCCGATATAGTGCGCCATGGGGACCGCATTGTCGGGAGAGGGCCAGTGGATCAACGCAAGATCGACATAGTCTGTGCCCAGTTTCTGCAGGCTTTCCTTGAGGCTTTCGACAGGTTTATCGCTGTCCAGGAAGTCGTGCCATACTTTGGTGGTAATGAACAGTTCGTGCCGGGGAATCCCACTCTCGCGAATGGCCTCGCCGACGGCTTCCTCGTTGTCGTAAAACTGGGCGGTATCGATGTGTCGATAGCCCAGATCCAGCGCGGATTTCACCGCGTCTTTCACTTCCTGATCTTTCAGACGGAATGTGCCCAGACCAATGGCGGGTAACACGGGTGCCTGACTCATGCAGATCTCCTCTCGATTTGTATCGGATATGCTTGTCGCATGTCGCTTAAATGGTTTGAAAGACCTTATCTTGTGTCGTGGCGTCGGGATTTCAACCGGAGTTCGCCAATCATCGCCATAGCGTGAACTTATCGAGCGGTGGAGCCGTGTCTTCCCAGGCTGGGTCGCTGGGTGAGCAGTATTTGCTCTGTCAGGAAGGACGGATTTGCTGCATACGTATTCATCCCTATGCATACGTATGCAATGTGTTGTTCGCCCCGAGCCGCCCACCTACCATCACTTCGGATAACAGCTCATAACATAAAATCCTGGAGTGACAATAATGAAAACCCTATCAAGACAGTGGTACGCCCTGGTGCTCAGCGCCCTGGTGTTATCCTTTTCCGCATTGGTTGGCTGTGGTGGTTCCTCATCGGGGGATTCCGGTCCCGATGTGGTCAATCCCGATCCTGACGACGACAATGATAACGACAACGACGATGATGATACCGGTGGGGATGATAACGACGGAGATGGTGACCACACCGCCGAGCCTCTCACCTGTGACAACCCCACCTACGCCGAGGCCATGAACCTGCGCATTTATCAGGTGATGACGGAGTCCTTCATTGATGGCGACCCGGGCATTGGCCATGGGGTGGGTTATGGAACCAGCCACCACAGCGGTGATATTCGCGGCATCATCGACAGTCTGGAGTACATCAAGGGCCTGGGCTTCAATGCCATCTGGTTGACGCCGGTTTTTGACAGTGTGCCCCTGTCCGGCCAGGATCTGGCCGCCGACCGATTGGATGCGACCGGCTACTACGCGACTAACTACTTTGCGGTTGATCCGAACTTCGGCTCCATGGACGACGCCCGGGAGCTTGTCGAAACGGCCCATGAGCTGGGGTTGTATGTGTTCTTCGATGGTGTGTACGGTCACTTCAAAAATAACGCGGAAGACTATCCCTCCATTGACGGTCAAACCGTCAGTACCGGTGGTGCGAGTGTGGCCGGAACCGGTCGCATTGCCGAGTATCCGGATGATCTGGAATTTTTCAAAGAGGTCGCTACCTACTGGGTGGAGGAACTGAAAATCGACGGCTGGCGTCTGGACCAGGCCTATCAGGTGCCCCTGGATGCCTGGGTCGAGATTCGCCGCGCCGTGGAGGACGCCTCGGCATCGGTCACCTATACCAACGCCGACGGTGAGGCAGTGAATCCACTCGGCTATATGGTCGCGGAAATCTGGAAAGGCGAGGCGGACATTGCGGCCGAGGCCTATGGGTCGGATGACAACCCTGCGCTTTGCTCGGCGTTTGATTTCCCTGTGCGGTACGCGCTGGTTCAGGCCCTGGCGGTGGAGGAGAGCGGGGCAAATAACCCGAGCGCCGCGCGACTTAGAAGCGGCTTCAATTCTTACGACGCCTATCCCGATCACGCCATTCCCAATGGCTTTATGGGCAATCACGATCTGGTGCGCTTCGGGGATCTGTTGCAGCGCGGCGACATTGCCGATCCGCAAGAGGATCTTTATTGGGCGCGTCACAAAGCGGCCTACAGTTTCCTGGCGGCGTATACCGGACCCATCACCCTCTACTACGGGGAAGAGATAGGTGAGGAGGTGCCGGATTACGCCGATCAGGTTACCGCTAACTGTGCCGACCAGGGGCTGTGCGATGACCACGTTGCCCGCACCAGCGGAAAGGTCGAAGGTCTGCCCAGCGGGACTGAGCGCGAGGTGTTTGTCGCCAATGAGAAACAAGCGGAGCTGCGCGATTATCTGACGGAGCTGATGGAACTGCGCGCGGCGCAACCGGCACTGTATCGCGGTGAACGCACGGCTATTGTTGCGCCCATTGACGTGGCCGGTGCGTTCTATGCGGATTACAAAACCTATGCCGACGATGCGATCCTCTACCTGCTGAATATGAGTGATGAGCCCATCGAAACGACGTTTGAAGCCTGCGCGCTGGGAAGCACCGGAACCTTGACCAACCTGCTCACCGACGAAACCATCAACGCTGACGAGGAAGGGCAGTATCAGATCCAGATTCCGGCCAGCGCTGCACTGTTTCTGAACGTTGAGTCACCTACTGAGGACGGACCGGGTTGTACCACCAGCGATGGGCCGGTCGGGTCTGGCCCCCTGGCAGCGTGCGATACGCCCGATGCGGACGGCACCGGCCCACTCGCATCCGACATGTACATTCGCGGTTCTTACGCGGGAGGCGACGGGTTTGGCGCAACCCCAAGCGATCGTCGCTTTGGCTACAAAGGCGATAACCTGTATCAGGTTGTGGTGAACGAACCCTCGGCAACCAGCTACGGCTTCAAGTTCGCGAACGCGGAGTGGACCTATGAATTCGCCGTTGCAGGCAGCGCCGATGTCGTTCTGGGGGCAGAGCAGGCCATGGCGGTTGCGTCCGGGCCCGGAACTGAATCGTCTATCGACATTCCCGAGTCGGGGGACTATGTGTTCAGTTTTCAGATCAACGACGCACTTGACGGCGGCACCATGATGGTCAGTCAGTGCGCTGAGTGACCGCCGTTAGAATCATGGCAAAAAGGGTGCTTCGGCGCCCTTTTTTTATTCCGTTTTCAGAGTCCCAGCTCGTCGAGCAATGCCGGGTCGTCAAAGTGGCGTCGCCCGATGAAGGCAATGGCGTGAGTGCCCAGTATTCGCATCGCACCCGGGCTGCGAATCCCCATGGGCCAGAAGATCCAACGCTCCAGACGTTCAGAGCCCGGTAACAACCCGTCAGCATCAAACGCCGCCACGATGGGTTCGGCGTTGTCACTCTCCAGAGCCCTCAGTTCATTGTAATTCGCAAGTTCAAATGGTACGGCGGACGCGTTCACCGATCCGGTGGAAATGCCCAGCAAATGATGGGTGTTGGACTCCAGCCACAGCGTCAGCCGGGCTCTGGGGTCCAGTGGTTGGCCGATATGGAAGGGCTCCTGACCGAAGGCGAGTGAGGGGCGTGTGCGAAACCCCATGGCCGGGAAAAATTGGTACCAACAGCCGCACTGGTGCATTTTGTCGAATCCGATCACCGCGCCTGAGGGCAGCAGGTGTACCCGCCAGGCGATACCGTTGTAGCGTCCGGCCAGCAGGTCCAAGGTGCCTTCCGGGCGCCGTTCGCTGAACCACACGCTGTAGATCAGTTGGACAGTGACCTGATTGCGGTATCGGCCATAGGCAATGTCGGTATACAGTGTCGGTTCCGATAGCAGAGGTTGCAGGTCTCCGGATTTACTGACGGATAACCGCAATGGACGATCGTTGTCGGCGAGTCCCCCGTCGCTTGCCGGAACGGCAATAGTGGGTTGAAACGCGGTCAGTAATTGCTGTCGTGTCGAGGCGTCCATGAGGGGGATACCCAGCGGGTCCACAGACTGTTGGCTTAGTAGCGTCAGGGCGTTGTTGGGAGATGGGGTCGTGTTTTGTTGGCCGAAGTAATGCCATGGGTCCGCTTCAGGCTCATCGGAACGGGGCGGTGTAAACCCGGCTTGACGCTGATTCAGTGTGCGATGTTCTTCCACCACGCCCCGATAAAAGGGCAGTGCCGCCAGGGGGTATAACCCCAGCCACCGCTTCCAGCCCTGGTAGTGATCCGGTACATCGAAAGGCGCCAGCCTCGGTTGCAATGCCTGCTCCGCCACCATTTGCACACCACAGTGGATCAGTGCTGCCGAAATGTCGTCATGGTGGTCTGGCAATAATGTCAGTAGGGCACGTTGTTGTGAGTCCGGCAGGCGCAACCATTCCAGAGTCAGCCCTTCAATGGCCAGCGCGTTCTGATGTTCCAACCAGGCGCGGTAGGTGACGGGTGTCATCGACGCCGGAGAAAAACTCGCCCAGAAGCGGGACGTCCGTAGAAACGGCAATCCCGGAACTCGCGTATGTCGCACATCCAGAGTACGCCGGGTTTCCATTGTCTGATCCAGGACCCGATAGAATTTGAGGCAGGTCGTCTCCGGGCTTTCAGCGTCGACCGGTGGCGGGGCAGGGGGCAGCGCTGCGCAGCCGATGAGGCTCAAACACAGAATGATCCACCGCCAGGGGTATGCGAACCACCAACACTGTTCAGACAAAATCGGCTCCATCAATGTGTCCACACTATTGAGTACTATAGTGGAATCCCGGGGTGATCTCGACGAGCGGATCGTGTAGGATTCAAATGGTATGATAATTACTGAAAAGGACCCGTTATGACCTTCCGGACTTCCATCATTTCTCTCGTGACTTTAACGATGGCTTTCTTGCTCGGCTGTCAATCGCCGGGCAAACCGAACGACACCGGTGCTTATGTCTTTTCCTCCTTTCGGGGCAACGGAGAGGGCGGTTTGCACCTGGCATACAGTCACGATGGGCTGACCTGGAAGGCGTTGAAAAACGATACGACGTTCCTCGAGCCCGAGGTCGGTCAGGGGCTGATGCGTGACCCCTGTATCATTCAGGGCCCCGAGGGGACTTTCCACATGGTGTGGACCACCGGTTGGTGGGATAAGGGGCTGGGGGTGGCTCACTCCGATGACCTTGTGAACTGGTCCGAACAACAGTTCGTCCCGGTAATGGCTCACGAACCAACGGCGAGAAATACCTGGGCGCCGGAAATCATCTGGGATGATCAGAATGCTCAGTATGTGATTTATTGGGCCAGCACCATTCCGGGACAATTTCCTGAAACCGCCGATAGCGGCGACGACGGCCTGAACCACCGGATCTATTACACGACCACCAAAGATTTTCAGACCTACAGCGACACGGAGTTGTTTTATGAGCCCGGGTTCAATGTGATTGACTCCACCATCATTCCCGATGGGGATGGTTATGTCATGATCCTGAAAGATGAGACCCGTCACCCCGCCGAGAAAAATCTGCGGGTGGCTCGCAGTGACAGTCTTTATGGGCCCTGGACGGAGCCGTCCGAGCCGTTCACGCCCGAGGGCGTATGGGTGGAGGGGCCAACCCTGCTCGATCAGGGGGAGACGGTTACCGTCTATTACGACGAGTACACCAACAAACGCTACGGCGCGATGCGCACCCGTGATTTCGATACATGGACGGATATTTCAGACGAGATCAGTTTCCCGGAGGGAACCCGACACGGGACGGTACTGCCGATATCAAAAGCGACGTTGGAAGCGTTGTTGGAAGACGTAGAGTAAGGTTGGCGGCACCCCTGTGGTGCCGCCGCTTGTTGCGAACGTTTTATTCCGCCTGACTCACATCAACCAGAATCACTTTGATGTTCTGATCTTCAAAAAAGCGCACGGTCTTTGGATCGGCTTCACTGTCCGTGATCAGAATGTCCACATCCGAGAGCGGACACAGAATGAAGTTGCTGCGTTTGTTGAGCTTGGTACTGTCCGCCAGGATGATCAGCTGATCCGCCTGCTTTTTCAGCTTCTGCTCGGTCTGGATCAACAGCGGGTCTGATTCCATGACCCCAAACTCGCCAATCCCCGGCGTTCCCATGAACATTTTGCTGGCGTGGTAATACTGGATGGTGTCGTTCTCAAAGGCGCTCAGGATGATGCCCTGTTTCCGGTAGAGCTCCCCGCCGGGCAGCGTAATCTGGTTGTCACTGACTTCCGACAGGTCCTGGGCAAGCACAAAGGAGTTCGTCAGCACGTTCAGGTGACGGTCGGCCAGAAACTCCTTCATCATGTAGGTCGAGCTACCGCCGTTGATGATGATGAATTCACCGTCCTCACACAACTTCACTGCTTCCTGTGCGATCAGCCGTTTGACGTCGGCCCGCTGTTCCTTGGCCGCGAGAAACGCCGAGCCTGAAATGTGCGGGCGACGGACTTTCCGGTCCTGGACTTTGAGCACCTCGGCCCCACCCCGGATTTTGCGCAGCTGGCCCTGATTGGACAGCTTGGTGATGTCCCGCCGGATGGTGGCTTCAGAGGCGTTCAGTTGCGTGGACAGGTCGTTGACACTGACAAACTGTTGTTCGTCGAGAATGTCCAGCAGCAGTTTGTGGCGTTGTTTTTCCAGCATGGAAGTCGAGGCCCCGAGATGAAATGATCATGTGAAGGAAATTTGACGAAAAACTAGCATAAAATTGCCGAAAAAACAAACAAAATCAGTCATAACCTTTCACTAAAAGTCTTGGTAGCGGACGTTATTCGTGGATTTCATTTCGGGCTCGGGCGGCCGGGTCTGAGCGGCCCAGCAGATGTCCAGAAAGTCGGCGGCTTTCAGGGAGGCACCGCCAATCAGACCGCCATCGACATTGGGCAATGAAAAGATCTCCTCACTATTGCCGGGTTTTAGACTGCCGCCATAAAGCAGGGTGACGTCATCAGCGTCCAGGCCGTTGTCGGATAATTGCGCTCTGATCACGGCGTGGGTGGACTGAATGTCCGCCAACTCCGCGGATACCCCGGTACCAATCGCCCACACCGGCTCATAGGCGATGACCGCGTTGCGCAATGCGTGCGCACCACAACGATCAATCACCGTCTGAATCTGGTGGGAAATGACCGATCGGGTCTGACCATGTGCCCGCTCCTGTTCCGTTTCACCGACACACAACACCGGGGTCAGCCCCGCAAGGGAGACCAGCTTGAACTTCTCGGCAATATCCGCGTCTCGCTCTCCCATGCGGGCCCGTCGCTCGGAGTGGCCGACGATCACATAGCGGCACTGGAGCTCCTTGAGCATGTTGACACTGATTTCACCCGTGAAAGCGCCAATACACTCGGAGCTTACATCCTGGGCGCCAAGCTGTACGATATCGGGCAGTATCGAACGAATGGATTGCAGGTAAGGAAAGGGAGGGCAGACGGCGACCTCCACGTCCTGAAGTGTCTGGGATTTCAACCCGTGGCGAAAGTGGGTCGCCCAGAGAATATTGTCAGCCAGGCTGCCGTTCATCTTCCAGTTGCCAATCACCAGGCGTTGTTTCACGGTCTACTCCAAAATAATTCAACGGATTCGATATCAATCAATAGGGTTTGGTCACTGGGGCAGGGACTCAACAATCAGGTAATCGGTCCGGCGCGGTCCATGGGCGCCAATCTGAATCTGCTGCTCGATATCGGCGGTCCGGGAGGGGCCGGTAATCAGGTTGACCGTTCGCGGCAGTGGCTGACCATCGTGCAGCCTCTCCCAGGCATCTTCCTGAAAGCGGACAATGTCCCGCTTGTCGATCAACACAATCAGCCGCTCCACCAGAAACAACAACCTGCTCGGGCAGTCACGACTCAGGGACATGATGGTCCCGGTTTCAGCCATCGCCGAGTGGGCGCGCACCAGCCCCCAACTCTGAACCGGCTGTGGTGTGTCGTCGGAAATGGTCAGTGATCCCCAATCGGATTGGCTCGCGGCGATTTGGGGGGACAGCGACAGGGTGGGAGGAACGCTCTGACTGTCCGCTTCGCGCTCCAGCCAGTGCTGAACCTGCTCCAGACTTTCCAGCTCGGTCACCACAGCGCCGTTGCGCTGGGCTTCGCTGATAAAGCGCGAGACGGTTTCCACATGGCTGAGTGCCGGTTGGACCGGCATGTCGGCCTGCGTCTCACACACTGTTTTGAAGGCAGTTTCCAGGTCCTTGCCCGCGTGGTCGCTGCCGATGGACTGACGAATGCGCTCGATAATACGGGTGCGACTATCCATGACGACGGTTCTCCGGGTGTGATTGACGCTGCTGTTGCCGCCACTGAGTCTGGAAGCTGGACCCCTGCGGCGCAGAGAAATCCCGATACCGGGTCCAGCCGGACATCATCGGCAGTGAGCGGAAGCGTCCGCGGTTGCCTGCCAGCCAGCGCAACACCTTCACCGCCGGACTGGTCAGACGCCGGTAGAGTCCGGGGCGGCGGCTGAGACGGCAGAACAGCCTCACGGCCATCGTTGATGCCTTGGAACGGGTTGCTTCACGCTGCTCTTTGTCCCGTAACTTGCGCATCAGGCCGGGCAGGGGAATACGCACCGGGCACACCGATTCACAGCGACCGCAGAAGGTACTGGCATTGGGCAGCTGATAGTCATCTTTGCCGTGGCGCAGCAGGGGGGTGAGCACGGCGCCCATGGGGCCGGGGTAGACGCTGTTATAGGTGTGCCCGCCCACAGATTGGTAGACCGGGCAGTGATTCATACAGGCACCGCAGCGAATGCAGTGCAGCATGTCCTGGAATTCCGTGCCCAGAATTTCCGTGCGCCGGTTGTCCATCAGGACGATGTGTAAGTTCTCCGGCCCGTCTTTATCCTGGGTTCCCTTGGGGCCGGTAAAAAAAGTGGTGTAGGTGGTAATGTCCTGCCCGGTGGCGCTGCGGGCCAGTACCCGGAGGATGGCGCTGGCGTCTTTCCAGGTGGGAATCACCTTGTCGATGGACGTGGTCACGATATGGGTTTTGGGCAGCGTCGCCGTCAGATCGCCATTGCCTTCATTGGTCACAATCGCGGCGGTGCCGGTTTCGGCAATCAGCATATTGGCGCCGGTGATACCCACATCCGCCTGCAGGAACCGCTCGCGGATCACGTCCCGGGCTTCGTTGACGATCGACTCGACGGCGTCAAGATCCCGCTCGCCCAGCGGATGATTGTCCCGGAACAAGGCCTGAACCTGAGCCTTGGTTTTGTGCAGTGCCGGGGCGACGATGTGGCTGGGGCGTTCATGTGCCAGTTGGATGACATATTCGCCCAGGTCGGTTTCCTGAGGTTCGATGCCCGCTTCTTCGAGCGCCTCATTCAGCTCGACCTCTTCGCCCACCATGGACTTGCCCTTGGTGACAGTTTTGGCCTCGTACTGACGACACAGCCCGACGACGGTCTCGCGCATCTGTTCGGGGGTTTCGACCCAATGGACCTTTCCGCCGGCTTCCTGCACTTTCTTTTCAAAGTGCAGCAGGTAAATGTCCAGATTTTTCAGCGCACGCTGGCGTGCGCGCAGGGCGCGATCGCGCATGGCTTCGAAGTTGGGCACGCGCTCGATCGCCGCCTGGCGTTTGTGCACAAAGCCTGAGCCGGCCTTTTCCAGGGCCTGCTGCAGGTTGTCATCATCCAGGGCGCCCCGGGAGCGGGCGATGAAGTCCGGTTCCTGTATCTGGACGCCGCTCATGATGTTTCCCCGGAGTCGGCGGCGGCTTCGCCGATAGCGGGCGCGGCGAGATCACCCGCCAGCACTTCGGCAATATGACGCACCTGAACCACAGAATTGCCGGAGGCCGGATCGGTATCCCGTTGCAACTTGCCGGCAATATTCAATAGGCAGGACAGATCCCCGCCCAGTACCATGGAGGCGCCGGATTGTTGAATGTTTCGGGTTTTGTCGCCGACCATGCGGTTGGAGACATCCGAGTACTTGACGCAGAAGGTGCCGCCAAAGCCGCAGCAGACATCGGTGTCGGCCATCTCGGTCACCTCGACCCCTGAGCACTGCTTCAACAGACGGCGTGGCTGCTGCTTGATGCCCAGCTCGCGCAGGCCTGCGCAGCTATCATGGTAGGTCACTTTATGTGAGCTCAAATCGATGTTGGGTGTGTCCGGAGTGTAGTCCAGCACATCCGTGAGAAAACTGGTCAGCTCAAACACCTTGCGGCAGAAGGATTCGACCTCGGCACTTCGGGAGTCACCGGCGAACAGTTCGGGGTAGTGCTCCCTGATCATGCCACCACAGGAGCCGGAGGGCGCAACGACGTAATCAAAGTCTTTGAAACTCTGCACAATGTTCCAGGCCAGTGCGCGGGTCTCGTCGGGAAGTCCGTTGTTGAATGCGACCTGCCCACAGCAACTCTGTTCCGGCACGCTGACGGTGCAACCGGCCTGCTCCAACAGCTTTACGGTCGCAAAGCCGATGCTGGGCCGTATCAGGTCCACCGGGCAGGTAATAAACAGGCCGACATGAGGGCCTTGTGATGACTGGTTATTCGACATAATTGTCCGTCTGATTCACAGCGACCGGGAGAGAGATAAAAACGGTGCCGACCGACACATTGAAGCCGGCACCCAATGCGCTACACAATACCGGAACGGCTGCCACCGGTATCCGGGCGAGCCACCGCCGCCTGCTCGCGGTACTGGGAGGCCCGGTAGGTGGCGAGCGGATTGATCGCAGCGTTTTTCCGGAAACGGGCCATGGCCAGGATCGGAGACACGTCGACGTTGAACGCTCCTTTCAGTGTGTTGCTCGCCATCAGGGCATCATTGTCCTGCTGATAACCTTCCAGTGTCGTGCGGTCAACCAGCAGGGCCTTAATGTAAGAGCGCTGCACCTCAATCGCGGAATTGATCAGACTTTCGATCGGGTCGGTGACATTGTGCGACTGGTCGAGCATATAGGCCGGTGAAAAACCGGGCTGTTTGCGGTGTTCGGCATCCACCAGCTCGTTGAATATAAGGAACTGCTGGTAGGGATGAATGGAGCCGCTGTCCAGATCATCATCGCCGTACTTGCTGTCGTTGAAGTGGAAGCCGCCCAGCTTCTTGAACTGAATCAGGCGTGAGACGATCATCTCGATGTTGACGTTGGGTGCGTGATGACCCAGGTCCACCAGAGACTTGCACCGCTCGCCGGTTTCCATGGCCGCCAGGATGTTGCTGCCCCAGTCCTGAATGACTGTAGAGTAGAAGGCCGGTTCAAACATCTTGTGTTCCAGGTGCATTTCCCAGTCACCGGGCAGGGCAGCGTAAATGGCCTTGGCGCTGTCCAGGTAGCGCTCAAACGCGCGCTGGAAGTGTTGTTGGCCCGGATGGTTTGAGCCATCGCCGACCCAGACCGTCAGGGTGTCGGAGCCCAGCTTTTTACCCCACTCAATCACCTGGGTGTTGTGGGCGATGGCCTGCTCGCGTACCGCCGCACTGGTGTGGGTGAGGCTGCCGTATTTGTAGGACTGCGCCTGGTCCGGCTGATCCTGGAAGGTGTTGGAGTTGACCGAGCTCCAGCTCAGGCCGTAACTGTCGGAGTGGGCTTTCAGTTCACTGAAGTCATCCACCACGTCCCAGGGAAAGTGGGGCGAAATGGCGCTGGCACAGCCCGAGAGCTGATGGATGACCGCGCAGTCTTCCACTTTCTCGAAAATGTTCCGCGGTTCACCGACGCCGGGAAAGCGGGCAAAGCGGGTGCCGCCGGTGCCGGTGCCCCAGGAGGGCACGGCGATGTCGAAGGCCTGAGCTTTTTCGGTCAGGGCGTTGATATCAACTCCCTTGCGGGAGAGCTGCTCGCCCAGAACCTCGAAATCCCGGTTGAGATCGGAGGCCAGTTTGTCGTTGTGCGCCGAGACGACGTCAGGCTGAATGGCGTATTTCATGATTATTTTCCTGCTGGCTCGGGTTATCGGGTAAAGGACGGCGCGTGACCGGCATCGACGTTGATAATATTGCCGGTGGACTTGGCCGACAGATCCGCGGCGAAGAAGTAGGCGGCCTCGGCGATGTCTTCCGGCAACACCGAACGCTTGAGCATACTGCGCTGGCGGTAATGCTCTTCCAGTTCTTCGTTACTGATATCGTACGCTGCGGCACGCTCCTGGCGCCACTCGCCGTCCCAGATTTTGGAACCGCGCAGTACCGCGTCGGGGTTGACCACATTGCAGCGAATACCCAGCGGGGCTCCCTCCAACGCGATGCAGCGGGCCAACTGGATTTCGGCGGCTTTGGCTGTGCAGTAGGCCGACGCACCGGGCGAGGCCACCAGGCCATTCTTGCTTACGATAAAGACCACGGAGCCGCCGGTGTTCTGCCGTTTCATCAGTTTGAAGCCTTCGCGACCGACCAGGAAATAACCGGTGGCCAGGATGCTGATGTTCTTGTCCCACAGGTCCAGGCTGGTTTCATCCAGCGGGGCGGAGCTGGCAATGCCGGCGTTGGACACCAGAATGTCGATGCCGCCGAACTCCCGGGCAACGTCGGCCATGGCACCGGCGACCGATTCGGGTTTGGTCACATCGCAGTGCACCTGGCGAATGACGTCCTTCCCGAACGCCTGAGTCAATTCGCTCTGTGCGCGGTCGAGACCGGCCTGGTCAATGTCGGCCAACATGATGCAGGCGCCTTGCTCGGCCATACGGATGGCCGTGGACTTGCCGATGCCACCGGCGCCACCGGTGATGAAGGCGATGCGACCGGCCAGAGACTTGGGCTTGGGCATGCGCTGCAATTTCGCTTCTTCAAGCAGCCAGTATTCAATATCAAACGCCTCCTGCTCCGGCAGGCCCACATACTCGCTGACGCCGTTGGCTTCGCGCATCACATTGATGGCGTTGACATAGAACTCACCGGCAATGCGCGCGGTGGCTTTGTCTTTGGCAAAGGTGATCATGCCGACCCCCGGCACCAGGTAAACCACCGCATTGGGGTCGCGCATGGCCGGGCTGTTGTTCCGCTTGCAACGATCGTAATACGCCGCGTAGTCCTCGCGATAGGCTTCAAGTTGCTGATCCAACCCCTTCACGCAGCGTGCCAGTTCAGCATCAAGGTCCTTGGCTGTGGGGTCGAAATCCAAAACCAGCGGGCGAATTTTGGTGCGCAGGAAGTGATCCGGGCAGGACGTGCCCAGGGCGGCCAGTGGCTCCAGGTCTTTGGAATTCACGAACTGCAGCACGGTATCGGAATCGTTGAAGTGGCCGATTTTGCGTTGATCGTTGGTGATTTTGCCGCGAATCAGGGGCATCAGCTCGCTGATGACGTCTTGGCGTTTGGTTTCATCCAGCGGGTCCTTGAACTTGGAGCCGCCGAAGGCGTCGGTTTTGTTGTTCGCTTCCAGCCAGTCCTGCGCGCGCTGAATGATGTTCAGCGTGGTCAGGTAACAGTCTTTGGCCGTGGGGCCCCAGGTAAAGATACCGTGACCTTCCAGCATGATGCCCTTCAGGTTGGGATTGTCTTTGGCCACTTTTTCCAGCTTCAGCCCCAGGTCGTAGCCCGGGCGCTGCCAGGGCAGCCAGCCCATTTCGCCTTCGAAAATCGTTTCGGTCAATTCTTTGCTGTTCTTGGTGCAGGCAATGGCGATGGCGGCATCCGGGTGCATGTGGTCGACATGCTTGTGGGGGATGTAGGCATGCAGCGGGGTATCGATGCTGGCGGCGCGGGGGTTCAGATTGAAAGTGCAGTGGGGCAGGTAGCCCACCATCTCGTCTTCGTGCTCCAGGCCCCGGTACAGGTCTTTCAGTTGGTGCAGCTTCTCCATATAAAGGGTGGAGAAACCATCGAGCTTGATCGAGCCCAGATCACCTCCGGAGCCTTTTACCCAGAGCACCTCGGCATCCTGACCGTTCAGTGGATCCTTCATGGTGAGTTTGGCCGAGGTGTTGCCTCCGCCGAAGTTGGTGATGCGCAGGTCGGAACCGAGCAGGTTGGAGCGGTACTTCAACAGCTCGGGCTCGCTCATCTTGGCGGCTTCTTGATCATTCCAGAGGTTATCTAATTTCGAGGCCATGGTCGTCGCTCTTATTTCAGGTGAATAATGGATTCATAATCCGAATTTCTGATTGAGAGTGATTATAAATGAGCAAAAATGGAGGGTCAAGGTGAATCTGATCGAATCTTTATGGGTTTTGAGGTTGTTTAAATGCTATTTTGACGTTATTGTTCATAACTGATCATTAATGTTCAGTTTGAGCCTGCTTGTCGCGGCCCGAACCCTCGAATACCGTCAACAATACAAATAAGTATAGTGAACATGCCGTCCTACGATGAGTTTGAGCAGGCGCCCTTGCGGCCCGATCAGTTGAAGCCCGCCCGCCATTTTGCCGCCAGCTACGCCGGCGAGCATGTGGCGGGCACGGAATTTGTTATTGGCGCCAGCTTTGTGGCCTGGGGCGTTGGCGTTGCCGATGTGCTCTGGGGGCTGCTGTGGGGCAATCTGGCCGCGGTGCTGACCTGGGGCCTGGTGTGTGCACCCATCGCGGTGGACACGCGTCTGACGCTCTACGCCTACCTGAAGAAAATTGGCGGAAAGGGGTTGATCAACCTTTATAGCGTCGTGAACGGCCTCCTTTTTTGTGTGCTGGCGGGCGCCATGATCACGGTATCGGCTTCGGCGGCCCGAATTCTGTTCGGTATCGGCCCGCAGGTTGAGTGGTACCCGACCGATCCCGCCTTCGTGGCCGTGGCCCTGCTGGTGGGTGCTGTGGTGACCATTGTCTCTACCAAGGGGTTTCGCCGTCTGGCGGTGTTTGCGCAAGTCTGCGCACCCTGGATGATCATGATGTTTGTGGTGGGCGGCTTGACCATGCTCACCGTTCTGCGTGACGCGACTCCGCTCGCGCCCGAGTCCTCTTTTTTTCAGCGTCTGCTATTGATCGCCGACTCTCACATATGGCGCGGTGACGAAGACGGGCTCGGGCTCTGGCATGTGGCGGCTTTTGCCTGGGTGGCCAACCTGGCCATGCATGGCGGCCTGTCAGATATGACCATACTGCGCTATGCCAGAAAGTCGTCCTACGGGTTTCTGTCTGTGTTGGGGATGTTTATTGGCCACTATCTGGCCTGGGTGTGCGCGGGCGTGATGGGCGCCGGGGCGGCGCTCGTTCTCAACACCTCCATTGAGAAACTGGATGCCGGCTCGGTTGCCTATCAGGCCCTTGGCGCGACCGGGATATTGGTCGTCATCATCGCGGGTTGGACAACGTCCAATCCGACCATTTATCGGGCCGGGTTGGCGTTTCAGTCATTGCACCCCCGGTGGCGTCGCACCACGGTCACCGCCATTACCGGCGCGGTGACTACCGTCATCGCCTGTTTCCCGTTTGTGTTTACCCAACTGATGAGTTTTGTGGGCCTGATGGGGCTGATCCTGGCGCCGATTGGTGCGGTCATTGTGACCGAACACTGGATTTTTCCCCGGATCGGCCTGACCCGATACTGGAATCATTATCGAAAGGCCTATCTCAATTGGCCCGCCGGCCTGGCCTGGCTTCTGTCGCTGTGCGCAGCATGGGGTTTTCACCGGTTGGGCATTCATCTGTTTTTCCTGCTCATTCCGACCTGGATGACCGCTACGGCTGTGTATACCGCCCTGGCGGCCTGGAGTGGGGCGGCCGGCTCCTATGCGCAATCCTCGGTGCACGAAGCGGAGGAGGCGCAGCGCAAGCAGGCCGAACAGCAGTATCTGCATGCGCCACAGACGCGAGCCGGCGCCGACGGAGGCCGCTTCGGTTCGCCCGCCATGGCCGCATCCGCTGTGGTGGCGATCGGCTCGTTGTTGGTTTGCTTGGGGCTCGGGCTGTATAGCGTCGATTCGGGTAACATTGACCTGGTCAAACACTGGGTCTTTCTTCCAACGGCGACTTATCTGCTATCGGCGTCCCTTTGGTCCCACTTGAAAGAGAAGCACGCCCAACGTTAACCGGAACACTTGACTTGAACCGGGGTGAATCATGCAGCTATCCCGGCGACAACACGACATGGTGAATTTGTCTCAATGAGTAATATTCTGATTCTGGATATTGGTAAAACCAACATTAAAGTGCATGTTCTCGATGAGCATCTCGAGAGCCGGTTCGAGAAAACCAAACGCAATGCCGTGGTTGAGAATCCGCTTTATCCCCACTTCGATGTGGATGCCATATGGGACTGGTTCTGCGAGGCGGTTCGCGAGGTGTCGGACGCGTTTTCCATCACCGCAATCAGTGTCACCACCCACGGCGCTACGGCGGCCCTCGTTGATAGGCAAGGCTCCGGTAATGGGCTGGTGCTTCCGATTCTGGATTATGAATACGCGGGCCCTGGCGCAATAACTGGGGACTACACCGGCGTTCGACCGGATTTCTCCGAAACCCGCTCTCCCGATCTGTCGGCGGGCCTGAACCTGGGGCGGCAATTGTACTGGTTGCAGCAACGGTTTCCCCAGGCGTTCGGGCAAGCCACCGATATTCTGTTGTACCCCCAATACTGGGTGTGGCGGATGACCGGTGAGCGCTGCGCCGAAAGAACCTCGCTCGGTTGTCATACCGACCTTTGGGCTCCGGAGCGAAACGATTACTCATCGCTGGTTGACCGGATGGGGTGGCGAGCACTGTTTCCCGAGCTGAAAACCGCCGACAGTCTGGTGGGCCCGGTGTGTTCCGATTTCATCGCCCGAACCGGTTTGCCCGCTTCCTGTCAGGTTGCGGTGGGCATCCATGACAGCAACGCCAGTTACTTGCGGTATCTGCTCCAGAATGATGGCCAGCCTTTCTCTGTGATTTCTACCGGGACCTGGGCGATCACCATGACAAACAGCGGAGGTAACGCCGAACTCGACGAATCCCGGGACATGCTGATGAATGTCGATTGCCGGGGGACTCCGGTGCCCTGTGCCCGCTTTATGGGCGGGCGGGAGTACGAAGCCATCTGTTACCGCCTGGGATCCTATCCGGAGGAGCCCTTCAGTGTTGAGGATATCGACACCGTCCTGGCGGACGCCGTCTACGCGCTGCCTCAGTTCTGTGATACCTCGGGCCCGTTTTCCGGAACGCCGGGGCGAATTGAGGGAAGTATCGATCGAATAAACGGGGCCGCTCTGGCGTCGGTTTACAGTGCATTGATGCTGGATCTTGAGCTAGATCTTCTCAAGGCTCGGGGCGCGGTGTTTGTTGAGGGGGCCTTCCTGAAGAACAGCCTGCTGTGCCGAATGCTTGCAACGCTGCGCGGTGATAATCCGGTGTATCTGTCCAATGACTCGACGGGAACCGTCAAGGGCGCGGCGTCTCTGGCGCTTTCCGACCCGCAAAGTCCCGAAGGCGGACTCCTTTGTGAGCCATTGTCGATCGACGGCCTGGATCACTACAGGGCGCAATGGCGGAACTATTGTCAGGCGTTGGCAGTGGAGTCGTCGGCTGCATCGCTCTGAGAAAACTCACATCGTTTCTATAGCCAATAAACCTTATCGACCAAATGCAGGTTCAATCATGAAAATATCGTTGCATAACACCAAGCTTTCATTCCGCCGGGCCCCGCTGGGACTGCTGTTGCTCGCCACACTGCCCGGTTGTGGTACCGCATTGAATGACAGTGATCCATCGGTGGCGAAGGGAGCGGATCAGAAGGTAATAAAACTGGCCGACGTAAAATCCGGAAGCCAGGACGGCCGGTTCCTGGAGCACCTGAATCGCGGATTGGTGGCGATACCTTCTGATAAGGGTGTGCTTGTTTCCTGGCGACAGTTGTATCAGGACCCTGACGGTCTGTCATTTTCAGTGTATCGGAACGGCGAATTGATTTCGGAGCAGCCCATTAACGGGCGTTCCAACTTTATGGACCCGGAAGGAAAAGCCGGTGACGAGTATCAACTGAAAACCGATGGCCAGATCGTTGATGTGGCAACCACCTGGAGCGCCCCTTATCTTGAAATTCCGTTGGATGTGCCGGAAGACGGTGTGACGCCCGATGGTGATCGCTATCACTACACCGCCAACGATGCCAGCGTTGGCGACCTGGATGGCGATGGCCAGTATGAAATCATTCTCAAGTGGGATCCCTCAAACGCAAAAGATAACTCCCAGGGTGGCTATACGGGTAACGCCCTGATCGATGCCTATACTCTGGACGGTGAGCGGCTCTGGCGGATCGATCTGGGCCGGAATATCCGCTCCGGTGCCCACTACACCCAGTTCATGGTGTATGACTTTGATGGCGATGGCCGCGCGGAGATCGCCATGAAAACCGCTGATGGAACCGTGGATGGAGAAGGCAATGTGATCGGGTCGGCGGACGCCGATTGGGTCTCTCACAGCGGGAATCCTGAGGTGAGAGACCGCACGGGATCAAAGGTTACCGAAGACGGGCGCTATCTGGGTGAACTCAAAGGACGAATTCTCCAGGGCCCGGAGTACTTTTCCGTGTTCGATGGTGAAACCGGTCGGGTTATGGATACCAAGCCCTATATTCCCCAGAGGGCTCCGGGCAACGATAACCCGACGATGGATGAGATGAAGTCCCTGTGGGGGGATGGCTATGGCAACCGGTCCGAGCGCTATCTTGCCGGTGTTGCCTTTCTGGACGGCGAGATGCCCAGTATCGTTATGGCCCGTGGCTACTACGAGCGCACCGTCATTGCCGCTTACGATTTCCGGGATGGCGAAATTTCTACCCGGTGGACCTTTGATACCCTGTCAGAGGAGATACCTGACGAGTACGCCGGGCAAGGCAATCATCAGCTGTCCGTAGCGGATATCGATGGCGACCGAAAAGATGAAATCATTTACGGTGCCATGGCCGTCGATCACGATGGTTCCCCGAAATGGAGCACTGGGTTCGGTCATGGCGATGCTCTGCACGTATCGGATCTGGACCCGGAAAACCCCGGCCTTGAAGTGTTTGGTGTTTATGAGGACATTCGCGGAAACGGTGGCATTGGCTCCGCGCTGATTGATGCGCAGAGCGGCCGGGTCCTCTGGACGAAAAGCGCCCGGAAAGACAATGGCCGGGGGCTGGCCGCCAATATTGATCCGCGCTTCCCCGGGGCTGAGGTCTGGGCACTGAATGCGCCGGAGTTGTTCGATATCAACGGAAAATCCGCCGGCGCCCAGCGTCCTGGTCCGGTCAATTTTGCCGTCTGGTGGGATGGTGACCTGCAGCGAGAGCTGCTCAATCACAATACCGTCTACAAGTGGAATTGGGAAACCGAGCAGGTCGATACTCTGATGAAGGTCAGTGGTATGACCTCCAATAACGGAACCAAAGCCACTCCGGCGCTATCGGGTGATATCTTTGGTGATTGGCGCGAGGAGATTATATTGCGCTCGGAGGATAATCAGTTTCTCCGGGTCTACTCCACCCCTATTCCCAGCGAGCACGGATTCACCACACTGATGCATGACCTGCAATACCGGCTCGCCATTGCCTGGCAGAACACGTCCTATAATCAGCCTCCCCATCCCAGCTTCTATATTGGAAGTGATCACGAATGAGGACCATCCCTGGGGGGCATAGAGTGGTCGGTGCCGCGATGCTGGTCGCGGTCGCACTGGGTGCCTGTAGTATGCATTCGCTCGAGGGCGACTGGCCGAGGTCTCAGGCCGCAGGGGTCGATCAGATTCCGCTGGGGCCTGAGGCCTTCTCGGGAAGTTCGGTCAATGTGGTGGCCGGAACCCGCCAGATGCTCTTTACTCACGGCGGGCACCAGTACGCCGGGTACTACGACCCCGAAGGCCGGGTGATCCTGGCCAAGCGCCCACTGGGCTCGTCGCAATGGCAAAGGAGGGAGACCCCGTTTTTTGCCAATACGCGGGATGCGCACAACTCCATCAGTCTGATCGTGGACGGAAAGGGCTACCTTCATCTGGCGTGGGGACATCACGACTCGCCGTTGAGTTACAGCGTATCCGACGCCCCTGGCAGTCTGGACATGACAGAGCCAGTCGAGATGGTTGGCCCTGATGAGGATAAAGTCACCTATCCGCAATTCTTCCGACTCAGCAACGGCAACCTGTTGTTTGTTTACCGGGATGGCGCGTCGGGCAGAGGCAAGGTGGTTCTGAATCACTACGATGCACAGCGCCAACGCTGGACCCGCAGACAGGATAACCTCATCGACGGAGAAGGGGAGCGAAGCGCTTACTGGGATATGGTGGTTGGCCCCGACGATACACTGCATCTGGCGTGGGTGTGGCGGGAGTCGCCCGACGTCGCCACCAATCACGATCTGCTGTATGCAGAATCAGTGGATGGCGGGGATACCTGGCGACGTCGCGACGGTACGCCGTACAGGCTCCCGATCACCCAACGTAGAGCGGAGGTCGCCCACGTCATCGAGCAGGACAGCAACCTGATGAACCCTCCCGCCGTTGCGGTTTCGGCAAACGGCGTTCCTTTTGTGACCTCCTACTGGTCTGAAAACCCGGGTGATAATCCGGGGTTCAACATTGTGTACCCCTCGTCAGAGGGCTGGAATTTTATTGCCGGACCCAAGGCGGCGCAGCCGTTCACTCTGGCGGGAGGCGGTACCAAGAAACCGCCGATCTCCCGGGCGGCGTTGCTGGTGGAGGAGAACGCGGATCGAATTCACCTTGTGTATCGCAGTGACCACCACGGTGGACGCGTTGTCGGCGCCTCGTTAGCGAATCTGTCCGGGGCTGAATGGCGTTACCGGTACCTGACTGAGAGTTCGGTTGGCGCCTGGGAGCCCTCCATCGATCCGGCGCAATGGTCTGGCAATCAGCAAGCTCATATGTTGTTACAGCGTGTGGCGCAGGTTGACGGTGATGACGCCGTTGGAAAACAGCAGGAAGCAACCGCCATTCATGTGTTGGAGTGGCGCCCTCGCTAAGAACTGACTCGCGGAAGTCCTGCCCGGCGAAACGAGACAGATAACGACCTTAAATGATTTATAAAGATTGTTAGTGATTTAAAATGATTGACGAGTTGGCTGAAAAAACCTACCATAGTGTGGAAGTTGGGATTCAGGTTGCTCCGTTGATAGTACACCCGGTGTCGCACAGAGAGCATTCTCTCACCCGGCCCTTCGAGTCCGCTCAACAGCTTTCCTCTGGTCCGGTGTTCTCCTGTCTCCTGGTTTACCAGCGCCGACTACCACCGAGCAATCACGACTTCTGATCTCCTCCTCGGCTTGCTGCTGATTCTCCAATCAGCAGCTTTTTTTTGCCTGACGTTTCCCCCTCAGTCGAGCACAAAAAAAGGCACCCAAAGGGTGCCTTAAAGGGGGTGTTGCTTGAGGAGAGCACTTACATCCGGTAAGTGAAACCAGCGGAGAACATGCGGCCAGACCACTGAAGGTCATTGGTCCGTCCGACACCGGAGGTTTCCAGCTTCACTTCTTTACCCAGGTTCCGCGCATCGACGTAGAACTTCAGGTTTTCATCATAGGTATAGGTGATCTTACCGTCGATGTAACCGCTGGCATCCACGAATACCGGCAGGCCGTCAAACACGCGCGAATAGTATTCATCGCGGTAGTTGTAGGCCAGCTTGAGGCTCCAGGTGTCGTCCTCGTAGAAGGCTTCGAGGTTGTAGGAGTTCTCTGACTGGCCACGCAACGGCATCTGCTCGCCGGTCAGCGGATTGAAGTCATCCACGTTGTCGGCGGTGATATAGGTGTAGTTGGCTTTCGCACCGGTGTTGTTGAAAGGCTCGGGCAGGAAGTCAAAGAAAGTAGAGGCCTGAAACTCAAAGCCCTTGGTAGTGATACCCTCTTTGTTCACCTGCTGGCGAACATCCCACAGGGTGCCGTCGTTGAAGAAGTCCACGTCCTGCTGGGTTTCTGCACCGAAGATGTAGCTGGTGATGTCCTTAACGAAATAGGCACCGGACAGAATGGAGCTTTCATTCGGATACCAGGTCAAAGCCACTTCACCCTGAGTCGCGCGGTAGGGATCCAGGTCCGGGTTACCTGCGGTACAGGTGTTCGGGATCATCTGATCACGTGCGAGCGGATAATCGCGCAGAGTACAATCGGCGTTGATGTTCAGGTCGTTGATCTGCGGGCGAGCCATCACTTTCGCCACGCCCAGATAGGCTTCCAGCCCTTCGATCATTTCCAGAGTCAGGTTCAGGCTGGGCAGCACATCCACGAAGTCTTCCTCGACGGTCTGGCGACCTTCGAATGCGCGCGGATCATCCGGATCTTCGACACCGGCCAGGTCTTCACCGTTGGGGCCGTAAATCGGGTTGCCATCTTCGTCGGTCTGCTCCACGAGTACCCGAATGCGGGAGAAACCCTCTGAAGCGGTTTCGGTGCGAGCGACCCGGACACCAAAGTTACCACGCAGTACCATGCTACCGACATCGGTCTCGAAATCAGCCTGCACGTAGGCGGACTGGGTCTGGACATTGATGTCGTAACGGCTGTCGATGGGTTGCAGGTTGCCGCGCGCCGCTTCGGCGGAACTGAAGCCGCTGCGTTCAAGCAGGGCCGCCAGGTAGGGCTCGGTATCAACGGCCATGTAACTCTCGATGATATCCACGCCCGGGTTGTAATCCCGGAAGAACTTGTCCGTTGCAAAACGGTTTCCAAGCAGCACCGCCTCGTGATCGTCCTGGGTCCAGATGCGGGTTTCACCATCGACGGTATAGGGGTTGCCCACGGTCTGCATCAGGTTGTAGCCCCAGGCGTTGTTGGCGAAGTCCTGGTCGGTGGCGATAAAACCGGTGCGGTAGGCGGTGAAAAAGCTCTGCTCGGGACTGTAGGTCACATCAAATTTGGCAATATTCTCAGATGCTTCGCTCTGGGAAGGCGCGTACTTGAAGCGGTCCAGAGAGGTGTACTGAGTGCCGTCATTGTAGTTGAAAGTATTGAAGGTATCTTCAACGTCGTCCTGATTGATGATGTAGGCGTCGGTAAAGTCGATTTCCGGAAGGTCATTGACCTGGGTGACGACAATGCCCCCCACGTTGTTCTGTGCGGTCTGGGTATCCCGGGAATCAATATCCTCAAACGTGGTGGAGCGTGCGATATAGCCATCGATCGCCAGATTGTCGTTGACATAGTCGAACCCGGCGCGCATCACTTTGCGTTCCTGGTTCCAGTCAAAGTTCAGAGTCCGGTTTCTGATGGTGGCACCAATAGGTGTGCCCGCCGCGTTCACGCCGTTGGTTACAAACTGGGTAACGTTCTTGTTGGCATCGACCACCGCGCTGTCGATATCAAAGGCGGAACCGACTTCTACCTGAAAGTTGCGGTCGGTCGCCAGTTTTTCCCGCTCACCGTCGGTGTAGGAGAGATCAAAAGACAGGTTGTCGGTAACGGCGTACTGCACTTCGACGTTGGCTGATAGGCGGTTCTCTTCACGGCCCCAGATACTGTAGCGGGGAGTGCTCGGGCTGTATTCGTGCCACTGCTCCAGGCACGCTGTTTCGCTTGCTGAATCGAGCCCCGCATCCATACACTCCTGTTGGGTGGAGTAGTCTGCATAAAGCTGATCGACTGAGGTCTTGCTGGCTACTCCGTCAACATCGTGGTATTTCTGCCAGTTGGTGTTACGCAGGCCATGCAACATGGTATGCACATCGGAGCCGGTAATATTCACCAGGAAGCCAAGGCGGTCGGATGCCTTGTAGACGCCGGTCAGGTTGTACTTGGGCATTACCTCATCAATCATGGAGTTGTACTGGGCTTCACCATTGATTGACAGGAAGTTTTCTTCAAACTCGTTGGGTTTGCGCGTGTTGACCTGAATGGTGCCGCCCACGCCACCTTCGGTGAGTCGTGCCTCGGAGCCTTTATAGACGTCAATCGACTTGACCAGTTCGGAGGCCATGTCCCGGAAGTCCACACTGCGGCTGCCGCCCATACCCATGGCGGTCACGCCGTTCAGCTCAACCCGCACCAGGCCTGACTCAACGCCCCGAACACTGACGGAGGTACCTTCACCCATATCGCGGTTAAGCTGAATACCGGAGATCCGCTGTAGCGCTTCACCGATATTCTTGTCGGGGAATTCACTGATGTCTTCGGCCACCAGGGAGTCCATCATGGTACCGGCTTCCCGCTTCCGGTCCAGAGCACTGGTGTAGCTCTGACGGATGCCGGTGACCAATACCTCTTCAAGTACGGTATCTTCGGACGACGCGCTGTCGTTCTGAGATTGGCTTTGCTGTTCCTCGTCCTGCTGCTCCTGCGCGTAGGCGTTGGTCACCATAAAGGTGCTGCATGCGGCGCCGGCCAGAACAATGGAAGCAATACGACTGGCTAGTGAATTCTTTCTGAAGAGTGGTGTTGTCTTGGTGCAATCAAGCTTTTCAGACTGATTGTAGTTATTCATTATTAAATCCCGCCTTAAATGTTAGTAAGTGGAAATTTTATGTAATGGTTACTTTGCTAACAGGCCCCATAGTATAACCAAAAAAAATCAAATTCAACAAAATGTAACCACAATGACCACGCATTGCAGTCACTAGCAGTCATTTCAATCTCCAATAGATTTAAAAATACATTTTAATATTTCTAATACGAATATAGAGCGGTTTCTCTGTGTCTATAAGGAGGTGCTTGGGTGGCAAGGCAGGGTGGCTTTGGGGTGGAGCGTCGCCAGTGCAGTGGCGGGCGGCGTGGTCGGGGCCTTCCGGGGGCTCGTTACCCATGGTGCGGGTCTGCATGAGTGCATACATGCAGGGCATATGGTCGATAGAACCTTTTTGGCGCGGGCAGGGTAGCCCCCCTGTTTATGCTCGGCGATCCCTGACATAAAAGGTAGTTGTGGCTTCCAGGAGTTTGAAAACTATTGGAAAACAACGACGAAAAGCACTAGAATCGTGATTGAAGCTGATGTAATATGATCATTGATGGTTTTTTGTTAGCAGTTACATAATGATAAATGACTAATTCCGTTGGTCTTTTCATCCTAAATAAGAATTCAGTTTCATCGCCATGTAGTTTTAACCGCTAATTCTACATCTCTTTCGTAAGATCACTTTCGGAGATTGCATAATGAGAAAAGACGGAAGTTACTCCAAAGGCAAAATACGGGCACTGGCGGTACCGCTTGTGCCAGTGTTGTTATCCACGATGCTGGTGGGCTGTGATGACGAGTACACACCGGCCGAGCCCTTCAACGCTCCACCACTGACCGATGCTGAGCGCGACACCAGCGGCAGCTCCAATGTCGAATACCTCGATCGCGGATTGGTAGTAATGCCCGGCGAGGAAGAGGGCAATGTCTTGAGTTGGCGCTGGTCTGGTCTGGACGAGCAACGCATTATCTTCGCCGTCTATAAGAATGATGAGTTCTTCCGGACGGTTCGCCCCGGAGAGCCCACTTTCCTGGAAGACCCCAACGGGATGCCCGGGGACACCTATCAGATCGAGGCCCTGGTTGACGACGAACAGAAAGATGTCTCGGCCGTGGTTGCCGCACCGGAGACGTCTTATCTGAGTATTCCCCTGAACAAACCGGCCAATGGCTTTGTCGATGGAGAAGAGTACAGCTACTCAGCCAACGACGCCTCTGCCGCTGATTTGACCGGCGATGGCCAGTATGAACTGATCGTCAAGTGGAACCCCGACAACGCCAAAGACAATGCGCAGTCCGGCAAAACCGGTGATGTGCTCATTGATGCCTATACGATGGAAGGCGACTTCCTTTGGCGCATTAACCTGGGGCCGAATATTCGTGCCGGCGCTCACTACACCCAGTTTATTGCCTACGACTTTAATCAGGACGGCCGCGCCGAAGTGGCTATGAAGACCGCCGATGGCACTGTTGACGGTCGCGGTACCGTGATTGGCGACGCCGAAGCCGTCTATCGCAACGATGGTGGTTATATTCTGGATGGTCCCGAGTATCTGACCATGTTCGATGGCATTTCCGGTGAAGCCATCAGTACCGTTGATTATATTCCACCTCGCGGAGAAGATATCAACGCAATCTGGGGGGACGACTACGGCAACCGGGTCGACCGTTTCCTGGCCGGTGTTGCTTACCTGGATGGTCAGACGCCGAGTCTGGTGATGTCTCGCGGCTATTACACCCGTGCCGTGGTGGCGACCTTCAACTTCGATGGAAGCACCCTGACTCAGAATTGGGTCTATGACTCGGCTGAGGATGAGTCTGGGCCAAGTCTGGCAGGACAGGGCGCGCACAGCCTGAGTGTGGCCGATGTCGACAGCGACGGCAAAGATGAAATCATCTTCGGCGCGGCTACCCTGGATGACAATGGTACTCCGCTGTACAGCACTGGACTCGGACACGGTGACGCACTTCACGTCACAGATATCATTCCGGATAATCCCGGTCTGGAAATTTTCATGGTTCACGAAAGTTCCAGCGCCTACATTACCGAGGATGGCAATTTTGGTGTGGAGGTCCATGATGCCGAAACCGGTGAAATCCTGATTTCACAGCCAAGCAATGGCGAGGGCGATGATGTCGGTCGCGGCGTGACCGGGGATATCGATCCGAATTATCCAGGTCTGGAGAGCTGGGGTTCTCGCGGTGGTCTGATGGCGTCCGATGGTACCGTCATTTCCGAGAATAAGCCGGCCATGAACTTTATGGTCTGGTGGGACGGCGACCTCAGCCGCGAAATGCTGGATGGTACCGAAATCACCAAGTGGAACCCTGAGTCCATGCTGGTGGAAGAGCCTCTGCTGAATGCCGGTACCTTCGCCAATGGTCTGGCGGTGTCCAACAATGGCACCAAGGCGACCCCCGCCCTGTCCGCCGACCTGCTGGGCGACTGGCGTGAAGAGGTGGTGTTTGCCAATGAGGCCAGCACCCGGTTGATGGTCTACTCAAGCAATATTCCCACCGATGTCCGCTTGCCCACTCTGATGCATGATCGTCAGTATCGTACTGCCATTGCGTGGCAGAACGTTGGTTACAATCAGCCTCCGCACCCCAGCTTCTATATGGGTTCGGATATGAAGCTGTACGATCATATTGTGAAGGAACTTCCGCAGTTCAAAACCCAGGCGGTCCCGGCCGAGCCTGTCAGTGCCGCTGTCGTCCAGGGCAATAATGACAATGTTCTGGTCAAGGTGATTCCCGGTGACGCGGAGCTCGACTCCTTTGAAGTGTTCCGGAGTGAATCCGATGCGCGCGATTCCGCGACCAGTGTGGGTGTGGCCGAAGGTGGTGAGACATCGTTCGTTGACGATTCAGCCAGCCCGGATGTGACCTACTATTACTGGGTTGAAGCCACCGATCTGGATGGCAATGCAATCGCCGGTATTGATGGTCCCTATCAGACACGACTGACATCCACGCAGATTCCCCGTGTCGAGGCGGCCAGTTCCAACAACTACGTCGACCTCACTTGGGTGACCGACCTCGTGTTGAGCGATATTTATATTTATCGCGCTGAGACCGATGATGTCGAGGATGTGCCAGAAAAACCTTCTATGGCTTACGCAGAGGTTAACCCGGACGCAAAAACCTGGACCGATGGCGACACAGAAGAAGGTGGTAAGTACTACTACTGGGTGGAGCTGACCACGGTAGAGGGTAATATCATTGACGCGGCTCCAGCCTTTGGGGAAAACCTGGTGGTAGAAGCCTCCAACCTGAGCGCTACCTATGCCGATGGTGTCATGACAGTATGTTGGGACCTTGAGAACGTTGCGCCCGGTGCGACTTATAATGAGCTGTACCGCAACGATCAGAACCAGGCCAGTGGCCGCTCGCGGATCTACCCGATCAGCGATCCAGCGGTGATCTACGAGGGCTGCTTTGAAGATGCTGGGCCTGAGGGTGGCTTTATCGAAGGCCAGGGGTACTGGTATATGTTCAAGCAGGTCGCCAGTGCGGAGATCGTTGGTCCCTTCGGTTTTGGTCTGGAGAGCAATGTCACCAACCTGTCAGCCGAGCTTGACCCGGCGCTGGGCACCATCAATCTGACTTGGAAGCTGTGGAACTTTGGTCAGGACATTGCCAGTGTTGATCTGTACCGTAACACCAGTGATTCGCTGACCGGAAAAACGCTGGTGCGTGCAGATGTCAGAGCGTTTGACGGTCGCTTGCGCGACACCGGTGGCGACAACGGTTTTACTCAGAATGAAACCTATTGGTACTCCTTCGAGGTAACTCTGCAGGATGGCACAGTGGTCAATACTGATCCGGAAGGTGAAGTTTTGTTCGAGCTGCCTGAGCCGGAAACCAATATCCTCACGCGTCTGGAAGATGGTGGTATTCGCATCGACTGGAACCTGGAAAACTTCCAGGGCGAGATCAGCCAGATCGAAATCCTGCGCAACACCCAGGCGTCCGCTGAAGGTGCCACCGTGGTGGTGTCCGAAGGTCTGGAGCTGCGCGGTGTGTACGCCGAGTACGAGGGTCTGGTGGAACTGCAGTCCTACTGGTACTTCATGCGGGTCACCATGGCCAATGGCGATGTCATTGTCGGCGAGCCCTCCACGGAGCTGGTCTATGAGGAAAACCCGAGTACAACCAGTCTGACCATCAACGAGAACGAAGATGGTTATTGCGAGATGTCCAATGGGTTGATCGAGAGCAACTGGGCCGGCTTTGAGGGCGATGGTTTCTCCAATACCGATAACGCCGAAGGTGAGTACATCACCTACAAGGTCAACATTCGGGATGCGGGCACCTACCGTCTGCTGGTTCGCTACGCCAACGGTGCGGGGGATAACCGTTTCGCCCGTGTGGATATCAACAGCCAGATTGGCGTGGCCCAGATCGATATGGAGTCCACCTCGGCCTGGGATACCTGGATGGAGTCCAGTGTTGATCTCGAGCTTGAGTCAGGCGAGACCGATATTACCCTGTACGCCGGCTCCGGCGGCGGTCTGGGCAATGTCGACTACCTGTACATCAATGCGCTGACCACGGAAAACGCTCCGCAAGCGATTGCTTGCACACCGTAATCGCGGAGCTCTGGGGCGTTTTCGCCCCAGTTCGTCAACACAAAAAAAAGGGCCGGACGTCAGTCTGGCCCTTTTTTTTGTGTTGCATTAGTTTCGTGCTCAAGCGGATCGATGAGCCGTGTCGCTTCAGAGGCTGTCCAGAAGTTGGGCTTCCTGCGCTGATAAGCCCACATAGGCGTCGATAGCCTCGGCACAGCGCATGACTTCAATGGCATTTTGATAGGCTTCCGCCGTCAGGCGAGAGCCCTTTTTGCTTTGACCCAAGGCAATCAATCCGACACCGGGTATCAGGCAGACCGCAGGCACTTCGCCTTGGGTGCTGGAACCGGCCCGGCCGCGACGCGTGTCCCGGTAGCGGGCAACGCCCTGTTCGAGCTTCTGCTTGAGTGTCTCCAGGGTATCGCCTTCAGGGTTCCAGGGAATGTACAGCGGTTTCAGCTTGGTGTGTCTGAGGTGATGCAGGCAGGCGACGCCTTTGGCTGCCAGGCGGGGAGCATCGACTGAGTTGACGAAGCGCATCACCTCTGGCACTGATTCCACAGTCCCGACCACCGGGTTTCCATCGGATATCAGATCGGTCAGAAACGGCAGAATTCGCTTCAGGACATTCTGTCGCGTCGGGGCGCTCAGGTCGCTATGGCGCGGACCGCCGAAGGTTTTATCGCCCTTGTCCCGTGCGGCGATGTAGCGGGATGCCGCCTCAATGATGTCCAACGTCTGTCGGTAGCAGAGTCTGTTGTCATCGGACCAGGTGGCGATGCCGTTACCGGCCAATAGCGCACCTTTCGCGTCGGGGTTACGATTCCAGGCCGCTTGCAAAGGGATGCCCTGCTCAAAGCCCGGGCGTGCCCGGGGTACCCAGAGCATAGTGTGGCCCCAGATGCGTTGCGTCAGCGCCCTGGAGTTTTTACAGGCCCCCACGGCAATCGCCGCACACGGATGAATGTGGTTGACGTGGGCGTAGGGCATCAATGCGTGTAGCGGCGTGTCCACGGAAGGGGCCGGCGCGGCCCGGTTGAATGTGGCGGCCTTGAAGGGCTCGCTGGCCGTGGGCCGAGTGTTTGCGCGGCGTAACCGTTGATAGTGGTGCCTCAAAGCCATCAGCCTCTCTTGGTACAGAGGAGAGAACTGACTTCTGCGGGAGGTTTTCAGATCCGTCCCGGCACTTTTGATCCATATGACCTCCACGGGCTGACCGCTGACCGGGTCTTTTTCAATAACCTTCAGTGAGGTGCTGCCGCCGCCGGTCGGGGTGATCCGGTGATCCTCGCCAAGCCGGTTTGAGCGATACACCAGTGCCTCCAGCGGCGAGAGCCGGTTGGCAAGCGCGTCGTCCCAGGTGTCATGAATGTGGGTGTAATGATTGTTGCGGTAGGACATGGTTAAACCCTGAATCTGGCATCATCATTGGGGGGGCAAAAGGGTAGCCCAGGAATCACAAAAAGTCATTATAAATCAAATATTGTCAATAATCGTCGGTTGTGATAACGTTTCGTGGATGAGAGGGTGGGGCCTGTGCGGCCTGACAACGATAAGACGAACGCAGATCAACGTTAGAGTGCTCCTGCAATGAATCGACGAGAGTTTCTTAAGAGAGGTGGTGTGGCCGCCTCTCTCCCCCTGACTTTGCAAGCCCTGTCCAGCGGTTGTGCCACCTCCGGATCCTCCCTGGTGCCGACGCGCCAGGCGGGTCATTTAAGTTGGCTTGAAGGAGACGAACCGGCGGCCAAAGCCGGTACCACCTGGGGTCAGCCCTGGGCCGAGGGTGAACTCTCCGTCAATGACTCACTCTGTCTGAACACAGAAGATGGACGCCAGGTGCCCCTGCAGAGTTGGCCTACCGCTTACTGGCCGGATGGCAGTATCAAGTGGACGGCCCACGCCGTGCCGGCGGGCGTCGCGCTCGGAAAGCAGTTCCAGGTCACCAAAGGTCGTAACGCTGCGCCGGAGTGGCCCGTTCGTGTGACCTCCGGAGCGGACGCCATTGAGGTCGACACCGGTCGGCTCAAGGTATCGGTACCCACCTCGGGGGATTACCTGATTGGCTCAATGACTCGCGGTTATGCGATGGTCGCCCGGAACGCTAGATTGGTGGGTCTCGTGCAGGATCAGGTAGACCCGAGTGAGCCGGTCTCCCGGGTGGAGACCTTCCAGTCCCGAACGGATCGGGTCACGATCGAGCAGGAGGGTCCGGTGCGTGCCGTTGTCAAAATCGAAGGCAAACACAAGGCGGAGTCCGGAAAAGAGTGGTTGCCCTTCACGGTCCGACTCTACTTTTACAGCGGCGCCGAGTCCCTTCGAATCAGTCATACCTTCATCTATGACCTGGATGACCAGAAAGATTTTATCCGCGGTCTGGGTTTACGCTTTGACGTGCTCCAGCGCGACGAGCTGTATGATCGCCATGTGCGCTTTGTGGGTGAGAATGACGGCCTCTGGGCCGAGTCACCCAAAGGCATTACCGGGCTTCGTCAGGACCCGGGCAAAGCCGTGCGGGACGCACAGCTTGCCGGGCGCAAAACGCCGCCCTTGAGTGAATGGAACCCGAGGGTAAGTGGCCTGCTGCACTATGTGCCGGTGTGGAATGATTTCACGCTGTCGCAACTGAATGCCAACGGCTTCACCATCAAAAAGCGCACCCAGAGCGGCCACGCCTGGATCAATGCCGATCAGGGCCGGCGCGCCAGCGGCGTGGCCTATGTGGGTGGAGCCTCCGGGGGCGTACTGTTCGGGATGCGGGATTTCTGGCAACTGCACCCGGTTCAGGTGGATATCCGCAACGCCGGGCGCGACGTATCGCAAGCCACGCTCTGGTTCTGGTCGCCCGAGGCGCCACCGATGGATGTGCGCTTCTATCACGATGGCATGGGGCAAGAGACCTACGAGCAGCAGTTGGATGCGCTGAAAATCACTTACGAAGATTATGAACCCGGCTTCGATACCGCCTACGGTGTGGCGCGGACCACGGACTTTGTCCTGTGTGTGCTGTCCTCGACGCCCTCGCGCACGGAGACGGTGAACTGGGCGAAGGAAATCAGCAAACCCGCGCAGGTGGTTGCCGCCCCTGAGGACTATTTGAAATCCGGTGTCTTTGGTGCTCTCTGGAGCCTGCCGGATCGTTCCTCGACCCGCAAAAAACAGATCGAAGACCGCCTGGCCTGGCAGGTCGAGCATTACTGTCGACAGGTGGATCAGCACCACTGGTACGGATTCTGGGATTACGGCGATGTGATGCACACCTACGATGTGGACCGCCATGTCTGGCGCTACGACATTGGCGGGTACGCCTGGGACAACTCCGAGCTCTCGCCGGACCTGTGGCTCTGGTACTCCTTCCTGCGTAGCGGCGATCCCGACACCTTCCGGCTGGCCGAAGCGATGACCCGGCATACCCGGGATGTCGACATCTATCACCTCGGTCGATTCCGAGGGTTGGGCACTCGACACAACGTTCAGCACTGGGGTTGTAGCGCCAAGCAATTGCGGATCAGTACCGCCGCCTATCGACGGTTCTACTATTTCCTTACCGGGGATGACCGGACGGCGGATGTGCTTGATGAAGTGATTGATGCCGGTGAAGCTTTGCGCCGTGTCGATCCCACCCGAAAGCTTCCAAACCGCGAGCCGGTCCCCGGCCCGGATCGATTGCAGGTGGGCACCGACTGGGGTTCGGTCGCGGCCAACTGGCTCACCGCCTGGGAAAGGACCGGGGATGACCAGTATCGGGATCGACTGGTAAGCGCCATGCGCACCATCGGTCGTCATCCCGACGGCTTCTTTGCGGGTACCTATGGCTTTGATGCCGACACGAAAAAGCTCCTGGCGCCCCCGGAGGGTGACATTGAGGTTTCGCATCTGAGCTCGGTGTTCGGGCTGGTGGAAATCAATGCCGAGCTGATTCAACTGCTTGATGTGCCCGAATACAAAGCGGCGTGGTTGCGCTACTGCCGCCTGTACAATGCCAGTGATGAACAGAAAGTGGCGGCGGTAGGGCGTGCCTTTGGCACGCATCTGGAAGCACCGCATTCGCGCTTGACCGCCTACGCGGCCGCTCAGGAAGGTGACGCCACACTGGCGAAACGCGCCTGGCAGGAGTTTCAGCTACCCCAGGAATTTGCTCGCCAGTGGACCGGTGATTTTCAGGCGATTCTGGAGGTGAAACCACCTCAAGTGCTCAACCCGGTGGTGGAAGCGCCCTGGTTATCGACCAATGACGCGTCGCAATGGGGATTGGCGGCCATCCAGAACCTGGCGCTGATCGCCGACGAGCTATAATACCGAAAACGTTTTTTATTGATTCATACGCTAGAGGTTTTAAGAAGTATGCCAACTGTTGCACATAACATCGAATACGCCCAGGTCCGGAACACCATCGATAAGTTGATCGATAATCTGGTCAACATCAAAGATGAAACCGGTGAGTTCCTGCTCAAGCTAGACGATGGTCGGGTGATTGATACCAAAGGCTGGGCCGGCTGGGAGTGGACTCACGGCATTGGCCTCTATGGCTTGATGAAATACTGGGACATTACCGGCGACGAAAAGCCCAGGAAGATCATTGAAGACTGGTTCAGTGACCGGCTTAAGGAAGGTACGCCCACCAAGAACGTGAACACCATGTCCCCGTTCCTGACCCTCGCCTATATGCATGAGCGTACCGGAGAGCGCAGCCACCTCCCGTACCTGGATGTCTGGGCGGAGTGGGTCATGCGGGATATGCCCCGGACCACGGAAAATGGTCTTCAGCATATTGTCTACAACTCAGTGAACTATCAGCAGTTGTGGGACGATACGCTGATGATGAGCGTCATGCCGTTGGCCAAAATCGGATTATTGTTGGACCGTCCTCACTATGTGGAAGAGGCCAAGCGGCAATTCATGTTGCACATCAAATATCTGGCGGATCGGAAGACCGGCCTCTGGTTCCACGGCTGGACCTTTGATGGCAACCACAACTTTGCCGATGCCCTGTGGGCGCGAGGCAACAGTTGGGTCACCATCTCCATCCCCGAGTTTATTGAATTGCTCGACCTTCCAAAGACCGACGGTCTGCGTATGTTCCTGGAGGAAACCCTGGAAGCCCAGGTCAAAGCGCTGGAGGAAACCCAGCACCAAGACGGCCTGTGGCACACCCTGTTGGATGACCCCGACTCTTACCTCGAGGCCTCGGCCGCCGCCGGCTTTGCTTACGGTATTCTGAAGGGCATTCGCAAAGGCTATCTCGACAAAAAGTACGAAGAAGTTGGCCTTAAGGCAGTCAAAGCCGTGCTGGATAATATCAGTGCGGACGGCGAGCTCCAGCAGGTGTCGTTCGGCACGCCGGTCTTTGATGACTTGCAGGGTTACCGGGACATCCCCCTCACCTCCATGCCCTACGGTCAGTCCATGGCCATTCTGCTGTTGGTCGAATACATGAACTATTACATCTGATCGTCCTTCACTCGGGCTGCTTCCGTCGGAGGCAGCCCGAGTGCCATTCTGGAGTCACTGGACAATGGAAAAAATAGCTTTCGTCATGCAGCTCAAACCGGGCTGCGAGCAGGAGTATGAGAAGCGTCACGACGAAATCTGGCCGGAGCTGGTGGCCCAGCTCAAGGCCGCCGGTGTTTCGGACTACTCCATCTTTCTACACCCGCAGACGCTGCAGTTGTTTGGGGTACTCAAACGCACGGATGATCATGGTATGAACGAGTTACCCCAGACCGAGATCATGCAGAAGTGGTGGGCTTACATGGCGGATATCATGGATACCGAGGCCGACAACAGCCCGGTGTCTACGCCACTCAAGAACGTCTTCTACCTGGAATAGTGAGGCCTCTATGAGCAATAGATCATGGTCTTTATGGGTGACCCTGCTGCTGGTGTGCCTGGTGGCAGGCTGTTCCATGGTATCGCCGGAGCGCAAGGCGAGTTCTGCGGCGGACTCTCTGCCCGAGCCGGGTCAATTGCTCCACCAGGCCAGCTTCGACGATCCCGAATCGGTGGCCGGTTGGGTGATGGAAGGCCCGGGTGAAATCGCTTTCGTAGACGGGTGGATGGAAATGCACAGCCCGGGCGAGCAGGGCCATCACGTGTTCTGGTGCCCCGAGGATTTCCCGGAAAGCTTTATCGCCCGCTGGGAGGCGCAGAATCTGGATGACGAAGCGGGGCTGGTGATCGTTTTTTTTGCCGCAATCGGGGTTGATGGCCAGGACATATTTTCGCCCGAGCTGCCGGAACGGGATGGCACCTTTACCCAGTACACCGAAGGCGAGATCAAGAGCTACCACATCTCCTACTATGCCAACGCCGCCCATAACCCGGGCCGGGGCCATGCCAACTTACGCAAGAACAATACCTTCAGTCTGTTGCAGAAAGGCGAGGTCGGCATTCCGACCGAATCCATGCAAGAGCATGAAATCACCCTGGTGAAACAGGGCGAGCGAATTCGACTGTATATCGATGATCGAAAGGTGATCGACTATACGGACAATGCCCCGATGGTTGACGGTGTCGATACGGGCGATGCCCTGGGAAGCGGAAAAATCGGCTTCCGGCAGATGAAGTGGACCCAGTTTCGCTACAAAAACTTCCGCGTTTACGAATTGCCCCAGCAATAACGGGCAAAGCCCATCCCTCGATATAACCAGCGATAACGGACGAGGAAACCCCATGAAATACTGCTTACTGGCACTCCTGTGTCTGGCAGCCTTTGCTCAGGCGACTGACAGACAAGCTACTGAGTTGCCTGAATCCTCAAAAGCTCGGGACGCGCTCGGCCCGGGCACGGTTCAATTGTCGCCCGTCAGGGAGGGCAACAGAGTGCTCATCTCCGCCGAGCATGCGGATGTTCAGATCGAGTTCTGTACCGCCTCCATGGTGCGTGTGCGCAGCAGTTGGGATCGGGAGTTTGACGAGAACGCGGCGCTCGGACTTATGGTCACCAAGCGGGATTGGCCGCCGGTCGTAATCAATACCGCGGAGGAGGCTGATTTCTACGAACTGGAATCAAAGCAGTTGCTCGTCCGTGTGTATAAATCGCCATTGCGATTGGAGTTCTATGCCTCTGATGGAACCCTGCTGTCTACCGAGCGGATTGAAGTAGGGGGTATGGCTCAGGAAGTGGCGGGTGTCTCGGTCCACAAAAAGCTGCAGGACAGTGAGCAAGTTTTTGGTTTTGGTCAGCGTATGGACTTTATCAACCAGCGGGGAAAACAACTGGAGCTGACCGTCGGACGTGGCATGGGTCGGCCCCACATCATCGGGGCCTACAATATTCTGGAAGCCAACTACAGCCCGGTGCCGTTTTTCATGAGCACGCGCGGCTACGGTATTTTTCTCCATACACCCTATACCTCCCGCTGGGATATGGGGCACGCCACACCGGGTGTGTACTCATTTGAGGCGGAAGGCGGGGAGCTGGATTACTACTTCATGGCGGGCGCTGATTTTCCTGCGCTTCTGGACCAATATACCGCTGTGACCGGCAAGTCACCACTCTTACCCAAACCGGCTCATGGTCTGCACGTCGGGACTTACAGTGGCGGCACCTGGGGCTATGAGAAGCATACCTCCACCGATTACGTGGTCAATCTGGGGCGGACATTCCGTGAAAAGGAAATCCCGGTGGATATCATTCATCTGGATTCCACCTGGCGGATGTTCGGTGAGCAGGGCGGCAGTGGCGCTACGACGTTTGAATGGCGTGAAACCTTCGATGACCCGGAAGCCATGTTCGATCAGCTCTACGACATGGGTTACAGCATGGTGGGCGTGCACGTCCGGCCACGCTATGACAATGGCAGGCAGTACAAGCTGTTGGATCAGGCACGGGATGCGGGGATGGTCTATCCCGAGCCCAATAATACCGGCGAGTTCGTCAACTTTTTTGACCCGGACGCGGTGGACTGGTGGTGGGAGCACGGCGCCATGAAGGTGGCCTCCCAGGGCGCCATGTTCTTCAAGACCGATGAAGGTAGTGCCTTTGGACGCAAGGCGAATGAGAGTGACAAGACCGGACCGACCGGGCCGGAAGCCGAGCGCCTGCACAACCTATTTCCATTGGCCTACGCCAAGGCGCCGTTTGAGAAATTCAGTGAACACAATCAGATGCGCGGTTTCAACCTGACGCGGGAAGGCTACGCCGGTATTCAACGCTACCCTTATCTCTGGGCGGGCGACTGGCCGAGCGAGTGGCAGTACTTCAAGCCGGTCATTCGTGCCGGGCTCAATATGGGCCTGTCGGGGGTGGGCTACTGGTCGCACAATATGGGCGGGTTCGAGCACGACCCGGATCCCGAGCTCTATATCCGCTGGACCCAGTTTGGGCTCTTCAGCCCCATCGCGCATTTGTTCGGAATGGATCACCCCGGTTACAAGGAGCCTTGGCGTTATGGAGAAGAGGCCGAGCGGATTTTCAAGCAGTACGATCGCATGCGTTACCGGTTTATTCCCTATATCTACAGCGAAGCCTATCAGATGCACCGGACCGGTATGCCCATGATGCGGGCGTTGGTGCTGGAGTATCAGGAGGATGAGAATACCCACGACATTGATGATCAGTATCTGTTTGGCCGCAATCTGTTGATTGCCCCGGTGACTACCAAGGGCGCGCAAACGCGAGTCGTCTATCTACCTGAGGGCACCTGGTATGACTACTGGAGTGGTGAGACCTATGAGGGCCAGCGTTATCACAACATTGTCACCCCGCTGGACCAGTTGCCCATCTTCGTCAAGGCCGGTGGCATTCTTCCTCAACAGAGAGTGATGAACGTGGGCCAGGAAACAGCGGAAAACCTCACCCTGGAAATATTTCCCGGAGGCGAGTCCTCGTACCCGATCTACGATGATGATGGTAAGAGCAAGGCGTACCTGTCCGGTGTTTACGCCATCACCGATATCAGCGTCAAGGCTGAGTCGAATCGAACCCTGATCCGCATTGAGGCCCCCCGTGGTGATTACGAGCTGCCGGAACGTACCTACACACTGAAAGTTCGCCGCGACGGTCCCCCGGAGTCTGTTGTGGAAGGGGCCAATCCTCTTCGCGTCTTTGGCTCCCCCGTTGAGTACGAGAAAAACCAGTCACAAGCCGGTTGGTACTTCGATGATGAAGCGGGCGAACTGTACGTGAGGTTGGCCGGAACCAGTCTGAGCGATATTTCCGTGGCAATCAATCAGTAGCGTTGTTTGCGAATGCACTAAAAACATGTGAGAGAACACCAATAACAGGATCCCCGAGACCATGAAACACTCCAGACTCATTTCCCTATTTGCCGTCGCCTTATTGTCGTCGTCCTGTTCCGTTCAGGCCGAGCCGGAGGTGCAGGTGCAGTGGCTGAACGACAGCACGGACCGCGACGCGGTAGGTGCGACCTGGGGTACGCCCTGGCCGCAGGGCGAGGTGGACGCCGCCAGCGAATTCACTCTTGAATCCGAATCCGGAACATCGTTGCCCGTACAGAGTTGGCCGCTGGCCTATTGGCCCGATGGCTCCGTGAAATGGACCGGACATGCGATTGCCCCGCTTGAGTTGAATGTCGGTGCACTGACGTTGACGCCCGGCGACGCGGTGAGGTCCGAACAGTCCTTACTGATTGTAGAGAACAACGGTTCCATCCGTGTGGACACCGGCGTGATTCAGGCGGTGATTGCCAGGTCCGGTGATCGTCTGATTCAGTCCATTACCCGCGATAACCGGCAGACATTGAACGATGGTCGTCTCGTTATTCTGTCTCAGAATCAGGCCGAACCTGAAGTAGGGCAGCCGTTAACGGTAGAGTCCTTCACCGGACAGCTCGACCAGGTGACCCTTGAGCAGAGTGGACCGGTGCGCGCGGTGGTCAAGCTGGAAGGTAAGCATGTCGGAGAGAACGGCCGTGCCTGGATTCCCTTTGTGGTGCGTCTTTACTTCTACGCCGGCGATGACTCGGTGCGCATGGTGCACACCATGATTTACGACGGTGACCAGAAGACCGATTTTATACGGGGTGTGGGCGTCCGCTTTGATGCGCCGCTGGACGGCCCGCTGCATGATCGGCACGTGCGCTTTTCCGGTGAAGGCGATGGCCTTTTCGGTGAAGCGGTTCGCGGTATCACCGGCTTGCGTCGCGACCCGGGCAAGGCGGTTCGCGAGGCACAGATTGAAGGGCGCGCAACTCCGCCCTTGAGTGAATGGGCGACCAGTGTGTCGGATCGTCTCGAGATGATTCCCGCCTTTGGTGATTACACCCTCTCTCAGTTGAGCGCCGATGCGTTTGAAATCCGCAAACGTACCCAGCCCGGCCTGTCCTGGTTGGATTCCGCCGAGGGCACCCGATCCAGCGGGTTGGGTTATATTGGTAGCCCGAAGGGCGGCGTGGCGTTTGGTATCCGGGATTTCTGGCAGAGTCATTCGTCTCAGCTCGATATTCGCAACGCGCGTTCGGACGAGGCCGAAGTCACCCTATGGTTATGGGCTCCCGAAGGTCGGGCCATGGATATGCGCTTCTATCACGATGGTATGGGGCTGGATACGCACGAGAAGCAGCTCGATGCTCTGAACGTGACCTACGAGGATTACGAACCGGGCTTTGACCATGCCACCGGCGTGGCCCGCACCAGCGAGCTGCGCCTTTGGGCCTTACCGGCCACGCCGGACCGCCAGACCACGGTTGAGCTGGCCCGAACGCTGGCCCAGCCACCGCAGATGGTTGCCCGTCCCCAGGACTATGAAGCGGCCGGCGTGTTCGGTGCCGCCCTCTGGGATCTGCCGGATCGCTCCACCCCCGCCAAAGCCGCGATTGAAGATCAGGTGGATTTTTATCTGGATCATTATCTGACCCAGGTGGAAGAACATAACTGGTACGGCTTCTGGGACTACGGCGATGTGATGCATACCTATGATCACGACCGGCATACCTGGCGTTACGACGTGGGTGGCTATGCCTGGGCCAACTCCGAGCTCTCCCCCGACATCTGGCTATGGTATTCCTTTCTGCGCACCGGCCGTGCCGACGTCTTCCAGATGGCCGAGGCGATGACCCGCCACACCGGAGAGGTCGACGTGTACCATCTGGGACGGTTTGAGGGGCTCGGCTCCCGCCACAACGTCAAGCACTGGGGCGACAGCGCCAAACAACTGCGCATCAGTACGCCCGCCAACCGTCGCTTCTATTACTTCCTGACGGCGGATGAGCGCACCGGTGACCTGATGCGTTCTCTGCTCGGGGCTGAACGGCGCCTGTTGGACGTGCCTCCGCTGCGCAAACTGAATCGTCCGACGCCCGACTTCTCCGGCAAACCCTATTCCATGATGATGGGCCTGGGGACCGACTGGAGTTCGGTGGCCGCCGCCTGGCTGACCGAGTGGGAGCGCACCGGTGAGCCGGCCTATCGAGACAAACTGGTCACCGCGATGCGCAGCGTTGGCAACTTTGACCATGGAATGCTGGTCGGCAGTGCGGCACTGGATCCGGAGACCGGGCAGTTTTACCGGATCGGGGAGGGCGTGTCCGTCTCCCATTTGTCCATGGTGTTCGGCGGTGTCGAAATCAACGCAGAACTGATCCAACTGCTCGATGTGCCGGAGTATGAGCAGGCGTTTATTCAATATGGACGCTTTTATAATGCCCCTCGGGACGAGAAGGCCGAGATCATCGGCCAGCCTTATGAACGAAACCTGAACCTGGGGCAGGCGCATTCGCGAATGACCGCCTACTCAGCCTGGAAGCTCAATGATGAGGCGCTGGCCGAACGTGCCTGGGAGGAATTCTTCAGCGGCCGGGCCGGTATCCCGGTGTTCGGATCACCCTATCCGACCAAAACGGTCATGCCCCCCGAGGTGCTATCCCCGGTGACCGAAGCGCGCGGGGTCTCCACCAACGCGGTGTCCCAGTTCGGTCTTGCCGCGATTCAGGTGATGGCATTGGTCGGAGAGGAGGCGCCGGAGCAGGTTCCGGAGCGGGATTAATATGGATGATCGAAAGATGACTACGCGTTCAACGGGTACGACCAAGGGGCTGCGACTCATACTGTTGTCTCTACTGTTTCCTTTGATCGTGCAGGCGGCCGAGATTCGGCCGCTTCCTCCGGAGGGGGCCGAAACGTTGCAATCCACCGCGTTTCCGCTGGTGGTGGATGATCATGCCGCGCCATTGGTGGTGGCCAGTGACGCGCCCGAAGTGATCCGGATTGCGGTTCAGGATTTCGCCGACGATGTTGAGCGTGTGACTGGGCATCGCCCGGCCATTCGCCACCGGCCGCCGGGTGGCGGTGCGCCCTATGTCCGGGTGGGTATTCATCCGGCGTTGGAGAATCGATGGGAAGCGTTCCGGCTGTCCTCCAGTGCCCAGGTGTTGGCCGTAGAGGGGGCGGACCCACGCGGTGTGGCCTATGGCGTGTATGAGCTGTCCCGTCGTATCGGCGTTTCGCCCTGGTACTGGTGGGCGGATGTGCCGGTTCAACCTCTGGACGAACTGTATCTGAGCGCCGCTCGCGAACCGATCGATGAGCCGGCGGTGCGCTATCGCGGAATATTCATCAATGATGAATGTTGGGGCCTCGGTGCCTGGGCCCGCAAGACCTTTGATCCGGATACCGGCACTCTCGGCCCGAAAATCTATGAGCGGGTGTTCGAGTTGCTGCTGCGCCTGCGGGCCAACGCTCTCTGGCCCGGCATGCACCCCTGTACCACGCCGTTCCATCAAGTGGAAGGGAACAGCGAACTGGCCGACGACTACGCAATTGTGGTCGGCTCGAGTCACGCCGAGCCCATGTTGCGCAACAACGTTGGTGAGTGGGATCAACCCAAAAATCATTACAACTTCCTGACGCACCGTGACACCGTCATGAATTACTGGGAAGAGCGGGTGAAGGAGCGCCGTTCGGGCGAAAGCCTCTGGACCCTGGGCATGCGCGGCATTCACGACAGCGGCATTATGGGCCCGGAATCCCAGGAAGAACGTCTGGACGTGTTGGAAACGCTGTTTGACGCGCAGCGCGGTCTTCTGGCCAAACATCTTGGCGATGGTGATCCCACCAAGGCGGCACAGATTTTTGTGCCCTATAAAGAAGTGCTCAAGGATTACAACGCAGGCCTGGACGTGCCGGACGATGTGATTATCGTCTGGCCGGACGACAACTTTGGTTATGTGCGTCGTTATGCCACACCCGAAGAGCGGGCACGGCCCGGCGGTCTGGGCGTCTATTACCATCAGTCTTACCTGGGCTCACCCTTGTCCTGGCTCTGGTTCGATTCCCAATCGGTATCGTTGGTCTGGTCGGAGATGACCCGCGCTTACGAACAGGGGGCCGAGTCCTTCTGGGTGACCAACGTGGGCGACCTCAAAGCGCACGAACTGAGTGCGGAATTTTTTCTCGACCTCGCCTGGAACGCGGATCGGACCAGCCCCGAGGCACCCATGCAATTTCTGCAGGATATGGCCGCCCGGGACTTCGGGCCCGAATACGCTCATGCGATTGCCGGCATCTGGAAGCGCCACCAGCACCTGGCCTTTGCGCGCAAACCGGAACATCTGCAGTGGCATTTGTCCCTGGAGCCCTACCAACCCACCGAGCTGACCGACGCTGAGATTTATCATCGCCTGAAAGCCTATCAGGATCTGGTGGCGGAGACGGCGCGGGTCGCGAACGACCTGCCGGGCACCGCCCGGGATGCCTTTTACCAACTGGTGGAGTATCCGGTCCGGGCGGCGGCTGCGGCCAACGAGCGCTACTTTCTGATGGAGTTGGCGCGTCGCCAGAATGTCCGGGGCGCGGAGATCGCGGAAACGACCTTTGCCAAAGCCGAAGAGGCCGCGCAGCGGATCGAGGCACTGACGCAGCGATACAATGACGCGATGGCCAATGGCAAGTGGCGGCATATTCTCACCGCCGGTGGGGTATCCCCGGACGATTGGCCACGCTTCCAACCCGAGCCCATTCCACCCCTGGGCTCGCAAAAGGATGCAGTGTGGGAGTCCCTGTCGGAGTCGGACGACAACCGGTTTGAAGCCAATGACGTACCGTCGGGTGCGCAAGCGGGCGATTTCTTTGAATCGCAAGGCGTAGTGTCCATCAACGCCGGACACTTTACCGGCCGCGAAGATCAGGCCGACGGTGGCTGGCGTTCGGTGGAAGGGCTGGGCCGTACCGGTTCAGCCGTCACCCTGTTGCCCTCCACTCTGAATATCGAATCCGGCAGTGCGCCCCGACTGAGCTACCGTTTCCACGTTGCAACCGGCGGCAAAGCGACCGTTCATGTACGACTGCTGCCCACGCATCCGATTGATCCCGGCAATGATCTGCGCCTAGCGCTGGCTGTGGATGATGGTGAACCCCTGCCGCTCGCGGTGACCGAGGGCTTCGATACCTATAGCGAAGAGTGGAAAATGCGAGTCCTGTCCAACGCCACCGAAGCGACGCTTGAGCTGCCGGAGGCACTGGAGCCTGGCTGGCATACGCTGCACCTGGTGGCGGTGGACGCGGGTGTCGTAGTGGATAAAATCGTGATCGATTTCGGAGGGCTCCAACCTTCCTATGACGGTCCTCCCGAAACACGGGTAACGAAACCCGCCGCATCTTCTTACAAATTCGATTTTGGCTCCGGCGCTGTGGCTGAAGATTACGTCGGCATTGGCCCGGATACGCGCTACTCCCCCGAACGGGGCTACGGCTTTGCCAGCGCCAAGACGTCCGAGTGTACAGTGACAGAGCCAGCGGACGAGGCGCTGCGAGGAGATTCCTGTGTGTCTGACGAGGCATTTATGTTTGCGGTCGACGTGCCCGAAGGGAACTATGAGGTAACCCTCCTACTAGGCTCGCCCGATTCCGCTGCGCAGACGACCGTAAAAGCCGAGGCACGCCGCTTGATGTTGCGTTCGGTTTCGACCAATGCGGGAGAGCAGGCGAGGGCGACCTTCACCGTCAATCGAAGGAGCCCGACACTGGGAGATGATCGCCGTGTTGCATTGAACTCGCGCGAACAAGGCCCACCAATAATCGCGCACTGGGATGAGCATTTGACCATCGAATTTCTGGGTAGACCGGCGGCGGTGTCGGCAATGACGATTGAACCGGCGCCGGAGGCGACTACCGTCTTTGTGGCGGGGGACTCGACCGTAACGGATCAACGTAACGAGCCCTGGGCCGGCTGGGGGCAGATGTTGCCCGCTTTTTTCAAGCCGGGTATCGCCATTGCCAACCACGCTGAGTCGGGGCGAGCTCTGTTCAGCTTCGAAGCGGAAAACCGTCTCGAGAAAATCTTTCGCACCATGGAGCGCGGGGATTACCTGTTGATTCAGTTTGGCCACAATGATCAGAAAGACCAGAGCGAGGGCGCAGGCCCCTTTACCACCTACGCCGATGATTTGCGCGAGTACATTCAGGCGGTACGTGCCAAGGGCGGTATTCCCGTGCTGGTCACACCCATGGAGCGTCGCCGCTGGAGTGAAGGAAAGCCCGCTGAAACTCTCACCGATTTCGCCATCGCGGTGCGTCAGGTCGGAGAAGAGCAGGGCGTACCGGTTATCGATCTGCACGAGATGAGCCTGGCGCTTTACGCCGCTCTGGGAGAGTCAGGTTCCAGAAAGGCCTTTGTGCATTATCCGGCCAATACCTTTCCCGGTCAGGAGCAGGCGCTGAAAGACGATACACATCACAATCCCTACGGCGCTTACCAGTTGGCTCGCGCTGTCGTAGAAGAGATTCGGAAAAAGGTGCCGGGACTGGCCGATCACTTGCGTGACGATGTGCTCTCGTTTGATCCCGCGGAGCCGGACTCCTCGAGTGCGGTCAGCATACCGGCCAGTCCGGTGTTTCAGTTCGAAAAGCCGGAAGGCAATTGACGGCTCACAATCGGTTGGCCACTCCCAGGGGCGTCACGCTCTCCGGGGAGTGGTTTAACGTGCGCACTCTCGCAGGTGCTCAAGAATACCCTGAGCATTCTCAGGGTTGGTGCTCTCGAGAATGGTATGAATGCCGGGCTTGAGTTTCTTAATCAATGACATCAGATAACGGTGATCCATTTCGCCGGTGCCGGAGGGCAGGTCTCCCTCCTTCATTCCATCCTTGATCACGAAGTCTTTACTGTGTATCGCGACGATACGGTCTCCGAACAGCCTGAAGGCTTCGTCCATCAGCTCCTGTTGTCGATGGCACTGGTCCAGCGGGAAAAAGTTCACCGGGTCGTAAATGACCTGGACATTGGGTGAGTCCACCAGCTCCAGCATGCGTACCATCTTCTCGTAGCTGTGTACCGTATGGTGGTGTGCCACGCCTTCAATACCCACAATGGTGCCGTATTTCTCGGCGGTATCGGCCAAGCGTCGGACGGAATCGACCAACTCCAGAAACGAGGTTTCTTTCTGGCTGTCGGGGTGATAGCTACAATCGCCGTTCTTGGAGCCGGTCTCGGTACCGACAATAGCGCAGCCGAAGTCACGGGCGAAGCGCAGGTGCTCTTCAAAGCGCTGCAGCGCCTGTTCTTTGGTGTCCGGGTCCGGGTGGATCGGATTGATATAGCAGCCCAGCACGGCGATGTTGATCCCCTGTGCGGCAAAGACATCGCGCACATGGTTGGCGAACCCCGGGGTCAGCTGTCCGGGTTGTTCTGCCAGGACCGGAAACGACTTGGCGGGTGCGAGCTGCACGCAGGATACATCGTATTGCCCGAGCTTTGCCGCAATCTCCGCGGGTGTACCCTGACCATAGTCGTGTGCTCTCAGGCCCAAATTCAGCATAAAACGTCTTCCTGTGGTTGATCCGTTCGGTGTCTTGGTGATGCCGTTACAGAATGCCTTCGATCCCCTGGGCGACAATTTTGGCATTCAGCTCGGCACCGTCGCGGGACGTGTGGGTGTGTTTGTCGGCAAAAAAGGCTTCGACCTTTTCCGGCCCCAGCTCGTCATAACGGTCGGCGACCAGCTCGTGCAGATCGATCAGCGCGACGCCGCTTTCCGCCGCGACCTGTCGAGCCCACTGGGGATAACTGTCGTCCGGGCGGGCAATCTGCTCTCCGCTGTCGTCCCAGATTTTCCGGGGCACCGGGGTGGCGAGAATGGGGGTCACACCTCGGGCATAGGCATCGCCAATCATTTTGCGCAGATACCAACCGTATGTGTGAACCGTTTCCGGCTGGCCGGTCAGAAGGTTGTCGATGTCCTGCTCGGCGGCGCCGACCCCCTTGATGGTGCCCCGGGCACGCTCTTCATCATTGAGGGGAGCGGAGTCATTGTGACCAAACTGGATCACCACATAATCGCCCGGGCGCGCCATATTAAGGGCTCGCTCCCAGTGGCCGCCGGTCACAAAGGTCCGGCTACTGAAACCGCCGATGGCGCGATTGACAAAGTTGTAGTCCTCGGCGCTCAGGTAATCGTCAATGAAATCACCCCAACCCCACTGACCACCGGCGCCATCGCCCCAGCCGTTGCGCACGGTGGAGTCGCCGACCATAAAAATGCTGGTCTTCTCGGGGTGGGCGATCACGGGCAGGCGCAGAAACGTCCAATCGTAGGCATTCACTTCGCGGCCTTTAGCGGAGTACAGGTCTGAAGCGAGGGTGGGGCGTAGCCCCTTCAGCGCCGATACGATGGTCTCGGCATGAAGCTCGGCGCCGGCATCGTTAAAGTGGGTATGGTCTTTCGGGTAAAGCTCGGCCACTTTCTCAGCACCGAGGCGGTCCAGTTTGTCCGCCACCGGGTTGGTGACATCGATAAACGGGGTGTCCAGCTCCCAGGCGAGCTGGTGCATCCAGTAACCGTAACGACCGTGGCGACGCTCAACACGGTCATGTTCCCACCGGTTACGGACCGTCATCGACAAAAGGATCGGCGTGGCGTCCTTGGCTTTCACGTCCGCCACCATCTGACGAATATAGTGCCCAAAGGTATACACCGTTTCGTCCTTACCGGTCACCTGGTTGGCGATGTCGGTCTGCTCATCACCCAGACCGGGCAGAGAGCCCCGCGCCCGGCTGTCGTCATTGATCGCCCCGGCATCGTTGTGCCCGAATTGGATCAACACCAGATCGCCGGCCTCGACGTCCTCGATCAGAGACTGCCACAACCCCTCGGTAATGAACGTCCGGCTACTCCGACCGCCCCGCGCCCGGTTATCCACGACCACTTTGTCCTCATCCAGAAAGCTCTGCAGGGTGGCGCCCCAGCCCTGGTGGTCCTTGTTCTGGTAGGACGCCGCCGTGGAGTCCCCGGCAATAAAGAGGGTCTGGGGGCGCAGCTCTTCGGCGAAGCAGGAAAATGACAGGAGCAGCAGTGCAATCTGGGCGAATCGGAGGGGTATTCCCGGTTTGGTCATAGTGGTGTATCTCTTTATTGGCATGCCTGCCTTGCTGGGTTCAAGGCGCATTCTAAAATCGGGTGACCACTATAGACTCAAAATGATTAATTATGCAATATTGTTATTGATTATGCTGGCTATCGGCAGCGGTTGTTCAATAGAAATACTATTGCCTTTCAACGGCTGAAATAGCCGGACTTTCCAATCTGGGCTAAGCTCTCAAGCTAGAGAGAGGAGGGGATGGGCCCTTCAGGATCAGTATGGAGGCAGCATGGCAGCAATCATTCCAAGCCTGAGCACCATAAGAGGTATGACAACGGGAGAGCGTCGCTTCGGACGTCGCCTGGAGGCGCTTCTCGAAGATGATTATACCGTCTGGTACGACATCCCTGTTGGCCGTCAGAGACGATACCCGGATTTCATTATTCTTCACCCGTCCCGAGGACTGCTGTTTCTTGAGATCAAAGACTGGAAGTTGGCGACCCTGAAGAAGATCAGCAAAGACCGGGTGACGCTGCAGACTCAAAATGGTCTGGATGTGGTGAGCAATCCCCTGGAGCAGGCCAGGCAGTATGCCCAGACGACCGTTAATGTACTGAAAACTGACCCTCAGCTTCGACAATCCGAGGGCCGTTATCAAGGCCGACTGTGTTGCCCCTATGGTTACGGCGTGGTCCTGACCAATATCACTCGACAGCAGTGGAACAAAGCGTTGCCGGAAGATCATCAGGAGCTGGTGCTGCCGGCTCACAGAGTGATCTGTAAGGATGAGATGACCGAGTCCGTTGAGGCGGAAGCATTTCAGAGTCGGCTCTGGGGCATGTTTGAGTACAGTTTTGGTGAGAAGCTTTCCCTTCCTCAGGTTGACCGAATCCGCTGGCACCTCTTTCCCGAAGTGCGCATCAATGCGCCGCAACAGGACCTGTTCGGAGACTCTGATGACGATCCGGATGACGAGCATGATAGTGCGTCGAACGTTAGTCAGACTCTCGTCCCGGAAATTGTCCGGGTGATGGATATTCAACAGGAGCAATTGGCAAAAAGTCTTGGGGACGGACATCGAGTCATTCACGGTGTCGCGGGCTCCGGAAAAACCCTGATTCTCGGCTATCGTTGTCTGCATTTGTCTCAAGCGACCCGCAAGCCCATTCTCGTGCTCTGTTTCAATATTGCGTTGGCGGCGCGGCTCAGGTCGTTTATGTCAGAGCGGGGTATTGATGAACAGGTTCAGGTTTATCACTTTCACGAGTGGTGCGGCCTTCAGTTGAAAACGTACCATGTGGATACCGAACAAGGCGCCAGACCCCTTTGGGAGCGGCAGGTAACCAGCGTGATCGCCGGGGTGGAGAGGGGGGATATTCCTCGTGCGCAGTACGGTGCTCTGATGATTGATGAGGGCCATGACTTTGAGCCGGAGTGGTTAAAGCTGGTGGTTCAGATGATCGATCCCGATACCAATTCATTGCTCCTGCTGTACGACGATGCGCAGGCGATTTACAGCCGACGACAACTCGGATTTCCGTTATCCAGTGCGGGCATCCAGGCACGCGGCCGCACTACGATCCTCAAGCTCAACTACCGAAACACCCGAGAAATACTGACCTTTGCCTATGATTTCTCCAAAGAGTATCTGCAGGCCCAAGACGCCGATGACGATCATGTACCGCTAATTCAGCCAGAGGTGGCGGGTGCAAGTGGACCTCAGCCGGTTTACAGACCATTCAAGAGGGCTGCGGATGAATATCAGTACATCGTTCGCTGCGTCGACAAATGGCGTAGCGGCGGGAAACCACTAAGTAGTATCGCCATTATCTACGCACACCATCACCAAGGTGAAGCGCTCAAATCGGCGTTGGACCAAGCTGGGGTTCCCGCCGCTTGGCTAAAATCGTCCGTTCACAAGAAAACTTACAATCCGGCGGATGAGAAGGTGACGCTATTGACTCGTCAGAGCAGTAAAGGCCTGGAGTTTGATACGGTCATTTTAAGTGGGGTCGGGGCATTGAAAGACGGAGAGGATGATATGCCCCGAGAGACACGGTTGCTATATGTCGGTATGACGCGCGCCAAGCAACAACTTCTGGTCACTAGTGGATCAACCAACTTGTTCACGGACCGTCTTCAGGAACTGGCTCACCAAGCTGTCTGAGAGCAGTCTTTACGTAGTGTCGGACTGATTAATACCCCGAAAATGGCCGGGCGCTTGTTCTTTTGGTGGAGGCGGGCGGAATGCGTCACCCAAGTGGTTCTATTGACTATATGTTTCGGGCTGGGTAACGTAGAGCCATGTTCTGCAGGGTTGAAACTTATGACAATAAAACGCTTGTTCCCTTCGTTTGTGCTCCTCTTTCTTTTGAACGCTACTGCAGCCTGTGCTCAGGAGGTGACGCTCGTCTACGACGAGACGGTGCCGCAGGAGGCCTATGCCGCCCGCAAGCTGGGTGAGGCCCTGGAAGAGCAGGGCTATGAGCTCGGCTCGGATCGGAGCGGTTACGATCATCTGATCAGTCTGTCGGTGCATGAAGAGAGGCTGGGTTCTGAAGCCTTTGCTATTGTGCCCGAGGACAGGGTCACGAGCGTCTATGGAGGCGACCACCGGGGACTGATCTATGGCGCGCTCGCACTGGCCGAAACGCTGCGCAATGGCACGCCGCTGACAGCGGTGGAATCCACCGAGCAGAGCCCGAATCTGGCGTTTCGCGGGATCAAATACAATCTGCCCTGGGAAACCTACCGGCCCAGTTCGGCGCTGGACCAGCATTACGAGACTGCACGGGATCTCGATTATTGGGAGTCGTTTCTGGATATGATGGTGGCGAACCGTTTCAACGCCATCAGCCTGTGGAATCTGCATCCTTTCACGTTCATGATCCAGCCGAAAAACTTCCCCGAAGCGAGCCCATGGTCGGATAAAGAATTCGCCCAGTGGCAGCGTCTTTACCGCGAGATCTTCCGGATGGCGAAAGAGCGCGGGTTGGACACCTATCTGGTCCACTGGAGCATTTTTGTCAGCCGGGAATTTGCCGAGGCCCACTCCGTCGCGGAGCAGAACTTTTATCCGCACTACTATGTGGAAGGCGATACCTCGGAGATCGTGCGGCGTTATCTGCGCGAAAGCGTTACCCAGGTGCTCGAGGAGTATCCCAACCTGGATGGGTTTGGTATTTCCCACGGCGAAGGCATGGCTGGCATGACGCCCCTTGAGCGGCAGAAGTGGATGGATGATGTGTTGATCGCGGGGATGCTGGACGCTGATCGCCCCGTGAAACTCATTCACCGCGTCCCTTTTTCCTCGGGAACCGGTTCCGAGCCGGGCGTCAGCAAGAGTGTGGAAGTGGTGACCCGCGATGCGATGGAGAAGCTGGAGGATCGCTTTGACGGTCCGATCTGGGTGGAAATGAAGTTCAATTGGTCCCATGCCCATTCCACACCGGAGCTGGTGAAGGTCCACGGCGGCAAGCTGGGCGACACTTATTTCAAACCGACGCCCAAAAACTACAAGGTCACCTGGCAGGCACGCAACGAAGACTTCTTTGCCCTGCGCTGGGGTGTGCCCGATTTCATTCGTCAGCATATCGCTCTGAATGGCGCGGCGGACTATGTGGGCGGCTACTTTGTCGGCTCGGAAACCTACATTCCGGCGCTCGATTACTTCACCGCAGTGGACGAGCCGGTCGACTGGAACTGGGCCTTCGAGCGCCAGTGGTTGTTCTACCAGCTTTGGGGGCGCCTCCTTTACGATCCTGAAACACCCGACTCGGTGTTTCAGGCGGCATTCAACCGCCGGTACGGGGCCAAGGGTGATAACCTGTTGAACGCATACTCTCTTGCCTCATCCACCCAGCTGCGGCTGGCCTCGCTGTATGATTCGCGCTGGGATTTCACCCTCTACAGCGAGGGCTTTCTGGCGCTGCAGGGCGACTACACCCGTTATATTTCGGTTGACCACCTTATCGACCATCCCACCATGGACCCGGATTATGTCTCGGTGGCGGATTTCGTAGAGACAATGCACGAAGGCGGCTCTTTCGGCGTTGACCGCATTACTCCGCCGATTCTGGCCGAGCAGCTTGAGCGCGACAATCGCGAGGCGCTTCGGCTGGTAGAAGGTATTGATACCGAGGGCAATGCCTCGCTCATGTACGAAGTGGCCGACGTCAAAACCTGGGCCCATCTCGGTCTACATCTTGCGGAGAAGCTGAAAGGCGCCGTGGCGCTACACCGGTACCGTCTGTACGGTGATGAGGAACAGCAGCAGGTGGCTATCCGGCATTTACAGCAGGCTCTGGCGCACTGGGATCAAGTGGTGGAGATCACCCGGCCGATTTACCGCGACATGCCGCTGACCCACTATAACCACAACTTCTTCGAGGCCAATGACGAGAATCTTTTTCATTGGGCGCTGGTTCGAGATGAGGTGGCGCAAGACGTGGACATTGCCCGCAGCGCCGAATCTGAAAGCTCGGACAGATGAGGAAGTCCCGTTACTGATCTTTCTTTCGGCACCCATGGGGTGCCGAAATTTTCCAGATTTTTCTACCGATAATCCTCAACACTCGGGCAAGAACAAACCAGATTCCGGTCCCCAAACACATTATCAATCCGGTTCACCGTCGGCCACACCTTGTGCTCCCTCAGCCAGCTTGCCGGACGTGAAGCGGTGTCACGACTGTAGGGGCGGTCCCAGCTCTCGTCCATCATATCGTCCTGCGTATGCGGTGCATTGCGCAGCGGGCTCTGTTCCACGGTGTACTCTCCGCTTTCGATCTGGGCGATTTCCTTGCGGATGGTGATCATGGCTTCGATGAAGCGGTCCAGCTCTTCTTTGGACTCGGATTCGGTCGGCTCGATCATCAGAGTGCCGGCCACCGGGAAGGACATGGTGGGGGCGTGGAAGCCGAAGTCCATCAGGCGCTTGGCGATGTCTTCCTCGGTAACGCCACTGGCTTCTTTCAGGGGGCGCAGGTCCAGCAGGCATTCGTGGGCGATAGTGCCGTTTTTGCCCTTGTACAGAATGGGGTAGTGGCCGCTTAGCTGTTTGGCGATGTAGTTGGCGTTCAGGATGGCGTATTCGCTGGCCTGGCGCATGCCGTTTTTACCCATCATCTTGATGTACATCCAGCTGATCGGCAGGATGCTGGCCGAGCCCCAGGGGGCGGCGCTGATGGTGCCGTTGGCCGGGTCGGTCTCGGGTACGCCCTGCACCGGGTGACCGGGCAGGAAGGGGGCCAGGTGTTCGGCCACGCCGATGGGGCCCATGCCGGGGCCACCGCCGCCGTGGGGAATGCAGAAGGTTTTGTGCAGGTTCAGGTGCGAGACGTCGCCGCCGAACTGACCGAACGCGGCCAGGCCCACCATGGCATTCATGTTGGCGCCGTCGATATACACCTGGGCACCGATGCTATGGATCAGCTCGCACAGCTCGGTCACGCTCTCCTCAAACACCCCGTGGGTGGAGGGGTAGGTGATCATGATGGCGGCGATGCGGGTGCCGAACTCGTCCACCTTGGCTTTCAGGTCCGCCATATCGACGTTGCCGTCTTTATCGCAGTTGACCACTTTCACCTGCATGCCCACCATCTGGGCAGAAGCCGGGTTGGTGCCGTGGGCCGAGGCGGGAATCAGGCAGATGGAGCGCTCGGTTTCACCCTTGCTCTCAAAGTATTTCTTGATCGCCACCAGACCGGCGTACTCGCCCTGGGAGCCGGCGTTGGGCTGCAGGCTGATGGCATCGTAACCGGTACAGGCTTCAAGCATCTGCTGCAGGTCTTCAAACAGTCGCTTATAGCCCTGAGCCTGCTCCATCGGCGCAAACGGGTGCAGTTGACCGAACTCCGGCCAGGTGACCGGGATCATCTCCGCGGTGGCGTTGAGCTTCATGGTGCAGGAGCCAAGCGGAATCATCGACTGATTCAGGGCAATGTCCCGGCCTTCCAGGCGGCGCAGGTAGCGCAGCATCTCGGTTTCACTGTGGTAGCGGTTGAACACCGGGTGGGTCAGCACCGCGTCCTGACGCTCCAGCGTCTCCGGAATGGCCGGCGCGCGGTTGTGGCTGGCCAGTTCGTGGTCCAGTTTGGGCAGGTTCAGGGCGTGGTCGCCGGCGCAGAAGACGTTCAACAGCAGGTGCACGTCATCCAATGTGGTGGTTTCATCCAGGCTGATACCCAGACCGGTCGTGCCCACCTTGCGCAGATTGATTTCGCTGAGCAGGGCGGCGTTGTACAGGCCGTTCTGCTTTTTCTCGCTGTCCAGCTCCACCACGATGGTGTCGAAGTAGTGATCGTGGCGCAGTTTGAAGCCTTTGTCCTTCAAACCTTCGCCGGTCAGCCGCGCCAGGCGGTGAATGCGCTCCGCAATGCGCCGCAGGCCTTCCGGGCCGTGATAGACGGCGTAGCTACTGCTGAGCACCGCCAGCAGCACCTGGGAGGTACAGATGTTCGAGTTGGCCTTTTCCCGGCGGATGTGTTGCTCACGGGTCTGCATGGCCATGCGCAGGGCGGTTTTGCCCCGGCTGTCCACGGAGACGCCGATCAGTCGACCCGGGGCCGAGCGCTTGTAGGCGTCGCGGAAGGCAAAGAAGCCGGCGTGCGGGCCGCCAAAGCCCATGGGAATGCCAAACCGTTGGTTAGTGCCCACCACCACGTCGGCGCCCATCTCGCCGGGGGATTTGAGCAGCATCAGCGCCATCAGGTCACTGGCGACGGTGATCAGGGTGTTTTTCTCGTGGGCCCGGGTGATCAGGTCGGTCAGGTCGCGCACCCGACCGGTGGAACCGGGGTAGGAGAGCAGGGCACCGAAACACTCGGTGTCGGCCAACTGCTCGGCGGGCGCGATCACCACCTCAAAGCCAAAATGCTCGGCGCGGGTGCGCAGCACGGCGATGGTCTGCGGGTGGGTGTCCTCGTCCACAAAGAATACATCGGACTTGTTCTTCTTGTTCTGACGCTTGCACATCGCCATGGCTTCGGCGGCCGCTGTGCCCTCATCAAGCATGGAGGCGTTGGCCAGCTCCATGCCGGTCAGGTCCATCACCATCTGCTGGAAGTTCAGCAGCGCCTCCAGGCGACCCTGGGAGATTTCCGGCTGATAAGGGGTGTAGGCGGTGTACCAGCCCGGGTTTTCCAGAATGTTGCGCTGAATGACCGGGGGCAGGTAGCTATTGTAGTAGCCCATGCCGATATAGCTTTTGTACAGACGGTTCTTGCCGGCAATGGCTTTCAGCTCCGCCAGGGCCTCGTGCTCGGTCACGGGCTCGCCCAGCGCCAGGGGTTCGCGCTGGCGAATGGCCTCGGGCACCGTCTTATCGAGCAGTTCATCCAGCGTCTCGGCGCCCAGGGTGTCCAGCATGGCGCGGGTCTCGGCGGCATCCGGGCCGATATGACGGTGGATGAATTCATCGGCGTAGGCCAGTTGCGCCAGGGGCGCGGAACGGAAATCAGCGGACATAGGATGACTCGTGTCGGGGTTGTGCGAACGTGATCGTCGGGCGTGCGGAGGGCAGGGTAAACCCGGGCCTCCAAAGGGCGCTAATGGTAGCAATTGCCGGCTCTGGCGGCAATTGCTGAATCCTCTGCTAAATCCTCTAAGTGGACCGCTTTGACCGCCGCCTCCGGGCACCCGACCATAAGTAAAGATACGTCAGTACTCGGCCTCTGGATTGTCCGCGGCGCAATATTCAGTTTATACTGCCAAGCTTATAGTAATCTTAACTATATACGCTGGCTCCGGGAGTCGGGTACACTTCCGACTGACGCTGGTAGTGTGAGGGGGCGGAGAGCCACCCTTGAACGTTAACGACTCAACAATAAGACTCTGAGCGCTATGAATAATCAGTCACAAATACTCTCAGTCAAAGAGAAAGTAGGCTACAGCCTGGGCGACCTGGCGGCGAACCTGGTGTTCCAGACCATGGTGACCTTTATTGCCTACTACTATACGGATGTGTACAAACTCGAGGCCAGCACGGCTCAGTGGGTGATTGCCACCTGCGGCATCATCGGCGGGGTGCTGTTTGCGCCCATCATGGGGGCGATTGCGGATCGCACCCGTACCCGCTGGGGCCGCTACCGTCCCTGGATTCTGTGGACGTCCATTCCCTTCGGTGTGATGGTGCTGCTGACCTTCACCACGCCGGATGTCAGCTACGACATGAAGGTGGTTTACGCCTTTGCGACCTATCTCGCGCTGGTCACCCTCTACACTGCGAACAACCTGCCGTATTCATCGCTCAGCGGTGTATTGACCGGCAATATGTCCCAGCGTAACAGCCTGTCCGCCTACCGCTTTGTGGCGGTGATGGTGGCCCAGTTCACCGTACAGGTGCTGTTGCGTCCGATCGTGTTGATCCTGGGTGATGGCGATGAGGCGGTCGGTTTTGAGAAGATCATGATGATCTTCGCCGTGGTCGGGGTGATTTTCTTCTTCATCACCTTCTTCACCACCCGTGAGCGCGTCATCGAAAAACCAGGCGAGACCAGCACCATCCGCCAGGATCTGGGCGACCTGCTGCTGCGTAATATTCCCTGGGTGATTCTGCTGTGTGTCACGATTCTGGTGTTCACCAACCTGGCATTGAAAGGTGGTACCTATGTGTACTACTTCAAGTACTACGCGAGCCAGGCCGCGATTACCGCCTTCCTGAGCGACATTGGTTTCACCGGTCTGATCGCCAGTATCCAGAGCGTTTGGCCCAACTTCGCCTGGCCGGAAGATCCCGACGCCTCGGCCTTTGCCCTGTTTAACGGCGCCGGCATTATTCTGATGATCGTCGGTATCGGTTTTGCCCGGCCCCTGGCGGATCGTTTTGGCAAGCGCAATATTTTCGGTGGTTTCCTGTTCCTGTCTGCCTTGCCATTGATCGCGTTTGCGGTGGTGCCGCGGGAGTCCATCGGAACCATGTTCGTATTGCAGATTCTGCACGGCTTTTTCTACGGTGTGACCATTCCGCTGCTGTGGGCCATGACCGCAGATGTGGCGGATTACTCCGAGTGGCGTAACCACCGCCGCGCGACCGGTATCATTTTTTCGGCCATGATTCTGGGCCTGAAAGGCGGTCTGACGCTCGGTGGTACCCTGGTCGTGACCTTCCTCGCCGCCTACGGCTATGAGGCTGGAGTGGCGGATCAGACGGCTGAATCGATCCTGGGTATCAAGCTGACGATGAGCGTCTATGCGGCGATTCCGTTCCTGATCGCCTGTGGTCTGCTGTTCTTCTACCGGATCAACAAGTCGCTGGAAACGGAGATTGAGCAGGAGTTGGGTTCGCGTCGCACCCAGCCGATGCCTGAGCCGGATGAGCCGACCCTGTAAGGGGTTGGTTTGATCGGCCAACAAAAAAGGCGAGCCACCCGGCTCGCCTTTTTTTATGATGATAACGCCGGAGCTTCAAGTAGGTCGGATTAGCGCGCAGCGCGTAATCCGACACCCCGGTGCGCGAGGCAACCACTTGTCGGATTACGCGCTGCGCGCTAATCCGACCTACGGGTGGCGATACCGTTAATCAATGGTTCCATCCCTCACCGAATTCCGCGCATGAATAAACATCGAATGTGACACATAAATTAAATCCGCCACTTTGCGAATCAGTGCCTCCTCGTATTTATCCAGCTCACCGTCGGCATAGGCCACTTCCCACATCGCCTTGACCAACTCATACTTCTCGTCATCGCTACAGGTCTGATTGATCTGATAGGTGAACTGGTGCAGCGAGGTGGCGTCGTCCTGTTCGGATCGGGCCATTTCGCTCAGTTCATCCAACTGTGCGGGATCGAGGTTGTACTTGCGGTGCAGAATGTTGCGGAGGGTGGCCAGCTCGGTGTCATCGAGCAGGCGATCGGCGGTGCCGACTTCGATCAGAAGGGCGGCGACCGCCAATTGCTTCTGCTCGGAAGACAACGCGGGCGCGTTGTCCTCCGGCTGAAGGTGCTTTTCAATAAACTGCGAAATTTTATTAAGCACGTGACTTCAACAGATCTTCCAGCTTGACCTGGTCGGCGGCAAAGTTGCGAATGCCTTCGGCCAGTTTTTCGGTCGCCATGGGATCTTCGTTCAGAGCGAAACGGAAGCTGGACTCGTCGTTGCTGGGCTTGGCAATCTTTTCGCCGGTGTTTTCCGGAGACAGTTTGCGTTCCAGAGTACCAGTGTCGTTGCTCAGCTCTTCCAGCAGCTGCGGGCTGATGGTCAGACGGTCACAGCCGGCCAGCGCTTCGATTTCGCCAATGTTGCGGAAGCTCGCGCCCATCACAACGGTCTTGTAGCCGTGCTGCTTGTAGAAGTTGTAGATGTGACGCACGGACAGAACGCCGGGATCTTCTTCTGAAGCGTATTCGCTCTTGCCGGTGTCTTTCTTGTACCAGTCCAGAATACGGCCCACGAAGGGGGAGATCAGGTAAACGCCGGCTTCCGCGCAGGCGGCGGCCTGGGCGAAGTTGAACAGCAGGGTCAGGTTACAGTTGATGCCTTCTTTCTGCAGCACTTCGGCGGCACGGATGCCTTCCCAGGTGGAGGCCAGTTTGATCAGAACGCGGGACTTGTCCACGCCGCTTTTCTCGTACAGGTCGATCAGGTGGTGGGCCTTCTCGATGCTGGCTTTGGTATCAAACGACAGGCGGGCGTCCACTTCGGTGGAGATCTTACCCGGAATCAGCTTCAGTACTTCACAACCCACGGCCACCGCCAGGTGGTCGCAGGCGTAGCTGATCTGCTCAGCTTCGGTACCACCCTCTTTTTTGCCGGCTGCGATGGACGCATCCACCAGCTCGGCGTATTCGGGGATCTGGGCGGCCTTGAGCAGCAGCGAGGGGTTGGTGGTCGCATCTTGCGGCTGATACTTCTCGATGGCAGAGATGTCACCGGTATCCGCGACCACATCGGTCATTTTCTTCAGCTGTTCGAGTTTCGTAGTCACTGTTATCCCGTCCTATATTTAACGTGTTGAGTGAATGGTTGGCGGCCAGCGGCCGGCCATCTTGGGTGCCGGGCCTGTCTGTGGCCGATTGTGTTCGATCTGTGTCCTTATTGTATTACAAATTGCTTCCCGCTTGTAGTTTTGGCTTTTGCTCTCCAGATTGGCGCTCTTTTTACGGCGGATGCGCTTCGCTCCGAGGCGTCGGACCGATCCGCCCTACGCTACTAGCGTTGGGCCGTCTTACGGCGGATGCGCTTCGCTCCGAGGCGTCGGACCGATCCGCCCTACGCCATCGGCCGTGCTGCCGCGCTACCCGTAGGGCGGATAAGCGAAGCGCATCCGCCGTAACACAACTCACCGGTACGGCATGAAATGGCATCTACACAGCCATTATATCAGGCTCGACGCGGGCTCTGGCCGCATCGAGTACTTCCAGTCCTGCACCGGGCTTGAACGCCCGCTCGCTGATGATGCGGCGAAATTGCCTGCCGCCGGGCTGGCCCTGGTACAGGCCCAAAATATGTCGGGTCATATACTTCAGGGACACGCCTTGGGCCAGCTCAGTTCCCATATAGTCCCGGAAGGCGTCCAGCACCTCGGCGCGGGTCGGGACCGGTCGGGTGGCGCCAAACAGCTGCTGATCGACCCTCGCCAGAAGGTAGGGATTGGTGTAAATCTCCCGACCGATCATGACCCCATCGAGGTCTTCCAGCAGGGTTTCCGCCTGCTCCAGGGTATTGATGCCGCCGTTGATGATGATTTCAAGGTCCGGATACTCCCGCTTGAGCTGCCGCACCCGGTCGTAATCCAGCGGCGGAACGGTGCGGTTCTCTTTGGGGCTCAGGCCTTTCAGCCAGGCCTTGCGGGCATGCACGATGAAGGTGCGGCAGCCGGTCTCGGCAATGGTGCCCACAAACTGTGACAGCCCCTCATAGGCGTCCATATCGTCCACCCCGATACGGTGCTTGACGGTCACCGGGATGGATACGGCCTGTTGCATGGCGTCGATGCATTCGGCCACCAGCGTCGGTTCGGTCATCAGGCAGGCGCCGATTTTGTTGTTCTGTACCCGGTCGCTCGGGCAGCCGCAGTTGAGGTTCACCTCGTCATAGCCCCAGTCTTCCGCCATGCGGGCACACTCGGCCAGCTCCGTCGGGTTGCTGCCGCCCAGTTGCAGGGCGAGGGGGTGTTCCACGGCGTTGTAATCCAGGTGCCGGGCCCGGTCGCCGTGAATCAGCGCGCCGGTGGTGACCATTTCGGTGTAGAGGAGGGTTTCACGGCTGAGCAGCCGCCAGAACGTCCGGCAGTGCCTGTCTGACCAATCCATCATCGGGGCGGCGCAGAAGCGCCGGCTGACCGGGGCTGGTGTCGCGTTAGGCCGGTGGTTCTGAGTCATGAGTTCCCGGGGAGTAAAAAAGTGAATTATATCACTCTTTTACCGACGACGAAAAATCGACCCGGCGGGAAAACCCCGGGTGAGTTGTGTAAACTAGGCGTTTTTTCTGAACAGTAAGGGATGAGCTTTTATGAAGTTTCGACTCACAGCACTGGCGGCCGGTCTGGCGGCATTGAACGCGGCGCCGACTCTGGCCCAGGATGAAAAAGCAGCGAAGGTGTGGAAGGCGACCGCCGAGCTGGGCATGATTGTGACTTCCGGTAATACTGAGACCACCACATTTCAGGGCAAAATGGACGCCACCCAGGACCTGGAAATGTGGAAAAACCAGTACGTGATCAGCGCGCTGTTCAAGGAAGATGAAATCACCCAGGCGGATGGGACCAAGGAAACCGAGAAAACCGCCGAGAAAATTTCCGGCTCGGTGAAGAGTGCCTACAAGCTGGATAAAGACAACGCGAATCTGTTCATCTTCGGTTCTCACACCGACGACAAGTTCGGTGCCTACACCAAGTACAGCACGCTCGCCGTCGGTTATGGTGATCGCCTGTTTGAAACGGACACCATGCAACTCGACGTGGAAATCGGTCCGGGTTATTTCTGGGCCGAGCAGGAACTGGATGACGGCACCACCGTCGACGAAGAAGGCGCCATTATCCGTGCGGCGGCTCAATACGACTGGCAGGTCACCGAAAGCGCCGACTTCCGTCAGACTCTGGCGGTTGAATCCGGTCAGGACAACACTCGTACTACCTCTGATACCTCGCTGAGTGCCCGAATCAACGGCTCCATGCAGATGAAGGTCGGTTTTACGGTTCAGTCGGACTCCGACGTGACCGAGGGTAAGGAAAAGACCGACACCACCACCTACGTTACCCTCGTGTACAAGTTCTGATTCGTCTCAGCGATCCCGATCCTCGGGGTCGCACACCCGGCGGGCAATGCCATAGCTGGGGCGCTCGGTGCAGCGTTCCAGCCAGCGGTGTACCGCCGGGAACTCCTTCAGTTTCAGATGCTTTCCCGCCTGATAGAAGGTGTCCAGGCAGTCCACCCAGGGCGCAATGGCCATATCGGCAATACTGAAACTCTCCCCCAGCAGGTAATTCCGGTTATCCAGGTGATGCTCCAGCACGCCCAGCAGGCGTCGTGTTTCATTGCTGTAACGCTGCACCGGGTAGGGGTGATCGCATTTGTCCCGGGCATAGACGAAAAAGTGCCCAAACTGGCCAAACATGGGGCCAATGTGGCCCATCTGGAAAAACAGCCATTGCAGGCAGGCGCTTTTACCATCCGGGTCCAGGGGCATAAAGGTGCCGGTTTTCTCGGCCAGATACACCAGTATCGCGGCGGACTCCATCAGGCTGATCGGGCGCCCATCCGGGCCGTCCGGGTCATACAGCGCGGGAATCTTGCCGTTTGGGTTGATCCACAGGAACTCCGGCGTGTGCTGATCCCCCTCCAGAATGTTCACTGTGTGGGGCTCGTAGGGCAGGTGCATCTCCTCCAGCGCCTGGGCCACCTTGATCCCGTTCGGCGTGTTCATGGAGTAGAGCTGGATCAACTCCGGCTCCCGCGGTGGCCAGCGACGGAAAATGGGCGGCTGGGACATGTCGGAATCTCCTGTGTCACGCGCTCTGGGCAGCCTGGTGGGTGTAAACCTGTGCAAAGAGGGCTTGGATTAACAGCATAAGGCCCCATATGAATTTAAGAAAGCACATTTGCCCCACTCGTGCGAATGGAAACCCCGGTGCCCGCTGGCGCCCCGGGCCGCGATGGCCTAATCTCTAAAGCAGTGATGGATTCATTTTTCAGTAAACCGTGAGGCAGTTATGGCAGATTCCTATCGGTCCGTCGACACCCTGAAGGTGGGCGGCAAAGACTATCGTTATTATCCCTTCACGGAAGTCGAAAAACGCTTCCCGGTCGACAAGCTTCCCTATTCCCTCAAGATCCTGCTCGAAAACCTGTTGCGCCACTCCGACTCGGGGCTGGTCAGCGAGGCGGATATCGAAGCGCTTGCCCAGTGGGATCCTAAAGCCCAGCCCTCGCAGGAGATCGCCTTCGTACCGGCCAGGGTGGTGCTGCAGGACTTTACCGGGGTGCCGGCCATTGTGGACCTGGCCGCCATGCGCGATGCGGTCAAAAGCCTGGGTGGCAAGCCCGAGCAGATCAATCCCCTGTCGCCGGTCGAGCTGGTGATCGACCACTCGGTGATGGTGGATTTCTTCGGTGGTGAAGACTCGTTCAAGAAAAACACCGCGCTGGAGGTGGAGCGCAACCGCGAGCGCTATCAGTTCCTGCGCTGGGGCCAGAAGGCCTTCGACAACTTCAAAGTGGTGCCGCCGGGCACCGGTATTGTCCACCAAGTCAACCTGGAGTATCTGGCCCGCGGTGTGTTCACCCGCGAGCGCGATGGTCAGCTGGAAGCCTATCCGGACTCCCTCGTGGGCACTGACTCCCACACCACCATGATCAACGGCCTGGGCGTACTTGGCTGGGGTGTGGGCGGCATTGAGGCCGAAGCGGCCATGCTCGGTCAGCCCATTTCCATGCTGATTCCCCAGGTGGTGGGCTTCAAGCTCACCGGTGAGCTGCCCGAGGGCGCCACGGCTACCGATCTGGTGCTGACTGTCACCCAGATGCTGCGTGAGCTGGGTGTGGTCGGCAAGTTCGTTGAGTTCTTCGGCCCCGGTCTCAAGCACCTGACCCTGGCCGATCGAGCCACCATCGGCAATATGGCGCCGGAGTATGGTGCCACCTGCGGTATCTTCCCGGTGGACCAGCAGACCCTGGATTACCTGACCTTCACCGGCCGCTCCAAAGAGCAGGTGGAGCTGGTGGAGGCCTATATGAAGGCCATGGGCCTTTGGCACGACGACAAGACACCGGATGCCGAGTACAGCGATGTACTGGAGCTGGATCTGAGCACCGTGGTGCCGTCCATTGCCGGCCCCAAGCGCCCCCAGGACAAGATTGCGTTGACTGACTCCAAACCGGCCTTTCACGATGTACTGAATGAAATGGACCGGCACCGGCGCAACACCATTGCCTCCACCGAACAGGACTTTTCCTCCGAAGGTGGCGCCGCGGCGGTGGGTGGCGTGCCTCTGTCGGATCAGGGCGCCGTCCGGGTTGACTACGACGGTGAGAACTTCCTGCTGAAAAACGGGGCCGTAGTGATTGCCGCGATCACCAGTTGCACCAACACCTCCAACCCGGCGGTTTTGATGGCCGCTGGTCTAGTGGCGAAAAATGCCCGTGCCAAAGGGTTGAGCTCTCGTCCCTGGGTCAAAACCAGCCTGGCGCCCGGCTCCAAAGTCGTGACCGACTACCTGGAAAAAGCCGGCCTGATGGACGAACTGGAAGGTCTGGGTTTCTATCTGGTGGGTTATGGCTGCACCACCTGTATCGGCAACTCCGGCCCACTGCCCAAAGAGATTCACGAAGCCATTCACGAGGGCGATCTCACGGTGACCTCGGTGCTCTCGGGCAACCGCAACTTTGAAGGACGGATTCACCCCGACGTGCGGGCCAACTATCTGGCTTCACCGCCTCTGGTAGTGGCCTACGCGCTGGCCGGTACCATGGATATCGACCTGCAGAAAGAGCCTCTGGGCTATGACAAGGACAATAAACCGGTCTATCTGAAGGACATCTGGCCTACTACGGCGGATATCCAGAAAACCATTGCCGACAACCTGGATCCGGCCATGTTCTCCGAGAAGTACGCGGACGTGTTCAGTGGCGACGAGAGCTGGCAGGCACTGCCGGTGGAAGAGAGCCAGCTCTACGCCTGGCCGGACTCCAGCTACGTGCGCAAGCCGCCGTTCTTTGATGGCATGGGTAAAAAGCCTGGGGATATTACCGATATCAAGGGTGCCCGTTGTCTGGTGAAGGTCGGTGACAGCATTACCACTGACCATATCTCTCCGGCCGGTGCCATCATGCCCGACAGCCCCGCTGGCCAGTACTTGCAGGAGCAGGGCGTGGATCCCAAGGACTTCAACTCCTACGGTTCCCGGCGCGGCAACCACGAGGTGATGATGCGCGGCACCTTCGCCAATGTGCGGCTGAAAAACCAGATGGCGCCGGGCACCGAGGGCAGCTGGACCACCTACCTGCCCAAGAACGAAGTCATCAGTATTTTCGATGCCGCCGAGCGTTATCGCGAAGACGGCACACCGCTGGTGGTGCTCGCGGGGAAAGAATACGGCTCCGGCTCCTCACGGGACTGGGCGGCGAAAGGTCCGTCACTGCTCGGTGTGCGTGCGGCCATTGCCGAAAGCTACGAGCGCATCCACCGCTCCAACCTGGTGGGCATGGGCATTCTGCCGCTCCAGTTTGCCGAGGGCGAGTCCGTTGAGTCCCTGGGGCTGACCGGTGAGGAAGCGTTCGATATTCCCGCTGTGCAGGCAGACACCAAAGAGGTGGAAGTGACGGCCAAAGGGGCCGATGGCAAAGCCAAGACCTTCAAGGCCAAAGTGCGCATCGATACCCCCAACGAGTTCGCCTACTTCCAGAACGGCGGTATTCTGCACTACGTGTTGCGTAACCTCGCCAGCCAATAAGCGGACGCTGTACCCCAAAGCGCCTACCCACTGACGGGAGGCGCTTTTTTTCGGGTATGATGAAGGATGATTTGAACCGCAACGGGATTCCCATGAGTTTGACCCACACTGACGATCAAGGGCGCGCCAGCATGGTAGACGTGTCGGACAAGCCTGCTACCGTGCGCGAGGCACGGGCAAGCGCGTTTGTCCGCATGCAACCCGCCACCCTGGCGCTGATTCGTGAAAACGGCCTGAAAAAAGGCGACGTTCTGGCGGTATCCCGCATTGCCGGCATTCAGGCGGCCAAGCAGTGCTCTAACCTGGTACCCCTCTGTCACCCACTGGCACTGAGCAAAGTGGGGGTCGAGTTTGCGTTTCAGGAGGAGCCGGCAGGCGTGGCCATCGAAACCTACTGCAAGCTGTCTGGCCAGACCGGCGTTGAGATGGAAGCGCTGACCGCTGCCAGCGTGGCCGCCCTGACCATCTACGATATGTGTAAAGCCGTCGATTTGAGTATGGTCATTGAAAATATCGCGCTGCTGGAAAAATCCGGTGGCCGTCGCGGTCACTATGTACGCGCTGAAGATGAGACCAAACAACCATGATTCAGGTACTGTTTTTTGCCCGCTTGCGCGATCAGCTCGGCTGCGATTCGCTGACGCTGGACGCCGTTGAGGGCGACAGTGTCACCAAGGTCCGTGAGCGGCTGGTGGCCGAGCATCCCGACTGGCGAGAGCCCCTGAGCGCCTCCGGCGTGCTCTTTGCGGTGAACCAGTCGCTGGTGAAATCCGGTCATCCGGTTCATGATGGCGATGAGGTGGCCTTTATGCCGCCGGTCACCGGAGGCTGACATGATATCCGTCCAGACCGCGCCCTTTGATGTGGCCCATGAATACGCCCAGCTCACCGCCGATGATGTGGATGCCGGCGCGGCCGTGTTTTTTGTCGGTCGGGTGCGTTCACACAATGACGGTCGCGCCGTCACCGGTATGACCCTGGAGCACTACCCGGGCATGACCGAAAAGGCCCTGGAGCAGATCCTGGCCGATGCCCGCCAGCGCTGGTCGCTGGGGCGGGTGAGGGTGATCCATCGGGTTGGTTCGTTGGTATTAGGGGAAGCGATTGTATTCGTCGGCGTCACCAGCGCCCACCGGGATGCCTCCTTTGAGGCGGCAGAATTCATCATGGATTACCTGAAAAACCGGGCGCCTTTCTGGAAGCGCGAAGACACCGAGGACGGCTCAGTCTGGGTCGACGCCCGGGACAAAGACCTGCGCGCCCTCGCGCGTTGGAGTTGAATACCTTAATCGATAATAAACGGAGCCAAACCATGAGAATCCTGAAATTGGTCGCCTGTCTGGCGGCCGCCACGGCACTGACCGCTTGCGAGCAGGCGGAAGAAACCCAGACATCCACCCCTGAACCGGAAGCCGAAGCAACCGTCGCGGAAGGCGCTCCTTTGGCAGCGCCGGGCGCCAGCATCCTGGAAATCATGGCCAGCGCTCACCGCAGCGACGACAATCGGGCCCGGGACCGCTATCGCAACCCCGAAGAAACCCTGTTTTTCTTTGGTGTGGAGCGGGATGACACCGTGATTGAAATCAATCCCGGTGGCGGCTGGTACATGGAAATCATCGCCCCCTTCGTCAATGAGGATGGGCAATACATCGCCGCCACCCCGAACCCCGAGCTGGAGGGCATGCCGTCTTACGTGGTACGGCAGGCCGCGCAAATTCAGGCCCGCATTGAAGATCAGCCCGAGTTCTACGGCAACGCCGAAGTGCAGCTCTATGACCCCTCGGCGCCCGTGCTCGGCGAGCCGGGCAGCGCAGACTTCGTGCTGACCTTCCGCAATGTCCACGGCTGGATCAACGGTGGGCAGGCTGAAGGCATGTTCCAGGCCTTTGCCGAGGTCCTCAAACCTGGCGGCGTGCTGGGTGTGGTGCAGCATCGCGCCGTCGACGAGGCGGACCCGTCGGAAAGCGCCACCACCGGTTATGTGTCCGAAGCGGCGGTCATCGCCTTGGCGGAAGCGGCGGGACTGACCCTGGACGACCGCAGCAACATCAACGCCAACCCGAAAGATACCCGGGATCACCCGGAAGGCGTCTGGACCCTGCCGCCTTCACTGCGTCTGGGTGATGAAAATCGCGCTTCCTATGAAGCCATTGGCGAGAGCGATCGGATGACTTTGCGGTTCGTCAAACCCGAATCGGAAGAATAAGCCGGTCGATAGACGGGCACGGAGAAAGGGGCTTCGGCCCCTTTTTTGTGGGCGGGTGGTTTTCTGAAAGGGCGGTCAGCGGATCAGGGTGGAAGCCAGTGTCACCAGCGCCAGAACCACCAGGCCAACGGCGAACACCTGCTGCAAGCGGGCGTTGGCAATGTGATGGCTGATCTGTTGACCCACCACCATGCCGCCCACGCCGCCGAGTGCCAGCCAGCCGAGCAGAGACCAGTCCATGGGGGTGCCGGCCTGTTCGCTGAACAGCCAGTGGCTGATAAAGCCCGAGCTGCTGATCAGGGTGATGATCAGCAGGGAAATCGAAACCGCCTGCACCATGGAAATGCGGCTTAAAAACAGCAGTAGTGGAATGATCAGAAAGCCGCCGCCCACACCGAACACCCCGGAGAGCAAACCCACCAGTGCGCCCCCAATCGCCAGCCCGGAAATGCAGCGCGGCTTAAGCTCAAACTGTCCGGTGGGGCTCAACATGCACAGCATTTCCGGGCGCCGGTGTTCGGCTTTGCTGGCGCGGACCACATTGGCATGCTCCGGGTTGCGCTGGGCGTCGCGCCACATGCGCACCGCAATGATCAAAGTCAGCACATTGAAGCTGACCAACAGCAGGGTGTCGGGCAACTGATTGCCCAGCCACTTGCCCAGAGGCGCGACCAGGGCACCGGTCACCGCCAGAATGATGGTGGGTGGCCAGAGCACCAGATCGCTGTGCCAGCTGCGAAAGCTGCCATACAGCGCGCTGATCGCCACCGCCCCCAGCGACAGGCCGACCGCACCGTTGACGCTCATCCCCCCGAGCAGAATCAACAGCGGCACCGCAAACACCGAACCGCCTGCGCCGGTCAGGCCCAGTACCAGTCCAATGAGTACGCCGATCAGCAGGAACATGGGAGCTTACCGGTTCCAGGGCATGTGCAGCAGGACTTTGGCCATGGCGCAGGTATCGGTGATGCCTGAAAAGGTCAGGCCCGCACCGACCGCGCCCGAGAGCCAGAAAAAGCCCGGATTGACGGTAAAGCCCAGCACCACGCCGGTGAGAATCAGCAGTCCGGCGGTAATCCGTACCTGACGCTCGATCGAGACCGCGCGGCGCGGCGTCTCGGAACGCTCAAGCTCCACCGGGGCGTGGCGCATGGCGTTGACACCACCGTCGATAATGCACAGTGAGCAATCGACCTTGCCCGCCAGCTTGTCAACCGCCATATCCGCCCGGCGACCGCTCTGGCACAGCAGGTAAACCGTACTCTTGTCTCCAGCGCGCTGGCTCAGCTCGGCCTGCAGGCGCTCAGCGCTGAGCTCCTGTACGGGAATATGCAGGGCACCGGGAACCCGCTCGTTTTCCACCTCGGCGGTGGTGCGCAGGTCCAGAATGCACAGCTCCTCCGGTCGGGTGTTGGCAAACAGTTGTTGGGGCGTTACGCGGGTTGCACTCATCGTGTGGGTATCTCTTGATTGGAAAAGTATTACCTCATGGTAAGCAATTCCAGTAAATTAGTAAACTCTAATTAAGTGAGTGCAGCATTCATCGCAGATCCGCCCCCGCTCACGTATAATGCCGGCCCATATCGCATTCACGTTCACCAACTCGCGGAAGTTTTCTATGACCGTTCGCACCCGTATTGCGCCTTCACCGACGGGCGATCCCCACGTCGGTACCGCCTACATTGCCCTGTTCAACCTGTGCTTTGCCCGCCAGCACGGCGGCCAGTTCCTGCTGCGCATTGAAGACACCGACCAGACCCGCAGCACCCCGGAATCCGAACAGGCCATTCTGGACAGCCTTCGCTGGCTGGGCATCGAGTGGGATGAGGGCCCGGACGTGGGCGGCGAACACGGTCCCTACCGCCAGAGCGAGCGCATGGACATCTACCGGGGCTACGCCGAACAGTTGATCGAAAAGGGCCACGCCTTTTACTGCTTCGCCACCGCCGAAGAACTGGACCAGATGCGTGCCGAGCAACAGGCCCGGGGGGAAACCCCTAAATACGACGGTCGCGGCCTGAAGCTGAGCGAGGCGGAAGTCAAGCAGCGCCTGAACGCCGGCGAGCCCTACGTCATCCGCATGAAAGTGCCGGAAGAGGGCACCTGCAAAGTGCAGGACATGCTACGCGGCGAGATCGACATTGACTGGTCCCAGGTGGACATGCAGGTGCTGCTCAAAGCCGACGGCATGCCCACCTACCACCTGGCCAACGTGGTGGACGACCACCTGATGGGCATCACCCACGTGATTCGCGGCGAAGAGTGGATCAACTCCGCTCCCAAGCACCTCAAGCTGTACGAATACTTCGGCTGGGAAGCCCCCGTGCTGTGCCACCTGCCGCTGCTGCGCAACCCGGACAAATCCAAGCTCAGTAAGCGTAAAAACCCCACCAGCATCCTCTACTACCAGCGTGCCGGCTTCCTGCCCGAAGCCCTGCTCAACTACCTGGGCCGCATGGGCTGGTCCATGCCCGATGAGCGTGAGAAATTCACCCTGGAGGAAATGCAGGCCCACTTCGACATCAACCGCGTCTCTCTGGGCGGCCCCATCTTCGACGTGGAAAAGCTTTCCTGGCTCAATGGCCTGTGGATTCGGGAAGACCTCTCCACCGAACAGCTGGCCGATCGCCTGCAGGCCTGGGCGCTCAACCGGGACAACCTCCTCAAAGTACTGCCTCATGCCCAGTCCCGCATGGAAACCCTGGGCGACTTCGCTCCGCTGGTCAGCTTTCTGGCCTCCGGCAACCTGGGCCTGACCGAGAGCCACTTCACTGGCAACAAATTAGAGCTGGACGAACAGAAAAGGGTCCTCCAGTTCGCCGTCTGGCGCATGGAAACCCTGCGCACCTGGGAGCGTGACGCGATCTTCGCCGAGCTCAAATCCCTGGCCGACGCCACCGGGATCAAGGTCAAAGACTTCCTGGCCCCGCTGTTCGTCGCCATCTCCGGCACCACCGCCTCCTTCTCGGTCATGGACGCTATGGTCCTGCTCGGCCCGGACATGAGCCGCGCCAGACTGCGCCAGGCCGTCGAAGTCCTTGGCGGAGTGGGCAAAAAACAGCTCAAAAAGCTGGAAAAGGCCTACCAGGCGCTGGGTACTGAGGCAGAGGCGTCAGCAGAGAATTCGTAAAAACTGCCTAATAATCAAAGAATTAGGTTTTTTTTGCCGATTTATTGTTGACAGCTCCGAGCGGGGTGCTACAATGCGCCCCGCTTCCAACGAAGCACAAGCAGTTTTCGGGGCCTTAGCTCAGCTGGGAGAGCGCAACACTGGCAGTGTTGAGGTCAGCGGTTCGATCCCGCTAGGCTCCACCAAATACCAAAAAAGCCCTGGGCGAAAGCTCAGGGCTTTTTTGGTATTTGGTGGAGCCTGGTTGGGTGAGTGCCGCTGAAGCGGTTCACAAAATGGCAGGACAGCCATTTTGCACAGCCGAAGGCTGCCCGCAGGGCGAGGGCCATGGATGGCCCGAGTGCATCCCGCCGTTCCGCAGTCTCCGAACTCTGCAACACCCACCGAAAGGTGTGGTTTTTTTGTTTGGCCGCCCTGGCCGAGTGAACCTCGCTCCTCCGTTGGCACCCAAATGGCTATACTAATTACCTCTCAAGCGACAAAAGGTGCTGGCGCAATAAACATCTGTTAGCCTAGCCCTTGATGGTCATACGTCAATGACGTATATTTGGTCCATGTACACCGTTATAGAAACCCCCACCTTTACGGAAGACGCCAAAGAACTGTGGTCTGAGGAAGACCGGGGCGCATTTTGTGCTTGGTTGGCAGCAAACCCAGAGGCTGGGGATGTCATTCCGGCCAGCGGTGGCTGTCGGAAGGTGCGTTGGCGTAGGCAAGGCACTGGGAAAAGTGGCGGTGTACGGGTTATTTACTTCACTCGTCTGGAAAGCGGTGAATTGTGGTTACTGGTGATTTACGCAAAGAGTGTTCGCGGTAATATCCCGGCGCACTTGCTGAAATCCATCCGAGAGGTAATTGAAAATGGCTAAGCAACCTACCATGACCGGGGAGGAGCTAGGCAAAAAGCTTCTACAGTCCGTGAATGAAATGAAGGCGGGTAAAGCAGTACGAAAAACGCAGGTTTCACCAAATGAAGTGGCGGCGGCTCGTAATAAAACCGGGCTTTCCCAGTCACAGTTTGCAGAAGCTCTGCATATATCTCCTCGCACTCTTCAGGAATGGGAGCAAGGGCGTCGAAAACCTTCAGGCGCCGCCCAAGCTCTCATCCAAATTGCCTTTAGGCACCCTGAAGTCATTACAGAGTCCTTAATAAAAGAGGCAGGCTAGCAGGCAAATTATATATACGCGCGTTTCAAGTGCCGGACACCTCCTTGCGCCGGGTGCCGTATATGTGGACGTTAGCCTGACTCAGCATTCCTTGAAGTCTGTACGTCAAGGTTTGTAGTTCCCCCGGTTTAAAATTGGCACCCTCTATGAAAATTTGTGCTCAAAGAATTGCAACAGGAGTCGTAAGCTATGCCATTTTTCAATCCTTCAATCAAAACCCAGCGCACAGTCACAAAGCTTTTTTCATTTGCCGCAGTGGCTACTGCGTTCTGTGTGCTTGCGGCCTGCAGCGGTCAAACCACTAGCCCACAAAACCCCGACATTGCCTCAGTGCAATGGCGGCAGCACAAAGCAAATACGCCACCCAGTGCACGCCACGAAAACGGTTTTGTGACGGTGGGAGAACACTTGTATTTGGTCGGCGGCCGAGGTGAACGGCCTTTGGATATTTTTGATCCGGCCACGGGAAGCTGGAGCCAGGGCGCCAAACCGCCGTTTGAAATTCACCATATGCAGGCCATCGAATACGACGAGAAACTCTACGTTCTGGGTGCTATGACCGGTGGTTTTCCGGAAGAGCCCCCGCTGGCAAATATCCTGATTTACGATCCCGCCACTGACGCCTGGTCGGAGGGGCCAGAAATTCCCGCCGATCGTCGGCGCGGTGGCAGTGGCGTTGTATTGCATGAAGGGCTGATTTACCTGGTGGGTGGAAACACGCGCGGCCATATGAGTGGCTATGTCCCTTGGGTGGATGTGTTTGATCCAGAAACCGGGCGTTGGACGCAACTGCCTGACGCTCCGCATTCGCGAGATCACTTTCATGCTGCGGTGATTGATGGACATATTTACGCAGCCGGAGGGCGAACCTCATCCCACGACACGGGCGAAAGCATGTCGCTCACCGTCGCGCCCGTGGATGTATATGACATTGAGAACCAACGCTGGCATACGCTGGAAGCGCCTTTGGCCACCGAGCGTGCTGGTACGGCAACGGTGGCCTTTAATGGATTTTTGGTGGTCTTGGGCGGTGAGAGTATCAGTCAAGTTGAAGCCCACCGCGAGGTGGAGGCGTACAACCCGGAAACTGAGGAATGGCTCAGCCTGCCGCCTTTACCCGTTGGGCGCCACGGGACCCAGGCCACGCTGTTTAATGGGGAGCTGCATATTGTCGCGGGCAGCGAAAATCGTGGTGGCGGTCCTGAGTTGAATGATCATTGGGTTATGGAGATGGGTGAGTAGGTATCCGTACACACTCAGTCATTAGCTATTTTCATTAACAGACGCTCCTCGAGTCCAAGAGTAGGCTGGCGACCGTCGGGCTGCGTTCCGGGTCGGTGAGCACCTATACTGTGTAGTAACTTCTCAATACTGATTTAAAGGCAAAGGTCTCTCGCACCATGGACTTGACGATTCAGGACAAACTCCCCGTTCCAGTAAAACACTGGCTCGGCATCTTCCTCGCCGCCATCCAATACTGGCTGGGCAGCCAGGCCTTCATCTATGCCGCCGCGCTGGCGTTTTTCACGGTTTTCTCTATTGCGCCGGTGTTGGTCGTGGTGGTCATGCTCGTAGGGCTGTTTATTGGTGAGCGGGCGGTTCAGGGTCAGCTCTTTGAGCAGCTTGAGGGGACCATCGGGCCGGAGGCTGCGGGGGTGGTCCAGACGGCGGTGGTCAACTCCCAGATTGACCAGAGCGGCATTTGGCCGGCGTTGATCGGGATCACGGCCACCATCATCGGTGCCACCACCGTGTTTGCCCAGATGCAGCGGTCCCTGAACGAGATCTGGAGCGTAGCGCCACGGCCCTCCAAAAGCAGCCTCTGGATATTTATCAAAAGCCGTCTGTTGTCCCTGACCATCATTCTGGCCATCGGCTTTGTTCTGCTGGTCTCGCTGCTGTTGTCCGTGGCCTTGCGCACCATCATGGCGTTTGCGGAAGAGTGGTTACCGGTCCCCGGCTGGGCCATGGTCGGGTTGGAGTTGTTTCTGTCGCTGTTTGTGGTAACGGCGCTGTTCTCTGCGATGTTCAAGATTCTGCCGGATGTCGTGCTGTCCTGGCGGGATGTGGTGCTCGGTGCGTTTATCACCGCCGTATTGTTCACTGTCGGACGATCGTTGATTGCAATCTACCTGGCCTATACCGCGACCGCGTCCGCCTATGGTGCCGCCGGTTCGCTGGCGTTGCTGCTGTTGTGGGTGAACTATTCCTCAATGATTCTGCTCTTTGGGGCGGCGTTTACCAGGGCGCACCTTGAGGGCCGGGGGCTGACCGTTCGCCCCCGGAATACGGCGGTGTGTGTGCACCGCGAGTTGATCGATGATGTGAAAAGCGCCTGAGATTTGGCGTCAAAAACGGCTGTTTTGTCAGCGGCGGCTGCTGGCGTACCATTGAGTGATGCTGACTGACAAAACCTTTCTCAGCCCGGTCTTTGTTGCTCTGGCAGCGCTCTTTTGGGGGCTGGCCGGTGGCCTTGGTGGTGTGCTTACCAGCGAGGGCTGGGCGCCGCTGGTGGTATCGTTTTACCGGGGCGTGATCGGGTTGCTGTTTGTGGCCGCCTGGTTGGCTCTTCGGCCGCGCGGCAGTGGGTTGGCCTGCCGCCAACTGTGGTTCTGGTCGGTCATCGCCGGCCTGGGTGTGGCGGGCAATTTCGCATTCTATTTTATCAGCATCGCAGAGGGCAGCGTGGCAGTCGCCGCGACCTTGATGTATTGCGCGCCGGTGTTTGTTTACCTCGTTTCTTTCACGCTGAAGCTCGAGCAACCGACCTTGCCCAAGTGGCTGGCCATTGCCATGGTGGTTGTCGGTATTGTGTTGCTCACCGGTATTTATGAAGTGGGCGCCAGCGAGGTGACGCCGGTTGCGGTCGGGGCGGGGTTGCTCTCCGGGTTGTCCTACGCGGTGTTCATTTTTGGTTTCAAATACGCGGCTCCGCACGGGAGCCCACAGGCGGTGTTACTGGTCGCTTTCGGGGTGCTCAGTGTCATTCTCCTGGTACTCAGCGGCACGGAGCAGGCGCTGGCGGTGCTGAGTGCGCCAATCTGGCCCCTGTTTGTGATTCTGGGCGTACTCGGGGCGGGCCTGTCGTTTGTGATCTACATTCGGGGTCTTAACTATACGGCACCGGCCGTAGCCTCCATTGTGGCCATGGTAGAGCCGGTCACCGCCTCCCTGTTCGGCGTGGTGCTGTTGAATGAACGCCTGGGACTCTTCCAGGTGCTGGGGCTGCTGCTGATTCTGGTGACGGTCACCGCGCTGAGCGTCTACTCGAACGTTCGCCCCGGTTACCGGCATCGCGCTGCATGATGCTCAGGGTGCGCTGCGCTTCCTTCCGATAATTTAGCCTTCACTATATTTCAATTACGCACTTTCTGGGTTACAATTGCCTAAATTTGATCGAAAATGATTTATAATGAAATCAATTTGGCGCCCGTTTCGTCTGTGAAGGCTCGTATTCTGCCGATGTATTCTTGATGGTAGGAGAATAATAATGACAGCTCGCCCCCCGTTGTCCCGGGCGCTGAAAGCGCTTTGCGTGGGCATTATCGCGCTCTTGGCGGTTGCCGTGATTGCGGCCTCCGGCATTTTCTCCGGCGCAACCCGTGGTACCACCCTGTTTATCGCCTATGCCCAGAACAGCCAGCCGGTGATTGATGCCCTGCACCTGCTCGGTCGGCGGATTGAGGAAAAAACCGGAGGCGAGGTGAAGGTCCGCTTTTTCCCGGACAGCCAGCTCGGCGGTGAGCGTGAGCTGGTGGAATTGCTGCAAGTGGGCGCGGTGGATATCACCAAGGTGTCCGCCGGGCTGATGGAGAGTTTTTCACCCATCTACGGTGTGTTTTCCATGCCTTTCCTGTTCGAGGATACCGGGCACTTTTACCGGGTCATGGACAATCCCGACATCATGCAGCCCATCTATGCCTCCACCCGGCAGAACGGGTTTGTCGGTATGGGTTATTACGACTCCGGCTCACGCAATTTTTACGTGAAAGATGACCCGATTCGTTCCGTGGAGGACCTTGAAGGACGGAAGATACGGGTCATGCAGAGCGAGGCGGCCATCGAGATGATGCGCCTGTTGGGGGCGGTTCCGGTGGCCATGGGTCAGGCCGAGGTGTACACCGCCATGCAGCAGGGCATTCTGGACGGGGCGGAGAATAACGAGTTTGCCCTCACCATTGCCCGACACGCCGAAATCGCCAAGCACTACACCTACACCATGCATACACGGATTCCCGATGTGGTGGTCATCAGCAATATGACGCTGAACAAGCTGAACGATGAGCAGACGGCGGCGGTGTATGAGGCCATGGCGGAATCGATTGCGTTTCAGAAACAGGCCTGGAACGAGGCCGTGGCGGAAACCCGGGAGTTGGCGATTGATGAGTTCGGGGTGAACTTTATTGACGTCAAGCTCGCGCCGTTCCGCGAGGCGGTTGAGCCCATGTATGAGGCCCTGAAACAGTATCCCGAGCAGTATTCGCTTTACCGCGAAATCAGGTCCACAGCAGATGAGACGGAGTAGGGTATGCGCTTGATCAACGGGATTCGAACGGTGATGGACCGTGTGGTTGAGGTGGTGTGCAGTGTCTGGTTGTTGGTGATGGTCGCCATGACCTGCTGGCAGATTATCAGTCGCTATCTGTTGGGGGCTCCCAGCACCTATTCGGAGGAGTTTCTGCGTTTTTCACTGGTCTGGGTGTCCATGCTCTCAATGGCCTATGTGGCCGGTCTGCGCAAGCATGTTGCTTTTACCCTGTTTTCGGACAAGGTATCCATTCACTGGCAACACTACTGGCAGATACTGATCGAGCTGGCCTTTCTGGCGTTCGCCATTTTCATTCTCGTCCAGGGCGGATACAACGCCACCAGCATCACCATGAATCAGGTGTCGCCATCGCTGGGGCTGGCCATGGGGTATGTTTACTCGGCCTTACCGCTGGCCGGGGGAATTCTGGCGGTGTACAGCGTGCTGAATTGCATCGAGCTGTTGGAAAAAGAGTTGCGCTCGGACGAGGAGGCACCACAGGATGTTTGATGCGGCGCTGTTACTGATCGGGTCTTTTGCGTTTTTATTGGTCCTGGGTATTCCCATTGGTATCTGTATTGCGGTGTCCTCCGTGATCACCATCGCCTCGGTGTTGCCCATGGATGTTGCGCTGTTCACCACAGCGCAGAAGATATTTTCCAGCCTGGACAGCTTCTCCCTGCTGGCGGTGCCCTTCTTCATTCTCTCCGGGGTGATCATGAATTCCGGGGGCATCGCGATGCGGTTGGTGAATTTTGCCAAACTGTTCAGTGGGCATATCCCCGGCTCTCTGTCCCACACCAATATTGCCGGCAATATGATGTTCGGGGCCATTTCGGGGTCCGCCATTGCGGCGTCCACCTCGATTGGTGGCGTCATGGTGCCCATGAGCAAGAAAGAGGGCTACAGCAACCCGTTTGCCGCGGCGGTCAATATCGCCTCGGCGCCCACGGGAATGCTCATTCCCCCGACGACGGCGTTCATTCTGTATGCCCTGGCCAGTGGCGGCACCTCGATTGCGGCGCTGTTTGCGGGCGGCCTGGTGGCCGGAGTGCTCTGGGGTGCAGGGTGCATGCTGGTGACCTATGTGATTGCCCGTCGCCGGGGCTATCGCTCCGTGGTACTGGTGGAGAAGGGCGTGGCGTGGCGTGTCACGATGGAGGCGCTGCCCAGCCTGTTGCTGATCATCGTGGTGGTGGTCGGTATCGTCGGCGGTGTGTTTACCGCGATTGAAGCCTCGGCGGTTGCGGTAGCCTACACGGCCTTTCTGACCATGGTGGTTTATCGCACGGTGTCCTTTGGGGACCTGCGCAATATTCTGGTGCAGTCACTGGTGATGACCGGCATCATCATGTTCCTGTTGGGAACCTCATCGGCAATGTCCTTTGCCATGGCGATTACCGGGCTTCCGGATCTGATCAGCAGTGTAATTCTCGGGCTCTCGGAAAACCCGGTGATGGTGTTGTTGATCATTACGCTGTTTCTGTTGATCATTGGCACCTTTATGGATATTGGCCCGGCGATCCTGATTTTTACCCCCATACTGTTGCCCATCGCCCTGAAGATTGGCGTGGACCCGGTACATTTCGGTATCCTCATGGTTTACAACCTGAGCATTGGCACCATTACACCCCCGGTAGGTAGCGGCTTGTATGTGGGTGCCAGCGTCGCCAATGAGAGGGTTGAGAAGATACTTCCGTCGCTAATGCCCTTCTATGGAATCATTGTTCTGGTGTTGATCCTGATTGCACTGGTTCCGGAGGTCACCCTGTTTTTGCCAAGGCTGATGGACTTATAGGGCCCGCGTGCACTTGAGGTGCTGCGCCTGTCATCGATTTTATTTACACGGGACAACACATGATCCGACATATTTTGCTGGTCAAATTCAAACCGGAGGCAACCGCTTCGGAAATCGAGAAGGTCCGTGCTCTGTTTGAGGCCATGACCACCCGGGTGGAGGGGGTCGAAGCGGTGGAGTGGGGGCTCAATGACAGCCCCGAAGGGTTGAATCAGGGCTTTACCCACGCCGTTCTGATGACCTTTGCCGACGAGCAGGCGCGGCAGCGCTATTTGCCTCATCCGGAGCATGACGCGCTCAAGGCGGAGTTTGTGCCGCTGGTGGCAGACATTGTCGTTTTTGACTATCCGGTCGCGTAATTGTCACGTAATTAAAGGAGCGTGCCATGGAGTTTTTGAATAACCGCATCAACCCGACTCGCGTAACCGGCCGAGCCGCCGGTGCATTGCTTTTTATCGGGCTGACGGCCTGCAGTGCCACTGAGCAGAGCCGGAACTCCGGAGAGTGGCAATCGCTGTTCAACGGAGAAGATCTGGATGGTTGGGTGGTCAAAATCCATCACCATGAGGTCGGGGATAATTACGCCGATACCTTCCGGGTTGTCGATGGGGTGATTCAGGTCAATTATGATGGTTACCAGGACGGTTTTGGCGAGCGCTTTGGTCACCTGTTTTACGAGCAGCCGTTTTCCTCCTATCATCTGAAATTCGAGTACCGGTTTACGGATCAGTGGCTCGATGATGCACCGGGCTACGCCTACCGGAACAGCGGCATCATGTTCCATGCTCAGGACCCCAACACCATTCTGAAAGAGCAGGATTGGCCCATTTCCGTGGAGTACCAGATGCTGGCGGATCGGAACGATGGTAACCCGCGCCCCACGGGCAATATGTGCTCTCCGGGTACGGACGTGGTGTATGAAGGCAAGATTGATGAGCGCCACTGCATCAACTCCACCTCGGCGACCTATCCGCCCGGTGAGTGGGTTGAGGGTGAGCTGATTGTTTACGGCGACTCGCGGGTGGTTCACCGGGTCAATGGTGAGACCGTACTTGAGTACAACCAGCCGCAGATCGGTGGCGGTGTGGTCAGTGGTTTTGACCCGGAACTCAAAGTAGACGGGCAGCCATTGACCCGGGGTTACATTGCCCTGCAATCCGAAGGGCAGGGCGTTGAGTTCAGAAACATAACGATCAAACCCCTGTAATAACGATCAAACCCCTGTAATAAAGTTCGGCCTCTGTCTCGCAATTAGCAACGACTTCACTTCTCACGGCACCCGGCCAAGTACAGTGGCCGGGTGCCGTCTGGCGCTCTCCCCGGGAGCGCCTCTCTCCTTCGCTTCTCACGTTCCACGCCGTTTTGACGGCTCCAAATACAAAAAAGTGTAAAGCGGTTGCACTCGGGTTTTATTAGTAATATGCTCACTTTCGCCTGTAATCGGTTACAAAAATGGTATTCAGGTAGATTGATAGGGGTCCGAAACACGGCCTATTTCGACCCAAAATGGTTAAAAATCCATCGATTTAAGCCTGCAAGATGAATTTTGTGCCATATTTTGGCGCGATTCTAATGAGTATCGATGATCATTTTAGCGTCACCTCTGGGGGTCAGCCCCGACGCTGGCCGGGTATTCGGACCGATATAAAAACCCAAAGCAAGTGATAGGAGAGTTCCATGTCATCCAGAACAAAGTCTTTTCAGAAGCGATTCCTGCCGGCGGTTATGGCCGCCGGCGCGGCGGGCAGCCTGGCCGCGCCGACGCTGGCGCAGGACGATATGCAGATGCTGGAGGAGGTGATCGTCACCGGTGTCCGCAGCGCCCAGGAAACGGCGGTCAACGTCAAGCGCGATTCCGATTCCATTGTCGACGCCATTTCAGCGGAAGATATTGGCAAGCTGCCGGATGTGACCATCACTGACTCCCTCCAGCGCATCAGCGGTGTTCAGGTTCGCCGCAACGCCGGGGAAGGGGGATCGTTGAACATTCGAGGCCTGGGCCAGGTCTCCACCACCTTGAATGGCGAATCCTATCTGGGTGCCAATTCCATCACCACCGTCCAGCCGGATTATTCGGATATTCCCTCACAGTTGTTTTCCGGCACTCAGGTGATCAAGTCCCAGACAGCCGCCAACCATCCGGGCGGCATCAGCGGTGTGGTCAATCTGGAAACCTATCGCCCGCTCGATAGCGGGTTTGACGATGGCTGGACCCTCTCCGGGGCAGCGCAAGTCGGGCGTGGCAAGGAGACCGGTGAAACCGACCCTTCCGTGAACTTCCTGGCAAACTGGCGCACCGACACAGTGGGCTTCCTGGTGTCGTTCGCTCATCAGACCTCCAATCTGGCCAATACCTACTCGGGTATGAATGGCGATGCCGGCTGGACCGGTTTTGCTTCGGAGGGCGCCGGTGCGCAATACAGTTGGGTCAGCGCCGACACGCAACTTGGTGGTATGGGCGATCGGGTGACCGCTGATGGTGTGGATGTGAACGATAACGGCGTGGTTGGCGATACGTTCTGGGCCTATCAGGGCCACTCGGCGTTCAACCGTGCCTCCGAGCGTGAGCGCGACGGGTTGAATGCAGCGTTCCAGGCGGATCTGGGGAATGGTTTTGAGCTGGTCGCCGAAGCCTTCTACACCAAGATGGAAGACTACGATCGTCAGATGGGCGTCGCCTTTTCCGACAAGTGGAACCGGTGGGGCTGGGCCTACCCGAGCATCAGCACACCCAAAGGGGTTGAGATGAGCGGCGGGGAGCTGCACACCGTTCAGGAGTTTACCGGCAACGGCATGCGTCTGAAGTCCTACTCGGATGTGGGGGTGACCGAAGCGGAATCCCAGAACTTCAATCTGGAGCTGAATTACGACAACGGTGGCGCCTTTACCGGCAGCGCGCGGTTGGTCAGTGGCAGTGCCGAGCAGGAGCAACTGAACAGCTACATGGATATCGATCTGGCCAATGGCAGCCAGTGGGGTGTGGATTGCCAGCTTTACCCGGCGGGTACCGCCGGGGAGCAGGGTGACTGCGCGGAAGGGCGCCTGCAGACCAATCCGAATGGCTATCAGGGTTGGCCGGTGCTCACCGTGAACTACCAGGGGGATAACCCACACTGGAGCGGTTGGGACAACAACGCCAACCTGAATCGCGATGGTCAACCTCAGGCCGGTATCGCCAGCCGCAGTCTGCAGAGCTATGTGGACGATGTGAACAGCTATTCGCTGGGTGCTTTCGCCTCAGAGAACAATTTCCTGCGCGAAGGGGATGTGGATGTGGTCCGCTTTGACGGAAGCTACGAAATCGCTCGCGGTATGCTCGATAGCGTGGACTTTGGGGTGCGTTACAGCCAGCGCAGCGTGGACAACTTCGAGTTTGATCTACTCTCGCCGGTGGGTGGTTGCGATGTGAAGTGGAAGGCCACCGACGTGGTGCTGAATGGCGGCGGTATTGAGGGTGCCTGCACTTACGGTGAGGGCGGCGAGTATTACACCGCCGGTGTGCCCACTCCCATCTCCGGCCTCGACCCCATTCAGGTCAGCGACTTTGGCAGTGCCACGGGTATTCCGCCGGTCTGGACGGTCAATCCGGAGTACATGGATGACGTGGAAGGTGTACACAACCAGTTGTATCCGGGCACCCGCCGGGCGATCAATCCGGGGCGTTCCTATGGGGTCGACCTGGATGAGATGAGCACTTACATCAAAGCCAATTTCTCCCGCGGCATCATGAGCGGTAATGTTGGCGTGCGGGTGGTGGAAACCGACCTCACCGTGGATCAGAACCAGGTGGGCAGCCCACAACCCTATGGTGCCGCCAACGAGTTCCTGGGCCAGGTCAGTACCGAGCGTTCTTACAGCGATGTGTTGCCCTCGTTGAACCTGCGCTTTGATCTGACCGACGAGTGGGTTTTGCGTGCCGCAGCCACCAAGACCATGGCGCCGCTGGATTTGGCCCAGTGGGGTGCGGGGCTGGCCCCCAACTACGCCATCGACGGTGAGGCGAGTAGCGATACGTACCAGCAGTTTATCGTGATCGGTGGCAACTCCGACGGTAACCCGGAGCTGGATCCCTGGCGCGCGGACAACTACGATCTGTCGCTGGAATACTACCTGGGGCCCGCCAGTGCCTTGAGTGCCGGCCTGTTCTACATCGATGTCGAAAGTTTCATCGAGAGCGGTTCGGTGCAGATGGCATTGCCGGACCAGGACGGTGTGGTGCGTCGGGAAGTGGAAGTGTCCACCAGTGTTCAGGGTAGCGGCGGTGAGCTGAAAGGGCTCGAGTTGAGTGCCAAGCTCGCCTTCGGTGACTTCCTGTATGACAGTGTGCTGGAGGATTTTGGTGCGGACGTGAACTACACCTACTCACCCAGCGAGTCTGGCAATCAGGATCTCAACGGCGGTGACCTGCCGTTCCAGGATAACTCCGAGCATGTATTCAACCTGGTGGGTTGGTACGAGTCCGGTCCCTTCCAGGCTCGGGTGGCGTACAACTACCGCAGCGAGCGTGTAGCGGGTTACAACCAGACCTGGGGCAATGGCGCCCTGTGGCAGGAGGCGACCGGCTATGTGGACCTGTCAGCCAGTTACGATATCAATGACGCGGTCAATGTGTTCTTCAACGCGTCCAACATCACCGACGAAAAAGAGCAGTACTACCTCGAATTTGAAGATCAGTTCGCCTGGCAGTACGAGTACGAAGCCCGGTACTCCCTGGGCGTGCGCGCGACCTTTTAATCGTCAATAAAAAAACCGGCCGTCAACGCTGTTGGCGGCCGGTTTTTTTATGCCTCAGGTTTCCTGAGGTGGGTGTGATTTACTCCGCGGAAGCGGGGGTGTCCGTCCAGGCTTTCAACCGCTCGGCGGTGGCTTCATCAACCACCTCCAGTATTACCCGCTGGCGTTCATCGTCCACGCCCTGAATGATCACATGCACCTGCTGATCCAGTTGGTACTGTTGGGCTTCATGGGTGATTTTCAGGCGCCGTGAATCAAATGCCGGCTTGACGTCATCTTTGGCCAACCGGACAAAACCTTCAATACCCCAATCGTCCAGACGCACCCCGAAGCCCATGGAGTTCACCAGGGCGATGGTGCCCGTGTGTACGCTGCCAATCTTGTCGCGTACAAAATCACAGGCCAGCCACTGCTCCAGCTGGCGACAGGCCTGACGGCCTTTCTGAAGCTGACTCTGCAGGTTTTCAAGCAGCGTGGGTTCCGGTGACTGGGCGGGTTGCTCGCGTAGAATCCGCTTGATGGCCCGGTGATTGTAAAAGTCGTGGTAGCGCCGGATCGGCGAGGTGACCGTGGCGTAATGGGGAAAGCCCAGGCCAAAGTGTTCGCTGGCATCGGCGGACAGGGAGGCGGCCTGCAGCATCCGTTGGACAAGAGGCAGCAGGGACTCGAATTCCGGAGTATTGTCCGGGTTGACCCGCAGATCGCGCAGCAGCTTCTGGAAGTGACGCAGCGCGGTCAGGTCGCCCACCTCGTAGTCCGGAACGTCTTCGTTCAGCAGGCTGACGGCATCGTCCAGTCGTTCCGGACGGAAGCCGACGTGGTTGGAGAAAATGCCGTGCCCGGGGTGCCGGGTGAACAGTTCTCCCGCACAGATGTTGGTGGCAAGCATGGACTCTTCGACAATCCGGTGCGCCTTGGTGCGCTCGCGTTTCTCGATGCGTTCGATTTTCTTCTGATCGTTCAGGACGAAGTAATAGTCCGGACGGTCTTCCATCATCAACGCGTGCTGATGACGGTAGTCGCTGCGTGCGGTGGCACAGGCGTACAGGGCTTTGAGCATCTCGACCCGCTCGGCGGGCAAGTCAGCGGGGGCGTCCCCACCGTCGAGCAGCTCGGTGACGCCGGTGTAGCTCAGCTTGTGGTGAGAGCGGATCAGGGCCTCGGAAAACCGGTAGTCAGTAATGGTGCCGTCCTGCTGGATGTGCATCTGGCACACCAGGGCCGGGCGGCGCTGATCCGGCACCAGTGAAAAGGTGTCGTGGGACAGCTCCGCCGGCAGCATGGTCACACTCTGGCCCAGCAGGTAGACGGTGCTGGCCCGGCTCGCGGCGGCCTGGTCCAGCGGGGTGCCCGGTTCGATGTAGCGGCTCGGATCGGCGATGGCGACCCAGAGGTCCCAGCCGTCCTCGCGCGCCTCCAGGTAAACCGCATCGTCCATATCCCGCGTGGTTTCGGCGTCGATGGTCACAAAGGGGCGATCGGTCAGGTCTTCCTGGTGATCATCTGCGGTGATGGGCGTCAGGTTGATGGCCTGGGCCTGATCCCGCGCCTTATCGGACCAGTCCGTCGGCAGTTCGAATTTCGCGGTGATGTAGCGGCTTTCCACTCCAGGCTCGCCGGGCTTGCCAATGGCGCTGAGAATGGTGACCTGCGCCTTGCCTTCGTGATGAAATGGATGGCGGCTGAGTTTGCAGTGAATCAGGTCGCCATCGTCGAAGCCTTTGCGCTGATTTGGAGGAATAAACAGCCAGCGGGTAAACTGGGCGACGTCAGGCTCCACAAAATGGGCCTTGCCCTTGACGCGATAGCGACCCACAAAGGTGGTGAATTCGCTGCTCAGCAGTCGCTCCAGTTGCGCTTCCAGTTGATCTTTGCGGTTGGTGGTCAGTTGGACTTCTACCCGATCGCCGGGCATGACCTTCATGGTTTCATCGGGCGGAAGAAAGGCATCCCGCCCATCATCGAGGTGGACGAACGCAAAGCGACGGGTGGTGGTGCGCACGGTTCCTTGAGCCAGGTCCTTCTCCGAGCGAAGGTTGGATTTGAGCTGAGACAGCTGTTGCAGTGCGTTCTGATCAAACATGAGAGACAACTTCAGATTGGCAGGTTCGGTTTCGGGGTCAGGCGCGATCATAACAGGAAACCCGCCCTGACGTTACCGGGGCTGGCACAATTGGCCGGCTCCATTCTCTGGATATGTAGTAGTATTGGCGCCCTATGGATACCTTGAACCAGCTCATTCTGTTTGGCGGAATGCTGTTTGTGATCAGCATTCTCGCCAGCACCCTCTCCCCGCGCATGGGCATGCCTCTGCTGCTGGTGTTCCTTATTATCGGTATGTTGGCGGGGGAAGACGGCCTCGGTGGCATTCGTTATAACGATGTTCAATCGGCGTACTTCCTGGCCACGCTGGCGCTGGCGGTGATCCTGTTCGATGGCGGCTTGCGCACTGATCGGCACAACTTTCGGGTCGGGCTGCGCCCAGCCTTGCTCCTGGCCACCGTCGGGGTGGTGGGCACAGCGGCCCTGACCGGCGCTTTTGCCGCCTGGATTCTGGGAATTGGTTGGGTTGAGGGCTTGCTGATCGGGGCGATTGTGGGCTCCACCGATGCGGCGGCGGTATTCTCGGTATTGAACATGCAGGGGCTGGCGCTCAAGACCCGGGTGGGCGCGACGCTGGAAATCGAATCCGGTCTGAACGACCCGATGGCGATCTTTCTGACCATTATTCTGGTGGAGTTCATGGTCAGCCAGCAGAGCGGTTTTGACGCCCTGATGCTGGGGCAGTTTGTCTGGCAGATGGGGCTGGGGGCTGGCATTGGTCTGCTGGGCGGAAGGATTCTCGCCTATGGTGTCGCCCGTCTGGCCCTGAGCCCGGGGTTGTACCCTCTGTTGGCCCTGTTTGGTGGCATCTCTATTTTTGGCCTGGCAGCGGTCCTGCAGGCCAGTGGGTTCCTCGCGGTGTACCTGGCCGGCCTGGTGGTCGGTAACCGACTCTCCCGAGGGCTGTACAACATCCAGCGCTTCCATGACGGTATCGCCTGGTTGGCCCAGATCAGTCTGTTCCTGATGTTGGGCCTGCTGGTATCGCCCCGCGAACTGATGCTCTATGCACCCAGCGCCGTGCTGGTGGGGCTGTTTCTGATTCTGGTCGGGCGCCCCGTGGCGGTCTGGCTGTGTCTCATGCCGTTTCAGTTCGCCTGGCGGGAAAAGCTGTTCATCAGTTGGGTGGGGCTGCGCGGCGCGGTGCCGATTGTGCTGGCCATGTTTCCCTGGTTGGCAGGCTTTGAGAACTGGCCGTTCTTTTTCAATATCGCCTTCTTTATTGTGCTGGTGTCTCTGGTTATGCAGGGCTGGACCGTGTCGCCCCTGGCCCGCTGGTTGAAGCTCGATGTCCCCACCACTTCCTCACGGGTCCAGCGGGTCGAGTTGGGGGTGCCGGGGCAGGTGGGCTACGAGTTTGTCGGCTACAAGCTGGCCGAAGGCAGCCCGGCGCTGCGCTCGCCCACCGATAAACTGCCCTTGCCGGCGGGCGCCAGCCTGTTGTGCGTCTTGCGGGAGGATCAGCCCCTGTCGCTAAAGGAAAGTCATACCCTGGAGCCGGGAGATCACGTCTACTTGCTGGCCTCCGCCACGGACTTGCCCGCCCTCGACAAGTTGCTGGTGGGGGTGGACGAGCCGGACCGGCTGTCGGCTCAGGCGTTCTTCGGGGAATTTGTGGTCACGCCCCGGGCCAAGCTGGCGGACCTCGGCATGCTCTATGGCTTTGAGGTGCCGGAGGAGATGGCCAACTGGAGTATCGCTCGGTACATCTACAGCCAATACCGCCAGCCGGTGGTGGGCGACCGGGTTCGCTTGGGTGATGTGGAATTTGTGGTGCTGGATATGCGCGACTCGAAGCTGACTCAGGTCAGCCTGAAACTCCACCGGTAAAATCCTGCCCGAATTTTCCTTCAGAAATTTTGCGCCCGGCCGATGATTATTGGCCAGGCGTGATTTTGTCTTTTCTCGGCTACACTTTAATAACCAATCCCGATGAGGCCCAGCGTTGTACGGTGGGTGGGGGCTGAAAATCGGTATTTCGATACGGTCTGTTAAACGCCGGATTTTCTTATATAGGTCTTGTTGAAGGGTTCGTTATGTTGAGTTGGTACAACAATATAAGCTTTCGATGGAAGCTGATGCTGCCTTTATCGCTTCTGGTTATTATCTTTATTGCGGTGAGCATCTACGCGGTGCGGGCGGCGAAACAGATGGGGAACTACTCGAACACCATCGGCACCGTGAACCTTCCGGAAATCCAGCTTTTGATGCAGGCCGATCGCGACCTTTATCAGGCGCTGACCGCCGAGCGGGCCATGCTGTTGGCCGACCCGGGTAGCAGCGAAATGGATGCGCTGTATCGCGACCATCAGGATAATGCCCAGCAGACTTACGATCGCGCGATTCAGTCCTTGGACCTCTCCGAGATCGCCACCCGCGAAGAGCGGGAAACCTTCCAACAACTCTACGATCGTTGGTTTAGCCTGAGCGAGTCCATTGTTGAGGATGCTCGCAGTGCCGATCGGATGACGCTCGCCTTCCTGGAGGATCGCTCCTTCGGCGAGGTGGCGGAGGCTTTCGACGCGCTTCGAACTCACCTGGACGTGGTATCCGAACGCCGCCTGGAGCAGGTTGACCGGCTCAATCAGCGGGTTGACGCGGAAGAGGCGCAGATGACCTCGATCCTTACTCTGTCGGGTGTGACGGGCACTCTGATTGCCGTGTTGGCCGCCTTGTTATTGCCCCTGGTGGTGACACGCCCTCTGAACGAAATCAGCGGCCGGATTCACGACATCGCCGAGGGCGATGGAGACCTGACGCTGCGCATAAACCTCGATCGGCGCGATGAATTGGGGCAACTGGCCGGGCATGTGAACCGCTTTATGGACCGGTTGCAGCAACTGATTGGGGATATTCGTCACACCACCGAAGACGTTTCCGTTTCCAGCGAGCAGGTGCTGCAGGCCTCCACCAGCAGCCAGAAGGCGGCGGACGATCAGGGTCAGGCCATCAATATGGTGGTGGCGGCCGTCAATGAGCTGACCGCCGCCATTCAGGAAGTGGCGCAGAATACCAACGAGACCGCCGACAGTGCCAAAAACGCATCGGGCACCACCGATGTGGGGCGCGAGCGCATTGAGCGGGCCGTGGCCAGGGTGAACAGCCTCTCGGCCCACATTGGCGAAACGGCGGAGCGCATGCGCCGTCTGGAAGAAGAAGCCAAGAACGTCACCTCCGTCATTGATGTGATTCGCGGCGTTGCGGAGCAGACCAACCTGCTTGCGCTGAATGCTGCCATCGAGGCGGCGAGGGCGGGCGAGCAGGGGCGTGGCTTTGCCGTGGTGGCGGATGAAGTTCGCACCCTGGCCAGCCGCACCCAGCAGTCCACCGAGGATATCCGCACCATGCTGACCCGGCTTCAGTCCGGCGTGCAGGAAGCGGTTGAGGCCATGACCTCCAGCAGCGAAATGACCGAAGAGGCGGTAACCGCCGCCGGGGAGGCCGGGCAATCCCTAGAGGATATCGCCGAGGCGGTACAGCGGATTACCAATATGGCGATTCAGATTGCCAGCGCCGCCGAAGAGCAGAGTACCGTCACCGCCGATATTGACAAAAATATGGTGGAGATCAACGAGCTAGCGGCACGGACACAGGATGATGCCGCGACCACGGCGAGCGCCAGTGGGCGCCTGACCGACCTGGCTTCCAGCCTGAGAGAACTGGTGGTAAGGTTCAAGGTCTGACGTTAACGAGCCGGCCCGAGTTTTCGGGCCAGGCGTGATACGAGGAGACTTCCGTGAGCGAGCCGATTGGCAACAGTCTGATACTGGTCGGTATGCCCGGCGCGGGTAAAAGCACCGTGGGGCTGCTGCTGGCGAAGGAGTTGGTCAAGGCCTTTGTGGATACCGACATTCTCATCCAGACCCAAGAGGGTAAGGCGCTTCAGGACATCATTTACGATCACGGCTACGAGTACCTGCGCAAGGTGGAAGAGCAGGTGTTATTGGAGTCGCAGTATCTCAACCATGTGATCGCCACCGGCGGCAGCGTGGTTTACAGCGACCCCGGTATGCAGCACCTGAAAAAGGCGGGCCGGATTGTGTTCCTGGACGTTCCCTTGGAGGAGCTCGAACGGCGGGTGCACAACTTTTCCACCCGGGGCATCGCCTGTGCGCCGGGACAGACCCTGGCCGACCTGTTTGAGGAGCGCCGGGCCCTGTACCAGCGTTATGCCGATATCACGGTGGACTGTGCGACCAAGCACCAGGATGAAGTGGTGTCGGAAATCATTTACCAGGAAGCGGAGCAGTTCGCTGAAATGGATGCCTGAGGCGTCCCTGCCTCTTTTCCGGCCTGACTACAGTGGCAGCTCGGTGGTGTATTTCACCTGCTTGAGCGCGAAGTTCGAGCGAATCGAGGCAACATGGGGCAGGGGGCGCAGCTTTTCATTCAGCAACTGCTCGTAATGCTCGATGCTGTTGACCACCACCTTCAATAAATAGTCGCTGTCCCCGGTGCTGGCATAGCATTCCAGTACCTCGGGGACGGCCTGTATCCCCGCTTCAAACTCCTCCAGGGCTTCACTCTGATGGCTGGTCAGGCGCACGGCGCTGTGCACCACCACATGCATTCCCACCTTTTTCGGGTCCAGCAGAGTCACTTTCCCCCGGATGATGCCTTCGGCTTCCAGCCGTTTGAGGCGGCGCCAGCAGGGCGTATGCGACAAACCAATCAGGTTGCCCAGATCGGCCATGGAGTAGTCGGCGCTGCCCTGGAGGGCGCGCAGAATTTTTCGGTCGTAGTCATCCAGATCAATGGAATCGGAGGAGGTTGATACAGACATAGTTTTTATCCTGATTATGAATTTCTCTCACTACCTATTGTAGGGGGCGCGGACGCGGCAATCAATTAGGGCGAGTATGATCAAACAGGGGGCGGACGGCGGGCGGTTGGCACTTGAGATCAGGCCTCTGCCCGAGGTGAGCAAAAGCCTGATTTGACAAAGGTTTTGGGGCGTCTCCGGATCAGGAAGAGAGGCTGCCACGCCCCCGGCGCCCGGCCGCAATGGGCGTGGCCGGCTCGGTCGTTTCCAGGCTGTCGCTCAAGGGTTCGGAATCCGTCAGGGGCGCTTCTGCTGGTGCGGGCGGCGCCTGTGTCTGAGGGGCCCGGACCTGCTCAAAACGTGCCTTTATACGGGTCAGCTCCTCCAGTGAGGTGCTGAGCTCCGCCAGTTGCACCTGCTTATCATCAATCTGCTTCTGGAGGGCCGCAATATCCTGCTCGATTCCCTGATGCTCACGGCGAATCCGCTGCTCTTTCTGATTAGCATCCTGGAGCACATCGTCGGTGCGGATACGCGCGGATTCCAGGGTTTTACAGATGACCTCCATCAGCCGGTCATCCGGATCGTCGGGCAATTGGCGCATCAGCGCCATGGCGTCGTCAATGCTGTATCGGGTTGCGTTGCGGGCTTTGGGCTCATCCACCAGAGGCGCGTGGAAGTCGTCTCGGGTGGGTAGGTCCAGGTCTTCGTCTTCCGGTGCATTGTCCTGCTCGTGTCGGTTGAACAGTCCCATAGTCTTATCCTCTGCTGTTGGCAGGTGTCACAAGACCTAAGCATAGTCTACCGCGGACGATTTTTCCGGTGTCGCCAGCCTGTTTCAGGCTGGCTCTCCCTTGAGTTTCTGGAGGTGCTTCTGGCTCAAAGACAGAAACCGGGGCGTTGGGCCGGAGTCGTTGTAGATCGGATCGCCCAGTTCATCCTCCGCCACAACGGTCCCACCTTTTATATAGGGCATGCCGGATTCCAGCTCGCTCAAGGCGGCGGAGAGCAGGTCAGTGATCAGGCTCTCCGGGGTTTTTTTCGGGTACATCTCGCACAGTGCTTGGATGCGTGCCGCATCTTCCACCGGCAGGTGCACGGCGTAGGCCTGCTTGGTCAGTTCGCCGCGGGCATTTTTTTCCCAATGACTCATGAGTTCGCTGACTTTCATCGATAAAACCTCATTGCTGGTCAGTGTGGGCGGTCGACCGGACCCCCTCAAATTCAGTATAGAGCAGCTTTTTGTGGCCAGCTAACTCCCGATAGGGAAAAGTGGCCACCCGATGTCGGTTCCGCTACGGAACCTGCCGGTAACGGCTCCTCTATATAAGGAGTGTGGGTGAAAGTCGACAAATCAAGGGTTTCCGGGGGCTGATTGTCGCCAAACGGGGCTTATATTGTGCTCCCGGGGCCGTGCGTGTATCGTATGCGGTTTTTCATTGGCCATCAGTCCGCCAATCCGTACTGCTTTAGAGGAGCAACCCATGAAAGTAATCCTGCTCGGTGCCCCGGGAGCCGGTAAAGGTACCCAGGCTCAGTTGATCATGGATAAGTTCGGTATTCCCCAGATCTCCACCGGTGATATGTTGCGAGCGGCCGTCAAGGCAGGCACACCGTTGGGTTTGCAGGCAAAAGACATCATGTCGGCGGGCGGTCTGGTGCCGGACGACCTGATCATCGCCCTGGTAAAAGAACGCATCAAGGCCCCGGATTGCGCCAAGGGCTTTCTGTTCGATGGTTTCCCCCGCACCATCCCCCAGGCGCAAGCGCTGCTGGATGAAGGGATCAAAATCGACCACGTGATTGAAATCGATGTGGATGATGAAGAAATTGTTTCCCGTCTGGCCGGTCGTCGTGTGCATGAGCCCTCTGGTCGGGTCTATCACATCAACCATCAACCGCCCAAAGAAGAAGGGGTGGATGATATTACCGGCGAGCCCCTGATTCAGCGCGAAGACGATCGGGAAGATACCGTGCGTAAGCGTCTGTCAGTGTATCATGAGCAAACCAAACCGCTGGTCAACTTTTACCGCGATCTGGAAAAATCCGGAAACCCGGACGCGCCTCAGTACACTCGCATTGAAGGTGTCGGCAGCATTGCGGATATTCGCGCGCAGCTGGAATCGGTGCTGCAATAAGCGAAGAATCACGTCTCCGTTTTTGCGATTGCATCAGGGCCCGCTTGCGGGCCCTGATGCGTTTTAGAGCAATGAAGAATTACCCGCGTTGCATTCCGGCAACACCTGAAACGGTTCAGTTTTACCAAAAACGTGATAAAAATTAAAAAAAAGCCGAAAAATCATCAAATAATTTGCTAAAAACTCGCAATGTGGCTAATTTTTACATAGTATTTGTGTGCAGACTGGACGCACATAGACTGTGCTCGGTTTATGATTCAACTGATGTGCAAACAACGATACGAAGTTGAGGAGAAACGTTTATGGCCAGAGTAGCAAAAAAGCGTAAGGCAACTGCCAAACGCGCCACCGCAAAACGCACCACTTCAACCACCAAAACCGTTGACGCGGCCGTGGCAAAAGTGGAAGCGAAAATCGAAAAGCTGCAGAAAGATGTTGCTGATCACGCGAAGAAAGTAGAGGCCGCTCGCAAGAAAGCGACGGCGGCAAAGTCGAAAGCCGCTACTTCCAAGCGCGCGGTTGACAAGCGTTCGGCAAAATCTGCCACCGCAGCGGTCAGCAAGGCCAATGAAAAGGCCAAGGCCGCTCGAGCCAAGGTCGCGGAAGCGCGCGTAGAGCTTGCCAAAGCCAAGGCGATGGCAACCGCAAAAGCCGCAGCCGAAGCGGCTGAAGCCAAGATTACCGAGCTGCGCGAAAATCTGGCCAAGCGTGCCGAAACCGATCTCGAAAAAGCCAAGGCTTCCTTCGAGCAGCGCTGGAGAAAGTCCCGCGAGAAGGCGGATGAGCGCAAGGTGAAGGCCGCACGCAAAAAAGCCGCTGCCAAAGCCAAAGCCGCCGAGAAGAAGGCCAAGGTGAAAATGGCGCAGGTCGAGCGTAAAGCCGCCGCCAAAGCCAAGACGAAAACCAAGAAGAAGGCCACCAAAAAGCGGGCTACCGCCAAGCGGACCACCACCGCACCGGCGAAAACCCGGGCTCGCAAGGCGACCGCCAAGCGTGCCGGTCGTCCGCGTAAGAAGTAAGACGCGAGTCGGCGCCGCTCACTCGTCCAGTACGGGCCGGGCGGTCGCTTAGGCCAGGCGAAGCCCTGTACGGGGTCGCCTTTGGTAAAAACCCGGAACTCCCGGCCGAAATGGGCCGGGAGCCGGGTTTTTTTCGTTGTGGAGGCTTACGTGAGGTAGATCGATGCACGGCGGGGTGAAATCTGGCAGAATGCGGCGTCTTCTCTCTGGACCCACGTGATACTATGACCCGATTTCTTGCCCTCGATACCTCAACCGATGCTTGCTCCGTCGCGCTGCAGGACGGAGAGCGGATCATTTCCCGATTTGAGCTGGCCGCCAAGAGCCACACCCAGCGTTTGCTGCCCATGGTGGACGAGGTGCTCTCGGAGGCCGGGTTGGCATTGGCCGACCTGGATGCGCTGGTGTTCGGTCGCGGTCCGGGTTCATTTACCGGCCTCCGAATCTGTTTGGGGGTGGTTCAAGGGTTGGCGTTTTCGCGGAATTTGCCCGTCGTGGGCGTGTCCACGCTCAAAGCCATGGCGGTCGGTTATTATCGGCGGCATCCTGACCTGGCCAGCGCCTCCACGCCGTTGCTGGTTGCGCTGGATGCGAGAATGCAGGAAGTGTATTGGACTTTGGTCAAACCCCAATCCGGTGGCGGCGGTGTTGAAACCCTGACCGATGAAGCCGTCTCCCCCCCGGAGCAGGTCGTCGAGCTTGCCGCCGGGCACACCGGGGAGGCGGGTTTTTATGGCGTGGGGCCGGGTTGGCACTACCCGGCACTGGAAAAGCTGGCGCCATCGGCGGTGGATATGGACGTGCATCCGGACGCCCGCGATTTGCTGCCGTTGGGTGCATTTGCGCTGGCGCAGGGGCAGGCGGTGTCGGCCGAGCAGGCCCGGCCCGTTTACCTGCGCGATGAAATCAGTTGGAAGAAACGCGAGCGGATTCGTTCCTGAGCCTCATCATTGTCACGGAAAGCGCTATGGACCTGTTGCAGATTGTTTTTCTGGCCCTGATCCAGGGCATTACCGAATTTCTGCCCATATCCAGTTCGGGGCACCTGCTGCTGCCGTCGGAGTTGCTGGGTTGGCCGGATCAGGGGCTGGCCTTTGATGTCGCGGTACACGTCGGAACGCTCAGCGCCGTCGTACTGTATTTTCGCCACAGCTTGGGCGCCATGGCACGGGATTGGTTGGGGCAGGTGTTTGCCCGTCGCGACAGCACCGAAGACAGCCAGCTCGCCTGGTATCTGATTTTGGCAACGGTGCCGGCGGCGCTTGCCGGACTGGTGTTTGATGGCGCGATCGAAACCCATCTGCGCTCGGTGTGGGTGGTGGCGATTACCACGATTGTATTCGGCCTGGCGCTGGGTTGGGCGGACTGGCATGGCGGGCGTGCCAAAACCGTCTTCGATATTACCTGGAAAACCGCCTTGATCATCGGCCTTGCCCAGGCACTGGCCCTGATTCCGGGCACCTCCCGCTCCGGCATCACCATAACTGCGGCGCTTTTTCTGGGGCTGACGCGAACGGATGCGGCCCGCTTCTCGTTTCTGTTATCGGTGCCGGTGATTGCGCTCAGCGGTGGCTATAAGGCCTTACAGTTGTGGCTGCAGAGCGAGCCGGCACCCTGGGGGGAACTGGTGGGTGGTGCGGCCATTGCCGGGGTCAGCGCGTTTGTGTGCATCCACTATTTCATGCACTATATTCGGCAAATTGGCATGATGCCGTTCGTCGTGTACCGGTTGCTCTTGGGGGCGGCGCTCATTTGGGTGGCGCTTTGATACCCTCGTAAACATGTCAGCGTCGAGCACGCTGTTGTCTCGATTCACTCGGTTAGAATTCATCTATGGTTGATCATTCGTCCCACGCATTCAATCGGGGCCTGCTGGAGTTTCTGCAGGCATCCCCCACGCCGTTTCACGCGGCGGAGAATATTGCGGCCCAGTTGACCCTGGCCGGCTTCCAGCCCCTTGTCGAGGGTGAGCGCTGGAGTCTCAAACCCGGTGGCAAGTACTGGGTCATGCGCAATGGCTCCTCCGTGATTGGTTTCATCTACGGGCGCGAACCCATGGAGACCGACGGTATCCGGATGGTCGGTGCCCACACCGACAGCCCCTGCCTGAAAGTGAAACCGCAGCCGGACCTGTCCAGCCAGGGGTATGCTCAGCTTGGCGTGGAAGTGTACGGTGGTGCGCTGTTGGCCCCCTGGTTTGACCGGGACCTGTCCATGGCGGGGCGCGTCAGCTATCGCGATGGTGAGGGCCGAATCCGCAGCGGTCTGGTGGATTTCAAATTGCCGGTCGCGGTGGTGCCCAGCCTGGCCATTCATCTGGACCGGGAAGCCAACCGCCAGCGCAGCATCAACCCGCAGAAAGAATTGCCGCCGCTCCTGCTCAGTGAAATAGATGGCGTGGATCAGCCGTCCTTTCGCGAGCGGCTCAAGGCCCAGTTATTGGCTGAACAACCGTCGCTGACGGTGGATGAGGTGCTGGACTTTGAAATCAGTCTGTACGACACCCAGCCACCGGCATTGATCGGCCTGGCCCAGGATTTTCTCGCCAGTGCCCGGCTGGATAACCTGTTGAGCTGCTATGTGGGTCTGCAGAGCCTGCTGCAGGCCGATGACCGGCACAGCACGCTGTTGGTGTGCAACGATCACGAAGAAGTGGGCAGTGCGTCCGCCTGTGGTGCCAAGGGGCCCATGTTGCAACAGTTTCTGGAGCGTCTGGTGCCCGAGACGGAAACCCGTATGCGGGTGCTGGATGCCTCCCTGATGATTTCCGCGGACAACGCTCATGGCGTGCACCCGAACTTTGCCGATCGCCATGACGACAATCACGGCCCGCGCCTGAACCGGGGGCCGGTGATCAAGGTCAACGCCAACCAGCGATATGCCACCACCAGTGAGGGCAGCGCCCTGTTTCGTGACCTTGCCGAGCGGGCGGACGTGCCGGTGCAGACCTTTGTCTCCCGGACCGACATGGAGTGCGGCAGCACCATTGGGCCGATCACCTCTGCTGAAGTGGGCGTCAAAACCCTGGACGTGGGTGTGCCCACCTTTGCCATGCACTCCATTCGCGAGCTGGCGGGGCGGGACGATGCGGCCTATCTTCATCAGATCCTCAACGAATTCTATCGCTACCCGCATCCGCCGGGGCAATCATGACACCAACTGGAGGGTTTATGTCCGGGAGTTTCTATCGTTCAACGCTGGGGCGAGCGGCCTTGCCACTGATGCTCGCGGCGGCTTCGATACTGATGGCCGTCAAGGCAGGCGCCAATGGTGGCCACTTTCTGGTTGATGACGCGGCCACAACGCCACCACAAACCTGTGCCCTGGATACCTGGATCACGCGGATCGATCCGACCACCCGCGCAACGGTGGCACCGATGTGCAATATTACCGGCGCCAGCGAGTGGACCGTGCCACTGGAGTACAACCTGTCCAATGACGAGCTGGCCACCATCGGGCTCGATTACAAGCGGGTGTTGTGGGCTTCGCGCAGTGGCCCGGCGCTGGCCGGCAGTGCGGGATTTCGCTACAACCGGGTGACCAGCGAAATGGACACCTACTATCTCAATATTCCCCTGAGCTTCCAGCCCATGGACAGCCTCACGCTGCACCTCAACGGTGGGGTGGAGCACGATCGGCCACTGGATGACACCTACGCCACCTGGGGCGTGGCGGCGACGTTCAAACCGGTGACCGGACCGATCTGGATTCTGGAGATGTATGACAATGATCGCCGTCAGGATCCGATCATTGCCGGCGGCGCGCGCATGAATGTCGGCAGCACCCGCTGGACACTGGACCTGGGCTTGGCCCGTGATACTCAACTGGACGAGACTGCCTATACGCTGGGGATCAACATTCCCCGTTTGTTTTGATTGCACGGTAGAAACGTTCTATGAGTCTCCAACGGGACACTTTACGGGTTTTTTCCCCTTTCGATCGCCTGTCTGATGAGTACCTGGACAAGGTGCTGGAAAAGGCCGAGTGGGTAGAGATACCCCGCGGCACACTGATCTTTAAACGGGGCAAAACCCTGGATGTGCAGCACTATCTGGTATCCGGCCGGGTCGACCTGATCGATGCCCAGTTTCAGAGCAGCAGCCTGGAGGCGGGATCGGACAATGCCAGCTTTCCTTTGGCGGATCATTCGCCCACGCAAGTGTCGGCGGTCGCCAAAACGGACGTCGAGCTGATTGTTCTGGAGCGCGACTTTCTGGATCTGGTGATGGCCTGGAGTCAGAGCGGCGATCACCCCGAGGGTGACAGTAGCGGGGCGGATGATCATGACTGGATGTCCTACCTGCTGGAGTCGCCGCTCTTTACTCGCGTACCGCCGGGCCATATTCAGCAACTGTTTGTCCGCTTCGAAGAAATCGACGTCGAAAAAGGCGAATCAATCGTGCGCGAAGGGGAGCCCGGTGATTATTTTTATGTGCTCGAGTCCGGGCGCGCTTCGGTAACCGACAAGGCCGGTCGGGTGTTGGCGGAATTGGGCGCGGGTTCCTATTTTGGTGAGGAAGCGCTGGTCGGTGATACGACCCGCAATGCCAATGTCGACATGCTGACCGCCGGGCGGCTGATGCGCCTGGAAAAAGCGGACTTCAAAACCCTGTTGCAGGAGCCGGTGGTCAAAACAATCCCGGCGTCGGAGTGGGGCGAGCGCTCCGCCTCTTTGGGCGAGTTTGTCGTTCTCGATGTCCGTCTGGTGGTGGAGCGGCGTTTCGGTAAGCTCGAGGGCAGTCGCAATGTCCCGCTCGGGCAGTTGCGCGGTGCTCTGGACGAACTCGACAAGTCCACCGCTTATGTTGTTTCCGATGATGCCGGGCGACGTAGCGATGTCGCCGTGCAGTTGCTGGCCCAGGCCGGTCTTGAGGTCTACCTGCTGACGGATGCGGCACAGCTCCACGGTCAGCCGCTCAACTGATGCGCGTCCTGCTTCTGTCCGGATACGATGCCCCCAGTCATCGTCGATGGCGGGAGCAACTGGCCGCCCGGTACCCGGATTGGCAGTGGACACAGTTGAGCCTGCCCCCGCGTCATTTCAAGTGGCGCATGAGGGGCAGTGGCTTTCTCTGGGCGTTTGAGCAGGCGAACCGCCTGCGTGAACCCTACGATCTCCTGATTGCCACCTCGATGGTGGACCTGTCGGCTCTGCGCGGATTGGTGCCCGAAGTCGCGCGCATTCCCACCCTGGTTTACTTTCACGAGAATCAGTTTGCCTACCCACAGCGCAAGCAACAGCGGGCCAATGTCGAACCTCAACTGATCAACCTGTACACGGCTCTGTGCGCCGATCAGGTGGCGTTCAATTCCGATTACAACCGGCGGACTTTTCTCGCCGGGGTGGCGGACCTGCTATCGCGGTTGCCGGACCGGGTGCCGGATACCGTTCTGGCGCAGCTGCATGCCCGCAGTCGGGTGATGCCCATCCCGATCGAGCACGACTGTTTTGTGCCGGACCGGGCGCCAGAGGACGGCCCTCTGACCCTGATCTGGAACCACCGCTGGGAATACGACAAAGCGCCGGATCGGCTGCTCAATGGTCTGCGCCGTTTTTTCGAACTGTGTCCGGAGGGAAAAGCCGGCGAGCCGCCGATTCGCGTGCACGTGGTTGGGCAGCAGTTCCGCCAGCAACCGCCGGCTTTTGAGGCCCTGAAGTCCCTGCTGGACGCTCACGGCGCCGGGGGGGGCTGGGGTTATGTGGAGAGTCGGGAAGCCTACGGCCGCCTGCTGGCCGAGAGCCATGTGGTGCTGTCCACGGCGTTGCATGACTTTCAGGGCCTGTCGGTACTGGAGGCGGTGGCGGCGGGCTGTCGCCCCCTGGTGCCGGATCGCGAAGCCTACCCGGAGTGGTTTGCGCCCGAATACCGTTACCTGAGCGATCTGGAAAATCCCGAGTTTGAGGCCCAGGCGTTTGCGGAACGGTTGCTGAGTTGGTGTCGGGCGCGGGCCCAGGGCGAATGGCTTGCTGTACCTGATATCGATTTTCTGCATGAGCGGCGCTGGCATCCGGTCTATCGGGATGAGCTGATTGGGCTGTCGCGGACTTCAAAAATCTGAGTGTCGGGTGCAAAACCGGTGTTTCAGCCTGTATCATAGCGGCCTTTCGTTCCCACCACTGAACAGCGATACGATAACGATCATGAGTAAACAGCGGGTTCTAACCGGTATCACCACCACAGGCACGCCTCATCTGGGCAACTACGTCGGCGCCATTCGCCCGGCCATTCGCTCCAGTGAACGGGACGATGCCCAATCCTTCTATTTTCTGGCGGATTACCACGCGCTGATCAAATGTCAGGACCCGGAGCAGGTGCATCAGTCCACCCGCGAGATCGCGGCCACCTGGCTGGCACTGGGTCTGAACACCGACAAAGCGGTGTTCTATCGCCAGTCGGATATCCCGGAAATTCCCGAACTCTGCTGGTTGCTGACCTGCATGGCCGCCAAAGGCCTGATGAACCGCGCCCACGCCTACAAAGCGGCCGTCGCCGCCAATATGGAAGCGGGGGAGGATCCGGACTTCGGTGTCACCATGGGCCTGTACAGCTATCCGGTGCTGATGGCCGCCGACATCCTGATGTTCAACGCCAATGAAGTGCCGGTAGGCAAGGACCAGATCCAGCATGTGGAAATGGCCCGCGATATCGCCGCGCGCTTCAATCACCATTACGGTGATCACTTCGTGTTGCCCGAAGCCAAAGTGGACGACCATGTGGCGGTGTTGCAGGGCCTGGATGGTCGCAAGATGAGCAAGAGCTACAACAACACCATTCCGTTGTTCCTGCCCGAGAAAAAACTCAAAAAGCACATCAACAAAATCAAAACCAACCTGTTGGAACCCGGCGATCCCAAGGACCCGGATGATTCCACCGTATTCCAGATCTGGCAGGCCTTCGCCACCCCGGAGCAGACCGATGAAATGCGCACCGCATTCGCCGAGGGTATCGCCTGGGGCGAAGCCAAGAAGCAGTTGTTTGAATTGGTGAATGGTCAGTTGGGTGAAGCGCGGGAGCGTTACGAAGCCTTGTTGGCCAACCCGACCCACATCGAAGAGGTGTTGCAGGCCGGCGCCGAAAAAGCCCGCAAAGAAAGCCGCGAGTTTATCGGTAAACTCCGCGAAGCAGTGGGTATTCGTCCCATTCGGTGATTATTACGGCGGATGCGGCCTTCGGCCTTATCCGCCCTACGGCCGAGCGCAGCGGTATAGATATGCGTAGGGCGGATAAGCGAAGCGCATCCGCCGTTACCCAAGCTTAATTCAACTCCGCCACTACGTTATAAATTCCTTTGGTCAACTGCCGCAACTCCTCTGGCGTGCTCACAAACGGCGGCATGATGTACACCAACTTGCCGAAGGGCCGTACCCAAATCCCTTCTTCCACAAACCGCGGCTGCACCTTCGCCATATCCACCGGCTCGTGCAACTCCACCACACCAATCGCACCCAACACCCTCACATCGGCCACCGCCGGCAAATCCCGACACGCCCCCAGCTCCTCTTTCAACTGAGCTTCAATACGCCCAACCTGTCCCTGCCAGTCGCTGTCCAGCAACAAGTCAATGCTGGCATTGGCCACCGAACAGGCCAGCGGATTGCCCATGAAAGTGGGCCCGTGCATAAACACCCCGGCTTCGCCCTGGCAGATGCCATCGCTGACTTTATCGTTACACAGCGTGGCGGCCAGGGTCATGTAACCGCCGGTGAGCCCCTTGCCCAGACACAGAATGTCGGGGCTGATGCTGGCGTGTTCGCAGGCGAACAGCTTGCCGGTGCGACCAAAGCCGGTGGCGATTTCATCGGCAATCAAAAGCACATCGTGTTCATCACACAGTTCGCGCACCCGGCGCAGGTAGTCGGGGGAATAAAACCGCATGCCGCCCGCGCCCTGCACGATGGGCTCGAGAATGACCGCCGCGAGCTCGTCTTTGTGCGTCACCAGCAGGGCTTCAAAGTCCGCAATATGGCGCTCGTCCCAGGGTTCATCGATGCCGCACTCTGGCTGGGGGGCAAACAGTTGTTGTGCCAGGGTGTGACTGAATAGCTGGTGCATGCCGGTCACCGGGTCACACACCGACATGGCGCCGAAGGTGTCGCCGTGGTAACCGCGCCGCAGAGCCAGAAAACGGTGCTTGTCCGGTCGTCCCTGGGACTGCCAGAACTGCATGGCCATTTTCAGCGACACCTCCACCGAAACCGAGCCGGAGTCGGCCAGGAACACTTTGTTCAGGCCTTCCGGGGTCAACTCCACCAGTCGTTTGGCCAGGGTGACGCCGGGCTCGTGGGTCAGGCCGCCGAACATCACGTGCGCCATCTGCTCCAGCTGTTCCTGAATGGCCTGATTCAGGCGCGGGTGGTTGTAGCCGTGAAGCTGACACCACCAGGAGGACATGCCGTCCACCAGCTTTCGGCCGTCGGACAGGTGCAGGTATACGCCCTCGGCCCGTTGCACAGGGAACACAGGAGTGGGGTTCAGAAACGAGGAGTAGGGATGCCAGACGTGCTGACGGTCGATCTCCAGAATCTGTTCGGCGCTGAGCGGGCTGGAGAGGTTGGAACTGGAGGGATTGGAACTGGACATGCGGGCCCTTCAGAAGTTACGTGAGTGGAGTGGAAAGGCGCTCACGCTAGCAGAAAAGCCGTTAAAAATCAGCTGTCTTGAGACCATCGGGCCCGGCGCTGGCCGGGCCCGATGGCGGAATGGTGCGATCAGTAGGCGCCGCGAATGTGCTGCTGTACCTGGTCCTGATAGAACCGATACAGGTCTTCATGCAACCCGTCTTCCAGGGGCTTGAGCGCACTGACTTTGGCGTTTTCCCGCACCTGCTGAGCCGAGCTGGCACCGGGGATGATGCTGGTGACCGCGGGCTGGTCCAGAATCCAGCGCATGGCCATCTGCGCCATGGTGTAACCCTCGGGTACCATGCCTTCCAGTTCGCGCACCAGTTTGACGCCGGTTTCAAAGGGAATGCCCGCAAAGGTCTCGCCCACATTGAAGGCGTCGCCATCGCGGTTGAAGTTCCGGTGGTCGGTTTTGTCGAACTGGGTGTTCTCGGTGAACTTGCCGCTGAGCATGCCGCTAGCCAGGGGCAAGCGAACGATAATGCCGATGCCCTTGTCTTCGGCCCGGGGCAGCAGTTCGTCGAGCAGTTTCTGGCGGAAGATGTTGAAGATGACCTGCAGTGAGGTCAGGTCATCGTGCTCGGCACAGATCAGCCCCTCTTCAACGGTTTCCACGCTGGCACCGAAATAGCGGATCTGACCGTCCTGCTGCAGTCGGCGCAGCCAGTCGAAGATTTCGCCGTGGCGCATGACTTCGGTGGGCACACAGTGCAGTTGCAGCAGGTCCAGGGTGTCGGTCTTCAGTCGGTCCTGGGCGCGCTTGACCGAGTCCTGCATGTGGGTCAGGGAGTAGCCGTCGGGGTAGGCGCCGTCGCCGCGGCCGTATTTGGTGGCAATGACCGGCTTGGGGTTGCGGTTGGCCAGGTGTTGGCCCAGGTAGGTTTCGCTGGCACCACCGCCGTACACATCGGCGGTATCAAAGAAGGTGATGCCTTCGTCCAGAGCGGTCTGAAGGATGGCTTCGACGGTGTCGGCGGTGATCGGGCCGAAGTCGCCACCGAGCTGCCAGCAGCCCAGGCCCACTTCGCTCAATACCAGTTCGCTGTTGCCGAGTTTTCTCGTCTGCATAGTCGCTCCTGTGTTTGCGATACATCGTGATGGGCGGGATCGCCGCCCATAATTAGTCGTTTTGACTATTTATAGTTTAACACTCTGCTGTGGTCAGTGTGTCTTGTGGGTTAATGGGTCCTGGCCAGTCAATCGGTCAGGCACGCCGGGTCAAACGCATAGCCGCCGTTGAGCCAGTCCAGTAATTCCCGGGCGTGAGGTTGTCCCGCCTCGGCGAAGGGTTGATAGCGGTCTTCCAGGCCGCGTCGCTCGGCGTCGGTGAGCGCATTCAGCCCTCGTTCCTGCAGCAGTGCCCGGTCGGCGATCAGGTGTCTGGCCAGCTCGGGCGGGGTGCAGGCCCGGGTCGCGCTCATGAACGCCGCCTCCGGCCGGTAGTCGCCGCCTGCCCGGTAGGCTTCCGGCAGGGAGTGTAGCGGAATCTGCGACAGGTAGGCCTGGTTCATCGGGTTTACCGCGTGGCCCGCGACCTGTCCGCTCAGTCTGGCATGGCTGGCGGGGTAGGCGTCCAGGCGCAAATAGGGGCTCAGGCTCGCACTGTCATTGACCGGGTAATTATCCCAGAGAAAGGGGCGTCGCTGCAGGTATTGGCTGACTTGGGTGAGGTGGTCATCGGGGTAGGTCCGGGAGCAGACTTCCTGCCCGGTCCAGAACAGGTCGATCGACGGATCGAGGTTCTGCCCGAGATGCTCCCAGTAGCCGGCCGGACGCGTTCCGAAAACCTTCTCCAGAACGGGGTCAAAGCTGTAATAGGTCGGGCAGAGGATCAGGTGCTCGGCGCTGCTGGCCTCGGCCGCGACATGGGCCAGGGATACCTGGCGTTCAGCCAGCTCGGGCAGGTCGCCGCGCATATCGTCGAACAACAGTCCCATCAGGTCCGGTTCGAGGCGGTTCAGCGCCTGGAGTTTCCGTGTCAGGGCCTTCCGGCTCTGCGGCCGGGGCTCCCGGTAGAGCTCCAGGGGGCTGAGTCCTACTCCAAAGCGGATACCCTGCGCCCGGCAGGTGTCGCGTAGCGCGCACAGGGCCCGCCATTCGTCTTCCGGCCAGGGTGTCTGCCAGTGGCGGCGCAGGTGGGGGTCCGCTTTCGGGGCATAGAGGTAAAAATTGTAACCCTGTCGGGCCAGGAAGTGGACCATGTCGGTCCGGGCCGCCCAGGACCAGGTGCGGCCGAAGAAACCTTCAATGATTCCCAGCGGCGGGGTGGAGTGAACGTCAGCGGATGGGGACATGGCGCAAACTCGGCCTCGACAAATAAGCCAGCTTACCCTGTGAGACCAGCGCTGGAAAGCCGCTCAAATTGACTTTTTCACCCTAAGTGCTTATTATGCCTGCCTTTTTGAAGCACGCTCAATTTCTCGCCAGGCCAGAGGCGGCGGTGCTTTGCAGCGCTCAATCGGCACCTTTGACACCCGGCGCAGCGGCGGTGTCATCGCTAAATACCTACGCAGTCTTTCGCGTCGGTCAACCGAAGCGGCGGTTGGGCGGGCAGGCGACCTGATGCACCGGACGCCGCCAAAAAACCACAATTGCTTCCAACACAAGTGACCCGCTCTGCGGAAAAATGAGGTCGATACATGGCAAGTCCTACCCAGTTACCGAGTTGGCAATCCCTGGCACAGCATGCCGATACCCTGCGTCAGCGGGAGCTCAAATCTCTGTTTGCCGAGGATCAGTCCCGGTTCGACAACTTCTCCATTCGCGCTCCCCACATCCTGTTTGATTATTCCAAGAATCTGATCACCGAAGAGACCCGTAAGGGGCTGCTGACATTGGCGGAAGAGTCCAAGGTGGCGGATTGGCGCGATCGCATGTTCGGCGGTGAGCACATCAACCGGACCGAAGATCGTGCGGTCATGCACGTGGCGCTGCGGGACAAGTCGGGCAAGCCGATCATGGTGGACGGCAAGGATGTTCGCCCTCAGGTCGAGCGCGAGCTGAATCACATGCGCGAGCTGGTCACCAGCGTGCGCTCCGGCGAGTGGAAAGGTTTTTCCGGCAAGTCGATCACCGATATTGTCAGCATCGGCATTGGTGGTTCCAACCTCGGGCCGCTGATGGTTACCGAAGCGCTGAGCGCCTACAGCGACGATACGCTGCGCACCCACTACGTCTCGAACGTGGACGGCTTCCAGATTGCCCAGGTGCTGGAGCGGGTCAATCCCGAAACCACCCTGTTTATCGTGGCTTCCAAGACTTTTACCACGTTGGAAACCATCACCAACGCGAACACCGCCCGGGCCTGGTTCCTGAAAGGTGGCGGCTCCGAGTCCACGACCAGCCAGCATTTCGTGGCCGTATCGTCCAATGTGAAGAAGGCCGTGGAATTCGGTGTAGCGGAGAAAAACATCTTTGAAATGTGGGACTGGGTCGGCGGCCGTTTCTCGCTCTGGTCCACCATCGGGCTGCCCATCGCGCTGCAACAGGGCTTTGATGCCTTTGAGGAGTTGCTGCAGGGCGCCTATGAAATGGATCGCCACTTCTGCGAAGCGCCCCTGGCGGAAAACGCCCCGGTCATGCTGGCCCTGGTAGGTATCTGGAACCGCAACTTCCTGGGCTATCCCTCCCATGCCCTGCTGCCCTATGACCAGTGCCTGCACCGCTTCCCGGCCTACATGCAACAGGCCGAAATGGAAAGCAACGGCAAGTCGGTCAACTGGGAAGGTGAGACCCTGACCTACGGCAGCGTGCCGCTGATCTGGGGCGAGGTGGGCATTAACGGCCAGCACGCCTTCTATCAGTTCCTGCACCAGGGAACCGACATCATCCCCGCCGACTTTATTGGCTCGGTGAAGCCCACCATTGAAGTGGAAGGGCATCACGATGCGCTGATGGCCAATATGTTCGCGCAAACCGAGGCGCTGATGAAGGGCATCGACGCCGATCAGGTGCGTGCGGACCTCAAGGCCAAGGGTATGGATGAGGCGCGGATTGAAGAAATCGTGGCCCACAAGGTGCACCGTGGCAATCGCCCGACCAACACCCTGTTGATGGACAAGGTGACGCCGCGCTCTCTGGGCGCCCTGATTGCACTGTACGAGCACAAGATCTTCACCCAGGGCATCATCTGGCAGATTCACTCCTTCGATCAGTGGGGTGTGGAGCTGGGTAAGGTGCTGGCCGCCGGTATCCAGCCGGAACTGGCAGACGGCGCCGAGGTGAGCGACAAACATGATGCCTCGACCCGCAGTCTGATAAACTACTACAAACAAGCAAAGTAACAGCGGAAACAGTACGGCCGCCAGCGACCCTGGGTCTCTGGCGGCAAAATCATTTATAACCGCTGCACGGAGACGTGTGAGAGAGCCTCGGGAGTATTGTCCGGCAATGTATCGGATGAGCCCTGAGGAGCATTTGACCGTGAATATAGCAAGTCAGACGAGGCTTGGCGGACTGGCTCTTGGCGGACTGACCATGGTGCCGTCCCCCTGGTGCTGTCCGGCCCCCAACGCCGGATCAGCCCACCCGCAAGCGGGGTGACAGCGCCCGGGGCAGGCCGTCCGACCCGATAAATCGCTCCCGCGGGTGGCGGGCGAGGGCGTCTGGCTGGATGTAAAGTAATCAATGGTGCTGAAATGACTCACAAAAGACTCTCCGATATTACCCAGCGGATCATCGACCGAAGCCGAGATACCCGGGCGGCCTACGTTGAGCGCGTCAATGCGATGCGCAATGATGGCCCCTCCCGCCAGCGCCTGTCCTGTGGCAACCTGGCTCACGGATTTGCTGCCTCTTCCGAGAAAGAGAAACAGCAGCTGATGGATACCGGCGCGCCCAATATCGGGATCGTGACCGCCTACAACGACATGCTGTCGGCGCACCAGCCCTACGTTGATTACCCCGAGAAAATCAAAACGGCCGCTCTCGCCAACGGTGTGACCGCCCAGGTCGCCGGTGGTGTGCCCGCCATGTGTGACGGGGTTACCCAGGGGCGGGATGGTATGGATCTGTCGCTGTTCAGTCGCGACGTGATCGCCATGTCCACCGCTGTCTCCCTGTCCCACGACATGTTTGATGCCGTGCACTGCCTGGGTATCTGCGACAAGATCGTGCCCGGCCTGATGATCGGCTCGCTGTCGTTCGGCCATCTGCCTACCGTTTTTGTGCCGGCGGGGCCGATGCCTTCCGGTCTGCCCAATTCGGAAAAAGTGAAAGTCCGCCAGCTGTTTGCCGAGGGTAAAGTGGGCCGTAAAGAGCTGCTCAAGGCGGAAATGGATTCCTATCACAGCCCCGGTACCTGTACCTTCTATGGCACCGCCAACAGCAACCAGATGCTGATGGAAATGATGGGTATGCAGTTGCCGGGCAGCTCCTTTGTGAACCCGGGCACCGGGATGCGCGATGCGCTGACCACCGAGGCGACCAACCAGCTGGTGAAACTGACCCAGAGTGGCGATCAGTACACGCCGATTGCCGATGTGATCGACGAGAAAGCCGTGGTCAACGGCATCATCGGCCTGCTCGCCACCGGTGGTTCGACCAACCACACGATCCACCTGACCGCCATCGCCCGGGCTGCCGGCGTGATCATCGATTGGCAGGATATGGCCGACCTGTCCGAAATCATCCCACTGATGTGCCGTGTCTACCCCAACGGTCTGGCGGATGTGAACCGCTTCCAGGCAGTGGGGGGCATGGGCTTCCTGATCCGCAGCCTGCTCAGCGAAGGGCTGATGCACGAGGATGTGACCACCATCATGGGTAAGGGTATGTCCCACTTCGCCAAGGAGCCGTTCCTGGAAGGCGACAAGATCGAATGGCGCGATGCGCCGGAGAAGAGTCTGGACGAGGACGTCCTGCGCCCGGCCGGTAGTGCCTTCAGCAAAACCGGCGGCATGGCGCTGCTCAAGGGCAACCTGGGCCGCTGTGTCATCAAAGTGTCCGCAGTCAAGCCCGAGAATCGTAAGGTCAAGGCGCCTGCACGGGTGTTCTACCGTCAGGAAGACCTCCAGGCGGCGTTCAAGGCTGGCGAGCTGGACCGGGATTTCGTTGCCGTGGTGCGTTTCCAGGGCCCGAAAGCCAATGGTATGCCGGAGTTGCACAAGCTGACTCCGCCGCTGGGCGTGCTCCAGGACCGCGGCTTCAAGGTCGCGCTGGTCACCGATGGCAGGATGTCCGGTGCCTCTGGTAAAATCCCCGCGGCCATCCACCTGACCCCCGAGGCGCTCGATGGCGGCCCCATCTCGCTGGTGCGCGATGGCGACATGATTGAGCTGGATGCCGATGCAGGCAAGCTGGAGCTGCTGGTTTCCGAAGAGGAACTGGCCAGCCGTCAGCCGGAGCAGACCGACATATCCAACAGCCACTATGGCATGGGCCGCGAGCTGTTTGCCCCCCTGCGTGCCGAAGTCGGCCTGGCCGAAGAGGGAGCCACCGTCTTCCGTTGGTAGTGAGAGCGTTCGAGCCCGGTGATCGTGCCGGGCTCAATGTATAACCGCAAATACAGAACACAAGGTTTTAGTCCATGCTGAAAGCATTTGATTTTGTGATTTTTGGTGGTGCCGGTGACCTGGCGCTGCGCAAACTGATCCCGGGCCTGTATCGCGCCTATTGCAATGACGAGTTGCCTGAGGGCACTCGCATTTTCGGTACCTGCCGTCGTCAGGAAGCCGTGGCCGAGTACCAGGATAAGGTTCGCGCTGCCGCCGAACAGCACCTGCGCAAAGGCGAGTTTGTGGCTGAAACCTGGGATCGTTTCGCGAAAATGATCCACCCGCTGTTCCTCGACATCTCTTCCCGGGATGAGCACTGGGACAAAATGGCGGAAATCCTCAAGTCTGGAAACGACAATCGCGTTTTCTACCTGTCGACGCCTCCGAGCGTGTTCGGTGTCTGCTGTAAGCACATTTCCGAAAGCGATCTGATCAGCCCGACCACTCGCGTGGTGGTGGAGAAGCCGCTGGGTTACGACGCCGCGTCGGCCGATGCGATCAATACTGAAATTGGTGAATACTTCGACGAGAAGTCCATTTACCGGATCGATCACTACCTCGGTAAGGAAGCGGTTCAGAACCTTCTGACACTGCGTTTCGCCAATGGCATCTTCGAGCATCTGTGGGATGCCAAAACCATTGACCATGTGCAGATCAGCCTGTGCGAAACCGTGGGCCTGGAAGGGCGCGCGAGCTTCTACGACGACGCCGGTGCCATGCGCGATATGGTCCAGAACCACCTGCTGCAGTTGCTCTGCCTGGTGGCCATGGAGTCGCCCAACAAGCTGACCGCCGACAGCATCCGCTCCGAGAAGATCAAGGTGCTGGAGTCCCTGCGGGCACTCCAGGGTGATGCGGTCAAGTGGCATACCGTGCGCGGCCAATACGCGGCGGGCGAGATGGATGGCAAAGCGGTACCCGGTTACCTGGACGAGCTGGGCAAAGACAGCAATACCGAGACCTTTGTTGCCATTCGCGCGCACATCGATAACTGGCGCTGGTCGAAAGTGCCGTTCTATCTGCGCACTGGTAAGCGACTGAAAGAGCGTTTTGCTGAAATCGTCATTCAGTACAAAGACGTCTCCCACGAGGTGTATCCCGAGTCGGCCGGCGGAGTAACGCCGAACCGTCTGGTGATCCGTCTGCAACCGGAAGAAAGCATCCAGATGGTGCTGATGTCCAAGAACCTGGAAAAGCACGAAACCGAGCTGACGCCGGTGGTGTTGAACCTGAACCTGGCCGAGAAGTACAAGCACTTTGTCAGTGACGCCTACAAGCGCCTGATGCTGGATGCCGCCGCCGGTGACCCGAGCCTGTTCATTCACCGCGCGGAAGTCGACGCGGCCTGGGGCTGGGTGGACCCGATTATCGAAGCCTGGCAGCGCCCGGAAAACAAGCCCATGGCATACCCGGCTGGTTCCTGGGGTCCGGAGGCGTCTGAAGAGCTGCTGTCCGGCGATGGTCGCAGTTGGTTCAACATGGATGAGCTGCTGACGGAGGATCAGGACTGATGTTGGACGAAAAGATTTTTGACAGCCGCGAAGCCCTGTTGGCGGCGTTGCAGGAAGATTGCGTGGCGGTACTGGACGAGGCGCTGAAGGAGCGTGATCAGGCCAGTTTCCTGGTGTCCGGTGGCAGCTCTCCGGCGCCCCTGTATCAGCGACTGAGCCAGATCGCTCTGGACTGGAAACGGATCCAGGTGGCCTTGGTAGATGAGCGTTGGGTCGAGCCGGGCCACGCCAAAAGCAACGAGACGTTTGTGCAGAAAAATCTTCTGCAACACGCTGCCGGTCAGGCGCCGTTTCTGGGCATGAAGAACTCGGCGGAAACTGCCGCCGAAGGCCTCGCCGCCTGCGAGCAGGCCTATCAGAAGCTGGCCCAGCCGTTCGATCTCACCATTCTGGGTATGGGGCCGGACGGTCATACCGCGTCCCTGTTCCCCAACGCCGAAGGGCTTGAGGAAGCGCTGACCACCGATTCACTGTGTTCGGCGATTACCGCGCACCAGAGTGAAGTGACCGGTGAGTACACTGAACGCATGACCCTGAGCCTGGCGGGTATCGTCAATTCCTGTCGTCTGGTTCTGCTGATCACTGGCGACGAAAAATTGCAGGCCCTGCGCGCCGCGCAAGGTGAAGGTCCGGTGGGCGATATGCCGATTCGTGCCGTTCTGCGTCAGAACAAAGTGCCAGTGACACTGTATTGGGCTCCCTGAGGCGTCGCGCCCGGGACCGCTCGTATTGAATCAACCCAGTTACCGAATCAAGAGGAAAGCATAGTGGCATTAAGTATCGATAAAATTGTTCAGGTGGCTCCGGTCATTCCCGTGATGGTCGTGGAACGCCTGGAAGATGCGGTACCGCTGGCTCAGGCACTGTACAACGGCGGCCTGAAGGTACTCGAAATCACCTTGCGTACCCCGGTGGCGCTCGATGCGATTCGCGCCATGGTCGATGCGTTGCCGGAAGATGCCGTGATTGGCGCGGGCACCATCGTCACTCCGGATGACCTGAAAAAGGCCGTCGAAGCCGGCTCCACGTTCCTGGTAAGCCCCGGCACCACGGCGGAGCTGATCGAAGCCGCCAAGGCCAGCGATGTCCCTCTGCTGCCCGGTATTGCCACACCCAGTGAAGCCATGAACCTGTTGGCGCACGGCTTTACCCACATGAAGTTTTTCCCGGCGGAATCCGCCGGCGGTGTGTCCATGGTCAAATCCATTGGCGGACCCTTGCCGCAAATCACTTTCTGCCCGACCGGTGGCATCAACCTCGCCAAGGCGCCCGAGTACCTGAGCCTGCCCAACGTGGCCTGCGTAGGGGGTACCTGGATGGCTCCCAAAGAGCTCATCGCCGAGAAGCGTTGGGACGAGATTGAAAAACTGGCTCGTGAAGCGGCCCAACTGGCACGCTGATCACGCCTGAATGCGTTTGTAATTTCTCTTTTAGATTGTCCGAATTGTAACCAGGAGATGTGTAATGACCATTAAAGTAGCAATCAACGGCTACGGCCGCATCGGCCGCAACGTGCTGCGTGCGCTGTACGAATCCAACTATCGCGACCGCATTCAGGTGGTCGGTATCAACGACCTGGGCGACGTCAGCCTGAACGCTCACCTGACCAAGTACGATTCGGTCCACGGCAAATTCCCCGGCGAAGTATCTGTCGACGGTGAGAACATGATTGTAAATGGTGATGCAATCCGCATTACCTCTGAGCGTGACCCGAGCAAGTTGCCTTGGGGCGAGCTTGGTGTGGACGTGGTGTATGAGTGCACCGGTATCTTCACCAGCAAAGAAAAAGCCAGTGCCCACCTGGAAGCCGGCGCGAAGAAAGTGATCATTTCCGCACCGGGTACTGATGTGGACGCGACCGCTGTTTACGGCGTCAACCACAAGACCCTGAAAGCGACCGACCAGATCATCTCCAACGCCTCCTGCACCACCAACTGCCTGGCGCCGGTTGCCAAGGTACTGAACGACAAGTTCGGTATCGAGCAGGGCTCCATGACCACCATTCACGCCTACACCAACGATCAGAACCTGAGCGACGTGTATCACACCGACGTTTATCGCGCCCGTTCGGCCACTCAGTCCATGATCCCGACCAAAACCGGTGCCGCTCGCGCGGTAGCGCTGGTACTGCCGGAACTGAAGGGCAAGATCGACGGTATGGCGGTTCGTGTACCGACCATCAACGTCTCTCTGGTTGACCTGAACGTGCTGGTTTCCAAAGACGTGACCGTCGAGGAAGTGAATGCCGCCATGAAGGAAGCCGCCGAAGGCGAAATGGCGGGTGTACTGGAGTATTGCGATGAGCCGCTGGTGTCCATCGACTTCAACCACAACCCGGCCTCTTCCAACTACGACTCTCTGCAGACCAAGGTTTTCAACGGTCGCTGGGTTAAAGTCATGTCCTGGTACGATAACGAGTGGGGCTTCTCCAACCGCATGTTGGATAACACCCTGGCGCTGATGCAAGCCAAGTAATAAATACTGAGAGAGAGTTATGTTAAGACGTACCAAAATTGTCAGCACCCTGGGGCCCGCCTCTGAAGCTCCGGAAATGCTGGAAAAACTGATTCTGGCGGGCGTGAACGTCGTTCGCCTGAACTTCTCCCACGGGTCGCCGGAAGAGCACAAACAGCGCGCGGAAAACGTGCGCGCCATCGCCGCCAAGCACGACCGTTTTGTGGCCGTGTTGGGCGACCTGCAGGGTCCGAAGATCCGTATTTCACGCTTCAAGGACAAGAAAATCGAGCTCAAGCTTGGTGACAAGTTTGTTCTGGATGCGGACCTCGGCCGTGACGAGGGAGACCAGAACCAGGTTGGTATCGACTACAAGGAGCTGCCAGGCGACTGTAAGCCGGGCGATAACCTGCTGCTGGACGATGGCCGCGTGGTGCTGGAAGTGGAGAAAATTGAAGGCAACCGCGTGTACTGCGTGACCCGTATTGCCGGTCCGCTGTCCAACAACAAGGGCATCAACCGTCAAGGCGGTGGCCTGTCGGCTCCGGCTCTGACCGAAAAAGATCTGGCCGACATCAAAACCGCGGCGGATATCGACGTCGACTATCTGGCCGTGTCTTTCCCGCGCAGTGCAGACGACATGAACAAGGCTCGCGAGTTGATGCGGGCCGCCGGTGGCGAGCGTGCGGGTCTGGTAGCCAAAGTTGAACGTGCTGAAGCGGTTGCGGATGACGAAACCCTGGACGCTATCATTGAAGCCAGTGATGCGGTCATGGTCGCCCGTGGTGACCTGGGTGTGGAGATCGGTGATGAATCCCTGATTGGTGTACAGAAGCGCATCATCGAGCGCTCCCGTGCCCTGAACAAGGTGGTGATCACCGCGACCCAAATGATGGAGTCCATGATCAAGAACCCGATGCCGACCCGCGCCGAAGTGTTCGACGTGGCGAACGCCGTGCTTGATGGCACCGATGCGGTGATGCTGTCCGCGGAAACCGCCGCTGGCGACTTCCCGGAAGAGACCATCAAGGCCATGGTGCGCATCATCCTGGGGGCTGAAAAGCACCCGAGCGCCAGCCAGAGCACCTACCGGGTGGAGCAGAAGTTCCAGACCATTGACGAGTCCATCGCCATGGCGTCGATGTACACCGCCAACCACCTCAGCGGTGTGAAGGCGATCATCTCGCTGACCGAGTCCGGTGCGACCCCGCGTCTGATGTCCCGCATTGGTTCTCAGTTGCCGATTTTCGCCTTCTCCGGACGGATCGATACCCAGCGTCGCGTGGCGCTGTATCGCGGTGTCCAGCCGGTACCGTTCGAAACCGACAGCTCGGCACCGGGCCATCAGGATCATATGCGCGCGATCGAGATCCTGAAAAGCAAGGGTGTGCTGAGTGACGGTGATCTGGTGATTGTCACCAACGGTGACTCCAACCAGTTGGGCGGCACCAACACCATGAAAATATTGCGGGTGGGCGAGCAGTAAGCTCAATCCTCAGTCATGGTATGAAACGAAAACGGCAGCCCTGAGGCTGCCGTTTTCGTTAACGGCGGATGCGCCTTCAGCTTATCCGCCCTACGGATGGCACGGCAGTACCCGTAGGGCGGATAAGCGAAGCGCATCCGCCGCTCCCACAGCACCCCATCCCCGCATCACGTGGTTGCCCCAATCACTTAAGTTCGTGCTAACCTGCTCATTAAATGATCCATTGATGATGTCAGAGGCATTACATGCTCAGAAATTTCACCGCATTCCCGTTTGCTCTGCTTTGGGCCCTCTCGGCCCAGGCCCTCGAAATTCACCACGGCGACTGGCAGCAGGGCGCCGTCATTCGTGGCGCGGTGACACCGGGTAGCGAGCTGAAACTGGGGGATCGCACTGTGCGGATTGCCGACGACGGCCAATTTGTGATTGGTCTCGACCGGGATGCCGAGTCGCCCGCCAAGCTGACCCTGATACCCCCGGCAGGGGAGCCCGAGCACTTTGAATTCCCCGTCAAAGCCCGGGATTACAATATCCAGCGCATTGAGGGTGTTCCACAGAGTACAGTGACTCCGGACCCGGAGCAGGTCAAGCGCGCCCGGGCCGAAGCGGCTCTCGCCTGGAAGGCTCGCCAGCATGATCTGGCGCGTACCGATTTTACGCAGTCTTTCCAGTGGCCACTGGTCGGGATCATTACCGGCGTTTACGGCAGTCAGCGGTTTTATAACGGCGAGCCGCGCTCTCCCCATTACGGGGTGGATATTGCCGCGCCGCAGGGCACCCCGGTGGCATCCCCGGCGCCGGGTGTGGTCACCCTGGTGCACGACGATATGTTTTTCTCCGGCGGCACCCTGATTGTCGACCATGGGCACGGTCTGTCGTCCACCTTCATTCACCTGCACCGAATTCTGGTGAAAGAGGGGGAGGAAGTCGGTCAGGGGGATACCATCGCCGAAGTCGGTGCGACAGGAAGGGCCACCGGCCCACATCTGGACTGGCGCATGAACTGGTTCGATCGACGGGTCGACCCGACCACCCTGGTAGGGCCGATGCCCGAGGACGTGGCCAGCAACTGATTTGCGGGGCCGCTCAGTAGCGTTGGAGTCGCGCCCCGGTGTAAGATAGCGGCTTTTACCTCATTCCCCGAGGGGCGCTATGATCGACAAAAAACTGCTCAGTCTACTGGTCTGCCCGGTGAGCAAGGCTCCACTGGAGTACGACGCTGAAAAGCAGGAGCTGGTGTGCCGAGCCAGCCACTTGGCTTACCCTATTCGCGATGGCATCCCGGTGATGCTGGAGAGCGAAGCGCGCCAGTTGACCCAGGAAGAGCGGGAACAGCTCGACCGCCCCTGAATCGCCCCATTTTGATCTCGATAACCACGGATACGCTATGAAAAGCGCAGAAATTCGCGACGCCTTCTTGAAGTACTTTGAGCAGCAGGGGCACACCGTTGTCCCCAGCAGCTCCCTGATTCCGGGTAATGACCCGACCCTCCTGTTCACCAATGCCGGTATGGTCCAGTTCAAGGACGTATTCCTCGGCGAAGAACACCGGGATTACCGCCGTGCGGCCAGTTCCCAGCGTTGTGTGCGTGCCGGGGGCAAGCACAACGACCTCGAAAATGTCGGCTATACCGCCCGCCACCACACGTTCTTTGAGATGCTGGGCAATTTCAGCTTTGGAGACTACTTCAAGCGCGACGCGATCAAGTTCGCCTGGGAGTTTCTGACCGATGTACTCAAACTGCCCGAAGAGCGGTTGTGGGTGACCGTCCATATCAGCGACGATGAAGCGGCCGATATCTGGCAGAAGGAGGTGGGGGTCAGCCCCGAGCGCTTCTCCCGCCTGGATGAAGACAACTTCTGGCAGATGGGGGACACCGGCCCCTGTGGTCCCAGCTCGGAAATCTTTTATGACCACGGCCCGGATGTGCCTGGTGGCCCACCCGGCAGCGAGAATGATGATCTGGACCGGTACATCGAGATCTGGAACCTGGTGTTCATGCAGTATGAGCGCCACAGCAATGGCGAGTTGAAGCCGCTGCCCAACCCCTCCATCGATACCGGCATGGGCCTGGAGCGGATTGCCGCGGTCATGCAGGGCGTGCACAACAACTACGACATCGATCTGTTCCAGCACCTGCTCAAAGCCGCGGCCGACGCGACGGGTGCCACGGATATGGAAAACAAGTCACTGCGGGTGATTGCCGACCATATCCGTTCCTGTGCGTTTCTGATCAGCGATGGGGTGCTGCCCTCCAATGAAGGGCGCGGTTATGTGCTGCGCCGCATCATTCGCCGCGCCGTGCGCCACGGTCACCAACTGGGCCAGACCCAACCGTTTTTCCACCAGTTGGTGGTCGCGCTGGCCGAGGTGATGGGTGATGCCTATCCGGAGCTGCGCCAGCAACGGGCACAGATCGAAAAGGTGCTGCTGTTGGAAGAGGAGCAGTTCGCCAAAACCCTGGATAAGGGGATGGTGGTCCTCGAAGGGGCGCTGGAAGATCTGAGTGGCACCGAGATTCCCGGCGATATCGTATTTACTCTGTACGACACTTACGGTTTCCCTGTCGACCTGACCGCGGACATTGCGCGCGAGCGTGGTCTGACGCTGGATATGCCCGGTTACGAGCAGGCCATGGACGCCCAGCGCGCCCGGGCCCGCGCGGCCGGCAGCTTCAAGGTGGATTACACCTCGGCCGGGCTGGACCTGCCGGCCACCGAGTTCCTGGGCTATACCCAGCTTGCGGAGCAGGGCAAGATCCAGGCGTTGCTGAAAGACGGCCAGCTCGTGGACCAACTGGAAGAGGGCGATGAGGGCGCCGTGGTGCTCGATCGCACGCCGTTTTACGCCGAGTCCGGTGGTCAGGTGGGCGATACCGGCTACCTGGAAGCCGACGGTGGTCTGCGCTTTGAGGTGCGTGACTGCAACAAGCAGGGGAGCAGCCATCTGCACATTGGCCGGGTATTGCACGGCCGTCTGGCGGTGGGCGATACGCTGTCGGCCCGGGTCGACGGCAATGTACGTTCGGCCACCGCCCTGAATCACTCGGCAACCCACCTGATGCACGCGGCGCTTCGTGAAGTGCTGGGCGAGCACGTGACCCAGAAAGGGTCACTGGTGGATTCCGAGCGTCTGCGTTTTGACTTCTCCCACTTCGAGGCGCTCAAGCCCGAAGAGATCAAGGCGATTGAAGCGCTGGTCAACGAACAGATTCGCGCCAACACCGATGTTGAGGTCGAAGAGATGGATATCGACAGCGCCAAGACCAAAGGTGCCATGATGCTGTTCGGTGAAAAGTACGGTGACCAGGTGCGCGTGCTGACCATGGGGGATGGGTTCTCGGTGGAACTCTGCGGCGGTACCCACGTGCGCCGCACTGGCGACATCGGCCTGTTTCGGATCACCTCTGAATCCGGCGTGGCGGCGGGTGTTCGTCGCATCGAGGCGGTGACCGGAGCGGGCGCTCTGGCGCTGTTTGATGAGGTTGAGGCACTTGCCGACCGCACCGCTCAGGCCCTGAAGACCCGCCGTCCGCAGGTGCCGGAGAAGGTCGAGCAACTGCTGGCCCAGAACCGCAAGCTGGAAAAGGAACTGAGCGCGCTCAAGGCCAAGCTGGCCACTGCGGGCAGCGGCAGCCTGCTGGACCAGGTTCAGGAGGTCGCCGGGGTCAAGGTACTGGCGGTCAAGCTGGAGGGGGCCGACAGCAAATCCCTGCGCGAGAGCGCCGATCAGCTGAAAAACAAGCTTGGCAGTGGCGTATTGCTGGTCGCGGCGGTAGAGGGTGAGAAAGTCTCATTGGTTGCCGGGGTGACCAAGGATCTGACTGACCGGATCAAAGCCGGCGATCTGATGCGTGAAGTGGCCACAAAGGTAGGCGGCAAAGGCGGTGGCCGCCCGGATATGGCCCAGGGCGGTGGCACTGATCCCAGCGGGCTGGACAGCGCCCTGAGCGCCGTCCCCGAGTGGGTCAAAGCCCAACTCGCATAACGCTTTTCGGGTCGGTTACGGCGGATGCGTGTCCTACCGCTGCGCTCGGCCCCTACGCATAGCACGGCAGGTCGCGTAGGGCGGATAAGCCGAAGGCGCATCCGCCGTAACCCAACGTGCCAAAATCTCGTACGGCGAACCGCATCCGCCGTAACCAAACCGCTAAAAAAGGCTTTTACGGGCCTGAAAAACTATTTCGCTAACGCGCGATTTACGCTTTAATAGCGGGCCGCGCATGGCGCGCAATGTTGCAACTGAGCCGGTTCTCCGGCGTACTGGTCGAGGAAGCGTTCGGGCATGAGTTTGTTCGTACAGAAATACGGCGGCACCTCCGTGGGCACCGTCGAGCGGATTGAAGCCGTGGCTGACAAGGTGGCGAAATTTCGTGACCAGGGCCACGATATGGTGGTGGTGCTGTCCGCGATGAGCGGCGAGACCAACCGCCTGATTGCCTTGGCTCAGCAGATACAGGACAACCCCGACCCGCGCGAATTGGACGTGCTGGTGTCGACCGGTGAACAGGTCACCATTGCCCTGCTGTCGATGGCGCTGAAAAAGCGCGGCTACGATGCCCGGTCCTACACCGGTGGACAGGTGCGTATCCTGACCGACAATGCCCACACCAAAGCCCGCATCCAGGCCATTGATGAAGCCAACATGCGCGCCGACCTTGAGGCCGGGCGTGTGGTGGTGGTCGCCGGGTTCCAGGGTGTAGACGAGCAGGGCAATATCACCACCCTTGGACGGGGTGGCTCAGATACCACCGGCGTGGCCCTGGCGGCGGCGTTGAAAGCCGATGAGTGCCAGATCTATACCGACGTGGACGGCGTATACACCACCGACCCACGAGTGGTAGAGCGTGCCCGACGGCTGGACCGGATCACCTTCGAAGAAATGCTGGAAATGGCCAGTCTGGGTTCCAAGGTGCTGCAGATCCGGTCGGTTGAATTCGCCGGCAAGTACAAAGTTCCGTTACGGGTGTTGTCGAGCTTCCAGGAAGGCCCGGGCACCCTGATTACACTCGATGAGGAAGATGACACTATGGAACAACCCATTGTCTCGGGCATCGCGTTCAACCGCGATGAGGCAAAAGTGACTCTTGCTGGTGTGCCGGACACGCCGGGCGTTGCCGCCCGTATCCTGGGTCCGGTGGGTGCTGCCAATATTGAAGTGGACGTGATTGTCCAGAACGTGGGTGCCGACAACACCACAGACCTGACCTTTACCGTCAACAAAGGCGATCTGAAAAAGACCGTCGGTGTCCTGGAAACCGTGGCCCAGTCCATCGGCGCCCGGGAAGTACGCGGGGATGACCGGGTCGCCAAGGTGTCCATTGTCGGAGTTGGAATGCGCTCCCATGCCGGGGTGGCCTCCACCATGTTCAACGCCCTGGCCGAAGAGAACATCAATATTCAGATGATCACCACCTCGGAAATCAAAATCTCCGTGATCATCGAAGAGCGTTACCTGGAACTGGCGGTTCGCTGCCTGCACACGGCCTTCGGACTCGATAAAGAGCCCGAGGAAAGCCGGGACCGGGGTTAACAGGCGCATACTCCGGATTGGGGCGGTTGGTTAGCGATCGCTCAATAAATCTGGTACAGTTAGCGCGCGTTAATGTAAGCAGGGAGAACAATGCACATAAAAGGGTGGAAAATGTTTGTCCTAATCGCCAACTATGGTCAATACTTCAAGGGGGTTTGTAGTTTGACGCCCATTGGCGATCGGGGTTAGCCGAGAAGCGGCATCGGACGATGGAGTCTACGCCGTGTTCTTACAGGATGAGTGAAGGAGATTTATTATGTTGATTTTGACCCGCCGTATTGGCGAAACATTGATGGTTGGTGATGAAGTGACCGTCACCGTACTTGGCGTGAAGGGCAATCAGGTCCGTATCGGTGTGAATGCACCCAAGGATATCGCCGTTCACCGCGAAGAGATTTACCAGCGCATTCAGCGTGAGAAGCAGAACCAGGATGAGCAACTGGATTGATCCCAGGCTCGTCGACGGGCCTCGGGAGCGTAATCAACCACCTCCCGAGCCGCTCTTCCCTCTGGAAATTCCGGTCAAGTTCTGACCAGACGCGATTTTGATCGCACTTTTTTGCATCCAACCACTCTCAACCCTTTGATTTTTCGTGAGATATGGTATGATGCGCCGCACTTGTCGAGAGGCAGGTGACAAATTGTTTTGGAGAGGTGGCCGAGTGGCTGAAGGCGCTCCCCTGCTAAGGGAGTATACCCTAATCCGGTATCGAGGGTTCGAATCCCTCCCTCTCCGCCATACAGAAACCGTCCCCGACAGGGGGCGGTTTTTTTATGGCTGAAAGGGAAGGGTGAGAAGCCTCGCCGGGTTCGACCAATTTGACGGGATCAAATTGGGACGGCGAAGCCGCCCGAAGGGCGAGGGCCATGGATGGCCCGAGTGAATCCCTCCCTCTCCGCCATACGCCTCGGTCTATCCCGACCCGGCCGCAGATCCGGAACGATCAGTACCGCCGAAGGCGTGCCGCAGGGACAGGGCACATGGATGTGCCCTGGTATATCCCTGCCCAAGGCAACGGCGGATGCGCGCCTAGCGGCGCTTATCCGCCCTACGCGGATTTATACCGCTGCGCTCGGCCGTAGGGCGGATAAGGGCACAGCCCGCATCCGCCGTAACCTAACCCAAATGCGTCCGCCGGAATCGCCCCAAAACTTTGATCGACCTCTCAGTCATAAGCCACATTGTCGCTTGATGCCGCTATCGGCTTGGCTCCGTTCGTCCTATTGGATACCCTTTGTGCGACATTATCCAAGGACTGGAGCCCGCCATGCCCAACTACCGACGCACTTACATTCCCGGTGGCACATATTTTTTCACGGTAACCTTGCAAGATCGGCAATCCGATTTTTTGACTCGCTATATCGATACCCTCCGCGACGCCGTGCGTCGGGTGCATCAAGCGCGCCCCCTTACCATCGATGCCTGGTGCGTCCTGCCGGATCACCTGCATGCAATATGGACCTTACCGCAATACGATACCGACTACTCTGGCCGCTGGCGGGAGATCAAGAAAGTGTTTTCAAAAACGGTGATTGCGATGGAGGGATTGGCCCGAGATGCCACAATCTGTCAGCAGCGATTTTGGGAGCACGCCATCACCAGCGAGCAGGATTTTCGCAATCATATGGATTACGTGCATTACAATCCGGTCAAACATGGTTGGGTGAATGCGGTGAAGGATTGGCCGTATTCAACCTTTCACCGATCGGTGAAGGAAGGTGTTTATCCCGAGGATTGGGGTGGGAAAGGCGTGGTTGATATCCGTGCCGGCGAACGATAGGTGGCGTAGGGCGGATAAGCGCGAAGCGCGCATCCGCCGTTCCCAAAGGTTGCGTTAATCGATAATGTCACGGGTATTTACGGCGGATGCGCTTCGCTTATCCGCCCTACGCAAAGTCGAGGAAAATTATCAGAGACTCTCGATTCGACGTACCTGCTCCTGCAACTTACTCAACGCGGATTTCAACCCGTCCAACCGATCGCGCTCTTTATCGACCACTTCTTTAGGCGCCTTGTCGACAAAGCTTGCATTGCCCAGCTTGCCTTCGGTTTTCTGGATGTCTTTTTCCAGCTTCACGGTTTCTTTGCTCAACCGCTCAAGCTCGGCATCCTTGTCGATCAGGCCGGCCATGGGTACCAGCAGCTCAAGATTACCCGCCAGTGCTGTGGCGGACACCGGGGCTTCGTCCCCCGGGTTCAGCCAGGTGACGTCTTCCAGGGCGGCGAGTTTGATCAGGTACTGGCGGTTGTCGTTCAGGCGGCGCTGATCCTGATCGGAGCCGTTGTAGAAAAACAGCGGCAGTTTTTTCGCCGGGGAAATGTTCATTTCCCCGCGTATGTTACGCACACCCAGAATCACCGCCTTCAGCCATTCGATATCCGCTGAGGCGTCCGCATCGATTTTGCTCTCATCAGCGACGGGGTAGGGCGCGAGCATGATGGTCTCGCCCTGGGCACCGGACAGGTCTTTGATCTTCTGCCAGATTTCTTCGGTGATGAATGGCATCAGCGGGTGTGCCAGACGCAGGGTGGTTTCCAGCACGCGGATCAGGGTGCGGCGGGTGCCGCGTTTCTGTTCGGCGGTGGCATTCTCGTCCCACAGGACCGGCTTGGACAGCTCCAGATACCAGTCGCAGTACTCGTTCCAGATGAACTCGTACAGGGCCTGGGCTGCCAGATCGAGGCGGTAGGTGTTCAGTGCCTCGGTGACGGTTTGCTCGGCGTTCTGCAGGCGGGAAATGATCCACCGGTCCGCCAGAGACAGGGCGACGTCACCGCCGTCCTGACCGCAGTCTTCGCCTTCGCACTGCATCAGCACATAGCGGGTGGCGTTCCAGATTTTGTTGCAGAAGTTGCGGTAGCCTTCCACCCGGCCCATATCGAACTTGATGTCACGCCCGGTGGAGGCCAGGGAGCAGAAGGTAAAACGCAGGGCGTCGGTGCCATAGGCGGCAATACCGTCCGGGAATTCTTTGCGGGTCTGCTTTTCAATTTTCTGGGCGTCTTTCGGGCGCATCAGGCCTTTGGTGCGCTTGGCCACCAGGCTTTCGAGATCAATGCCGTCGATGATGTCCAGCGGGTCCAGCACGTTGCCTTTGGACTTGGACATTTTCTGACCGTAACTGTCGCGTACCAGACCGTGCACGTAGACGGTTTCGAACGGCACCTGCGGCTTACCGTTTTCATCTTTGATCAGGTGCATGGTCAGCATGATCATGCGCGCCACCCAGAAGAAAATGATGTCGAACCCGGTGACCAGCAGGTCGGTCGGGTGGAATTTCTTCAGGAAGTCGGTCTGTTCCGGCCAGCCCAGGGTGGAGAAGGTCCACAGGCCTGAGCTGAACCAGGTATCCAGTACGTCTTCGTCCTGCTCCAGCTTGACGCTCTGGGGCAAGTCGTACTTGCTACGGATTTCCGCCTCGTTGCGGCCTACGTAGACCTGTCCGTTCTCGTCGTACCAGGCCGGAATCCGATGGCCCCACCAGAGCTGTCGGCTGATGCACCAGTCCTGAATGTCGCGCATCCAGGAGAAGTACATGTTCTCGTACTGTTTGGGCACAAATTGAATGCGGCCGTCTTCCACCGCCTCAATGGCGGGCTCGGCCAGGGGCTTGGTGCTCACATACCACTGGTCGGTGAGCCAGGGTTCCACCACTACACCGGAGCGGTCGCCGCGGGGCTGCTTCAGGGCGTGGTCTTCGATCTTGTCCATCAGGTCGGAGGCCTGCAGGGCTTCGACAATCGCTTCGCGCGCGGCATAGCGATCTTTGCCTGCCAGCTCTGAGGGCAGGCCGGTATCGATGTCGGTGCGAGACTGACCGGCATAGTTGAATACCTGAGCGGTGCCCAGAATGGCCGCGTCTTTATCCAGCACATTGATCAGGGGCAGGTCGTGACGTTTGCCCACTTCGTAATCATTGAAGTCGTGGGCTGGAGTGATCTTCACGCAGCCGGTGCCAAAATCCTGATCCACATAGTCATCGGCAATAATCGGAATGCGGCGGCCGACCAGGGGCAGCTCAATGAACTTCCCTACCAGTGAGGCGTAGCGCTGGTCTTCCGGGTGCACGGCCACGGCCGAATCGCCCAGCATGGTTTCTGGGCGGGTGGTGGCCACCACCAGGTGGTCTTTGCCATCGGCCGTTTTTTCGCCGTCGGCGAGCGGGTAGCGCATGTGCCAGAAAAAGCCTTTCTCATCGTGGTTTTCCACTTCGAGATCGGAAATGGCGGTGTGCAGTTTCGGGTCCCAGTTCACCAGGCGCTTGCCGCGGTAAATCAGGCCATCTTCGTACAGGCGCACAAACGCTTCCTGAACGGCTTTGGACAGGCCCTCATCCATGGTGAAGCGCTCGCGGCTCCAATCCAGAGAGGAGCCCAGACGGCGCAGCTGGCGGGTGATGTTGCCGCCAGACTCGGCCTTCCACTCCCAGACTTTCTCCAGGAATTTTTCCCGGCCCAGATCGTGCCGGTCCTGACCTTCGGCAGCCAGTTGCCGCTCCACCACCATCTGGGTGGCGATGCCGGCGTGGTCGGTGCCCATCTGCCACAGGGTGTCGTCGCCCTTCATTCGGTGATAGCGGATCATCGCGTCCATCACCGCGTTGTTGAAGCCATGGCCCATATGCAGGCTGCCGGTCACGTTCGGCGGCGGAATCATGATGCAGTAGGGGTCATCTCCGCCCTGGGGCTTGAAGTAACCTCGATCTTCCCAGGTCTGATACCACTCGCGCTCGATGGCGTGGGGGTTGTACGTTTTTTCCAAAGACATGCGGTAACCTGTACTAAGCTTCGTGTATGACGGGCTGGCGTGAAACCCGCGATTATACAGCTTCCAGACCCACCGGCCTACCGGGAGGTGACCATGAGCGAGCCCCACTCGCGCGATTCCCAGACAGAGACCCACGAAGTGTTCAACGTGCCGCCGCCGTTGGAAGGCTATGACGCCTACCGGGAGGATGTGGCGCTGCAGGAGTTGATCAAAACCGGTGGGGCGGGGTGGGCCGAAGCCGCGCTGCATGAGCAGGGGCGGGCACTGGGTGATCCGGGGTGGATTCAATGTGGTTTTGACGCCAATGCCCATCCGCCCGAACTGCGTACCCACGATCGCTGGGGCCATCGGCTCGACTGGGTGGACTATCACCCGAGCTATCACCGGTTGATGGGCAAGGCCATTGCCGAGGGCCTGCACGCGAGTCCCTGGCAGAACCCCCAGCCCGGCGCCCATGCAGCCCGGGCCGCCAGCGTCTATCTGCAGACGCAATTGGAGCAGGGTCACGGTTGCCCGATCACCATGACCTTTGCGGGTATCCCGGTGCTGAAAGCCCAGGAGGGCCTGCCAGCGACCTGGGTGCCCAAGTTGTTGTCCGGGGAGTACGACGGCAGCAATCGGCATTTCAGCGAGAAAGCCGGGCTGACCCTGGGCATGGCCATGACCGAAAAACAGGGTGGCTCGGATGTGCGCGCCAATACCACCCGGGCGCGGGCCCAGGGGGATCATTATCGGTTGACCGGCCACAAGTTTTTCATGTCTGCTCCCAACTCCGATGGTTTTCTGACGCTGGCGCAGACCGATGCGGGCCTGTCCTGTTTTCTGGTGCCCCGCTGGCGCTCCGAGGGCGGCAAGAATGCGCTGCTATTGCAGCGGCTGAAAGACAAGGCCGGCAATGTCTCCAATGCCTCCAGTGAGGTGGAGCTGCGCGGGGCCGAGGGTTGGCTGTTGGGTCAGGAAGGGCGGGGCGTGGCGACCATCATCGAGATGGTGGCCCTGACGCGATTTGATTGCACCGTCGCCTCGGCCGCCGCCCTGCGCCAGGCGGTGGTGCAGGCGATTCACCACTGTGTGCATCGCCGGGCGTTTGGCCGGGCGCTGGTGCAGCAACCGCTGATGCAGAATGTGTTGGCGGACCTGGTGATTGAAAGCGATGCCGCCGTGACCTTGGCAATGCGTTTGGCTCAGGCCCTCGACCATCGGCGGGACCTGCAGGAGCAGGCGTTTCTGCGCCTAGCGACGGCGCTGGGGAAGTACTGGGTGTGCAAACGGGTGGCCGGGCACAACGCCGAGGCCATGGAATGTCTGGGTGGCAGCGGGGTAATGAACGAATTCATGACAGCGCGCCTGTACCGGGAGGCGCCGATCAATGCCATCTGGGAGGGTAGCGGCAATGTGCAGTGTCTGGATATTCTGCGGGCATTGGACAAGCAGCCGGAAACCCGAGAGGCGCTGTTCAGCGAGTTTCAGCGCAGCCGGGGCGTGGATGCCCGGCTGGACCGCTATGTGGTCGACCTGGAGGCGGCGCTCAAGGCGCCGGAGGCGCGGGAGTATCGGGCGCGGAGTCTGGCCGAGGCGATGGCGGTGGCCTTGCAGGCATCATTGTTGCTCCGCCACGGCGATCGGCGCGTGGCGGAGGCCTTCATCGCCAGCCGGATTGAGCAGCCGCACGGGTTGTACGGTAATTTGCCCAAAGGTGTGCCGGTGAAGGAGATTATTGCGCGGGCCTTACCGATGTATGGGTAACGGCGGATGCGCCTTCGGCTTATCCGCCCTACGGATAGTGCGGCAAATGGCGTAGGGCGGATAAGCGAAGCGCATCCGCCGTTACCCAACGTGAATCAACAACGAACTGTTACACCTCACCCCGATCATGCGGCGCATCCAACCCCAACTCCGGCCCCACCGGCACGATCCGGGTCGGGTTGATGGTGTCGTGGCTGTAATAATAATGGTGCTTGATATGGTCCAGATGCACCGTCTCTTTCACCCCGGGTACCTGGTACAACTGACGCAGGTAATTCGACAGATTCGGGAAGTCCGCAATCCGGTTCCGGTTGCATTTGAAATGACCCACATACACGGCATCGAATCGTACGAGGGTGGTGAACAGCCGCCAGTCCGCCTCGGTCAGAGTGTCCCCGGCCAGAAACTTCTGCTGTCCCAGTAACGCTTCCACATCATCCAACGCGGCGAATAGTGCCTGAAAGGCTTTCTCATACTTGTCTTGCCGGGTGGCAAAACCGGAGCGGTACACCCCGTTGTTGATGTTGTGATACACCTTCTCGTTAATCGCATCGATCTCCGAACGCATTGCTTCCGGATAAAAATCCCGGGGTGCTTTGGCCAGATCCCAGAAACCGCTGGAGAGCATGCGGATGATTTCGGCGGACTCGTTGTTGACGATGGTTTCGCGCTGCTTGTCCCAGAGTACCGGTACGGTCACCCGGCCGGAGTAATCCGGTTGTGCTTTGGTGTACACCTGATGCATACAATCAAAACCGTATAAGGGCTCCGGGCCCTCAGTGCTGAAGGTTTTATCGGCCCGGAACTCCCAGCCGTTTTCCAGCATGTGCGGATGCACCACCGAGACGCTGATGACGTCCTCCAGCCCGAGCAGAGCGCGGAAAATCAGGGTGCGATGGGCCCAGGGGCAGGCGTAGGACACGTACAAGTGATAGCGCCCCGCCTCGGCTTTGAAGCCGCCCTCACCGCTGGGGCCGGCGCTGCCGTCCCGGGTCACCCAGTGGCGGAACTGGGCGTCTTCCCGAATGAATTCCCCACCGGTTTTTTCGGTGTCGTACCACTGATCATGCCACTTGCCTTTGACTAGCAGGCCCATGGTTGTGCTCCCCAAGTTGGTGTCGATTGATTCAAGGCTAACGGCCTTTACGAAAGATATCCACGGGAGTGTTAAGTGAGATAACCAATCTTTACATTTACTGTTCGGCCCGCAACCCCCGTTATCTCGTCATTTGTATGATTTTAGCGTAGGCTGTAATGCTTACGAATGATCGTTTGTGATAACAAAGCAGTATCCCTGACCTCCAGGGAATTCCCGACCTTAATTGACCTGAAAACCATCAGACGCTTATGAAAATTTCGATGTTTTGCTCTCGTGCCAGTCGCGCCCTATTGGGCGTTCTGGCGGTCTCCGTGACCGTTGCCTGTTCCGACTCCGGTGAGGAGCCGGGAGGTCCCAGAGGCGGGCCGGGGGAGCGTAAGCCTCAGCCGGTGTTGACGGCGACGGCAGAGTACGCCTATGAAACCACATCGCTGGAGGCGGTGGGAACATCCCGCGCGCTCAAGTCGGTCACGATTGAATCGGCGGTGTCTGGTGAGGTGGTGGAGGTCAATTTTTCGGCGGGGGATAAAGTAGAGCAAGGGCAGGTGCTGCTCCGCCTGGACGATCGGGACGAACGTCTGGCGGTGCAGGCGGCCGAGTTGGAATTGGCCGATGCCGAGCGTCAGCTCGATCGCTATCAGCGCTCGGTACAGAGCGGCGGCGTGACCCAGTCCGACCTGGATGATGCCCGCAGCGCCGTTGAACGCGCCCGGATTGCGCTGGAGCGCGCCCGGGTCGATTTAAATTACCACACCATCCGAGCGCCATTCAGCGGTTACGTCGGGCTCACCGACCTTGACCCCGGTGCCTGGATTGATCCCGATACCGCTATTACAACCCTGGATGATCGCAGCACCTTGTTGGTCCGGTTTGAATTGCCCGAATTGCTGTTAGGTAAGCTTCAGCGTGGTGAGGACATTGAAGTGACCACTTGGAGTAATCGTTTCGCCCAGGCGACCGGCACGATTGTTGATGTGTCGTCCAGGGTGGATGAAGTCCGCCGGACGTTCACGTTGCGCGCCCATGTCGATAACGCCAATGACGTGCTGTTACCGGGGATGAGCTTCCGGATCAACCTGAGTCTTCAGGGCAACCGCTACCTGTCAGTACCTGAATTGTCCGTTCAGTGGGGCGGAGAGGGCGCCTATGTATGGACCATCGAGGATGGCAAGGCGCAGCGGGTCGCGGTCAATCTGATCGAACGGAATCAACGCGGCGTGTTGGTTGAAACTGACCTGCAAGAGGGCGCCCCGATCATTACCGAAGGTGTGCATATCGTTCGTTCGGGCATGGACGTTCGCCCCTTGAACGCCGAACTGGGCGAGAATGACGGCGCCTATCGGGACTCTGGAGAATCAGAGGAAGGAGAAGAGTCGTGAGCGATGAAAAAAACCGGGCTGACATTCAGGAAGTCAATGACCTCCCCAGTCTGAGTATTCGCCGCCCGATTCTGGTACTGGTCATCAACCTGCTGATTGCCCTTGCCGGCGCGGCCGCCATTCTTGCCGTGGAAGTGCGTGAGCTTCCGAATATCGACTACCCCTATGTCAGTGTCAACGGCAATTATCCGGGTGCCTCACCAGAAACCATGGACGCGGAAGTCACCTCTGTCGTGGAGGGGGCTGTGGCACGCGTGACCGGTTTGCGCTCCGTCCGCTCGGACAGTGAAGAGGGCAACTTCCGGATGTCGCTCGAGTTCAATGCGGGCGTGGATCTGAATGATGTGGCCTCTGAAGTCCGCGAAGCGGTCAGCCGAGTGCAACGTGAACTGCCGGAAGATGTGGAACAACTGACGGTGGTCAAGGCCGACCCCGATGCCCAGTCAATCATCAATATCGCCGCCATCAGTGATTCACTGAGCGAGACTGAACTGACCCAGCGAATTGAGCGGGACATCATTCCCGAATTGATCTCGGTCACTGGAGTGGCCGATGTTCAGGTGTTCGGGGGGCGCAATCGTATCGTCCGGGTGGTGATGGACCCAATGAAGCTGGCCAGTTTCGGATTGGGCGTGACCGATGTGGCCAATGCCTTGCGCAACGCACCCTACGATGTGCCCAGCGGTAGCTATCGCTCCAGCGATCAGGAATTGCTGGTCAGGGCCGATGCGACGGCGACCACGGAAGAAGATATTCGAAGTATTATCGTCGAGGGCAACACTCGAGTCGGGGATATCGCCCGGGTGTTTTATACCCCGCGTGATGCCGATTCACTGGTGCGGTTCAACGGCCAGCCTGTTGTGGGTATGGGTGTGATTCGACAGGCCCAATCAAACACGCTGGAAATTTCCAATGGCATTCGCGAGATTCTCGGACCACTGGACGAGCGTCTGACCGACGTTGAGCTGACCATCACCGAAGATAATGCCACGTTCATTCGCGGTTCGGTGAAAGAGGTCATTACCAGCCTATTGCTGACGGTGGCGATTGTGATCGGCACCATCTGGTTGTTCATTGGCTCCTTCCGGGTCACCCTGGTGCCGAGCCTGGCCATTCCGATTGCACTGATCGGTACTGTGGCCGCCATCTGGGCGCTGGGTTTCTCCATCAATATTCTGACGCTGCTGGCTCTGGTATTGGCCACCGGGCTGGTTGTGGATGATGCCATTGTGGTACTGGAAAATATTCAGCGCCGTCGCGGGCAGGGCCTGGGTGCGCGGGCCGCCGCCGTGCTCGGGACCCGCCAGGTGTTTTTCGCAGTGGTCGCGACCACGGCAGTTCTGGTGTCGGTATTTGTACCGATTGCCATTTTGCCCAGCACCGCGGGTCGGCTGTTTCGGGAGTTTGGTTTCGTTCTGTCCATCGCCGTTGCGATTTCCTCCTTCGTCGCCCTGTCACTGGTTCCCGCGGCAGCAGCGCGGATATCTCCGGAGCGAGAGGGTCAGCCCCACCCGTTTCGAAACAAGCTTACCGGGTTTGGCAACCGGATGGTTGGTGTCTACAGCTGGATGGTCGATCATGCGTTGCGTTACGCCTGGACCACTTTCGGTATTGCTTTGCTGATTGTCGCGCTGGCCGGTTATGCCTACACACAGGTACCCAAAGAGCTGGTGCCCAGCGAAGACCGGGGTGTGATCTACATCGGTATCAATGGACCTGAAGGCGTAGGTCTGGATTACATTGAACGCCAGGCAGGGCAGGTCAGCGAAATTGTTCAGCCGATTGTGGCATCCGGAGAAGCCCGGTTGGCCTTTTCCATTCTCGGTTGGCGTGACCCGAATCGCGCCCTGTTTGTTCTGCCCCTGGCGGACTGGAGCGAGCGCAGCCGGAATCAGCAGGCCATTGCCGCTGAGATTGAGCCCAAGCTGAAAGAGCTGCCCGGTGTGACCAGCTGGGTTGGCGCCGGTAACAGTCTGAACATTCGCGGTGGCGGTGGTCAGGGGTCAACCATCGAGTTGGCCCTGACGGGACCGGACTACGATGAGATTTACCAGGCGGCGCAGAGCTTCATCAAGGAAGTGGAAACCCGTTACGACCATATTTCTGATCCCGACCTTGACTACGATCCCAACAAGCCGCAGCTATCCATCAATGTCGATCGACGCCGCGCCTCCGAGTTGGGTGTCGAGCTGGCCGATATTTCCGCTACTTTGCGGGCAATGGTTGATGGTTATGATCTGGTCGATCTGAGCGTTGGCGACGAAGCCATTCCCATTATTCTGGAGTCCGCTACCGGTCAGATTCGCAGTCCCGATGACCTGCTGAATCTGTACATCAGTTCAAGTACCGGCGAGTTGCTGCCTCTGTCCAGCGTCGTGACCCTGACAGAGGAAAATATCGCTGCGGAACTGGAGCGCAATGCGCAGCGGCGGTCGATTGAAATTGAGTTTCAACTGGACTCGGAATATCCCCTTCAAACTGCGGTGGACGATGTGCGGGCCGTTGCGGCCGATACATTGCCGCGGGGCATCGGGTTGATTTTTCAGGGTGAGGCTCAAACTCTCGATGAAACTTCGCGAGAGGTGGCGCTGACCTACATCATTGCACTGGTGGTGGTGTTCCTGGTGTTATGCGCCCAGTTTGAAAGTTTTACCAGTGCTCTGATTGTCATGGTCACGGTGCCGTTTGGCATTGCAGCGGCGATTCTGGCCATTTTGATTACCGGCACCAGCATCAATATCTATTCCCAGATCGGGCTGGTGATGTTGATCGGTCTGATGGCCAAAAACGGCATTCTGCTGGTCGAATTTGCCGATCAGCTACGGGATCTGGGGCACGATGTGTACAGCGCCGTGCGCACTGCTGCTCTGGTACGTCTGCGCCCCATCGCCATGACCCTGATGTCGACCGTACTCGGCGGCCTGCCGCTGATCCTCAGTTCCGGTCCCGGGGCGGAATCCCGCTGGGCCATCGGCTGGGTCATTTTTGGCGGGCTGGGCTTGGCCGCGCTGTTCACCCTGTTCCTTACGCCGGTGGTGTATCTCGGCCTGGCGCGCTTTGCCAAACCCCGTGCCGCCGAGGGTGAGCGCCTGCACGGTGAGCTGGCCGATGCCGAAGCGATTCCCGATAGTGACGCCGAATGGCGCGCCTCCTGAGGAACCTCCAGAGGACTTGGGTGCCGAATGGACGTGCCCCGGTCCTCTTGACCGGTTTTGAATTGGGGTGCTCACACCCGGGCCCCCAAAAGGTGTTAAGCTAGTGAATGGAGCCCTGTGGTGCTGCGTGAGGTCCTCATGTTATGAGTGCCTCAAGTAAAGTGCCGCAACGGTCACATTACTGGCTGCCACTACTCTGGCATGACGCCAAAAGGAGGCTGAAATGGCAACATCATCCAAAAGTACCGCTGAAAAAAGTACCACCGAAAATGGCGCCGAAACGGGCGCTCCCTTCACCGAAAAAACCGTTGCAGCGGCACACGAAGCGATCGATCGTTTATCCGAGCGTGTGGCCAAAACGGAAGAGCGCTTGCGCGGTGCCGCCAATCAGGGCCAGCAGAGCTGGACCGAGAAGCAGGAAGAGGTGCGAGCACAGGTGGAAGGGTCGGTTTCCAGTGCACGGGACTACGCCCGGGAAAATCCGTTGATGACGGCAGGTATCGCTTTTGCAGCGGGCCTGATTGTTGCCAATCTGCTTCGCCGCTAGTTCGGGGCACTGAATGCGCGAAGGCGAGCAGACAAGATCCCGGGACCATGGCGGAGCAGGACCCCAGGCAGACGGCGAAGAGGGTAACGCAGAGTCGGTAAACGATACGGCGAATGAGTCACCTCCGGAGTCGTCTCTGCTGGACCTGGCGACCGCCATGGTCATTCTGATTCGTCAGACCTGGATCGACCGCTGGGCGCTGTTCAAAGCTGAGGCTCGCCTGGCGGCCAGAAGCCTGGCGCTGATTCTGCTGGTGAGCATTCTGTTGGCCATGACTCTGATGCTGGTCTGGGTGCTGTTGCTGGCGGTGGTCAGCTACCTGGCCTGGCAGGCTGGCGTACACTGGGGCTGGATTGCCGCCGGGTTGGTGCTCGCCCAGTGCGTCATGGTCGTGTATCTGCGCGGGCAGCTCCGTCGCTTGTTGCGCTGGTTGCGTTTTCCGGAAACTCGACGCGCCTTTGCGCGAGTGGCCAGTGATGACGAAACCCCGGAAACGCCCACAAAGGAAACGGAAGCCGCGTCATGATTACCGCATTACTCCTCAAGCGCCAGAGCCGGGAAGTGGCTCGTTTGTCCTCCGCCATTCACCATGAGCGTCGGGTGCTCAATGCACTTCGTCACGAGGCGCGTGCGGGGCTGGAAACGCATCTGCAAGGGGGCTGGGCAGTGGCGGGTTGTTTTTCGGCCGGCTTCCTGACCGGGCGTTTTGGCGGCCGGATGGCCAGGGCGGTACGCACGCTTCCGGTGATGCGACTGGCCCGCCAATTGTGGGCCCACCTGCTGGTGTAAGGATTCATCCACCTCATGTTCAAACCCTTTTCCTCGCACTTTGGTCTGCCCCATTTCCAACTGATTGCCTTACTGGTGCTGGCGACGATCGCCCTGGTGGCGGCCCTGCATGTCGCTTCTCCGATTCTGATCCCGATCACCATGGCGTGGTTACTGAGCGCGCTGCTCGCGCCGGTCATTCGCTATGGTCAGCGCTACGGCATTCCTCCCACGCTCTCGGCTCTGGTGTTGATGGGGCTGTTGGTTTACGGTGTGGTACTGATCTTCCTGTTATTGATTGAACCCGCCGAGCAGTGGTTGCAGAATATTCCGGACGTGGTACGCGGGTTTCGCGAAAAGCTCTCGGAGTTCAGCGGTCCGCTGTCAAACCTTCAGGCGGTGACCGAGGAAGTGCGTCAGCTTTACATCCTCGGCGATGGCGACAAGATGACCCCGGTTGAGGTCAAGGTCGAACGGGAAAGTACCCTGGGTTCTTTTGTCCTGGCCAACCTGCCGACGCTGTTGGCCGGGCTGACCATCGTGGTTTTTCTGACTTACTTTCTGCTCGCTGCGGGTGACCGCTTTCTGCGCAAGGCGACACAACTGGGGGCCAATCTCGGTTCGCGTCGCCGCATCGTGCGCATTGCGTACCGCATTCGCCAGGACATTTCACGCTATCTGGCGACCATTACGGTGATCAATATTACGCTGGGTGCCTGTGTGGCGCTGGCAATGAAGCTGCTCGGCGTGGAGAACGCTCTGCTGTGGGGCATCATGGCCACCTGTTTCAATTTCGCGCCGTACGTTGGCGCGGTGGTGATGGCCGGGATTCTCACGCTGGTCGGACTGGCCACCTTCCCGAGCATTCCCCAGGCGTTGCTGGTGCCGGGGGTGTACATGGCACTGTCGGTTACTGAGGGGCACATGATTACGCCGATGGTGATCGGGCGGAGGTTGGCCGTTACACCGACCGCAGTGTTTATCTCGGTAGTGGCCTGGGGCTGGTTATGGGGTGTGGCCGGGGCGCTGATGGCGGTTCCCTTGCTGGCGAGCTTCAAGATCGTCTGTGAAAATGTGCCGCAGTTGATGCCGATTTCACGACTGCTCGATAACAGCTCACCCAAGCGTCAACGCCGGTTTTTGCGCGCCCGCTGACGGCGCAGCTTGGCTTTTTCTTCCTTTTCGATTTTGGCCCGTTCGTCGGCCTCCCGGGCTTCGGCCTCTTCGCGTTCGGTCATCTCCGGCGTTTCCAGCGTAATGGGGCCGAGAACCCCGTCCCGCAGTTCACTGATCAGCAGCGCGGAGACTTTCTCCAGGTCCACCTGGCCGCCCTTGCGCACCGTACCCCGAGCCCGGCCGATGCTTTCCAGCAGCTCCAGGTCGTCTTCGGGAAGCTCCGTGAGCCGGTAGCGGGCCTTGAGCGCCTCGGGGTATTGCTGGCCCAGATAGGCCACGGTAAACAGTGCCACTTCCGGGTAGTCGAAGATCTTCTCCTTGATCGCCCCCGTGGCGGCCAGTCGGTATCCGCAACTGGGCGGATTCAGTTTGGGCCACAGAAACCCCGGGGTGTCGGTCAGCACCACCCGGTTGTCCAGTTTGATTCGTTGCTGGGATTTGGTGACCCCGGCTTCGTTGCCGGTTTTGGCAATCTTGCGCCCGGCGAGGATATTGATCAGGGTGGATTTGCCCACGTTCGGAATCCCCATGATCATCGCTTGGGTGTTGCGTGCGCTCAGGTTCCGGTCCGCCAGAATGTCCTGAATCTGAACCAGCAGTCGACGAATGCTCTCGGGCTTGCGGTGCGTGACGGGTAGGGCGGTCACGCCCTGTTCCTGCTCCAGGTGGGCCACCCAGCGCTCGGTCATGGCCGGGTCCGCCAGGTCGGCCTTATTGAGCAGTTTGATGCACGGCTTGTCGCCGCGCAGCGCGGGAATCATCGGATTCTCGCTGGAGTAGGGGATACGGGCATCGAGCACCTCAATGACCACATCCATATGGGCCATTACCTCCGCAATCTCCTTGCGGGCCTTATGCATATGTCCGGGAAACCAGTTAATCGCCATTCAATTCTCTACCAGGCTGCGTGTTCATCGGCGGGGGAGGGCGATTGTGCCCGCAATCCACCCCAACCACAACGGTTGCTTAAGGTTGCGTAGGGGCCGAGCGCAGCGGTATAACCCCGCATCCGCCGTAACCTAAACTCGTTTCCAGTTGTGCCACCCAAAATTATCGAAATAACAGATACCTCATCTATTCAAAAATTGTATTACAAATCCTTGTTCGCCCCGGTCCAATCTTGATAACCTAAATTTCGAACGATGATAGGATAATAATACGAATGGACCCACTAACCATAAGCATAAATAGGTGACCCATGAGAACAATGATACTCCGTTTACTACCGACCCTGCGCCGCCTCGGCCTGGTTGCCCTGCTGTTGGGAGCTACTCCCGCCCTGGCTCTGGACCTGACCGGCATTACCAACTCCCATGACCCCTCTACACTGGTGCGTGATGGGGATACCTACTTCCATTTCACCACCGGCAACGGCGTCTGGTACTCCCGGTCCACCGATCTGGTCCACTGGGATAACCCTGGCGATATCTTCGGCAGCTCCTGGCCGGCCTGGATCAACGACGCGGTGCCCGGCTTTGAAGGCCACTTCTGGGCGCCGGATGCCATCCAGATGGGCGACTATTACTACGTCTACTACTCCGTCTCCACCTTCGGCAGCTCCCGCTCCGCCATCGGCGTAGTCCGCACCCCGTCGCTAAAGAACCCCAACTGGCAGGACCTGGGTGTGGTGGTGCAGTCCTACGGCGGATCGGAGGAAATCAATGCGATTGATGCGGCCCTGTTTCGCGATCACGACGGCAAGGTGTATATGTCCTACGGCTCCTGGTTCGGCGGCCTGGGCGTGGCGGAAATCAATCAGAATACCGGTAAGCTCGCCAGCGCTGTCACCAAGATTTATGGCGGCGGCCACCAGTCCATTGAAGCGCCGTACATTACCCGCAACGGCGATTACTACTACCTGTTTTTCACCCGTGGTCTCTGCTGTCGGGGCGCGGACAGTACCTATGAAGTGCAGGTGGCCCGCTCCACCAGCGTGTTTGGCCCCTATACCGGCGAGCGCAACCTGTTGCCCAACGAAGACGGCAAGCGCAAAGGCCCCGGCCATATCGGCGTGCTCAAGCAGGACGGTTGTAACTACGTCACCACCCATTACTACGATCTGAATGACGGCGGCAATGCCAAGCTGGACATTCAGCGCATGACCTTCTCCGGCGGCTGGCCCTCCATGACCCACAACTTCAGTTCCATCACCAGTTGCGGTGGTGTGAGTGAAGGGCTGTATCAGTTCGAGTCCCAGCTCAGTGGCAAACTGTTGGAAATAGCCAATGCCGATACCGCCAACGGTGGCAACGTCGTGCAGTACGCTGACAATGGCGGCCTGCACCAGAAGTGGTATGTGGTGGACCACGGCACCGGCGAATACAGCCTGATCAACGGCCTGAGCCTGAAGGGTATGGATGTCTGGGAAGGTAGCACCTCGGCGGGTGCGAATATCGCCCAGTGGGACTACTGGGGCAGCGCCGGTCAGCGTTGGCAGATCAACCCGGCGGGTAACTACGTGGAAGTTGAATCGGTACTGAGCGGCATGGTGCTGGATGTGGAAGGAAAAAGCACCGCCAACGGCGCCAACATCCTGCAGTGGAACAGCACCGGCGGCACCAACCAACGCTGGATCATGATCCGTCAGTATTAATCACTAACCTTGTTACTGCGGATGCGCCTTCGGCTTATCCGCCCTACGGCCGGGCGCAGCGGTATAGACACGCGTAGGGCGGATAAGGGCGCAGCCCGCATCCGCCGTAACCCAACCCGAACCGCTCACCCCAAACAAGCCGCAATCGGTTGATCCCCATGAAACAGGGGATAAATCTTCCCGATCGTCCCCGGCGACCCCAGACAATGCTCAATCGCCAGCGCCACATCCGCCCGGGAAATCCACTGGTCCTCGGCCTTCTCCGGCCAATGGTTGATCACCCGTCCCGAGGCCGGGTCATCGGTCAATCGTCCGGGCCGCAGAATGGTGTAGGGCACCCCGCTCGCCAACAGGTGATCATCGGCAACTTTCTTGCACACGGTGTAATGCTTGATCTTGGCTGGCCCCGCTTCCGGATCTTCCGCCCCGCGGGAGCTGACCATCACAAACTGTTGAATACCCCGGGCCCTGGCGATATCCACCGCCTTCATCGCGCCCCACATATCCACCAGAATGGTCTTGTCCGCCCCGGTTTTGGCGCCCGAGCCGGCGGTAAATACCACCTTGTCACAGCCTTCAAACGCATGGCTGAAATCGCCTTCCAGATCCGCAATCACGGGCTCGGCACCCAGAGAGCGCACCGCCTCGGCCTGCGGCTCGTTGCGCACCATGGCGCGCGGCTTTTGGTGGTGGTCCGCCAGCTCCTGGACCAGTAACTGGCCAATCTGCCCGTGAGCGCCAATAATCAAGGTAGTCATTGCGTGTTTCCCCTTATCTCCAGTGCAATGACAACACCTTACCATGAAGACAAAAAGTCTGGCATCATCAGAAAAGAGCCGTCGATGCCACTGGAGGCCGCCATGAACGACACCCGCATCAAAGCCGTATTTTTCGATCTGTCCGGTGTTCTGTACGAGGGTGATCGGCGAATCGACGGCGCCATTGAGGCCGTCGCGGCGGCCAGAGACCGGGGCCTGGTACTGCGGTTTGTCACCAACACCGCCACCAAGTCACGTGAACAGTTACTGGAGAAGCTGCAACAACTGGGCTTTGATGTGACAGCGCAAGAACTCTTCACCGCCCCCGATGCGGCCCTGGCCTACGTGCGGGAACACCAGTTGACCCCCTACGCGCTGGTCCACCCCAGCATCAAGGCCCTGTTCGGGCCCCTGGGCGACCGCGAACCCGACTGTGTGGTGCTGGGCGATGCGCGGGACGAGTTGAACTACCGTAACCTCAACCAGGCGTTTCGCATCGCACAGGCCCACAAACGGCTGATTGCCATTGGCGAGAACAAATACTTCAACGACGGCGACGCCCTCTGCCTGGATGCCGGCCCCTTCGTCCGCGCCGTCGCCTGGGCGGCGGATGTGGAGCCGGTGGTCATGGGCAAACCCAACCCGGAATTCTTCCATCAGGTAGTGACCTCCACGGGCCTGCCTCCCGAGCAGTGCCTGATGATAGGCGACGACGTATTTGGGGATGTGGAGGGGGCACTCAAAGCCGGTTTGCAGGCCCGGTTGGTGAAAACCGGAAAATATCAGGCTGAGGACGAGAAGAAATTGAGCCCGGCCGCGATAGTTCTGGAGTCTGTAAAAGTATTACCGTCGATGCTATAACGAAGGTATTCGAGTGCGAGTATCAGGAGGCTTGGTGAACAAAAGTGTTACTCAACTATCCGATTTTCTACTTCAACTTGACGGCCTGAAGTCCGTGAACCGCCGAACCTATATCAATGGCGGAGAGCGAGTAGAAAACTCGGCCGAACATTCCTGGCATTTGGCGATGGCGTGTTGGACGTTCTCAGAATTGTTGCAAGATGATTTTGATGTTTTGACGCTTATCAAGCTGGCGTTGGTTCATGATCTGGGTGAAATTGATGCCGGTGATACGTTTCTTTACAGCGCCAATCGAGACACTGCCCACCTTGAAGAGCGCAAGTGTGTTGAGAGGATTGCGTTCCACCCTGGAAACCCCATCCACAACTTATTGACCCTGTGGGACGAGCAGGAGTTTGGGCAAAGCAGGGAGGCCAAACTGCTGAAGGTCATCGATCGATTACTGCCGTTTCTGCACAATATCTCCAGTAACGGGCGAGCATGGCAGGAGAACGGGATTTATAAAAGCCAGGTGTTGGAAATGCATCAGTTTGTTGAACGGGAACAACCGGACATCTATCAGTGGGTGGTTGCAAAGGTAGATTACGCGGTCGAGCAGGGGTGGCTGAAGGAGTCCTGAAACCGCTTATTTTGGCTTTGTGTTCGAGGCGGATAAATGCTCTAATAATGGTCATAAGGACCACTACTGACATTCAAGCTCCCGTGCACCTCAGGTATGGAGGTCTCGCCGGGAGACAATAAGAGGACTGAGCTTTGAAAACCCATCGTCTTACGACTACCGCACTGGCTCTCGCCCTGTTTGGCGCCGTGGGCTGTGCTACCGAGCAACAGGCTCCTGATTCCAGCGATACGGCCTCCGCAGCCGGCATCGAGAAGTTCAAGGCCTATACCCAAAAATTCACCGATGACACCGTGATTACCGACAGCCATGCCACTGGCCATGTGGGTGATTTTTTCTTCACTCACTGGAAAGACGGCGGCGCAACCACACTGGCGCTGGAGACCGATGGGTCATTCAAGGTGGAGTGGGAAGGTGGCGGTTATAACTACGTCGGCGGCCCCGGCTGGCACTATGGCGATGAAGATCGGGTGATCGGGTACCGCTTCGATGAGGACAGCGGCGCGAGCTATATCACACTGTACGGCTGGGGCTACGATGAAACCATGCCGAAGGATGATCCGGCCCACCTGGTGGAGTACTATATTCTCCAGCGCTGGACCTACGACCCCAGTCAGGACGGTGAGTACGGGAAGACCTTTGTCAGTAACGGCGTCGAGTACTCTACGTATCGCTCAGTACGCGAGCAGAAGCCGTCGATCAACAATACCTCCACGTTTTACCAGTACTGGAGCAAGCCGACCAAGCAGCGCGAGCTGGGCAAGGACTACGAAATCAACTTCGCCGATCACGTCAAAGCGTGGGCGGATACCGGCTGGATTATTCCGGATATGAATAACTTTGACGCCAGCGATGACCCCACCTATCAGGTCATGGCGGTCGAGGTGTTCAACCCGGCCAATGACGGTGTTGGGTCGGGTCAGGTGTGGGACGCCTCCGACCGGTAGAGGATGCTGGACGCGATGACCCGGGGGGTCGATCAGTGCTGATCAATACCCGCGGGTCAGTCCTTTACTCGGCTCCGCTTTGCTCACCCCTCTGCTCCCTGATGAAAGTCATTAACTGCTCGACCTGGTCGGACCTCAGTATGCGGTTCAATCGTGATTCCAGAACAATATCGGAATAGACGGTTGTAGCGCTGATCTCTTCCTGTGGCGGCAGGGTTTCGCTCAACTCCTGTAACGCCTCGTCCGCCTTCTTCCGGTCTTCCCGGAACTGATTCATTACCTCCATAACGTCGTTACGCCGACGCAGGGTCAGGTCCATCTGTTGGAAAATATCGTCCAACTGGATGTTTTCGTAGAGGTCGCCGTGATTGTCAGCCAGGGCTTGGGGCAGTGATAGCGCGATGAACAGGGCAGATACGGAGAACAGTGCACGAATCATGACGTTTTTCCTCAGGGCCTGTGGGTGGTTCGGTATCCGAGGAAGCCATTGGCTTCGCCTTAGTTACAGTATTGATCATGGCGCACTGTTTTGGGGCCGGTTATGGTGGATTTATAGACGATTTGGTTTGTGGGCGGTGACTGGTTATTGCGTTTGGGGATTTAGAAAAGGGGGACCGTCGCAGACGGCTATTCTGCGACGGTATCGTTGGTCGGATTACTGGTAGACCCGCACGTAATCGACATACATGCGCTGGGGGAACTGGCTGGTGCCGTCGGGTTCGCCGGGCCAGCTTCCGCCAATGGCAATGTTTAGCAGAAAGAAGAAGGGATGGTCGTACACCCAGTTGCCGTATTGTTCCACCTCCGAACGAGTCACACTGTAGAAGTTGACGTCGTCCACATACCAGTCGATGCCGTTTTCATCCCACTCCACAGCGTATACATGGTAGTTGGCGTCGGCGGACTCGCCCAGGTCGTGGGTGCCGTTGATCGGGGTGTCGCCGGAGTAGCCCGGGCCGTGCAGGGCGCCGTGGGTCAGGTTGGGCTCGAAGCCGACATGTTCCATGATGTCGATTTCGCCATTGTTGGGCCAACCGACCTGGTCAAAGTCATTGCCCATCATCCAGAAGGCAGGCCAGATGCCCTGGGTTTGGGGTAGCTTGATGCGGGCTTCCATGCGCCCGTACTCGAACTCCTGCTTGCCTTTGGAAATCATGCGGGTTGAGGTGTAGCTGCAGTAGCCATACCAGCACTCGTAACCTTGCGGGTTTTCCTGGCGGGCCTCCAGCACCAGTACATTGCTGTCCACTTCGGAGTCGTACTGAATAAAGGCGTTGTCGCCGCCGGTATAGTACTGCAGCTCCTGGTTGCCCCAGCCCCAGCCACCGGTCTCAAAGGTCCAGCTGTTGCTGTCGATAGTGTCGAACTCGTCGCTCCACACGGGCTGAGGGGCTGGATCGGTGCCGTCGCTGCCCGGTTCGAAACGCACCCAATTGAGGTTGAAGTTTCCGCTTTGAACCTTGACCCGCACGGTGTGCTGCCCCGCCGGCAGAGCGATGGGCCAGGAGGTCAGGGTAGTCCAGCTTTGCCAGCCACCGGTATTGTCGACGTTCTGGGTACCAACGATTTCAGAGCCGTTGAGGTCGATGGTGAACTGGCCACCGCCGATGTCCGAGGCGACGCGGGAGCTCACTGTGTAGGTGTCGGCGTCCAGGTTGATGGTGTATTCCAGCCATTCCCCGGCGTCGATCCAGCCGACATTGTAGCCGCCACCGTCGTCGGTACTGGCTTCGATGTCGACATCGCCGCTGCGATAGGCGCCACCCGTGTTGCCTGCCGTGGTGTCGTAGGCGTTGGTATAATCTTCGGCCTGCAGTGTTTGTACGCTGCCTGCGCCGCCGTTCTGGCCGTAAATTTCCAGCTCCCAGATGGAATAGCCCCATTCATTACCAGCACTGCGGCTGATGCCGTTCATGCGCACGTAGCGGAAGTTGCCCGCGACATTGATGGTATCCGTTCGGTCTCCGAATGTGCCGCCGGTTTCTGTGGCCAGCGTCGTCCAGTTACCTCCGTCGTTGGAGCCAAGTATCTGGTAGGTGTCCGCGTTAGCCGCTTCCCAGTGAATGACGACGCTGGACAGGGCATACTGTTGTCCGAGGTCGATGGTTATGTGGGACGGGTCAGTCTGCGCCGCTGAAGCCCAACGGGTGTTGGGGTCGCCATCAATAGCGTTGCTGGCCGCCAGATCCTGGGTGCTGGCGGAAGCAGTGGCATTTTGTGCCAGGTTGTCGTTTTGTGCCTGAACGCTGACGCTGATCATGAGTAGCAGTGCGCTGAAAAGCGCGGGAAGGTTTCGATACATCATTATTATCCTCGCTGTGCAAGTGAGTTTTATTGAGATGGCCGTTAAACGGCGCTGTCAGCAAAGCACAGGCGGGTGATGTGGGTTTCTCACTTTGGGGTAGGGGCGTAAAGTGGGACGGGAAATGTGGTCAGTTTGTGGGGTGGATCACAGGATGAGGTGCGGTGGATATAGGTGGATGACGCTTCGCTCCGAAACGTCGGACCGATCCACCCTACAGGTGCTCAGCAGTTGTTGCCGGGTTCGTAGGGTGGATAAGGGACCAAAGGCCCCGTCATCCACCGCTTTCCATCGTTCAGCTTAAAACTCGCTGGTGCAGGTCTCGCCACGGAATGCCTGAGCGACGCCTTCGAGGGCGGGCTTGGCACTCAAGTCGGCGTTGAACAGCAGCGGCCAGACGTCGTCGTAGTCATTACCGGTGGCGTTGGCGAACTGGTTCATCAGCCAGCTTTCGTCATCGGTAAGTCCCCAGACGGTGAAGCCGCCGCGTAGTTCTTCCGGAACAACCTCCAGGTAAACTTCGGCGATTTCACAGAACCGCAGCTTCTGGGCGCCTGCCAGTTCGGCGTCGTAGGTCAGGGTGTCCGGCGCATTGCCACCGTAGGGATTGACCACGGCAACGTCCAGTTCGGTGACTTTCACTTTCAGGTCCATGTCCACCACGTCCTGGAACGCGTCCCGGAAGTTGGTGAGGCTCGGGTAGTCCATGTACACATGCATCTGGAAGCCGACGCCATCGATGAGGCCCAGGCCGTCGAGGTGCTCGGCAATTTCCAGGGTCTTGGCCAGGCGACCGGTATTGGCGGTGTTGTCGTAGTCGTTGTAGTACAGATCAACGTCCGGCTGGGTATCCCGTGCGGCCTGGTACATCACTTCAATATACTCGGGCACGTCACCTTCAGCGGGCGGTGCGTAGTTGTAGAACAACGAATGGCGCCATCCGTCTTCGGTGCTGGTATCTACCGCTTCGTTGACTACGTCCCAGCTGACCACCACTTCGGGGTCGAAGTGGTTGAGAATGCCTTCGACGTGGGCGGTCAGCATGTCCTGCCAGCCTTCGCCGTAATCCCGCATAAAGTTGGGCACCTGATAGTCCGGATGCCAGAGCAGGGCGTGACCGTGTACGGTCATACCGTTGCTCTGGGCAAAGTTGACCAACTGATCGGCATCATCGAAGGTGAAATTGTCTTCGGTCGGGTGCAGGTAACTCGTCTTCATGATGTTGCCAGCGGTGAGCTGGTTGAAGTGAGTGGCGATGACATCCTGACGTTCAGTGGCATCGCTGTGGTTGAAAATACTGTAGTTCTCGGTGGCGGCCGAAACGGCGACGCCGACGGGGAAGCTGGTGGGTGCTTCCGCATACAGGTTGTAATCAGCGGTCACGCTGAAAACACTGGGTTCGCTACTGCTGCTGGAGCTTTCGCTGCTCGATTCACTGGATGAGGAACTGGAAGAACTCGAGGAAGAGCTTGCAGGCCGGTCGGGAAATTCCAGTTCGGGTCCGCTGTTGCCGCCGCCGCAGGCGGACAGGCCCAGCGCCATCAGGGCGGTGGTGAGCAGAGTAAAGCGGTTTTTCATTGCGATTGACATGGGGTCACCTGATTCGTGTTATTGAATTGTGCGAACCGGGGCTCAGGCCCCGGTTCGTCTTGGTCAATTGCGGTAAAAATGCAGTTTGCCAATTAGCGGTTCAGGTATTCCATCAGCCACTGCATGGCGGGGCGCTGCTCGCCGTCGCTGGTCATCAGGCCGGAACCGTCAATCCAGGTGGCGCCCACGATATAACCCCACAGGGTGATACCGACAACATCGGGGTGCTCGTAGAACACCGGGAAATGCATTTGCATATACTCGAGTTGCTGCTGGTCATCGGCCTCGCCAATGTCGTACTCCGATACGTAGATGGGCAGGCCCAGCTCGGCGATGTTGTCGAGATTGTCCTTGATTTCCTGCGCGGTCCAGACGCGCGGACTATAAAGGCCGTGTGCTTGTACGCCCAGCGCGTCCACGTAACCGGATTCCACCAGCGGAGTGATCAAGTCGATGATCGCCTGGTTGTCCCAAGTCAGGAAGTTGAAGTCGTTGTAGATGAGGATCGTATCCGGGCAGTGCTCGCGAGCCAGTTGGAATGACTCGATAATCCAGTCGTCGCCAAAGGCGCTTTGGGCGTATTCGGCGGGCGCATGAGTGGGCAGCGCCTCATTGACCACGTCCATCATCGCGGTATCGGGGTAGCGATCACAGTAGTCACTGATCCACTCTTCGATTTCCGCGCGCTGCTCCTCCGGGCTCAAGTCCGCAATCCAGTTCGGCTGCTGGCTGCCCCAGACCAGAACGTGGCCTTTCACCGGAATGTCGTTGGCACGGGCAAATTCATAGATGGCATCCAGCGGTCCCCAGTTGTAATCATCCCGGGTGCCTTCCACCGAGCCCCACTTGCCTTCATTTTCCGGGGTGATCTGATCCCAGTACTGCATGAAGTCGTCACGGACAGCGCCATTGGTAGTGATGTTGCCGACAAAGGTGACGGACGTGGAGACACTGCTGGAGCTTTCGCTGCTCGATTCACTGGATGAGGAACTGGAAGAACTCGAGGAAGAGCTTGAAGGCCGGTCGGGAAATTCCAGTTCGGGTCCGCTGTTGCTGCCGCCGCAGGCGGACAGGCCCAGCGCCATCAGGGCGGTGGTGAGCAGAGTAAAGCGGTTTTTCATTGCGATTGGCATGGGATCACCTGGTTATGGTTATTGAATCGGTCGGGCTCTGATCGCTTTATTGGCCCGTTGTAGTCAAATATACCACAAGAGTTCAGGTTGACCAATGGCTGTTGAGTGGACGCACAAAAAAAGGGGCGCAGCCGCGCCCCTCAAGGGTTTCAGCGCAATAATCTGCCTAGGGGGCGCTCACCCCGCAATTTGATAACGCTGTCCATTGCCCATTTTGGTAGCAGGTGTTGCCGCCGGTCATGGTCAGGTCGGCGGTCTGAGCGCCGCCATTGTCGTTGAATACAACATTGAGGTCGGTGAGCTCTGCGCCGGTGTCGTAGCAGTAAAATCCATTGTTGGCTTCCAGTACGACCCCGGGCCAGTTGCTATCCGCCAATACACCGCTGGGGCTGGCATTCCAGAAGTGCATGTGCGGGTTGCTGAAGCCGTTGGCGTTGTCATAGCAGACGTAGGTGCTCTCGCTGGGCGAGGGGCTCGTCTGAGTGCCGTCGTCGACCGTAAAGCCGCACTGCTCCAGGCTCTGCCACTGGCCGTTGCTGTAGCAACCGTCGCCGGTGTAAGTCAGGTCGGAGGTCTGGGCACCGCCGTTGTCGTTGAACACGATGTTCAGGGAGCTGAGTGCCACGCCCGGATCAAAGCAATGGTAGTCACCCTGGGCAGTCATGGCTTCGCCGGGCCAGGTCGTGCTGGCCAGGGCGCCGCTGGGGCTCGGGCTCCAGTAGTAGATGTGCGGATTGCTGTAGCCTGTCTGGTTGCTCAGGCAGATGCTGTTGGCGTTGATGGTGTCAGGTTCCGGCTCGGGTTCCGGTTCGGGATCGGTACCCACGCGCGCATCGCGGTGAATGGCGGCGGCGGTCATGCCGTCCAGGCTGACGTCCACCTGACCCTGGGCGTTCACCCAGAGGATTTCGCCGGAGCAGCTACCGTTGTCGAAATCGCCGTCGATCACGTTGCAATACTCACCTTCCGGCAGGTTGGTGCTGAAGGTGCGAGTCAGTTGGTTGCCTTCCCGGTTGATGATGACAAAGCCGGCATCGCCACGCCCGAAGGCAATCTGATTGCTCCCGTTATCCCACCAGTTGTTGACCGGCTGATCGCCAACGGCGGAGCGGAAAGCCACCATGTTGGCGATGGGGCGCCAGCGGTGTTCGCACTTCCAGTCGGAGCCATAGCAGTTCAGGTTCCCGTTGTTGTGCACCGGCGCGCTGGGCGGGCCCGCCTCGCTGTCCGAGAAGTCAAAGCTGGACATGACTTTAGGGTAGCCATAGGGCCAGGCGAGCATGAAGACGTTGCTCAGGTCGTACAGTGAGCCGTCTTTATAGGTCAGCACATTGCTGCCGCCGGCACCGTGGCCGCGCTGATTGTCGTGGTTGTCGGTAAAGACCACCGCGGAGCCGCCGCTGATAAAACCCCAGCTCTCGCCGAAATTCTGCAGCCAGTTCAGTTGGCCGTTTTTAAATTGATTACCCAGCTCGGCGCTGTACCGGAATTCGGTCACGTCGCCGCCACTCAGGTATTCACCGGCACTGACCGCTTCGCCACCCAGATCAATCACTTCCTGAAAAATATAGGGGTTGCCATTGAGGCGGCTGGTGATGGCGTTAATGTCCGTAGGGCTCATATGTTTGGATGCATCCAGACGAAAGCCTTTGACGCCGATGTTGATCAGGTCATTCAGATAGTTGGCCAGGGTTTGCCGGACGTACTCTGCTCCCGTGTCCAGGTCCGGTAGGCCTACCAGCCGACAGTTGCGCACCGCCCAGGCATTGCTCGCGTAATCGCTGCCGCTGATGTCGCAGGGTGCGTGGAAGTCGTTGGTGGAAAATTCCGGGTAGCTGGTGCCGTAGGAATAATTGCTGCCGTTGGTGCCTACGCCGGAACCGGCAGCGGTGTGGTTGATCACGGCATCGACATAGATATCCACGCCGGCAGCGTCACAGCGTTGCACCATGTCGATAAATTCAGCGCGGGTGCCACTGCGGCTGTTGTCGATGGTAAAACTCACCGGTTGATAACGGGTCCACCAGGCGTCGCCCTGGATGTGTTCCTGGGGTGGTGATACCTGGATGCCCGCGTAACCTTTCGGGCCCAGGTGCTGTTCACATTCGGTGGCGATGTCGCTCCAACGCCATTCAAACAAGTGGACGAATGTGTCGCCGGGGGCGGGCTGGGCAAAGGCGCCAGAGATGCTTAATAAAGTGATCGACAGGGCACCGGCGAGCCAGTGACACAATCGCGGAAGTAAGGGGTTATTGTGGTTTTGCATAAAACCTCCATTCTCGAAATGTCTATTGGTGTTATGTTTTTTTTAACTTGCACATTGCGCAAGTTCGGGAGGTTGGGATGACATCAGCGACTGATTATTGTGGTCTGCGTCGCTCGGTTTTCATTGGAAAGCCTTTTGGGTCGCCCGGGCAAGATGAATACGTATGCAGATTCGGGACGATGGGATGTAATCGACCTCAATGTGCACTGCATCACGTTGAGTGAATCGTCTGTTTGGCGGAGGTCTGCCGGGAGGCGGTGGTTTCGTTTTTACATGTAAAATTTCTGTGGTATCTTTGAGCGATAATTTGCACTCAGGAGTGACCATGGCCAAGCCTTCTACCGCACAGGATTCACCGGGTAGCAGTTCCAATGATGAAACCGAACGCAAGTATCGTGCACCGGCCCTTGAAAAAGGTCTGGATGTGCTCGAATTGTTAGCGCGTGAGGGCGTACCGCTGACGACCTCTCAAATTGCGTCGCAGTTGGGACGTTCGGTGAGTGAGTTATTCCGGATGGTGTTGACGCTGGAGTATCGGGGTTACATCGCCCAGTCTGAAAATGGGGAAGGCTACGAGCTTACCAATCATCTGTTTACTCTGGGCATGGCTCAGGCCCCGACTCGCACCTTGCTGGATGTGGCATTGCCGATCATGAAGGAGTTGGCGCAGGACGTGGGGCAGTCCTGCCATCTGGTGGTTGCCTCGGGTGATCAGGTAGTGGTGGTCGCACGCATTGAAAGCCCCCGGGATCTGGGCTTTGCCGTGCGCCTGGGGTATCGACGCCGGGTCATTGAGGCGGCGTCGGGGCTGTTGCTGTACGGGTTGCGCTCGGAGCAGGAGCGGGCCGCTTGGCGCCCTGCGCTGGAGGCGTCGGACGAACAGGGGCAGCGGATGCCGTCGTTTTTGGCTGAAGCAGAGCAGGCGGCGGCTCAAGGCTATATGTGTCGGGCCAGTGACTTTGTGGACGGAGTAACGGACCTTGCCTGTCCGGTGATGGGGCGGGAAGGCCCGGTCGCCGCACTGACTGTTCCGTTTATTCAGTGCAATCCCTTGCCCTGCACACAAGAAGAAGTGTTGGAGCGGCTGAAAAACGCTACCAGTCGCATCAGCAGTCAACTCGGTGGTGTGTAGAGCCCCGGTTCCGGTTACCCGGGCGGCTCAGGCCCAGAGCTTTCCGGCCTCAACCAATTCACTGACGAGAGCGATATCCTGCTCGGACTGAGCACTGGCTTTAAGCTCACGGGTTTCCGGTGCAATGTCAGCGCACAGGCATTCAGCCAGTGCACGTGAACAGGAATACTGTTCTCCATCCACATAGAGAGTCGCCTGATCGCCGTCGGCGCAGTAGGCAAAGCGACTGGCCGGGTGCCGCTCCAGTTGCGCTGTGTGGGTCCAGCCCTGTTCGGTGTCATCGGGAGCTTCCGTTTCCAGGTCGGGATATTTGGGTGCGGTCATATAACGGCCGAACCAATCCTGAATGGCCTCGGGCGTCAGGTGGCTCTGAATCAATGCGTCCAGTGCGTTCAGGGTGTCCGCCGGAATTTCGCCGGGGTTTTCCGCAGGGGCCAGTGCCGGGTCCCGGTACCGTTGGTCGTTTGTCAACCGGCTGGCAATATCCTGGCTCAGCTCGGTAAAGATATCCGCCACGCTCGGAGCGCGAAAGCCGATGGAGTAGGTGATGCAGTCGTCGCCCTCCGCGGTGCCCCAGTGAGCGACACCGGGCGGAATATAGAGCATGTCGCCGGGCTCCAGTACCCAGTCTTCCGTGCCCTCAAAGTCTTGCAGAATATTCAGCGCGGTATCTTCCACCTTGGGACTTTGGCTGTCGCACGTCTGCCCGATGCGCCAGCGCCGCTTGCCGTTTCCCTGTAGCAGGAAGACATCGTAGTAATCGAAATGCGGGCCAACACTGCCCTGATCCACGGCGTAGCTCACCATGATGTCATCCAGCCGCCAGTCGGGCAGGAAACGGAAGTGGTGCAGCAACTCCTGAACCTCCGGTACCCACTGATCCACGGCCTGAACCAGCAGCGTCCAGTGGCTCGGGGGCAGGGCAGCGAAGTCGTCTTCCTCGAAGGGCCCCTGGCGGAGTTCCCAGGGCGTTTCTCCCTGTTCCAGCACCAGGCGCGACTCCACCTCGTCTTCCAGTGCCAGGCCGGCAAGTTCGTCGCCGTCCAGAGGCGTTTCAAAATCCGGAAAGGCGTTGCGGATCAGCAGCGGTTTTTGTTGCCAGTAGTCGCGCAGGAAAGTTTCGACGGGCATATCGCCCAGGTGGGTCAGGGGCATGGGGGGGAGACCGTTGTTGTGCAGGGTTGAAGGTTGGGTTACGGCGTTTGGTTACGGCGGATGCGGGTTATACCGCTGCGCTCGGCTCCGCCCTACGCAACCTCTGTGCTATACGTAGGGCGGATAAGCGAAGCGCATCCGCCGTTACCTGAACTAAATTTTCTTCGCCTGCGCCTCGGCATTCCCAATGTAATTCCCCGGCGTCAACGCCCGCATGGCGGCCTTGGCGTCTTCGGGAATATCCAGACCGTCAACAAAGTCATTCAACACCTGCTGGTTGATGGTCTGCCCGCGAGTCAGCGCCTTGAGCTTCTCGTAAGGCTCTTCAACGTTATAGCGACGCATGATGGTCTGAATGGGCTCGGCCAGCACTTCCCAGGCGTTGTCCAGGTCCGCTGCCAGGCGAGCGCGGTTGATTTCCAGCTTGCCGATCCCTTTGAGGGTGGAGGCATAAGCGATAAAGCTGTAACCAAAACCCACACCCATATTGCGCAGGGCGGTAGAGTCGGTCAGGTCGCGCTGCCAGCGGGAAATCGGCAGCTTCTGAGCCAGGTGGGTAAACACCGCGTTGGCCAGGCCCAGGTTGCCCTCGGAGTTTTCAAAGTCGATGGGATTGACCTTGTGGGGCATGGTGGAGGAGCCCACTTCACCGGCGATGGTCTTCTGCTTGAAGTAACCCAGGGAAATATAGCCCCAGACGTCCCGGTCGAAATCGATCAGGATGGTGTTGAACCGGGCAATGGCATCGAACAGCTCGGCGATGTAATCGTGGGGTTCGATCTGGGTGGTGTAGGGGTTCCAGGTCAGGCCCAGGCCTTCGACAAAGGTCTGGGCGTTGGCGGCCCAGTCGATGTTCGGGTAGGTGGCCAGGTGGGCGTTGTAGTTGCCCACGGCGCCGTTGATCTTGCCCAACAGCTCGACCTGTTCAATCTGCTTGATCTGACGGCGAAGGCGCGCCACGACGTTGGCCATTTCCTTGCCCACGGTGGTGGGGGAGGCGGTCTGGCCGTGGGTGCGCGAGAGCATGGGGTCAGCGGCGTAGTCGTGGGCCAGCTTGGCGATGGCATCGGTGATCTGCTGTGCCTGAGTCAGCAGCTGTTCGCGGCCGGCCTTGAGCATCAGGGCGTGGGACAGGTTGTTGATGTCCTCGCTGGTGCAGGCGAAATGCACGTACTCGAGAACCGCTTCCAGCTCTTTGTTGCCGGCGAACTGCTTCTTCAGGAAGTATTCCACGGCTTTCACGTCGTGGTTGGTGGTCCGCTCGATCTCCTTGATCTGCTCCGCCTCGGCCTCGCTGAAATCGGCCACGATGGCATCCAGCTGCTGATGGGTCTCTTTGCTGAAGGCCGGCACTTCGGCGATGTCGGGGTGTTCGCTCAGGCGCTGCAACCAGCGCACTTCCACCGCGACGCGGCAGTGAATCAGGCCAAATTCGCTGAAAACCGCGCGCAGATCAGCGGTTTTGCTACCGTAGCGGCCATCAATGGGGGAAACAGCGTTCAGGGGCGTGAGTTGGTCGAAGGTTGCGGATGCCATGGGAGTCTCTTGCTTGGGTTCAAACGGATTGGAAAAGGCGGGCATTGTACCGGAAAATGGGCGGTTTTGCGCGTTGTATGGGCCGAGCGCAATGGTGACGGCGGATAAGGGCGAAGCCCGCATCCGCCGTAACCCACCTGGACTCACTTCAACGCAACTCGGCTTTCGCCTCACGCAACAACCGATCCACCGTCTGGGCCAACTTCTTGCGCTGAAAAATCAACTGCCACCGGCTGCCACCCACCTGCCGCCATAAGGTGGCCGAACGGATGCCCGCCAACAACAGGGCGCGGACCTGATTGGCGATTCGGGCCTGTTGCAGATACCCCTGATCCCCGGTTACCTGAATGCGAAAGCGGAAGGTGCTGATGGTTTCCTTGTAAAGGTCCCCCAGGTTACCGATCACATTCTCGTGGGTGCTGGAGAACAGCTCAGCCTGTCGGGCCGCCTGTTTAAGGCGAGTGCCCAATACGCCCAGCATGTCCTTGCGCGCACTGAGCTTGCGCTGCAGGTGCAGTACCCCAAGGCTGTAACGCAGGGCGTCTTTGTGTTGCTGGTTGCCGGGCTCCAGGGTGGCCTGGAGGATTTCCAGCCCGGGAATGAGGTGGGCGAGGGTGTTCCCGTACACCGCCCGGGTGTTGGGCGGGTCCATGGCGAACAGGCTCTCGATGGTGCAGCGATAGGCGTCGCTGGGTACGTAGCCGGTTTTGGCCAGTTGTTCCACGAGGCCGGCGGCCTGGAAGAGGCCCGCCAGGGCGATGGTGGCGTTTTCGAGCTTGTCAGTCACGGGGTTAATAGGTCCTCTTTGTAAATATGATGGCTGTGGATGCTCAGGGTTGGGTTGCGGCGGATGCGCCTCCGGCTTATCCGCCCTACGCCACCTGCCGTGCTATCCGTAGGGCGGAGCCGAGCGCAGCGGTATGACTCCCATCCGCCGTTACCAAAGCGTGAATCACACTGCCCGCTCAATCACCGCGCCGCCGAGACATACATCTCCGTCATACAACACAACGGATTGGCCGGGGGTGATGGCACGCTGGGGCTCATCAAAGTCAATTTTCATACGGTCGCCATCCACGGTGACCTCGCACGCCTGGTCGGCCTGCCGGTAGCGGGTTTTGGCATTGCAACGGAATACCGGTGCGGGCGCTTCGCCGTTGATCCAGTGAATCTGGCTCGCCTCCAGGCCGTTGTTATACAGCAGCGGGTGCTCACCCTGCACGGCAATCAGCACATTGCGCTCCAGATCCTTCTGCGCCACAAACCAGGGCGCTTCGCTGGCACCGGCCACACCGCCAATACCCAGGCCCTGGCGCTGGCCGATGGTGTAGTACATCAGGCCGGCGTGCTCGCCGATGACCTGGCCTTCGGGCGTCTCGATGGTGCCGGGCTGGGCGGGCAGGTATTGCTGCAGAAAGTCCTTGAAGCGGCGCTCGCCGATAAAACAGATGCCGGTGCTGTCTTTTTTCTTGGCGGTGGCCAAGCCGTGTTCTTCGGCAATGCGACGCACCTGGGGCTTTTCGATATCCCCCAGCGGAAACAGGCTGCGGGCAAATTCGTCCTCACCGACCGCGTGCAGAAAGTAGCTCTGGTCCTTGTTGGGGTCCAGGCCTTTCAATAAATAGGTGCGCCCGTCCCGGTCCTGACGGCGCACATAGTGACCGGTGGCGATCAGTTCACCGCCGAGCATTTCGGCGTATTCAATAAAGACTTTGAACTTGATTTCCCGATTGCACAGGATATCCGGGTTGGGAGTACGTCCGGCTTTGTATTCGGCCAGGAAGTGCTCAAATACATTGTCCCAGTACTCGGCGGCAAAGTTGGCGGTGTGCAACTTGATGCCCAGACGGTCGGCCACGCGCTGGGCGTCCGCCAGGTCGTCCTTGGCGGTGCAGTATTCGGTGCCGTCGTCTTCGTCCCAGTTTTTCATAAACAGGCCCTCGACCTGATAGCCCTGCTGCTGCAGGATCAGGGCGGTGACCGAGGAGTCGACGCCGCCGGACATGCCGACGATGACGCGGGGTTTGGTGTCTGCTGTCATGAGAATCCGGTGTTGTTCAATCAGTTGTGCTGCTGACGGTGCAGAAGCTCAAGCGGATAGCGTTTGCCGCTGAGGTATTCGTCGACGGCGTCCAATACCATGGGGCTGCGCCACTGGGCTTTACAGGCCAGAAGCTCATCCCGGGTCAGCCAGCGCGGCTCAATGATGCCGTCATCCAGGGGTTGCTCGGGAATTTCCTTCAGTGCCTCGGCCACAAAGGTGTGCCGCAGGTAGGTCACGCCATTGGCCGGCGCATTGTACAGGCTGATACTCAGCAGGGCGGTGGGTTTCACCAGCCAACGGGTTTCCTCAAGGGTTTCCCGAATCGCCGCCTCGACCAGACTTTCCCCGGGTTCCAGGTGGCCGGCCGGTTGGTTGTAGACATCGCGCTCATCGGCGTGTTCATACACAAACAGAAAACGGCCGTCCCGCTCCACCACAGTGGCCACGGTCACGTGGGGTGCCCAGGTCATAAGAATCCTTGTCGTCGGGGGAATTTGCAAGCGAAAGGCACAGTTTACCGGATTTGACGCCCGGCGGCACGGGGGCGAGTCAGGTTGATGGATGGGGAATCGGCAAGGGTTGGGGCACGAAAGGTCGCGTAGGGCGGAGCCGAGCGCAGCGGTATAACCCGCATCCGCCCTACCGTGCTGCGGCCGTTAGCGCAATTCCAACACGCTACAACACCTTCGGCTCCCTGTCGGCCAGATAATGGGGCCGCGGCGCCTGCCCACTAAACGGCTGCTCCAACTCATTCTCCACACTGTTATAGACAAACATCAACAACGCCCGAGGGTCGCCGGAAATGTTGTCCGGTGAGCCGTGCAGAATGTTGCACTCGTGCAGCACCAGGGTGCCGGCTTTGCCATAAACCCCTTCGATGGTGTGGTCTTTCAAGAGCGTTTCCAGGGACTCCTTGCCGGGTACACCCGCCACCTGCTTTTTCAGGGACTTGCGGTAGTTCTTCTCCTCGGTGGTGCCGGCGCAGGACACATAGTGTTTGTGGGAGCCGGGAATCACGTACAGCGGGCCGTTGTACTCGTGGTTATCGGTCAGCATGATCCAGGCGGTGACGGCCCGCATGTGGCGCATGCCATCCTCCACATGCCAGGTTTCAAAATCCGAATGCCAGGCGAAGGAGCGGCCCTTGAACGCCGGTTTACGGTTGATGCGGGACTGGGTGAGGTACACGTCGGAGCCCAGAATCTGTTTCACCGGTTCCAGAATGCGCGGGTCCCGGGCGATGCGGGCAATGGTTTCGCTGTAGGCGTGGGGCTTGAAAATGGTGCGCAATTCACCGCTGTCGGGTTCGGTGTACAGCTCTTCCCGGCCCGCCATGGTGGTTTTGAGCGTGTCCGCTTCGGCGCGAATGGTGTCGAGCCTGTCGTCCATCAGGCCGGGCAGGGTGAGAAAGCCTTTCTGTTCGTAGTGCGCCAGCTGCTCGCGGGATAGCCCTTGCGGGCGGTCGCTGTGGCCCGCACCGTAAATGACCGGGTCGGTGCGCGGTATGATCTGTTCGGCGTCACCGGTGCGGGAGGGGTAGGGATCGTATCGTTTAAGCAAGGTCATTCCTCCTTAATTCACTGTCATCATTCGCAGGAATCAATCGGTTCATTAAAGAAGAAAGCTTTGGCCAAGCCTGCGCTGGAGAAATAGGGTCTAGGAGTGGAGCGTTCAACCCCACTTTCTATTTAAAAAACCAATTGCTTTTGAAATATTTATAGTGCGCGAAAAGTGAAAAGACGGGTAAAGTCCTTGGGACCTTGCGGTTGGAACCGCTAATATCCCAAGTATAAAAACACATCCATTAACAATAATTACGATGACAACAAGGTGAGAGAGATGATTCGCATGACCCGAACTCAGCTACTTCGGTGGCTGGTCGTACTGCTTTCCGTGTACCCGCTGTCCGCACTGGCCGACGGCCCATCCCGTTCCGAAATTGAAGCGACCATGAAAGACGCCACCCGCTTTATGCGCGATGAGGTGAGTTTTCGTGGCGGATACCTCTGGTCCTACCTGCCGGACTTCTCCCGGGTCTGGGGGGAGCTGGAGGCCAAGCGCACCATGATCTGGATTCAACCTCCGGGCACCGCCACAGTGGGGCATCTCTACCTCGATGCCCTGGCCGCAACGGGGGACCGCTATTACTACGAGGCGGCACAGGAGGTGGCCAATGCCCTGATCTGGGCACAGCACCCGTCCGGCGGCTGGAACTATGTGGCGGACTACGCCGGGGAGGAGTCCCTGAAGCACTGGTACAACACCGTGGGGAAGAACGCCTGGCGGCTGGAGGAGTTCCAGCATTATTACGGCAATGCCACCTTTGATGACGCGGGCACCATGGAGTCGGCGAAGTTTCTCCTGCGCCTGTATATGATTGAGCGGGACCCACGCTATCGCCCGGCTCTGGAACGGGCGATCCAGTTTGTCCTCGACAGCCAATACCCGATTGGTGGCTGGCCCCAGCGCTATCCCCTGCGTTACGAGCACTCCAAAGATGGCCAGCCGGATTACACTTCGTTCCTGACTTTCAATGATGATGTGGCCCAGGAGAACATTGAGTTCCTACTGCTGTGCTATCAGGCCCTGGGCCGCTCGGACTTGCGCGAGCCGGTAATCCGGGCCATGAACAGCTTCCTGGTTACCCGGATGGGGCCGCCCCAGCCCGGCTGGGCCATGCAGTACACGCTGGAGCTGGAGGCTGCCGGGGCACGCACCTATGAGCCGAAGTCCCTGTCGCCGGGTACCACGGCGGCCAATGTCTATCAGCTGATCAAGTTTTACCGTCTGACCGGCGATACCAAGTTTCTGGCGCCGATCCCCGCCGCGCTGGACTGGCTTGATCGGGTGCGCCTGCCCAACAGTGAACAGCGCGATGGACGCACCCATCCCACCTTTGTGGAAGTCGGGACCGGAAAAGCCCTACACACCCACCGGCGGGGCTCCAACGTGACCAACGGCGAGTACTATGCCGATTACAGCCCGGACGCCGCTCTCTCCCATTATCGCTCCACCCGGCATATCGATGTCGAGGCGCTGTGGTCCCTCTATCGGGCGGTAAAAGCCATGCCCCGGGAGGAGGCCACCCGAGGCTCACCGTTGCTGGAGCCCCAAAGCGCCGATTTGCCCCGCTTTTTCACTCTGGGCAATGTCAGCGTGTCCGACCTCAATACCCGGGCTCAGGAGGCGGTGGATACCGGTGACCTGGCCGCCGATGCGGCCCGGGTGCGCGCCACCCTGAACGACCAGGGCTATTGGCCGACGCCCCTGCGCTTTACCTCCAACCCCTATATCGGGCCGGCCCCGGAAGCGGTTGCGGCGGGCGATTTTGGCAGCCGACACGTGGGGGATCAGTGGGATACCTCACCCTATCGGGCGGAGGAGCCGGTCATGGGAATTTCCACGGGGGCGTTTATCAGGAACATGGGGGTGTTGATTCGCTACCTGGAGGCGCAGAGCGAGTGATGGCGCGGCTCGCGTCATTTGCGCGTACAGGGAAACTCTGGCAAGGTTGACGACCTTAATGATCTCGGCCCGCGGGCCAGTCGTAGCAGGCTTAGGTCGGGTTAGCGAACCGTAACCCGACAGACAAAAGTAAGTCGGGTTAGTGGAGCACAACCCGACGAACCACCGCCTTGTGCCTTTTTGTCGGATTACGCGCTGTGCGCTAATCCGACCCACTGGCGGGCCGGGTAAAAAAAGGTTTGCAATTGGGGCCGGTTTGGGCAAAATTGCGCGCCTTTCGCACATCTTCTCCCTCCGGCTCCCGGGGGTCTTGCCAACGTTAAACAGAGGTAGGTTGCTGCATTGACTGAATCCAACGAATCCCAGGCCTGGTCGGCACGCCATTCATCTGAATTGTATGGCATCGAAGAGTGGGGAGGCGGCTATTTTGGCGTCTCACCCGAGGGTGAAGTGGTGGTACGCTCACCCAGCAATGGCCAGGCGGGAGCGACGGTATCCCTGATGGATATCGCCCACGGATTGCAGCAGCGCGGGCTGGAAATGCCGGTTCTACTGCGGTTGGAAAACCTGGTGGACAGCCGTATCAGCATTCTGAACGAATCCTTTGCCCAGGCGATGGAAACCACCGGCTACCAGGGCTGCTACCGCGGCGCCTTCCCGATCAAGGTGAACCAGCAGAGCCATATCGTGGCGGAAATCGCCCGTTTTGGCGAGCGGTACAACCACGGGTTGGAGGCGGGCAGCAAGGCCGAGCTGATGATCGCCCTGTCGACCCTGCAGAACCGGGAAAGCCTGATCATCTGCAACGGTTATAAAGACGCCGAGTTTATCGACCTTGGCCTGCAGGCCCGCAAGCTGGGCTTCAAGTGCTTTTTCGTGCTGGAAACCCCCGCAGAAGTACCGCTGATCATCGAGCGCAGCCGCGCCCTGGGCGTTGATCCGCTCATCGGTGCGCGCCTCAAACTCTCGACCAAGGTCGAGGGACATTGGAGCGAAGACAGCGGTGATCGCAGCCTGTTTGGCCTCACCGCCATCCAACTGGTGGAGGTGGTGGATAGCCTGCGCGAAGCGGGCCTGTTGCACTGCTTTCAGCTGCTGCACTTTCACCTGGGCTCCCAGATTCCCAATATTCGCAGCATCCGGGCCGGTGTGTTCGAAGCCTGCCGCTATTACATCGACCTGGTAGCTGAGGGCGCGCCGCTAGGGTATATGGACCTCGGCGGCGGACTGGCCATCGACTACGACGGTACCTGCAGCACCAGCGGGCACAGCCGGAACTACTCCGTGCAGGAGTACTGCGTGGACGTGGTGGAAGCCATCCAGCAGGCGCTGGACCCTCACGATATTGAGCACCCGGTGATTGTCACCGAATCCGGGCGGGCCACCGTGGCCCACACCTCGGTGTTGCTGTTCAATATTCTGGATGTCGGGCATTTTGATCCGGCGCCGTTGCCAGAGGCCCTGCCGGAAGACAGTCATGCCCAGCTGGCCAACCTGTGGCACGCCATTCGGGTGATTGCGGCCAACAACCTGCAGGAAAGCTACAACGACGTCACCTATTACCGGGACCAGATCCGCGATATGTTCCACCGCGGCGAAATCAGCCTGCGGGAGCGAGCGTTCGGGGAAAACCTGTACCTGGCCGGTCTGCAGAAAATTGCCGCACTGCTGCCGGAGCTCAAGCGCATCCCGGCGGAGCTGGAAACCCTTCCGCAGCAATTGGCCGATATTTACTATGGCAATTTCAGCGTATTCCAGTCGCTCCCGGACTCCTGGGCGATTGAGCAGGTGTTTCCGGTCATGCCGATTCATCGGCTCAATGAAAAGCCCACGCGCCAGGCAATCATTGCCGATTTGACCTGCGACTGTGATGGCAAGCTGGATCGTTTTGCGGGGCCGCACGGCAATACCGAAACCCTGTCCGTGCATCCGGTCAAAGCCAGCGAAGAATATTACCTGGGGGTGTTCCTGGTGGGCGCCTATCAGGAAACCCTGGGCGACCTGCACAATCTGTTTGGTGACACCAACGTGGCGAGCATTCGCATCAACAACGAAGGTGGCATGGAGTTTGTGCACGAGCTGCACGGCGACAGCATCGCCGATGTGTTGAGCTATGTGGAATACGACCCCCAGGCGATGTTCAAGCAGTTCCGCGCCACCGCCGAGCAGGCCGTGCGCGATGGGCGCATTACGGTATCCGACCGGCAGGAAATGTTGGCAGCGTTTACCGATAGTTTGCGGGGTTATACGTATTTTGAGCGGTAGCGTAAGGTAGCGCCGGGTGGTGTAGGGTAACGGCGGATGCGGGCTTCGCCCTTATCCGCCCTACGCGGGTTTATACCGCTGCGCTCAGCCGTAGGGCGGATAAGCGAAGCGCATCCGCCGTAACCAAACTAAACGCAACCACCCAACTCACTGTCGCAACCAATTAAAGTCTGGTTTAAAGGAGCCAACACTATGGCAAAAGTACTCATCATTGGCGCCGGTGGCGTCGGCGGCGTGGTTACCCACAAGTGCGCCCAGGTCCCCGAAGTGTTTGAAGAGATCGTGCTCGCCAGCCGCACTGAAGCCAAGTGCAAGGCCATTGCCGAGCAGCTTGATCGGCCGATCAAAACCGCCCAGGTGGATGCGGACAATGTCCCCGAATTGGTGGCGCTGTTTGAGCAGGAAAAGCCGGACCTGGTGATCAACGTCGCCCTGCCGTACCAGGACCTGACCATCATGGATGCTTGCCTGGAGGCCGGTGTGCACTACCTGGACACCGCCAACTACGAGCCACCGGGTGAAGCCAAGTTCGAGTACAGCTGGCAGTGGGCCTATCAGGAAAAATTCGTCAAAGCGGGCAAAATGGCGCTGCTGGGCTCGGGGTTCGACCCGGGTGTGACCAACGTCTATACCGCCTATATCAAAAAGCATCATCTGGATGAGATTCACACCCTGGATATCATCGACTGCAATGCGGGCGATCACGGTCACCCCTTTGCCACCAACTTCAACCCGGAAATCAACATCCGGGAAGTGACCGCCAAGGGGCGTTACTGGGAAAATGGTGGCTGGAAGGAAACCGACCCGCTGAGCGAAAAGCGCTCCTTTGATTTCCCTCATGGCATCGGACCGAAAAACTGCTACCTGATGTACCACGAAGAGCTGGAGTCCATCACCAAGCACTTCCCGGAAATCAAGCGGGCCCGCTTCTGGATGACCTTTTCCGACAACTACCTCAAACACCTGGAGGTGCTCGAGAACGTCGGCATGACCTCCATTGAGCCGGTCAACTTCGAGGGCAAGGAAATCATTCCGCTGCAGTTCTTGAAGGCCCTGCTGCCGGATCCGGCCAGCCTCGGCCCACGCACCAAGGGTAAGACCTGCATCGGCTGTCTGGCGCAGGGGATGAAAGATGGCAAGCCCAAGACCGTTTACATCTATAACATCTGTGATCACGAAGCCTGCTACGCGGAAGTGAAGTCCCAGGCCATTTCCTACACCACCGGTGTGCCCGCCATGATCGGCGCCAAGATGATGCTGGAAGGCAAGTGGATGAAAGACGGGGTGTGGAACATGGAGCAACTGGATCCGGATCCGTTTATGGATGACCTGAACCAGTACGGTTTGCCCTGGCAGGTGGAAGAAGTCAGCCAGAAAACCGGCATGGAAGACTGATGACGGCGTCGTTCAAGCAGTTTGATCCCCAGCGCGTTCCATCCCCCTGTTTCGTGGTGGATGTCGCTGCGGTGGAGGAGAACCTGAAGCTCCTCAATCGTGTGCAACGCGAGAGCGGGGCCAAGGTGCTGGCGGCGCTCAAGGCGTTCTCCTGTTGGCGCCTGGGGGACCTGACCGCCCGCTACCTGTCCGGCACCTGCGCCAGTGGCCTGCACGAAGCGCGCCTGGGGCGGGAATACTACGGCGGTGAGGTGCACACCTACTCGGCGGCGTTCCGGGAGTCGGATCTGAAGGAAATCCTCGAGCTCTCCGATCATGTGGTGTTCAACTCCTTCAGCCAGTGGCGCCGGTTTCGCGATCTGGCCCTGGCCGCCCAGCAGCGTCGCCCGCAGTTGCGTTTTGGTCTGCGGATCAATCCGGAACACTCGGAGGGAGAAGTCCCCTTGTACGATCCCTGTGCTCCGGGTTCCCGCATGGGGGTGCCGGCCAGTCGCTTTGAGCCTGAGCTGCTTGAGGGGATTTCCGGTCTGCACTTTCACACCCTGTGTGAGCAGGATCTGCCGCCGCTGGCGCGGACGGTCAGAGCGGTTGAGGAAAAGTTTGGCCCCTGGTTGGAGCAGATGGAGTGGGTGAACTTCGGCGGTGGCCATCATATTACCCAGCCGGGGTATCAGGTGGACGCCCTGATTGAGCTGATCACGGACTTCAGTCGTCGTCACGATGTGCAGGTCTATCTCGAGCCCGGCGAAGCCGTGGCAATCCACACCGGTGTCTTGGTGGCCGAGGTTCTGGACATCACCTGGAATCAGCTGGACCAGGCCATTCTGGACACATCGGCAACCTGCCATATGCCGGACACTCTGGAAATGCCCTATCGCGCGGATATCTGGAGTGCCGGAGAGCCCGGCGAGTTGGCCCATACCTATCGGCTGGGCGGCATGACCTGCCTGGCGGGGGATGTGATGGGGGATTACAGCTTCGCCGAGCCGCTCAGGGTAGGGCAGCGGTTGCTGTTTGACGATATGTCCCACTACACCATGGTGAAGACCACCACCTTCAATGGCATTCCGTTGCCATCAATCGCCTTGTGGGACGCCCGCACGGATGAGCTGGAAGTGGTGCGTCAATTCGGCTACGAGGATTTCAAGACCCGCCTGTCCTGATGGGCTCGGCGGGTCTGTGATCCGGCCTGTTACTCGTTGTCGCCATCCATTGTGTCGCGCATTTCATCTGCCGCTTCACGGCTCTTTTCCTTGGTGGTTTCCCAGCCTTCCTGCATGGTGTCACCGGCTTCGTCCGCACTTTCGCGAATTGCGTCTCCCGCCTCGTCAGCCTTCTCCTTGGTGGCTTCCCAGGCGTCGCCGGTCGCTTCCTTGGTTTCGTCCCAGGCTTCGCGGGTGGTTTCGCGGGTTTCCTCGGCCGCTTCTTCCACGGTATTGTCGGCTTCTTCCTGTGAGCAGCCGGTAGCCACTGCGGCCATCAGTGTCAGACTGGTGAGCCAGATAAGGGTTTTCATAGCATCAACTCCTGTGAATGGGTTCTTGTTGGACGTGGTGTTACCCGAAAGCGCGCCATCGCGCTCCCGGACAGTGTGACGACGCTGAACCACAAGCGTTCCGTCGGTTTGTGTGAACTGGCCTGCAAAAGCGGCCATTCGCCGCGAACAGGCTTATTGAGTGTAGTTCCTACGGTGGTGCTTGCAAGCCTTTGCTATCGGTGCCGGCGTTTTTTTTATACAATGTCGGCTGTCGAAAGATCGGTCATTTGAGGTGTTTTCAGGTATGACGATTGAGCAGTTTGAAAGTTGGTCACTGGTCCTGGGAATTGGTGGCCTGATTCTGTTCATGCTGTTTATCGTCTGGGACCTGGCCAAAGAGTCCAAAGCAGGACGGTTCGGTACCTTCATCCTGTTCCTGGCCCTGGCACTCGGGTTGGCCGGCTTTCTGATCAAGACCATTCTGGTTGAAGTCATCAATCCATAATATCGTTCGGGAAGGTCGCGCATGCTGCAACTGTTCGTTCCCACCTCCAAAGTCCAGAAAGACCGCCAGATCATGCGCGACACCGATGCCCGGGTCGCCAAGTACAGCCGTCGCGGGCTGGTGCTCAACTTTATTGTCGCGGTCTCCTGTCTGGTGTTTGGTGACTTTTTCCAGAACTACCAGAACCTGTCGATTGTCCTGATCGTCGGCCTGCTGCTGGTCACCTTGCTGCGCGCTTATTACCTGTTCCGCTTTGACACCCTCTACGCCCGGGCGCCGGCGCGCTGGCGCAATCAGTATTTCTTCGCGTCGTTTCTCGGCGCCGGTTGGTGGGCCTTTATCCTGGTCAGCCTGACCTGGCTGATCGGGATGCGGGATGAAACCCTGATCATGTGGCTCTACTCTGTGGTGTTCTACTCCAGTGTGGCCAACGTGTTCGCACCCTATCGGCGTTTCCTGACCACCTACCTGTTCATTGGCCAGGTGCCCGCGGCCCTGACGGCGGTGTTCTTGTTCAGCGTCGAGGGTTACCTGTACGGCAGTATCATGCTGGTGTTTTACACCATGCTGAGTCACCAGGCCAAAGTGACCTCCAATACTTATTGGGAGCGACTGGAGGCCAACTACGCGCTGCGCGAGCGGGCCAAAGGGCTGGAATTCGAGCAGCGCAGCTCCAAAGCGGCCATCGAGCTGAAGAACGAATTTCTGGTCAACCTGGGGCAGGAGTTTCGCTCCTCGCTCAACGACATTCTGGGCACTCTGGCTCTGGTAGACGATGAGCAGATGTCTGAGCGCCATCGGGAGTTGTTGTTGCTCGCCAGCAAGGCGGCCGAACGACAACTGGATCTGGTGAACAATGTGGTGGACTTCTCCAAGATCACCACCAAATCTCTCGAGCTGGAAAAAGTGCCGTTCAATCTACGCCGCCTGTTGGAAAAGCTGGTTCAGGACTTTGCTCTGGAAGCCCACCAGCAGGGGATTGAGCTGAACTACGTGTTTGACCAGGAACTGCCCCGGCGAGTCGAGGGCGATGCCACCCGTTTGGGGCAGATTTTCGGCACCCTGATGACCTATGCGGTCAAGCATTCGGGTATGGCACAGATCTTCGTGGAGGCAGTGTTTCACCCCGGTGAGAATGAATCCGGTGAGCTGCAGCTGGTGATCAGTGATGCCTCCCGGACCGCACATGATGAGGACACTGACGAGCGCTCCGATCAGAATCTGCGCGGTATCGGTCTGTCCATCTGTAAAGGCCTGGCCGAATGCATGGGCGGCAGTGTCAATCTGGTGGAGAACCGGGAGTCCGGCAAGCGCATTGTCATCAATGTGCAGTTGGACGTGGTGGCCTATCAGGATGTTGGCCAGCAGGAACAGCGCCTGCGCGGCAAGCGAATCCTGCTGGTGGATATTCCGGAAGTGGTGGCGCTGGATCTCGTGGACCAGCTTGCGCGCTGGGGCATGAAATCCACCCGGGTGTACGGTCACACCCAGGCGATCAAGCAGTTGAAAGCCAGCGCACAGAGCGAGCAGCTTGAAGACCTGGTACTGATCTACAACAAGCTCGACAGCTTCGATGGCCTGGTCCTGTCTCGGAGTATTGCCACCGAGCCGGCCCTGAGCGGTCTGGCCCAGATCATTGCGATGAGTCTCCTGCAGCGAGACAGCGACGAAACCAAGAACCACTTGCACGAGTATCCGCAGGTGAGTTGTATCGAAAAACCCATCATGCACCGCAAGCTGTACGAAACGCTGGTACACCGGCTGCTGAGCCACGATACCTCCGAGGCCTTGTTGGCCGAAGAGGAAGACGATGGCATCAATCCGGTGGCGGGGCGCCGCGTCCTGTTGGTGGAAGACCAGCGGGTCAGTCAGATGGTGGTATCCGGCATGCTCAAAAAATTGGGTTGCCAGGTCCATGTGGCGAGCAACGGTAAAGAAGCCTTGTCGGCCATCGGCAAAGAAAAGTTTGATCTGGTATTGATGGACTGCGACATGCCGGAGCTGGACGGCATTGCGGCCACCGAGCGCATCCGGGAGGCGGAGGCGGATGACGGCGGCCGGCACCTGCCGATCGTGGCCATGACCTCATTTACCGCCGACGAAGACCAGGACCGTTGCCGCGCGGCGGGTATGGACGATCACATCAGTAAGCCCCTGCGCTATGAAGCGCTGCAGGGGCACCTGGAGCAGTGGCTGGGGAAGGGGAGGTAAGCCTCCCGGTTCGCAGTCAGTCCGGTAGCGAAGGCGACTCGGGCGACGCGTCCTCATGCACCGGCACCTCTTTCGAAGACTGGTCCGCCGGTACCAGGCTCAGCAGCACCGAGCCACTCTCCGGTGTTTCCTCCCGTCCCGCCACAAAGGGGCGCAAGTCCCCATCCTCGTTGATGCTGAACAGCAGCAAAGTGCCGCGGGTTTTACTCTTCTTGAAGGCTTCGAAGGTGAACTCTTCGGTCAGCCGGGTAACCCGAATTTCAGCGCCCTCGCCAATCAGGCTGGCGAGCTTGGCGTAAGTGGCGCGCTCGGCGAACAGCGTGGCGCCTTTGAGGTCGTCGGCCACGTGATGCTTCTCCGCCTTGTGATTTTCCGACGTGTGGCGAATGGTGTAGACGTTCTCGCGCCCGAACTCGTTGCGATAGTGCATACAGGCGATCACGTTCAGTTCACGCAGTGGTGACAGAGCCAGCAGTTGTCCAATGCCAGTCAGTTCCAGACGCTGGCTGGCGTATTCCGAGGTGGGGTTGCCGTAAAAGGTGCGCAGCCCGGCCATGCGGGCGGTGCGGATATTCTCCCAGTTGGAATCGCACACCATGACTGGCAGCTTCTGTTCCATCAACGCTTTGCCGATGGTTCGCGCCACGGCGTTGGCACCGAGAATCAGCACGCCCCGCGGTTCCGGTTCCACCGCTTTGAGGGCGCGGGCCAGGGGGCGGGCAGTGGCACTCTGGAAGACCACGGTGCCGAGAATGATGGCAAAGGTCAGAGGCAGCAGCCAGTGCGCATCCGGGTGTCCCTGCTCCTCCAGGCGCAGTGCAAACAGGGCGGATACCGCCGCCGCCACAATACCGCGCGGGGCGATCCAACTGAGCACAATGCGTTCGCGCCAGTTCACCGGTGAGCCCAGGGTGGCGAAAGCCACCGACAGTGGCCGTGCAACAAATTGAATGACCAGCAACAGGAGCAGTGGCGCCAGGGTAAAAATACCAATGAGCTGTTCCTGGGGCAGGCGGGCGGCCAGGATGATGAACAGCCCGGAAATGAACAGAATGGTCAGGTTTTCCTTGAAGTTGAGGATGTTGTGAATGCGTACATCCTTCTGGTTTCCGAGCCACATGCCCATCACCGTGACCCCCAGCAAACCCGACTCGTGTGCCAGGTGATTGCAGAAGGTAAACACCATGAATACCAGGCTGAGCGTGGCAAGGTTGTGCAGATACTCCGGCAGCCACTGACGGGCCAGAATTTTACCCAACAGATAACCGGCCGCCAGCCCGATTACCATGCCGACCACAATGATTTCCAGAAACAGCAGTACGCTGTGGCCAAAAGCGGCCGCCTGGCTCTGAGTGGCGATAAACTCGTACATCACAACCACCAGCAGGGCACCCACCGGGTCGATTACAATCCCTTCCCAACGCAGAATATTGGCCACCCGCTCGGAGGGCCGGACGCTGCGCAGTAGCGGCGTGATGACCGTGGGGCCGGTCACCACCATCAGCGCCCCGAAGAGAATGCTGAGGTCCCAACCAATGCCAAACAGATAGTGGGTGGTAACCGCGACGACGGCCCATGTGATGGGGGCGGCCACGGTGATCATACGGCGCACCACCGTGCTCAGACTGCCGAGTTCGCGGAAGTTGAGGGTCAGGCTGCCCTCAAACAGAATCACCGCGACTGCCAGCGATACCAAGGGGAACAGCAGGTCACCAAAGAGCGCGTCCGGGTCCAGCCAGCCGCCGATCGGGCCCAGAATCAGGCCGGTGACCAGCAGAAACAGAATCGCCGGCAATCGGGCCTGCCAGGCTGCCCACTGGCAAAATAAAGCGACGATCCCGATCAGGGCAATCGCGAGTCCGGCGTTTTCCATAGTGACTATCCTTTTGTTTTTTGGCCTTTTGTATTTTTGCCTTTTAAATCGGGCCTTCAGTGCTTTGGGCGTGGTCGTCCGCGATCAATGTTTGCAGTTGTTCTTCGGTCAGTGAGGAAAGCCGAGCCCGCAAGCGGGCCTCAAGATCGGGCAGGCTGGCTTGCACCACCTCCTCGATCAGGGCCGTCCGGGAAAGAGGTCGGTCGGTAGGAGACTCGGTCCGGGGTTGCGCCGGTGGGTTGGCCGCGAGCTCCTCCACCAGCGGCGGCGGCCGGTTGCCGTGCAGGCGGGCCCGGATATGTTCGGGCAAGAAAGGGTTTTCGCCCGTGGCCCGGGTAATGCTGGCCGGGCGGGGTTTGGCCGAGTGCGTGCTGGCTGAATTGGAGGCCTGAAACAACGACGGCTGCCGGGGGCTATCCGCCGGTAGCGGCTCGATGGCCTCGATCACCTCGCTGAGTATGGGAATATCATCTTCGTCTTGCAGCAGCCCCTTGATGGATTCCAGCTCATCCAGGAGCGTATCTTTAGTATCGCCTTTGCGCTCGGCCATGGCTGTACGCTCGATTACAGTTGTTGGTGGCGAACAGGATAACCCCGGGACTTGTAAAAACTGAAGTGCTCCCGGGTGGTTTTGAGTACCTCCGGCGCCTGAATCACCACTTCGGCCAGTCGTTCAAACTGTTCAAAGTGGGAGGGCACGGCGGTACGCAGGTTGATCAACACATCGCGATGGTCGCCGCATTGCTCGGAGTCGGTGATTTCCACGGCCGCCGCTGGCGCGTCGGTATCCCCGAGGCGCCGATGGGGCAGAAAGCTGTCCTCCGGTTGCGCCCACAGGTGCTCGTCCAGCGCTTGCGCCTGTTCCGCGTTGTCGACCGCAATCAACACCCGGTGCCCGAGGCGCGCGGCCTTGTCGGCCAGGCGACCAACAAAATGCCACCGCGCCTCGGGCGCATCCGACGGCAGAATGTAGAAATCGATCCGGTTCATGAGGCCTGACTGAGCAGGTAGTGCATCAACAGCGGTACCGGGCGACCGGTCGCGCCTTTGGCTGCACCGGAGCGCCAGGCGGTACCGGCGATGTCCAGGTGCGCCCAGGCATACTTGCCGGTGAAACGGGACAGAAAACAGGCGGCGGTGACACTGCCCGCCTCGCGGCCACCGATATTGGCCATATCGGCAAAGTTGCTGTCCAACTGCTTCTGGTACTCATCCCACAGGGGCAAACGCCAGGCGCGATCGCCAGCCGTTTCACCGGCCGAGAGCAGGGCCTCCGCCAGTTCGTCCCGGTTGCTGTACAGGCCGGTGGCGTGGTTGCCCAGCGCGATGACACAAGCGCCGGTAAGCGTGGCGATGTCTACCACGGCTTTGGGCTTGAAGCGCTCCACGTAAGTGAGTGCGTCGCACAGCACCAGACGGCCTTCGGCGTCGGTGTTCAGCACTTCAATGGTTTGGCCCGACATGGAAGTGACAATATCCCCGGGCTTGGTGGCGCCACCGCTGGGCATATTTTCGGCGGCGGCCACCACCGCTACCACGTTGAGTTTGGGTTGTAGCTCGATCAGCGTCTGCATGCAGCCGAACACGCTGGCCGCGCCACACATGTCGAATTTCATCTCGTCCATACCGGCGCCGGGCTTCAGGCTGATACCGCCGGTATCGAAAGTGATGCCTTTACCCACCAGCGCCACCGGCGCTTCGGTTTTGGCGGCGCCCTTGTATTCCATGACAATCAGCTTGGCCGGTTCGTCGCTGCCAGCGGAGACGGACAGGAGCGAGCCCATGCCCAGCTCTTTCATCTGTTTTTCATCGAGCACTTTCACACTCAGCTTTTTCTGGTTGCGCGCCAGCTTGCGCGCCTCGGTGGCGAGGTAACTGGGAGTGCAGATGTTACCGGGCAGGTCACCCAGCTCGCGGGTGAAGTTGGTGCCCTTGGCCAGGGCGACGCCTTCGCTCAGGCCGGCATTGATTTCCGCCGCCTGGGATTTTTTGGCGCAGCCGAGTGTCACTTTGGTGGGTGCGAAGGGCGAGGCCTCACCTTTCTGGCTTTTACAGCGGGTAAACCGGTACTGGCTCAGCCCCAGCGTGTAGGTCACCTGACGGGCCGTCCAGCGCAGATCCCGGTCCTCGACGGTCACGCCGTTGAGGCACAGGGTCAGGGATTTTGCTGGTGTGGTTTTCAGTGCCTCCACCGCTTTTCCCAGGGCGCGCTGGAAACTGGCGGCCTTGGGGGCTGCACTGCCCAGGCCGAGCACCAGAACGCGTTTGGCCGTCGTTCCCTCCGGTGTGGGCAGCAGGAGCGTTTCGCCCTCCTTGCCCTTGAAGCCGTCGCGCTTGCACAATGCGGCCAACTGCCCGGCCTGCTTCTCCAGCGCCTCGGCGGCGGGAGACCACTGCTGATTTTCGAAAGCGGTCACAATCAGGCAGTCACTGCGGTCGGTAAGGGCGTTGACGACTTTGGCCGTGGTTTGCATGGCGGTACTCCATTGCGTTAGGGGTCGAGACAAATGCGGCCGAGTAGGGGATAATGCCACCCCTCGGAATCGGCCGCAGGCTGATGTCTCAAGTTTACGCGATCCGCGACGCAGGGCAAATTGTGTCGGGCGGGTTGCCGGTCTTTTTTTCGCGGTCGCTCATGGCGAGAGTGACCGCTTGAGCGACAGACGGGATGCGTGTGTGATTATTTTTCGCTATCTCAATCGTGAGATTCTGGTGACCACTCTGGCGGTCAGCAGCGTACTGCTGCTGATTTTCATGAGTGGCCGCTTTGTCAAATACCTGGCCGATGCGGCCGCCGGTGAGCTGGCGGTGGATGTGCTGTTCTCCATCATGGGTTACCGCCTGCCAGGCTTTCTCGAGCTGATCATTCCGCTGGGCTTTTTTATCGCCATCCTGCTGGCCTATGGTCGGCTCTATACCGACAGTGAGATGGTAGTACTGTCGGCCTGTGGTATCAGTCAGGCGCAGTTGGTTGTCATTACCCTGATACCCGCCGTCATGCTTTCTGTGCTGGTGGGTTTTCTCAGCCTCTGGGTCAGCCCAACTGGCGCCCGCGCCACCGAAACCATTCTGGCCGAGCAGCGAACCCGCAGCGAGTTCGACACCATCCAGCCCGGGCGCTTTCAGGCGCTGGGCGACTCCAACTCCATGGCCTACATTACCGAAGTCAGCGATGATCGCACCCGATTGCAGACGCTGTTTGTGGCTCAGGGCGGTCGGGAAGCAGGAGCTGAGCGCCATTCAGTTCTGGTGGCCGATTATGCAGAGCAGGCCATGCATCCGGAGTATGAGCAGCGTTACTTGTACTTGCATAACGGTCGCCGCTATGAAGGGCAGCCCGGTGCAGCGGACTACGAGGTGACCGAGTTCGAGACTTTCGCCCAGCACATGAAGCCACCGAACATCGAAGCGAGCATGCGCGGTCAATCCGACACCTGGAGCACGGCGGAGCTGATCGGGGCAGAGGATCTGGAGCGACGCACCACACTGCAGTGGCGGCTGTCACTGCCGGTGCTGGTATTGGTGGTGGCGCTGATGGCGGTGCCGTTCAGCCGCACCGATCCACGTCGCGGTCGCTACGCCAAAATGTTGCCAGCCATTGTGCTGTACATGTTGTACCTCGGGACGCTGAGCGGTTTGCGCGGCGCGTTGGAGTCCGGCAGCTTCCCCTTGATGCCCGGTTTCTGGCTGGTGCACGGGGTGTTTCTGGCCATTGCTCTACTGATGCTGAGCTGGCAGAACCTCAAGCTGGGGCGTCAGAAGCGGCGGTCAAGGAGGGCAGCGCATGCGTAAAATCAGTCGCTACATCGCCCGGACCGTATTCGCAGCCATTGCCCTGGTGTTGCTGGTGGTCCTGTCACTGGACCTGATCGGTGGGTTTATCGACGAAGTGGCCGACCTGCGGGCGGACTATGATGTGTCCGAAGCGCTGATCTATATCGCGCTGACCATGCCCGGGCGCATCTATGAATACATTCCCTATGCCAGCCTGATCGGCTGTCTGGCCGGCCTTGGTCTGTTGGCAAGCTCCAGTGAGCTGGTGGTGATGCGGGCTGCCGGTGTGTCGGTGGTCCGGATTACCTGGCTGGTGCTCAAGCCGGTGTTTGTGTTTATCGCCATCGGGTTGGTGTTGGGTGAGTACGTCACGCCTTACACGGATCAGGTGGCGGAAAGCCGGCGCGCGGTCGCGTTGGGCGGGCAGCGGGCCCTGAATACCGAGCGCGGTCTCTGGCATCGTGAAGGCAACGAGTTTCTGTATTTCAACGCGGTACAACCGAATGGAATACTGCACGGTATCACCCGTTACCGGTTCAATGACGAGCGGCAACTCGAACAGGCCAGCTACGCCGAGCAGGCCACGTTTCAGCAGGGGTATTGGCAGGAAGAGGGCGTGTCGGTCACCCACTTTGAAGACGAGGGTACCCGGGTGGATGCCTACGCGCTGCGGCGCTGGAAGACGGACCTGACCCCGGAAATATTGAACATCATCGCTCTGCCTCCGGAAGGCCTCTCGATCCGCAATCTGGTTTATTACGTGGATTATCTGGCAGAGCAGAAACTTGAAAACAGCGAATACCGTCTGGCCTTCTGGGAAAAAGCCCTGCAACCGCTGGCGACCATCAGCCTGGTGTTGGTGGCGATTTCGTTCATCTTTGGTCCGCTGCGGGAAGTGACCATGGGTCAGCGTATTTTTACCGGGGTGGTATTCGGCATTGCCTTCCAATTGACCCAGAGCCTGCTCGGGCCTTCCAGCCTGGTGTTCGGCTTCCCGCCGGTGCTGGCGGTGTTGATTCCCATCGCCGCCTGCGCCGCCTTCGGCCTGTTCCTCCTAAGCCGCACCCGCTAACGCTCTCATTGCCGGGGGGAACGCTCCCATTACCCCGAGGTAGGGTGGATCGGTCCGACGCCTCGGAGGCCGCAGGCAGTCATCCACCATTAACCAAGCGGCAATCCGGCACGACTACGCCTTGGGCTCCTTCGGCATCAACCAAACACGAGTACCACTAAGGCGCCCGTGCAGGGTGTGGTCTCTCGGATCGACCCACAACCAGAAATAACCCAGCCCCGCAAGAAACAGCGACAAAGGCGCTAGCAGTCCTCGTATCAGCCGTTGCCGGGGCGCCGGCAACTGGCCGGAAGCCGCGTCGGTCAGCTTCAACCGCCAGGCCCGCATCCCCAGAGTCTGTCCTGAACGGCCCCAGAAATAATAGAAAAAGCCCACCCATACCGCAATCAGTCCGATGAACACGGGAAATCGCCAATAACCCCACTCAATGGCTTCGCGCTCGGTCGGCGCGCCCTGAATCAGTACGTTAAGCAGCGTCACCAGCGCACCGTAGGCCAGCCCCACGGCAATCAACAGCAGGCTGTCATACACCATGGCGGCAAAACGGCGAAGCAGTCCGGCGGGGCGCGGTGTGTTTTGGGAATCGGTCACGATGATAGGGTCCGGCGGTCGATGAATGTCAGGTGATTGGAGTTACAGTCGGTAGTGAATCAGCCATTCACCGGCGCGCTCCGCCGGTTGTCCGATGGAGATGGTGCCCGAACCGAACAACGGAAACTCTTCCCGTCGCAGGTACATTTCCGGCTGATCCGGGCCCGAGACGTAGGTGCCGTTGGTGCTGTGATCCACCAGCACGAACTTGCCGCGCCGGAAAATCACATGGCAGTGATCCCGCGAGGCCAGCCCGGACTGAACGTGCAGGTGAGCCTTTATGGGGTCTCGGCCGATAATATAGGGCGTCTGCTCGGGGTGAATGGTCAGTTCTTCACTGCCGAGTGTCAGGTGTAGCTGGTAGCGGCTCATTTTTCCGGCGATCTCTTCGATCGACATCACCGTGGTGGCACTGTGGCTCTGGGTCGGGGTTTCCCACTGCAGGCGGTAAATCAGGCTGTGTCGGGTTTCGCCCTTGACCGCCACGCGGTCAAACTCCTGGCAGTGTTCCCGGGTGGCCCCCTGAAGCTCATCAACCAGTGTCTGGGTGAGCACAATCTGGTTGGCCCGGGCCACCTTGGCGACAAAAGCCGCGTCGTTGACCGCCTCCCCAAACACATCATTGTCATCCAGCAGGGCCGGGCCGAAGGCAATACCGATACGTAGCGCCACCCCGGCATGGCGGGCTTCCCGCTGCATGGCAACAGCAGCGTCGCAGGCGGCCTGGGCGGTATCGAAGCGGGCCATCACCTCGTCCCCGAGGGTTTTGACCACATGCCCCTGATAGCTCTCGGTCACGTGAGTCATGATGTCGATGGCACCGTCCACTGAGCGCTTCGCTAACAGGTTGCCAAGACGCTTATACAGGGCTGAACTGCCCGAAACGTCGGCAAACATGATGGCTAGTGTCCGATTGATGGCGGTCATGAGACGGTAGGCTGCTCCAGAACGACTCTTAAAGGTGAATGATAACGCCTGGCGCCCCGAAAACACAGGTACCCGGCAAAATCCCTACCCATCCACCGGATCCAACCTCACCAACCCCTCATCATGCAACCCCACCAAAAGCGGCTCGCCTTCCTCGTTCACTCGAAACCGCCCATACCGGGCAGCCTCATAACGCTCGGCCTGTCCCTCCTGAAAAAAGAAGGCATTGGTGGCAAACAGAATCCGCCCATTGCGGTGCCGAAAGAACAGGGCTCGCTGATTGTCCTCAAGCGCTGTGTTCGACGCGGCGAGCCGAACAAAGTGCGCCACACCCCGTTCATCCAGACGCACCACCGCATAACCCTCGGAAATCTCCTCCCGCTCACTGTCTGCCGGGCCATTGGAGCCGACGGCGTCACGGATCTGATTGCCGATTTCAAAACGGAGCGTCATGTAATCCCCCTGCATCAGCGAGCGCGGGTCCACCGGGGCGAGCTCGAGATACATGATTTCACCTTGGGCCAGGTGCTGCTCCTTCTCATAAATGGAAAAATTGACGAGCACCAATATGGCCAGGGCGGTGACCAGTGCGATTCCCCTACGCATCGGTCATGTCTCCAGAGAGGCTGGCCGACCAACGATTCAGGCCATAGCGCACAGCGAAAAAAAACAGTCCGAGAATCAGCAGAGTGAAGGATTTTTCCAGTAGGGTCAGGTCCAGACGGTAATAGTAGGTGGAAATGGAAAACAGCAGAGACAGTACGCCCAGCCCCATCACGATCCGGTGGTTGATGGCGAACCCCAGGGCAATCAGTGCTGCGCCCTGCGTCAGACCGAAAGCATAAGAGGAGGCCAGACAAAGAAGCACCAAGGTGACCGCACTGATAATCAATGCGCGTCCAGTCAGCGCCATTGGGTTCATGCGGATCACCCGGTAGGCCAGATAGCCAAGCGCGCCGCCGGTCAGCCACTCGCCCAGCCAGTGGGGAAACCAGGCGATTGCGAGGCTGTCTTCCACCAGCTCGGGAAAACGGATCAGGTACTGCATGACCAGCAGCCCGAGCGTCAGTCCAACGGCGATGCTTTTTAGGGCGTTGCGGTGCTGAGGGTAGTGAAATTCGTTTAGCCAAAATACACAGGTGATACCCAAAACGACGGGCGGAATACCGTACACGGCTCCGGTTTCCACGCCGAGAAAAAAAAGGGATAAGCCCGCAAACAACGCAGAAAATATTCGGTGCAACTGACTCGCCATCAGCACGGCAAGGGCCGAATGCAGGATCAACATGCCAACCCAGAACAGGGCGTTGATGTCATCAAGCCAGTAAGCGATCGCATAGGCGACCAGCAATTGACCGGCGAGGCTGGACGCCAATACCAGTTGCTCCAGAAAAACACTCTGCCGATGAAGCAATAAACCAAAAGCGCCACCGATCAGCAGTAAACCCAGCACCAGGGCGATGATCGGCTTATCCAGTGCCTGGATGAATCCCAGGCCGAGAAAACCCAGAAGAAACAGCGCGGCCAGCCAGCCACCGATTCCCTGAAGAACAAGCAGATACCAGGGAATCACCGGCCCTTGATCGTTGCCCGGTTGAAGGTCGATACCGGCTTCGGCGAGGCGGCGCTTTGCGTCAGTGTTCTGGTTCATGGTGCATAAGCCGGTTCAGATGAATCAGCCACTTCACCAGGGCCGTGGTCGAGCCGATGGTGATGGCGCTAAGCAGAAAGAAGACACCGTCTTCCTGCAGGTCGGTGTGCGCAATGAACAACCCGTCGATGACCACAATCACGGAGAGGCAGCCGCCGGCTAGCATAAACAGGTCAGGTTTGAGGTGCCGGTAAACGCCGTAAATGGCCGCTAACACCAGCGCGTAGATCAGTAGCTCGGCACTGATCAGGGTGTCCGAGCTGCCTATTAACGCCAATATGGTGGCCGCCATCCCGACGCCGGCGGCAATCAGGCGCTGAGCCCATCCGGTATCGAGCCAGGTCAATCGGCGCGCCGCCAGCTCCCACCCACTCAAACTCAGGGAGTTGATCACCAGCAGCGCCCAGGCCAGGCTGGTGTCCCCGGTCAAAATCCAGACCGAGCCGAAGGTGCCGTGATAGAGCATCGTGGCCAGATTCCAAAGCCCGATCACCAATACCCAGAGCGCGGGCAACCGGGCAATCAGCGCCCAGGGCAGAATCATCAGGCTCCAGGTAAAAAACAGCTGCCATGGGTCCGCGCCGGTCTGATAGGTTTGACCGAACAGGGCCAGCAAACCGCCCACCACCAGTGCCGCGGCAAACAGCGCCGCTTTCGCCACCAGCCCTCGTCCACCTTTCCAGAAATAGGCGCTCACGGCGATGAGCAGCGCCAGCTCAACCAGCGCGAACCGACCCAGATGACCCAGCTCGGTCCAGTTGTAGGCAATAAAAAACAGCAGCGCAAAGCCAAGCGCCAAAGCGCTGAGCCAGAGCAGAAGATGATCGAGGAAACGTTGCCAGCGGGGCAGGGAAGGATAGAGGCCGAGCAACGTGGCCGCACGCTGGTAATCAGCAGGAGCGAGTTCCTCCTGCTCAATCAGATGATCCAATTGTCGGCGCGCCGTATCCATGAAAGCAGGTCCGTGTTCGTTTTCAGGCAGTATCCACAAGCCAACCAACACCGTCAAGCACACGACGCGACCGGTTGGGCCCCCTTGCGATACCGACCGCGGTATCCGTACCGTATTCCTGTGGTGTTCAAGGACTCTGCGCTGTGTTTCAATAACCGCTATGGATGCTTGCCTGCGGGCGGAGTACCTGAACGGAAGAGTCAGCAGTGCTGGCTCAACAATAACAAACGAGGATGTCAGTATGTTGAGAAGGTTTATCACGCCACTGGCGGCCATCAGTCTGATGGCTGGCTGCGCCACCCAGACGCCCCCGATGGATGATGTGGAATCATCACTCTCCCCTGAAGAGCAGCGGGCTGCCCAGCAAGCGGCTCAGGAGGCGGAACAGCAGCCGGAAACACTGGCGCTCAAGCGCAAAATTGCCGTAGGGCGTATTTCCAATGAAACCAACTACGGCCGGAGTCTGCTGCGTTCTGGAGCCCAGGACGAGTTGGGAAACAAAGTCACGGACATGTTCCTGCAGTCGCTGGCCAACAGCAATAACTATCTGATATTCGAGCGGCCCGACATAGAGCTGCTGTCCCGCGAAGCGGAGCTCTCCGGGCAGGAAGTGAATATCACTGGTGTAGACACCCTGGTAATCGGCTCGCTGACCCAGTTTGGCCGTGCCACCACGGGCGAACGCGGTTTTCTGTCATCGTCCAAAACCCAGGAAGCCACCGCGACGGTGGATCTGCGCTTGGTGGATGTAACCACTGGCCGGGTATTTGCCTCAGTGACCGGTTCTGGCTCCTCTTCGGTCGAGCAGGCCAGGACTATGGGATTTGGCTCGGCCGCTGGTTACGACGGCAGTCTGAATGACCGTGCCATTGCCGCTGCGGTGATTTCGGCAGTCGATAAAATGACCGGAATGTTTCTGGAAAGAGCCTGGACCGCCGATGTCCTCGCGGTGGAAAACGATCTGATTTATATCAGCGGCGGCGCCAGCCAAGGTGTGCAACCGGGCATGGTGTTCGATATTGAAACCCGCGGCCGACAGGTTCGCTCCCAGACCACCGGCGGCACCATCACCCTGCCCGGGGAAAAGGTCGCGCAACTTGAAATTCTGGATCTGTTCGGCGACGACCCGCTGGATCAGGGTGCCTATGGGCAACTGATTTCAGGCTCCATCGAGGGGCACGATATTAAAGCGTTAACGGTAAAGGAGACCCGGGAATGAAACATTTATTAGCGTGTGCTCTGGTGTTGGTTCTGGTCGGCTGCGTGCAATCGCCCACGAAAGAGACTCGTGTGGTCGACGACCGCCCGGGTCTGACCTTTGAGCTGTATTCGTCCGCAACCGGCGAGCACGAGCTTTTTATCGACGATGTGTCGTACGGCCCTGTCAGTCAGTATCTTGAAGGCGAAAACCGGCTCCGGCTGGTGGATGGAACCCACCGGGTTGAGCTCAGGCACAAGGGGGAAGTCACCTTCAGTCAACGGGTTTATCTCGGCGCTGGCGTCAACCGTGTGATCAAGGTGGGTACCAATGAATAGGAAATTACTTTTTGCAGTCGGCGTTCTGGGGCTGTTATCCGCTTGCGTCGCCCCCCAGACAATGTACGACTGGGGGCAATATGAGCAGACGCTGTTTGTGCATTACCACGAGCCGGCACTGAAAAAGGAAGCGCTGGCGGACTACATCGCCTTTGTCGAGCAGGGCGGGCGTCCGGATCACCCGCTGGCGCCAGGTCTGTACGCTGAAGCAGGCACATTTCTGTTGGAGGAGGGGGATCTCTCTGGTGCCATGCGGTTTTACCAAATGGAGTATGACGCCTGGCCCGAGAGCCGGCCTATGCTGGGCACACTGATCGAAAACCTGGAGGCGCGGATTGATGAATAAATGGATTCAGGCTATGGCCGCATTGATGCTGTTGTCCGTGGTCGGCTGCGCGACGGTCGAGCGCGACGAAAATCGACTGGATGACTTTCACGCCGCTCAACCCAAGTCGCTACTGGTCGTGCCGGTGGTCAATAACTCCACCGATGTGCAGGCGCCCACCTCGGTGCTGGCAACACTGCCATTCCGGCTGGGGGAGAAGGGCTATTATGTTTACCCGGTCAACACCGTCAAAACCCTGCTGGAGTTTGAAGGCTATTACGAGCCGGCTGAAGTGCACGCACAGCCGCCGGAGCAGTTGGCTGAGCTGTTCAAAGCCGATGCCATTCTCTATGTCACCGTTCACGAATGGACATCGCGGTATGTCCTGGTGTCCACCACCACCGAAGTGGATTTTGAATACCGCATCGTGAACGCCGACGGCGCCGAGCTCTGGTCAGCGCGCAAGGTACTCCAGTATTCACCCCAGGGAAACAGCAGCGGGAATCCTCTCGCGGACCTGATTGCCTCGGCGGTAACTGCAGCCATCGAACGTGCCGCCCCCAACTACCTTCCGCTCACCCGTCAGGCCCACAACGAAGTGTTTAACGGCCATTACGTGGGGCTTCCACCTGGCCCCTACAGCCCCGCTTACGAGGAATATTACCAGCAGCTCAACAACCCCGAGTAGCCTCAGCGGGATATGCGTGCCCTGCCATAACATCAGAGTAGGGCACGCATGAGGTGCCATCCCATGCCATCACCTCCCAACCCTATGGCAACCCCGGCAACTCCGGTACACTCTCCCTTGGCATCGCAATCTCGATTCAAACCACAGGGACCGGCCCCATGCCCCGCTTTCTCCACACCGCCGACTGGCAGATCGGCCGCCAATACAGCCGCTTCGCCGAAGAAGACGCCTCAATCCTGGCGGACGCCCGCTTCACCGCCATCGAGACGCTGGCCGCCCTGGCCACCGAACAGGCCGTGGATGCCGTCCTCGTCGCCGGGGATGTGTTCGATGCCCAGAACTTATCGGACCGGACCATCCACCGCACCTTTCAGGCCATGGCCGGCTTTACCGGCCCCTGGCTGCTCCTCCCCGGCAACCACGACGCCGCCCTGGCGGAAAGCGTCTGGACTCACGCCCAGCGCCTGAGTGCCGTGCCGGACAACGTCGATCTGCTCCTGACACCGGAAGTCCGCGTCTATCAGGACCTGGGCTTCGCCGTGCTGCCCGCGCCCCTGACCCAGCGGCAGACCTACAACGACCTCACCGAATGGTTCGATCGTGCCGACACCCCCGAAGGCCTGCTGCGCATCGGCCTGGCTCACGGCAGTGTCGAGGGCCAACTGGCCGAGGAAATCGACTCCACCAACCCCATCGCGGCCGACCGGGCCGCCACCGCCCGGCTGGACTATCTGGCCCTGGGGGACTGGCACGGCTATAAAACCATCGACGCCCGCACCCGCTACAGCGGCACGCCCGAGCAGGAGCGGTTCAAAGACAACGGCGCCGGCCAGGCCTTGATTGTCGATATTGAACGGCCCGGTGCCGAGCCCCAGGTGCAGTCCCACACCACCGGCCAGTTCCAATGGATAAAGCACCAAGACACCCTGGCCGTGGCCAGCGATATCGAACGGTTGATGACCGAGCTGGACGCTCTGCCGCCGCGCTCGGTGGTGGACCTGACGCTGAATGGCGAAGTTGACCTGTCCGGCTACCAGACGCTGCTGCACTACCTCGGTGGAGCCGAGGCCCGCCACCGCAGCTTTCAGTCTCACCTGTCCGGGCTGAACCTGATCCCCACCGAGGAGGATATCGCCGCACTGCATGCGGACGGTTACGTGGGCGAGGTTATTGGCGAGCTGCGCGAGCGGCAGGAAGGCCAGGGCGAGGAAGCCGACACCGCCCGCACGGCCCTGGCGATACTGGCCGGCATGCTGCGTGAAAATGGCACGACTTCCGAGAGCGAACAGGTGGAGAGCGCCAAATGAAGTTGACCCGTCTGCGTCTCGACCAACTCAAACAGTTCCGCCAGCCCCTGGAGATTCGCGATCTCACCGACGGCATCAACCTGTTTGTCGGCCCCAACGAGTCTGGCAAAAGTACCCTGGTGCGCGCCATCCGAGCCGCCTTTTTCGAGCGCTACAAATCCAGCAGCGTGGACGACCTTCAGCCCTGGGGCGACACGTCGGCCACCCCGGAAATCGAGCTGGAATTCGACTGGCAGGGCGAGCACTGGACGCTCAACAAACGCTTCCTCGGCAAAAAACGCTGCGACCTCAAAGTCGGCAGCCAGCACTTCAGCGGCGAAGAGGCGGAAGAAAAACTGGCCGAAATGCTCGGCTATCAATTCCCCGGGCGCGGTGCCAGCAAAGCCGAACACTGGGGCATCCCCGGTCTCCTGTGGGTGGAGCAGGGCGCTGTGCAGGACATTCAGGGCCCGGTCAGTCACGCCGGGGAACACCTGCAATCGGCTCTGGGCCAAAGCCTGGGCGAAGTCGCCAGCAGCGGCGGCGACGAGCTGATCGCCCGCGTCGAAAAAGAACGCGCTGAACTGCTGACCACCACCGGCAAGGAAACCAAAGACTACAAAAAAGTACTGGAAGACTACCGACACAGCCGGGAACGCCTGGACGCTCTGAACCAGTCCGTCGAACAGTATCGCCAACAGGTGGATCAACTCGGCGTATTGATCGAACAAAAACAGACCATTGATGCCGCCCGCCCCTGGGAAGAGCAGCGTCGCAAAGCCGACACCGCAAAAACCCAACTGAACGAAGTCCAACGCTGGCAGAGCGAACAACGACAGGACCAGCAGGCACTGGACAACTGCCGCCAAAGCCAGGCGGTGTATCGCCAGCAACTCAAAGACTTTGAAAACCAGCAGCACCAACTGACCCAGCGCGCCGAGGACAAAGCCAAAGCCGAAGCCCAGTTGCAGGAATGCCGCGACCGTCGGCCACAATTGGAAAAACGCCGTGCCGACGCAGAAAAAGCCTACGAGCAGGCCCGGAGCCGGCGCGAGCAGGCTCGCCACCAGGCGGAACGCACCCGGCTGCAACAACAGATAGACGAACTGGCCGACCGCCAAAGCCAACAAGCGGACGCGCTCAAGCAGGCCACCGAACTGCAGGTGGCCTTGAAGAAGCTGCACGCGCAACAGCCCGACAAAGACATTGACCCGGCCGCACTGGCCCAATTGAAACGCACCGAGCAGGCGCTGTCGGAGCTGGTCATCCGCCAGAAAGCCCTCGCCACCCGCTTGAACTATGAGCTGGAACCGGAACAGTCCATCACCGTCGGTGACGAGGCCGTCACCGGCGAGGGTGAAACGCTTCTGGTGGAAGCGACAGAACTGCACATTCCGGGCATCGGTCGCTTACGCATTCAGCCCGGCGGCACCGACGTCGCCGATCTACTGCGCCAGCAGGAAGCCCTGCAATCAGAGCAGGCCAATTTACAGCGGCGTCTCGACATAGAGAGCTTCGAAGAGGGCGAGCAGCGCGCCGCCGACAGTCAGCGGCTGGCCCAAGCCATCAAGCACGAACAGGCGCGGCTGGACATCCTCGCCCCCAAAGGCGTCGACGCCTTACGCACGACCGCCGAGCAGGACGGCGCCCGCCTGGAAACACTGCGCGCACAGTGGGCGCAATTGCCCGAAGTGCAAGCGGACGTGACCTCGGAAGAAAACGCCGAGGCGGACCTGGAAGCGGCCCGCGCTGAACTCAAGCGAGCCGAGGACGCGCTCAACCAACACCAACAGCAACAGGGCCTGGCCGAGCAGGCCAGCGCCAACGCCCACGCCGAATGGGACAAACTCAACGCTGAACTGCAAGCGCCGGATCGCAAAGCGCGCGAAGAGCAAGCCAATAAGGAGCTGACCGAGCTCAAAGCCCGAGAGCACCAGCTCACCACCGCCATCGATGCCCGACAAAAGCAGATTGATGCCGCCCAGCCCGAAGTGCTTGAGCAAGACATCGAACGCTTTACAAAGTCCGCGAATGCAATGGAAACCCAGGCGCGGGAGCGGGCGCAAAACATCCGCGACCTGCAAGTCCGCCTGGAAGAGCAGGGCGCCCAGGGCTTGGAAGAAAAACGCGATGAAGAAGCGCAGATCAACCAACGCCTCGCCCAACGCCGGGATGAACTGACCCGCCGCGCCCAGGCGCTGGACCTGCTGCTCAAACTGCTCAAGGACAAACGCCAAGCTCTGACCCGCCAGTTGCAGGCGCCCCTGCAGAAACACCTGAACCACTACCTGAAGCTGCTGTTTCCCCAGGCCCACCTGAGTGTGGATGAAAACCTCATGCCCACCACCCTGACGCGCCCCCAGGGCACGGGAGAAGAGCAGGGCGACCTGCCGTCGCTAAGCTACGGCGCAAGAGAGCAAATGGGGCTGATCAGCCGCCTGGCCTACGCCGACCTGCTGCGCGAAGCTGGCAAACCCACCCTCATAATCCTGGACGACGCCCTGGTCCACAGCGACTCCCAGCGCCTGGACCAAATGAAACGCATCCTGTTCGACGCCGCCCGCCGTCACCAGGTGCTGTTGTTCTCCTGTCATCCGGAGAACTGGAGGGATCTGGGGGCTACGCCGAAGGATTTGCAGGCTTTAAAGGTTGGATACAGTGCTCCGGCTAGTGGTGACAGGGGGGCTGAACGTGGAGGAGCCGCCTCCAGCAACTGCTGAGCAATAGCTTCACGCAGCACAGCGGGTCGTGTAGGGCGGATAAGCGAAGCGCATCCGCCGTATCCCAGCTTGCCGTGCCGCCTAACATCTGTGAAAACCGAGCGTTTTCAGAAGTTGAGAATGGCAGTATCGAGTTGCGGTCTCGGGTACGGCATTCTGGGTTATTGTGCATCGCGAGCAATGGTCGCATCACCGGGGGACACATAAAGTTACATGGTCTATGGTTGATATATTCGCTACAGCAGCTCGCGTCGCCACTTATTGATTGATCAAAAACTGTTCAAAATACTATGCAAACATTACGTAATAAAAAGCACATTATTGTTCCGGTCATCATCGTAACTCTGATTATCTTGGGTTGGAGCGCAGTGTTTGACAACATGGCGAAGGAATTCACCAACAAAGGCCTGCTCCAGGCTGGCGCATTTTTCGGCACGATTCGATTTCTTAATGCCGTAGTCTCCATGTTTCAGGAGGTGGAAATCAGCTTCATTGTTACCAGCCTCTCCATTGGTCAGCTGCTGGATCCCATCAATGATCTTGTAGAGTATGTATCGGATGGTTTGAAGATCGCCATTGGCTCGTATCTTTTGCAGCGCACTATAGTAGAGATCACGTCCACGGCGCTATTTAACATCCTTTTCACCGTTGCGGGTTTTGGCTATATAGCCAGCTTCTTCCTGTTCGCGCCAGGGGTGAAGACGTTGCTTTTTAAAGTTTTTATGACGGCATTGTTTTTACGTTTCTCTGTAGTATTGATCATGTTTGCAACGACCGCCTTCAGCGCCTCGTTTCTAGATGAGAAGATCGAAAGTGAAAAACAGAAAACCACGTCTCTTTCTGCGGAGTTGGATGATAGTCGTCGCGCGGCCGAGAACGTATCAGAGGAGTTGCTTGAACGCATTACCGTTGACATAGCACAGGTGGAAAACGAAAAGGAAGCCGTGATCGGCCAGATTCAGCCCAGGCAGGAGGCTATTAGGGAAAATCGCTACGCCCTCTCAAAGAGGGAAAGTGAGCTGAGGGCCATCAAACAGACGCTGGGTGTGATGGACTCGCTGAGAGGAAATGATGACGTTGATCGTCTTAGGCAAGAAATAAACGAGCTGGAGATCCAGAATGATCGTTTGGCTGAGGAAATTGACGAGCTGAACCAGCGAGTCGATTTTCTCGACGAAGAGATTGAGCGCGCAGAGAGCCATCTTTACGAGGAGAGCAACGGTTTTCTTAAGATGCTCGGCGGCGGAGTGGGGGCCGCCTGGGACTATATTTCAAACCTCGCCTCCGGCCTCGTGGACTCCACAATGTCAGCCTTGGTCTTGCTGTTGTTCAAAATGCTTCTGTTGCCCATCGGTTTTCTGTATGCATTATTAAAAGGCTTCAAGGCCATTTGGGGGCTTGAACTTTCAGAAGCTGGTGGTGCCGCTGATCAAGAGCTCCGACATACCTTTGAGAAGAACAAGGTTGACCGCTGAAGCGGCGGAAACCCGCTTGAAACAGGTACATCAGTCCCGCTCGGCCGGTTTGATGCCCAGGCGGCCAAGTTCTCTATTTAAGGAATAAATTTCCCGCTGAGACGTTAACTGATTGAAACCCAATCAGTAGGAGGTCTTAGTCATGAAAAAATCAACACTTGTACTCGCAATCGCTTCCGTTCTGGCTCTGCCAAGTGCGGCTCAATCCATCAATGCTGACGCCGAGGCTGAAGCTCGCGTTGACGCCAACGCTCAGATGCAGACGTCCAGCGCTCGTGAAGCCAGTGAGCCAGCCGGCGAACAGGTCCAGCAGAATGGTTCGTCTGCGAATGCTCGCGGCAATGCGGGTGGTTCTGGAGCGGTGAGCCTGCAGCGCGAAAAGTCATCCACCCAGGGTGAATCCGCTGAAACGGAGACTGAGGTAGCCGACACCGGGGATTCTATTAATGACGGTTCCGAAGCCGGGCTGAGCACAGCGGCTTCCGCGCGTGATGAGGCAGAAAGCCGTGTGGAGCAGGGGCAAGGCGTTGCTGAGGCTGCCGTTCAGAGTGGCGTTGATACCGCTTCGGAAGTCCGCACCCAGACTGAGTCGCAAGCCGCTTCGGCGGTGGAGTCTGCCAGTGTTGCCGCAGCGGCTGGCGCCGATGTGGCCGCCGAAGTCAGCCAGACGGTGAGCAATGAAGTGTCCAATTCCGTGAGCGCGGCAGCGGCGACGGCGGTGGATGCGGACGTGGCCCAACAGGTGAGTGCGGCGGTGGCCGACCAGGTGGCCACTGAAGCGGCCGGGGCCGTTGAAGCCTCCGTCAATCAGGCACTCGATGCCAGTATCTCTCGCTAACATCCACTGTCAATTTGCACCGGCGGGCATCAGCCCGACCGGTGTTTTTTTTCGGAGTCATTCCCATGAATACACTACCCCGAATCGCACTAACTTTTTTCGCCGCTTTGTCCAGCGTAGCCGCCTTTGCTCAGGGCGATGGGACGTCGGATAAAAAGGCTGATTTCAATGTGAAACTGCAGGCCGGCAGTGCCTATGATTCGACGCTGTCGGTTGCGTCGCTGGACCAGACATCCAACCAGGGCGACTGGGCGAATGTGTTTTACGGCCGGGTCGCTGGTGAGCTTTATCCGACCGAGCGTATTACCCTGAAAGGCAGCTACAGCCTGTCCTCGCGCCGATATCACGAGGTCAGCGAATTCGACCAGGACCTGGGTATCGCATCGCTGGATGCCGCCATTGACCTGGCGGGCATCACCTGGGGCCTGAGCCGCCATATCGCGGACGCCAAGCTCGCGTCCGAGCCCTTGCTGGATCTGACCAAGGACAGCTTTTATGCCGCCAAACTTTTTAGCTCGGGTGTTTATGTTCGCGGTGCCTACACCGAGAGCGAAAAGCGGTTCGAGAACAACCGCGATCGCAATGCCGATGGTGAGGAGCTGGCCGGCGATGTGTATTACTTTTTCAATGATGCACGCACTTTCTGGTCATTGGGCGTTAGCCGCCAAGAGGAAGAGGCTTACTCGCCGGCGTTCGACAATACCGCGCTTAAACTGCGGGCCCGTTATTCCCACACCGGTTCGATCGCCGGTCAGGAAAGCAGGATTCAGTTGGGCTGGCGCTACCAGGATCGGGACTACGGCAACGAGCAGTCGCTGCCAGTCACCGACAATGAAACCGGAGAAGGGCTGCCCGGAACCGGTGACCCCATGTCGCCAACCGGCACGGGCACCCGGCACGACCGCAGTCATGTGGTCGAAGCAATCTGGACACTCAGTTTTCTGGAGTGGCTGGCGCTGGAAACCAAAGTCGAGCACGGTAACTACCGTTCGAACTTTGATGCGGCGGACTACCGGGAAACCGGCGTATCGGCGCTGCTAAGTGTGGAGTTCTGATTACTGTTATTGCAGCAGGCCGTGACCGAAAATCGGGTCGCGGCCAGCCTCCCCAAGATCTTTCGCTTGCCCGGCCAGATATTGCAACACGTTCTCACTTGAGGCCAGTTGCTTGGCCAAAGCACAGGCCACATGGGCGGTCACCGTCGGAGCGGCCATGGAAGTGCCGCTCTCATGACCAAACTCCCCAGTGCCCCGGGTGGTGCGTACCGACACGCCGGGGCCGGCAAAATCGATATGCTCTCCACGGTTGGCCCAGCGATACACCTGCCCGTCGGCATCTACCGCGGTACTGGCGATCACGCCACCATAGGCCGCCGGGTAAAGCGGCGGGGCTGCCGGGCCTTCATTACCCGCTGCCGCGACTACGGCGATATCGCCAGCGGTAAGGCGCTCCATTACGGTGGCGAGCACTCGGTTGTCGGGCCCCGTGAGGCTCATATTGATCACGCTTACTTCCTGCCCGATCAGCCATTCCAGACCCGACACCAGATGCATCATGGTGGCGCCCTGGGCGTATTGGTTGCGGCTGTAGAACACCGAGGCGTTATAGAGCGTCGCCCCCGGCAAGCGCGCCGGCGTCTCGTCAATGATTCCCACCATCAGCCCGGCTACCGCCGTGCCATGCCCGGTGGGCGGGCCCTTTTCGTCGGTACCCTCGGGGTCCGGTAAAAAGTTCCGTTCCACGATGCGGCTGTTGATCAGCCCCGGATGTTCGGTGGCGATGGCGGTATCGATCATGCCCACTTTCACCGGCTGTTCGCACAGAGGCTTGCGCGGTCGCACGGCGGATTCCGATGACGGGTTGGCAGTCTGGGGATTGTAGATGTGGTTGCGGTCCAGCCGTTCGGCCAGGTCGGCCGGTAAGGTGTTTTGTAGCGCGGCGTAGGAGTCCAGCCGTGCCGGCACCCGGAAGCGCACCATCTCCAACTCCAGCTTCGGTAAGCGTTTCTGCTCCAGAATCTCGACATTCAGGGGCTCCAGCAACGCCAGTTCCCCGGGGGCGAGCATCAGCAGCCATTCGTGTTGCACGGCTCGCCAGCCGTCCTCCACCTCCACGTCCATAAACAGGGTGACGCCCCGGGAGTCCAGTATCGGCACGCGGCTCGGAAGCGCATCCAGGGGTTCTGCCGGTGGGCGCAGGGTGTCTGGCAGTTGCTCCGGCAAAGCGGCCGTGAGTCGGCGCTCCAGGGCGCTGGTGACATCGGAGGGAAGGGAATCCCGGTGCACGCGCTCTACAGAATCAATGGAGCGGTCCACCCGGTCGGTCACCGCGGAGGGCAAACCCAGTTGGGCTTGGGCGACAGTGCTGAGGCCCAGCAGGCACAGCACCAGCGCGCGCAACCGGGTCAGTCTGGCAGGTCGGGGGTTGGCTATCATAATCGCATATCCGGTGAAGGAGCTAGTGGGGTACCTGTTACTATAACGGCCTCACCCGATAAAAAATTCCTGGGGCCGGGAATAAAAAACCCCGCTGGCCCGTTAACAGGGTACAACAGAAAGGTGCTGTCTATGAAAAGCGAATTGACCGAGGTATTGCCTCAGCTCAGGCGGTTTGCCTACTCGCTCACCGGGTCGATGGATGAGGCGGACGACCTGCTGCAGAGCACGGTAGAGCGGGCGCTGAACCGTACTGTACCCGAAGGAGTGGAATTGACGAAATGGCTGTTCCGGGTTTGCCGGAATTTGTGGATCGACGGTTACCGCGCCCAGAAGGTCCGCCAGGAAGCGACCTTGCAGCCGCAATTGCAGGAGCGCGAAATTGTCGACGGAGAGCGGGCCATGGCGAGCGAAGTCGAACTCGAGCAGGTCAGCCGCGCCATGGACCAGTTGCCGGACGATCAGCGATTGGTGCTGTCGTTGGTGGCCGTCCAGGGCCTGTCCTACAAGGAGGCGGCCGCCACGCTGGAAATACCCCCGGGCACCGTGATGAGCCGCCTGGCTCGCGCTCGAACTGCTCTCATAGAAAGCCTGAACTTACCTGCAGCGAGGACCAGCTCATGAACATCAACGATGAAACCCTGTCGGCCTTCCTGGACGGCGAACTGCCCCCGGCCGAAATGGAGCAGGTTCGCGCCCGGTTGGCCGAAGATCCCGCACTGGCAGACCGCCTGGCGGAGCTGAGCGCGGTGGACAAACTGGTGAGCGAGCGGGCCCACGCCATTGATGAACGGCCATTGCCGAGTGGTATTCAACAGATGCTGGCGGAAGATGACGCCAAACCCGAGTCCGCGCAGGTGATTGCCTTTCCCCTTTGGCGCCGGGCCCGTCAGGCACTGAACGCGCAAACCGGCATTGCGGCGGCTATTGCGTTGGCGTTCGGGTTCGGACTGGCGGAGATCACCGACAACATCGGGAATCCGCAAGTCGACGCTTTCCTGTCTGTCGCCGAGCGCCTGGAAACGCTGCCCAGCGGCACCACCGAAACTCTGCCCGACGGACGGGAAATTACCCCCCGCCTCACCTTTGTTAATCGGGATGGGCAGCACTGCCGGCAGTACCGGGTAACCGGCGCGGGCGAACGGTCGGAGAATATCGCCTGCCGAGCTCAACAGACCGAGGCCGGCTGGGAAGAGTTGGCCAGTATTCGGCAGCGGGCGACGGAGCCCGGCAGCTATCAGACCGCCAGTGGTGGCTCATTGCTGGACAGCGCGCTCGACCAGATGATGGCCGGCGGCATCATTGAGCCGGAACAGGAAAAGCAATTGATTGAGCGAGATTGGCAGCAGTAGCCATCACCAGTCATTTACCAGGAAACCGGGAGGTAATGTATGAAAAAGCCAATAGCAGCTTTGATGATGGTTCTGTTTATCAGCGCCTGTGCGGCACCCGAGGTTTACCTGCCCGCCTCAGACGGCGGCTACGGCTACCGGGAAAGCCAGATTGCCGATAACCGGTACCGTGTATCGTTCAAAATGCGCGGCGACACCCAGTTTGAAGCCATGGACTACGCCCTGCTACGCGCCGCCGAACTAACGTTGATAGCGGACTACGACTGGTTTGTTGTTGCCGACCGGCAAGTCGATGGTGAGAATTGGGAGTCAGGCAGTCAAGTAACCGCAAGCCGCACCCGGGAGGTGGAGCGCCGCTGCGGCTTGCTCGGCTGCACCACAAGCTCCCGCCCCTCCATGACTTACGGCGCCGAGATCAATTCGGGTAATAGGGCAGAGTCGGAAGTGATTCTGGAAATCCGTCTGGGCAAGGGCGTACGCCCCACCGAAGTCGACAGCTACGATGCCCTGGAAGTGCGGAACAATCTGCGCAAGCGTGTGAATTAGGGAGGAGGTGGTGGTCCAGATCGGGCATGTTGGTTGGGCTGTCTGGATCCTGTGACTGTCCGAAAATGGTTATCAAGCGCTTCCTGATGTCGCGCGCCACCGTTGTGAGCCTATTCACAAAACGGTAACCGGCGGCCACGCTCAACTTGCGGCTTCTCAGCTCGCTGATTAGAATTCGGTCTGGTTCCAATGTCTGACCAAGGACGATGCGTATATGGACGACGCGCCACAACTCTATCTTTCCGGCATGGGCATGGTAAACGCCATTGGTGGCTCCGTTTCCATGGTTTCGGCGGCGGCCGGTGCCGGTATCAACCGCTACACCCTCTCCCGCTTTGTCGATGATAGCGGCAACCCCATCCGGTTGGCGCCGGTGCCCGATGAAGTGTTTGACCACCCGGACTGGGCGCTGGATGAGGGAGACTTTCACAGCGAACCGCAAGACCATGCGATCAAAATGGCGCTTCACGCTTTGGGTCAGTTGGCGGAGCAGGGCGCTTTTCCCGAGCAGGCGCCGTTGATTCTGGCCATGAACGAGCCCGAGCTGTGTGCCGACTGCCTTCCCCTGGATAAATTCAAAGCCAACCTGGCCCTGTCCGGCCATGACTGGCTGTCGCCGGAACTGCTACGAAGCCTGCACACGGGCCGCGCGGCGGGTCTGGAAGCCGTGGCCTTCGCCTATGATTACCTGGTGGAGACTTACCCGCAAGGCATGGTCATTGGCGCCAGCGACTCACCCAACAATTACACCCGCCTGCGCATACCGGAACAGCAGAACCGGCTCCTGACCTTGGGACCAAACGATGGCTACGCGCCGGGGGAGGGCGCGGCGTTTTTGGTGCTGACCGCAGACCCGGCGAGGGCTCTGGAGGAGAACGGGCAAATCATCGTGGTACATCCGCCGGGCCTGGCGCGGGAAGTCGGGCATTGGTTCAGCGACGAACCCTATCGGGGCGAGGGGCTGGACGCCGCGTTCAAAGCGGCGCTGGCGGACTACAACGGCCCGGCCATTCACAGTATTTACAGCAGCATGAACGGCGAACGTTACTGGGCCAAGGAATACGGCGTGGCCATGACCCGTAGCGGGGACCGGCTGGGCGACGACGTCCAACTGGTGCACCCCGCCGAGCATTACGGCGACCTGGGCAGCGCCACGGCCCCCTCGCTGCTGGCGCTGGCGGCATTTGATCTGCTGAAAAACACCAGGGCGCAAAGCCATCTGGTGTACAGCTCATCCGATGCCGGCCTGCGCGGTGCATTGATTGTAGAGAAACGCCCCAGGGCAATGGAAATCAGCAAAGGAGAAGCGGTATGACACAGGTGGGAGAGGGCGTGTTTGTGCCCCAGCCGCCCAATAGTGGCGGTGATGAGGATGACGAGGGCAAGAAAAAGCTCAGTGTTCGGCTGTTGTTGTTTTTTGATGGGACGGCCAATAATCGCACGAATGTGGAGGAGCGAGAGAGGAATACTGAGGTGTATCAGGTGTTGGCCGATCAGTGGGTGGATTTAAAAGCTTACCAAAGCTATAACAATGGTAGGTCCAATATTGCTCTGTTGGAGGCGCAAGTCGATGACAGGACGCCACCAAATGGCTTCGACTATGCCCGGAAATTGTATGTCGAAGGTGCTGGCACCGAAGATCGCGAGGCGGACCATCGCAAGGGGTTGGCGATGGGGACGGGCTCTACAGGGATAGACGCTAAAGTAACAAAAGGGATTCGACTTGCCGTTGGAAACATACGAGAGCTGTTTCAGAATTCCGGGGAAGATTCAACTCTGAAAAAGTTGACCATTGATCTATTTGGTTTTAGTCGTGGGGCTGCAAGTGCCCGCTATTGTATCCATAAGCTCATGGACGCAGGCGGTGAGCCAATATCCGAGCAGCTGGAGGTTGAGGGATTTCCCGCCGATAAAATCGAGATCAACCTGGTCGGGCTCTTTGATACTGTTTCCTCCCACGGGATGTCGTTCAATAACGATGTGAAGGCACTAAAGCTGGACTCGATTCGCAGGGCCAATCGCGTTATCCAGCTAGAGGCTTCGGAGGAGTACCGGAGTAACTTCTCCCTGACCACTATTGATAGCGCCGGAGGAAAAGGGCAGCGCATTTGTCTGCCCGGCGCCCATAGCGATGTGGGTGGAGGCTACCGCTCTGGTCCCGAGGCTCAGATCGTCTATCGGGGGCATCAGCGGGATCGCCACAGCGATCGGGACTGGCTTCTGGCGCAAGGCTGGTATCGCCCGGAGGAGCTGAGGTTACCCACATCCCGCAATACATTGAGCCACGTTATCCATGCTGAGCGGGAGCTGGTAAAAACCAGCTATAGCAAAATCCCGCTGGAACTTATGGCGGAGTTTATTCAGGGCGAGGGAGTCAGCATGAACTCGAAAGAATTTTCCAAGCTTATTGACTTGAGTAAGGAATCCGAGGAGCTTCGGCAGCTACAGGCCCGTATAAAGGCCTATGTGGTTTCAGCAGGGGCGGACTCCCGGCCGGAACACTGGCAGAGGCAAGACCCGTTGCTCTATGTGATCCGCCATCAATACTTGCACCTCTCCGCGCACTATTCGAGTGTGGGGATGTCTCCGAGACTTCACGAAGGTCAACGCAGGCGAAAATACCATGAAGGTTAAAACCCGACGTCGATTCACTTTGCTATCGGCACTACTCTTATTATTCGGTTGTGAGGATTCTATGACCAAAGCGGAATGGTTGGCTTCTGAGTCAGCGCCAGATGAATACCCAATGAAAGTGATTTCCGGAACTTTTCTATATCCGGGCGAAGATCATGGACTTTACATCCCTGACGGTAAAACGGTCTATCACGGCTGGGGAATGCCCGTATCTACCCACGTGACCGGTCCGGATCAAAAGCCATTGCCGGATAGGTTGAGAATTACCTATTACTCCTACCTAGAAGATCAGTTCTACCGGGGTGAGTTTGAGCTCCCCTATGAAACCATCGTTCGGAGTTTTAACGAGGGGTACAGCGACCATAAAACACCTGCCGGTCATTTGACCTATCGGCGAATAACCGTGGGCATGGCACCTGGCGGCAACGTCGCAGTATGGCTCGTCGGTATTGGCAAAACCACCGAAGTATTTTTTGGGAAGGCTGAACCCATCGATTACGACTGGGCGAAGTACTGGAAAGACTCGTTCATGAATGACCATCCTGAGCCGAGAGAGGAGTACTTTGAGGAGTCATTGGAGGAGTTTCTCACGCCAGAGCAGCGAAAACGCCTCGAAACCGAAGGCATACCCTTCGACAAATGGGAGCGAATGCGCACCCACTACCATTGGCAGCCCGAGTTCTTCCGTATGGCGGGGCCGGATTCTCCGGGAACGATCAATTACCTCAACGGCGAGCTCTATCACTTACGCTACCCCCTCACCGAGGAAGACGCCGCCAAGCCCAGGCCCTTACCCAAGCGCATGAGTTTCCACAGCGGCAAGTATCTTTTCATCATCCATTTCGATGAGGACGAGATGTTGAGCGTGTTCGAAAAGATGGCTGAAAGCGATAACCCCCTCTATCTGGATATCGCACCCGGAATCCCCCGGTCAGAAACCGCCATCCGGGTGAGAAGTCAGGAAGATGAGCATATTGACCTTGAGAAGTTTACCGTGGAGGAGATCAATTAGCCCCACATCGAGCCATCGGACGTGGACCGTTGCCCGAAACACCTTACGGCGGATGCGCCTTCGGCTTATCCGCCCTACGCGAGTTGGGGACGGCGAGTGCGTTGCGGATAGGAGTGGGGCTTGAGTAGGGCGGATCGGTCCGACGCATCGGAGCGCATCCGCCGTAACCCAACGATGATGACTGTTCCTACAGGCTTTGCTGAGCTGTATCTTGGAGGCGGATCACAAGAAAGAAGTGGTACCAGAGGCCGGACTCGAACCGGCACACCCTCGCGGGCGGGGGATTTTGAATTATTTGTGTTGTTTTTTGCTGTTATTTGCAATTCCTTTAAAAACAATGACTTAACAAAAATTTGGTTGGTTGTTCTTTGAACAATCTTGCCAAAATACGCGGTTATTTGAAACAATGCGTCTACTATGTGTCTACTTTCAGGCACAAATGACTCTGGGAAGACGCAATGCCGCAGCTCAAAATCAGCAAACGAACCGTCGATGCGGTGACTCCGCCGGACCCCACCCCGGAGGGTAAACCCACCCAGGTCTTCTACCGGGATACGGAGCTGACCGGCTTTGGTCTGAAAGTCACCAACGCCGGTACAAAGACCTATGTGGTAGAAGCTCGGGTCCAGGGAAAGCCCAAACGCATTACCCTGGGCAAACACGGCCCATTGACCGCCGAGCAGGCCCGGCGGAAGGCGCAAGGCCTGCTGGGCGATATTGCCATGGGCAAAGACCCGAATGCGGAGAAGCGGGAGTATCTGACCCGGGGCGTCACTCTCAAGCAGGTCTATGATGAATACCTGCAAACCCGGCGGGATCTCAAGCCTAACACTCTGCACGACTACAAGCGCTGTATTGAAGTATCCCTTGGGGATTGGCTGAGCAGGCCCATCGCCGAGATTTCCAAGGAAATGGTGGAGAAGCGGCATCAAAAGCTGGGCTCGACCAGTCACGCCAGGGCGAACAACACCATGAGAGTGCTCCGAGCGCTGTTCAACTTCGCCATGGAGCAATATGAGGACAAGAACGGCCAACCGATCATCACCTTGAACCCGGTTAACCGGCTCAGCCGCAATCGCTCCTGGTACACCGTAAAGCGCCGTCAGACCCTGCTGACGCCCTCCCAGCTCAAACCCTGGTATGAGGCCACCATGCTGCTGAACCAGGAAACCACACGGGACTACCTGCATTTTCTGCTTATGACCGGACTGCGACGGTCCGAGGCGACCCGCATGACCTGGGAGGACGTTGATTTTGAAGAGCGGACGTTCATCATTCCCGAAACCAAGAACAAAGAGCCGCACCGGCTGCCCATGTCAGATTTCTTGGAGGACTTGCTGAAAAGGCGCTACCAGGCTGCCGAGAAGGTCTGGGTCTTCCCTTCGCCGGTCACCGATGGACCGCTAAAAGAGCCAAGGACCGCCATGGCCAAGGTGACAGAGCACTCCGGTATTGAGTTCAAGCTCCACGACCTGCGCCGAACCTTCATCACCATAGCGGAAAGCCTGGATATACCCGCCTACGCCTTAAAGCGGCTGCTAAACCACAAGTATTCCAATGACGTTACCGCAGGGTATATCGTGCCCAGCACCGAGCGCCTTCGTATCCCCATGCAGCGCATCACGGACTTTATAAGGGAGAAAATTGAAGCATGATTCGCTACTCAGATGCCTTTTCGGACCTAAACCCCCTTGAGGAAGCGTTGCCACTGCAGGAGTTCCACGACGGCCACTACATTGCCCAGGAGGCAAAAGCGGCATTGCCGGATGGCTTCACCATAGTTGACCTGAATGCGGGTTTGGAAATTCTCATGCAGCTTCGTCTGAAGGACGGAGGTGATATTACCAAGGGGCGACCCGAATCGACTGGGCTGTATTACACCGCGCCGTTGAGCCACTTTGTGAGCGCAGAGGAGGTCGAATTGCCGGAGCGGCCGAGTGGGGAGCCTTTCCTCTGGTCCCAAGTCTTTGCCGTGGCGGCTCTGGCATCGGTTGCTGATTTGGTGACGTTCAGCCGTCGACCCGGGGTCTATGACCCAAATTTGGGTGAGTTTGAGCAGATAATGAAGTCCTCTGAGGAGAGATTGGTGCAGAGCCACCTGGAGCAATTGCCAATGGAGGCCATGGAGTCGCTTGGGTTCTGCCGGCTGTTTCTGGAAAGGGAGCGCTTTGAATTGGACGCGGCCAAAAGGGAGCAAAAGCGTGGCCAGGGCGTCAGTAAGACAAAGCTCAAGAACTACCACGAGGTGAAGCTGGCGATCGTGAACCGGTTTAACGAGTTGCGCAAAGAAGACAGCGGTCTATCAGTACGGAAAATGGCCCGAATAATCCTGGGCGACCTGGATGAGCAGCTTAAACGCATGATGACCAGCGAAGACCCTCAACAGCAGGTTGAGAACTGGTTGGGGCAGTACAAGAAGGGGACCCTCCCAGGGCAGGACCGTTTACCCCCATACGAGGCCTGATGCCGTTTATATAATTCAAGTGACTTCAAGTATATTTGAAGTTATTTGCCCAATTCCTTTCAGTTTGGCCAAGCTTCAAAGTTGTCTCCAACATACAGACGGAGACAGATCATGGCTAAACTACTCACCACCAAGCAAGCAGCTCAGCACCTGGGTGTTAGCGCAGCCTTTCTCGAAAGAGATCGCTGGGCGGGCGCTCGCATCCCCTTCATAAAGCTGGGTACTCGCTCGGTTCGCTATCGCAGCGAGGACCTGGAGGACTACATTAACCGGCAGATGCGGCACTCCACCACGGAGAATGCCGCATGAGCTGGCTGGAATCGAGAGGGCAACCTATAGGTTCAAGCCAACCTATAGGTTCAAAGAGACCGAATAGACAACCTTTAGGTTCTCAACCGGTGAGGGCAGTTAGGTTCAAACCGGTTCTGAACCTAGGCGCGGTACGGCTTTGGGGTGCGAAGGCTAGACCGAACCTTAACCGAAGTTTTCGGTTCAGGAGCCGGTACATTAACCGAACGCTAACCGAAGTCGTTCGGTTGGGTAACCGAACTTTTGACCGAACCAGTTCGGTTACCCAAGCGACGGAAGTTCGCCTAAAAGCAATATCTAACCGAAATAGTTCGGTTGGACTAAGCGAACCAGTTCGCTTAACTGACCCGGGAGCGGACCGATCTAGACCGAGAGTGAGCGTTTTCCCGCCTCTCCGCATTACGCCCACCTCTCATCATCTGGGGAAGGGGGGTTGCCATGAGATCTAAGCCTTTACCCAATATCCCGAATGAGAAGCCCGCCAATGTGCGGGCTTTTTGCGGTGGTGTGGTAATCGGTCAGTTGGTGAAGCTGACCCGAGCGCAAAGCGAGGCGCGGCACGAAGTGCCGCATAGGCTAGTCAAGGCGCCCAAAAGTCCGACAACACCTGAAAGGCAGCTTGAGCGGGCATTTGCACGGCACCAGTTCCTATTTGAAAGCGAAAAGCTCCGGCATTGCGCCTCAGTGCCATTACAACCGCTGGAAGTCGAACCAAAGCCGGTTATCACACCGAAAGGGCAAACCGGCTGCGCCACCGTGATCCAATACCGCGAGTGGTCCGACGAATGGCGCATCAGGACCCAGGTGGAAACTGCGAACAACCTGCCACCCCAAGTCGATGGCGAGCGTATTACCGAAACGCTGAGCCAGAGAGGCGCTAAGAAGATTGCCGAGAGCTGCGAGTATATGAGCTTGAAAAAGGGCGGCTTTAAGACCTTTGTAACCGGAACCTTCAACGAAGCTGCCAGGGCGCGGATTGCTGCCAACGAAACCACGATCCAGCGCGAGCTAAGTCGCTGCATGGACGCGATGCAGAAGATGTACCAGCGAGGCTGGACGACGGATAAGGGCGAGCGGGTTCCGGGCCACACCGAGGGGCTTTCCTATTGCTGGGTTGTGGAAGTGCCCAAAAATGAGCAGGGCGAAGACAATCCGCACATTCACATGTTGCTTGGCTGGGCGGTTCCGTTTGCTCAGTTCACAAACTGGGCATCCCGGATCGAGGGTATATGGGGGAACGGCTATTTTCACATGGAGAAAATCAAGGACTGCCGTTGCGCCGGAGCCTACATGGCTAAAGCCTTGGGCTACATGACCAAAGGCCAGGAGGGCAGCCAGGGGAAGGTGCGGGGCAACCGCTATGGAATCAGCGAGCCCGCCAGAGCGCCCGACTGGGTGACAGTTGGGAAAAAGCAGCTTCACGCCATGGGGCAGATCATTGCCGATGTGTATGACCACATTACTCAGAAGTATGGGGCGGATTACCGAGAGCGAAAGCAGTTAAACAAGAGGCTGGACGAAACTCCGAAGACTGCCAAAGCGACTCGCTATCAAATCGGAAAACGGCTTCAGGCAGTGAGAGACAAGCTCAGCTCGTTGCCGATTCGGTGCAACAAGTACCAAGTGATTCTAAAGGGTGAGAGCGCCCAGCGAACGTTTCTAAGCTGGGCACTAGGGGACTCCAATAAACCGCCAGAGTGGCTGCCGGAACTGCCTAGCGAGCTAGCTTGGGAGCCGGCGAACACACCAGAAGCAAAAGATGGTCACTATTGGCGCAACTTGGAGAAGGCCTATCAGCACCGCAAGCGTCAGTTCCAAGAGTTAAAGCGCCAGCGTCATGCTGTCACCGATGAGGTTTGCTCATGGATGGTAGAGCAAGCGGAGCGATTTAAAGACGCTGCTTGTAGCGCTTGGGAGGAGTACGCATACTTGGAGTTTACTTAGATCTAGTTTTTGAGGAACGCCGCAGAGAGTAGGGTAATAGATTTCTAGCTGAAAAAAACTATCTATTCTTTATAAAGTTCTTACGTTTTGTTTCTAAACAAGAATTCATAGTTAAATAAGCATTTAATCAGATGGTGAAGGTTGTGCATCTCCCTGAATAGTACAAGTATCAACCGCATGAAATCCAAAAAGTACATTTTTTGGCCGGGCGCTTGCTCTAATTCTCCGCCATTCGGGTAATAGGTGATTTCCTGAGTGATCTCGTCATACTGAACATTGTTGTGAGCGATTGCATTTCTAACTTCGATATTAACTATTTCACCTTCAAAGTGGTACCAACAGTCATCTAAATACTTAAACTTTTGAGATAGTGTTTTTTTTGAAAAATTTTGAAGCGAACTTAAAGATCCGCCATCGACAACTTTGAATGAATTGCAATCTCCTCTATGAATAATGTTGTTAATTCCGGCTACTAAGACAAGCTGTCGAGAGAACACCTCTGCAATATCTTTGTATAGGTCTTTGTAAGAGCTAAAATCTCTCGTTGACACACGGGATGCAATTTTCTCTATTTCGTAATTGGGTACTAAGTCAAGATACAATGCTGGCCGCATTGGCATCTCAGTTTTATAGATTTCTGGGTATATCTTCAAGCAGTCTAATTGCAGAGCACCTAAAAACCCTGAAGAAATTAATTTTCCGATAAAGTCGCTAAACTCTGGACTGTGTAACTTTATTGTTAGCCCTGTAAACCCATTGACAATATGGTTTACCTCTCCGTGGCGCACAAACGGTAGAAAAACGAAGCTGATAAATCGGTAAAGAGACGCGTTTAGGTCTTGTGGTTCAACGGAATTTCCTTGATCTTCAGCTAGAAATTCGCCAACTCTTTTTTTAAAAAGCTGCTTATTCTTTCCCATATAAAGACCTATTATCTTCTTTATCTGGTCAGAATGGTCATGAAAGTGGTTTAGTTGTTCAAGTCTTTGATTGTGAAAATTAAGTTTATGTAGGGTTTTATCGGGGTCTGAATCAGAAGGATCGTTCAAGCGCTCCATGGCCACTAAGAAAGGGGTGTGGCCCATGACATAATCCCCGAAGCGAACTGGGAAATCTAAGTGTAGATCGACAAATGGGTTGGACCCATCGAACGGACCTTCTCTCTCTTTTCTAGATGGATAACATGATATGAAGCGAAAGTCTGAAGCTGGCGCGTTCTTAATGTTTAAGATAACTTCCATAAGCGAGCTGCAGTGTGGGCAGGCGAAGCTTAGAGGTTGTATTTGACGGTTGGAGTAGCCTATGCGGCAATCCGTGTCTTGTTCACAAACTTTGCACGTAAGTGTCATGTTTGAGTTCAAATGTGGCTCCTCATTTTCACGTCTTTTCGTGACCCCTGGGAATCTGCGTCCAGGTGGCTGGTCAATGGAATGGTGGCTTTACAGTGTGTAAGTTTTCCAAAGCTCTTGAAAGTTGGGTCCGTCTGATAGAGGTGGGGTGAATGGCTTATCCATTTGAATGGTCATTGGTATGGGAAAGTCTACGCCAATTACAGCGATCTCGCCTTGCTTTAAATTTGGCAAAAATGACGCTGACGAACGGTCAATTTCACCGCAAGCTCGTTCGACCACTTCTCGATCTCTATCATTGGTTAATCGATGCACAAGGAGTGTTCCCATTTGACTGAGAACGCCTTCCGTAATATCTCTAGGGCGTTGAGTTGTAAGGCAGATGTTTAGGCCGTACTTTCTGCCTTCTTTTGCAATAAGTTCGAAAGCATCAAGTCTTGTAGAGTGATCCTCTGACCCAACTTGTTTTCCAAGGAAGTTGTGCGCCTCGTCTACCACGATCAATAAGGGCATGGCACGAAATCGTTCTTCTCTGGCAAGTTTTAAAAGTTTTCGTCCTATAACATTTGCTAGAATTTCTCTCGCATAGAACTCATAACTTACATCACTCAGACATAGCCTGAAAGTCCTGTTGTCGCCTGAAATAAAAGCTTCTATTGATTCCGTAAGTGTTTTTACTTGTCCATCAAATTGAAAGACAGACTTCATTGAGGTGGCGTACGTTACAGCTTGAATTCTGGTGAGCAGGGACGAACAGTAACCAAGATCGTTGTTTGCTTTTCCCCAATATCCTTCTTTGTTAAAATCAGATTCCCAGCAGCACTCTTCTACAATCTGCCGAGTTAGTTTGGTTATATCAAAAGGCATTGCAGGGTCGTCGACTAGTTTTGAATTGTTTCCCGTGTTCAAGGCTTTTCTGTACGAAGCCTTGCTTTGTTCGATTTTCCGAATGAATCCGTCAGGGAATAAGTGTGGGGAAAGTCGAGCCAAGCGAAGGCTCTTGATAGCCTCCTTGAGCTTTGGGCCTTGAACTTTTCCGGATGGGTCAAACATTGCAATGAAATCTGATTCGATAAAGTCTGTCGGAGGGATTGCAATCTCCGAGGAGTTCAAGTTTTTATGCAATGGATTTCCCAGATGATGGTGTAGCGTAGACGTATTACTCAGTGACCGGTATTCACCTGTCGCATCAATGACTATGACCTTTGAGCCTGAGAATTTTGCGCACTCTTCTATCACTTTTGCTGTTGTCCAGCTCTTACCCCCTCCGGTTGATCCAAGAATCGCACAATGCCTACCAAACAGCTTTTCGGGTGTAACGTGGATGCTGCTCCCATCCGCCCCGGAAATCTTTCCTAGGTTAATGGTAACTTTAGTCTTGGAAGAATTGACTCCATCATTCATCAATTGCGGTAATGCTGACAATAGCCCTGAGGTGGCGGAGAATACGCGGTCACCAAGTCTTGGATACGCGGAGATTCCAGCCTGGATTTTCAAGTGTTCGATATTAATGGATCCAAGTAGTTGTACATATCCAATAGCGTCAAGCTGGCCCGATCCTTGAAAATCTTGAGATAGCTCTGTTCTGTCTCGGTCCGGAAGCCGGACCTCTACGACCCTCCCAAGAACTATCGCCTGCTGGCCCTCAATGAGCACTAGCTCACCCACCTCACCTCTGCCGTATCTAGAACCTTCGATGTAGCTACCACTTACATCACCGGCATGAGCAAGATTTATCTTTACCGTCTGAGCCGTAACAGTTGAAACAACACCAATTTTTAGCTCATGATGCAATATGCCTGAGTCTGTAAAAAAAGCTTCTAAGTCCATACTAACGGCCCGCCTTTTTCACTGCTTTCGCTAATTGCTCAGCAGGGCTCAATGCTCTTAGATTTGGGATGTACTTGACGAACTCGCTGAATGAAGCGTTAACTAGGTGAATGTCATATCCGTTAGAAGATAATTCTGCCAGTTCTATCCAGTATGAGCTTGAGCCGTTTTTACCTGAATTTTGTATGTGGAGGGCAGCATTATAGTCGGCGATAATGAGCTTTAAGCTTGGGTTTGACTTAATGGCAGATACAATTGGTTCGGATAGGTGGTCATCGTTGAACCCATATCCAGACATTAGTAAACAGTTGTTGGGCGTTCGCAAAGTTTCAATGAATCGAGAAAACAGTTCAAGGTGTGGTTGAATAAATGCTTGCTGGTATTTGCCCTTGGCTGGATATATCAGTGCTGCTCTTTCTGGAGATGGATTGGTGCGCTCAAATATTTCGCTTCCTGAGCGTTCCCAGCTCACTGATCCATGAAGCTTGTAAAGTTGTACGATTCCCTCTACAAATTCATGGGAGTCGCTTTCCCTGCGAACTACGTCATAGTTGAAGTAGCGGCCATCAAACCGACGGTTTCTTGTGTAAGAAAATCCGTCAATTAGCATCATTCCTAAGTCAGACCCGGCAGTCTCGAAGCACATATCGTAGTTTGTGGTGAACACTTTTAGGCGGGGGTCACGAACTCGGCGGCGAGCTAGCTTTTGTAGTAGGCCGCTATAAGCAGAAATATCGCTATCTTCCTTATCTATAAACGCAGAGCAGGACTCTAATATTATTCTCTTGACGTGTATCAGAAATTTATTAACAGAGTCATCTTCGGTAAATAGTAGGTAGGCGTCGCACTGAGAAAGAAAGTGTTCGATGTTTGGGTTTTCTCTCTCAGAGTAATTGACCTTTTTGCAGGCGGATGATGCGGGTTGTGTCAATTTTCCGTAATCGGAGTCTCCTTTTTTTGCGTCGGGGTTTGCCCACATGGATTTACACCACAAGTCCCACATGCTGGGGCCAGAAACCTCTCCCATAGAGGTTCCGCTACCTGCAAAAAAGAATAGATTTGGCAGCTGTAACGCAGAGGAAAGCATGTCGTTAAAGTACTGTTTGCTTTCAGCCAGCCATTCCCTCTGGATGGGATTAAGTTGTTCCTCTGGCTCTTGTCCATGGGTGGCGTTCTCTTGGGGTTCGCCATAAAGGTCAATCAAAGATGACTCGTCTAAAGGCGCCCATTTAGTTATGCCTGGTTTCAGGTAAGCGAGAAGTCCTTTCTTATGAGTGGCGTTTCGGTCGGTCATGTTCTGTCCTTATTTATAAGCTGCAATTAGAATGTGGTTCATAAAGCTATTTGACTAGATATCAGGTTTGATGAAATACACAAATGAGTTGCGTGTAAGCTTGCTACTGGCTAACTTGGTTTCGACCACTTTTCTCGGCTCGCTTGTATGCCTCTTTCACCGCTGGACGTTTCATAATTTGTTTGTGACACACTATCAAAACACCTAAGCAAGCGAATGACACAAGTACAAATGTAGTGCCGGCTCCTACGCTTATACTTCGAAATACGGATGCCAGGGCGAAGATCCCGGCTAAGTGTGATATGGGGTGTATCCAGAGATAAAATTTTTCTACGGTTGGGTCTTTGAGGGGGCTGTTGGGCGCAAGGACAAAACCGAGGACCATGATCGGGAGGGCGCCGCCTATTAGTTTTATAGAAAGCTGTTCGTCTGTTGACAGCTGATCCTTGCTTAGCAAAGCTACGAGCACAGCTACTAGTGTGGCTGCGTGGCTGGCTATGGTGCTGGGTCGAAGGTAGCCCACGTTCCCCTCCTTCTGGTATTAACACTAAGATGTAAAGGATGCGCGATATCAGCCCTGTAAATCAATAGATTCGCGCCAGATAACTCCAAGATCCTAAAACTTTGAAAGTTAAATCCAGTAGTCAGAAAGGGGATTTGTTGGTTGTGCTTTAAAACTCCACAGATTGGTTGCTAGACCATTTTCGTGCACCGCTAAATTGCCGAAGCATTGAACGTGCTTTACGTTGTTTTTTGGCGCAGTGTGGGTGAGTACACAACAATAGAGCGCTGCTTTCCGGGCTTGGACAACTATTTTAGGGGAAAGGGTTGAGCGAAGCAGAAGTGTGACTTCGTCTAGTTTGGCAGGCGTCTACTATGGGTCTACTTTTTAAAATAACACTTTGAAGGAGGGAAAGTGGAAGCTCTGTAACTTGTTGATTTTAAAGTGGTACCAGAGGCCGGACTCGAACCGGCACACCCTCGCGGGCGGGGGATTTTGAATCCCCTGCGTCTACCAATTTCGCCACTCTGGCACTGTATAAGCCGCTATGTGCTTTAGTGCGGGTTTCAGGTCTTTACCAGCGCGTTGCGCTGGCCCTGCGGTCGCTCTCGGGCTCCTGCCCTTCGCGACATTTGTGCATCCTGCACGGCATCTACCAATTTCGCCACTCTGGCACAGGTTTACTGCTTTGCGGGGCGGGATTATAGCAGTGTGCGGGGGTTCGTCAACCAAGGATTTTGGTGGTGGTGGGTGTGGGGCTTTGGGTTGCGGCGGATGCGCCTTCGGCTTATCCGCCCTACGGATAGCACTGCAGGTCGCGTAGGGGCCGAGCGCAGCGGTATTAATAAGCCGAAGGCGCATCCGCCGTAAAACCCCGCGATCTGGTGGTCATTTTCGGGGTTTTCCGGTACCCTTGCGGGCTTTTGAACCTGCCTGAATACACGTCTTATGCGCCGCCAGGATTTTTACTACGATCTGCCCGAATCCCTGATTGCCCGTGAACCGGCCGCCGAGCGACGCGGGAGTCGCTTGCTGGGGCTGGATGGCCCGACCGGGAAGGTGACCCACGGTCAATTCCCGGACCTGCTGGAGCAGGTGCGCCCCGGGGATCTGATGGTGTTCAACGATACCAAGGTGATTCCCGCCCGCCTGTTCGGGATGAAAGACACCGGCGGCAAGGTTGAGATTCTGGTGGAGCGCCTGCTGACCGATGCGCGGGTGCTGGCCCACACCCGGGCGAGCAAGTCCCCCAAGATTGGTAGTCTGATCGTGCTGGAAGACGGCACCCGCCTGGCGGTGACCGGGCGGCGCGACGACCTGTTCGAGCTGAACTTCCCGCCGGAGGAAACCGCGCTGTCGGTATTGGAGCGCCTGGGGCATATGCCGCTGCCGCCCTATATCGACCGGGAAGATGAGGAACTGGATCGGGAGCGTTATCAGACGGTGTACGGTCGCAAGGCCGGCGCTGTCGCCGCGCCTACCGCCGGTCTGCACTTTGATGATGACCTGCTGGCCCAGTTGCAGGCCAAAGGCGTCAATCTGGCCTTTGTCACCCTGCATGTGGGTGCGGGCACGTTTCAGCCGGTGCGGGTGGATAATATTGCCGAGCATAAAATGCACAGCGAGGTCATGGACCTGAATGAGCAGGTGGCCGAGCAGGTGCGCGCCACCCGCGCGACTGGCGGTCGAGTGATTGCCGTGGGCACCACCAGCGTGCGCTGCCTGGAAACCGCCGCCGCTCGTGCCGAATCGGGGCAGGGGATGGCCGCCTATCAGGGCGAGACCGATATCTTCATTACTCCCGGCTTTGAATTCAAGGCGGTGGATGCGTTGCTGACCAATTTCCACTTGCCCGAATCGACGTTGATGATGCTGGTGTCCGCCTTTGCGGGTTACCGACACATCATGGACGCCTATCGAGAAGCCGTGGCTCAGGAATACCGCTTTTTCAGTTACGGCGATGCCATGTTTATCACCCGCAACCCGGACGCTCCGCGCGATCTCCCGGGTAGTCCTTCCGAGGGATAAAAGATGTCTTCCTTTATGCAGTTTGAACTGGACCGGGAAGACGGCCTGGCCCGACGCGGCCGCCTGAAGTTCCCCCGGGGCGTGGTGGAAACCCCGGCTTTTATGCCCGTGGGCACCTACGGCACGGTCAAGGGCATGTTGCCTCGGGATATTGAGGCCATTGGCGCTCAGATAATCCTGGGAAACACCTTTCACCTGATGCTGCGTCCGGGCACCGAGGTGGTCAAGGCCCACGGCGATCTGCACGACTTTATGCAGTGGTCCGGCCCGATTCTGACCGACTCCGGTGGCTTTCAGGTGTTCAGCCTGGGGGATATCCGCAAAATCACCGAAGAGGGCGTGTCGTTCCGCTCGCCCATTGATGGCAGCCCGGTATTTCTCGGCCCCGAGGAGGCCATGCAGGTCCAGCGGGATCTGGGGTCGGACATTGTGATGATCTTCGATGAGTGCACCCCGTACCCGGCCACGGAGGATGAGGCGCGCAAGTCCATGGAGCTGTCCCTGCGTTGGGCCAAGCGCTCCAAGGATGCCCACGGTGACAATCCGTCCGCGCTGTTCGGCATTGTGCAGGGGGGCATGTATGAGTCCCTGCGCCGGGAATCGCTGGCGGGCCTGGAGGAGATCGGCTTTGACGGCTACGCCATCGGCGGCCTGTCGGTGGGCGAGCCCAAAGAAGATATGGTGCGCGTACTGTCGGCCCTGACGCCCCATATGCCCAAAGACAAGCCCCGCTATCTGATGGGCGTGGGCAAGCCGGAGGACCTGGTGGAGGGTGTGCGCCGAGGCGTGGATATGTTCGACTGCGTGATGCCCACCCGCAACGCCCGCAATGGCCACCTGTTCACCCATGAGGGGGTGATCAAGATTCGCAATGCCAAGCATCGCCACGACACCGGCTCCCTCGACCCGAAGTGTGACTGCTACACCTGCCAGAACTTCAGCCGCGCCTACTTGCATCACCTGGACAAGTGCGGCGAGATCCTCGGCGCTCAGCTGCAGACCATCCACAACCTGCGCTACTACCAGCTGGTGATGGCCGGGCTGAGGGAGGCCATTGCCGCCGGCGAGTTGGAGGCTTTCGTGGCCGACTTCTATCGGGCCCTCGGTAAGGACGTGCCGCCGCTGACGCCATAAATCACCGGGCGGGGTGCGGCTGCGCCCCGTTCATTACCCTACTTTCATTGTTGTCTTGGGGGAAATCGGTATAATCCGGGCCTTCATCCGTATCCGATACCGTCGAATAAGCCACGGAACCGTTTATGCATAACCGCTACCCGCTCTGGAAATACCTCTTGATTCTGGGGGTTGTTACCCTGGGATTCATTTACGCGCTGCCCAACCTCTATGCGCCCGACCCCGCCGTACAGATTTCCGGTCAATCCGGGGCGACCACCATGGATGCTTCCACGGTGGAGCAGGTAGAACGGCAACTTCAGTCACAGGGCATTGAATATGTCGGCGTAGAGCTGGGCGAAAATGCCGTTCTGGTGCGCCTGGCCAGTGAAGATGAGCAGATGACCGCCCGCCGCACCCTGCAGGAATCTCTGGGTGGTGATTTTGTGGTCGCTCTGAATCAGGCGCCGACCACACCGGATTGGCTGGTGTCTCTGGGCGGTGCCCCCATGCGCCTGGGTCTGGACCTCTCCGGTGGTGTGCACTTCCTGCTGGAAGTCGATACCGCCTCGGCCATTGAAACCCGTCAGGAAATCACTGCCGACGAAATGAAGGGCACGCTGCGCGAAGAGCGTATCCGCTACAACGCGCTGGAGGTTGAAGACGACCAGAGCATTCTGGCGCGCTTCCGTTCGGCCGAGCTGCGGGACCAGGCGCTCGCGCTGATGGAAGATGAATACGACACGCTGGTATTCCAGACCGAAGATGCCGGGGAAGAGGACTTCCGCTTTACCGCGCAGTTGAGCGAAACGGCGATTTCTGAAATTGAAGACTACGCCCTCGGCCAGAACCTGGTGACCCTGCGCAACCGGGTGAATGAGTTGGGTGTGTCCGAGCCGGTCGTGCAGCGTCAGGGCGGCAACCGGATTATCGTGCAGCTTCCGGGGGTACAGGACACCGCCGAAGCCAAGCGGGTGATCGGCAAAACCGCCAACCTGGAATTCCGCCTGGAGGCCGGCCCGGACACGCTGGTATCCATGAAAGAAGAGTTCCCTTACCGCAGTGAAGCCGACAAGCAACGCTTTGGCGGTGCCGAGCTGGAGCGTCAGATCATTCTGACCGGTGACCATGTGGCCAACGCCACCAGCAGCTTCGATGCAGAAACCAATATGCCCCAGGTGAACATTACCCTGGACGGCCTGGGCGGTACCAAAATGCACCGCGCGACCCGGGATAATGTCGGCCGGCGCATGGGTGTGCTGTTTATCGAGCACAAAACCCGCACCGAGTTTGAGACCAACGAAGCCGGTGAGCAGGTGGAAGTGCGGGAGAACTACGTCGAGCGGGAAATCATCAGTCTGGCCACCATTCAGAGTGCGCTGGGCAAGCAGTTCCGGATTACCGGTCTTGAGTCACCGGCGGAAGCCTCTGAGCTGGCGCTGTTGCTGCGCGCCGGTGCCCTGGCGGCGCCCATGTACTTCGTCGAAGAGCGCACCATCGGGCCATCTCTCGGGGCGGAAAACATTCAGACCGGTTTGAACTCGGTGGTGCTCGGGTTGGCGCTGGTGCTGGTCTTTATGCTGATTTACTACCGGGTGTTCGGCATTTTTGCCAACCTGGCCTTGGGGGCCAACATCCTTCTGCTGGTGGCGGTCATGTCCCTGCTGGGCGCCACTCTGACGCTGCCGGGTATTGCCGGTATCGTGCTGACCGTGGGTATGGCGGTGGACGCCAACGTCCTGATTTTCTCCCGGATTCGGGAAGAGCTGAAAGAGGGCGCTTCGCCCCAGTCCGCCATTTACAGCGGTTATGAGCGGGCCTTCGTCAGTATTCTGGATGCCAATATCACCACCTTGCTGGTGGCGGTCATTCTGTACGCTATTGGCACCGGTCCGGTACAGGGTTTTGCGGTCACCCTGTCCATCGGTATTCTGACTTCCATGTTTACCGCGATCATGGGCACTCGGGCGCTGGCCAACCTGGTGTACGGCCGCCGTCGCAACCTGAAGAAGATCTGGATCTAAGAGAGCGCCACTATGCTACCGGAATCAAAAGTGATTAATTTTATGGGCTGGCGCAAAACCTGCGCCACCATTTCCATCGTGTTGCTGCTGGCTTCCATCGTATCTCTGGCGACGCGTGGTCTGGAGTTTGGGTTGGACTTTACCGGCGGTTCCCAGGTCGAGCTGGGCTTCGATCGCCCGGCGGATCTGTCCACCATCCGCTCGGTGCTGGGCGAGCAGGGCCTTGAGAACCCCGTGGCGATTCTGTTCGGCTCGGACTCGGAAGTTCTGATCCGCACCCAGGATGCTCTGAGTGACGGTGTACTGGAGCAGTTGGAAGAGGGGCTTGCGTCCCTGTCCGACAGTGCGACCATTGCCGATGTGCGCAACGCCGCCAGCGACCAGACCCAGTTCTCCGAAGTGCTGGTGTTCAATGGCGTCAGTGAGTCAGCGCTGCGCTCGGCGGACCTGTTTGACCCGCGTTACTACGGTCGCACACAGATCGCGACTGAGGGTGAGGCCGTCACCGTTGCCGTTGAAAACGCTCTGGACAATGTCTATTCCCAATTTCTGATTGACGCCCTGGAAGAGGCGACCGGAGCGAGCATCAATCTGCGGCGCAGCGAGTTTGTCGGCCCGCAGGTGGGTGAAGAGCTGCGCGACCAGGGCGGGCTGGGCATGTTGTTCGCTTTGGCCGTGGTGATGATCTACGTGGCGATCCGCTTCCAGTACAAATTTTCCATCGGCGCGGTTCTGGCCCTGGTTCACGATGTGATTATTGTTCTGGGTGTATTCTCGGTCCTGCGCCTGGATTTCGATCTTACGGTGCTGGCAGCAGTGCTGGCGGTGATCGGTTATTCACTGAACGATACCATCGTTGTGTTTGACCGGGTGCGGGAAAACTTCCGCAAAATGCGTCGCGGCACCACCAACGAGGTGATCAATACCTCCTTGACCCAGACGCTGGAGCGGACACTGCTGACCTCCTTGACCACCTTGTTGGTGTTGCTGGTGTTGTACTTCTTCGGTGGCGAGTTGATCAGTGGCTTTGCATTTGCGCTGATTGTCGGCGTGCTGGTCGGTACCTACTCTTCGGTTTATGTCTCGGCCAACATTCTGTCGGCAATGCACCTGACCAAAGAAGACCTCATGCCACCGCCGAAAGAGGGCGAGGAGCAGGAAGAGTTGGCTCCCTGAGCCTCGTGAACCGCTGAAAAAGTGCGGATACCAGTGGTGAGGGTATCCGCCCGATCGATGAGCAGAGCTTATGTCGAAAGGCATCACCATCAGCGATGAAGAATTGAGCCAGGCAAACAGCGACGAGCTGCGCGACCTGGTGGCACGCTATCGCCGGATTTTCAACGGTAGCGGCTACGGCTTCTGGGAGTGGGACCTCACCTCCAACCGCATTGACTGGTCCGGCGGTTTCTGGGAATCGCTGGGGTTCAATGACGAAGATAAAATCCGCATCAGCGACGCCACAGCGCTGCCGGATTACATCCACCCCGACGATCGGGACCACATGCTCGAAGCCGTGCGCGAACACCTGCGCAGCGGCGAACCTCTCAACACCGCCTACCGGATCCTCACCAAACGAGGCAACTACGTCTGGACCCAGGCCCGAGCGAACTCCATTCGCGACAAGTACGGCCGGGTCATGTACATCTCCGGGGTCAACTTCGATATCACCGAGCTGAAGAATGTCGAAGCGGCCCTGCGTGAAAGTGAGGCGCGTCAGGCTCGCATCATCCAGGCGTCCAATGACGGTATCTGGGAGTGGTACGCAGACCGCAAGGGTTTCCACTTTTCCAATCGTTGCTGGGAGCACGCAGGCTACGACGAGAAAGACGATGTGGTGATCCGGGGGCAGAACCGCCTGTCGGTATGGCGCTCTCATATTCACCCGCAAGACCTCCCCAAGTTTGACCAGACCCTGGCGGATCACATGGCCGGGCGGGCACCGTTTGATATCGAGTACCGGATTTTCGGCAAAGACGGAGATATCCGCTGGATTCGTGCCCGGGGGCGCGCCAGCTTTGACATCGAGGGCAATCCGGTGCGTATGTCCGGCACCAACATGGATATCACCGATATCAAGCGCGCCGAAGAGCGGGTGGTACAGGCCAAAGACGCGGCGGAAAAAGCCAATCAGGCCAAGTCCGACTTCCTCTCCAGCATGAGTCACGAGCTGCGCACGCCGCTCAATGCCATTCTGGGGTATGCGCAGCTGTTTCAGTATGACGACAACCTCACCGACAGTCAGATGGATAACGCCCGGGAAATCCGCAAGGCGGGCGAGCATCTGCTGCAACTGATCAATGATGTGTTGGATCTGGCCAAGATCGAGTCCGGCCGGATGACCTTCTCTCTGGAGCCGGTGTTGGTGTCCCGGGTGGTGGCCGAGTGCTTTACGTTGATACAACCTCAGGCCGATGCCGGTGGCATCAAGCTCAGTGCGGATCTCAAACGGCTGGAGAGCACCTACGTGGTGGCCGACAACACCCGCCTGAAGCAGGCGTTGCTCAATCTGGTCAGCAATGCGGTGAAATACAATCAGGTCGGTGGTGAAGTGGCAGTCAGTTTGTCGGAGCGGGACGATAACCGCCTTCGTATCACGGTTCGCGATACCGGCCAGGGTATACCGGCCAGCCGTCAGCACGAAGTGTTTCAGCCCTTCAATCGCCTGAACGCGGAGTACTCAAAAGTCGAAGGGTCTGGTGTCGGGCTGGTGATTACCAAGCAGTTGGTCGAAATGATGGGCGGTAAGCTGTCTTTCGAGAGCACCGAGGGGGTGGGTACCGAGTTCTGGATGGATCTGCCTCTGTCCACGGAGTGGAATCAGGATCTGGTGGTCAACCGCCGGGAGCATGACCCGACGGCGGATGAGGAGCCGGAAGCGTTGGTGCTTGAAGAGCCTCGGACCATTCTGTACGTGGAGGACAACCCGTCCAATATCCGCCTGATGCAACAGATCCTGAGTCGCTACCCGATGTTGACGCTGGAAGTGGCCGAAGAGGCGTTCCTCGGGATTTACAAGGCTCGCAGTGAGCGGCCGGACGTGATCATTCTGGATATCAATCTGCCGGGGATGGATGGCTACGAGGCGTTGTCGGTGTTAAAGCGTGACCCCGTGACCGCGGATATTCCGGTGGTGGGGCTGTCGGCCAACGCCATGGCCTACGATGTGGAGCGGGGCCGCAAGGCGGGGTTTTTTGATTACCTGACCAAGCCGGTGGAAATCAATCACCTGGTTCGGACGCTCAAGAAGCTCTTGGCTTAGGTAACGTTAGGTGACGGCGGATGCGCGCTGCGCGCTTATCCGCCCTACGGCCGGTTGTGTAGGGCGGATAAGCGCAAAGCGCGCATCCGCCGTTACCACTCCCAACCGCGTCCACCAGCTTTCTAACTCAAACGTGTCCCAAATGCTTCTGCACCACCTGCAACACCGGCTTGAACACCTTCGGTGTACCACACACGATGTGGCCGGTATCCATATACGAGGTGCCGCCGCGGAAGTCGCTGATCAAGCCGCCGGCCTCTTTCACCAGTAGCACGCCCGCCGCGAAATCCCACTCGTTCAGATGCATTTCCCAGAAGGCGTCATAGCGTCCTGCGGCCACATAGGCCAGATCGAGCGCCGCTGAGCCCGCGCGGCGAATGCCGGCGGTCTGGCCTGCGAGTTCACTGATGCAGGCGAGGAAGGGCTGGATTTTGGCCAGGGCCGGGCCATCGAACGGGATGCCGGTACCCAGCAGGGCACCTTCCAGGCCGCGACGGGTGGATACCCGGATACGACGGCCGTTGAGTGACGCGCCGCGGCCGCGGCTGGCGGTAAATTCCTCGCGCTTGACGGGGTCGAGTACCACGGCGTGCTCAACCTGTCCTTTGTAAAAGCAGGCAATGGAGACGGAAAAATGGGGCATGCCATGCACGAAATTGGTGGTGCCGTCGATCGGATCGATCACCCAGACATAGTCCGGGTTCTTGCCCTGGGTGGTCCCGCTTTCTTCACCGCGGAAACTGTGGTCCGGGTAGGCCTTGCGCAACACCTGAATGATCGCCTGTTCGGCTCCCCGATCCACTTCGGTGACGAAGTCGTTGGGGCTTTTGTTTTCAACCTTGATGGTGTCCGGGCGTTCGTAGGCGCGTTCAATCAGTTCTGCCGCCTTGCGCGCCGCGCGCAAAGCCATCGTCAACATGGGTTCCATAGGGCAATCAGTCTTTTCGTGAAAAATGGGAAAGAACGGGGCGAGGGCGGGCCTCGCGAAGGCCGCACAGTATAACGGCAAGCGCGCCGGCTCGCCAGCGCCATGGCGCAATTGTCCCATCTTGGCCGGGGCGGGCCGCCGTGAACCCGGGCCGGGTGGTTCATGATAGAATGCGCGGCCTTTAGGGGCCCCGCGCCCACGCAATCGCTATCGATCAAGAGACCGTTATGACCGCCAACCCTTTTGACAATATCCGCATCGTTCTGGTGAATACCTCTCATCCGGGCAACATCGGTGGTGCCGCCCGGGCCATGAAGAATATGGGGCTGTCCCGCCTCTATCTGGTGGAGCCCAAGGAGTTTCCCTCGGAAAAAGCCGTCTGGCGGGCCGCCGGGGCACTGGATGTGCTGGATAAAGCCGTGGTGGTGGAGACGCTGGATGAGGCCATTGAGGGCTGTGGCCTGGTGGTCGGCACCAGCGCCCGCGAACGTCGGATTCCCTGGCCGCTGGTGGACCCACGCCAGTGCGGCGAGCGGTGCTGGCAGGAGGCGGGCGAGCACGAGGTGGCACTGCTGTTCGGGCGCGAGGACCGGGGGCTGACCAACGAGGAGCTGCACAAGTGCCAGTACCATGTGCATATTCCCGCCAACCCGGAATACAGCTCCCTGAATCTGGCCACCGCCGTGCAGGTGCTGTGCTACGAGCTGCGTATGGCCCACCTCTCGCAGCAAGAGGGCGGCCCGTTGGGCAAAACCGAATGGGATATGCCCCCCGCCAAAAGCGAGGCTTTAGAGCGGTATTTCGAGCACCTTCAGCAGACGCTGGAAACCCTGGACTTCCTCAACCCGGATAACCCCCGCCAGACCATGACCCGGCTGCGCCGCCTGTACCACCGCATCCGCCCGGATGAGATGGAGCTGAGCATTCTGCGCGGCGTGCTGACGGCCACGCAAAACTACATTTACCACACGGATAAACGCCTGAAATCCCTTGAGGCGGCGCCGGAGAACGAAAAGCCCTTGGATAATGGCGAATAGTTGAGTAAAATACTTGGTTATAGACGGGTGGGTTTCCGACAGCTCGGTATCCACTCTCCACCAAGGCTAGAGGCGACAATCCGGGCATGAGACTGACTACCAAAGGTCGATACGCGGTCACCGCGATGCTGGACCTGGCCCTGCACAGTGAGCAGGGGCCAGTGAGCCTTGCGGATATCTCCAATCGCCAGGGTATATCCCTGTCCTATCTGGAACAGCTGTTTGCCAAGCTGCGTCGGCAGAAGCTGGTGAGCAGTGTTCGCGGCCCCGGCGGCGGTTACCGCCTGGCGGAGCGCCTTGAAGCCATCTCGGTGGCACAAGTGGTGGATGCGGTCAGTGAGTCCCTCGATGCCACCCGCTGTGAGGGCAAAGGGGACTGCCAGAACGGCAAAGTATGCCTGACGCACCACCTCTGGGAAGATCTCAGTGCCCAAATTCATCAGTTTTTAAGTGATATCAGCCTGGCGGATCTGGTCGAACGGCGCGACATTCAAGCGGTTCGGGCCCGTCAGGACCACCAACAGCAGCTCTCGGCTGAGCAGATTCTGTGCAGCCAGCTGTAGACGCCGTTCCGGTACCGTCTAGCAACGAGGTTTGAGTAATCGATGACGTTGAGCGCTCCACGTCAGCCCATTTATCTGGACTATGCCGCCACCACGCCGGTCGACCCGGCGGTGGCCGAGCAGATGGCGGCCTGCCTGACGCGGGAGGGCAATTTTGCCAACCCGGCCTCGCGCTCCCATCTGTATGGATGGCAGGCGGAAGAAGCGGTGGAGAATGCCCGTCAACAGGTGGCGGACCTGATCGGCGCGGATAACCGCGAAATTGTCTGGACCAGTGGCGCTACCGAGGCGGATAACCTGGCGCTCAAAGGCGTCTGGGAAGCGCGCCGCCGGGCAGGGTTGCCCGCAGGCCACCTGATTGTCTCCGCGATTGAACACAAGGCGGTGCTTGATCCTGCTCACTGGTTGGCGGAGCAGGGCGTTGAGGTCACCTATCTGACCCCTAATGCCAGCGGACGGATTGAGGCGGAAGTGGTACGCGCCGCGCTGCGGGACGATACGTTTCTGGTCAGCGTGATGCATGTGAACAATGAGCTTGGCAGCGTCAACGACATTGCCGGGATCGGCGCCATCTGCCGGGAACAGGACATCCTGTTTCACGTTGATGCAGCCCAGAGTGGCGGGCGGCTGGCGTTGAATGTGGCGGAACAGAACGTGGACCTGATGTCCCTCTCGGCGCACAAAATGTACGGCCCGAAAGGCATTGGTGCTTTGTATGTTCGTCGTGATCCGGGGGTGAAAATCAGCGCCCAGATTCACGGCGGTGGTCACGAGCGGGGCATGCGCTCCGGCACCTTGCCCACCCATCAGTGTGTGGGCATGGGGGCGGCGGCCCAGTTGGCCGCTGATCGCCTGGCGGAAGATCCGCCGCGTATTGCCGCCTTGCGGGATGAGTTGTGGCAGGGCATTGCCGATCTGCCGGGCATCCAGTTGAACACGGACCTGGCTCACACGGCCTGCGGTCATCTGAATATTGCGTTCGGTGGTTGCGATGGTGAAATGCTACTGCTGTCGCTGCGCCAACTCGCGGTGGCGACCGGCTCGGCCTGTACCTCGGCGAGTCTGGAGCCGAGCTATGTGCTCAAGGCGATTGGCCTGAGTAACGATCTGGCCCAGGCCTCTTTGCGTATAAGTCTGGGGCGCCTGACCACCGAGGACGAGGTGCAGTTCGCGATCCAGCACATTCGCGACGTGGTGCCAAAGCTGCAACGTAAGGCCAGCGCCTAAATAGGCGGACGTCGGATTACGGCCTGCGGCCTAATCCGACCTACGAGAGGGTGAACACCAGCACCGAACAAAACAAGTAGGTTGGATTAGCAAAGCGTAATCCGACTTAACGCAAGGGATGCGGAAACAGGGCACCAAAGTACCCGTAGGGCGGATTAGCGAAGCGTAATCCGACAGAACAACGCGAACAATCGCGGAATCGAACAACCGAATTTTAGCTAACTCACTCCGAATGCGGAGACAGAGGTGAAGTGATGGCAGAGCAAGAAGTTGAAAAACTGATCAAGCGCGAGTACGCCGCCGGCTTCCATACCCAGATCGATACGGATACCTTGCCGCCCGGTCTGAATGAAGACGTCGTCCGGTTTATCTCCGCGAAAAAAGGTGAGCCCGAGTGGATGCTCGACTGGCGCCTGCAGTCCTTCCGTGCCTGGGAGCAGATGGAAGAGCCCAATTGGGCCCACGTACATTACCCCAAGGTCGACTTCCAGGCGCTGTCGTACTTCTCCCAGCCCAAGAGTATGGAAGATCGGCCCAAGAGCCTGGATGAGGTCGATCCCGAGCTGTTGCGCACCTACGAAAAGCTGGGCATCCCGGTCCACGAGCAGGAGATGCTGGCGGGCGTGGCGGTAGACATGGTGTTTGACTCCGTGTCTGTGGTGACCACCTTCCGTGAAAAGCTCAAAGAAGCGGGTGTGATTTTCTGCTCGATCAGTGAGGCGGTACACGAGTACCCGGAGCTGATCAAAAAGTATCTCGGTACGGTAGTGCCCCAGAAAGACAACTACTATGCCGCGCTCAACTCGGCGGTTTTCTCCGATGGTTCGTTTGTGTACATCCCCAAGGGCGTGCGCTGCCCGATGGAGCTGTCCACCTACTTCCGGATCAACGAGCAGAATACCGGCCAGTTCGAGCGCACGCTGATCGTCGCCGAAGAAGGCGCTTATGTCAGCTACCTGGAAGGCTGCACCGCGCCCATGCGCGATGAGAACCAGTTACACGCCGCAGTGGTTGAGCTGGTGGCTCTGGACAATGCCGAAATCAAATACTCCACGGTGCAGAACTGGTACCCCGGCGACGAACAGGGCAAGGGCGGTATCTATAACTTTGTGACCAAGCGCGGCCTCTGCCACACCAATGCCAAAATTTCCTGGACCCAGGTGGAAACCGGCTCGGCCATTACCTGGAAGTACCCCAGCTGCATTCTGCGCGGGGACAACAGCGTCGGTGAGTTCTACTCGGTGGCGTTGACCAACAACTACCAGCAGGCCGATACCGGCACCAAGATGATTCACATCGGGAAGAACACCCGCTCGACCATCATCTCCAAGGGTATTTCCGCCGGCCGCAGCTCCAACGCCTATCGCGGCCTGGTGCGGATGAACCCCGGTGCCGAGGGTGCACGGAACTACACTCAGTGTGACTCCCTGCTGATCGGCGATCGCTGCGGCGCGCACACCTTCCCGTACATCGAAAGCAAGAATCCGAGTGCGGTGGTGGAGCACGAGGCGACCACCTCCAAGGTGAGCGACGACCAGATGTTCCTGTGCCAGCAGCGCGGCCTGGACCCCGAAAAAGCCGTCTCGATGATTGTGAATGGCTTCTGCCGGGAAGTGTTTAAAGAGTTGCCGATGGAGTTTGCGGTGGAAGCCGGCAAGCTGTTGGAAGTGAGCCTCGAAGGCTCGGTGGGTTAATCGTTGGATAGCGGCAGATAGCACCGCAGTTTGCGTAGGGCGGATAAGCGCGAAGCGCGCATCCGCCGTTACCCAAACCAACGCCGCCACCCAAACTCGAAACCACCGCACACGACGAATCGAATTTACGTTATATGAAACTGGAAACCGACACTATGCTGACCATCAAAGACCTGCGCGCCAGCGTCGAGAATGAAGAAATCCTCAAGGGCCTGAGCCTGGACATCAAACCCGGCGAAGTGCACGCCATCATGGGCCCGAACGGTTCGGGCAAGAGTACCCTGGGCAATGTGCTGACCGGCCGCGAAGGCTATGAAGTGACCGCCGGCAGCGTGCAGTTCAATGGCAAAGACCTGTTTGAACTCGAGCCTGAAGAGCGCGCCCGCGAGGGCCTGTTCCTGGCCTTTCAGTATCCGGTGGAAATCCCCGGTGTCAGCAATATGGAATTTCTGAAAGCAGCGGTGGATGCACATCGTGAACACCGCGGTGAAGACCCGATTTCCTCGGTGGACTTCCTGAAGCTGGCCCGCGAGACCTGCAAGTCGGTCGACCTGGACCCGTCGTTCCTCAAGCGCGGTGTCAACGAAGGTTTCTCCGGCGGTGAGAAAAAGCGCAACGAAATTCTGCAGATGATGCTGCTCAAGCCCACCGTCTGCATTCTGGATGAAACCGACTCCGGGCTGGATATCGATGCCCTGCAGGTGGTAGCCAATGGCGTGAACGCCATGCGGGCCGAAGATCGCAGCTTTATCGTGGTCACCCACTACCAACGGCTGCTCAACTACATCGTCCCGGATAAGGTTCACGTATTGGCTGGCGGCCGCATCGTGAAGTCCGGCGGTAAAGAATTGGCGCATGAGCTCGAAGAGAAAGGTTATAGCTGGCTCGAAGAAGAGGTGGTGTAAGCGATGAGTGATTTTCAGCAACAGGCGTTGCAACTGGCCGGGCAGCAGGATAGCCCGGACTGGCTGTCCGAGCTGCGCACCAGCGGCGCCCGGCAGTGGCTGAAAACGCCCTGGCCAAACCGCAAAACCGAGCAGTGGAAATACACCCCGCTCGCGCCGCTGCACAAAACCGAATTTGCGCAGTGGGCCGAATCCACCGCCCAGTGGCAGGACCAGATCGAATGGTTGGAACTGGATGCGACGCGCCTGGTGTTCGTCAACGGCGTGTTCGATCCCGAGGCGTCGGACGCCTTGCCCGCTGAGGTGGTTCGCTTTGGCGATGCCAGTGCGGAGCAGCAGGCCGTTATTGGTCAGCATCTGGGTAAAATCGTCGACAGCGAACACCATCTGTTCGCCGCACTCAGCAACGCCTGGGCGTCTGAGGACGGTGTGCTGGTGCACGTCCCGAAAGACACCAAGCTGGCCAAGCCGCTGTACGTGGTGCAGGTGTCCACGCCGGGTAGTGCGCCGGCCACCGCCAACCAGCGTTTGCTGGTGGTGCTGGGAACCGGCGCTCAGGCGAGCATCATCGAGCATTTCGCCTCGACCGACGCCGAGCAGAACGGCTTTGTAAACAGCCTGACCGAAATTGAAGTGGGCGAGAATGCGTTCCTGCACCACTATCGGATCAATCTGGAAGAAGAGAACCTGCTGCACGTGGGCGGCATTCACGCCAACCTGCAGCGCAGTTCGCAGTTGCGCGGTTTTACCGTGGCCCAGGGCAGTAAGCTCAAGCGTATTGATTATCAGATCAACCATTGCGGTGAAGGCGCGCACCTGGATCTGCAGGGCGTGTATGTCCCGCGCAACAAGCAGTTGATCGACTACCACACCAATGTGCAGCACAAGGTGCCGCACTGCACCAGTAACGAAGTCTTTCGGGGCATTATTGGTGATTCGGCGCACGCGGTGTTCAATGGCCGCATCCATATTCACCAGGATGCCCAGAAAACCCTGGCGGAGCTCAGCAACAAAAACCTGCTGACCTCGCCCAAGGCGGAAGTGGACACCAAGCCCGAGCTGGAAATTTACGCGGATGATGTGAAGTGTGCCCACGGTGCCACCGTGAGCCAGTTGAACAAAACCGCGCTGTACTACATGCAGGCCCGCGGCATTTCGCGGGAGGAAGCGCAGGTCATGCTGAACTTCGGCTTTATCAACGAGCTGTTGCAGGATGTCGCCGAGCCGGCCGTGCGTAACTACCTCGGCCCGCGCCTGGCCCGCCTGTTCAGCAGTAACAGCGATCTTCTGCGACACATTCAGAGCGAAGAGGCCTGATCCTCACCATGAACAGACCGGAAGCACTACAGAGCACCGCCGGCTTCGATGTGGAAGCGGTACGCCGGGATTTCCCGATCCTGCAGGAGCAGGTGAACGGGCATCCGTTGGTGTATCTGGATAACGCCGCGACCACCCAGAAGCCGCGGGCGGTGATTGATGCGATCAGTCACTACTACCTGCACGACAACAGTAATGTGCATCGTGGTGCCCATGCGCTGGCGGAGCGGGCGACGGCAAAGTTTGAAGCTGCGCGGTCAACGGTGGCCGAGTTCCTCAACGCACCGCATCGCGAACAGATTCTGTGGACGCGCGGCACCACCGAAAGTATCAACTTGGTGGCGTTCAGTTGGGGTCGCAATAACCTCAAGGCGGGTGATCGGATTCTGGTCTCGGCGATGGAGCACCACTCCAACATTGTGCCCTGGCAGATGGTGGCCGAGGCCACCGGCGCAACCGTCGAACCCATTCCGGTGGACGAGACGGGCACGCTGGAGCTGGCGGCGCTGGAAACGCTGCTCGAGCAGGGTCAGGTGCGTATGGTGGCGGTCGGGCACGTGTCCAATGCTCTGGGTACAGTCAATCCCATCGATGACATTATTGCCCTGGCGCACAAGCACGGCGCACTGGCGCTGATTGATGGCGCCCAGGCGGTAAGTCACTGGCCCATCGATGTTCAGGCGCTCGATTGCGACTTCTATGTGTTTTCGGCCCATAAACTGTTTGGTCCCACGGGATTCGGCGTGCTGTACGGCAAACGCGACCTTCTCGAAGCCATGCCGCCGTATCAGGGCGGTGGCGAGATGATCCAGTCAGTGAGCTTCGCCGGCACGACTTACAACCAGTTGCCGTACAAGTTTGAGGCGGGCACCCCGGATATCGCCGGCGCCATTGGCCTGGCCGCTGCCATTGACTACCTCAATGGGCTGGACCGGGAAGCCGCCGCCGCGCACGAGCGGGCCCTGTTGGCCTATGCGGAAGAGAAGGCGTTTGCGACCCCGGGTATCACTCTGGTGGGCACGGCGGCGCACAAGGTCAGCGTGTTGAGCTTTCTGGTCGAGGGCACCCACCCGAACGATCTGGGGTTTCTGCTGGATCAACAGGGTGTGGCGGTGCGTACCGGACACCACTGCGCGCAACCGATTATGGAGCAATACCATATTCCGGGTACGGTGCGCGCCAGCTTTGCGTTTTACAACACCTCTGATGAGGTGGATCGGCTGTTCGAGGCCCTTGAAAAGGCTCGGCAGTTTTTTTGAACAACACAGGAGTAGAGTGAGATGGCAGTAGAGTCATTTGATCCCACTCGGCAGGCCGTTGCGGTCACTCCGGCTGCAGTGGAACACTTCCGGCGTCAGTTGGGCCTCAACCAGGAGGCGCAGGCGGTTCGTCTGAGCGTGAAAGAGAGCGGTTGTACCGGTTTCATGTACGTGGTGGACCTGGTGGCCGACGGGCGCGAGAACGATGTGTGCTATGAACTGGCGGACGACGTCTCGCTGTACATCGACCGGGACAGCCTCAATGTGGTTAGCGGTACCGAGATCGATTATGTCATTGAAGGCGTCAATCGCCAGCTCAAATTCAATAACCCCAATGCTCAGGATTACTGCGGCTGCGGGGAAAGTTTCAGCGTTGTGAATGCTTCCTCCTAGACGCCCGGGGCCCCGATGAGTGAACGACGTATGGTGGTGGCCCAGGCGGACTGCCCGGCCCGCCGGGTGCCCGACGGCACGCACCTGACCATTCCCAAAGACACCTTCGTGACGATCACCCAATCTCTGGGTGGCAACTATACGTTGACCTATCACGGCCAGATGGTGCGGGTAGATGGCACCGACGCGGCCGCCCTGGGCCTGGAGGCCCAGGAGCTCAACTTTCCGCCACCCGCCGATCAGCGCATCAATGAAGATCAGGTCTGGGAAGCTCTGGGCACCGTGTATGATCCGGAGATTCCGGTGGATCTGGTCAATCTGGGGCTGATTTACGCGGTGGACGTCGACCAGAGCGAACAGCGGGTGAGCATCAGGATGACCCTGACGGCGCCCGGCTGTGGTATGGGGCCGGTACTGGTGGGTGATGTCGAGCGGCGGGTGGCCAAGGTGCCCAACGTCGATTACGTGGCGGTCTCCCTGGTGTTCGATCCGCCCTGGAGCCGGGAGATGATGAGCGAAGAAGCCCAGCTCGAGACCGGAATGTTCTTTTAAGGTTTAACCCTCAGGATTCAGTGGTATGTCCCAATTCGGAACCGACATCAGCGCCGACGATATCGTCGAGACCCTCAGCTTTTTCGATAGCTGGGAGGATCGCTACAAGTACATTATTGACCTGGGGAAAGAGGTGCCACCGCTCGACCCGGCCTACCAGACCGAGGCGTACCTGGTGCGCGGCTGTCAGAGTCAGGTGTGGCTGACCCATCGGGAAGAGGACGGCAAGCTCTGGTTCGACGCCGACAGTGACGCCTTTATCGTCAAAGGCCTGCTCGGCGTGGTGCTGGCGGCGTACAACGGCAAAAGCCCTGCCGAGGTGCTGGATTTTGATATTGAAGGCTATTTCAACGAGCTGAATCTCCTGAAGCACCTCAGTCCCACCCGGGGTAACGGTCTGCGCGCCATGGTGGCCCGGATCCAGGATATCGCTCGCGCCGCCTGAACCGCCGGTGCCGCTTGATCTGCAGCCCGGGTTCCAGAGGCGTCGATCGGTGCACAGTTTGTGGTCAATCGCGCCTGCCGGGGTGGCTTATAGGCGCAACCCGCGTATAATTCCCGCATTTCTCCGCCCCCGAGGGGGCGGGGCTGATCCGAGACCATTTTGCGCGACTGACACTGGAGCCTTCGATGCCCGAACAACAGACCCTCTCTATCATCAAACCGGATGCGGTACGGAAAAACCTGATCGGTGCCATTGAGAGCCGTTTCGAGCAAGCTGGCCTCAAGATCGTGGCACTCAAGATGATTCAACTGAGTCGGGCCCAGGCCGAGGGCTTCTACGCCGAGCACCAGGGCAAGCCGTTTTTTGAGGGGTTGGTGGACTTTATGACCTCCGGCCCGGTCTGTGTACAGGTGCTGTCCGGCGACAACGCCATCACCCGCAATCGCGAGTTGATGGGGGCGACCAACCCGGAAGAGGCCGCGCCGGGCACCATTCGCGCGGACTACGCTGAAAGCGTGTCCATCAACGCGGCGCACGGCTCGGATTCGCCCGAATCTGCCGCACGGGAAATCGCCTACTTTTTCGAACCCGGGGAAATTTTCGCTCGCAGCTGATGCGGACGCCGAGATTCCCGAGCTCATTTCGTTCATACAGGTATTCACATGACCGCTGTACCCGCTGCCAACACCGCTGACCCGTCCAAGACCGAGCGGACCAATCTGCTGGGCCTGCCCGAGGCCAAGCTGGTGGCTTTTTTCGAGTCCTTTGGCGAGAAGCGCTTCCGAGCGACTCAGGTGCTGAAGTGGATTCACCAGCGCGGCGCGGAAAACTTCGACGAGATGACCAACATCAGCAAGTCGCTGCGGGAGAAGCTCAAAGAAGTGGCCGAAATCCGGGCACCGGAAGTCATCCAGCAGTTGGACTCGTCCGACGGTACCCGCAAGTTCCTGATTCGCGTGACCGGCGGCAGCATTGTAGAGACGGTATTTATTCCCGAAGGCGATCGGGGCACCCTGTGTGTCTCCTCCCAAGTGGGCTGCTCGCTCGACTGCAGCTTCTGCGCGACGGGCAAGCAGGGCTTTGACCGGGACCTGACCGCAGCGGAAATCATCGGTCAGGTGTGGATTGCGGCCAAGTCCTTCAATCAGCTTCAGCCCAATGGTCCGCGAAAGGTGACCAACGTGGTGATGATGGGCATGGGCGAGCCGCTGTTGAATTTCGACAATGTCGTGGACTCCATGAACCTGATGATGGAGGACAACGCCTACGGCATCTCCAAGCGGCGGGTGACCCTGAGTACCTCAGGCGTAGTGCCGGCGCTGGACAAGCTGGGGCAGTACACCGACGCCTGCCTGGCGATTTCCCTGCACGCGCCCAACGATGAACTGCGCAACGAGCTGGTGCCGATCAACAAAAAGTACCCCATCGCCGTGCTGCTCGATTCCGCCAAGCGCTACATCGCGGGTTTGCCCGATACCCATCGCCGCATTACCATCGAGTACACCATGATTGATCATGTCAACGATCGTCCGGAACACGCCCACCAATTGGCGGAACTGCTTCAGGATGTACCGGTAAAAATCAATCTGATCCCGTTCAACCCGTTCAAGCTGTCCGACTACAAGCGGGCCAGTAACAATGCGATTCGTCGGTTCCAGACCATTTTGATGGAAGCGGGCTATATCACTACCATCCGCACCACGCGGGGTGAGGACATTGATGCCGCCTGTGGTCAGCTCGCGGGCACGGTCAACGATATGACCAAGCGCAGTGAGCGGTACCGGGCGAAGTTTGACGAACTGCAAACCGTAAAAATAATTGCGCCGTCTCCCTGACGAGCGTCTGTGACCAAGAGGTAAGGGTGATGATAAAAGCACATAGAAACCCGCGCCGAGTATGGCGTTCAATGGCCGCGCTGGGATTGCTGGCGTTGCTCGGGCTGGGCGGCTGCGTGACCCAGACCAGCGGTCCGCAAGTGGACCGCGAGGCAGCCCTGGATACCCACTATCGATTGGCCATGGCGTACATCGACAACCGTAACCGGGACTCGGCTCGTCACCATATTGAGAAAGCGTTTGAACTCGATGATGACTCGGCCAAAGCCTACGCGGCACAGGCCATGCTGCTTCAACTGGAAGGTGAAGTGGAGCGTGCTGAGGACAGCTTCAAGTCGGCGCTTCGGGAAGACCGGAGCTTTTCTCAGGCCCGTAACAACTACGGCGCTTTTCTATTCAGACAACAGCGTTACGAAGAGGCCTATGAGCAGTTCTCAATCGTCAGTGAAGATCTGAGCTACGACAATCGGGCTAGAGCGCTGCTCAGCCTGGGGCGCACCGCCAAGCAACTGGGGCGTGAAGAGCGCGCCCGTGCGGCGTTTGAACATGCGTTTACCCTGGATCGACGCCTGGCGCCGGTCCTGTTGGAGCTGGCAGACATCAGTTTCCAGGACAAAGAATACGCGCAGGCCAAGCGCTACCTGGATCAGTACGGCGAGGTGTCTCGTCAGTCGGCCCGTTCGCTGCTGTTGGGTATTAAAATCGAAAGGATCTTCGGCAACCAAGACAAAGAAGCCAGTTATGCGCTGGCATTGAAAAATCGCTTTCCTTATTCCGATGAGTATCTGGAATACAAACGCGAAATGAGTCGTTGAGGTCCTGATGTCAACTGAAGAACAACCCGCCGGGGCCGAGGTTCCGGAGCTCGCCCCGGAGGCGTACCCAGGCGCGCTGCTCAAAGCCGCGCGGGAAAAGGCCAAGCTCAGTGAAGAGGATGTCGCCCGCGAGCTGCGGATGACCGTCAGCAAGGTGCGTGCTCTGGAGGCGGACGATTACGATCGGCTGCACTCCGATACGTTCATTCGCGGTTATCTGCGTACGTACGCGAAACTGCTCGGTCTGGAGCCTGAGGACCTGCTTCAGGCCTACAAGCAGGCTCGACGTCAGGCCGGGTTGGCGGATGATCCCGAAGAAAGCCCGTTGAAAATCAATGTGCCCGAGCCGACCCGGTCTCTGTGGAAATTTGTGCTCTGGATTCTGGTGTTGCTGGCGGGCATCTGGGCACTGTCGGTCTGGTTTCTGGGCAACCGGCAGGATCCCGTGGCGGATAGCGCCATGGTGGACCCGATCAGTGAACTGAATACCCCGGCGCCCGCGCCGACGTCGGCCCTTGCTGAGGAGCCGGACATTGAGCAGGAGTTGGAGGAAGCAAGTGTGGACGATGCCTCCGAGGACGCCGCTGAGATGGCGCCGACCGCAAACACCGAGACAACCTCGGCCGCGGCGTTGACCGGCTCTGAACCTCCGGCAGCGTCAAGCGGTGCCGTGGAGCCTCTGGCAGCAACGGAAGTGAGCAGTCCCGGTGCGTCAATGAACGACCCGGAAGTGCTCGATCAGCTGCGTTTGACCTTCTCGGAAGAATGCTGGGTAGAAGTGACCGACAGCCGTGGGGACGTGCTCGAAACCGATCTGCTTCAGCCCGGTCGGGAATTGTTGCTCTCCGGTGAGGCGCCCTTTACGGTGAAGCTCGGCAATGCCGGCGCGGCCCAGGTTGAGCTCAACGGTGAGCGTTTTGATTTTGTTCCGCCGGTCAGTGGTCGCCTGATGACCCTGACGGTCAATTGATACCCCTGAACCGAACCATCACAGGATCGCATCATGCACAGTGAGTCGCCCATTGTACGCCGTCAGTCCCGCCAGATTATGGTTGGCAATGTGCCCGTTGGGGGCGGAGCTCCGATCTCCGTGCAGAGCATGACCAACACCGAAACCACCGATGTGGCCGCGACCGTCGATCAGATTCAGCGCCTGCAGCTTGCCGGAGCGGATATCGTGCGCGTCTCGGTCCCGAGCATGGAGGCCGCCGAAGCCTTCGGAGCCATCCGCAAACAGGTGGATATTCCCCTGGTGGCGGATATCCACTTTGATTACCGCATTGCCTTGCGGGTGGCGGACCTGGGTGTGGATTGTCTGCGCATCAATCCCGGCAACATCGGACGGGAAAAGCGCATTCGCGCGGTGGTGGACAAAGCGCGGGATATGAATATCCCGATCCGCATTGGCGTCAACGCCGGCTCTCTGGAAAAAGATCTGCAGAAAAAGTACGGCGAACCCACTCCGGATGCGCTGGTCGAATCGGCCCTGCGGCATGTGGAGATTCTCGATCAACTGAATTTTTACGACTTCAAGGTCAGCGTCAAGGCCTCGGATGTCTTTATGGCGGTCGCCGCTTACCGCAAGCTGGCCCGGGAAATTGATCAGCCGCTGCACCTCGGCATCACCGAAGCCGGCGGTCTACGGGCGGGTACCGTAAAGTCGGCGGTCGGCCTGGGCGCGCTGTTGATGGATGGCATCGGCGACACCGTGCGCATTTCCCTGGCAGCGGATCCGGTGGAAGAGGTCAAGGTCGCCTGGGATCTGCTCAAGAGCCTGAAGCTGCGTAACAAGGGAGTGAACTTTATTGCCTGCCCAAGCTGCTCCCGGCAGAACTTCGATGTCATCAAAACCATGAACGAGCTGGAAATGCGCGTGGAAGACATCACCGTGCCGCTGGATGTTGCGGTGATTGGCTGCGTGGTCAACGGCCCGGGTGAGGCCAAAGAAGCCGACCTGGGGCTCGCCGGCGGTACCCCCAACAATCTGGTGTATATCGACGGGGCACCGAGTCAGAAGCTCGCCAATGACACTCTGGTGGACGATCTGGAGCGGTTGATCCGCGCCAAGGCCGAGGAGAAAAAAGCGCGCCTGGAAAAAGAGGAAGCGAATCTGATTGTGCGGGGATAGACCCGGTGACGGCGGATGCGCTTCGCTCCGAAGCGTCGGACCGATCCGCCCTACGCCTACGCGACAATTTGGTTTATCGTCGGGGTTGGGTTACGGCGGATGCGGGCTTCGCCCTTATCCGCCCTACGCAACCTCCGCAGCCAAGCGTAGGGCGGATAAGCGAAGCGCATCCGCCGTAACCAGGGTCCGACGATCCTGAGCGAAGCGCATCCGCCGCAACCCAAACTAAAGCATCAAACACCAAAGAAGATTTTAGGAACCCACTTTGAAAAAACTGCAAGCCATTCGAGGAATGAACGACCTGCTGCCGGATGAGAGCGGACAGTGGCAGTACCTGGAAAATACCCTCAAGTCCATCCTCCAGCAATACAGCTATCGGGAAATCCGTTTCCCGATCGTCGAGAGCACCGAGCTGTTCAAGCGCTCCATCGGTGAGGTGACCGACATTGTGGAGAAGGAAATGTACACCTTCGATGACCGCAATGGCGATAGTCTCACGCTGCGGCCCGAAGGTACCGCCTCCTGTGTGCGCGCCTGTGAACAGCATGGCCTGTTGTACAACCAGACCCAGCGGCTCTGGTACATGGGCCCCATGTTCCGCCACGAGCGTCCGCAGAAAGGCCGCTACCGTCAGTTTCACCAACTGGGGGTCGAAGTGTTCGGCATGACCGGGCCGGATATTGATGCCGAAGTATTGCTGCTCAGTGCGCGCATGCTGCGCGCGCTGGGTGTGGCCGACCAGGTCACGCTGCAGTTGAACAGCCTGGGCAGCAGCGAGGCTCGCGCCGCCTATAAAACCGCGCTGGTGGACTATCTGAGCCAGTACCGCGAGCAATTGGATGAAGACAGTCAGCGTCGCCTGACGTCCAACCCGCTGCGTATTCTGGACAGCAAGAACCCCGACACCCAGAAAATTCTGGATGGTGCGCCGGTACTGCTTGAGCATCTCGACGAAGCGTCTGCCGCCCATTTCGAGCACCTCAAAGCCATGCTGACCGAAGCCGGTGTTCCCTTTGAGGTCAACCCCCGTCTGGTACGAGGGCTTGATTACTATGGGAAAACCGCTTTTGAGTGGGTGACCGACGCCCTGGGCGCCCAGGGTACGGTATGCGCCGGTGGCCGCTATGACGGGTTGGTCGAGCAACTGGGTGGTAAGCCCACGCCGGCCATCGGGTTTGGTATTGGCCTCGAGCGCCTGCTGTTGCTGCTTCAGGCCACCGGGCAACTGCCCGAGGGCCTTGATCGTCGCACACAGGTCTATCTTGTGGCGGTGGGTGAGGTACAATCCTCGGCCATGCGTTCGGCCGAACGGTTGCGCGATGCGCTGCCGGGGCTGCAGTTGCTGGCTCACTGCGGGGGCGGCAGCTTCAAGAGCCAGATGAAAAAGGCGGACAAAAGCGGCGCCGACATTGCGTTGATTCTGGGGGAGGACGAAGCCCGTAACGGCCAGCTCTCACTCAAGTATCTGCGTGAGGATCGGCCCCAGGAAACACTGTCGCTGGACCAGACTATCGAGCAGCTACGGGCCTACTGGCCCGCGCTGAGCAACCTCTGAAACGAATTTTGACAATAACAGGAGTACAACGTGAGCGATCATCTGACTGAAGAAGAACAGCTTGAGGCCCTCAAGCGGTGGTGGAAGGAAAATGGCAAATGGATTGTGACCGCCGTGGTGATTGCGGTGGGCGGCTATTTTGGCTGGAATACCTACCAGGACCAGCAGCAGGCCAAGGCCGAAGCGGGCTCGGCGATATATTCTGAACTGTTGGAAACTTTGGCGGTCGAGGAAGGCAGCGCCGTTTCGGAAGACGATCGTGCGCGGGCCGGCGAGCTTGTTGAGCAGCTCAAAACCGAGCATGCCAACAGTGCCTACGGCGCAAATGCGGCGCTGATTCGCGCCCGCTGGGCCGTCGATGAGGGTGACCTGGAAACCGCTGAAAGTGAGTTGCGCTGGGTTCTGGAACAGGAAACCGCGGAGGCAATCCAGCAGCTGGCTCGCCTGCGGCTGGCCCGGGTTCTGTCAGCTCGCGGACAACTCGATGACGCGCTGGCGACCCTGGAGGCTGGCACTCCCGCCGACAGCATTGCGGCCGAATACGCCGAAGCTCGCGGGGACATTCTGAGCGAGCAGGGTGACAACGACGGGGCGGCTCAGGCCTACCAGAGCGCACTGGACTCGCTTGACGCGCAGCAACAGAACCGCGTTCTGCTGCTGCAGATGAAACTGGATAATGTACAACCGGCCACGGCGGACGATACGTCGGGCTCCGAGGAGAATGCTTCATGAGGTTATGCGCAGTAGCGCTTTGTGCTTTGCTGTTTTCCGGCTGTGCGCTGTTTTCGAAAGAAGACGGTACAGAGCCGGTGGAACTGGTGGATTTCGAACCGACGGCGGAGCTGGACATTGTCTGGCGGAGCGGCGTCGGTTCGGGCACCGACAAGGCCGTGGTCAAGTTGCAGCCAGCTCTTGATGGCGACCGGATTTACGCGGCTGATGCCAAGGGTCGCGTGTTCGCATTCAATCGCGCCAACGGCAAGCGCCTCTGGCGTCAGAAAACCGATGATGCCATTACCGGCGGCGTGAGCAGCAATGCCGGCGTGCTGCTCTACGGCACGGGCAACGGCGAGGTGGTCGCCCTGGCCAATGAGGACGGTAAGGAGCTGTGGCGCACCGCGTTGAGCAGTGAAGTGATTTCCGTTCCCCTGACCAATGGCACTGTGGTGGCCGCCCAGACCATGGATGGCCGACTGCACGCGCTGGATGCCGAGACCGGAGAAACCCGCTGGGCATACGATAGCCCGCCTCCGGTGCTGACGCTGCGGGGTACTGCTTCGCCGCTCATGACGGATTCGGCGGTGATTGCCGGCTTCGCCACGGGCAAGGTGATGGCTTTCAACCCGGATAATGGCCTGGTCCTCTGGGAGCGCCGCGTGGCTCTGCCGCAAGGTCGCTCCGAGATTGAACGCATGGTTGACGTGGATGCTTCTCCACTGCTGCACGAAGGGGTGGTGTTTGCCGCGTCTTTTCAGGGCAACGTGACTGCTTTGGGCCGCAACAATGGCCGGCCCGTGTGGAGTCAGGAGGCCTCGACCCATAAGGATTTGTCCGCTGAAGGTCGCACTCTGTACCTCTCCGAGGCCGACAGTGTGGTCAAGGCCTTCAGTACCGCGACGGGTGAAATGCGCTGGCAGAACGATCAGTTGCTGCGCCGCCTCATCAATGGCCCCCAGGTCGTTGGTGACTACCTGGCGGTGGGGGATTATGACGGCTACCTGCACCTGCTCAAGCGCGATGATGGCAGCTTCGCCGCCCGCCGCCGCCTTGATCGGGGCGGTATTTCCGGCACCATGGTCACCGATGGCGACACCCTGTATGTGCAGACCGATGGCGGACGCCTGGTAGCACTTGAGGTCAAGCCTCGGGATTGATAGTTCCCTCGTTACCTGCCTCGCCGCCGACCTCCTGACCGGGGTTTCGGCGGCGATCTCGTTTATGGCTGTATAAAAAGTCCCCAATCCGCTATCCTAGGCGCCTTTGCGTTCTACCGATCTTCGATGCCTCCATTATGATTCCAGTTATTGCCCTGGTGGGCCGCCCCAATGTGGGCAAATCCACGCTGTTCAACCGTCTGACCCAATCCCGGGATGCGCTCGTGGCGAATTACGCCGGGCTGACCCGCGACCGGAAATACGGTGAAGGGCAGGCGGAAGGCCGCCGTTTTATGGTGATTGATACCGGCGGTATCAGCGGCGAGGAAGAGGGCATCGATAGCGCCATGGCGGGCCAGTCCCTGCAGGCGATTCAGGAAGCGGACATTGTGCTGTTTATTCTGGATGCCCGGGCCGGACTGACCGCGGCGGATGAAATGATCGCCCGGCATCTGCGGGTGCAGAACAAAAAGACCTATCTGGTCGCCAACAAGATTGATGGTGTAGACCCGGACCTGGCCCTGGCGCCGTTCTATGAGTTGGGGCTGGGCGAGATTTTCCCGATCACGGCCACCCATGGCCGGGGCGTCAAGTCCATGATGTCCGATGTGGTGGCCGAGCTGCCGGTTGAGGAAGTGGTACCGGCCCCGACCAATCAAGGCATCAAGATCGCGGTGGTGGGCCGGCCCAATGTGGGTAAATCCACGCTGGTCAACCGGATGCTTGGTGAGGATCGGGTGGTGGTCTATGATCAACCGGGTACCACCCGGGATAGCGTCTATATTCATTACGAGCGGTTTGAAAAGCACTATACCCTGATCGACACCGCCGGCGTTCGCCGGCGCAAGAACGTATCCGAGTCGGTGGAGAAGTTCTCGATCGTGAAAACCCTCCAGGCCATTGACGATGCGCACGTCGCCATTCTGGTGATGGACGCCAGTGAAGGCGTGGTGGATCAGGACCTGCACCTGATGGGCAATGTCCTCGACGCCGGTCGAGGCCTGGTGATTGCTTTGAACAAGTGGGATGGTCTGGACGATGGCCACAAGCAATATGTGCGCAACGAACTCGAGCGTCGGTTGCGCTTTGTGGACTTTGCCAAAATCCATTTTATTTCCGCCTTGCATGGCACCGGGGTAGGGCACTTGTATGAATCCGTAGAGGGTGCCTACAAGTCCGCCACGGACAAGTTCTCCACGAATTTCCTGACCCGCATCCTGCAGGATGCGGTGCGCGAGCATCAGCCTCCCATGGTGCAGGGGCGCCGTATCAAACTGCGCTACGCTCACCCCGGTGGCCACAATCCGCCCATTGTGGTGATTCACGGCAATCAGACCGAGGCGGTGCCCAGTCACTACGCGCGCTATCTGGAAAAGACCTTTCGCCAGGTTCTGAAGCTCGAGGGAACGCCGGTACGGATCGAATTCAAATCCAGCGAAAACCCCTTCGCCGGACGCCCCTCCAAACCCAAAAACCAGGGCGGGCGAGGGCCGGGTAACCGCGGTCCGGGCAGTAAAGGCGCCAAAGGCAAGTCGCCCTCAGGCCCCGGAAAAGAGCGCAAGGCGCCGCGTGGTCGACGCCCTTGAGGTGCGGTGTGACATCATTCCCGGGGTAGACGAATGAGTAACCTGCTTCTGATTCTGGCGTGCTTGGGGATCGGTCTGCTACTGCAGCGATCGAGTCGCATGCCCCGGGATTCGGCCAGTGCGCTCAACCTCTACGTGTTGTATGTCGCGCTGCCGGCAATGATTCTCACCGAAATTCCCAAATTGACCCTGGATCAACGGGCGCTGTTGCCGGTGATCAGCACCTGGGTAGTGATGGCATCGACCGCCGCACTGGTCTGGCTGACGGCGCGCGGGTTCGGCTGGTCCCGTTCGGTGACCGGCGCCTTGATGCTGGTGATCGTGCTTGGCAATACCTCCTTTGTCGGTATTCCCCTGATTCAGGCACTGCTTCCCCCTGAAGCATTACCCTACGCACTGCTTTACGATCAGACCGGCACGGTGATCGCCCTGAATACCTATGCGGTCATTGTGGCGGCCTGGTATAGCGGGCAGGACACCTCCTGGCGTAAAGTCAGCCGCACCATCTTTACCTTTCCGCCGTTCGTGGTGCTGTTGCTCGCGTTTGCGACCTTCCCGCTGGATTACCCGCATTGGTTCACTTACGCCACCGGACGGATTGCGGAGAGCTTGGTGCCGGTGGTGATGGTGGCGGTCGGGCTGCAGTGGCAGTTGAAATTGGATAAGGAGCACCTGCTTCCGCTGACCGTGGGTCTGGGGTATAAGCTGGTATTGATTCCGGCGATTGTGTTTTCGGTGTTTGCCGTGCTGGATCTGCACTCCGTGGCGGCGCAGGCGGTCGCGTTACAGACGGCAATGCCGGCGATGATTTCGGCGGGCGTGGTGGCTATGGCTCATGGTTTGGCGCCGAGGCTGGTGTCGACCATTGTCGGTTACGGCTTGTTGCTGTCGCTGGTGACGGTGCCGCTTTGGAGTCAGTTACTGTAGTGCGGTTGTTGTCGGCTTACGGCCTTTGGCCTAAGCCGACCTACTCGCAGCTCAGGAAGACCGTTCCGTAGGTCGGCTTAGGCCAAAGGCCGTAAGCCGACAACCACCTTGGACGCGCGTAAGCCGACAACTCCCTTCCATTTACGCCTGATGCCAAAACGGCTGCCCAATGGTCGGCGTGCTGGGGCTGGCCGTCTGCCGGCGGGTCATCAGTCCGGCTTTGAAGGCTTTTCGGCCGGCATCAATCGTGTCGGCAAACGCCTCGGCCATCAAAGGCGGGTTATGTGCTTTCGCCACCGCAGTGTTTAACAGCACACCATCAAACCCCATCTCCATCGCTTCGGCGGCCTGAGAGGGTGCGCCCAAACCGGCATCAATGATCAGCGGTGTATCCGGCAAGCGCTCGCGCAGCGTTCTCAGGTTGTAGCGATTGAGCAGCCCCTGACCGGTCCCGATGGGAGAACCCCAGGGCATCAACACCTCGCAGCCCACATCGAGCAGGCGCTGGCCTAAAATCAGATCGTCGGTGCAATAGGGCAGCACCTTGAAGCCTTTCTGAATCAATTGCCCGGCGGCATCGACGAGTCCAAAGGGGTCCGGCTGCAGATTGTAATCATCGCCGATGACTTCCAGCTTGACCCAATCGGTGTTGAATATTTCCCGGCTCATTTCCGCCAGGGTCACGGCTTCCTTGACCGTTTTACAGCCGGCGGTGTTGGGCAGTAATCGACAGCCGCTGCGCTGAATCATTTGCCAGAACGCATCGCCGCTGCCCTCGGTCGGGTTCTGCCGACGCAGCCCCAGAGTGACCACCTCGCAGCGCCCGGACTGAATGGCGTCCAGCATGCATTGTGGTGAAGGGTAGAGTGCGGTCCCCAGCAGAAACCGGCTGTCGAACGATTCGCCGTATAAAACCAATTGATCCTGAGACATGATCAGCCTCCTCCCACGGGCCGAACCACATCGACCTGATCGCTGTTTTGCAGAACCACCTGCGGGTACTGTGCCCGGGGTACAAATTCACTGTTGATGGCAACTGCCACTGGCTGGTCAGCATAATGCCACCGCTGCAAAGCGTCGCTCAGGGGCGTGTCGGCGGGCAGCTCAACCCGCTCGTTGTTCAGACTGACTATTATCATTGAGAGCGTTCCGGGAGAGATTCAATAAATGGGGTGCGAATTCGGTGTCGGCGCCTTCGTCGATCATCGCCATCACCTGATCGACCACCGCCGGTGCCAGCAGATAGCCGTGCCGGAACAGGCCGTTCACCCGTAGCAGGCGATCTTCTCGGGTGATCCCAGGGTTATTGTCCGGCAATGCGGGACGCAGATTGACGGACTGCTCGACGATTCGCGCTTCGGAAAAGGCCGGCGCCAGGGTATACAGCGCGCTGCTCAATTCCAGTGACGATTGCAACGACATGGGCGAGCGATCTTCACTTTCTATCTGCGTGGCGCCAATCACAAAGTGATGGTCGGGTTTGGGGACGACGTAGAGCTGGTAGCGCGGGTGCATCAACCGAACCGGCCGGTTCAGTGTCAGGTCCCGGGTCTGCACCTGTAATATTTCACCGCGCACACCGCGCAATTCCGGGAAGCCGGACTTGGCGCCCATGCCCCGGCAGTCAATCACCTGATCGAAACGGCGTGGGCCCGACGGCGTGTGTATCAGGCCGGACTCCAGCTCCACCTCGCAATCAAAGACGCAGTGACCGCCCAACTCCCGCAGGGCATTCCCGAGCGCGGTGAACAGGGTGCGATTGTCCAGATGCCCTTCGTTTTCCAGGAGAAGCCCATGCTGGAACTGGTCGTTCAGATCTGGCTCCAACGAGTGAAGCGCTGGGCGGGTCAACCACTGGTAACCCTGGGTGTCGCCGGTGACGTGGTACAGGTCCCGGTAAAACTGGGTCAGTTCTGACTGATCCTGGGGATGGGCCACCACCAGGCTGCCATTGAATTGCCACAGCGGGCGACGGTGCGCTGGTAACTGTTTGACCCACTGCGGCCACTGACGCAGGGCGTAGCGGCCCATATCGTAGATAAACCGGTCGGAGACGACCGCTTCGCTAAGCGGCGCGACCATCCCCGCCGCGGTCCAGGCGGCGGCCTGGGTGCCGTGTTCCGGGCCGCGATCAAACAGCATGACGCGGTGCCCTTTGCGGAGCAGCTGCCAGGCGATCAGCCGCCCGAGCAGGCCCGCACCGGCAATACCGATGGAAAGTTTTGCATGACTCATAAGACCTCAAACACAAAGGTATAGCGTGTGAGATCAGGAGTTTGAAGCAGGGGAAGGGGGCCAGACAGGGCCAGGCTCGCTTGTTTCCTCCGCAGGCATCAACCTGATCAGGTTCAACGGGTTTCGGTGTGACCGATCTCAGCCCCTTACGCAGGGCACCCCGACAAGTTCGTATTTATAGTAACCAGAGCGAAAGCCAGAATCAACGGTTACGGCGGATGCGTAGAGCGTGGTTACGGCGGATGCGCTTCGCTTATCCGCCCTACGCAAACCACGGGGGCCGCGTAGGGCGGATAAGCCGAAGGCGCATCCGCCGTAAAACAAACCGCTACTCCTCCACCCGACTGAGAATCTCCCCGGCCGCCACCCGCGTTCGGATCCGCTCCCCGGGCTTCACCTGCGCCGCATCCCGAATCACCTCACCGGCGTCGTTGTGCACGATGGCATAACCGCGCTCCAGCGTGTTCAGCGGACTCACCCCGTGCAACAATCGCCCGGCTTCGCTCAGTCGCTGGCGCTGCTGCTTCAAGGTCTGTTGCATCTGTCGGTTCAGCCGCTGGCGAAGCTGCTCGATGCGGGTTTGCCATTGGCGAAGTTGTGGCTCCGGCCGCTGCGCTTTCTGGCGGGCCGCGAGATTGTCCAGGCGCTGGCGTGCCTGCCCCAATCGCTGCTGCATGACGCGACGCAAACGCAGCTCCAGGCTGTCCAGACGCTGGCTTTGTTGCTGCAAACGCTCCCCGGGATGACGCAGGCGCTTGCTGAGATGTTGCAGATGTTGTTGCTCGGCCTGAAGGCGGCGACGCGTCAGTTGGGTCAGGCGCTGCTCGTAGCTGCGAAACCGGACTAACCATTCGCTGGCGTCGGGCACCACCAACTCCGCAGCAGCGGAGGGGGTCGGCGCGCGCAGGTCGGCGACAAAATCGGCGATGGTGACATCCACTTCGTGACCCACGGCGCTGATCACCGGTAGGTCGCTGGCGGCAATGGCCCTGGCCACCACTTCCTCGTTAAACGGCCACAGGTCCTCCAGAGAGCCACCACCCCGGCCCAGAATCAGTACATCAAACAGCCCCGATCGGTTAGCCAACGACAGGGCCTCAACAATCGCGGGAGCGGCCTCTTTGCCCTGCACGGGTACCGGCACCAGGGTGACCGGAATGCTCGGGAAGCGGCGCTGCAGCACGGTGAGAATATCCCGTACCGCCGCGCCACTGGCCGAGGTGATCACGCCAATATGACGGGGCAGGGCGGGAATGGGCCGCTTGCGGGCCGGGTCGAACAGGCCCTCCTGCGCGAGCTTGTGTTTGAGTGCCTCAAAGGCCCGCTGCAGGGCGCCGGCGCCGGCCTCCTCCATGTGCTCGGCAATCAGCTGATAATCGCCGCGGTTCTCATACAGGCTGACCCGGGCCCGTAACAGTACCTGCTGGCCCTGCTGTGGATTGAAGCGCACCTGCTGGTTGCGGCCGCGAAACATGGCACAGCGCACCTGGGCCTGATCGTCCTTCAGAGTGAAGTACCAGTGGCCGGAGGAGGGGCGGGCAAAGTTGGATATCTCCCCCTCGACCCAGATCAGGGGCAGGTGGGTTTCCAGCAACTGCTTGGCGCGCCGGTTGAGTTGGCTGACAGAGAAAATCGGCCGTTCGGAGGTGGTTGTGGGGTCATTTTCAAACATGCTGGCATTATACCCAAACCGGACAGGGCTTATGTCGAAAATGACTGGCAAAACAATGACTTTTAACCGGTGATGGCAGTTTACCCACAGCCGCGTGGGCGGTATAATTGACGGTTTACTTATCTCAGGATAAAGGTTGGCTGTATGTTGCGTATTGCTGAAGAAGCCCTCACGTTCGACGACGTTTTGCTCCTGCCGGGCTATTCAGACGTCACGCCCAAAGACGTCTCACTGAAAACCCGGCTGACCCGCGGCATTCAACTGAATATTCCGCTGATTTCCTCCGCCATGGATACCGTCACCGAAGCGCGCCTGGCCATTGCCATGGCCCAGGAAGGTGGCATCGGTATCATCCATAAAAGCATGAGTATCGAAAAGCAGGCTCAGGAAGTCCGCCTGGTCAAGAAGTTCGAGGCCGGCGTGGTCAAAGATCCGATCACCATCGACTCTAACGCCACCATCAGTGACCTGCTGGCCCTGACCCGGCAGAACAACTTCTCCGGCTTGCCGGTGCTGGACAACGGTGACCTGGTGGGTATCGTCACCGGTCGCGACGTGCGGTTTGAAACCAACCTGGAGGCCAAGGTCTCCAGCATCATGACGCCGAAAGAAAAGCTGGTGACCGTCAAAGAAGGTGCCAGCAACGACGAAGTGCGCAGCCTGTTGCACAAGCACCGTATCGAAAAAGTCCTGGTGGTCAATGACAACTTCGAGCTGAAGGGCCTGATTACCGTCAAGGACATCAACAAAGCCGAAAAATACCCCAACGCCTGTAAAGACCCGGAAGGTCGCCTGCGCGTGGGCGCCAGCGTCGGCACCAGCCCGGACACCCCTGACCGGGTCGCCGCTCTGGTTCAGGCCGGTGTGGACGTGATCGTGGTGGACACTGCCCACGGCCACTCCAAAAACGTGATCGAGGGCGTCCGTCGCATCAAGAAAGATTACCCGGAGCTGCAGGTCATCGGCGGCAACATCGCCACCGGCGACGCCGCCAAAGCCCTGGTTGAAGCCGGCGCCGACGCGGTCAAAGTGGGCATCGGCCCCGGCTCCATCTGCACCACCCGCATCGTCAGTGGCGTGGGCGTACCGCAGATCAGCGCCATTGCCAATGTCGTGGACGGCCTGAAAGGCATTGACATCCCCATCATCGCCGACGGTGGCGTACGCTTCTCCGGCGACCTGGCCAAAGCCATCGTCGCCGGTGCCCACACCGTCATGATGGGCTCCATGTTCGCCGGCACCGAAGAAGCCCCGGGCGAAGTGGAACTGTTCCAGGGCCGCACCTACAAAGCCTACCGCGGCATGGGCTCCATGGGCGCCATGTCCCAGACTCAGGGCTCCAGCGACCGCTACTTCCAGGACGCCAGCCAGGGTGCTGAAAAACTCGTTCCGGAAGGCATCGAAGGCCGCGTACCCTACAAAGGCCCGCTCAACGCCATCGTCCATCAACTGATGGGAGGCCTGCGCGCCGCCATGGGCTACACCGGCAGCCACAACATCGACGAAATGCGCACCCAACCGCAATTCGTCCGCGTCACCTCTGCCGGCATGGGTGAAAGCCACGTCCATGACGTACAGATCACCAAAGAAGCCCCGAACTATCCGGTAGGGCGTTAACACAGCTTATTTTGGTCCAGGTTCTTACTGGTGTCGCCAGTGAATCTTGCGCAACATCAAGGGCCGATGCGGGGTATGGCCTTTAAAGACTCTCGGACGCCTACATGGATGTAGGTGATAGAGCGACGCAAGGAAGCCAAAGCCGAGGCAGGGAGCCGACGAGAAGCCCCCAGGGATGGGTTCACGGCGGGTCTTTAAAGGCCATACCCCGTAGCGGCCCGGCTACGAAGCCCCATAGCTAGCTACGACGCTCAAACGAGCTCGCACCAACCAACATCAAGAGCCCCCATGACTCAAGACATCCACGCCCAAAGAATTCTCATCCTCGACTTCGGCTCCCAATACACCCAGCTCATCGCCCGAAGAGTGCGCGAAATCGGCGTCTTCTCCGAAATCCGCGCCTTCGACATGAGCGACGACGAAATCCGGGACTACAACCCCAACGGCATCATCCTCGCCGGTGGCCCCGAATCCGTCCACGCCGAAGGCAGCCCGAGAGCACCCCAGGCCGTCTTCGAGCTCGGCGTGCCCGTGCTCGGCATCTGCTACGGTATGCAGACCATGGCCGAACAACTGGGCGGCTCCGTACAGGGCTCCAAAGTCCAGGAATTTGGCTACGCCCAAGTCAAGGTTCACGGCCAGACCCAACTGCTGCACGACATCAAAGACCACCTCGACCACAACGGCGACTCCCTGCTCGACGTCTGGATGAGCCACGGCGACAAAGTCATCAAACTGCCGCCGGACTTCGACATCATGGCCTCTACCCCGAGCTGCCCCATCGCCGGCATGGCCAACGAAACCAAAAAATTCTACGGCGTCCAGTTTCACCCGGAAGTCACCCACACCCTTCAGGGTAAGCGCATCCTCGAACACTTCGTGTTCGAACTCTGCGGCTGCGAAGCCCTTTGGACTCCGGCCAAAATCGTCGACGACGCCATCGAAAAAGTGCGCGAACAAGTGGGCAAGGACAAAGTCCTGCTCGGCCTGTCCGGGGGCGTGGACTCCTCAGTGGTGGCGGCCCTGTTACACAAAGCCATCGGCGACCAGCTCACCTGCGTGTTCGTCGACAACGGCCTGCTGCGCAAAGACGAAGGCGACCAGGTCATGGAAATGTTCGCCCGTAACATGGGCGTGAAGGTGATCCGTGTCGATGCCGAAGACCAGTTTCTTGGCAAGCTTCACGGCGTGGATGACCCCGAAGCCAAGCGCAAGATCATCGGCAACACCTTCATCGATGTGTTCGATGATGAAGCCACCAAACTCAAAGACGTCAATTGGCTGGCCCAGGGCACCATCTATCCGGATGTGATTGAATCCGCCGCCGCCAAAACCGGCAAGGCTCACGTGATCAAATCCCACCACAATGTGGGCGGCCTGCCGGAAACCATGAAAATGCAGCTGGTGGAACCGCTGCGTGAGCTGTTCAAAGACGAAGTGCGAAAAATCGGTCTGGAGCTCGGCCTGCCTTACGATATGGTCTACCGCCATCCCTTCCCGGGGCCGGGCCTGGGCGTGCGCATTCTGGGTGAAGTGAAAAAAGAGTACGCCGATATTCTGCGCGAAGCCGATGCCATTTTTATTGAAGAGCTGCACAACGCCGACTGGTACCACAAAACCAGCCAGGCCTTTGCGGTGTTCCTGCCGGTCAAATCGGTCGGTGTCGTTGGGGATGCTCGTCGCTACGAGTGGGTCATTGCCCTGCGCGCGGTGGAAACCATCGACTTCATGACCGCACGCTGGGCGCATCTGCCGTACGAATTGCTGGAGAAAGTCTCCAACCGTATCATCAATGAGATTTCCGGTGTGTCACGGGTGACCTACGATGTATCCAGTAAGCCACCCGCGACCATCGAATGGGAGTAGGCCGTCTTTTGACGGCCGTGCATGAATAACAGATAAACGAACCCGGTATTCACCAATGGGCAGAGCCTACCAGAACCGCAAAGAATCCATGTCCAAAACCTCGGACATGAAATCCAAAATTTACAGCCGTTACAGCCGTGAGATTTACATGTGCGCCAAGTCCGGTGGCATCGAGCCGACCGGCAACCTGGCGTTGGCGTCTCTGCTGGAGCGGGCAAAGAAAGAGCAGGTGCCCGCTCATGTGATCGATAAAGCGATCGCCAAGGCCGAAGGCGGCGGCGGAGAAGACTTTGCGGTAGCGCGCTATGAAGGGTTTGGGCCCGGCAACACCATGATCATTGTCGACTGCCTGACCGACAATCCCAACCGGACCTACGGCGATGTGCGCACCTGCTTCAACAAGGTGAAAGCCAAACTGGGTGCCTCGGGCGCGGTCAGTCACTTGTTCGACCACAGCGCGATTTTCCGTTTCTCCGGGCCGGACGAAGACGCGGTGCTGGAGGCTCTGGCGGACGCCGATGTCGATGTCACCGATATCGAGGCCGAGGAGGGCATCATCACGGTATTTGCCCCGCAGACCGAATACGCCAAAACGCGCAACGCCCTGAAGGAGGCCTTCGAAGGGATCGAGTTTGAGGTTGAGGATGTGCAGTTCATCCCTCAGATAACCACCGAGATCGCGGGCGAGGACGTCGAGCAGTTCGAGAAAATGGTCGAACTGTTGAACTTTCTGGACGATGTTCAGCGCGTTTTCCATAATGCGGAGTATTGAGGCGCGGTAACCGCGCTCTCAATCAGCAAGAGGAGAAAGGCGTCACATTCCTCCCTGGCTCCCTGTGCTACGCTTTCCGGATTGACCGGCACAGACAGGGGGCCCTATGCCGTACATCCACCATCAGCTCAACGGTGCCAGTGTCGGCTACTATGAGCTCAGCAACGAAACCCTGACCATCGGGCGCAGCGCCGATAATCACCTGGTTGTGGATGATGCCACGGTCAGTGGGCACCACGCCGTCATCGAGGCGACCGCTCAGGGTTTCCGCATCCGGGACCTGAACAGCACCAACGGCGTCTGGGTGAACGTTCAGCGGGTGCCCGAGGCGCCCTTGAGAGTTGAAGACAGCATTCGGGTCGGAACCCATGAGCTGCAGTACGCCGAGCAGATTTCCGACGAGCTGCAGCGCACCCTGAAAATCAAAAAAAGCTGGATTCCCGGCATTTACTACACCGCTGAGAAATAAGCCGTCTTCATGAGCGCTACCTTCACGGAACGATTGGCCGACGGACTGAGCCTGCGCGTGCTGGTATTGTTGCTAGGCGGCTGGCTGATCCTGCTTCCCCAATCCCTCCAATCGCCCTCCTGGCTTGATGCGATGCTCTTTGATGCCTCCTTGGCATTGACCCCCGAGCGGGTTCGTTACACTCATCCGGCCTCCCCATCGTCGACTGGCGGATGGTATTCGATCTGGCCCCAGGTTACCGACCGCTGGGCAGAGCAGGGCCTGTCCAGGCATTCCGGGGCGCTTCTCAATGGCGGCTACCGGACGCCCTGGTGGTTTTATCCGGCCTTCTCCGGTCTGATTCTGGCTCTGGCGGTTTATCTACTCTGGTTGACCCCGGTCATGGGCAGAGTGGCCGCGCTATTGATGACCGGGCTGCTGACCATCGGCCTGGTTGCGGGGCAGATTGGTGCCCAGATCAGTCAGGGTTTGTATCTGCCGCTCGGGCTTGCGGTTCAGTACCTGTGGGTCGGACTGTTGCTGATCGGTGCGTATTGGCACCAGCGTCGCTGGTATCGCCAGGCGCAGTATCTGCGTCGTCAGTTGGGGATTGAGCGCTTTGATAACGGTCACTGGAAAGAAGCGCTGACCGCGCTGAAAGCCTGCCCCACCTCGGAGTCTATTCTGGATCTGCTCTACGACCAGGCCAGAGAGCACGAACGCCGGCAGCGCCGCCAGGAGGCGCTGGCCTGTTACCGGGAGATCGCGCGGCGCAAGCCCATGTACCGTGACGTAGCGCAACGACTCAAGGCGCTGGAGGCTCGGCAGGGGGGCACAGGCACCGCGAACCTGGCAAAGACCCAGGTGCTGGAGGAGTTCGCCGTACCCCAGCAACTGGGGCGCTACCAGATCGAGCGGGAGTTGGGGCGTGGCGCAATGGGCATCGTCTATCTCGGGCGAGATCCCCATATTGCCCGGGAGGTGGCCATCAAAACACTGAATGTTGCGCCCTTCGATGCCGATGAGCGCGAGAGCCTGAAAAAGCGGTTTTTCCGGGAAGCGGAAGCGGCGGGGCGGTTGCGGCACCCGAACATTGTGACGGTATACGACGTGGGGCAGGAGCATGCGTTGGCCTTTATCGCCATGGATTACGTCCGTGGCGAGCCGCTCAGCGAACGCACCGCCCAATCCCGGCAGCTTCCGCTCGCCAAGGTCTATGAGCTGATGGCTACTGTTGCGGAGGCGCTGGCCTATGCCCACGAGCAGCAGGTGGTTCACCGGGATATCAAGCCGGGGAATATTCTCTATGACCCGGATGAAAACCGGGTGGTGGTGACCGATTTCGGAATCGCCCGGGTGGCCAACAGCGCCCGGACCCAGACTGGCGAGATTATGGGGAGCCCTCTCTATATGTCCCCGGAGCAGCTCAAGGGGGCGCGGGTAGGGCCAGCGAGCGATATTTTCAGTCTGGGCGTGACTCTGTACCAACTGCTGACCGGGGCGCTGCCATTTCGTGGCGATACGATTGCAGAGCTGAGCTATCAGATCGTGCAGAGCCGGCACCGGCCTCTGCGTGAGGTGCGGAAGGATCTGCCGCGCAGTGCCACGCGGATTGTGAACAAAGCGCTACAGAAAGAGCCGGAAAAACGCTATGCAACTGCGGCCGAGATGGCCAAGGCATTACGCTCGGCACTGGAGAAAGAGTTCTGATGTTTGCGGACAGTCCGCTGTGGCATCAAGTCCGGTCTACGACGGGGTATACCGTTTCAAGACACGCCGTACATACGTCCCTGTAGGCTCGGATCGCGGGTCCCCCGCTCTACGGTCTTGAAACGGTATACCCCGACGTAGACCTCAGTGCCATCTTTATCCTATATTCAAAAAGGTACCCTACAATGGCTTGGTTGATTCAACTCGTAGACGATGTCGCGGTTCACAAGTTTGAACTTGTGGGTGGTGAATTGACGCTGGGGCGTCACCCCGAGTGTGACGTGCTGATTGACGATAGCGCGGTCAGCGGTCGTCACGCCCGCATGAGCGTGAAGCCCAATCCGGATTTCCCGCAGTTTCGGGAATACTATCTGGAGGATCTGGGGAGCACCAACGGCACTTTTGTGAACGATCAGCGAGTGGCGCAGCGGTTGCGACTCCACCATAACGACAAGATCCGACTGGCCTGGAATCAGTTCAAGTTCGTGGATAACGACGAGCAGGACCTAGAGCGCACCCGACATATGGTATCGAGCTGATCAATCCACGAAGCACGCTCAGTAGGTCGGATTAGCGAAACGCGCGTAATTCGACTATCGCTACCTCAACACTGAGTATGAATGTGGCACTGAGGCCCGGGCTGGGACCAACCTTTCAGGACCGTAGAGCGGGGGACCCGCGATCCGAGCCCCCAGGGGCCGCTCTCTGGCATCCATGCCATCGCGGCATTCGTGCATCCATGCACATCATGGGTTCACGGCGTGTCTTTAAAGGTCTACCCCATCCCTGCCCGGCCTTATGAATAACCTCTTAGATCTGGATTCTTCTGTTTGAATTGTATTATGATATTCAGAATACCAATGATTTCATAACAATGGCAAGCAGGAGAACACCATGTCGACATCTTTCAAGCGCACTCTGGGCGCCACCCTGATTGGCCTCGCCGGTGCGGCGGGCGTTCAGGCGGACAACCCCATCATTACCGAACGCTTCAGCGCGGACCCGGCCGCCCTGGTCCACGACGGTAAGGTCTACCTGTATGTGGGCCATGACGAGGCCACAGTGGATGGGGATTTCTTTGTCCTCAAGGAGTGGAACATCTACTCCTCAACCGACCTGGAAAACTGGACCCTCGAGGGCGAGGTGCCGCGCACCATTTTCGAGTGGGCCGATGGCGACTCCGCCTGGGCCGCGCAGGCGGTTGAGCGCGACGGTAAGTTCTATTGGTACACCACGGTGCGCATGCCAGTGCCCGAAGAAGGCGATTGGCAGGGCGGCTATACCCTGGGGGTAGCGGTGTCCGACGATCCGGTCACCGGCTGGAAAGATGCCCTGGGCAAACCGCTGATCGACCCCAACGACACTGAGCCGGCGCCTCATATGATCGAACACAGCCACAGCTGGGACGACATCGACCCGAGCGTGTTCATTGATCACGACGGCCAGGCCTATCTGTACTGGGGTAACTCCCACCTCTACTACGCCAAACTCAAAGACAACATGATCGAGTTCGACGGCGAGGTCCACAAAGTCGAGTTCGACATGCCCGGCACCTTCACCGAAGCGCCCTGGGTGCACGAGAAAGATGGCAAATACTACCTGACCTACGCCATGAACTACCCCGAAGAGCTGGCCTACGCCATGAGCGACAGCCCGGAAGGCCCCTGGGAATACAAAGGCCTGCTGATGGACGTGCTCGAAGACAGCGGCACCAGCCACCAGGCGATTCTGGAGTACGAGGGTGAAGACTACTTCATCTACCACACCTCCGCACTGCCCACCGGCGGCAACTTCCGCCGCTCCGTCTCCATGGAATTCCTGGAGTACAACGCCGATGGCACCATCAAGAAACTGACACCCACCGCCTCCGGCATCACGCACGCCGCTCAGGCGCTGCAGAGTCATGCAAATACCGATGAATACGTGCGCTACGGCGACGGCGAAGAAGCCACCCTGGCCGAACTCAATGCCGACGACCATTGGCAGTACAAATGGCATGTCGAACCCCTGGTAGAGCAGGGCGGCAACACCGTCTCCTTTCAGCCGGAAACCCGTATGGGCTACTACCTGGTGGCGCAAGACGGCGATGTCGCCATTGTTGAGCACGACGGTACCGACGAATTCGCTCGTGCGGCGACCTTTGAGCGGGTGAGCGGTCTGGCGGGAGAGGGTGCGTCCTTCCGTTCGCTGGAGAATCGTGAACATTACCTGATGGTGAATGGCGGTGTGTTGACCTTGGGGCAGCCGGGCTCGGCGTCTGAGCGTAAAGTGGCGACGTTTGACGTTATTCCCACCGAATAAATTTGTCGTGATTAAGGTGGCGTAGGGCGGATAAGGCGAAAGCCGCATCCGCCGTAAATACCCGTGATGCCTCCACAATAACTTCCTGTAGTCACCTCAACGCCTGGGTAACGGCGGATGCGCGCTTCGCGCTTATCCGCCCTACGCGAACATGCTGCCTTGGATGATTGTGGCACTTAGGTCCGGAGTGGGGTGAACCTATCCAAGACCGTGGACCGGGGGGCCCGCGATGCGAGCCCCCATGGGCCGCTCTTTGGCATCCATGCCATCGCGGCATTCGTGCATCCATGCACATCATGGGTTTACGGCGTGTCTTGGATAGGTTCACCCCACTCCGGACCGCCCCTCCAAAAACCACCCAACATCAAGAAGTCATTTTCAGAATGTACTTCCATTCCTTCGCCGTGACCGGCTGAATCGACAGGCGGCCCTGCTTTAACAGCACCATCTCACCCAACGGCTCCTGCTGCTTGATCGCCTTCAACGGCACCACCTCATCAAACGCCGAATCAAACTGAATATCCACACAAAACCAGCGCGGAGTCTCCCTCGTCGCCTTCGGATCAAAATAATCACTCGCCGAATCAAACTGCGCCGGGTCCGGATAGGCCGCCTTCACCACCTTGGCCGTGCCCGCCACACCCGGCACCTTGCACTGACTGTGATAAATCAACACACCGTCACCGACCACCACCTCATCGCGCAGAAAATTGCGCGCCTGATAATTGCGAATCCCGTTCCAGCGGCCCACACCGTCCCGCTCCTTGCGCAAATCCTCGATACCGTACTCATCCGGTTCCGACTTAAACAACCAGTAATTTGCCATGCCGCTTACTACCTCTCTATAATGGCGGGTTTACGCCGTTCCGGCCTGCCGCGCCGGAGTCAAAACGCACGTGGCCTTTGGTAGGGGTCACCACTGACATCAAGGATACACCATGCCTGTCATTACACTGCCCGACGGTTCCAAACGCGAATTTTCCCAGCCGGTCACTTTGATGCAAGTGGCTGAAGATATCGGCCCCGGCCTGGCCAAGGCCACCGTGTGCGGCCGTATCAACGGCAAGCTGGTTGACGCCTGCGAGCTGATCGAGGACGACGCCGAGATTACCCTGATCACCGGCCGCGACCCGGAAGGGCTCGAAGTCATTCGGCACTCCTTCGCCCACCTGGTGGGTCACGCCGTCAAACAACTGATCCCGGAGGCCAAAATGGCCATCGGTCCGGTGATTGAAGACGGCTTCTATTACGACATCGACGCGCCGCACCCCATTACCACCGAGGAGATGGAGGCCATCGAGAAGCGCGTTCAGGAGCTGATCAAGAAAGATTACGACGTCATCAAAGAGATGACACCGATCGAGCGGGCCCGTGAAGTGTTCGCCGACCGGGGAGAAGATTTCAAAGTCGAGCTGGTCGATGACCTGATCGCCGCCGGTGAAAAGGCGGTCGGTCTGTATCACCACGAAGAATACGTCGACATGTGCCGCGGCCCTCACGTGCCTAACACCCGCGTGATGCGCTACTTCAAGCTGATGCGGGTGTCCGGTGCCTACTGGCGGGGCGACTCCAGCAACAAGCAGCTGCAGCGCATCTACGGTACCGCCTGGAACGACAAAAAGGCGCTCAAGGCCTATATCCAGCGCCTGGAAGAGGCGGAAAAGCGCGACCACCGCAAGCTGGCCAAAAAGCACAACCTGTTCCACACCCAGGAAGAGGCGCCGGGTATGGTGTTCTGGCACCCCAAGGGCTGGACCATCTACAAGACCCTGGAAAACTACATGCGCGACATGCAGCATCGCCATGACTACCAGGAAATCCGCACCCCGCAGGTGGTGGATATGACCCTGTGGCAGAAATCCGGCCACGCGGACAAGTTTGGGGATGGCATGTTCACCCTCAAGTCCGAAGATCGGGATTTTGCCGTCAAGCCCATGAACTGCCCCTGCCACGTGCAGGTGTTCAATCAGGGCCTGAAGAGCTACCGGGATCTGCCCCTGCGCCTGGCGGAGTTCGGCTCCTGTCACCGCAATGAGCCCTCCGGCTCCCTGCACGGCATCATGCGGGTGCGCGGCTTTACCCAGGATGACGCCCACATTTTCTGCACCGAGAACCAGATTCAGCCGGAAGTGGCGGATTTTATCGACTTCCTGCACGAGGTTTATCGGGATTTCGGCTTTGACGAGATCATCTACCGCCTGTCCACCCGCCCGGAAGAGCGGGTTGGCAGTGACGAGAGCTGGGACAAGGCCGAGCGGGCTCTGGCCGAGGCCCTGAACGCCAAGGGGTTGGATTGGGAAGAGTTGCCGGGGGAGGGCGCCTTCTATGGGCCCAAGATCGAATTCTCCCTGAAAGATTGCATTGGCCGGGTCTGGCAGCTGGGTACCATTCAGGTGGATTTCTCCATGCCGGGCCGTCTGGACGCCCAATATGTGGCCGAAGATGGTTCCCGTCAGGTGCCGGTCATGCTCCACCGGGCCATTTTGGGGTCTTTTGAGCGTTTTATCGGGATTCTGATCGAACATTACGAGGGAATTTTCCCCGCCTGGCTGGCGCCGGAGCAGGCGGTGGTGATGAATATTACCGACAATCAGGCCGAATATGCCCAAAAAGTGGAAAAAACCTTGCGAGATAAAGGGTTTAGGGTCATTTCGGACTTGAGAAACGAGAAGATCGGCTTTAAAATCCGCGAGCACACCCTTCAGCGGATTCCCTATTTGCTCGTGATCGGCGACAAGGAGATGGAATCCGGGGCTCTCGCCGTGCGCACGCGCGGGGGCGAAGACCTGGGGGTAATGAGCGTGGAAGACTTCGCCGAACGCCTGGCGGCCGATGTGGCCCAGCGCGGACGGAGTCAGTCCCAGTAACGGCAGGGCTCAGGCCCGCTCGTTGCAGACGGACGGGCCAGCTCAGATTTTCAACAAACAGGAGATAACAGCTATCAAACGACCAGCGCCTAAAGGCAAGTCCAAAAAAGCTCGGATTAACGATCAAATTGAAGCCAGTGAGGTGCGCCTGATTGGCCCCAATGGCGACCAAATCGGTGTTGTACCCTTGGCCGACGCGCTCGAGGCGGCACAATCCGCGGACCTGGATCTGGTGGAAATATCGCCCGATAGCGACCCCATCGTCTGTAAGGTGATGGATTACGGGAAGCACCTGTTTGAAATCAAGAAGACCAAGGCGGCTGCCAAGAAGAAGCAGAAGCAGCAGCAGATCAAAGAAATGAAATTCCGTCCAGGGACGGAGGAAGGGGACTACGAGGTCAAACTACGCAACCTCGTGCGTTTCCTGGAGAACGGGGACAAGGCCAAGGTAACCTTACGGTTCCGCGGCCGGGAAATGGCTCACCAGGAACTGGGGATGGATGTCATGCATCGCATCGAACAGGACCTGATTGAGCTGGGCACCGTCGAGCAGAAGCCGAAGATGGAAGGCCGGCAGCTCACCATGGTGATCGCCCCGAAAAAGAAGAAGTAGCTGGGCTTTTTAGCTGCCTGAGTTACTGTTTATTTACCTATGAATGCGGAGTTTTTATCCCATGGCAACAAAAGCTAAAGTACACAGTGGCGCCGCCAAGCGCTTCAAGAAGACCGCGGCTGGTTTTAAGCACAAGCACGCTTTCAAAAGCCACATCCTCACCAAAATGACCACCAAGCGCAAGCGTCAGCTGCGTGGCACCAGCATGCTGAATGCAGCTGATGTCCCGGCCGTCAAGCGCATGTTGCGTTCCAACTGATCGGTTGCAACCGGAAATTTTTTGAGGAGTAAATAATGGCTCGAGTAAAACGTGGTGTGGAAGCACGCCGTCGTCACAAGAAAGTTCTTAAGGCTGCAAAAGGTTATTATGGAGCCCGTTCACGGGTATTCCGCGTAGCCAAACAAGCGGTTATCAAGGCCGGTCAGTACGCTTATCGCGACCGTCGCAACAAGAAGCGTAACTTCCGTCAGCTGTGGATCGCGCGTATCAACGCCCAGTCCCGCGCTGAAGGTCTGACTTACAGCAAATTGATCGCCGGCTTGAAGAAAGCCAACATCGTTCTCGACCGTCGCGTACTGGCCGATCTGGCCGTTCACGACAAAGCGGCGTTTGCCGTCGTTGTTGCACAGGCTAAATCAGCTCTGGCTGCTTAATCGTCAACAACGTCTGACACGGTAACGTGTCTGAATGAGCGCGATAAGAGGGGGGACTGGTTTCAGTTCCCCTTTTTTATTGAATAAACCAAAGAATTTGGGTTTTGACTGATGGAAAATCTCAATGCGCTGACCGAAGCGGCGCTCAAGCAGGTACAAGACGCCGATGACCTGGCCAGCCTGGAAAAGGTCCGGGTCGAGTATCTGGGCAAGAAAGGCAGTATCAGTGCCCAGATGAAAAGCCTGGGTAAGCTGTCCGCTGAAGAGCGGCCTGCGGCCGGGGCGAAAATCAACGAAGCCAAGAATCAGGTTCAGGACGCGCTGAACGAGCGCAAGGCGGCGTTGGAAAAAGCGGCCATCGATGCTCAGCTCGCCGCCGAGACCCTGGATGTGACCCTGCCGGGCCGCGCCAACCAGACCGGTGGCCTGCACCCGGTCACTCGCACGCTTGAGCGCATCGAAGCCATTTTTGCCGCGGTGGGTTACACCGTGGAAGAGGGCCCGGAAATCGAAGATGACTATCACAACTTCGAAGCCCTGAATATTCCGTCCCATCACCCCGCGCGGGCGATGCACGACACCTTTTACGTGGACGATACCCACGTGCTGCGCACCCATACTTCACCCGTGCAGGTGCGCACCATGGAAAACCAGAAGCCGCCCATTCGCATCATCTGCCCGGGACGGGTATACCGCTGTGACTCGGATCTGACCCATACCCCCATGTTCCATCAGATTGAAGGCCTGGTGGTGGACAAGGGCATCAGCTTTGCCGACCTGAAAGGCACAGTGGACGAATTCCTGAAGTCGTTTTTCGAGGCCGATGTGCCCGTGCGCTTTCGTCCGTCTTATTTCCCGTTTACCGAGCCCTCGGCAGAAGTGGACATCGGTTGTACCCATTGCGGCGGCAAGGGGTGTCGGGTGTGCAAGCAGTCCGGCTGGATTGAAATCATGGGCTGCGGCATGGTGCACCCCAACGTTCTCAGCGCCTCTGGCGTCGATCCCGAAGTCTACAGTGGCTTCGCCTTTGGGCTCGGGGTGGAGCGCATGGCGATGCTCCGCTACGGCGTGAACGATCTGCGCCTGTTCTTCGAAAACGACCTGCGTTTCCTGAAACAGTTTTAAGAGTCCGATTATGAAAGTAAGTGAATCCTGGTTGCGGGAGTGGGTAAACCCGGCCATCACCACCGATGAACTGGCCGCTCAGATCACCATGGCGGGCCTGGAAGTGGATGCTGTTGACCCGGTTGCGGGCGAATTCACCGGCGTGGTGGTTGGCGAAATCGTCTCGGTCGAACAGCACCCGGACGCGGACAAGTTGCGCGTGTGTAAAGTGGCGGGCGAGGGCGATGAACTCCGGCAGGTGGTGTGCGGTGCGCCCAACGCCCGTGAAGGCATCAAGGTGCCGTTCGCGACCGTCGGCGCCAAGCTCCCCGGCGACTTCAAAATCAAGAAAGCCAAGCTGCGCGGTGTAGAGTCCTTTGGCATGCTCTGCGCCCAGACCGAGCTGGAAGCCGGCGATGATGACGACGGCCTGTGGGAGCTGCCCGTCGATGCGCCCACCGGCACCGACCTGCGCGAGTATCTGGGCCTGAACGACCAGATCATCGAAGTCGATCTGACTCCGAACCGCAGCGACTGCCTGAGCATCAAGGGCATTGCCCGGGAAGTGGGCGTTCTCAATCGTCTGTCGGTCAATGAGCCCGAGATCGTTCCGGTCAAACCGGTCAACGACGAGACCCGGCCGGTGACCCTCAGCGCGCCGGAAGGCTGCAGCCGCTATGTCGGTCGCGTGGTCCGGAACATTGATATCAGTCGCCCCAGCCCCCTGTGGCTGCAGGAGAAGCTGCGCCGCGCCGGTCTGCGCAGCGTCGATGCGGTGGTGGATGTCACCAACTACGTGCTGCTGGAGCTGGGCCAGCCCATGCATGCGTTCGACCTCGCCAAGCTCAGCGGCGGTATCGACGTACGCCTGGCCGAGGCGGGTGAAAAACTTGTCCTGCTGGACGATCAGGAAGTGACCCTGACCGAGGGCACTCTGGTGATCGCCGACCAGGACAAACCCCTGGCCATGGCGGGCATCATGGGCGGTCGCGATAGCGCGGTCGGCCCCGAAACCCGGGACATTTTCCTGGAAAGCGCCTTTTTCAATCCTGTCGCCATCGCCGGTAAAGCCCGCAGCTATGGTCTGCATACCGATTCTTCCCACCGCTTTGAGCGCGGTGTGGACTACCAGCTGCAAGAACAGGCCATGGAACGTGCCACCGAGCTGCTGCTGAGTGTGGTGGGTGGTGAGCCCGGCCCGCTGGTCAAGGCCTGGGATGAGTACCACCTGCCGGGCGATCGCACCGTCAGTCTGCGTCGCGAGCGCGTGACCAGTGGTCTGGGTCTGGAATTGCCGGATGAAGACGTGGAAGCCATCCTGACCGGTCTGGGGCTGACCCTGACCGAACAGACCGACGCCGGCTGGACCTTCGCGGTGCCCAGCTACCGGTTCGATCTGGCCATCGAGGCGGACTTGCTGGAAGAGCTGGCCCGAATTTACGGCTACAACCGCCTGCCGACCCGCAGTCTGGCCGCGGCCATGAGCGTTCCGGCCCGTCCGGAAGGGCGCCTGTCCCTGGAGCGTATTCGCCGGGAACTGGTGGCGCGGGATTATCAGGAGACGATCACCTACAGCTTCATTGAGCCCAAACTGTCCCGGCAGTTTGCGCCGGATATCGAGCCCGTGGCTTTGCGCAACCCCATCAGCGCCGATATGGCGGTCATGCGCCCGACGCTGCTGCCCGGGTTGGTGTCGACCCTTCAGCACAACCTGAACCGCCAGCAGGAGCGTGTGCGCCTGTTTGAGAGCGGGCAGCGGTTTGTCCCCGGTGCAGACGGTAAGCTGCGTCAGGAGCCCATGCTGGCCGGCCTGATCTATGGCAGTCGACAGCCCGAGGGCTGGGCCAACGCCAAAGAGCCCGTGGACTTCTACGACCTCAAAGGTGACCTGGAAGCAGTGCTGGCACTCACTGGTGCCGGTGACGAGTTCCGCATGGCGCCCGGTGCCCACCCGGCCCTGCACCCGGGCCAGTCCGCCGCCATTTACCGGGGCGAGACCCAGGTGGGCGTGATCGGTACCCTGCATCCGCAGCTCCAGCGTGGTCTGGACATCCCTGGAGCGGTATTTGTGTTCGAGCTGGCCCTGTCGGCGCTCAAGTCCGCCCGCAAGCCGGCCTTTGAGCCGCTGTCCCGTTTCCCCAGTGTCCGTCGGGACCTGGCGCTGCTGGTCGATCGGGGCGTGGCGGCCCAAAGCCTGTTCGATTGCGTCAAAAGCCACGCCGGTGAGCAACTGCGAGACTTAAAGGTCTTTGACGTGTATGTGGGCAAAGGTATTGATCCGCATAGAAAAAGTGTGGCTCTGGGCTTGACCTTTCAGGACGCTTCGCGCACTCTTAACGAGGAAGAGATCAACGCCTCGGTCGAGCGGGTAGTGGAACGCTTGAAAGAGGAGTTTTGTGCCACCCTCAGATAGGGATAAGAACTATGTCGGGCGGGGCTCTCACAAAAGCCGATCTAGCCGAAAAACTCTACGACGAGCTTGGCCTCAACAAGCGTGAGGCCAAAGAGCTCGTGGAGCTGTTTTTTGAGGAAATCCGGCGGTCACTGGAAAGCAACGAACAGGTAAAACTGTCCGGATTTGGTAACTTTGACCTGCGAGATAAAAGCCAGCGCCCGGGGCGCAACCCGAAAACCGGGGAAGAAATCCCCATCAGCGCCCGCCGGGTGGTCACCTTCAGACCAGGACAAAAACTCAAGGCCAAAGTAGAAGCCTATGCTGGAACCAAGCCATAACGACGAATTGCCGGTAATTCCGGGCAAGCGCTACTTCACCATTGGTGAGGTCAGCGAGCTTTGCGCCGTGAAACCCCACGTACTGCGCTACTGGGAGCAGGAATTCCCCCAGCTCAAGCCGGTCAAGCGTCGGGGTAACCGCCGGTACTATCAGCGCCAGGATGTGCTCACCATCCGCCAGATTCGGGCCCTGCTGTACGATCAGGGCTTCACCATCGGCGGCGCCCGCCAGCAGATGGAAGGGGAGACGGCCCAGCAGGACGCCAGCCAGTTCAGCCAACTCGTCGGCCAGATGATCGCCGAGCTGGAAGAAGTCCTGGAAGTGCTGAAAACCCGCTAAATCAGGCACTTGCAAAATCACGATTTTGCGGTATCATGCCCATCCCTGTGACGGAGAGCCCCAACGGCACCGCTCACAGCCAGCCAAAATCGGAGCGTAGCGCAGTTTGGTAGCGCACCACACTGGGGGTGTGGGGGTCGCAGGTTCAAATCCTGCCGTTCCGACCAAATACCAATGTTTAAGCCCTTGATTCCCAAAAGGAATCAGGGGCTTTTTCGTTTCTGGTTCCTTTTTGGTCCTAGCTTTGCCTCACCACGCGTAGGGCGGGTAAGCGCAAAGCGCGCACCCGCCGTTACTCTCGGATTTGGCCACATACGAGCCAATCGCCACTACTATGGGTTCGTCACCCATCTAAATCCACTCGGCGAACTTTGCCCAGGGCATGACTGGGGGAGCGTAGCGGAGGGTCTCTGTTACTAGTTCTTGAAAGTCCATGCGCTTTGTCTCACTATGTTTCACATTAACGACCGCATATCTTTGGCAGAACGGTTTCTAATCAACAGTTTGGGCTATTCCATATTATTGGAATAATCCCAAAATGTATTTGTATGTCGTATGGACGATATAGATAGGTTCGACCTATTGTTTAAATTCACAGACCGGAGCAAAAAGTCAGTCCTGGAAGAGACGGGAGTGGACTATGCGAGGTTTGTCCAGGTGCAGCGGCGCAAGGTGGCTTTGAGGGCAGCCGAGTTGACTGCAATCGCATCATGTTTTCCTGAATACAGGCATTGGCTTGTGTTTGGTGAGGAATTACCAGAGGTTGGGCAAATCAGCCCGATGACAAAGGAGGCGAAGGAGCGCTTAGGGACTCAAGGGAAGGTCGGTTAATCGCGGCAAAGGTAGCGGACCGTTGGATGTGGCAGGGAGCATGAGAGGAATTTTTTAGCTGTAAATTCATATAAAAATTGAGGATTACTAATGCCTTTAATTAGAGAAAGAAATATTTCTTCCACGACTGATATATTTTGTGATAACTGCAGAGACGAATATAGCGTACTGCATTACTGGGAAGTAGACGGTGAAGAAATTTGCGACGATTGTTTTGGTGCTAGGTACTCACATATGGAAAAGTGCGGTTCATATGACTGCTTGAATTATGAAGATCCGAAAGATCTGATTAACGGTTTGTGTGAAGACTGCGATGAAGTAGAAGGGCCGATAAATCCAGAGGATCAGGAAGGGTGGGAGCATAATGCGGAAAAATGGAATGACGACTGAGCAAAGGTTTATAGTCAAGCTTTGGTTCTGTTGTTCAGTATTTGGCGGAATAGCCCAGTCATTGTGCTTACTTCTTGTGTAGAAAGCGTTAGGTAGGATAGTACCTTGTTGGAGGCTTCATAAAATTTAGTGATTTCGGCAGAATGTTTTCTAATATCTAGTTTGAAAATTATTTCGTGTTGTAAAAAGGCGTCTGGTTCTCTATGGGCAATAGTATTATGCCTGGTTTCAGAAAAGTTTCTCTGGACAGACTTTCTTGCGCTCCTTAAGTCCTTTAATGATTTTGCTAAGCCTGACTTCAGGTTGTCAGAGAGGGACGAAACATCATAGATAAATTTCATTTTTCGGCCTGTTACTTTGCTCATGTCCCATTCATATATAGTTAATAACAATGTTCTTAAGGCAATATTTCTTTTTGTTTCATTTGGATGGCAAAATGCGTCTGCCTTTAATGCTTGAACGTCTCGTTCCGCCAATAAAAAGTAAAGTGCAATATTGAAGAACTCTTTGGTTGCTGGGAACAGTTTAGAGTCCACTTTTTTATGCGCGGACACTACGCTATCAATAGCTTCGTTTATTGTTTTTTCTCGGATATAAAATTCTTTGTTTAGCTTTCTGTGAAGTCGCCACAAAAATAGGGTGTGAATCCTCCGGCTAAATTTTTTATGGAGCTTCATTCTAAACCATCTTTCTTGAGTTGCTCGATCTTTTTCAAGAAATCGAGTGCTTATCATATTTTTTCCCTTGTAGAAAATGGTTTCAGGTAAGTTGTAGTTGTTTAGCCTAAGAAGCTATGCGGTGAACGATGTCGCCGTAACCCCAAATAACTGTTCCTAATGTGGCCATGGATAAGGCATAAATGGTATATCTATTGGCTACTTTTCCAAAGTAGTCTTTGATGTCTCCCATCGTTAATATTGGGTTGTTTTCTGGTGAAAGCTTATAGTTGATAATAAATGCTTGGTGCTCTGCTAGGAGTGAGAATACTACAGTTATTGATCCACTTCTTTGGAACCAGATGTCAGCAACTTCTTCAGGCGGAGGTGGTAAGAAAAACGAAAGTGTTGGGGCTAATATCGATATGGAGATGAAAAGTATGAAAAGCCTTTTGTTGGTTCTGTATGTGGGTTTTATGAGCTGATCGAACATTTTTCCTGAAATCCTTTGTTTGTTTCGGTACGACTAACTTTCTTGAATCATTCAGTGCGCTTAATTGTAAGATTGACATGCAGTTAGGTTAGTCTCGAGTTAGATGCCACGTTGGTTCTACAGTGATTCCATTTTTAAAGGTTCTTACACTTGTAATGATTAGGTCGTTATAGATTTTAGATGTGTTCAGAATGTTGTATATATTGACATCATGAGCGTCATTATAAGGGTTTAACCAAGAGGTTAAAGTACATTTACTCAGAGGTAAAAATGCAGGGAGAGATTTGTCATGATACTCTGAAAACCGTGGGTGTGGCGGTCTGGTGATTACAGCCATAGAGCGGACTATCTGGCCATTTGGGGCTTCCCAGTCCTTATAGACGGCACCCAGTGCCAATCCTTCCTTACTCCGCATCAGGTGGCGTTTACCGTCTTTTGATTCACCGATCTCAGTGCCGAGTATGATGCCTCGCCGGTGGTTGATGGCGTCTCGCCAGAGTGGGGCGTCCAGGTTGCGGGCGTTGAAGCTGGTGATATCGGGGTTCGGGACGAGTTTGTCGCCTTCTCGCTTGAGGGCGTACCACCACATGGCTTCGGATATAACGTATTTGTCGCCCTCCTGGGTGATGAGGGCAGGGTGCATTCGGCGTTGATAGGACTGATAGTAGGGCAGGGGGAGGAGTATCCCGAGTTCTTCCATCAGGTCAATGACGCCGGGGGCTTCATGGAGGTTGCCGATATAACCGCACATAAGGGATTTTCCAGTTTCTATAGTGAAACAGTGTAGCGCAATCAGGGTGCGTAGGGTGCCTGACGGGTTTTGACGTGATACTATTTGGCCGTCACATCAACTTCATTGGAACTGTAGGAAGCGATATGGATATAGTTAGCTTTTTCTCGCCCTTTTTTGATTTTCTTTGGTGGGTTATTCTGTTGTGTACCGCCGTAGTAATAATAATTACTCTTGCCACGCCAAAGAAAGGCCGAAAATCCCCAAAATCCCCATTCAAGTATGATCCCAAGGCTCCCTGGCCGTTTACCAAGGCCAGGCTACTGACAGACGCTGAGAAAGAGGCGTTTGACAGGCTCCGGGATGCGTTGCCACAGCATTATATTTTTGCCCAGGTGCAGCTATCCCAGATGATGGACGTAAAGCCGGGACACGACTTTAGGCAGTGGTTTAACCGTATCAGCCGCATGAGTGCCGATTTTGTGGTGGTGAGCAGTGACCTGGACACCGTGGCAGCCATCGAGATCGACGATACGACACACCGGGACCCCAAGCGGATGGAGGCGGACTCGAAGAAGGCGAAGGCGCTGAAAGCGGCTGGAATCAAGCTGGTCCGGTGGGATGCCCGGCGGGTGCCGAAACCTGAGGTAATACGCCAAGAAGTCCTTGGGGTTGTTCAAAAAGCAGTCAATCCCGTTTCACACACAGAGATAGAGAGTGTCGAGGTTGTGCCCTAAATTTGCCCCAAACGTTGTGGTATTCAGTGTAAATTAGTGAATTCTGAAATATTATAACCTATTGATATTAAAGGAATAGTTGCGTTTAGTGGAGCGATGTTGAGGGGCTGAATAGGGCTCAAATCCTGCCGTTCCGACCAAATACCATCGTTTAAGCCTTTGATTTCAAAAGGAATCAGGGATTTTTTCGTTTTAAAGACTATTTTCATCCAGTTGACTAACATTCAGAATTTATACATACTTATTTCTCTTCCACGAGAACAGAGCTTTATACTTTATAAAAGCTTAGTCGGGTGTTTAGCCAGACTCTACTTGCATTGCGTGGTTTTATTCCGCAGATAACATCTGCGGATCTCCAATCGCGCCAGCGCTCATTACGATCCACAGATGTTATCTGCGGAGATCAGAGGTGGGAGAACTTCAAACAATAAGATGTTGCTTTTTGGCCTATTTCATATTCTATTAACGACATGGAAGATCCTAGAGTAGAGTTTCTTGAATCTATAGCGTTCGATAGGCTGAGAGTAGAGTTAACCTCGAGTCCAATTGTATTACTTTGCGGCGGCAAAGTACCTGTCAAAGAAAGCCCCAGCGATCCCGATCCTCAGGTTCGTTCAGTGCGGCATGCGCTCACTAACCGACATACCTCGTATGAATGCTTCAGGCCAGAAGAAATAACTGACTGGCAGACAGATGGCATTTTCCACAACTTGATGGAATTTGAAGAGGAGTTGTCTGCTATTTGCTCGTTAATAGTCATAGTCCTCGAAAGTGAGGGGGCAATTGCTGAGTTAGGAGCCTTCTCTCAGGTCGAAGATGTAAGTAATAGGCTGATGGTTGTTGTGTCAAATAGGGCTATGGAGGAGAACTCTTTTATAAATCTAGGTATTTTAAGGCACGTTACAAAAAATCGTGCAGGGAGTGTGGCGTCATATCCTTGGGTGATAGAGAAAGATCGTAGCCAAGCGTTTTGCTTAGAGGAAAGTGTTTTAAATGATATTGAGCTCGATATTGAGAAAAGGTTAAGTAAATTATCAAAAAGTCCCACTTTTAAACCTCAAAGTGAAGCTCACAAGGTTGTTGTAATATTTCATTTGATTGAGATATTCAATGCTCTCAAGCTATCTGAGATATCAGAATATCTAGCCTACTTCAACATTAGCATAGTCCTGGACTCTCTTCGAAGAAAACTTTTTCTTTTAGAAAAGTTTAAATTAGTTAAGAGGGAGGAGTACAGCGACTCGACATTTTATGTCGTAACTGGAGATTTTCATAAGGTCAGGTTTTCTCCGGTTGAAGGTAGGAAGATTGATCTTTTAAGGATTAGCGTGGATTGCATGAAATATTATGAGGCCAATAGAGATAGGCACAGGCTGGGTGCGTTGAAAAGCGTAAGGAAAGGGGGGTGATGATGATAGGGCTGGATATTTCTGAACAAATTAGCAAAGATTTGTATGTTAGCGCATTTCAAGTCGATCGGCTTATAAATCGTGCTCCTCATGCTTACAAAATTTTCTTCATTCCAAAGAAAACTGGTGGGCAAAGAAAGATTGCTCAACCAGCCAGGGAAGTTAAGTATATACAGCGGTGGCTTGTCGATAATATTTTTAATCAGCTTCCTGTTCATGAGGCTGTGAAGTCCTACCGAGAAGGTTTGGGTATTAAGGATAATGCCACGTGGCATAAAAAAAATAAGTATTTAGTTAAATTAGATTTTAAGGATTTTTTTACATCTATTAAGGAGGCGGGGTTGTTTGACTTCCTGTTACGCAAGTTATCCGATAGTTACTCTGATGAAAGCTTAAGAAAAATTGCAAGAGCTTCTTGTATAAAATATAAACATAGAGAGGATTTATGTTTGAGTGTGGGGGCGCCGAGCTCTCCGGCAATATCAAACGCTATATTGTATGCGTTTGATGAGGCAGTTAACAACTGGTGTTTTGAAAACAGCATTTCATACACGCGTTATGCGGATGACTTAACTTTCTCAACTTCTGTTCCAAATGTGTCCTCCTTGATTGAGCCTAAAGTACGACAGATTTCTTCGGACTTTCCTTATGTAAATCTGAGGTTCAATAATGCTAAGAGGACTCACCTATCAAAAAAATATCAGAGGCGAGTGACTGGGATTGTTCTAACGAACCAAGGCGAGCTCTCTGTCGGAAGGTTGAGAAAAAGAGAGGTTAAGGCTCTAATTCATAAGTTTAAAACAGGGCTTCTTCCGATGAACGAAGTTCACCGATTGCAGGGGCTTTTAGGATTTGTCAGCGATGTCGAACCAATGTTTCTTGAGAGAATGAGGGTAAAGTACTCCAGTGCAACCATTGACGACATCCTTAAGAGTGTCAAACAGGATAAATTGGTTAACAGCTAATTATCTCAAGTGGAGCTATGGTATTAGGGCCATCTGTTAGGTCTGCGAAACGTTACTGCTGGTTGATGACTCTTTTGACGAAGAGAGTTGAGTGCGATCAGCGAAATATTGCTTAGCTGATATTGGGCAGTCTAAAGTGAATTTCACCAAAATAGCTAACACGTAGGCCCAGAAAACTATGAGTTTTAAGTTTGCGAGAAGTATGGGGCAAATCGAGGTTGATTGGTTGTCTCGGGACAGCTTAGTACAAGCATTTCGCGCTATGGATGTCTATGTCGAAACGCTTTAAGGTATGAATGCAAGGATTGATCAGCATGTTTGTCGGGGCGGTCTTCTGGATAAGTAAGTTGTAATAGTCCCTCTTTATCATAACCGCCCACTTTCCCTCAAGCGACGGTCCACCCAGGCGTGATAGCTGCGGGACAATAACCCGCGAATGCCGGGAAGGCCGATCAGCCACGCTACGGGTCGCAACAGACGGGTTTTTCGCATCAGCAGGATGTAGGCATCCAGCTCCCGGTGTATCTGCCCCTCGCCATCTTGCACATGCAGTTCGCGCAGGGCCCTGTCGGAGTCTATTCCACGCTGTTTCAGTTCGTCATCGCGGCCGGTTATATCGACCCATTGGACGGCTTCGCCGGCGCTACCCGCCAAGCGCTCATAGCGCTGGCGGTCGGCCACGCAGCGGGGGCAGGCGCCGTCGTAGTAAACAATAAGGTGGTCGTCGTGGTTGCTCATGGTAAGAACCTGTCTGTGGCTGAGCGTGGGTGACGATTTGTATGATGTATACCGTATAATGACGGTACCATAAACGACCTATGTCTAACACAGAGAGTGGAGCGACGGATGAAAAAAATAATGACGATTGGATGGGCGATGCTGGTTCCGGTGTTGCTGGCGGTAGGCTGTACCACTACGGAGACCTCAAAGGGCTTCGAGTACCCTTTGGACATTGCTCAGGTGGGCGCTGATCCGGCCAAGGCGGCAGAGATTGATGCGCTGCTGAAATCCTTTGTGGAGGAGAAGAAAACCAACAGTGTGGCGGCGTTCGTCGCCCGGGACGGGAAGGTGCTGTATTCCGAGGCCTTTGGCTGGAAGGACATGAAGGCGGGCGTGCCGGCCAGTGTGGATGACTACTACGCGCTTTTCTCCCAGACCAAGGCGGTGACGACTGTCGCGTTTATGACGCTGGTGGAGAAGGGACTGGTGGATATCCATGATCCTGTCTCTAAGTATTTTCCGGGTATTCCGGATCAGGTCATTACCGAGCTTCACGACGACGGTCGCTATGAGACCCGACCGGTTGAGACGCCGATGACTTTTGTTCATCTGATGGCGCATACGGCGGGTTTCGATGCCCATCTGGCGGGGGAGCTCCGTAAGCAGCACAGTGGGGAGCCCATGGGGTTTCTCGGTTTTGGCGGAAAGGAGCCTGATTTCGTACCCATCGGTCAGCATACCTCCGGTGGGGATTTCAGCGCAGAGTATCTGGAAGAGGAAATGCTCGCGTTGGCGGAGTACCCGTTGGGCTTTGATCCCGGCGCGGAGTGGCACTATCACCTGAGCACCAACATGCTGGGTTATCTGATTGAGCGGATTTCCGGGCAGCCGCTGCGTGACTACGTGAAGGAAAACGTGCTGGACCCATTGGGTATGGACGATACCGACTGGTTTCATGCACCGGAAGATTTTGATCGCTTCGTCAAACCTTACCGTGCAATCGACGGTGAGTTGGTGCCGGGTACGGAGCTGTATATCAAGGGTGCCGTCACCGAACAGCAGACCTACGCGGAGGGCGCCATTGGTCTTAATGGCCCGATCGAGGATTACGCCAAGTTCTGCCAGATGCTGTTGAACAAGGGCGAGTTTAACGGCCAGCGGATTCTCGAACCGGAAACCGTGGAGCTGATGACCACGGTGAATCGCCTGCCGCAGGCGAGCCAACCGTTTGAGTTTGGTCTGGGTTTTGAGCTGTACAACGATGAGAAGGAGCCGGTACCGGCGGTATCCGACTCCGCTTACGCCTGGGGCGGACTCTTGGGCACGGCCTATATTATCGACCCGGATAAGAACATGATCGCGCTCTTTTACCGAAATATGTATGAGCGCGAGGAGCTGTACCCGCAGTTCCTGGAAAAGGCCTATGAGCTAATCGAGTAGGTCGGATTAGCGAAGCGTAATCCGACATCCCGGTAGAACAGTTTCCGCGTGTGTCGGAGGCAGGGCAGCGATTGTCGGATTACGCGCTGGGCGCTAATCCGACCTACGGGCTCTGCGGGCCATCATGGTGTTTCGACCACCCGGACGGTTTCTGTGGCCGAGCGGCCGAAAGTTTCCGGTTGGTACATCTCTTCGGCTTTGGCCGGTGGCACCACGAACTCACCGGGCGTGGTGGCCAGCGCGGTGTATTCGTAGTGATATACGCCGGGTTCCAACTGGGTGCTGAAGGCTTCGGCGCGGTCGTCGCGCAGTTGCTGGTGGTTGTACCAGTGACCGGGTCGGGTTCGGCTGCCCATGATTCCTCGTTCGTTCTCCCGGATCGGCGCACTGGTTTCCAGGGCGGGATTGAGTGCTTCGAAGCCCGCCGGCAGGCGGTCGGTAAGGGCGACGTGGTGGCGCCGGGCGGGAACCGTGAGGGTGAGCGTCACACGCACGGCGGCGCCGGCTTTGATGTTCCAGGTGCCGTCGTCGGCCTGTGTGACATCGTCAGGATCATTGACGGCCTCATAGTGGCGCGCCACCTGAAACCCGTGTCGGGCGGCATCCAGTTGTAAATCCGCCGGGGCGTATTCCATTCCGATTCGGTAGTAGAGACGACCTTGTCCCTCGTGTTGTAGTGCCAGAGTGGTTGTGGGTTCGCCGCTTTGCAGTTCACTCATTGAAACCCCGGTGCGGGTGGGCTTGCCGCCCCGGCCCTGAAAGGATTGTTCACCGAGGTAGCGGTCACCCAACCAGACCCGAGCGGTCAGGTCGGGCACTTCGGCTTCCCGGGCCTGGAAGTAGTGTTTCAGGGCGAGCAGGACGAAGACGTTTTCCTGAGTGTTGCCCCAGTGGCCATTGCGGCGGTGGTTGACCAACCCGCGCGCGAGTTTTTCGATCAGGTCACTGTCGGGGCGGGCGCTTAGCAGTGCGTCCAGAACCACCGCGTCGGTGCGTCGACTGCCGTGCAGTACCCAGTGCCCGCCACCGGCATAGTCTTCCACAAAAGAGGCGGTGGCCGCAGTTTCTCGCAATTGATTGGTCAGGTGGCGCAGAAGGTTTTCGTGCAGCGGCTTCGCACTCGGCTCGTTGGCCGTGGCGCTCAATAACCAGCCCATGGCTTCAAGGCTCAGCTCGCTCTCCGTCTGCCGGAAATGATCGATGGCGGCGGAGGCAACTGAGTCACCCGCCAGGGCCTGCACATAGATGCTGTAGGCAAGCACGCTATTACCGGGTTTTTCCGCCATGGATTTGGGGAGTTGCTGGGCGACGGAGCGGGTATAGCTCAGCGCCGACTCCAGAACCCTGGCTGGAACCTCGTAGCCCGCTTCCCGGGCTCGCAACAGGGCGTGGGTGACGTGGACTGACAGATACGTCTGAGACGTCTCATTGCGCACCCAGAAGCCCCAGCCGCCATCGCGATTCTGCTGCTCTTCCAATCGGCCCAGAAGGTCGCCAACACTTTGTTGTATGGCCGCCTCATCCGGTAAGCCTTCCGCATTGAATGTGCCCAGTAATTCATTCAGGCTGGCAATGGCCATCAGGCGTGAGGCCAGTTGTTCGGCACAGCCGTAGGGGTAGTCGTACAGGTACAGGAAGGCGTCCTGCAGGGATTGGAACTGGGTGCTGCTGGTAGTCAGGCTCAGGCCGCCAAAATCCGGATAGACGTTTTCGGGGATGCTGACTTGTAGGAATTTGTTGCCCCCGGTCAGGCTGCCGTATTGCGCAAAGGCTTCGTCGGTAGCCGGGCGTTGAACAGGAACGGCGACCTCGGCCGCGTCCTGTCGCTCGCCGGAACGGACGATCACCTGTACGCGGGCTTCACCCACCTGAATCGGTTCAGCACTGAAGCGGACCTCGCGCCGGTCGTTGGCGGGAATGGTCAGCCGTCGTCCGGGGGCGCCGCTCAGTGTCAGGTTGCTGGCCCGCAGCGCGAGCTCAACGGTCATGGCCTGGTCGGTGGTGTTCTGTACCACGACGGGCAATTCGGCCCGGTCGCCCAGGTTCAGAAAGCGCGGCAGGGAAGGGCGGACCATCAGGGGCAAGCCAACGTCTATCTGGGCATCCCCTGCACCGAACTGCTGCTCGGTGTGGGCCACCGCCATTATGCGATAGCGGGTGAGGTTGTCCGGTAGCGTGAAGGAGACATTTGCCTCGCCTTTTGAATCCAGGGTAACCGTGGATTCAAAGGTGGCCAGGGCACTGAAGTTCTGGCGCAGTGTGACGGTCGGGTTTGCGCTTTCGCCGGGGCCGCGATCTACGGCCATCGACATTTCTATGGCGCGTACTCCCGAAACCATGACTTCTTCGACTAGACCGTCGTTCGCGTCTTTTGGGACTAGCGGTATCTCCGCTCGCGACCGGTATTCAAAAACACCGTTAATGACCGCGCTATACATTTCAGTTAGTGGGTCGGGCAGGGTGTAGCCCGCCATATCCAATACCGCCTGATCAACCGCATAGAACGTCACTTCCGCGTCCGATGCGGGCGCGCCCTGCGGGCCGGTTACCCGGGTGGACACCTCAACCGGGTCGCCGGGTTTAAAGGCTTCCGCACTCGGGGTGACCTCGACGCTCAATTGGCGATGGGCGCTGCTGACCGGCAGTGTCAATTCTCCGACCGCCATCTGCGGCAATGATTGGCCCTCGGCAGGTGTTCCGCCAATCGCTTCGGCGGTGACCACCAACTGGGGCAGGTAGTTGTCCTTGATGGGTACTTCCAGCGTATGGGTGCCGTCCTCCAGGTAGTGATAGTCCACCTCGACCAGCCCCTGGCGCTGCACGGTCACCAGCGTGTGCGCCTCGGTGAAGGGTGTCTGTATTTGAACGTTGGCGGTATCACCCGGGGCGTATTCATCCTGATCGGGGATCAGTTGGACGCGCGGTTGCTCCTCATAGGTGGGCCCGATGTCGTTCATTGGGCCGGCAACCCAAAGGTGAATCTGTGAGCGGCTTTGACGGCCTTCGGTGTCCGTCACCGTGGCGGAAATCCGATACTGCCCACTGTCGGCGGGGCTGAATTCACAGGTCTGTTTTTTATCTGACGGCGTGCAGTTGAGGGTGTCCTGTGTCTGCCAGTCGCCGTCTTCCCAGGCCAGACGTTCCACCTCAATGTCGGGCGCATCCGTGGTCACGGCGTTGCCGTCGATATCGACCGTCACCCACTGAACGGTGATGGTGTCTTCGATATGCGCGAAGCGTTGCTCGGTGCGCAACCCGACGTAGTGTTGGCTCGGGTGCACAAGCAAAGAGTCGTTGGTACTCCACTGTTGCCGATTGACGTCGGTAACGGTCGTGGTCACATCCAGTGTATGGGGAAACAACAGATCGGAAAAATCCAACGCCTTGTTGGGTGCAATGCTCAACCGATGTTCGCCTTCGGTATTGGTTTGCCCCGAAGCCTGGTGCTGCCAGCGGGCTTCCTCGGGTTGGGGCCAAAAGCCGTGCCGCCACATTGGGGGGACGCGACCAAAATGGTAATCGGACCAGCCCGGCGGTGCATAGCGAGCCGTATTCAGGGTCAGTTGCCAGTCCACCGGAGCGTTGGGCAGTGGGCCACCGGCATAGTAGCTCGCCCGGGCCGTGGCCTGTAAGGGCGCTTGTGCGATAGGGCGTTCGGCGCTGAAATTCAGGTCGACCTTGTATTCGGGGCGGCGGAAGGTCTCGATGCGGAAGCTGTGGCCACCAAAATATTCATCTATTTCATTCTTACCGCGGAACAGGCGCAGTTCAATTGCGGCCGAACCGGACGCGGCGCTACTGGGCAGCGGTAGAGAGAGGTCAAAAGCGCCGGACTCGCTCAAGGGTAGCCGCCCCTGGTCGAGTTCATTGCGTTGACCATCGTAGGCCGTCCACTCCAGATGGGTCAGATCCTCGGGGTAGTGTAGGTCGCCCTCGACGCCGAACCCGCGCTCGCGGATAAGGCCTTTCAGGTGGACGGTCTCGCCAGGTTGATAGAGTTGGCGGTCGGTGAAGGTGAACGTCGGGTAACGATAGTAGTTGTATTCGTCCCGGTAAAGCGGCGACAGGCTGTGCGCCTGAAACAGAGCCTGATCGGACTGGCTCTCAACCATCAACGACGAATGATCTTCTCTGTCCGATAACGGCAATGAAGCCAGTCCATTGTCATCGGTTGATGCGCTGATCGCTCCGACGTGTACCCGCGCATCCGCAATGGGCGTGCCCGTGGTCAGGTCGGTGACCCAGGCGGTGACCCGATCGCGTTCCGCGTAGGTGCTTACTCCAAGATTGGTGACTTGCAGCCATTGACCAGATTGGGCCTGGTTATAGCGGTATCGGCCATTGTCTTTGTTGTCCATTTCAGGGGACGACGCAAACACCAACAGGTGGCCAAAGCCCTCCTCGTTCAACCACGAATCCAGCGAAAGGCGTGTGACCGTCATTGTGTTCGCTTCGGCATCCAGTGTCAGGGTGTGGTTATCCAGTAATGTGCCGGGCTTCTCCGGCTTTTCCTTATCAACTGCTCGACGGTAGTTCAGGCGGTAGCGCTGGAAGGCGGACCAGTCGTCTGGTGTGACCTGGCGGACTTCAATGTCCAGTGTCTGGATATTCCGGCTGACGATGGGCAGCGTGGCAAAGGCCCCGGGCAGGGTAATCAAATCTTGACCGGGCAGGGTGAACATCGGAGGGTAGGAGGCGATAGTGACCTTCGTGACCAGGTCTTCTTCCAGCGCCCGACCAAACTCGTCTGTCGTGCCAGCGGGTAGTGTCAGTGTGTATTCGGTCTCCGGCTGAAAAGAGCCGCGCAATTGGATATAGGTGCCGTAGTGAGAAATCTCCAGCCCGTCCACGTCGGGGGATACCTCAAGCCGGGATTTGTCCCAGTCTTCGGAAAGACGATGGCTGAATTGTAACGACACCCCTTCATCGGGTGTGCACTCGCGCTCGGCACAGTCGTTACGCTCGATCCGCAATGGGCCGGCGGTGCGAAAGGAAAATGCTTGGTCGGCTTTGGTCAGCCGGTTGCCGGCCTTGGCCGGAGTGCCTTGCGCCAAGGTCAGTGAAAACGTCTGATTCCAGGGGAGTGGTTCGGAGGGGGTCAGGGCCAGCCACTGTTCGGCCGGCACGTCGTCAATCAATGCCTTGTATTCGTCCTGCGCCAGGGTATCCGGGTCGACCCGTTTCAGTGCGTGGGTGTGTTGCTTATCTTTCAGGCTCACATGCTCAAGCAATTGGTTTTTGTCGATGGCCTGATTGAAGATCAGGACCAGAACGGGTTGCTTGCCGGTGACGGCGTTGTCGCCGGGGTAAAAGTCGGTGACAGCCAGGGGCGCGGTCGCAAATTGCCACCGCGCGGTGGTGGCCATGGGAACACCGGCGGCGGAGGTAAAACCCTCCTCAAGGGTCACGGTGTAGTCCGTGGCCATGGGCAAGGCATCACCGGTGGGCTCGAAGACCAGGCTTTGGGTATCCAGCCAGCGCCACTGCCCCTCAACCTCGGGGGTCAGGGTGACGGGAATGTCTTTTTCCAGCGTCTGCTCCAGGCGGGTGAGCGGCACCATGGGTTCGGAAAACGTGAGGCTGACCAATGCGGCCCGCTCGACGTCACCCTCCGGCGCATAGCGCACCAAATGCGGAGCTGAAGGGTTCTCGTCCGGTGTCAGGTCGTTCGGCCTGGGGAAGGCGGGCTCGGCGGTCGGTCCGGTCGGTGGGGCGGGTGTATCGGCCGTGGTATCGGTTTTTGCGGGCCCGGAAGCGGCCGGCAGTGGCGGTAGCGATTGCAGCAGCGCGGCGGTCTCCTGTTCGCTCAGGGTTTGGTCTTCGCTCAGCCCGCCGGGCTGGCAGCCGGTGAGCGCCAACAGGCCAAGGCCAAAAATAAGAGGGGAGATGAGTCTGGCCGCCCGCCGGCGTTGCCCTTGAGTATCCATGCTTGATCCTTTCACTCCGATGTTATCCGCTGTGCCCCTGACCGGGGGTCCCGAGGGTGCTGATTGTGCAATCTGAAAGCTCAGACAGTAGACTGTAGCAAATAATCCCACTACCGGATTGAGAGGATCACTATGCGCGCATTTCTGTGGGGCTTGTCACTGATGTGTCTGTCCATCGCCGGTTGCAGTCAGGACGGCTCCGAGAGTGACAATTCCCCGGCGGGCGAAAAGGTGCCCGATACCCCAGATGGCTATGTCGAGACGGGTGATCTCGACGCGCTGAAATCCCGGGGGCAATTCCGGATTCTGGTGCATCGGGCCGCGGATGAGTATTTGCCGCGGGCCGGCTATCCGCTGGATGTGGAGCGGGAGATGGCCAAGCGGTTCGCCCGGGAACAGGGGCTGGAGCCTGTGGTGATTTCGGTTCCCGAGTACGGAGACCTGTTGGCGCAGCTGTTGGCCGGTCGGGGCGATATGGTGGCGGCCAACCTCACGGTGACCCCCGAGCGGGCCGAGCAGGTGGGGTTTACTCTGGGGATTGATCAGACCCGGGAAGTTCTGGTGGGACGCAGCGGAGAGCCCGCCCCCGAGGGTGTCGCGGACCTGAGTGGCCGGCGGGTCGGGGTCATGCGCGATACCAGTTTCTGGGAGTTGGCCGAGTCCTACTTTGCCGAGGTGCCGGATATAGACCAGGACATCGAAATAGTGCCGCTGCCCTCGACCATGACCAGTGACGAGGTGCTCGATGGCCTGGTGGCGGGCGAGTACGATTTTGCGCTGCAGGACAGTAATGTCATGGACGTGGTCCGTACTTACCGGGACGATGTACAGGTGCAGCTCACCCTGGGGGAGCGACGCCCGCTGGCCTGGGCGATTCGCCCCTCCAATACCGCGTTGCTTGAAGAACTCAATCGCTTTCTGACCCGCGAACGCCTGACACGCACCGATATCCGGGCTCATACGGACGATCTGACGGGCATCAAGGAACGCAAGGTGTTGCGGGTGATTACCCGGAACAACGGCGCTACTTACTATCTGTACCGGGGGGAGTTGGTCGGTTTTGAGTACGAACTGGCCAAGCGCTTTGCTGACAGCCTGGGCGTGCGTCTGCAGATGGTCGTGGCCGACAGTGACGAGGCGATGATCCCGATGCTCAACGAGGGGCGTGGGGATATGATTGCCGCCTTCATGACGCGCACGGACGAGCGCGCGGATCGGGTGGCCTTTTCCCGTCCCTACCACTACGCCACCGAGACGCTCGTGGGTCGGGCGGACGAGCCGGCCATTGACTCGCTCAAACAACTGGCGGGCCGTACCCTGCACCTGCGCCGATCCAGCAGCTATTGGTCAACAGCCGAGTCGATCCGGGAGCGGGGGGTGGATGTGACCCTCGCGCCGGTCTCTTCCACCATGGAAACGGAGGATATTCTGGCTCGCGTGGCCGATGGCACCTATGACCTGACCATCGCCGACAGCCATATTCTGCAGTCGGAGCTGACCTGGCGGGACGATATTCAGGGTCTGTTGCCCCTGGGTGATCCCACCAATCAGGGTTGGGCGGTGCGCCCCGAGAATCCGGAGTTGCTGGCGGCGGTGAATGCGTTCTGGAAAAAGGAATACCGTGGTCTGCATTACAACATTCTGTACAAACGTTACTTTGAGGATGACGCCCGCATCCGCGAGCAGCGGGCCGGACGGGTGGATGTCTCGGAAGATGGTGCGCTGTCACCCTGGGATGAACTGGCCCAATCCTACGCGGAGCAGTATGGCTTTGACTGGCGCCTGATCCTGGCGCAGATGTATCAGGAGAGTCGGTTTGATCCGGCGGCGGTGTCCTGGGTGGGAGCCAAGGGCCTGATGCAGGTCATGCCCCGCACCGGAAATGAGTTGGGGCTGTCTCCCCTGGATGATCCGGAAGTCAGTGTGCATGCCGGCGTCAAGTACATGGACTGGCTGCGCTACCGATTCCCGGAGCGGCTACCGGTGGACGAGCAGATGTGGTTTTCCCTGGCGGCTTACAATGCCGGCGTGGGACATGTGCGCGACGCCCGCCGCCTGGCGGACCAACAGGGGTGGGATCCGGACCAGTGGTTTGGCCACGTGGAAAAAGCCATGCTGTTGCTCACCCAACCGCGCTATTACCAGAAGGCCCGATTTGGTTTTGTGCGCGGCCATGAGCCGGTGAGTTATGTGCGCCACATTCGGGATCGCTACCGCGCCTATGCCCGACTGACGGAGTAGCGGCAAGCCTGCCTCCTTGGGGGTACCGCCTGTGCGTCGTTGACTTTCCCGCGGCGCTCCCCTACATTGCCGCCTCGACACAGGGTGCCTGCTGCCCCCGACTCCTATCGAGGCTGAGCAGGTTAAACGGGAAGTCTGGACAATCCAGCGCTGCCCCCGCAACGGTGATCAGGGTGAATCATGGCCCTGTAAGCCCGATACCGGCCCTCTGTCGCGTTCTATGATGGAGCGGAGGGCTACCATCCGGCAATCCTTCACGTGCTGCCCCGCGCAGCCGCGTCGCTTTGCGTTTCCTCCCTCCCCATGTTGTCTTTGATCAAACATAGGGGATTACTGTGTTTAAAACATCTGTACTCAGTGCAGCGGTCTTCGCTGCCTCGGTCCCGGCGCTCGCCGTGGCCCAATCATCCCAAGCCTCTTTTGACCCGGCGTCGGCCAACTCACCGTTGGAAACCCTGGTGGTGGTCGCCTCCCGGACCGAAACACCGCTGCGCCAATTGGGTAGCTCGGTCGCCGTGCTGGACAAACAGGACCTGAAAAACCTGGGCGTACAGTCTCTGGCCGACGCGCTGCGGACCATGCCGTCGGTGTCCATTACCAATGCCGGTGGGCCGGGTAAAGCCAGCTCGGTGCGGGTGCGCGGTGAGTCCGGTTTCCGGACGTTGGTGCGCGTGGATGGGGTGGACATCACCGACCCCACGGGGCCTCAGTCGAGCAGTCAGGTGCATCACCTGTTGACGGCCAACGTTGCCCGGGTCGAGCTGCTTCGTGGCCCCCAGGGCATGATGTACGGCGCGGATGCGGGCGGTGTACTCAACGTCACCACCGATCATATCAACGACGGAATGCAGTCGGGCCTGAGTGTTGAAGGAGGCCGCTACGATACCCGGAATTATTCCGGTTATGTGGGCGGTGGTAATGAGCAGGGCGACTTTTATCTCTCGGCCGCGCGCGCCGATACCGAGGGTTTCAGCGCTCGATCCGACGATCCCACCGGGGAGGCCGATGGCTACGAAAACACCACGCTGCACGCGCGCGGTGGTTGGAATCTGGATCGGGATTTGCGGGCGCAGATCGTCGTGCGTGATACCGAAGGCACATCGGAATTTGATAACTGCGGCTTCCCGGTAGCGACGCAAGACTGCGTTGATCAGTTTGAGCAAACCAACGCGCGGGCCAGCATTACCCACCGTAATCAGAGCGGCGCCAATACCTTTGCTTACTCTCAGACCGATGTGGACCGGATCAACTACGCCGATGGCGCTGTGTCCTATCAAACCGAAGGGAAAATCGCCAAGTGGGAACTGAACGGTAAAGTGGATCTTGCCGACTCTCACACTCTGGTGTACGGCGCCGAGCATCGCCGCGATGAGGTGATGGACCTGGAGCGCGAGCAACGCGGGGCCTACCTCGAGTATCAGGGTGCTTATCAGCAACAGTGGTTTGTGACCGCCGGTGTGCGTCAGGATGATAATGACGATTTTGGCAATCACACCAGCTATCGTCTGAGCACTGCTTACCGGGTGCCGCTGTCCAGTGGTGAGCTGAAGTTCAAATCGGCTTTGGGTACCGGGTTCCGCGCACCCAGCCTGTCGGAAATCGACTATAACCGATCACAGGAACTTCCACCGCCGTCGTTGGACGCCGAAGAGAGTCGAGGTCTGGATCTGGGTGTCGAATATTTCGGACGCAATGGCCTGCACCTGGAAGCGGTCTGGTTTGATCAGAAAATCGAAGACGAAATCTTTTTCGATATGATCGCCTACAGCGGTTATCTGCAAGATGGCGTCACCAGTGAGTCCCGAGGGGTAGAGCTGAATTCCGAGGTGCCTTTGGCTGACCAGTGGCAACTGGTGGGTAACTATACCTACGTGGATACCGAAGCCGGCGATGGCAACCCTCGCTCACTGCAGCCGCGTCATCTGGCCAATCTCGGTCTGCGCTACTCGCCGGTGGAGGCACTCACGGTGGCGCTGGACTGGCGCGCATCCCGGGATCGGCAAGAGGGCACCACCGAGTTGGACGATTATCAGGTGGTTAACGCCAATGTGCGCTATCAGGTCATTGACGGTATGGTGGTGTTTGTGCGCGCGGAAAACCTGCTGGATGAGGATTATGTCGAAACCCTCAACTACAACACCAGCGGCGCGGCCGGCTATGCCGGTGTAGAGTTCACCTTTTAGGTTTTAACGACAGGACACTCCATGAGTGACATGAACGAAGAGCGCAAGGCGGCCCGTCACAAGGCCGCCATGGAAAAACAGAAGTCCCGGGTGGATGCCCGCATCGCCGAGGCGGATACCGATCGCGGTGTGGCCATTCTGTTGACCGGTAATGGCAAAGGTAAATCCAGCTCGGCCTTCGGCATGGTGCTGCGTGCCCTGGGCTATGGCCAGACGGTGGGCGTGGTCCAGTTCATCAAGGGCGAGCAGCTCTCCGGGGAGGAAATCTACCTCAAAGAGCAGCTCCCCCAGGTGCGCTTTTACCAGATGGGCACTGGCTTTACCTGGGACACCCAGGACCGCAGCGGTGATATTGCCGCCGCCGAACGGACCTGGGCCCAGGCGGCGGAGATGCTCAATGACCCCGCGCTGGATCTGGTGGTGCTGGATGAGCTGACCTACATGCTGGCCTTTGACTATCTGGATGAGGCCACCGTGCTCTCGGCCCTGGCGAACCGGCCGGCTCATCAGAGTGTGGTGGTCACCGGGCGGGGTGGCGGTGCTGAACTGCAGGCACTGATGGATACCGTCTCGGAAGTGAAGGATATCAAGCACGCCTTCAACGCCGGGATCAAAGCCCGTCGGGGCGTGGACTACTGACCGTGGTGGTGCTCGCCCGCACCCGCCAGAGCCGGCGCCGTCAGGGTACGATTGTCCTGGGGGGCGCGCTGGTGGTCAGCGCACTGCTCTCGCTGTGGCTGGGCTCGGTGAACCTGGGGGCGGTCAATGTCCTCAAGGCCCTGGTGGGACTGGAGGTGCCCGGGCACACCGCGCAGATCGTGCAGGCCATCCGATTGCCGCGCGCCTTGCTGGCAGCGTCGGTGGGAGCACTGCTGGCGCTGTGCGGCGCTATCCTGCAGGGGTTGTTCCGCAACCCACTGGCGGACCCCTCCCTGATCGGCGTGACCGCCGGCGCCTCCGTGGGTGCCAGCCTGATGATTGTGCTCGGCACGGGCATGAGTGGGGTGCTGACCGGTGTGGCTGGTATGTCCCTGGTATCCCTCGGAGCGTTTCTGGGTGGACTGCTCACCGTATGGTTGGTCTATCGGGTGGCGACCGGCATCAATGGCACCTCCGTGGCCACCATGCTGCTGATGGGCATCGCGGTGTCCGCTCTATCGGCCAGCGCCACCGGGTTGCTGGAGTACTTCGCGGACAACGAAATGCTCCGGCGGATCAGCCTCTGGCGTATGGGCGGCCTGGAGGGGGCCAACCTGACCCGGGTGCTATTGGCCGGCGGTATTCTGACCGTGGCACTGCTAGCTCTGCCGTCCTTCGGGCGGGCGCTCAATACGCTGCTTCTGGGTGAGTCTCAGGCCCGCCACCTCGGGGTGGATGTCGAGCGGCTGAAAACCCGGTTGATCATTCTGGTGGCGGCGGGGGTCGGGCTCTCAGTGGCGGTGGCCGGCAGCATCGCCTTTGTCGGGCTGGTGGTGCCGCACATGATCCGGCTGTGGGTCGGGCCGGATCATCGCTACCTGTTGCCCCTGTCGGCGCTGGGGGGCGCGGTGTTGCTGTTGCTGGCGGATGTGGCGGCACGCACCGTGATGGCCCCGGCCGAACTGCCCGTGGGCCTGGTGACGGCCCTGTTGGGGGCGCCATTCTTCATTTCCCTGCTGCGCCAGCGCCGCTTTGAGGGGGCTTAGTCCATGTCATTACTGCACATCGATCAACTGAGTGTCTGTATTGACGAGCGCGAACTGGTCTCCTCGGTGTCACTGGCGGTGCAGCCGGGTGAAATCCTGGCGTTGATCGGGCCCAACGGTGCGGGTAAGACCACGCTCCTGCGCGCCATCAGTGGCGACCTGAGTCCGAGCGCGGGGGAAATCCGGTTCAACGATCGGGTGCTGGCGCACTGGCCCGCGGGCGAGAAGGCCCTGGCGTTGGCGGTGCTGACCCAGTCCAATCCGCTGGCCTTCCCGTTTACCGTGTCTGAGGTGGTGGCGCTGGGGCGCACGCCCCACAGTACTGGCGTGCTTATCGATGAACAGGTGTGTGCCGAGGCCATGGCGGCGCTGGATGTTACGCACCTGGCCGAGCGGCTCTATCCGTCCTTGTCGGGCGGTGAAAAGCAGCGGGTGCAGTTGGCCCGGGTGATGGCCCAGATCTGGCGCCCGGATACCGCCGCCGGTCGGCTCCTGCTGCTCGATGAGCCGGTGGCGGCACTGGATCTGGGCCACCAGCGCCAGCTGATGCAGGCGGTGCGGGCCTTTGCCGATCGGGGGGTCGGGGTGGTGATGGTGGTGCACGATATCAGCCTGGCCGCCGCTTACAGCGATCATCTTCTGGCACTCAAAGACGGTGGTCGGGTGGCCTATGGTTCGCCGGATGAGGTTGTGAATACGGCGCTGATTGCGGATCTGTTTGATACGGAGGTGGAGGTGATTACCCATCCGAAAACGGGAAAACCGGTGGTATTGGCCAATGGGTAAACGTAAGGGTTTGTTTCGTCGGTTTTTGACGGCGTTTATTTTGCTGCTTGGTTTATCCCTCGGGCTCCATGCACTGGCCCAGATTCAGGTAACGGATGATCTGGGCCGGGAGATCACTTTGGAGCAGCCGGCCAAGCGGTTGATTGCGCTGGCACCGCATATCGTGGAGAACGTCTACAGCGCCGGCGCGGGTGACCAATTATTGGCGGCGGTGGATTACAGTGACTATCCACCGGAAGCCCAAAAGTTGCCGCCTCTGGGGAGCGCCCAGTCGGTCAGTGTGGAGGCCGTTGTGGCACTGGAGCCCGATCTGGTGTTGATGTGGGCCACCGGTAACAGTCGGACCTTGCGTCAGCAGTTGGAGCGGCTTGGAATCAACGTGTATGTGGATGAGCCACGTACCCTTGAGGATGTGGCTCGCTCGGTCCGCTCCATCGGCGCACTCACGGGAACCGGGGATAGCGCTGAACAGGTCGCCCAGAGACACCTGAATCGATTGGCCGAGCTGCGGGCTCGATACAGCGAGCGAACACCGGTCAGCGTGCTGTATCAGGTCTGGCATCAACCCCTGCAGACCCTTAACGGCGAACACCTGGTGAGTGATGTAATTCGCCTGTGCGGTGGACGCAATGTCTACGCCGATGCCAAACCTCTGGCGCCGACCATCAATATGGAGTCGGTGTTGGAGCGCGATCCCCAGGTCATCGTGGCCAGCGGTATGGGAGAGGAGCGCCCGGACTGGTTGGATGAGTGGAAGTCGTGGTCCGAGTTGACGGCGGTACAGCGGGATAACCTGTTTTTTGTGCCGCCGGATCTGATTCAGCGGCACACGCTGCGCATCCTGGACGGTGCCGAACTGTTCTGTCGGCACATTGACCAGGCCCGTCAGCGCCTGTCAGACGACCCCTGAGTCAGCGGGTCGCCTGATCCGGATGTCGATTGCGGGTCACCGGGCGGGAGAGGGCGTCGATGGCGTTCAGGGTAAACGCCTGGAAGTCGTGGTAGTCGTTGGCGGAGAAGCGGCCGGCCTCGAGTCGGTAGTCAAACTGATGGGTCAGTGTATCAGCGTCGGCGAGGGACCGTGACCGAAAGTGACCAAAGCGGGACTGGTCGTGCTGGTCGGCCACTGGCTCCGGTGTCCGTTCGTCCTCCACCGGGTAGGTGATGCGGGAGGTCAGCCGCAGGGGGTAGGCGATCTCAAAGTCCGTCTGACGATCGTGCACGTAATGACTACTGAGGTAGTAGCGCTCCCAGTAGGCCGGATCGATGACCGCCGCCTGATCGCGTTGGCCCGCGCTCCGGCCGACCCGGTAGTTGAGCGTCAGAATCAGCTCCTTCTCGGTGTCGTCCAGGTTGTCCACGGACAGTGTTTCCACAATCACCGGCCGGCCATTCTCCCCGAGGAACCGCTGCACCCAATTGAGTCGCTCGCGGGGCTCAATATCTTTGAAATAGCCGCGCAGGCTGGAGGCAAAGTAGGCGCTCATGGTCAGGCTTTCCCGCACCAATGTTTCGCCATTGGGCAGGGCGCTCAGTGATCGGCGGATGTCGACTCGGCTGGGGCTGAGTGCGGGTACCTGAACCAGCGCAGGGCGCTCTCCCAGGGTCAGCGTCCAGGTGCTTCCCAGTCCGTCCGGTGCGACCCCGAGCAGATCGATGTTTTTGTTGGTGGCATCGATAAAGGTGCCGCCATTCCACTCCGGCAGATACACGACCATATGATCAAACTGATCGATGCTGGGCATATCGGGGTCCACCGGGCCGGACAGATTGGCCAGGGCCAGCTCGGCGGGAATCCCGGCTTCGCGCAGCAGGCGCCAGAGCAGTACCGAGTGGTCCTTGCAGTCGCCAAAGCGGTCCTGAAGAATCTGCTGCGGTGGGTTGGGGGTGTAGCCGCGCACCCCGAACTCGAGCGCTTTGTAGGTCAGGGTGCGTTGCACATATCCGGCAAGGGCGGCTATGCGTGCCCCGGTATTGTCCGGGGCGAGGCCGTCGGTGAGTGTGGCCACCAATGCATCCAGCTCCGGAGTGTCCGCGAGAATGACCTCGTTCACCCGCGTCCGGTAGTCTGATCCGGCTTCCCGCCACTGATTTTTACTGACCACAACCACACTGGCCATATAGTCTTCATCGTCCACTTGCATCGGCTCCCACAGCGCCGGGGTCGGGTTTTCCACGGTCCAGAGCAGAGAGTTCCGGCGCTTTTTGGGCTGGGGCGCGTTGGTCTGGTTGTACAGCAGGTCATCCAGTTCGCCCTCGATATAGAGCGCCGATAGCCCGATCGGACGCTGGCCGGACAAATATAGGCGCTCGAACGGGAATCGCTCGGCCGGGGAGCGCTGTTCCAGGGTGTATTCAAACTCGATCCGGTAACCCGGCGCCAATCCGGCCACCGGGGCGCGAACAACCTTGCCAAAGGTGGCCTGGTCGTAGTCCTCGGCATCGCCGATGTACAGGCTGCTCCGGTCCAGTGAAGACACTCGCTCGCCGTCTTCGTCAAACACCTCGAGGCGGTTTATATACAGGCGTTCGGAAAGCGGGTTGTAGCGGGCCAACAGCGTGCTGTGACGATTGACGCCGGCGGTATCGTGCACCTGGATATGACGCACCTCGGTGGTTTTGAGCGGTCTGGCCGGGTCGTAGTGATAGGCCGTGACCGTCAGGGGGTAATGAGAGTCATAGCCGTCTATATCACTCACCTCGTCCGGAGGCGTCAGGGCGGGCCAGGCCACCGGCTCAATGGGGGTGTTGATGGAGGCGGAATCGCCCTTGCCCAACTGGGCGTTGGTGAAGCGAAGGTATTCAGCGGTGGCCCGGTCACCGGGCTGCAGGACCAGTGCCTGCTCGAATGACGCCTTGGCCTCCCGGTAGCGCTCAAGATGGTATTGGGCATCGCCCCGATAATTGTACACGGTATTGGAACCCAGCCCCCGTTCAATCAGCCGGTCGCTGTAGGCGATGACCGCTTCGTAATCCCGCATGTCCCCGAGCACATCCATCCGGGTCAGGTGCAGGTTGGGGGAGTGAACCCCCCGGCGATCTGCCTCATCCAGGACCGTCAAGGCCTGCTGGTAGGCGGCTCGGGCCCGGGCGACTTCCGCTTGCGCCTGGACGGCGGCTGCACCGGGCTGGCGGGGGCTGTGCTGGTCCAACACGGCCTGGGCCTGATCGGCCCGATCCTGCTGCAGCAGGCTCTGCACATACGCGTAGAGGTCGTCTTCTGACAGGGAACCCAGTGCAAAGCCGCGCTGATAGTGGTCGATGGCGGCTGGATAGTTCTGCAGGTGGTACTCAAACCAGCCCAGCCAACCCTGGATCATGGCGTCGCTCTGGGCCTGAATGTCCGGGTGCTGCATGAACGCCAGCCCGTCCCGGTAGCGGTTCAGCAAGTTGTAGGTGGAGGCGGTGTTATTGATATAGACCTTGTCCTGTGGATCGAGTCGGGCGGCAAGGGCAAACCCTTTTACCGCGTCCAGATGGTTCTCTGCATTGTGGAAGTAGAGCCCGGCGGCGTTGTAGAACCAGGCTTGCGCCACGGGGTCGGCCGCAGCGTTGGGCTTTGACCAACTCACAGCGTCGATGACCTCTTCGGACAGAGTATCCAGGGCCGCGTCGTCCAGGGTGGTCCAGACGGCAAACAGGTGGGTGCAATCACCCCGGTTGACCAGGTGATAGCGAAAGCGCAGCGGCAGTTCATCCTCCCTGGGCAGAAGCCGCTCCCAGGACGCTGCCTCCTGTTGGCCAATGCGTCGGGGTTGGGGGTTGCGGGCACCCGGTGTGGGGTATTCGTGCCCTATGGCCCGTAACAGAGCATAGCGCACCGCCTCTTTACCGGGCCGCCAGTCGGTGAAGCAGGCGGGGACCGAGACGAAAGCTCCCTGCCAGCGCTCCCCGCCAATGTCCGGGTGGCTGACATGCTCACTGACCTGTGGCCAGTAGGTCCAGTCGCTCCCGGTCAGGTCCAGTTGGTAGCCAAACGGCGATTCATAGGTCCCGAACGGCTGGCCGCTGGTGACGGGTTGAGCCTCGGAGGATCGGTTTTTCGCGGCGATAGCCCCGGGCGTCAGGACGGTCAACGCCAGAACAAGACTGGCAATACGATACAGGGGAATGCGAGGGGGCATGACGAAGGGTCCTTTAGCCGGGTCCTTTTTCCGAGCCGTGATGGCTTATTATGGACCACAGCGCTCATGGGGAGTATGGCACGGGGGTCGCGTTTGTTTTGGGAGTCTAGCCGGAAAGTCCAGGGTGGGCAAATGGCGCGCCAAGTGGTCACCGAGGGGGATTTCGGGTGGTGACAGAGCTTCGGATAATGCTAGTATTTGTCCTTTCTTGCATCACGGCGCCCGGTGCGGCGCTTGAGAATAACAACTGAGGTAATATCGTGTCGAAACAATTGCTGATCTACAACAACATTTCCCCCGTCTCCAGCGAAGCGCACCGCGACTGGTCGATCCAGATTGACAACCACGCCTTTGCCGAGGAGCTGAATTCCGTGCCGCTGCTGGCGACCGAAATCACCTCTGTGGCCCGTGAGCTGCCGGTGATTTTTGCCAAGACCCAAGACGATGGCGGTTTTGTTCCCCTGGCGGTGATGGGCCTGAAGAAAGGCCAGAACCTGTTTCTGGACGAGAAAAAACGCCTGACTATGCGCTATATCCCGGGTTTCCTGCGCCGCTACCCCTTCGCCTTCGCCAATGACGGCAAGACGGACAACTTCACCCTGTGCATCGACGACCAGTTCGAAGGCTGGAGCAAAGATGGCAGCGAGGGCAAGCGCCTGTTCACCGAAACGGGCGAGCAGACCGAAGAGCTCAAGGGCGTCATGGAGTTCCTGAAGGACTACCAGTATCGCGCCGAGCTGACCAATGTCTTCTGCAAGCGCCTGTCCGAGCTCGAGCTGCTGGAGCCGATGGAAGCCAATATCAAGCTGAAAGACGGCCAGGAAGGCGGCGGTTTCAACTTGACCGGTTTCTACGTGGTCAACCGCGAAAAGCTCAAGAAAATCAGCGACGAAGACGTGCTGGACCTGTTCAAGAAAGACGGTCTGGAGCTGATCTTCAGCCACTTGCAGTCCATGCAGAACCTGAATGCACTGGTCAACAAGTACTCAGAGCAGTCCAAAGAAGCCGCCTGATTGTTTCGGTGGTTCAAAAAACCCGCACTGGCTGCGGGTTTTTTTGTGCCCGGCGTTCGGGCATCGGGGGCGCGAGCGTGGCAGATCAGGTGGTGCCCTGGGCGGGTTCGTGGATGCGCACGATCAAAACGTCACAGGCGGCCTGGTGCAGAATATCGGTCGCGGTGGTGCCCAGCAGTCGCTTCAGTCCCTTTTCCCCGTGACTGCCGGTCACGATAACATCGGCGCCGAGCTTGCCGGCAAGATAAGTGATCTCCTGGGGCGCGTCGCCAAACAGGATGTGAAGGTGGTCGGGAGGTAGCACCATGCCATCTGCATACGCCTGCAGGCGAGGAAACAGCTCCTGACGAACCTGCAGTTCACCGTGGCGATGGTTTCGCCCGGTGCCGCTACCCAACGCCGTGACCGGGTGCTCGGCCACGTGGACCAGATGGAGGTGCGAGCTCGTCGTCACGAGCTTGCTCGCGCCGCTCAGGACCTGGGCAGAGTCCTGGGTCAGATCCAGTGCCACCAGGAGGGTGTTATAGCGGGACATGGCAATCTCCCTTAACCGGTTCTAAGCTGTTGTCTCCATAAGTGTAGCCCAAGGCGTGGGTTGATCCGAACGAACCTGAGGTAAGTAGTAGACTGTAATCAGAGGATCAGGCTGAGCGGCCTCCGAACGTGGGGCTGAATGCCGATCCGCCATATCTGTTAAGACCCGGAGAGCGGACTATGACCAGCACCGACACCTCGCGCACCATCCTGTTGACCGGCGGCACCGGCTTTATCGGTGTACCGCTGTGTCATGCATTGCAGCAGCGGGGCTATCACCCGGTGGTGCTCACCCGGGACACCCTGCGGGCCGCAAGGGTTCTGGGGACGGGCGTCAGCCTGGTATCGGAGCTGAGCCAGTTGCCGGATCGACCGGTCGACGCGGTGGTCAATCTGGCCGGCGAGCCCCTGGCCAGTGGCCGCTGGAATGACCGGCGCAAAGAGGAATTTCGGCGCAGCCGTATCGGGACCACCGAGGCGTTGCTGGCCCACTTTCAACAGCGGGGCCACTTTCCGGAACGGATGGTCAGCGGCAGCGCCATCGGCTTCTATGGCGATGGGGGTGACCGACCGCTGACGGAAGTGGATGGTAGCGGTACGGGATTTGCGGCCCAGTTATGCCGGGACTGGGAGGCGGTGGCGGAGCGCTTTGCCGACTCCGGCACCCGGGTCTGTCGGTTGCGGACCGGCATTGTGCTGGGGCCCGGTGGGGGTGCACTGCAGTCCATGTTGCTGCCCTTCAAGCTAGGGTTGGGCGGGCGTCTGGGGTCGGGGCGCCAGTGGATGTCCTGGGTTCACCGGACGGATCTGGTGCGTCTGATTCTGCACTGCCTGGAACAGGACAACCTGTCCGGACCGGTGAACGGGACGGCGCCGAATCCGGTCACCAATCGCTACTTCACCCGCTCGCTGGCGAAGACGCTCCATCGCCCGGCCGTCTTCCCCGCGCCGGCGTTCATGTTGCGGGCCATGATGGCTGATATGGCGGATGAGTTATTGCTGGTCAGTCAGCGGGTATTACCGGAGGCGGCGCTGGAGTCCGGTTTTCAGTTTCAGTATCCCGAACTGGTGCCGGCGTTGGAGCAGATTCTTCGTAATCCCGGGAACGAGTAGAAATAAATATTTTTCTTCAGAGCCTTGAAAACGGTCTGGTCGGCCTTATTTTTTCAGTAAGCCCGCTCGATTGAGGGGCCCGCTACCTGATCTGTAGTGTGTCCGGATGAGCAACACGCTGTTGCTCCCGGCCGGTAGCATTCACTGAACCTGACTCGATCATTGTGATGAGTCCCATTGAATATTGCTCTGAAGAGGATATTGTTATGCGTAGCTTCGATTTTTCTCCCCTGTATCGTTCTGCCATCGGCTTTGATCGTATGGCCAGTCTGCTGGATACACTGAGCCGCAGCGAGCAGAACCAACCCAGCTATCCCCCGTACAACATCGAGTTGACCGGAGAGGATCAGTACCGAATTACCATGGCCGTCGCCGGGTTTGACCGCTCGGAATTGAACATTGAGGTCAATCAGAACAATCTGACGATTTCGGCCAATAAAGAGCCCGAACAGGAAGAGCGGCAGTACCTGCATCAGGGCATCGCCGCGCGTAATTTTGAGCGCCGGTTCCAACTGGCCGATCACGTGGAAGTCAAAGCCGCGACCTTCGAAAATGGTCTGCTGCACATCGATCTGAAGCGGGAGATTCCCGAGGCGATGAAGCCGCGTACCATTGAGATTGATGATGGGCAAAGCCCGTCATTGAAAGACGGTCGAGACGTCAAGTCTGTGACCCACGAAGCGGAATCGAAAAACCGCGACGATTCCAAAGCCGCCTAAACGGCATTCTGTTCTCAGAAAAAACCGGCGAGTCATCTCGCCGGTTTTTTTATGGGTTTGAACTTGACGATTTTTCGGATGGGTTCACTCCGCGCTGAACAGTTTTGCTCGGACGGTAGCCCGGTATTCACGCGGGGTGATCGCCAACTGTTTTTTGAACAGGGTGGTGAAATAACCCGTATCCTGATAACCCACCTTATCGGCAATCTCGGCGATAGTCAGGTTGCTGGTTTTCAGTAGGTCCCGGGCATTGTTGATGCGAATTTCCTGTAGGTAATCCAGGGGCGTCTGCCCGGTGGCGGCCTTGAATCGACGGTTCAGGGTTCGCGTGCTAAGCCCAAAGCGCTCTGCCACCTGCGAGAGCACCACTTCCCGTGGGTAATTATCCTGCAGCCAGAGCTGGACCTGAATGATGTCTTCATCCGGGTGGCGACTGTGCGCTTCCTCAAAGTAACCGCTGCTTTCGTAGGAGCGGCGGATTTCGTGAGAGAAATGACGTTCGACGTGGCTGGCAATGCGCTTGTTATACAGGCGCTGAATAAAGTGGACCGTCAGATCCGCCAGCGAGTTCACACTGGCGGCACAGTAGAGATTGCCCGCTTGGGTGATGAAGTACTGCCGCTTGAGGTCGACCTCAGGATAGTCGCGTTGGAATTGGTCGAAGTAGTGCCAGTGAGTCGTGGCGGGTTTGCCGTTGAGCAGCCCCGCCTCGGCCAGAAAACAGCAGCCGGTGCCCACCGCGCTGATCAGGGCGCCGTTCTGATATTGCTCCCGGAGCCAGTCCAGCACCTGCGGTTGGCGCCGGATGATGGGACGCGGGTTGCGCCAGAAGCCGGGTACATAAACCAGATCGGGGGAGGGGGCATTCTCCAGGGCGTGGTCTGGCGTCCAGCGCAGGCCGGATCGGGTCGCGGCCGGCTCACCCTGGGCCGAGACCGTGCTCAATATCAGTCGGGTTCGCTGGCTGCCGCGGTCGCGCTGGTTGGCGCTCTCCGCCGTGAGCAGCATCTCCATGGGCAGGGTGGCGCTGGTAGCCAGCATGTTGTCGCTGAGCAGAAACGCTATCTGAATGGCTTCTCCGGCATTCTGGGGCATAAAGCGGGCTCTCTGGTGTGATTTGGCCAAAATACCACAAGTTTTGGCGAAAACAACCATGACAATTGCCAGTCAGGGCAATACACTTTCCAGCTGTCCAGACCTCGTGTGCCCGCCGTCTGTGGACCCGTCGAGGTTGTTGAATTCAATGGGAGTCAACTATGTCATCACTGCCGGTTATTGTGGGATTTGGTGGTTTTAATGCCGCCGGTCGAAGCTCGGGTCATCATGCCTATCGGCGAATGATCATCGAAAGCTTGCCCACACAAGAGCGGCAGGAGACCCTGGCCGGCCTGGCGGTGCTGATGGGGCTGGTGACTTTCGAAGACAATGCTTATCGGGACGCGGATGACCGCCCCTATGAGCTGGCCGAGATTGAGCGCCAGTTCGGCCCGGCGATTCTGGAGGGCACGCTGATTCGCCGCATCGACCCGGCGCTTTTTGATGTGGATGCCGCGCACTGGCAGAAAAGTGCCAGCCTCAGTGGTAGCGAGGCGCCCATGAGTTTTGAATTGTCCGAGCGCGACCTGCCCGAACCGCTGCCTTCCGACTGGCAGGTTCAAACGCTGGATGATCGGCGCGTCAAAGTCACGCTGACTGGAACACTGGATGTAAAATGGGACAGCTTCCGGGCCCTGCCGGTCAAGTCCGCCGGGCAACTGCCCAAGGGGTTCGATCCCGGCACTCTGTATAACTCCCGCTTTCATCCCCGAGCCTTGCAGTTGACCGTCATTGGTGCCTCTGATGCGATCCAGTCGGTGGGTGTGCCCTGGGCTGACATTGCCAATGCGGTTCGTCCGGACCAGGTGAGTGTATATGCCAGCAATGTCATGAGTCAGATGGACGAGGCGGGCTTTGGCGGTTTGCTGCAGGCGCGCCTGAAGGGCGGTCGGGTCAGTACCAAGCAGTGCCCACTGGGTCTGAACAGCATGCCGGCGGATTTCGTCAACGCCTACATTATCGGCAGCGTCGGTCAGACCGGGGCCATTGCCGGCGCTTGTGCCTCATTTTTGTATAACCTGCGCGCGGCGGTGGAAGACATTACCGCCGGGCGCTGCCGGGTCGCGGTGGTGGGTAACGCCGAGGCGCCGATCACCCCGGAAATCATCGATGGTTATGCCACCATGGGTGCTTTGGCCGCCGAAGACAAACTGAAGAAAATCGACGGTGCCGACGAGACCGACCCTCGTCGGACCAGTCGGCCGTTCGGGGAAAACTGCGGTTTCACCATTGCCGAGTCCAGCCAGTATGTGGTGCTCATGGATGATGCGCTGGCGCTTGAGCTTGGAGCCGATATTCACGGTGCGGTCAATGACGTGTTCATCAATGCGGACGGTTTCAAAAAGTCGATTTCCGCACCGGGGCCGGGTAACTACATCACCATGGCCAAAGCGGTCGCCTCCGCGCGCGCCATTCTGGGTGATGAGTCGATCCAGAAGCGCTCCATGATTCAGGCCCACGGCTCCAGCACCCCCCAGAATCGGGTGACCGAATCCGAGATCTTTCATCGGGTGGCCGAGGTGTTCGGTATTACCGACTGGCCGGTCACCGCGGTCAAGGCCTATGTGGGCCACACCCTGTCCGCCGCCAGCGGCGAGCAGTTGATCAACAGCCTCGGTGTGTTCCGTTATGGCTTTGTGCCGGGCATCAAGACCATCGACAAGGTGGCGGATGACGTGTTTTCCGAACGCCTGACCATTCCTCTGGAAGACCTGGATCGCCGGGAAAATCCGCTGGATGTGGCGTTCCTGAACTCAAAAGGGTTTGGTGGCAACAATGCCACCGCCAGCGTGCTGGCCCCCCGGGTGGTGGAGCCGATGCTGCGCCGCCGCTACGGTGACTCGGCGTTTGAGGCTTACGCGGCGCGTCGGGAGTCGGTCCGGGAGCGGGCCGGGGTCTATGATAGCCACGCGCTCAAGGGGCAGTTCGATACTCTGTACCACTTTGGCCAGAACATGATCGATGAGAGCGAAATCGAGCTGGGCAGCCGGGAGTTGCGCCTGCCGGGCATGGCGCAGAGTATCGACCTTGACCTCCCCAATCGCTACACCGATATGACCGACTGAGCGCCCGGGCGTCTGCCGGTCGGCCACAAGCGGCTGGCCGGCACGCAAATTGGCCGATCTTTGTCCACATCGGCCTATACAAAGCCGATTCTTTCCCTTAAAATACCGCGCCTTTCGCACCCTGTGTGTGATTGGGTCTTTTCACCGGGTGTCGGTAAGTGCCGGCCCCAATTGGAAAATATAGGAAAATCCTCAATGGTAACTATTCGTCTGTCACGTGGCGGCTCCAAAAAGCGTCCTTTTTACCACCTGTCCGTAACCGACAGCCGCAGCGCCCGTAACGGCCGTTACATCGAACGCGTTGGTTTCTTCAACCCGATCGCCCGCGGCCAGGAAGAGCGCCTGCGTATCGACAATGAGCGTGTCGAGTACTGGGTAGGCCAGGGCGCACAGCTGAGCGAGCGCGTAGCCAGCCTGCTGAAAGAGCAGAAGAAGCAAGCCGCCTAAGCGAGGCGCGCTTGACTATGGCTGACGCCCGAACCCGCAACAAGGGGTCAAACCTGATTGACGTCGGGCGTATTACCGCCGTATTTGGTATTCAGGGGTGGGTGAAAATTCACTCCTACACCGAGCCGCAGGAGAACCTGTTTGGCTACGGCCCCTGGTGGTTGAAAACCGCCCGGGGAGTAAAACCGGTAGAAATCGACGACAGTCGACCTCACGGCAAAGGGTTTGTTGCGCACATCAACGGTGTCGACGACCGCGATGAGGCCGCCCTCTACACCGGGGTGACCATTGCCGTGGAAAAACAGCTGCTCCCGGAGCTGGAAGGGGACGACTATTACTGGCATCAGTTGCAGGGCCTTCGGGTCGTCAGCCACTGGGACGGTCAGGAGTACGATTTGGGTACCGTGACACGCTTGCTGGAGACTGGCGCCAACGATGTGTTGGTGGTGCAGGGTGATACCCAGAGTATCGACCAGAGCGAGCGGTTGATTCCCTATGTGCCCGAACAGTATGTGCGCCGGGTTGACCTGGCGGCAGCGTGTATCGAGGTGGACTGGGACCCGGAGTTTTGAGCGAAGCGCCCGAAACACAGCCGGTACGACTGGCGATGGTCAGTCTGTTTCCGGACATGATGCAGGCGGTGACCGGCTACGGTGTGACCGGTCGGGCCGTCAAGCAGGGGCTGATCGACGTGCAGTGCTGGAACCCCCGGGAGTTTACTCGGGATAAGCACCGCACGGTAGACGATCGACCCTACGGTGGCGGTCCCGGCATGGTGATGATGGTGGAGCCTCTGCGCGACGCTATCGCGGCCGCCCAGGCCTGGGCCGGGGAGGACGCACCGGTGATTTATCTGTCGCCTCAGGGGCGGCCGCTGGATCAGTCTGGCGTAGAAACCCTGGCCAGTTATGGCCCGATGGTGCTGGTGGCGGGACGCTATGAAGGGATTGATGAGCGTCTGCTGAAGACGGTGGTCGATCAGGAGTGGTCCATCGGGGATTACGTTCTGAGTGGCGGTGAGTTGCCCGCCATGGTGGTGATTGATGCCGTGACCCGGCTGATTCCAGGCGCTTTGGGGCACGCTCAGTCGGCAGAGCAGGATTCCTTCACGGAGGGGTTGCTGGACTGCCCACACTACACCCGCCCGGAAAATTTTGAAGGGCATGAGGTCCCGGAAGTGCTACTGTCCGGTGACCACGAAAGAATTCGGCGCTGGCGCCTGAAACAGGCGCTGGGGCGGACCTGGCAGAAACGGCCAGACTTGCTTGAAGCAATTAACCTAACCGAGGAACAGCATGCGCTGTTGACGGACTTTCGTCGGGACCTTGAAGCACTTAACTCTAGCTGTGAAGCTACAGACTCTCAGGAGACTAGGCATGACTAACAAGATCATTCAGGCGCTCGACGCCGAACAGATGAAACAGGATGTACCGGAATTCGCCCCGGGCGATACCGTTGTGGTACAGGTAAAGGTAACCGAAGGTAACCGCGAGCGTCTGCAGGCGTTTGAGGGTGTGGTTATCGGTAAGCGTAACCGCGGCCTGAACTCTGCATTCACCGTGCGCAAGGTATCCCACGGTGTGGGCGTTGAGCGTACTTTCCAGGTGCACAGCCGTCAGGTTGACAGCATCCAGGTGAAGCGTAAGGGTGATGTTCGCCAGGCGAAGCTTTACTACCTGCGCGACCTGACCGGCAAGGCAGCACGCATCAAGGAAAAGCTGTCCTAAGCGATACGCTGATCCGTTCAAAAAAACCGGGGCCTTGGCTCCGGTTTTTTTATGGTATTCTCGCTCCAATGCCAACCAATGACCGATGAGCGCTGTGACCTTACCCGCCCAAGAGAGCCAGGCCCTGGAGCAATACCTCGACGCCATCTGGATGGAAAAAGGCCTCAGTGAGAATACCCTGAACTCCTATCGGCGCGACCTGGAGGCGTTTGCGCGCTGGCTGGTCGAGCAGGGCAGGGGGCTGATGTCGTTGGATGCGGTCTCCGCCTATGACTACCTCGCCTACCGTCACCGAAAGGGCTATTCCAGTCGCTCCACGGCGCGCTTTCTCTCCTGTGTTCGCGGCTTTTACCGCCACCAGATCCGCGAAGGGCGGCTGGCGGAAAATCCCCTGGCCCTCGTGGACAACCCGAAACTGCCCAAATCGTTACCCAAGTCCCTCACCGAGGCCGATGTTGAGCGGCTGCTGATGGCACCGGATCTGGAAGATCCAGTGGGCTTTCGCGACCGTACCATGCTGGAGGTTCTGTACGCCTGTGGTCTTCGGGTCAGCGAGTTGGTGGGGCTCACGCTGGCGCAGGTCAATCTTCGCCAGGGGGTGGTCCGGGTCATGGGAAAGGGCAGTAAGGAGCGACTGGTGCCGCTCGGTGAGGAAGCAATCGACTGGATTTCCCGTTATCTACAGGAAGCGAGACCTGTGCTCTTGCATAATGCGCCCAGTGAAGTACTCTTTCCCAGCACTCGCGCCCGAGAGATGACCCGTCAGACGTTTTGGCACAGAATTAAACATTGGGCGCTGGTGGCGGGTATCGACAAACCCCTGTCGCCTCATACGCTGCGACACGCCTTTGCGACCCACCTGTTGAACCACGGGGCGGATTTGCGGGTCGTACAGTTATTGCTGGGCCACAGTGATCTGTCGACTACCCAGATATACACCCATGTCGCCCGGGCGCGGATGCAGGAGCAGCATCGCCAGCATCACCCCCGGGGATGACGCGTCAGTGTCGTTGAATACTTTGAAATTGTGACAGGAAAACGTTTATGTTGAAGCAAGTGGCGGTTGGTTTGATGGTCCTGATGGGGAGTGTGTTGGCCCAGGCTCAGGAAATGTCCACCGAGGACCGTATTCTCAAGGCCCTCTCCGAGGCACGTCCCGATTTTGAGTTTACCGATGTGCGCCCGGCGCCCATTGAGGGGCTTTACCAGGCTCGGGTGGTCGGCGGACCGGTGCTCTATGTCTCTCCGGACGCGCAACTGATGATTGCCGGTGACATGTTCACCATTGAGCCCGGTGGCTTTGGGCGCTACGAAGACCCGGCGGTCGTGGAAAAGCGCAAGCAGCTTGCCGCTCAATTGGATGAAGAAGACACCATTGCCTTCGCTCCGGAGGGTGAGAGCAAAGCGGTGGTGTATGTGTTCACGGATGTGGACTGCGGGTACTGCCGTCGCCTGCACAGTCAGATGAGCGCCTATCAGGACGGTGGTGAAACCAAGCCCGGCTACAATGACCTGGGCATCGAAATTCGTTACCTGGCCTATCCTCGGGCCGGTGTGGGCAGCCCCTCCGCCCAAAAGCTGGAAACCGCCTGGTGTGCGGACGACCAGCAGGCCGTACTGGATCGTCTGAAAAACCTCCAGTCGGTGGACAACAAATCCTGTGATAACAACCCGGTGGCTAAACATTATCGCCTCGGTGGCGAGTTCGGCGTGAACGGCACGCCGGCGCTGGTGCTGCCCAACGGGACGGTGCAGCCCGGCTATGTGCCGCCGGCGCAGCTCGCCCAGACTCTGGGGCTCTGAGGGCCCCATTCCTGTCGCCAATTGACACCTCGCGAGCGGCCCAGTAAGGTTGCTCGCCCGCGCCTCGCTCCGGGGCGCGCATTCCAGTAGAATAGCCGGTCTCGCCCGCCCGCACCCAGCGTTGGCGGGCGTTACCTTTTACCAGCAGGGCTCATTTTTTGGGGGAGAGAAGTTTGAAACCGGTCAAAATAGGTATCTGTGGCCTCGGCACTGTCGGCAGCGGCACGGTCAACGTTCTTCATCGCAACAGCCGGGTGATCAACGCCCGTGCCGGTTGTGACATTGTGATTGGCCAGGTCGCCTGTCGTCGCGACGATGTGGACTGCGACATCTCCGGGCTGAACGTCACCCGCGATATCTTTGAGGTTGCTACCAACCCGGACATCGACATTCTGATCGAGCTGATCGGCGGAATTGATGTGGCCCGCGAGCTGATTCTCAAGGCGATTGAGCACGGCAAGCACGTGGTTACCGCCAACAAGGCCCTGATTGCCGAGCACGGTAACGAGATTTTTGCCGCCGCCAATGAAAAGGGTGTGACCGTAGCCTTTGAAGCCGCCGTGGCCGGTGGTATCCCCATCATCAAGGCGATCCGTGAGGGCCTGTCTGCCAACAAGATCGAGTGGCTGGCGGGTATCATCAACGGCACTGGTAACTTCATTCTCACCGAAATGCGCGACAAGGGTCGCGGTTTCTCCGAGGTGCTGGAAGAGGCTCAGGAGCTGGGTTACGCCGAAGCCGACCCGACGTTTGACGTCGAGGGCATCGACGCGGCCCACAAGCTGGTAATCCTGGCCTCCATCGCTTTCGGTATCCCCCTGCAGTTCGACAAAGTATTCACCGAAGGCATCAGTCGTATCGCCCCGCAGGACGTTCAGTACGCCCAGGAGTTGGGTTACCGGATCAAGCATCTGGGGATTGCCCAGAAAGGGCCCAAGGGCATTGAGCTGCGCGTGCATCCGACCCTGATTCCCCAGAAGCGCCTGATCGCCAATGTGGATGGCGTGATGAACGCCGTGTTGGTCAAGGGCGATGCCGTCGGCCCGACCCTGTATTATGGTGCCGGTGCTGGGGCCGAACCCACTGCCTCGGCCGTACTGGCGGATATCGTCGATGTCGCGCGCACCCTGACCGCTGACCCCGAGCACCGGGTTCCCTACCTCGGCTTCCAGCAGGAACAGCTGCGCAGCGAACTGGAAATCGTGCCCATTGAAGAGGTCGAGACTGCTTACTATCTGCGCATGTCGGCTCTGGACAAACCCGGGGTGCTGTCGCAGGTTGCACAAATTCTGAGTGACTCCGGCATCAGTATCGAAGCCCTGATCCAGAAAGAGGCCGCGGACGAAGAAGAAATCGTTCCGTTGATTCTGTTGACCAACCGGGCCGTGGAAAAGCAACTGGTCGAGGCGATCATCAAGATCGAATCCCTGAGCTCCATCACCGGCCCGATTACCCGCATCCGTGTGGAGCCATTGAAGTGAAATACATCAGCACTCGGGGCCAGGCCCCGGCCCTCGATTTTGAAGACGTTGTCCTGACCGGGTTGGCGCCAGATGGCGGCCTGTATGTACCGGAAACGCTGCCGGAATTCAGCCAGGAAGAAATCGCCTCCTGGGCGGGCCTCTCCTACGAAGAGCTCGCGTTCAAAATTATGGCCCCGTTCGTTTCCGGTGCCGTATCCGATGCGGAACTCAAGCAGATCATCAGTGAGGCCTACAGCAGCTTCCGCCACGACGCCATTGCGCCTCTGGTGCAGACGGCGCACAACGAATGGATTCTGGAACTGTTCCAGGGTCCGACCCTGGCGTTCAAGGATTTCGCCCTTCAGTTCCTCGGCCACCTGCTCGATCACCTGCTGAAAAAGCGTCAGCAGAAAGTGGTGGTCATGGGGGCAACCTCCGGGGATACCGGATCGGCGGCGATTGAAGGCTGCCGCCGGTGCGACAATATCGATATTTACATTCTGCACCCCTACAAGCGGGTGTCGGATGTACAGCGCCGACAGATGACCACGGTGCTGGAAGATAACGTGCATAACATCGCGTTGGAAGGCAACTTTGACGATTGCCAGAATATGGTGAAAGCCAGTTTCGGCGATCAGTCATTTCTGCCCGAAGATCGTCAACTGGTGGCGGTCAATTCGATCAACTGGGCGCGCATCATGGCCCAGATCGTTTACTACTTTTACGCGGGCCTGGCGTTGGGCGCACCGGCACGTCCTATCTCTTTCTCGGTGCCTACGGGTAACTTCGGCGATATTTTTGCCGGTTATCTGGCCAAGCGCATGGGGCTGCCCATCGATCAGTTGGTGATCGCCACCAACAGCAACGATATTCTGCATCGCTGCCTGAGTGGCAATGATCACAGCAAGCAGCCGCTCCAGCATACCTTGTCGCCGAGCATGGATATCATGGTATCCAGTAACTTCGAGCGCATGTTGTTCGATCTGTACGATCGCGACGGTGACAAAATCCGCGGCCTGATGGAGGACTTCAAGTCCGGCGCCATGCATCTGGATGAGTCGGCGTTGTCGAAGGCGCGTGAGCTGTTCAGCAGTTACAAGGTGGATGATGATGTGATGCTCGAGGTGATTCGAGATGTGTTTGAGCGCACTGAATACCTGCTGGATCCGCATACGGCGATCGGTTTGAAGGCGGCCCGCGAAACGCGCCGTCGTCAGGATATTCCGATGGTCTGCCTGGCCACGGCCCATCCGGCGAAATTCCCGGAGGCGGTGCGCAAGGCCGGTCAGGATACCGATCCGGCGCTGCCACACCACATGGCGGACCTCTTCCAGCGCGAGGAGCGCTACGAAGTATTGGCCAACGACATCGGCACCGTACAGTCCTACATCGCCAAAAATTTAAAAGCGTAGGGCGTAAGGTTACTTCGGATTGTAGTGCTGCGGTTGGGTAACCCCTTGTGAGACACGCCGTAAATACATCCCTGTAGGCTCATCACCCGCCGGTCCCCTTCGCGCTCCCGGCGCTACGGGACACTTCCCACATCCATGTGGGGCGTCCAAGGCGGGTGACGGTCTCACAAGGGGTCACCCAACCTCCGCGGTGCCAACGTAATGTTCCGGGAAATAGCATCGCACGCAGGTTGCGTAGGGCGGATAAGCCGAAGGCGCATCCGCCGTAACCAAAGCCGAATCCCTCTAATTTCACCGACGGACCTCATGCAAAAAACCATCCTCCGACGCACACCTCCTGAACACTCTCTGGAAACCCCTCTGGCTGGTGACCTTCCTCCGTTGCTGGATCGCCTTTATCGGCTGAGAGGCGTCTCTCGCTCGGAAGAACTCTCCCACAAGCTGCAACACCTGCACAAACCCACCTTCAAAGGCCTGCCCGAAGCGGTGGCTCTATTGGCCGATGCGGTCGAGGCACAGGCCAATGTGTTGGTGGTGGGTGACTTCGACGCTGACGGCGCCACCAGTTCGGCGCTGGCGGTGATGGCGTTGCAGGCCATGGGGCTGTCGAGTGTGGATTTTCTGGTGCCCAACCGCTTTGAGTACGGCTATGGGCTGACGCCGGAGATTGTGGACGTGGCGGCGGCGATGGCGCCGGATGTGATTGTGACGGTGGATAATGGCATTTCCAGTGTCGAGGGGGTGCGTGCGGCGCAGGAGCATGGGATTGCGGTGGTGGTGACGGATCATCACCTGCCCGGTGATGAGCTGCCCTCCGCCGAAGCCATTGTGAACCCCAATCAGCCGGGCTGCCCGTTTCCCAGTAAAAACCTGGCAGGTGTTGGTGTTATTTTTTACGTGATGAACGCCCTGCGGGCGGAGTTGCGTCAGCGGGGCTGGTTTGCCCAGGGCCAACCCGAGCCCAATATGGCGAATTTTCTCGATCTGGTGGCCCTCGGTACGGTGGCGGACGTGGTGCCGCTGGATCACAATAACCGCATTCTGGTGTCTCAGGGCTTACAGCGCATTCGCGCCGGTGTGGCTCGCCCGGGCATTATTGCCCTGCTGGATGTGGCCGGGCGACAGATGCACCGGCTGGTGGCCAGTGACCTGGGGTTTGCCATTGGCCCACGGCTGAACGCGGCGGGACGCCTGGACGATATTTCCGTGGGCATTCAGTGTCTGATGTGCGACAGCGATGAGCTGGCCCGGGAGATGGCGTTGACGCTGGACGAGCTCAACCGCGATCGCAAGGCGATTGAGAGTGGCATGCAGAAGGAAGCGGTGGCCATGCTCAATCGGCTGCAGCTGGATGAAGAAAATCAGGCGCTGCCCTGGGGGCTCTGCCTGTATGACGGTAATTGGCACCAGGGTGTGATCGGTATTCTGGCGTCGCGCATCAAGGATCGTCTGCACCGTCCGGTGATCGTGTTTGCCGATGCCGGGGAAGGGGAGATCAAAGGTTCGGCTCGCTCAATTGCCGGTTTGCACATCCGCGATGCGCTGGATGCGGTGGCGGCCCGTCATCCGCATCTGTTGAACAAGTTCGGTGGCCATGCCATGGCGGCGGGGATGACGCTCTCTCGGGAGAATTTCGACGCGTTTCAGCAGGCCTTTGACGAAGAAGTAAAACGTCAATTGCAGCCGGAGGACCTGCAGCCGGTGTTGGTCAGCGACGGTAATCTGACGCCCACGGAAGTGAACCTGGAACTGGCCAGTTTGCTGCGCAACGCAGGCCCCTGGGGACAGCATTTTCCGGAGCCGCTGTTCGATGGGGATTTTGCGCTGGTTCAGCAGAGGCTGGTGGGGGAGAAACACCTGAAAATGACGTTGGCGCTGGATTCGCAGGGACAACATCTGGTGGACGCCATTGCGTTCAATATTGATCCGGAGTTGTGGCCCAATCCGTCCGTGCAGCGTGTGCACCTGGCGTATCGGTTGGATGTGAACGAGTTTCGCGGGCGTCAGTCCGTGCAGTTGATGGTGGAGTACATCGAACCGGCCTGATTGCCGGTTTTTTTATGCCGGGAAGTGCATCCAAATTCCGCCCTCCTACGTTCAGTAAATATGTATCCTGAAAAATCAAGATAACAGAGATCATGATTTATGAATGAGTCGAACGATCCTTTCTTATCATTGCTGAGTCGAACGGCGGAGGGGGAGCATACGGCATTTGCTCAGCTCTATCGTGAGTCATCCGGCAAGTTATACGCCGTTAGCTTGCAGATGTTACGGCGTCGGGACTGGGCAGAGGACGCCGTTCAGGAGGCGTTTGTACGGATTTGGTACAACGCCGGTTCGTATCACGCTGAGAAAGGGACAGTGATGTCCTGGATGATCAGTATTGCGCGTTATCGTGCGCTGGACATGTTGCGAGCGGCCAAAAGTCGTCCGGAAATCAATGAGGAGTCTTCGGCCGAAGAGGGGAGCGATGAGTCCCCGGAGCTGGACCTGTACCAACATCGGGAGCGAGCGGAAATTGATCGCTGTATGAATCAGCTAGAGGGCACACAGCGTCACGCTATCCACTTGGCGTACTTTTTGGGAATGACGCACATTGAGGTGTGCAAGCGTCTGGCGTCGCCGTTGGGCTCAGTCAAAAGCTGGATTCGTCGGGGTTTGGACCGTTTGAAGAGGTGCCTTGAAGCATGAACTACTTGACCGAGGACCGCCGCAATGCGCTGGCGGCAGACTATGTATTGGGGACGCTTCAGGGTAGGGCGCGGATTCGCTTTCAGAAACTGTTGATGCAGCACTCTTCATTGCGGACCACTGTGTGGCGTTGGGAGCGTGGGCTCAATGGGCTGGGAGAATCGCTGCCCAGTCAAACGGTGCCGGCACGGGTATGGGAGCAGATCCAGATGCGAATCGGTGCGCCGCTGGACGTGACTTCGCCGGACAACAGTTCCCGGGAGGATAAGCCCCAGAAAAAAGTCCTACCCATCGGCGTCGAAACTCGGTTCGATCCCTGGCGTTGGTTGGCTGGTTTGTCGACGGCTGCCGCCTTGTTCTTGGCGGTGGTGTTGATCTGGCCGGTGATGTATCCAGAGTCGCCTGGACAACTGGTTGTGGTTCAAAGCGAAAAGGCGCAGCCGCTCTGGCTGATTGAATGGACGGATTCAACGTTCAATGTCCAGGCAACGGATCGACTGGTTGCGCAAGCGGATAAAGATTACGAGCTCTGGCTGGTGGCCGCTGATGGGCGTGACCCAGTGTCTTTGGGGCTATTGCCCAAACAGGGGCGGCGTCAATTGCCACGGATTGCGCTGCTGGATGAGGTCGACATCAACGTGCTTGCCGTCAGTCTTGAGCCCTTGGGCGGGTCGCCTACCGGCAAGCCGACCACCGTGTTGTATACGGCAGAACCGGTTAACATTTGATTTCGATCGAAGAAGGTTCGCCCAGAATGCCTGAGATTCGGGCGTTCTGGGGAGGGTCGGCGTGATCTTCAACGCCGTTATTTCGAATCGCTATTGCTATCGAAAGAGTACGAGTAAATCAATATAAGAATAGTTTCTGCCTTCTGAATCCAAATTTCATTCTCAGCCGTTTGCTCTATGAACCTCGACGATCTGTGTGGTTGTCATTTCGTTCATTAACCTGTTAACAGGAAGCAAAAGGCTATGAAAACCAAATACCTATCACTCGTTATCGGCACTCTGTGCACCGGTATGGTGGCCACTGCGACAATGGCTTCCAGTCACCGCGAAGCCCCCAACATTACCCGTATGCCCACCGTCGACTCCACCGACTTCTATGCGTTCAACAGCTATGAAGAGGGTCGAGGTGAATATGTGACACTGATTGCCAACTACCTGCCATTGCAGGATGCTTACGGCGGCCCCAACTACTTCGCTCTGGATCCGGCGGCGGTTTACAGCATCCATATCGACAATGATGGTGATGCGGTCGAAGACCTCACCTACCAATTCCGCTTTCAGCAAGCGCTGCCCGGTGAGGACGGTGAAGGCGTCAAGCTGACTGTGGGCCCGGAAGGCAATACGCGATCCGTCGCGGTTCCTTTGAAGAACGTTGGCGGAATTTCGGCCGACGACATGTCAGCCGTGAATTTTCTGGAAACCTACGAGCTAACTCTGGTCGAGGGTGAGCAGCGAACGGGCATGGGAATGGAGGTGCAGGACGCCACCATGGGTGGCACCACCTTCAGCAAGCCTCTTGATTTTATTGGCACCAAAAGCTTCGGGTCGCGTGATGCCTACGCTGACTACGCGGCCAGTTTTGTCCATGAGATTGCTATTCCCGGCTGCGAGACCAACGGTCGGGTCTTTGTCGGTCAGCGCAAAGATCCCTTTGTGGTGAATTTGGGAAAGACCTTTGACCTGGTCAACTATGTGCCCGTCGAAGGCGACAGCATGCGCGGCAACGGTGATGGCGAAGGTTTTCCCGGTGGCATTACCCAGGACATGGGTAATGATGATCTGGGGAATAAAAATGTGACCGCGCTGGCTTTGGAAATTCCCAAAAGCTGCGTCACCGGTGATGGGAATGGCACCATAGGCACCTGGACGACTGCCAGCCTGCCTCAGGCCCGTATTCTGAATCCGCAAGCGGAGTTCAATAACACCGAGGTGAATGGTGGTGCCCTGACTCAGGTATCCCGACTGGGGAACCCCCTGGTGAATGAGCTGGTCATCGGTTTGAAAGACAAAGACCGCTTTTCCAGTGCCCACCCGTCTGACGATGGTCAGTTTCTGGACTATGTCAGTCACCCATCGCTCCCTGAACTGTTGAACATTCTGTTCAAAGATGCCGTCAACAGCACTCTGGGGACCAATATGGAAACCCTGGCTCCGACCAACTTTCCTCGCAACGATCTGATTACTGCGTTCCTGACCGGGTTTGAGGGCGTGAATCAGTTGTCGACTGTCACCCCGTCCGAAGTACTTCGCCTCAACACCGGCATTCCCGCAAAGCCGGCGGCGGAGCAGTCGCCCTTCGGCGTTGCCGGTGATGACCTGGCGGGCTTCCCCAATGGTCGTCGTCCCGGTGACGACGTCGTGGACATCGCTCTGCGTGTCGTCATGGGCCGCCTGTGCTATCCGATTCCGGTCAATGGCGAACAAACGGATCTGGGACTGTGTGCCCCCGAAGATGCCAATACCGGCGAAGTGGCCTTTACCGATGGTGCACCAGTGGACGCCAGCATGATGAAGGTGTCTTTCCCTTACCTGGCAGAACCACTTCCCGGTTCTGAATAAAGGAGACTGGTATGAAAACTTACGCAACAGCTTTAATTGCAGCGCTGACGCTGATCATGGTCGGCTGTGGTGGCAGTAGTGGCAAAGATCCCAAGCCCACCCCTGATCCGAATCAGGCTCCAACCGCCAGTGGTGCCAGTCTGACCACTCAGGCGGATACGGAGCTGACCGGTATGCTCAGTGCCGAAGATGCTGACGGTGATCCTCTTACCTTCGCTTTGGTGGACGAATCGGTCAATGGCTCGGTGACGATAGAGGCAGACGGATCATTCAGTTATCAGCCCAATGCCACCTTCACCGGCAATGATTCTTTCAGCTTCCGGGCCTCTGATGGTGATCGCGATTCCAATGTTGCCAACGTGGAGATTGTGATCGAGCCGCTGGAAGTATCCTTCAGCACATACAGTCGTCAGGCATTTGAGCAGATGCCAACGGATGAACCCCTGCCGGTAAACGGTCGGGTATTCATTCAGGATGTGGCTGAGTCCAATGCGTACGACGATCTGCTTACACCGTAAGCGTTCGATGGTGATGCCAGGGATGGCGATTTTCACAAATGATTAACTGGGAATACTTCATGAACATCCGGATATTTTTAGTGATACTGCTGGGTTGGAGTTGTCTGGCACACGCCGAACCCACTATTCCCGAATCCTGTACCACCCTGGTGGCCAAATGGGACCCTGCCGAATTCAGACAAGCCGATCCGCCCAGCACCGCCGAAGCGCGGTGGCAGTCTGACCCGCAGTCGCGGTTGACTCGCGCCCGGAAGACGATCGAACTTGCCGCCAAACCTGGCTACAGCCATTTTTACGATCGAGCGAGGACCCTGTTGGAGGTTCCGGTCGAAGCCCAGACCGATAATCCGGAAGTGTGGTTGTTGTGGGCGAAAGTACAACAACATTACCATGATTTTGACGCAGCGCTTTCCGCTCTGGAGCGGGTTTTCCGCGCACAACCGGGCCATGTGGAAGCACGTCTGCTCGCCGCCCGAATTTATCTGATTCAGGGCCTCCCCGATCGCGCACACGGTCACTGCATCGCATTGATCGGCAATGCGGACCTGGTGACCGCCAGCGCCTGTGCCCTGGAGGTGGCGAGCTATCGGCAGTCTTTGGAGGCCAGCTATCGGAGTCTGCAGGCGCTCGTGCAGCGCGAAGGGTTGCCCGACGACGAGCGAGGCCCCTGGATTGCCCAGATCCTTGCTGACATGGCGTTGCGTCTGAGTCGGTTCGAGGAAGCCGAGTCGTGGCTCGACCCGCATCTTGACGGCGCCAGCGTCAACTACCTGTTGCAATGGTCGGAAGTGCAATTGGCGCTCGGTAACCATACTCGAATCATCGAGGAACTGGAGTCTGTGGTCACGGCCGCACCCAATATCGACGATGCACTGGCCCTTCGTCTGGCGATTGCCGAACAGGCAACCGAGGGTGATCGTTGGAAAGACTACGTTGAAGGGCGCATGGCGTTGCGACTTCAGCGCCAGGATACGCATCACGCCTCAGATCTGGCGCGTTACTACCTTGAGGTGGACCCGCAACCCGAGAAAGCACTTCACTGGGCGGAAATCAATTGGGAGAAGGCCCGAGAGCACAGTGATCGGCGACTGTTACAGCAGGCCCGCCGCAGTGTGGAAAAAAATATAAGTGAGAAGAGGGCCCACTGATGCGTTTTTATCTGCTGGTTTTATTGGGTGTCTTATCATTCTCGGCCCAGGCCCATCAATTGAGCACGGCCTACCTGAGTGGCGATCTCGGTGCCACTGGCAAAGTTCAGCTCGAGCTGCAAACCCGGCTCTACGACCTGGAGCGAGCAGTGGGAATGGATACCAATCGCGATGGCGAACTGTTGTGGGGCGAGGTACTGGACAATGCCGCCACACTGGAGACCTATCTCCAAGACCGGATCAACCTGCGGCGAGGTGACCGACCCTGCAATCTGTCTTTCGCGGGTCCCTGGAAGGTGGATGAGCACTATGGCGAAGCCTATCTGGTGACGTCGCTTCAGGCGCAGTGCCCGCTCAGTGGCGACCTCACGCTGGTTTACCAGGCATTTTTTGAGCAACAGCCCGAGCACAAGCTGCTGGTGAACTTTCGCTCGGAGGCACCGGGCTCAAGCGACACCGACAGTAGCTACCGGGTAATGGATCGCAGTCAGCAGGAGATGATTCTCGGAGGTAGGGAGGGGAATCTGATGTTGACCATCAAGGATTTTGTCAAAGAAGGCATCGTTCACATCTGGATCGGTCTGGATCACATTCTGTTTCTGGTGTCGCTGTTGCTGACTTCTGTGCTGATGCGTGCCTCGGGACAATGGCAGCCGGAAGTGAGTGTGCGCCGTGTTGTGACCAATGCCGTCTGGATCGTGACCGCCTTTACTCTGGCTCACTCGGTGACGCTCACCGCCACCGCTCTGGGCTGGGTCCAGCCGTCCAGCCGCTGGGTGGAGGTGGCAATTGCTCTGTCGGTGGCATTAGCAGCGCTGAATAATGTCTTTCCGGTGGTTACTCGCCTGTCTGGAATTACGTTTGCGTTCGGCCTTATCCACGGCTTTGGTTTTGCCGGAGTGTTGGGCGAACTTGGTGTCCCTGCCGACCAGGTGCTGCCCACAGTGCTGGCGTTCAATCTGGGCGTTGAAATCGGTCAACTGGCGATCGTGCTGGTGTTGCTGCCTTGTCTCATGCTCTTGCGTCACTACCGATGGTTCAGAGGTATTCTGGTGCCGGCTGCCTCTGTGTTGATTGCCGGCTTGGCCATATATTGGGTTATGACTCGAATGTGAGGCAGTGTTTATGCAACATCGATTTTTAATAGGCTCGTTTATGATCCGGCCGCTGGCGGCACTGGTAGCCCCGGGAACGTCGGGGTGACTAGCGGGCTGGATTGTCGGCTTAGCGAAACGTAAGCCGACACCATAATCTCAATGCGCCTGAAGTACCTCACGCAAGGTCGGCCATACATTCTCCAGAATTTTTGGCTGCGCTTCGGCGTTGGGGTGAATGCCGTCTCGCTGCATCAACTCATCCTTCGTGGCGATGCCTTCTAGCATAAACGCCACCAGTGGCACATCTTCTTCCTGGGCCAGCTGCGGATACACGGCGGTAAACTGATCGGTATAGCGCGGGCCATAATTGGGGGGAATCTGCATGCCCAAGAGCACTACCTCTGCCCCTTGTTCCCGGCTCAATTGAATCATTGCGGCGAGGTTGTCGGCGAGATCGCTGATCGGGTAACCGCGTAAACCATCATTGCCGCCCAGCTCCAGAATCACCCATTCCGGGTTGTGCTCGCTCAGCAGCCGGGGAAGGCGCTTTAGGCCGCCTTCAGTGGTTTCACCGCTGACGCTGGCATTCACCACCGTATGGGGGTAGCCTTCGCGCTCCAGTCGCTCATTGAGCAGGTTGACCCAGCCATCCTCCTCGTCAATGCCGTAGGCCGCACTCAGGCTGTCACCCAGTACCAGGACGCGTGGGGACTCTGCCCAGGCCACTGAGGCGAGCGAGAGCAGCAGGGCAAGGGAAATACAGTGCAGTGTGCGGTGTAACGTCATGGGCGGTTCCGGCTCAGTGGGTGGACACAGGTGCAATAATAACCTCTGAGAGGCTCATACTGCATGGGTACGCTGATCGGGCGACTAAGGGTCACCGTAAAGAATTGTGAACCGTTTTGACACCCTCTCGTAACCAAGGTGCAATAGGTCACTCTGTTTTTTGACGAACCAGGACATTTCATGACTTCCACGGCACTGGTACAGGCCAACGGCGTTGGCAAAGTGGTTTCGACCGCAGAAGGGCAATTGACCATTCTGCACCGCATTTCCCTATCGGTGGCGGCGGGAGAAAGTGTGGCAATCACCGGCCCTTCGGGCTCCGGCAAGTCAACGCTGCTGGGCATCCTGGCGGGGCTGGACCTGCCCAGTTTCGGTGAAGTGCAGCTGTGCGGCCAGAACCTGACCGCACTGGACGAAGAGGGACGGGCAAAAGTCCGGGCCGAATCCGTCGGTTTCGTGTTCCAGTCGTTTCAACTGCTGCCGGGCCTGACCGCGCTGGAAAACGTCATGCTCCCCATGGAGCTGCATGGCATGAAGAATGCCCGCAGTCGGGCCGAGGAGTACCTGGCTCGGGTGGGACTTGCCGAGCGTCTGACCCACTACCCGCAACAGCTCTCCGGTGGTGAGCAGCAGCGAGTGGCGGTGGCGCGGGCCTTTGCCAGCCAGCCCAAGGTGCTGTTTGCCGACGAGCCCACGGGCAACCTCGATATTCACACCGGTGCCAAAATCATCGATCTGCTGTTTGAACTGAATCGCGAGCAGGGCACCACCCTGATTCTGATTACCCACGAGGAGCGCTTGGCCCAACGCTGCGGTCGTCGCGTTCATCTGGTGGCCGGTTCCCTTGAACCGGAAACTGACCCCGTGCCAGAGGAGGCCTGAGCCAATGCTGGCCGCAAGACTACTCTGGCGCAATTGGCGTAGCGGGGAAGTGCGATTGCTGAGCATCGCCCTGGTGATGGCCGTAATGGTGGTCAGTGCCATCGCCATTTTTACCGACCGGCTTGAAGCCACTCTGGTGCAGCAAAGCAACAACCTGCTCGGGGCGGACCGGGTGGTTCGGGCGTCCCAACCCCATGATCCGGCCTGGGCAGAAGAAGCCGACGAACGCGATCTTCAGCAGTCCCGACTGGTGGAGTTTTCCTCCATGGTGTATCGGGGTGATGAGATGCACCTGGCCTCCATCAAGGCGGTGGACGAGGGCTACCCACTGCGTGGTGTGGTGGAAACCACCGATCAACCCTGGACTACCAAACCTCCGGAAGAAGCCACCGGCATCCCGGCGCCGGGTGAAGCCTGGGTGGATGCGCGCATGCTGCCCCTGCTGGGCATTGAGCTGGGTGATACCTTTGGTATCGGCGAGGCGGAACTGGTGGCCAGCCGTGTTCTGGTGCGCCAACCCGATGGTGCCAGTTCCATTTTCATGACCGGTGGCCGGGTCCTGATGAACCTTCAGGACCTGCCTGCAACCCGCGTGGTGCAACCGGGCAGCCGGGTGAGCTACCAATGGCTGCTGGCCGCCGACCGGCCCGCCGATCTGGAAGGGTTTTTAACCTGGCTGGAACCGCAGCTGACGGACCACTATAGGGTGGTGGACATTGAGTCCTCCCAACGCAACCTCGCCCGGACCCTGGATCGCGGCAAACAGTTTCTGCTGTTGGCCGCCGTGGTGGGCGTGCTGTTGGCCGGTGTTGCCATCGGGCTTGCGGCCCGCCAGTTTGCCGATCGCCATGTGGATCAGGTCGCCCTGATGAAAAGCCTCGGAGCGGGCAGTCAGCGTATTCGGAATCTCTACTTCGGTCAGTTGCTTCTCCTGTCACTGGTGGCCTCCGTCATCGGCGTCGGCCTGGGGGAGGGCTTCCAGCAGGTGGTGGCTTACGGTCTGTCGAGCTTCTTCGCCCTGAATTTGGCACAGCCGGGCTGGCTGGCCTATGTGCTGAGTGTTCTGAGTGGCCTGGTGTGCCTGATGTTCTTTGCCTTGCCCGCCTTGTGGTTCCTGCCGAAAGTGCCGCCCCTGAAAATCCTGCGTCGGGAACTGAGTGTGGATAAGGTTCAGGTCTGGACTCAGGTAGTGCTGGCGTTGCTCGCCGTAGTGTTGCTGGTGGTCTTGTTCAGCCGGGATTGGGCGCTGGCGGCGAGCGTCGTGGCGGCCCTGCTGGTGGTGGTTGTGGTGACCGCCATCCTCGGCTTCGGACTGCTGCACCTGAGCCGCAAACTCACCACCGGGGCCAGCAGTGTCTGGCGCCTGGCAGTGGCCAACCTGCAGCGCCGGCGCGGCCACAGCCTGGTGCAGATGGTGATCTTCTCGGTGGCGATCATGCTGCTGATCACCCTGACTGTGGTGCGCACCTCGCTGATACAGGATTGGCAAGCCCAGTTACCGGAGGATGCCCCCAACCACTTCCTGGTCAATGTGGCACCCGAAGACGTCGAGCCGGTACAGACCATGCTCGACCGCGAATCCGTGGACCGACAACCGCTGTACCCCATGGTGAGGGGTCGCCTGACACACATCAACGAGCAGGAAAAGTCCCGGGAACGCCTGAACCGCGAGGCCAACCTGACCTGGACAGACACCCTGGCGGAAGACAACGAGGTAGTGGCCGGGCAGTGGTGGGATCAGTGGTCCGGTGGCGAGCTACCCGGCGTGTCGGTGGAGCAGGAGCTGGCCGGTGAGCTGGGTATTGAACTGGGTGATATCTTACGATTTTCGATTGGTGGGCTGACACTGGAAGCCGAGGTGGCCAGCTTGCGGACGCTGGACTGGCGCTCCATGAATCCAAACTTCTTTTTCATCTTTGAGCCTGGAGCCCTGGACGGCTTTTCCGCCACCTACATCACCAGTGCCTATGTTCCGGCCAGCCAGAAAACACTGATCAACGACCTGATGCGTGAGTACCCCACCATTCTGCTGATCGAACTGGATCGGGTATTCGAGCAGATCCGATCGATTGTCACCCAGGTGACCAAGGGCATTCAGTTGGTTCTGGTGCTCACGGTAATTGGCGGCATCCTGGTACTTCTGGCGGCGGTCACGACCAGCCTGGATGCACGCAAACAGGAGGCTGGTCTGCTGCGTGCCCTGGGCAGTCCGCGCCGGTTGGTAGTGGGCAGTGTCTGGGCGGAGTTTTCGATTCTCGGTGGCCTGTCGGGTTTGATTGCCGTGCTCGGCTCGGAGGCGCTGTTGATGAGTCTGCAGCACTTTGTGCTGGAAATCCCGATCCGACCGCACTACCTTTTCTGGGTATTGGGCCCGATCCTGGGCGCCGCCTTCGTCGGCCTCCTGGGTGCCCTGAGCTGCCGCAGCGTAGTCACCACCCCACCCGCCGTAGTATTGCGCGAAGCGGCGTAGGGTTTTTAATGCCTGCTGCAACGGCGGATGCGCTTCGCTTATCCGCCCTACGGCCGAGCGCAGCGGTACAGACTCGCGTAGGGCGGATAAGGCCACAGGCCGCATCCGCCGTTACCCAACTATACGTTGCATGACACCATCGCACCTAACTAGTCGCACTAAGGACCAAGAAGGGGGAATACCCTTTCAAGACCGTGGAGCGGGGGACCCGCGATGCGAGCCTACATGGACGTATTCACGGCGTGTCTTGAAAGGGTATTCCCCCTTCTTGGTCCGGTCGTGACGAACCTACGCCGCTTAAAATTAACGGTAAACTCTTAACTATCTACACCGCAACGAGGCCCATTCTTGAGTCATCAACCAAAAAGTCGCGTCCTGGACAAAGGCCTGTGGGGCATGAGTGCTCCCATGCTGGTGGATCAGGCGGTGACCTTTACTATCCCGCTCACCGACATGTTCTTTCTGAGCCGGATCTCCGACAGCGCGGCGGCCGCCGTGGGCGCCGTATCGCCCCTGGTATTCGCCGGCAACACCCTGCTCATGGTGACCGCCTTTGCCGGCTCCAGCATCGCCAGCCAGCGCATCGGGGCCAACAAATACGACACCGCCAACGCCACCATCATGGCCTACGTGTTTCTGATCATGGGCCTGGCCGTGCTCACCGCACTGGCCATCAACACCGGCGGCGCCTACGTCGCCGGTTGGATGCCGCTGTCGGAGACGGTGGAAACCCACGCGGTGACCTACCTGGGCATCATCGGCTGGATGGTGGCCATCTGGGGCCTGCGGGCGTCTTACCAGACGATCCTCAATGTCTACGGCGAACCGAAGTGGAACACCATCAGTAACTTTGTCTTTTTCGGGGCGAATATCCTGGGAAACAGCATCGTTGTATTCGGGTTGTTTGGCGTGCCCAAGATGGGCGTGGACGGCGTGGCCATGGCCAGCGTGGCGGCGATTTTCTGCAGCTTTGTGTTCACTTTCAGTATTGTGCATTTCAAGCTCGGTTTGCGGCTGCCGTTGAGGCAGGGGGTTCGGGAGTTTCGTTCTCTGATCAAGCCGGTGCTGCGGATTGCCGCCCCAGCGAGCCTGGAACCGGTGTCGTTCAACATGTACATGATTGTGTTGAACTGGATTGTCGCCGGCGTCGGAGATCTGGCGTTGAAGGTAAAGGTCTATGCCTTCAATACGTTTCTGTTCTGCCTGATGATTTCCGTCGCGCTGGGTATGGCGACGGAGGTGATCATTGCTCAGCGGGTAGGGCGCAATGAGTTTGCGGAGGCGGATCGGCAGATGCGTCACAGTGTGAAGGTGGCCATCTGGGGTACGGGGTTACTGGCGCTGCTATGGGTGGCGTTAAACCAGCAGATGCTGGGGATTTATACCGATGATCCGGCAATTCTGGCATTCGGGTTTTGGGTGTTTGTATTGGCGTTTGTGGCGGAGCCCGCGCGTACGGTGAACATTGTGATGGGCTCGGCGTTGCGCTCGACGGGGGATGCGGCGTTTATCTCTTATTCGACGATTGCGGTGATCTGGTTGTTCTCGGTACCCTTGGCTTATGTGCTGACTATTACGTTGGGCTGGGGTATTTACGGGGTGATGTCGGCCGCGTTGGCGGATGAGTCGGTGCGGGCGGCGATCAAGTGGTGGCGTTGGCGTAAGGAGCATTGGAAGGAATATGGCGTCGCGGCCCGTGAAGCCCGAGAGGCCAAACGCCGAAACTTAATGAATCAGTAAGGTCTATACTTTAGGTCAGGTTGAAGCTTCGAGTTGAGTCCGGGCCACCAAGGGGTCTATCGTTTGGAGACCCGCCGTGAATACTTCCATGTAGGCTTCTCGTCGGCATCCATGCCTCCGAGAGTCTCCAAACGATAGACCCCTTGGCGGCCCTCCGAACTATCGAATTCAGCCGTAGGGTGGAGCTGAGCGCAGCGTTATGGTTCGTCATCCACCTTGAACAAATGTATTGCAGTTCTGATTACTGCGCTATGAGAGTAGTGAACCGAGAAGGTTAACCCCAAAAAACGAGGTCTTTATGCCCCAGGAAAAAGCCAGAAGTCTGATTACCCAGTTGCATGAGATGTACGGCAACGAGGAGCCCAGTGAGCAGCAGAAGCATTTGATGGAGCAGTTGGAGTTACACACCCATCCGAAGGGGGCGAAGGATCAGTACGGTGAGCCGGTGCCGTTGGATACTCTGGAACTATTGGTGGAGGAGATGGCGGCGGAGCATCCGCGTACGGCGGCGGTGATGCGGGAGATTCTGGAAACGCTCAAGAATATTGGTGTCTGAGCCCGATTCGGCAGGTTGCGTGCAAGGCGCAATCTGCCGGTTATTGAGCGTATGCCCCGCGGATCACACGGCCCAGGCGAGGGCGACGCCGGCGCGTTCGAGGTAGATGTACTCGGTTTTCTCTGTGGCCGGGTGGCAGGGGTGGCGGAAGTGGTGGTGGTCTTTGGTTGACCCCATGTACTCCCAGGCCTGGCCGGCGAATTCACAGATCGGATCGCCCTGATTCAGGCGGTCTTCCGCAAGTTGATCCCACATGGTTTCCCACTCGGGACTGGTCATACTCAGGTATTCCATGGCGGCCACTCCGGCTCGGTGTTTAATGTCTAATCTAGACTTTTCATTCTATTTGTCAAATATAATTTGTAAGTCTTTGATGTGGATAGCAAAAATGCCGTTTAAGTGTGCGCCTTGTCACACTGTTCTCGAGGAGGTTTCTGGCCGGTATTGATCAATAAGTAGTCAGGCGCCATTTTAAAGGTTATAGTTAGTGTAATCTTTGCCGGGCCAATTGACCGGCAGTGTTTAAGAGGAGGTTGGATGAATATTGGTCAGGCGGCGGAGCGCAGCGGGTTGAACCCGAAGACGATCCGTTATTACGAGAGCATCGGGTTGGTGTGTCCGCACCGGGCGGCCAATGGTTACCGGGATTACCGGCAGGCGGATGTGGAGCAGTTGCAGTTTTTGCAGCATGCCCGGGCGGTGGGATTTACATTGGATGAGTGCCGGGAGTTGCTGGATCTTTACCGGGACCCGCACCGGCGCAGTGCAGAGGTCAAGGCGCTGGTGTTGGAGCGGGTGGCGCAGGTGGATGAACAGCTGGCTCGCCTGGAGGCGATGCGGGATACCCTGGTGACCATGGCGGAGCACTGCGCCGGGGATGATAACGCGGAGTGTGCGATCATTGATTCTCTGGCCCAACCAATGCCCTTTAAGCTTGTTTAGCGTCAGGACCGACTGAGTGGCAGCTGGTTCGGGACGATATATGCGTAGGTCGGATTAGCGCAGCGTAATCCGACAAATTCGCTGAGTCGTGGTTGGTGTCGGATTACGCTTCGCTAATCCGACCTACTGGCAGCTGATCCGGGGCGATAGACCCAGAACTTATTGAGGATAAAAGAGACGACAGGCACGGATATGACTACGATGCTCAGGGTGATTCGATGGGGGAGCGACGTGCCGGTCTCTAGTGCCCAGAGAAGTATTTCGCTGGAGAGGAAAGTGGAGACCGAGGCGATCACAAAGCGTTGCAGGGTGGCGCGGGTGAGCGCTACCCGGAAGGTCAGCCAGCCATGGCCATAGAAGGAGACGGCCATGGCGGTCACATAGCCCAACAAGTTGGCGGCGTACAGGTTGAGGCCCAGTCCCTCATGGCTGCCCAGGGCCATCAGGTAGTGGGTCAGGGTCGCGGCGACGCCGACGATGCCAAAGCAGACCAGTTGTCTAAGCAGTCTGATCGTCATCGAAGCCCCACTTGGCCGCCACCAGATAGATCGGTCGGTTTTTCACTTCCTTGTAGATTCGGCCCACGTACTCCCCGAGCAGCCCCAGAAAGAACAGCTGGATCCCGCCCAGGAACAGAATGACCACCATGGTCGAGGCATAACCGGGTACATCCACCCCGGTGGTCAGGGTTTTGATGATGACCACCACCGCAAACACAAAGGCACAGAATGAAACGATCAGGCCCAGGTAGGTGCCCACCCGGATGGGAAAGGTGCTGAATGAGGTGATACCGCTCAGGGCAAAATTCCACAGGCGCCAGTAGTTGAATTTGCTTTCTCCCTGGGCGCGCTCCTGCCGGTCGAACTCGATGACCGTGTGCCGGAAGCCGGGCCAGCAGAACAGGCCCTTCATGAACCGGTCTTTTTCTGGCAGTAGCTTGATGGCATCCACCGCCTTGCGATCCATCAGACGGAAGTCCCCGACGTTTTCGGGAATATGGATTTCGCTCATTTTGTTGAACAGGCGATAGAACCACTGGGCGGTCTTGCGTTTCATCAGGCTGTCGGCCTTACGGGAGGCGCGTTTGGCGTAGACCACCTCGTATTTGCCGGTGAGCCATTGATCCACCATCTGGCCGATCAGCTCCGGCGGGTCCTGCAGGTCGGCGTCGATCGGCAGGACGGCGTCGCCGCGGGCAAAGTCCAATGCGGCGGTCATGGCCGCTTCCTTGCCGAAATTCCGGGTCAGGGCGAGCACTTTGATTCGGGGGTTGCGGTCGGCGTGATTACGTAACTGCTGGAGGGTATCGTCGGCGGAGCCGTCGTCCACACAGATGATCTCATAATCAACCGGAACGTCTTCCAGTGCCTGCTCGAGCGTCTGAAAAAAGTGATCAATCCCGCCCGACTCGTTGTACATGGGCGTGAGTATCGACAGTAGTGGATGGTTCATGCCGGTTGCTCCGGGTTGAGTCAGAGCCATGGGGCTCTGTTGTTATTGGTGTCTCTGTCCATGGTGCCAGACATCGGCAGAGGCATTGTCCACGGTTTTAGCGGTTTTTTACAGGGGCAGGGCGTCAGTTTGTGGCCTCTATCGCGATTTCCGCCAACCGGGGAGCCCGCCGGAGCACTGGCGGTGGTGCGGCCTTGTGCGTTAGAATGCGCGCCCTGATTGGGGCGATCCCCCACCTGAATTCACTCTGTTTCCGGCCGCTTTATCCCGCTCGGCCGGTGACGCGACAACCGGTTTGGAACTTATGGAAATCAATCCGCTGCTGAATCAATTGAAAGACCTGACTGAGCGAACTGATGTGCTCAGGAGGTATCTTTGACTACGCTCACAAGAAAGAGCGTCTGACGGAAGTTGAACTGGAGCTGGGTCAGCCCGATGTCTGGGAAGATCCGGACCGCGCCCAGGCGCTGGGTAAAGAGCGCTCCTCACTGGAGCTGGTGGTAAAGACCATTGAGGATCTGGACACCGGTGTGGCGGACTGCCGCGAGCTGCTGGATATGGCGGTTGAGGAAGATGACGCCGACAGCATCAATGATGTGGCGGCCGAAATTGAGCGCCTGGATGGCCAGTTGGAGTCCCTGGAATTCCGCCGGATGTTTTCCGGCGAGGTGGATGAAAACAACGCCTACCTCGATATTCAGTCCGGCTCTGGCGGCACCGAGGCCCAGGACTGGGCTGAAATGGTCCTGCGTATGTACCTGCGCTGGGGCGAACACAAAGGATTCAAGACCACCCTGGAAGAAGCGTCCGCTGGTGAAGTGGCGGGCATCAAAAGCGCCACCATCCGTTTTGAAGGCGAATATGCCTTCGGCTGGCTGCGCACGGAAACGGGCGTACATCGGCTGGTCCGCAAGTCGCCCTTTGATTCGGGCAATCGTCGTCACACCTCGTTCTGCTCGGTGTTCGTCTCCCCGGAGATCGACGAAAATATCGAAATCGATATCAACCCGGGTGACCTGCGTACCGACACCTACCGGGCCAGCGGCGCCGGTGGTCAGCACGTGAACAAAACCGACTCGGCGGTGCGGATTACCCATGAGCCCACCGGTATCGTGGTGAGCTGTCAGAGTGAACGCTCCCAGCACCAGAACCGCGACCGGGCCATGAAAATGCTGCGCGCGAAGATGTACGAGCAGGAAATGCTCAAGCGCAATGCCGAAAAGCAGGCCATGGAAGACAACAAGGCTGACATCGGCTGGGGCAGTCAGATCCGCTCCTACGTGCTGGACGACCAGCGCATCAAGGATCTGCGCACCAGCGTTCAGACCAGTAACTGCCAGGCGGTGCTGGACGGCGCCCTGGACCAGTTTATTGTCGCCAGTCTGAAAGCGGGCCTGTAATCAGGCCCTGTTCATTCACTCCCCAACATCAGAGATGCCATGAGCAAGCCCAACGCCCCCCAGGATGAGAACAACCTTATTGCCGAGCGTCGCTCCAAGCTGGCGGCCATTCGAGAGAAGGGCAACCCTTTCCCGAATGACTTCCGTCGCGACAATACCTGCGCCGAACTGCAGGCGGCACACCAGGACAAATCCAAAGAGGACCTGGAAGGCGCCGGCCTCACCGCCAGCGTGGCGGGGCGGATCATGGCCAAGCGGGGCCCCTTCATGGTGCTACAGGATGCCTCCGGCACGGTTCAGCTCTATGCCGACAAGGACACCCAGAAGGCCATCAAAGAACAGTGGGGCCAGTGGGATATCGGCGATATCGTCGGCGCCAGCGGCACCCTGCACCGCTCGGGCCGGGGCGACCTGTACGTCAACATGGAGCAGTATCAACTGCTGACCAAGTCCCTGCGCCCGCTGCCGGAAAAATACCACGGTCTGCACGATCAGGAGCAGCGCTACCGTCAGCGCTATGTGGACCTGATCGTCAATCCGGAAGTGCGCGATACCTTCCGCCTGCGCTCCCGGTGCATCAGCTATATCCGTAATTACCTTGACGGCAACGGCTTCATGGAGGTGGAAACCCCGATGCTGCAGGTCATTCCCGGTGGCGCTACTGCCCGACCGTTCATCACTCATCACAATGCGCTGGACATCGACATGTACCTGCGCATTGCGCCGGAGCTGTATCTGAAGCGTCTGGTCGTCGGTGGTTTTGAGCGGGTGTATGAGATCAATCGCAACTTCCGTAACGAAGGCTTGTCGACCCGTCACAACCCCGAGTTCACCATGTTGGAGTTCTATCAGGCCTACGCCGACTTCAACGACCTGATGGACCTGACCGAAGATATGCTGCGCGGGCTGTGCGAAACCGTGATGGGTTCTACAGTGGTCCCGTACCAGGACAGCGAATACGACTTCGGCAAACCCTTCCGCCGGATCAGCGTGTTCGACAGTATTCTGGAAAACAACCCGGATATTACCGCCGAGCAGATCAGTACCCTCGACGGCGCCCGCGCCGTGGCGGAAGGCCTGAAAATTCCGCTGAAGGACTCTTGGGGTCTGGGCAAAGTGCAGATCGAAATTTTCGAGGCCACGGTCGAAGAGAAGCTGGATCAGCCGACCTTCATCACCGAATACCCCACGGAAGTGTCACCCCTGGCGCGGCGAATGGATGCCAAGCCCGAGGTGACCGAGCGGTTTGAGTTCTTCGTGGGTGGCCGCGAGCTGGCCAACGGTTTCTCGGAGCTTAACGACGCCGAAGATCAGGCCGAACGCTTCAAGGAGCAGGTGCGGGAAAAAGACGCCGGTGACGATGAGGCCATGCACTACGACGCGGACTATGTACGCGCCCTGGAATACGGCCTGCCGCCGACCGCGGGGCAGGGCATAGGCATCGACCGTCTGGTCATGCTGTTCGCCAACGCCGCCTCCATCCGCGACGTGCTGTTGTTCCCCCATATGCGCCCAGAACACTAAACCCAGCGCAATGGCACTACGATACTCTGCGTAGGGCGGGTAAGCGCAAAGCGCGCACCCGCCGTTACCAAAGCACGAAGCGCCGCGCCCAAAGCATTCGAACCATCACGAGACTTCACCCATGAACGTCATCGATATCACTCTCGACAACGCCCAACAGTACGTCATCGACGAATCTTTCAAGCGTCCCGTGCTGGTGGACTTCTGGGCCGACTGGTGCGGCCCCTGCAAAACCCTGATGCCCCTGCTGGAAAAGCTCGCTGACGAATACAGCGGCGAGTTCCTGCTGGCCCGGATCAACGCCGACGAGCAGCAGATGCTGGCGTCGCAGTTTCAGGTTCGCAGCCTGCCCACGGTGATGTTGATCAAAGACGGCCAGCCTCTGGATGGGTTCACTGGCGCCCAGTCGGAGGTGCAGGTGCGGCAAATGCTGGAGCAGCACCTGCCCAAGGCGTGGGAGCGGGACCTTCAGCAGGCTCAGGCGATGCTGGAGGCCGGGCAGTACGGTGAGGCGTTGCCGGTGCTACAGCGGGTGTATGAAGAGTCTGGCCGAAACCCACAGATCGCCTGCATGGTGGCTCACGCCCAAGTGGAGCTGAATCGGCTCGAAGAGGCGGAAACGACCCTGTCCAACGTAAAACTGGCGGATCAGGATACCCTCTACGAGCAGGTGAAAGCCAAAATCGAATTGAAAAAGCAGGCCGCCAAAACCCCGGAAATCGAGTCCCTGGAGCAGGCCCTCGAGGCCGATCCGGACAATCTGGAAACGCGCTACAAGCTGGCGGTTCAGTACAATCAGGAAGGCTATCAGAAGCCGGCGCTGGAGCTGTTGATCGAGGTGCTGCGCAAGGATCTGGGCTACGCCGACGGCGCGGCCCGGAAAACCCTGACGGATATTATCGCGGCGTTGGGGAAGGGCGATCCGTTGGCGATCGAGTATCAGCGGAAGTTGTTTACGTTGCTGTACTAAATTGGTGTGTCGGATTACGCACCTTGTCCTAATCCGACCTACGAACCGTAGCCTTTGATCGGCCCTCTCTGTGCGTCAATGTTGCTAGTTCCCGGAACGAGATGCAGCCACCGCGGAGGCTGGGTATCCCCTTGTGAGACCGTCGCCTGCCTGGATGGCAGGCGATCGAGCCTACATGGACGTATTTACGGCGTGTCTCACAAGGGGATACCCAGGCGGAGCACTCTGTTCAGACTCCCACGCCAAAAAGAAACCCCCAGTCCGGTAAGGGCTGGGGGTTTCTTTGTTAGCGCCTGACGTGCCGATCGTCGTTACTACTCACTGGCGCTCTTCTCAAACATCCCTTTTCAGTTCTTTTTTGACCGAAAAAATGCCGATTTTTCAGGCACCCGGGGCGATGTCGCTCGCCCTCAAGGTGAATCCACTATAGAATAAATTGACAGCGCTGTCACCCCGTTTGGACAAATTTCTTGCTTGGCGTCGGCGGTGGCCCGGAAGACCGGGAAAAATGCGACTCAGGCGCGGCGGGGCACTTGTCAACGGGGCGTCTTTTCAGGATAGTGCGCCTTCCAGCTACTTTCGACGGAGCTCTCTGTGGCCAAAGCGACCATCGACAATGTTGCCGCCCTGGCGGGCGTCTCTATAAAAACCGTATCCCGGGTGGTGAACAAAGAGCCGAACGTTCGGCAGGCAACGCGGGACAAGGTGTTGAAAGCCATTGATGAGCTCGATTATCGGCCCAATCTCTCGGCGCGCAGTCTGGCGGGAAACCGCTCATATGTGATTGGTCTGCTCTACGACAACCCCAGTGCCAACTACGTCATCGACGTACAGGACGGGGTGTTGTCGACCTGCCGCTCCCAGGGGTACGACGTGCTGATTCACCCCTGCAATCATCAGGACCCCGACATCGGCCGGGAAATCCGGGATCTGATGCGCCAGACCCGTATCGACGGCGTTATCCTCACGCCGCCATTGTCGGACGTGATGCCAATTCTGGAGGTGTTGAAAGAGCGGCAGTTGCCCTTCGTGCGTATTGCCCCGACCATCGATAAGCCGATCAGTCCTTACGTTGAAACCAATGACGCTGAAGCAGCCTACGATATGACCTGCGAGTTGATTGCGCTCGGGCATGAGCGTATCGGCTTTGTGGCGGGGCACCCGGATCACCGGGCGGTCAGCCACCGGTTTGAAGGCTACCGGGCGGCTCTGGTGGAGAATGACATTCCTCTGGATGAGGCGCTGGTAGTGCAGGGGTTTAACTCGTTCGAGTCCGGCGAAGAGGCGGCTGATGTGCTGCTCGCCCTAGAGCAGGCTCCCACTGCGATCTTTGCCGCCAACGATGACATGGCGGCGGGGGTCATGATGGTGGCGCATCAGAAGGGGTTGCGCATCCCGGGAGATCTGTCGGTGGCTGGCTTCGATGATACGCCGGTGGCTCATCAGATCTGGCCCTCCCTGACGACGGTTCGTCAGCCGATTCAGGCCATGGCCCAGAAGGCGACCGACTTACTGTTGAAGCAGCTTAAAGGCAAGGATGTTCAACTGCCCGCCAGTATGTTGAGTTCCAGTCTGATTCGTCGGGACTCCACCGGCAAACCAATACCGCACAAGCGTTAGGAGCAGTGAGCGGTACCCATGGGGTGCCGCTCAGGCGCTCAGTTCCGCGGTATTGTCCACCAGCCAGGCGGCGGTGCCGATCAGTGCAGACTTGTCGTGCATGATGATATTGAGCGGGATTCGGCCCACGTAATCGCTCATGGGTCCCTTGTGCTGATAGCGTTTGACCAGGTCAGAACCGTCGATGAAATCCGCCAGTTTGGGGGCAATTCCGCCGCCGATGTAAACGCCACCCTGGGCGCCCAGGCACAGCGCCCGATCGCCAATCGCGCTGCCCAGCATGGCGCAGAACAGCTCCAGGGCTTCGCGGCACTGGGGGTCTTCACCGCTTTGACCTTTGCCGGCCACATCGGCCGGTTCGTAGTTCTGTACGGTTACGCCGTCGATCTCCGCCAGCGCCTGATAGATCCGGACCAGGCCTTTGCCGCAAATCAGGGTTTCCACCGACACGTGATCCTGTTTCTTCAGGAGATTCTGGAGAATGGCAATTTCCCGCTCATTGCCCGGAGCGAAATTGGTGTGTCCGCCCTCGGTCGGGACAATTTTCCAGCGGTCGCCGCAGGGCACCAGCGCCGCCATACCAAACCCGGTGCCCGGCCCCAGAATCAGCATGGGAGCCTCCGCGTCGGTCTCACCCGTCACCAACGGCTTGAGCATGTCACCTTTGAGGTGGGGGGTGGCATAAGCAAGGGCGGCAAAGTCGTTGATGACGTCCAGGGCGCGCATGCCCAACTGATCTCGCAGCTCGTCGATGCCGAACTCCCAGTCCAGGTTGGTCATGCGCACCCGGCCGTTATGAATGGGGCCGGCAATGGCAAAACAGGCAAAGTCGGGTAGGGCGATCCCGGCCACTTCGGCGTAAGCGTGGACCATCTGATCCAGGCTGGGGTAGTCGGCACAGCGCAGGCTGTGCTGATGCTTGGCGGTAAAGTCGGGCGGCGTTGCGCAGGCGCCGGCAATCTCAACCAGACCGAAGCGGGCGTTGGTGCCGCCAATATCCGCAACCAGAATAAAGCTCATAGTGGTCCCCGTTGTGTGCCGTTCCTGCGAGCCTGTCGCTGTTGGGGCAGGCAGTCGCTGTTCTTGGATAATCGGTTGCCCGATCGAAAAGTGGAGTGAGTCTACGAGCGGTTGACAGCGCTGTCAATAATTCTGGCGTATCACCCCACAAATGTGGCGTTAAAATATACATGATGATGGATTTCTGACCAGTTTGTGCTCGCGAATTGATCGTCGAGCGAGCCGTCCCGTAATCCGAGTATAGCGGGTATTCGCGCTGTAACCGGTAACATTTTGTTTTTTTTAAAAATGTGGTATTGTCACTCAAAACGCGGACAGGAACGTTAGCGATGATCGCTGTAAGGCAGGCATAATCAGCCTTACAAAATGAGCAGGGTAGGAAAAACAGGCTGTAAACGGTTACACGCCAAAATTTATCCTACTCCTTCAGCGATTACTGGCAAAAGGATTGTGAATTTGAGGTTTTGTTGAAGTGGGGTGTTGACAGCGCTGTCAGCCCTCAGTAAAGTGAACGCAGAATTTGTGGTCGAGGCAGGGTGGTCTCGACCGGTGAAGCGCCGAAGAGGGCAAACATGCCGCTCTTGGTCAATCACCACGATCTCTCACCCTCGATGTCTGGTTGATGCATCGAGGTCTCCCTCTTGCCCTTTACATCTGTAAAGGGCTTTTTTTTGTCTGCAATTTCTTCCTCCCCCTTCCTTCCCACCGCTTCATCTAGTGGTTTGACTCATTAACTGGCATAATCGGCGGCTTTCTGATCTAGGACACTCCCGCCAGGTTCTCGCCTGTCCGGGCAATTCCGCGTTTTGCGCCTGAGTTTGGGTGATCGGCCTATCGCTCACCTGCTACTGACATCGGGCCTATAGAGTAGAACCGTCAACTGTTCGAGGAATCCCATGCAACCACAGGTCAAGCCCCGCAATCCCAACTTTTCTTCCGGTCCCTGCAGCAAGCGCCCGGGATACGACGTCAGTCAGTTGGATGTTTCCACTCTGGGCCGTTCCCATCGTTCCGGGCTGGGCAAGGCGGCGCTCAAGCGCGCCTGCGAAGATACCGCCCGCCTGCTGGGCTTGCCGGAAGGGTACCGGGTGGGCGTCGTACCGGCCTCAGACACCGGTGCGGTGGAAATGGCCATGTGGTCGCTGCTCGGTCAGCGCCCGGTGGACGTCATGCAATGGGAGTCCTTTGGTAAGGGCTGGCTGACCGACATTACCAAGCAATTGAAGCTGAAGGATGTCACCCCGCTGGAAGCCGACTACGGCTACCTGCCGGATCTGACCAAGGTCAATTTTGATCACGACGTCATCTTTACCTGGAATGGCACCACCTCTGGGGTGAAAGTGCCCAACGGCGACTGGATCGCCGATGATCGCCAGGGCCTGACCATTTGCGATGCCACCTCGGCGGTGTTCGCCATGGAGCTGCCCTGGGAGAAGCTGGACGTAGTCACCTTCAGTTGGCAGAAAGTGCTCGGGGGCGAGGGCGCCCACGGCATGCTGATTCTGAGTCCGCGTGCCGTAGAGCGTCTGGAAAGCTACACGCCGGCCTGGCCGCTGCCGAAGATTTTCCGCATGACCAAAGATGGCAAGCTGATTGAGGGTATTTTCCGCGGCGAAACCATCAATACTCCCTCCATGCTCTGCGTGGCCGATTACCTGGATGCGCTCGACTGGATTGACCGCATCGGTGGCCTGAGCGAAGCGATTCGCCGCTCGGAGGCCAACCTTGATGTGCTGTCCACCTTCGTTGAACAGAACGACTGGATTGAATTCCTGGCCAAGGAGCCGGGCACCGTCTCCAACACCAGCGTGTGCTTTACCCTGGATGCCGAGCCAGATCGCGTCAAGGCCATGGTCAAGCTGTTGGATCAGGAAGGGGTGGCTTACGACATCGGCGCCTACCGCGACGCACCTCCGGGCCTGCGTATCTGGTGCGGTGCCACGGTGGAAACCGCCGATATTGAAGCGCTGCTGCCCTGGTTGACCTGGGCCTACGAACAAACCGCCTGATCGGGCAGACGCAACGACGGTTAACCCGTCGACACGACAAAGACAGGAAGACTTATGTTCAAGATCAAGACTTACAACAAAATCTCCGTCAACGGCCTGAATCGCTTTGGCCGTGACCATTACGAAGTCGCCAGCGACATCAATGAGCCGGATGCTTACATCCTGCGTAGCCACAAACTTCACGATGAGTCTCTGCCAGCCAGCGTACGGGCCGTGGCCCGCGCCGGCGCCGGCGTCAACAATGTGCCGGTGGCGGATTACACCAAGAAGGGTGTGGTGGTGTTCAACACCCCCGGGGCCAACGCCAACGCGGTAAAAGAGCTGGTGCTGGCAGGCATGCTGCTGGCCTCGCGCGGCATCATTCCGGGCATGAACTACGTTCAGACGCTCACCGACATGACCGATGCCGATGAAATGAGCAAGTTGCTGGAGAAGCAGAAGTCCAACTTCGCCGGCTCCGAGCTGATGGGCAAAACCCTGGGCGTTGTGGGCCTGGGCGCGATCGGGTCGCTGGTGGCCGAAACCGCCCTGGCGCTGGGCATGAACGTGGTCGGTTATGATCCGGCGCTGTCGGTGGAAGCGGCCTGGCGCCTGCCCAGCCAGGTGAGCCGGGCGGACAACCTGCAGTCGCTACTGAGCCGGTCAGACTTCATCAGCCTGCATGTGCCGGCCATTGAGGCCACCAAACACCTGATCAATGACGAATCCCTCAAGTCCGTTAAAGAAGGTGCGGTGCTGCTGAACTTTGCCCGGGATGCCATTGTCGAGCCGGAAGCGATTGTCCGTAGCCTGGAGGCGAAGCGCCTGCGTCAGTACGTGTGCGATTTCCCGGAACCCTGCCTGCTGTCCCGGGATGACGTTTACGCCATGCCGCACATTGGCGCCAGTACCCTGGAGGCCGAAGACAACTGCGCGGTCATGGCCGCCGAGCAGCTCAAGGGTTACCTGGAGCACGGCAACATCCGCAACGCCGTGAACTTCCCGGAAGTAAGCATGGAGCGCACCGGCGAGCTGGGTTCACGCCTGACCTTCTGTAACGAGAACGTCTCGGGCGTTCTGGGCCATGTGCTGTCGGTACTGGCGGACCACGATATTAACGTGATTGACATGGTCAATAAGAGCCGGGGCGAGATTGCCTATAACATTATCGACCTGGAGCAGCCGCCCACTGAAGCGGTGGTGCAGGCCGTCTCCTCCGTCGAGCACGTGGTCTCCGTACGCGTGGTGTAAGAGCGGTGCCCGGGCCGCCTTGGCCCGGGCCTTTCCTCAAGCGGAAAACCCTTGCCGCTTTGCCTCTCCGGCCTTACCGCTTTTTTCTCTCCCCCGGATCCCCCTGGTCCAACGCAAGTAGTTCAAGCCGTATTAACTTCCAGTAATTCCTTTTATTTCAACAAGTTAAAAAACTTCTTGGTTGGCCTTATGGCGTTGGCACAGGCATTGCTTTACTCGTTGTAAGTGTTAATGACTTTGCCGCTTTGGAGTAAAACCAATGGCCATATCCTTCGAATCTGCCTTGGGCGTTCACGAATCCGCGTTCAAGCTGCGTGCGCAGCGGGCGGAGCTGCTGGCCGACAACATGGCCAATGTGGATACCCCCAATTACAAAGCCAAAGATCTGGATTTCCGGCAGGCGCTGGAAGCCCAGACCAGTGGGCGATCGGGCGTGAATCTCGCGGCCACCCACGGCGGGCACCTGAGCGGCTTTGAAGAAACCGGCCACCCGGATGCCAAATACCGGGTACCCCAGCAGCCCTCCATTGATGGCAACACGGTGGAAGAGCACATCGAACACGCGGAATACATGAAAAATGCCCTGGATTTTCAGGCCAGCTTTCAGTTCCTGAACGGCAAATTCAAAGGCCTCACCAGCGCGCTGCGCGGCGAGTAAACGGGTAGGGGAGTTAAGGTATGTCTCTGGTCAATATTTTTGATGTCGCCGGTTCCGGCATGAACGCGCAGACCGTGCGCATGAACACCACCGCCAGCAACCTGGCCAACGCCCAGACCGCCAGCTCCAGCGTGGATCAGGTGTATCGCAGCCGTCAGCCGGTGTTTGCCCAGATGCAGCGCGATGCACAGCTGCAAATGCAGGGCGGGAACCAGTGGGCGGAAGAGCCGGCTGGCCGCGGTGTTCAGGTGATGGGCATTGTGGAAAGTGATGCGCCGCTGCAGCGTCGCTACGAGCCCGATCATCCCCAGGCCGACGAAGAGGGTTATGTGTTTTACCCGAACGTCAATCCGGTGGAAGAGATGACCAACATGATTTCCGCCTCCCGTTCGTTTCAGATGAACGTGGAAGTGATGAACTCCGCCAAGCAGATGGTTCAGCGTGCGCTGACCCTGGGTCAATAAGGACTGACTGGACTTACTGAAGGTATCGAGCCATGAATCAGGTCAACAACGACAACGCCGCCAACAGCATCCTGAGCAATCTGAACATTGCCAACAAAAACAAGGATGAGGAAAAAACCAATGAGTTGGGGCAGTCGGCTTTTCTGGAGCTGATGATCACCCAGATGAACAATCAGGACCCGCTGTCGCCGCAGGATAACACCGAGTTTATTGCCCAGTTGGCCCAGTTCAGTTCGGTCGAGGGGTTGGAACGACTCAACAGTAGCTTTGAAGATTTCAGCGGGACGTTTCAGTCGAACCAGGCGCTGCAGGCTTCATCCCTGGTAGGGCGCCAGGTCACCGTGCCTTCCGAGACAACGCAACTGTTTGAGGGCGGTATTATCAGTGGCGCGGTCAATCTGGAGTCCTCGGCCAGTGATGTGCAGCTGAATGTGTACAACGAAGCCGGTTCGCTGGTTTCCAAAATTCCGTTAGGGGCGCAGCCGGAGGGTGAGCTCGCGTTCCGGTGGGATGGTCAGAATATGGAGGTCAATGGCGAACTGCTTGACTGGGTCGGCAGTGAAGAACCTTTGCCGGCAGGAGACTACCGGTTTGAAATGCTCGCTAACCAGAACGGCGATCGCGAGCAGGTTGAAACCGCGCTCAGCGCCAACGTGAACAGTGTAACCCTGGGGGATGATGGTCAACTGACACTGAATCTTGCCGGAATCGGTGCCGTCAATATCGGCGACGTCAAACAATTCAACTAATCGCTCCACTGCGTTAAGACGAGGATACAATCATGCCGTTTAATATCGCGCTCAGTGGCATTCGCGCCGCCAGTTCCGACCTGGACGTAACCGGTAATAACATTGCCAACGCCAGTACAACCGGCTTCAAATCGTCCCGGGTGGAGTTTGGTGATATCTACGCAGGCAGCATCTTGGGGTCTACAGCCAATACACCTGGTAGCGGTGTCAGTCTCCAGAATATTCGCCAGCAGTTCAGTCAGGGCAACCGTAACTTTACGGACAACTCTCTGGATCTGGCCATTAACGGCACCGGCTTTTTTGTAACCAGTAACGGCGGTGATCGTCAGTATACCCGTGCCGGTGCGTTTGGGCTTGATGATGATGGCTTTATGGTGTCCAACGTGGGTGCCCGGTTGCAGGGTTTTGCGGCCGATGAAGATGGCAACATCAACGGCACCTTGTCAGACTTGCAAGTGGATGTCAGCGTCCAGCCACCGCGGCAAACGACACTGAGTGAGGCGCGCTTTAACCTTGATTCGAATCAGCCGGTACTGGAGTCAACTGGAACCGAGTTTACAACGGACGGCGCGGTGATCGGTATTGCGCAGCAGGGATTGCAGGAGGCGACATCGACCACCACTGACGTGGGCAATATCACCACGCCCATTAACTTTGCAGCCAATCCCACTACCTTTCAGCTAGAGCTGACGGGATCTTCCCCAGTGTCCGGAAATGGCACCGTCAATATTACGCTCGATGCCTCGACGGCAAACTCGGTGCAGGATATTGCCAATCTGATTAACAGTGAAATTTTTGGCGCTCCCTCGCCGATCAACGTGCAGGCAGTGGCTAACGGTAGTCAGTTGCTTTTCCAGGACTTGACTGAAGGGGTCAGCTCTACCATTACAGTCAGTGGTGTTACGGGAACCAACGATCTGTCAACCGCGTTGACGGGTGCCCCGGCCAGCGTTGCGGGGATTGCTGAGGTGACCAATGGCTACCTGGCTCAGACACTGGAGTTCGAGGGGCCGGATGGTGATGTGTTCAATTTCACCAGTGAGCGCGATGCTTCGGCGGCACAGACCGCCTCGGAAATGAACGCTCTTGCGGGCATTACCGCGTCTGCACAGACCAACGCGCGGATCATTGCCGGCAGTTTTGACAATAGCAACAACAACTTCACTTTGAACGGTGTGACGCTCACATCCACTACGCTGGATGGTCTGGCCAACGAAATCAACGGCCTGGGTACTTCCCAGTTGGCAGGTATTAGCGCTGAAGTAAACAGCACTGGGGATCTGGAGATCACATCCCGAGTGGGTGCTGACCTGCGCTTCGGTTTTGGTGGCAGTCAGCCCCCGGGTACGCTGGATGTGATTGGTCGGACAGGTACGGGCATTCAGACGGTCAATACCAATACAGAGGATGTGGTAGTGGGTGGTAACCTGACCGTTCAGATGGAAGAAGGGTACAGCCTGCTGTCGGCGGAGCCGAGTGTGGGTAATCTTTTCTCGCCTCTGACTGATGACAGTTTCTCGGAGGTGGCGATCAACGCCTTTGACCCGGCTGATCAGGGCACATTCAATCACTCGACCACCTCCACGGTGTACGACAGTCTGGGTAATCCGCACACTCTGGAACAGTATTTTGTGCGCCAACCCTACGATCCTAATGACCCGTCAACGTCACCGAATCATTGGATGATGTACGTTCAGGTGGACGGTCAGAATGTGGGTGATCCGGATCCGACCCTGCCGGTACCGGAAAACACTCAGCCCACCATGGCGTCCTTTAACGTTCACTTTAACAGTGATGGTTCATTAAACGAAGATTTGACAGATCCCATTCTGATCTCCAACTGGACGCCCAACAATGATGATGGCTCTGCGGCAGGCGCGCTGGGCCCGTTGAATGTTCTCCAGGGCGGTCAGTTGCCTGTAACCGAGCCCCCGAGCAGCTCCAACTTTGAAATCAGTCTGGATGGCACGACGCAGTTCGGGTCTAATTTCGGAGTTGAGCGGCAGGATCAGAATGGCTACACCACCGGTCGACTGTCCGGGGTCGACATTGCCGATGACGGGATCATCTTTGCCCGGTTCACCAATGGCGAGGCCCAAGTGTTGGGGCAGGTAGCTCTGGCCAACTTCAACAATATTGAAGGGTTGAAACCAGTAGGGGATACGTCCTGGGTGCAAACGGCGGATTCCGGTGAGCCCGTGGTCGGTGCTCCGGGCTCAGCCCAGTTGGGCATTATCAATTCTGGTGCTTTGGAAGAATCCAATGTGGATCTATCCACTCAGTTGGTGAACCTGATCATTGCCCAGCGTAACTTCCAGGCGAGCTCAAAAACCATCGAGACCGCCAATCAGGTGACCCAGACCATCATTAACCTGCGATAAGCGGGTTTAATGAAAGTGGGGTAACGGCGGATGCGGGCGTAACGCCCTTATCCGCCCTACGGCCGAGTGCAGCGGTATAAACCCGCGTAGGGCGGATCGGTCCGACGCCTCGGAGCCGAAGGCGCATCCGCCGTCACCCCACGTCCCGCATCCACCAAACCCCATCACCGCCCCCTCCGCGATTTTTGCCACTCTGGCACCCATCTTGCAAAACATCCCCCAACGGCCCAAAAAGCGACAATTTTTCCGCACCCATCGGGGGAATACACCATGGATAAAGCGCTCTACATCGCCATGACCGGCGCCAAGCACAATATGCTGGCGCAGACTAACCACTCCAACAACATGGCCAACCTGAACACCACCGGTTTTCGGGCGGACTTCGCTCAGGCCCGCAGCATGCCGGTGTACTACGGTGATGGTCATCCCACCCGCGCCTATGCCCTGACCGAGCGGCCGGCCACGAATTTTGAGCCCGGGCCCATGAATGCGACCGGGCGGGATCACGACATTGCTGTCCAGGGCGATGGCTTTATCGCCGTTCAGGCACCGGACGGCACCGAGGCTTACACCCGCGCTGGCGGCCTGCACATTGATCCCCTGGGTATTCTTCGCAACGGCAGTGGCCTGGCGGTCATCGGCAACGATGGTCCGATCGCTTTGCCGCCGCTGGAAAAGCTGGAAATCGGCTCCGACGGCACACTGTCGATCGTCGCTCAAGGCTTGGGACCCGAGGCCATGGTGGAGATTGACCGGATCAAGCTGGTCAATCCGGACCTGGCCGAGGTGTCCAAAGGTGAGGACGGTCTGTTCCGTCTGGACGGTGGCGTACCCGCGCCAGCCGATGCCCAGGTGAGTGTGGCCACCGGCTTTCTGGAAGGCAGCAACGTCAACGCGGTGAACGAGTTCACCCAGATACTCAGTCTGTCTCGCCAGTATGAGATGCAACTGAAGCTGATGCAGACCGTCAAGCAGAATTCGGAAGCCTCGGCACGGCTATTGCAGAACGGTTAATAGCGTAGTGCCGCGGGCCGGTTTTACGGCCCAAGGCGGAAAAACTTTGCCGCAAGGCGGCAAGCACTGAAGCAGATACCCGACAGAGAGTACACACCATGCACGCAGCACTGTATGTCAGCAAAACCGGTTTGAGTGCTCAGGACAAACAACTGACCACCATCTCCAACAACCTGTCCAACGTGGGCACGGTGGGTTTCAAGCGCGACCGTGCAGTGTTTGAAGACCTGCTGTATCAAACCCAGCGCCAGCCCGGTGGCCTTGCCAACCAGAACAACGAGCTGCCCTCCGGTTTGCAGTTGGGCACCGGTGTACGAGTTGTCGCGACCCAGAAAGAATTTACGCCTGGCAGTCTCGAAGTAACCGACCAGGCACTGGATGTGGCGATCAATGGTCGCGGCTTTATCCAGGTACTTCAGCCCGACGGAAATCTGGCGTACACCCGCAACGGCCAGCTGCAGATCAACGGCGAAGGGGAGCTGGTTACCAATAGTGGCCTGTTGATTGAACCGGGTATCGTGATTCCGGAGAACACCAGCCAGATCAATATCAGTGAAGACGGCATCGTCTCCGCGCACTTCACCGACGATCCGCAGCCTCAGGAAATTGGTCAGATTCAGTTGGCGGACTTTATCAATCCGTCCGGTCTGGAAGCGATCGGTGGCAACCTCTATGTCGAAACCGTGGCCAGTGGCAATCCGGTGATTGGGGCGCCGTCGGAAGAGGGCATGGGGTCGCTCAAGCAGGGCATGCTGGAGAGCTCCAATGTGGACATCGTGCAGGAAATGGTGGATATGATTTCCACTCAGCGCGCCTACGAGCTGAACTCCAAGGTCGTGTCCAGCGCCGACCAGATGCTCCAGTACATTAACCAGACCCTTTAACGAGGCTTCTGCCATGATCACCGCTGCACTGATTCGCTGCTGCCAACAAACGCTCGCCCGCGCTGCTCTGCTTCTGCTGGCGGTGAGCGTGTCGGCGTGCGTGACTTACGAACGGCCGGTGCCAGGCGACCCGTATTACGCGGCCACCATCCCCACGGCGTCCAGCGTGCCACAGCGCACCGAAGGCTCCCTGTACCAGGGTAACTATGGTATGGCGCTGTATACCGACCGCAAGGCGTTGAACGTCGGCGACATCATCACCGTGACGCTTTCCGAACGCACTGTCTCTAGCAAGAGTTCCGGTGTCTCGGTGGACAAGGAAAGCGAGCTGGATTTCAACGCGGGCCCGCTGCTGGGTACCAACCCGAGTTTTCGCGGTAACACGCTGGACACCAACCTGAGTCAGAACCGTTCCTTCAGCGGTGATGCGGGCGCCGATCAGAGCAATAGCCTGCAAGGCAATATCACCGTGACCGTGGCAGAAGTGCTGCCCAACGGGGGCTTGGTGGTGCGTGGCGAGAAGTGGATCACCATCAACCGCGGCGATGAATTTATTCGCATCAGCGGCATTGTTCGGCCCGACGACGTATCGCCTGATAACACGGTACCGTCCACTCGGCTGGCCAATGCCCAGATTTCCTACAGCGGCACCGGCACCCTGGCGGACTCTCAGTCCATGGGCTGGTTGTCCCGGTTTTTTAACAGCGGTTACTGGCCATTCTGAGCGAGGCTGAACCTGTGAGAGGATTTTCCATGATCCATCGTATTCTGATCGCGACCCTGCTGGCAATGACCAGTACCCTGGCTCAGGCCGAGCGTATCAAAGACATCGCCACGGTCGCCGGCGTGCGCTCCAACCAATTGGTGGGTTATGGCCTGGTCGTCGGTCTGGATGGCACGGGGGATCAGACCAACCAGTCGCCGTTTACCATTCAATCCTTCAACAACATGTTGCAGCAGTTTGGCATCACCGTTCCGCCGGGTACACGCGTGCAGACCAAAAACGTCGCCGCGGTGATGATTCAGGCGGAATTGCCGGCCTTTGCCAAACCCGGCCAGACCATCGATGTAACGGTGTCCTCCATCAGTAATGCCACGAGCTTGCGCGGCGGCAGTCTGTTGATGACTTCCCTGAAAGGCCCGGATGGCCAGGTTTACGCTCTGGCTCAAGGTAACCTGGTAGTGGGCGGTTTTGGCGCTGAAGGTCGGGACGGTTCCCGCATAACCGTCAACGTCCCCAGCGTCGGTCGCATCCCAGGTGGTGCCACGGTAGAAAAAGAAGTCAAAAACAATTTCAGCTCCGGGCAGCCGGTGGTACTCAACCTGAATCGTGCGGATTTCACCACGGCCAACCGGGTCGCCCAGAACATTAACGAAATGCTGGGGCCGGATGTCGCCCGCGCCCAGGATGCGGTGTCGGTCGCGGTCAGTGCGCCCCAGGACCCATCCCATCGGGTGGATTTTATTTCCCTGCTGGAAAACATCGAGGTCGAGCCCGGTGAGGAAGCGGCCAAGGTGGTTATCAATTCACGCACCGGCACCATCGTGGTGGGACAGCATGTGCGCGTCTCCCCGGTGGCGGTCACCCACGGAAACCTGACCGTTTCCATCTCGGAAGATTATACCGCCGTGCAGCCCAACCCGCTGGGGGAGGGCGATACCGTCGTACTGCCGGGCAGTGATGTGGAAATCACCGAAGAAACCAATCCGATGTTCAAGTTTGCACCAGGCAATACGCTTGAAGATATTGTTCGCTCGGTGAATAACGTCGGTGCGTCTCCCGGTGACCTGATGGCCATTCTGGAAGCGCTCAAACAATCCGGCGCACTCAAAGCCCAGTTGATGGTGATCTGATGATACCGCTCGATAACACGCATGTGCGTCAGCAAGTGCAGGACAGTCTGCTGAACAACGACGGCATGGAAGCGCTGCGCGCCAAAGGTCGCAACGGCGACCCCGAGGCACTGCGGGAAGTGGCCCGCCAGTTTGAATCCATGTTTGTACATCAGATGTTCAAGCAGATGCGTGCGACCAACGAAGTGTTTGGCAAAGACAGTCTGTTCAGCAGCGAGGAGAGCAAATTCCACAAGGAAATGCTCGACCAGCAGATGTCCCTGGAACTGACCAAAGGCCGGGGTCTCGGTCTGGCGGAAATGTTGTATCAACAGATGGAAAGGGCCTACGGCGACAAGCTTAAACCGCAGAAAGCGGAATCCATGGATGCCAGCCGGCTGGAACGTCAGTCTAACCTCTCGGTTCCGACCGCCCCGGTCACTGGCGGCAAAGCGCCTCTGGCGAACAGCCCGGCCGAGTTTGTGGAGCGCATCCGGCCCCATGCGGTTAAAGCGGCGGAGCAGCTTGGTGTGGCCCCGCAGGCACTGATTGCCCAAGCAGCACTGGAAACCGGTTGGGGTCAGCATGTGATTCATACCGGCAGCGGTTCCAACAGCCACAATCTGTTCAATATCAAAGCCGACGGACGCTGGGAAGGGGATCGCATCAACGTCTCCACCATTGAATACCGACACGGTCTGCCACAAGTGGAGCGGGCGGACTTCCGTCGTTATGACAATTACGAACAGAGCTTTACTGACTATGTCCAGTTCCTGCAGGACAATCCACGCTATCAGGATGCTCTGAAGGCGGGTAACGATGCGGAACGCTACGTAGAAGGATTGCAGGACGCCGGCTACGCGACCGACCCGGCCTACGCGGAAAAGCTTAAAACCCTGATGCGCACCGAACCGCTGATGACGGTGGTTCGCAATGACGCCCCAAACCCGAACGATGCCTGATAGGTAAGCCACCATGTCCGGAATACTGAATACCGCCATCTCCGGTCTGCGCGTCAGCCAGGCAGCCATGCGCACGGCGGGCCATAACATCAGCAACGCCAATACCGATGGCTACAGTCGGCAGCGGACCGAAGATATCACTCGCCCGGAACAACGTCTGGGTAACGCGGGCTATGTGGGTACGGGCGCTACAACCCAGTCAATCACACGCATTGTGGATCAGTTCGTAATCAGTCAGCTGCGCACGGATACCACCAACTTCCATTCTCTCGACAAATACAACAGCAACCTCGAGAAAATCGACAAGTTGTTTGCGGACGAGTCCACCGGTCTCGCTGGCGGCCTGAAGGCCTTTTTCGCCTCGGTGCAGAACGCCGCCGATGACCCCTCCTCATCCCCCGCACGGCAGTTGATGATTACCGAGGCGGACAGTCTGAGTACCCGTTTCAATACGCTTTATGATCGTCTGGCGGATATCGAACGCAATGTGATTCGGGAAATTGATGCGGTCACCCAACAGATCAATGATCTGGCTCAGAATGTGGCGGATCTCAACCAGTCCATTGCTGACAAAGCGCTTCCCGGCACAGGCAATGACCCCAATGATCTGATGGATCAGCGGGACGAGACCTTACGTAAGTTGTCCGAACTGGTCGGTATCAGTGTTGTGCCCCAGGGTAATGGGCATGTCAGTGTGTTTATGGGAGAAGGGCAGGCACTGGTGGTGGGGTCGACGGTAAATCGCTTTCAGGTTACCAATGCCGGTGAAATCAAACTCAGCCAGGGCACGCGCACCCACGATGTCACGGGGCTTCTTAACGGCGGCCAGCTCGGTGGATTGGTGGATTTCCGTGATGGCATCTTGCACACCGCCAAAAACGAACTCGGGCGCATTGCACTGGTGTTATCCGACACCTTCAATGAACAGCAGCAACAGGGGCTGGACCTCGATGGTGATTACGGTCAGCGCCTGTTCAAAGACATCAACTCGGACGACCTGATCAGTAATCGGGTGGTCGCGGGCAACAATGCCGGGCCGGATGATCGTCGTCTGTCTGTCACCATTGATGATGTGGGGCAACTGACGACCAGTGATTACCGCTTCCAGATTCTCGAGAATACTAACAACTATGTCATCACCCGCCTGAATGACGACAAGGTGATTCAGCAGGGCATGCTCACGGGCAGTTATCCGGAGACGCTGTCATTTGATGGTCTGTCGGTCACTCTGGAAGGAGGCTCGTTCCAGGGCGGTGACAGCTTCACCATCCAGCCGACGACGGATGCCGCCCGCTATGTTGAAACCCTGCTCAGTCGCCCTGAGGACCTGGCGTTCGCCTCACCGGTGCGTACCGGGTCGGACAGTGGCAATGAAGGTTCCGGTAGCATCAGTCAGGGGCAGGTTCTCAGTAAGGTCGGACTGGACGGCGAAGTATTGCCGACCTTTGCCACCGAAGGACAATTGTCGCCGCCGGTGATCGTGCGCTTCACGTCGGAGACTACCTACGACATTCTGGAAAACTCCGACCCGGCCAACCCGAAACACCTTGAACCGCCCATACGCGAGCAGCGTTTTGTACCCGGTCAGGATAACGCCCTCTTTACGACCGATCCGGGCGAAACCCGGGTCATAGGGGAGGGGAGCCGTCTTGGGTTGCCGGATGGACGCGGCGCTCAGGTGGTTGCTGTGGGTGGCCCTGCGCAGAATAACGGCTACCCGGTGGAGCAGATGCGCTTCCGGGTGACCGACCCGAGCACCGGTGCAACCACAACCCAGAATGTGGTGACCAACCCCAACGCATCTGCCGCCAATATCGCCGATCAACTGAGCCGGGTACCCGGTGTGTCCGCCAATGCCTATACCCAGGCGACCTTGACCGATATCAGTATCGAGGATTTCAGTTCACCGCTTCAGATTACCATTAACGGTGAAGACCTTCTGGAGTATCAGGGCGGGAATCTCGCCCCGACGGTACCCAATCCTCAGACAGACCCGGATGAATTTCAGGAATACCTGGCTGAACAGATCAATGCCAACCCCAACCTGCAGGCGCTTGGCTTCCGCGCCGAAGCCGGGGCCAACCCGGTCACCGGTGAGTTGGAGCTGCGCATGGTGGCGTCCTCTGGTGTGGATGTCGACGTCCGCCTGCAGGCTGATAATGCCACCCAGAATCAACTGAGCGTGAATGACAGCACCGGCAACCCGAATGTCCGACTCACGGGGCAGGGCGCGGGTAACCAGTCCACAGTGACGGTGGGCGGCCGGGTGGATCTGACCCTGGCCGAGGGCGTGTCGCTGCAGACCGCGCCCACGGACAGTCAGCTGTTCGGTGACAGTGAAGCGGCGGATTTCGCCCAGTCCTCCTTTCTGGGCTACCAGGCCAGCATTAAAGGTCAGCCCAAAGCGGGCGATACCTTTACCCTGGACTTCAATAGCGATTCCAGTAATGACAACCGTAACGCCCTGGCCATGGCTGCGCTGGAAACCGCCAAAGTCATGGGCGACGGCAAACTTGGCCTGAGCGATGCCTACGGACGTCTGGTCGAGCAGGTGGGTACCGAGAGCGCTTCGGCGCGTAGCAACAGTCAGGCGGCGGAAAGCCTGATGGAGCAGACCCAGTCCATGCGCGATAGCATCAGTGGCGTCAACCTGGATGAAGAGGCCGCCAACCTGATCAAGTTTGAGCAGGCGTACAACGCCAACTCCCGGGTCATCTCCATCGCCCGGGACCTGTTTGACACACTGTTAAACTCTATCTGATTGAGGCGCTGATCATGCGTGTGTCCACCTCACAAATCTACAGTATTGCCGACATTGGTATGCGCGATGCCCAGTCGGCTGTGAACAAAACCAGCGAGCAGATCAGTACCGGCAAGCGGGTGCTCAGTCCGGCGGACGACCCGGTCGCGGCTACCAGCATTTTGAGATTGAATCAGCAGTTGGGGCGGATTGAGCAATACGAGAAAAACGTCAACGCGGCCGAGAACAGTCTGGAGCAGGAAGAGGTGGCGATTCAGTCTATCGTCACGCTCATGCAGCGCATGAAAGAACTGGCGGTTCGCGCCGGTAACACCGGGGTAATGACACCGACGGATTACCAGTCCATTGCGGCCGAAGTGGACAGCCGGATCGGCGAGCTGATCAATCTACAGAATACCCGCAATGCGTCGGGCCAGTACATTTTCTCGGGTCATCAGGGCGATACCCAACCCTTTACCGAGGATGGTGGAGGCAATTTCTCCTATCACGGTGACGAAGGGCAGATGCGCATCCAGATTTCCGAAACGGGCTCCGTTCCGGTAAGTGACTCGGGCAAGGCGCTGTTTGTGGATGTGCCCAGTGGACACAACACCATGAACACCCGCCCGAGTGAAGCCAACCGGGCGGTCCCTCCGGCGCGGATCAATGTCGGTGAAATCGTTGACCAGGAGGCCTACGACGAGTTTTACCCCCGGGACATGAAAATCACCTTCAATGCCCCGGAGTCGGTCAATCCACCAGCGGCCAACTACACCATCACTGATGACAAAGGACGGGTGCTGGTGGCCAATGCCGCCTATGAGCAGGGCGAAGCCATTGAAATCAATGGCGTGCGGGTGCGAATCTCCGGCCAGCCCTATGCTGGAGAGGCGGCGACTCCTGGCACTATCGATTTCGGGGCGGTCACGCCTGTCGATTTTACCGGCGCCCCGGAGACGGTGACCCTGACCGTGGGTGGCAAGTCCGAAACACTGGTGTTGGATCGGCCGATCAACAATGCGGCCGATCTGGCTGCCGCCCTGAGTAGTACCGCGGAGGTGACGGCGGGCAGTGGCGCGGATCGCAACGCCGAGCGGCTGGCCAATCTGGGTGTAGTCGTGGACGCCAACGGGCTCAGCGTTCCCAGCGGCCAGAACCTGACTGTGCGCAATGGCACCGCCAACACTGACAGCGTGTTCGGGGTCGCCACTCAGAATGACGGCACCACGTCGACCGATGGCGAGCTGGCCGAGCCCGGCGACAGCTTTCTGATCACCTCCAGTAACAAACAGGGGCTACTGACCACGCTTTCCCGGCTGAGTGAGGCAATGAAGAACGTTGAAAGTAATCCGGAGAGTAAGGCGGAACTCAGTAACATTATTGGTCAGACCCTGACCAACCTCGATAATGGCATGACCCACCTGACGGCTGCTCAGGGGGACCTGGGGGCCCGGCTCAACACCCTGGAGTCCACCCGTGATCTCCTGGCAGATACCAAGCTACACAGCGAGGAGGTGCTTGCCGATATCCAGGACCTGGACTACGCTGAAGCCTCCACCCGGCTGCAGATGGAGAGTCTGGTACTCAGCGCCGCCCAGCAGACCTTTGCGAAAGTCAGTGGGTTGTCGCTGTTCAATTATCTGTAACCCTGATTCAGGCCAGAACACCGGTCACGAGACCCTGTTGTTATGAGTGATACCGATACGCTGAAACCGCTACGCCAGTTCCACGCCTTCACCGAAGCGCTGTTGGAGCTGGCCAGAGCCAATGAGTGGCAGGCATTTGAGGCGAAGGCGGCGGAGCGGGAGCGCTTGATTGAAGCCATCAATGACAACCAGTTTCTGATCAGGGTCGCGGAGGCGGGGCTTGCGGACAGCATGCGAGAGGAGATTGCCGACATCCAGACCCTCAACGACGAAATCACCCACCTGGCCGAGGCCACCAAGGCGGACATCGCCGCCCAGCTCAAGCAGCAAAACCACCAGGACAAGGCCATCAAGGCCTACAAACCCTGATTGACGGGTGGTTACGGCGGATGCGCCTTCGGCTTATCCGCCCTACGGCCGAGCGCAGCGGTATAGACCCGCGTAGGGCGGATGAGCCGAAGGCGCATCCGCCGTAACCCAAGCGTGCGGCGCCTCCTCTGTTCCAAACTGCTCCAAAAAGCCCTCCTGTAGGCCGGATTAGGCTCGTAGGTCGTATTAGCGCGAAGCGCGTAATCCGACAATTTGGGTGGTAATGATGGATATTGGAGGTTATTTGTTGGATTACGCTTCGCTAATCCAACCTACTTGAGGGTTGTGGCTTTCTTAACTCATTGAAAATAAAAGAAAAACTGAAAATCAAGCCGGTTTGGCGCAAAAAATCCAAATTTCCCCTAAAGCTCCCCCATGATGGGTCGATAACCTTTACAGAAGACCTGGTGACCGACTGTTCCGGGCTTCACTGTCCGAATGATCCACGGCTGGTAAAGCCTGTGAACAAAACAACTTAGGAGATCCATCATGGCTCTAGTAATCAACACCAATGTGGCCTCACTGAACACTCAGCGTCAGCTGATGCAGTCTGGTCAGCAACTGGACCAAGCTACCGAGCGCCTGGCATCCGGTAATCGCATCAACTCCGCCAAAGACGACGCCGCCGGTCTGGCGATTTCCAACCGTATGACCTCACAGGTTCGCGGTCTGAACCAGGCCGTGCGTAACGCCAACGACGGTATTTCCATGATTCAGACCGCCGAAGGTGCTCTGCAGGAAGGTACCAACATTCTGCAGCGGATGCGTGAGCTGGCCGTGCAGTCTGCCAACGGCATCTACTCTGACAGCGACCGTAGCACCCTGAACGCCGAAGTTCAGCAGCTCAAGACCGAGCTGAACCGTATCGCCGAGGAAACTACTTTCAATGGACAGGCCCTCCTGGATGGCAGCCTGAATAATACCCTGTTGCAGGTTGGTTCTGAGCAGAACCAGACCATTTCGGTGTCTGTAGGCTCTTTCAGCACCAGTTCTCTGGGTGGAGCTACCGGCGACATCGTGGGTGAAGCGACTGCCAACGGCTTGGCTGATCTTACCGCTCTCGCTGGTGGTGATGAATACATCATCAACGATACCGCGATCAGCGATCTGTCCGGCGCTGCTACCCTGAATGAAGCGTTGGCTATCATAAATAGTGATCTTGATGGTAAAGGCGCTGAAGCATCCGCCCAGGTAGAAGTGACTGCCGATAATAGCGGTTCGGGGATTCTTAGAGCCGGTACCGATACCCTCACGATTGCCGTTGTGGATGGCGATAATAACTCACAGAGCTATGTTATCAGCGGCACCAACAGCATGGATGAACTGGTAGCCAAGATCAACGATGAAACCGGCGTAGAAGCAACTCTGGATGATAACGGAAAACTGGTTCTGAATTCCGAAGGTGCAACGTCTATTACCGTCACTGACAGCACAACCAACAATGAAGCGACGGGCTTGGATGATACCACCAACGGTGGGCAGACCAATTTCTCGTTGGTGCTGAACGACACCAGTCCTGACAAGCGCGGCATCACCATTGAAGCAGGAGCTGGCAATGCGGCTGCGGAGAACGAAGCATTGGGCATCAATATTAACGATGCGAACGGTAACTTGGTGGGCAGTGCGGTTGATGCGACCACTGAGACTATGGAAGACGGTGATCTGATCATTAACGGTGTGGCAATTGACGGCGTTGAGTTCGACACTGATATTGCTACTACCCAAGGCTTGGTGATCGATGAGATTAACGAGAAATCCAGTGAAACAGGTGTGGTTGCTTTCGATGCGGGCAGTAGCCAAATCGCCCTGCGCTCTGCCAGTGGAGAGGAAATCTCTATTGAGTATGGCGAGTCTGCTGTGGCAGCTGATGTACTGGCGTTGACCGGCCTGCAGGAGCGTAATGCTTCCCAAGGCACTGGCTCGGTTGCTAGCGTTGACATCTCCAGCTTCGATGGGGCCCAGCGTGCAATCGGCATCATCGACAAGGCCATCGAACAGGTAGGCGCTACCCGTGCAGACCTCGGTGCGGTCAACAACCGTCTGGACTTCACCGTATCGAACCTGACTAACGTGGCCGAGAAAACCTCCGCAGCCCGTTCACGGATCACCGATGCGGACTTCGCGGCAGAAACCGCCAACCTGAGTAAGGCACAGGTACTCCAGCAGGCCGCCCAGGCGATGCTGGCCCAGGCCAACGCCCGTCCTCAGCAGGTACTGTCGCTGCTGCAGTAATCGGCAGAGTCGGCCTCCGGGTAATACCGGGGGCCCCCTTGAGAGGGATATGACATGAGTGAAGTGACGACCTTAAACAGCAATGCCCGCCCAGAGCTCTACGGAGTGAGGGGCGGTCGGCAAGCTTCACCTGATACTACCCGTCAAGCGGCAAAAGAGGGAGGCAAGTCATTGCCGCCCTCTGTTTCGTTGGAACCGGCCAAACGCTCTTATGCTGAGAAGCAGAGTGAGCGACAGGCTCAGATGGCGGACAATGTTCGCGACGCGGTCGCCCAGATGAATGAATACATCCAGGCAACCCAGCGTGATCTGCGCTTCAGTGTTGATGAGGCTTCCGGGGAAACCGTTGTCAAAGTGCTCGATCGGCAAACCGAGGAAGTGATTCGTCAGATTCCGGACGAAACCTTTCTTGAGCTGGCACGAAACTTGAGTGTTGATGAGCCGGTGCATTTTTTCAGTGAGCAGGCTTAACGGGCTGTAATCAGACTGTAAAAACGAAAAAGGGCGCCTCACAAGGGCGCCCTTTTTCTTTTGTGGGGCTCTGCGTCCCGGAACTCGCCGGTCAATGTTGTGACGAAGCTCACAGCGGCTGGAAGAGTTAGTCTGATCAGGCTAAAGTTTAACCAAAAGCGGCCGATAGCCGTTAGAGAACGCGGTCAATGTCCGCCGTACAGACCGGTTGAGTGTCTTAACCGTCAAATCAGGGTATTCAGGTTATGGTCGAACGCGTAGGCAGCAATATCATCAATCAACTGGGCAGTGGTTCGGGGATCGACACCCAGAACATTGTCGATCAGTTGGTGGAGCTGGAGCGACTTCCCGAGGATCGCCGCCTGGATCAACGCGAGGAGCGCATTGAGGCTCAGATCTCCGGTCTGGGCCTGCTGCGCAGCGCCGTGGATGAGCTTGAGGGCGCCATGACGCCGCTGGCCAACGCGGATACCTTCGACGCCAAACAGGCCTCCATTTCCGATACGTCCCTGATGGCGGTCAACAAGCTGAACCCCGAAGCGGTGCCGGGTAATTACCGGATCAAAGTGGAGCAGGTGGCTCAGTCACAGTCATTGGCGTCAGGCACTTACGCCAGTCTCGACTCTGCGGTGGGCGAGGGCAGCCTGACCATTCGCTTTGGCGATTGGGCATCGGATTTGAGCACCTTTACGGCGGATGCCGATGCAACGGGTGCGACCATTGAGATTGATCAGAGCAACAACAGTCTGTCCGGGTTGCGCGATGCCATCAATGATTCGGAAATTGGCGTTCAGGCCAGTATTGTCGGACAGGAAGGTAGTTATCAATTGCTGTTGACCGGTCCGACCGGCGCAACTCGGGAGCTGGAAATTACCGCCACTGAGGGAGCCAGCCCCGGCCTTGCGAACTTCACCTTCAACGAGTCTGCCCAGAATTTCGCCCAGCAACAGGAAGGGCTGGACGCAATCGTACGGGTGAATGGTCTTCAGGTGACCCGGAACAGCAATGTGATCACAGACGTGATTGAAGGCGTCGAGTTCGAACTGTTCAACAGCAGCGCCACTGAAGAAATCAGTATCAACGTCACTGAGGATCGCAGTCTGGCGGAGCAGGCCATTCGCGACTTTGTGGATGCCTACAATACCTTTTACACCGAAACCAATCGTCTGATCTCCAGAGACGAGGGCGAAGATGGAAAGGGCAGCCTGAGCAATGATCCCCTGGCCGGCAACATGTTACGGACTATTCGCAGCATGATCGGTAGTGCCATGCCCGGTATCGACAGTGACTTCAACTCGCTCGCCACCATTGGCATTCGGACGAAGATCGATGGCACCCTGGAAATTGCCGATGACGGCGAAGCCACGGATTTCGATGAGACGATAAGCAACAATTTTGAGCAGGTCCGGAATCTGTTTGTCCCGAATACCGAATCCAGCGACTCAAAAGTCAACGTAACGGCATTCGGCAGCCGGACACAGCCGGGCAGCTATGCCGTTGAAATCACCCAGGAAGCGACCAAGGGGATACTGACCGCCGATCCGGTGGCGTTGGCGTTTCCGCTCGATACCACCGGCAAGGATTACAGTTTTGCGGTCAAGGTGGATGGCAAGCAGTCGGCGACCATTACTCTGCCAGATGGGAAAACCTACGCTTCCGGAGCGGAGCTGGCCGAAGATTTTCAGACGTTGATCAATGCGGACTCCACGCTTAAAGACGGATTCGCCAAGGTCAATGTCAGCTATAACACCACCACCGGTGCACTGGAGTTCCAGTCCGATAGCTACGGTGCGATCAGCAATGTGGAGTTTACCGCTGTGGGCGCTGACATGGCCGATCTCGGGGTTGCGGTCGGTGTCGGAACCGCCGGGCAGGATGTGGCAGGCACTGTGGATGGCGAAGCCGCGTTCGGGTTTGGCAATGTTCTGCGCCCGGCGATTGGTTCACCCGCCGAGGGCTTGAGTATGACCATTGCGCCCGGTGCGACTTCGGCCACCGTCGGGTTTTCCCGGGGGCTGGGCGGTATGCTGACCGGTATCGTGGATTCCTACGTACGCAACTCCGGGTTGATTTCCCAGCGGGAAACCAACCTTCGGGAAGACAAGAGTGATATTGCCGATGCCCGTGAGGCGTTGGACCGGCGCAGCGAGGCCTTCCGGGCACGACAGGAAGCCCAGTTCCGTGCCATGGAGCAGATTGTCCGGAGTCTGAACAGCACCGGGGACTTCCTGGAAGGCATCAACGACCGCTTGCCGTTTACCGCGCCGCCGCGGTAAGCAGTTGAGTTGAGTTGCGGCGGATGCGGCCTTCAGCCTTATCCGCCCTATGGCTGAGCGCAGCGGTATAAACACGCGTAGGGCGGATAAGCGAAGCGCATCCGCCGTTCCCGAACCATAAAACGCCCCACCAAAATCAGCTAAAGTTTCCCCCTCCACAGCCGCAATAAAGGTTAGTCCGATGGTAAAAACCACCGATGATGACGACAACCAAGAACGGGGAACCGGTATGAACGCCTACGCTCGTGCGGCACAGAATTACTCTTCCATGAAAGTCCAGTCCAGCGCTATGGACGCCTCTCCCCACCGCCTGATCCAGATGTTGTTCGAAGGGGCCCTGGAGCGTATCGCTCAGGCCAAGGGTGCGATGCAGCAGAATCAGGTGGCCCGCAAAGGCGAGCTGATCGGCAAGGCCATCAACATTGTGGCGGGCCTGCAGGGCAGCCTGAATGATAAGGAAGGCGGCCAGCTCTCGGAAAATCTGGATGATCTCTACGATTACATCATCCGCGCCCTGACCGAGGCCAACTACAAGAACAGTCTGGAGCGGCTGGACGAGTGCGGCCGCCTTCTGGGCGAGCTCAAGTCCGCCTGGGATGGTATTGCCGATCAGGCTCGATAATCATGGCGCTGTCAGCGGTTCCCAGCCCGGATTATCGAGGCGATGCCGGGGTAGAGCAGGTGCGCCATTTGCGCAATGAGCTGGTGCAGGCCCTTCAGGCTGAGGATTGGTGGACGGTCCGTGAGCTGGATCGGGCCTGTGCCGGGTTGGTTGAGCGGGTAATCGCGGCCAACGGTGGCGATGGGACGGCCTTGGTCCGGGCATTGAGTGAGTTGAAGGGCGTTTATGCGAATTTGATTGAGCAGTGCCAGGAGGAGGTTTTGAAGCTGGCGTTGTAGTGGGCTCAGATCACTTTTGGTGGATAGTGTCTTGGTGGATGACACCGCTTTGCGGCTTATCCACCCTACGGGGCTTAGTTACGTTGGGTTACGGCGGATGCGCCTTTGGCTTATCCGCCCTACGCAGAGCTTGGTACTGTTCTTCTTCTTGACGTTTTCTGCGTCATTTTTTTGTCAATCTGGCCGTTTTGGGATTGCTCCCGGCGGCTATCCCTGCCAGAATCCCCAATTATGTGACACGTTTCACGTTTGTCGGACGCTTGTCTTGGGGGCGCCCGGTTTTCCGACGTCTATCCTGAATCGACAATTATTTGACTCCGGTCGGGGCGTCGGCTATTGGTTTAACAAGGCTAGCGGTTTAGAAAAATGGATAAAGGGCCAACTCGCATGTGGAGTAACACCAATGTTCTGGTTGTAGACGATAATGAACAACGGCGCAGGGAGCTCGGAGTCATTCTGGAGTTCTTGGGGAAGACCGTCAGCACCACTGGATGGTCCGGCTGGCAGGCCGCTCATGAAGATGCCGACGACGCCGATGAGCGGGGTGTCATGGCGGTGTTTCTGGGCGAAACGCCCAGGCCCCGGGAGCTTGAGTCCCAGTTGAAAGAAATCCGCGACTGGCAGGACGACGTGCCGGTCATCATGCTGGAGGAGCGTACGCTGCCCGAGTCCGCCTCGCCCGAGCTGGCTCGGATGATCATCGCCAGCATGACCGTACCCCCTGCCTACAACCAGTTGCTGGACACTCTGCACCGCGCCCAGCTCTATCGCCAGGCTCAGCAGGCCAGCCGCCGCCAGCCTACGCGTCGCCCGGTACACCTGTTTCGCAGCCTGGTGGGTACCAGTCGGCAGATTCAGCAGGTGAGGGACATGATGGCCCAGGTGGCAGATAAGGACGTGTCGGTGCTGATCACCGGCGAATCGGGCACCGGTAAGGAAGTGGTGGCCCGCAATCTGCACTACAACTCCCCTCGGCGCGACAAGCCCTTTGTTCCCGTAAACTGCGGCGCCATTCCCGCCGAACTGCTGGAAAGCGAGCTGTTTGGCCATGAAAAGGGGGCGTTCACTGGCGCCATCAATGCCCGGGCCGGTCGGTTTGAGCTGGCGGAGGGAGGCACTCTGTTTCTGGATGAAATTGGAGATATGCCCCTGAATATGCAGGTGAAGATTCTTCGGGTTCTGCAGGAGCGCTGTTTCGAGCGGGTGGGCAGTAATAAGACCACCAGTATCGACGTGCGGGTGATTGCCGCGACCCACCGGGACCTCGAAACCATGATCAGCGAAGACCGGTTCCGCGAGGATCTGTTCTATCGACTGAACGTTTTCCCCATTGAATTACCCGCTCTGAAAGATCGCTCGGAAGATATCCCGCTGCTGATCAATGAGCTGATCTCCCGTCTGGAGAGCGAGGAGCGCGGATCCATCCGCTTCAATTCCGCTGCCATTCTCTCGCTGTGTCGTCATCCCTGGAGTGGCAACGTACGCGAGCTGGCGAATCTGGTGGAGCGCATGGCAATCATGCACCCCTACGGCGTGGTGGGCGTTCAGGATCTTCCCGTCAAATACCGCCACGTGGACGTGGTGGAGGAAGATTTTGGTGTAGCCACCGAGCAGGAGGCTCTGAGCAGTCAAGCGGGTTATGTCAGCATGAATGATACGCCGCTGTTGCCGGAGCAGGGTATCGACCTGCGCGAGTACATCAACAACATGGAGCGTGAATTGATTCAGCAGGCCCTGAATGATTGCGGTGGCGTGGTGGCCCGGGCTGCGGATCGGTTGAGTGTTCGGCGCACGACCCTGGTTGAGAAGATGCGGAAGTATGATTTGCAACGTTGAATGAGATGAGGGGAGTCGGATTACGCTTCGCTAATCCGACCTACGGGGCTGCGGCGAATGTTTTCCCGGTACTCGCTGGGGGTCATGCCGGTGGCGCGCTTGAAGCAGCGGTTGAAAGTGGATTTGCTGTTGAACCCCGACTGCTCCATCACCTGCATCATGGAGTCGGGCCCATCCTCGGAAGCAATGATGGATTTCGCCCGTTCGGTGCGAAAATCGTTTACATACTCAAAAAAGTTCTTGTTCAGCCGACGATTGATGATGCTGGACACCAGCTTACTGGATAACCCCATGGTACTGGCGAGCCGCTCCAGGCTCAGCTCCGGGTCCAGATACAATTGCTGCTCTCGCATTACCTGGTGGATCGATTGAGCCAGGGACGCCTGTTCATCCTCATTCCCTATTGCAACGCTGTTGAGCGCTGGCGCTTCTGAGACCCCGTGAAACGTCTGTGACTGGGTCAGGCTGTACACCACCAGCGATGTAATGAAAAAGACGTTGAGGTAGTTGCCCAGCACACCGGTCAGGTTAGCCATTCCCCGATGTTCAAACAACAGATGGCTCAGATAACTCGTCAGGTACAGACTCCAGATAATCAGAAAGCCGATCACCAGCAGCCGGAGCCACCAGGGGTCCACGCTTTTCAGGTTGGAGTAGCCCTGCTCCAGGTGCCGATGGTAGGTCGCCAAAAGCCGATAACTGATCAGGCCGTATGTAAAGTAGAGGCCGTATTTGAAGAACAGGTACAGCTGAAACGGGAGATCGTGGAACAGCACCTCATAGTCATACCTCGCCCGGGCGAAGAACCCCTCATCGCGCATCAGAAGGTAAAAGGGCAGAAGCAGGGCAATCAACAGTGCGGGTGCGAAGTGCAGGAGTCGTCGTCGGCACCAGTTGAAGTCCGAAAACAGCATCGACTTGAGGTACAGGTACAGCGCCGGCGCAGCTATCAACCCGAGCGGCTTCAGAACGTAGAAGGTGTACAGGTGGTCGCTCAGCCAGTGTGCTTTCAGCGGCTCTGCCCAGTAGATCAGGGTGTCCAGGAAGTCCACGCCCAGGGACAACAAAAATAAGGACAATAAAAGACGTTGAGGCAGCGGAATATGGGTGATGAACAGGAGTAGAGCACCCAACAACAGGCACTCCAGTACGGCCACCACCAGAACGGTGTCGTTCACGCTGAAAATCGGTACGTCCATACGGGGTTTGACCGTCTTTGATGTTATTGCTTTGACAAAAAGAATAAACAGAATGCCCGGGGTGATCAATACGCCCGGCGGAGAACCGAGAACCCGTCCACAAAAGCGAAGGTGTCAATATCGACCAATAAGTTGATACTTTGCTTTGTAACCATTTGAAAATACTAAGAATTTTTCCTGGGGGGGTCAGTGTTTTCGGGGCGCTCTCAGCGGCACAGGCCACTTTCATGGACGCCCACAAAGTGGGACGACGATGTCCTCGGTCGGGACTAAGGTAAGTGAGACCCATAACCAATAATAGCCATGCGCGAGGTCCACATTATGCGTCTCTACTCTCTGAAACACCGCCTCACCCTCGGGGGAGCCCTGCTTTTTCTGCTCCTGAGCACATCGCTCAGTGCCCAGACCACGGAACTTGCCCGGAACGCCGCTGTTTCTGCGAGTACGGCGGATCTGCCGGCAAGCAACGCCGTGGATGGCGATATGAACACTCGCTGGGCCTCGGCGGCACAAACGGATCCGTCCTATCTGACGGTTGATCTCGGCCAGGCCTATGACCTGTCCGACGTGGTGATTCACTGGGAAGCCGCTAATGCGGATACCTACGAAATCCGTGGCTCCAATGACGGCACCAACTGGAGCACCCTGGCGACCCGCACCGGTGGCACCTTCGGGCATCGCACCGACACGGTGGCGGTGAGCGGTGAGTATCGTTACGTCCGTATTTTCGGGATATCCCGCAGCCAGGGGAACCAGTGGGGCTACTCCATCTGGGAACTGGAGGTGTACGGCAGTGAGCCGCAAACCGCGCCTACCGGCTGTGCCGACGGCTGCTTTCAGGAGCTGGATGCCACCACCCTGCGAGCCCGCGTCAGCGAGGGCGATATCGTGGACATTCACTATACGGTGAATGGAGGTGGTCAGCAGAATGTCCGGATGCAGCAGGACAGCAATGGCTGGTATTACGACCTGCCGAACCTGTTACCCGGCGATGTGGTCAACGCGTCGTTTACGGTGATCGCCAACGGCGTCGGTCGCAGCACCGGTTGGATCAGCCACACCTTCAGTGGCAGCACGGGAAGCAGCAGCTCGTCGAGCAGCTCCAGTAGCAGCGAGCCGAGTTCAAGCAGCAGTGAAAGCAGCTCCAGTTCAAGCAGTGATCAGAGCAGCTCGGAAAGCTCCAGCGTCAGCCAGAGCAGTTCCAGCAGCTCATCGGTCAGCCTGGGCGATATCACGCCGCTGTATGACGCCACCACGACCCTGGAGCCGGTGGTGCAGTACGAAACCGACACCGCGCTGATTACCCGCTTTGCGGATCGGGCCCGGGACCGTCACGCCAAAGAAGATCACTTCCAGGCCTACGATCATTATCTGAGCTTTTACTGGGAGGATCGTACTGCGGCCATTGAAATCATTGACGAGGTCGCAAAGGGCGGCGATACCGTGCGGATGAATGTGCGCACCGAGTTTATGCTCAGTAATACCGAGGCCGAAAATCGCTGGTTCTATCGGGGTGTGGGTACCGTGGCCGAGTATTGCGACAACGGCACCATGGTGGTGGTCGACAACCTGAATTACTACAAAGAGCGCAGCCATAACTGCCGTGAAGGCCGTCCGATTCAGGTCGGCGACAAACTGGAGTTTGAGATCAGTCAATTCCTGGATGCCAGCGTGCCCAATGGCCGTGCGAACTACTACGGCACCACTTACCTCTATATCGTGGGCGAGGGGCTGGTGCCTTGGGATGTCGGTGGCTCCACCCCGTTCGGTGGCGTGAAAGACTCCTTCAAAATCCCGGAGCACGCCTGGTTGGGTGGTGATACCACCATTCACGAAATGACCTCGGGTGAAACGGACAACCATTTTATGCAGATGGCGACCAACCTGGGCTATGACAATGGTCAACCCTTCGTTCGTGGTCGGCGGGTATTGCATACCTCCTTTGACGATGGTCGCCACGACGAGCGTCCGATTGAAAATCCCGTCTTCAACGACATGGTGGGCCTGGCAGGGCCTCACTACATCAACGACAGCTGTGCCGGTTGTCATGAGCGCAATGGTCGGGCGGCCCCGGCGCCGGTGGGCGAACCGCTGGATAAGTGGTCCTTTAAGGTTGCGGCGGATGACGGCTCTCCAGACCCGGACCTCGGGCGGGTTCTGCAGTCGGAGACGAGCGACGGTGCAACCAGCGAGGGCACCGTGTCCATCGCTTACTGGACCGAAGAGAACGGCCTGCGCTCACCCAACTACCAGTTTAGCGGTGCGGTGCCCGACCGATTCTCCGCGCGTATCGCGCCCAATCTTGTGGGTATTGGTCTGCTCGAGGCCATTCCCGAATCCGCGATTCTGGCTCAGGCCGATCCTGATGATACGGATGGTGATGGTATTTCCGGTCGCCCCAACCGTGTGCTGGACCCGGAAACCGGCGATACCCGACTCGGACGCTTTGGTTGGAAAGCGGGTACCGTCAGCGTCAAACACCAGTTGGTCAGCGCCTTCAACACCGATATGGGTGTGATGACCTCGGTGCTGCCGGAGCCGGATTGCGGGGCCAATCAGACTGACTGCGGCAGTACGGGCAGCGAACTGGCCGACGAGCATCTGGATGATCTGGTGAAATACATTGCCCTGCTGGGTGTTCGCCCGCAGCGCAACTATGATGATCCGGCGGTGCAGAATGGCGAACAGCTGTTCGATACGGTCGGCTGTGCGGGATGCCATACACCCAGCTACCAGACCAGCGAGTATCATCCGTTGGCGGAGCTGCGCGATCAGACCATTTACCCCTATACGGACATGTTGCTGCACGATATGGGGCCGGGCCTGGCGGATAATCTGGGCGAAGGTGAAGCCACGGGGTCTGAGTGGCGCACGCCGCCTTTGTGGGGCCTGGGTCTGTCGGCCTGTGTGACCGGCGGTGTGGAAAACCCCACAGGTGGTCAGGGTAACGAGGTCTGCACGCCGGAGCACAGCTATCTGCACGACGGTCGCGCCCGTTCCGTAGAGGAGGCGATTTTGTGGCACGGTGGAGAAGGGCAGGCGGCGAAGAGTGCGTATCAGGCGCTGACTGCGTCGGATAAGCAGGATCTGATCAGCTTCCTGAATTCTTTATAAAAAATCCGTTTGCGGCGGGTGCGCGCGTTGCGCTTACCCGCCCTACGGGTGGTTTGGTGGTTCAACAGTAAAACAAAAACGGCACCCGAGGGTGCCGTTTTCAGTTCTTCGTTTTATGCTCGCCGTTGGCGACTTTTCTGATTTGGTCGACCGCCATTACTATTCTTGCGGGCGCTGGACGGCGCGCTGTTGCGGGCACGGTTGCCGCCCGGTTTGGCGCTTCGGCCCCGACCGCCGCCATTGTTCTGGCGACCCAGTTGAATGGGCTCCGGGCGAATACTCGGGTCCGGCTCAAAGCCGTCGACCACAACTTTTTCCACGTTGGTTTTGATCAGCTTCTCAATGTTGCGCATGAAGTTGTGCTCATCCACACACACCAGAGAAACCGCCACACCCTCACGCTCGGCACGGCCGGTGCGACCGATGCGGTGGACGTAATCTTCCGGCACATTGGGCAGCTCGTAGTTCACCACGTAGGGCAGCTGATCAATGTCGATACCGCGAGCGGCGATATCGGTGGCGACCAGAGTGCGAACCTTGCCGCTTTTGAAATCGGCCAGTGCTTTGGTACGTGCGCCCTGACTCTTGTTGCCGTGAATGGCGGCCGCAGTAATGCCGTCATTCTGCAGTTGCTCGGTCAAGCGGTTGGCGCCATGTTTGGTACGGGTGAATACCAGCACCTGCTTCCAGTCACCATCACCAATAAGGTAGGACAACAGCTCGCGCTTGCGATTGCGGTCCACCGGGTGAACCCGCTGGGTGATGCGCTCGGCGGTGGTGTTGCGCGGCGCGACTTCGATCAGCTCGGGCTGGTTCAGCAGCTTGTCCGCCAGTTGCTTGATTTCATCCGAGAAAGTAGCGGAGAACAGCAGGGTCTGTTTCTGTTTGGGCAGCAGCTTCAGGACTTTTTTGATGTCGTGAATAAAGCCCATATCCAGCATGCGGTCCGCTTCGTCCAATACCAGGGTTTCCACCCGGTCCAGTTGCAGAGCGTTCTGCTGTACCAGGTCCAGAAGGCGGCCCGGTGTGGCCACCAGAATGTCCACGCCTTTGCGCAGCGTCATCATCTGGGGGTTGATGCTCACCCCACCGAAAACCACGGTGGAGCGCAGCGGAAGATGCTTGCCATAGGTGCGCACGCTGTCGTGTACCTGGGCGGCGAGTTCGCGGGTCGGCGTCAGGATGAGCGCGCGTACCGGGCGATACTTCTGGCCGGATACGTCCTTACGACTCATGTTTTCCAGCAGCGGCAGGGTAAAGCCGGCGGTTTTACCGGTACCGGTCTGGGCGGCCGCCATCAGATCGCCGCCTTGGAGGACGGTGGGAATGGCTTTGGCCTGAATGGGCGTAGGTACGGAGTAGCCCGCGTCGTCAAGCGCACGCAGGAGTTCGGCGCGAAGGCCGAGTTCAGCAAATGTCATGAAATGTGTTTCCTGTGGCCCGATCCCTGCCCAGCAAATGTGGGTACGGTCTGGGTGAGCCATGATGAGGTATCAGAGAAGAGCGACGCCGACCGAAGGACGCCGAAGTGCGGACTATAACACAGTTGTTTGGGAACCGCACGGTAGATTTGGTCGATCCGAGAAGTCCTGTCAGGTGGATGCTGTCGTTTCATTGGTTTTGGTTGCGGCGGATGCGCCTTCGGCTCCGAACCGTCGGACCGATCCGCCCTACGGAGAGATTGGTGACGGAGAGCTTGGTGACGGAAAATTGACTTGGGGTTTTATTTGAGGTTTGTAACCTATTGAATAATAAAAGAAAAACAGATTGGCACCCTCCTTGCAAAACCTGATATCAAGCAACGGCCTCGCGCCAGAAACCCGTAACATGACAGAGGGAGTGCCCCATGGCTGAGGGTGCATCGACCATTTCCGAGAAGTCCGCCGCCCGTGCAAGGGCTGACGTGGTCAGTCTGCGTCCGTCGACGTCAGGCCCCAGGAGTGAAGCGACAGGTGGCGCTCGCGATCAGGGCTTTGACCTGTTTGAGGATCTGTCCCAACGGTTGGTGACCTCTCACGAAATGCTGGAGAGGAAGGTGGCGGAGCTCAGCGGTGAGCTGTCCAGCCTCGAGAAAGAGCGCCGTGAGGCTCAGGTTGAAAAGGAAAAAATTGCCAACCGTCTCGATAACCTGATCAATTTTCTGCCCGGCGGGGTGATTGTGCTCGACTCCACGGGGCGGGTCACTGAAGCTAACCCGGTGGCCGTGGACCTTCTGGGTGAGCCGCTGGAGGGCATGCCCTGGCGGGAGGTCATCGCGCGCTCGTTCAAGCCGCGCAGCGATGATGGCCATGAAGTGTCGCTGCAGGATGGGCGACGCATCCGTATTGCGACCCGCAATCTGGGTGTCGATGGTCAGATCATTCTGCTGACGGACCTGACCGAAACCCGGCGGTTACAGAGCGAGCTCAGTCGGCACGAACGGCTGTCCGCTATGGGCAAAATGATGTCCGCATTGGCCCACCAGATTCGCACGCCGCTCTCGACCGCCATGTTGTATGCGGGGCACCTGCGCAACGGTGAGCTGGACGAGTCACGTCGCGGTGAATTTACCGACAAATTGTCCAGCCGACTCAATCACATCGAGCGGCAGATTCAGGATATGTTGCTGTTCGTGAAAGGCGAGCTGCCCCTGAATGATTACGTCACCGTTGAGGATCTGCAAAGTGGCCTGGAGGAAGCACTGGAAGTGCCGCTGAACACCTCCGCCAGTCACTGTCAGTGGTTGAACAGTTGTGCCCACGTGCATCTGCGCTGCAATCGCGAAGCGCTGATTGGTGCTTTGCAGAATCTGGCGAACAACAGCATTCAGGCGGTCGGTAAAGGCGCCGAGCTGTTGATCAATTTCAAGCATGAAGTGGTGCAGGGGCAACACTGGTTGGCGATTCATCTGACTGACAAAGGCCCGGGTATTGATCCGGAATTGTTGCCGCGGGTGCGGGACCTGTTTGTGACCACCAAATCCCAGGGTACCGGTCTCGGGTTGGCGGTGGTGCAGGCGGTTGCGAGAGCGCACGGCGGTGCCTTTGATCTGCGCTCGGAGGTGGGGCAGGGCACCAGTGCAACCGTGTTGTTGCCGCTGACACAGCCATTGCAGCGGAGTTAGATAATGTCGGGTTACGCTTCGCTAACCCGACCTACTTAAAGTTGGCAGCGTCGTTTCCGTGGGTCGGGTTAGAGCAGCGTAACCCGACAAAAGCCCAACCCGACAAATACAACGATCCATCAGTTATATGAACAGCTCATTGGAGAATCACATGGCGCAAGCAGCAAGACAGGCATCCCCGGCTTTGGCCCGGCCCCGCATTCTTGTGGTTGAAGACGATGCGGATCTGCGAGAAGCGCTGACCGACACGCTGGAACTGGCGGACTACGAGGTGCTGCAAGCCGACAGTGGTGAGCAGGCGCTGGCGACACTGAACGCCGATAGCGACTGCCAGATGATTGTCTCGGACGTGAATATGGGTGGTATGTCCGGGCAGGAATTGTTGCAGACGGTAAAGCAACAGTATCCGCAGATCCCGATGATGTTGATCACGGCCTACGCGAGCATCAATCAGTCCGTTGATGCCATCAAGCAGGGCGCCGTCGACTATCTCGTCAAACCGTTCGAACCCGCCCTGTTGGTGGATACCCTGGCGCGTCACCTCGGCTCCGCGCCGGTGGGTGATGAACCTGTGGTTCGGGCGGCGTCCAGTCAGCGGCTTCTGCAATTGGCGCAGCGCGTGGCGCAGTCAGAGTCGACGGTACTGATTCTCGGAGAGTCCGGCACCGGGAAAGAGGTGTTGGCGCGTTATATTCACAACCACTCGCCGCGTCATCAGAAACCGTTTGTGGCGATCAACTGTGCGGCCATTCCCGAAAACATGCTGGAAGCGATTCTGTTCGGCCATGAGAAAGGCGCATACACAGGAGCTCATACCAGCGCGCCAGGCAAGTTCGAGCAGGCCAACGGCGGCACCTTACTGCTGGATGAAATTTCCGAAATGGATGTGGGGTTGCAAGCCAAATTACTGCGGGTTCTGCAGGAGCGCGAAGTTGAGCGTCTGGGCGGCCGAAAGACCATCCCGCTGGATGTTCGGGTGATCGCGACCTCGAACCGTGACATGCGCGAACAGGTGGCCAAGGGCCTGTTCCGGGAAGACCTTTACTATCGATTGAGCGTGTTGCCCCTGCAGTGGGCACCGTTGCGGGAGCGGCGCGAGGATATCGTGCCCCTGGCGGAACAACTGCTGCGCAAACACGCGCAAAAACAGCGGCGCGGTTGGGTGCAACTGACCGATTCCGCACGCCAGGCGCTCACGGCTTACGACTGGCCGGGGAATGTACGCGAGCTGGATAACGTCATGCAGCGAGCTCTGATTCTGCAGCCCGGTGATCTCATTCAGGCGGAGGATCTCGGGTTGGAAGCGGATAGAGCCTATGCGGATCTGGCTTCGGGGGGAAGCGCGGGTATGACCGTGAATGACGCTGACCCGATGGCGTTCACCCCAGTGTCTGAACCGGTATCGCTTCCACACCAGGGAATCCCGACGCCGGTGTCTGATGTGTCAGAGGAAAAGCCGGCGCTGGGGAGTGATCTGAAGCGCCGGGAGTTTGAGATTATCGTCAATACGTTAAACAGTGAGCGCGGTAGTAAGAAGCGTACGGCGGAAAGGTTGGGGATCAGCCCGAGAACATTGCGGTATAAAATGGCTCGTCTTCGTGAGGCCGGTTTTCCGGTGGATGGTTTGGCGTAGGGTAACCCATTTGGTGCCAGTGTGAGATTTGGGTTACTGCGGATGCGCGCCTTGCGGCGCTTATCCGCCCTACGGATAGCACAGAGGTTGCGTCGCATCCGCCGTAACCTCTGCGGTCTGCGTAGGGCGGATAAGCGCAGCGCATCCGCCGTCACCAAAACCCAACATGAAACTGCACCAAGCGGTACCGCTCAGACCTTTACCGCTGACTCTGGAATTTCGACGGCACTACCATACCATTTGATAATATTACCGTTGATATCCCGCGCCGGCGTTGCCTGAACCTGATGCCAGCGGTATTGCCCGTCGTAACGGCGAATTCGAAACTGAATATCGTAGGGTTTGCCATTCTGAATACATTGCGTCCAGGTCTGAACGCAACGCTCCTGATCGTCCGGATGCAGCAGCGTCAACCATTCGCCCGGCGCTGAAAGCGACTCGCGAGGGACACCGGAAAAATCACTGAGCGCCTGGTTGAAATAATCGATCGAACCATCGGGCAGTGCACTCCATACCGTCACCGGTAGCGCATCCAATTGCGACTGCAGCGCGCGGGCGCTTTCCGCAAACCGGTTGTTGGACTGCGTGGTTCCGGTCAGGTCCTGCAGCGTGCCGACAACCCCGATTTGTACACCCTGGGTATCGAACAGGGGGCGCCCCGAGGTCTGTACCAATCTTTTCTGTCCGCTGCGAGTAACCAGCGGTAACTGTTGTATGTAGGGCTTTCCATGCTGAACACAGTCGTCGAATGCGGCAACCACTTGCGTGCGACCGGGTTCCGGGAAAAAGCTCAAGGCGCCATCGGCCGGTGGTGGTTCTCCTGGTGATAAACCAATTATCGGGTTAATCAGTTCCGAGCGGTGAAATGCCTGGCTGGCCTTGTCATAACACCAGTAACCGATGCCGGTCTGATGGCTCAGCATGTCGAGCGTAGACTGAGCCTGTTGCAGGTGCCGTTGGTTGGGTTCAAGTTGACGTCGGGTATCGCCCAGCGCATCGCGGGTTGCCAGCCAACGCAGACTGACGGTCAAGGTTACGCTGATGGCAATAAGGCTGAGTAGGCGGTTGGCCAGCACCGCCACCAGAGGGAACCCGTCGGGAAGGTCCGCAAGTAACAGGCCGGCGCTGCACATCAGAAGCGACCAAAGTCCTATGCGTAGAACCCAATCCCGATCACGAGTCTGATTGGCCAGGGCGATGACCAGAAGGTATAGAATACCGTGGGCGACCCCAAGTGGCGTCACGATATCGGCGGCAAAAACAATTGCAAGGAAGAAGATCGAAAACCGCCGATATTTTGGCGCGTTGCGACGGGTGTCGCTTTGTTCACTTTGGTTTACACTGATCATATACCAACGGCTCTTTATGGGCGCGCGTGAGTCTCAGCCGAATGAAACCACAGTCAAATAAAATAGTCGAGCGACTGGCGGCTCAGAGAACCTATGCAATGGTCCTGCGCTGGGCCACCCTGTCCTTGGGGTTGCTGATCCTGGGGCTGCACTTTCAGGAGTTCTCTTCCGAATCCGGCCTGTTTTCCTGGCGCACTGAATCTTGGTGGCGCTACGTTGGGGAGGCTGCGCTGCTTGTGTTGATTCTCGTGCTGGTCATGTTGGTCGCGGCCAACGACCGACGGCGTCAGGCGTTGGAGCAGGCGCTCGATAATGAGTTGGTGTTGTTTCGTCAGTTGGCGGAGAGTGTCGAAGAAGTCTTCTGGCTGACTGATGTAGAAACCGGTCAATTATTGTATGTCTCCCCGGCCTATGAATCTTTGTGGGGCCGATCCCGGGCGTCGTTGCTGGTCAACCCGGAGCAGTGGTTTAACGCAGTGGTTCCCGAGCATCAAGGACGTGTCGCCGAGATGCGTGCTCAGCAAATCGGCGGTCGTTATGACATCGAGTACGAAATCCAGCGCCCTGATGGGAGTCGGCATTGGGTGCACGACCGCGCCTTCCCGGTGCTCAATGATCAGGGGCAGGTGGTGCGTCTTGCGGGATTTGCATCGGATATTACGGATCAACGATGGCTCTCGCAGCAATTGGTGGATCAGGATCGCCTGCTGAATATCGCCACCCAGATGGCCCGGCTCGGCGGTTGGTCGGCGGACATGATTGCCGAGCGGATGACATTGAACGACGAAGCCTGCGCCATTTTTGATGTGCCGTCCGGCACTGTGTTTACCCTTGAACAGGCCCTCAGTTATTACACGCCGCAATTTCAACGCCGAGTGTCCGTGGCGGTGGACCATGTGTTGCAGGAAAAGGCCTTTTTAGACCTTGAGGCGCAGATTGTCACCGCGCTGGGCCGCTATGTCTGGGTTCGTGTGCAGGCGCACCCGATATTGAATCAGCGGGGAGACGTGGTGCGTCTGGAAGGGGCGGTTCAGGATGTGACCGAGCGCAAACACGCTTCGTCCCTGCTGGCCCAGGGGGTGCAGCGCTTTCGTGAATTTGCCAACGCCATGCCCCACCTCGTCTGGACGGCGGACCTGGCCGGGCGCCTGGATTACGGCAATCGGATGCTGGAGGAATTTCTCGGCTGCGAGCACGACGATCCGCTGTTGGATGATGTCTGGCGGGACGCGATTGAACCCGTCGACCAAGGTCGTTATAACCTGGCCTGGGATATGGCACTCGACCAGGGAGGGCGACTGGATCTGGAGATTCGCCTGCGCCGGTTCGATGGCTATTGGCGCTGGCACGCCATTCAGGCCATGCCCATCAAGGACCCGAATGGTAAAACCATCAAATGGTACGGAAGCGCCATTGACGTCCACGAACGTCGGGACAGTGAAGAGCGGGCCAAGCAGTTGGCCGAGCGTCTGGCCACCACCCTGGAAAGCATCACCGACGCATTTTTTACCGTCAACACGGACTGGGTGTTCACCTATGTGAACCGGGAGGCGGAGCGGCTGCTGGAGCGTTCCCGGGATGAACTGCTTGGGATGAGCCTGTGGGAAGCCTTTCCCGAGGCACTGGGGACCGATTTTGAAACCTACTATCGTCAGGCGATTGAAACCGGCATCAAAGTGTCGTTCGAAGCCTATTTTGAGCCTTTGGGCTACTGGGCTTCGGTTAATGCCTACCCGTCCTCGGACGGTCTTGCCGTGTACTTTCAGGATGTGACCGAGCGGCGTCGTGCGGAAGAAGAGCAGCAGCGTATTCAGGAGCTGGAGCGCTCACGGGAGCTGGCGGAGCTGGCCAGTGCCACCAAATCCCAGTTCCTGGCCACCATGAGCCATGAGGTCCGGACGCCCATCAACGGGATTGTGGGGATGGTGGATGTGCTGCATCAGACCAGCCTGCGGGGTCATCAGGTAGAAATGGTGGACATTATCCGTGAGTCGGCTCAATCCTTGCTGGGAATTGTGGACGATATTCTGGATTTCTCGAAAATCGAAGCAGGCAAGCTGGAGTTGGCTCCGGTTGCATTTTCCCCCGCGGCCCTGGTGCGCAGTGTCTGTCTATTGTTGGATCGGATGGCGCTCAATCAGGATGTGGAATTGACAGTATATACGGACCCGGCACTGCCCGCCCAAGTGTTGGGGGATGAGCTCCGCCTGCGCCAGGTCCTGATGAACTTGCTCAGCAACGCGATCAAGTTTTCCTCCAAACTGGATCGGCAGGGGAAGGTGGCGGTCCGCCTGTATATGAGTGGCCGTTCGGAGGAGGTGGTGGACCTTTCCTTTCATGTGATCGATAACGGCATCGGCATGAACTCCGCCACCCAGGCCCGTCTGTTCAGCCCCTTCTCGCAAGGGGATGTTTCTACCACGCGCGAGTATGGTGGTACCGGTCTGGGGTTAAGCATCAGTTACAGCCTGGTGCGAGCTATGGACGGTGATATCAAAGTGTCAAGTGAGCCGCACAAAGGTTCAGAGTTCCGGGTGGCGGTGCGCTTGCCGATCATTGCGGACGAGACGCCGGTGTCCGTAGTACCGGATCTGCAGGACGCCTGCTGTGTGGTATGGCCCGACTATCAGGGGGAGGATTGGTCGGCTTACCTGCGGGCGGCTGGCGCTCGCGTCTATCGGCCCGAGGAAGTACCCGAGGCTGCCACCCATGATTCGGCGTTATGGTTGCTGGTGTGCGATACGGGGCTTGAAGGTGCCGGGTCGATCCGGTGGGCCGAGGAGGTTGCGGTACCCGTGCGGCCAGCGAACTACCATTGGCTATTGATTGGGCGTGGTTACCGGCGTCGGATGCGGGAAGAGGGGATGGGGCTGTTTGGCATTGATAGTAACAGCCTCTCCCGGTTGGCCTTTCTTCAAGCAGCGGCTGTCGCTCTTGGGCGACAGAGTCAGGAAGTCACCGAGCCCAAACCAGAACACCGCCTTGGCCAGGCCGTTGTGCCGGAGCGCGAGCAGGCACGGCTGGAGGGGCGCCTCGTTCTGGTGGCGGAAGACAACGAAACGAATCAGCGAGTGATTCAGCGGCAGTTGGCCATGTTGGGGTTTGCCGCCGATCTGTGTGACGATGGCCACCAAGCACTGCGCCGTTGGCATCAAGTAGGCCATGGTTATGCCTTGGTGTTGACTGACCTGCATATGCCGGGGATGGACGGCTATGCATTAACCGCTGCCATTCGTCGGGAGGAAGCGGAACAGGGTGGAGTCAGCCCCGTGCCGATTGTGGCACTGACCGCCAATGCCGTCACCGGCGAGGCGGAGCGGTGCGAACAGCTGGGCTTCGACGACTATCTGGTAAAACCGGTGTTGTTAGATACGCTAAAAACGTCTCTGGAACGCTGGACCCATCTGTCGGATCAACAGCCGGCTATCCGTCGTACCGATAGTGGTCGCGTCGTACTGGTTTCCGAGACCCTGGACTTGAGGGTTCTGCAGGATCTGATCGGGGGCGATGACGAGCTGCTGGCGGAGTTTGTGGAAAGTTTTCGCACCAGCTCGGAAGAGCTGGTGGCCCGACTGCGTGAAGCCGCCGGTCAGGGCCGTTGGGAGAGCGTTGCCGATGCGGCGCACTCCCTGAAGTCCTCGGCCCGTTCCGTGGGGGCGCTCGGCCTGGCGGACCGGTCGTTGGCCCTGGAGCGCTGGGGACGAGGGGCGGAAAAAGACGAATCCCTGGCCAGTGAATTACTGAATAATTTTGAGGTTGAGTGGCGTCGTGTCCAGACGGCATTGCAGCAGGTGCAAATGTATTTGAGTGAGCGGCGATGAGAGAGCCAATGAATAAAAAGCACGTCAAAATCATGACGGTGGATGACGATGAGTTTATGCGTCGCCTGATCAGCCGCCTTTTGAACAAACTCGGTTATGTGATGATCAAGGAAGTGACCGGTGGGCAAGAAGCCGTCGATGTTCTGCGCGCGTTGAAAACGCCACCGGACGTCATGATTCTGGATCTGAAAATGCCGGACATGGATGGCATTGAAGTGGTCCGGCATTTAGTGGAACTGGGGTTTGTCGGGCAACTTATCCTGTTGAGTGGTGAGGATGAACGCCTGTTGCGCACGGCGCAGAATCTGGTGCATGCGCACAATATCCCGGTCCTGGGCTATCTGACCAAACCGGTGGACGACCGGGAGCTCGGGCTGTTAATGGACAAGCTACTCAGCCAGGCTCCGGCGCGATTGGCGAGAAATAATCAGTCCGTCACCGCCGAGGAGCTTCGCGATGCGATTACGCGCAATGAACTCTTCAATGAGTATCAGCCAGTGGTATCGCTGGTCGATGGCGAGCTGGCCAGCCTTGAGGTGCTGGTGCGCTGGCAGCACCCCGACAAGGGGCGGGTAATGCCGGATCAGTTTATCTACCTGGCCGAAGAGCAGGGGTTGATTGATGACCTGACCCGCTGGGTGATTGCCGAGGCCTTACAGCAATCGTTGCGCTGGCAAAAAGCGGGCATTCATTGTGCTCTGTCGGTGAATCTGTCCATGGAGAACCTGGAACAGTTGAGTTTTACGGACTGGCTGCTCAAAGCCCTGGAGGATGCGGACCTCAAGCCCTGGGACCTGATTCTGGAAATCACCGAGAGCCGGCCCATGCGCCGCCCGGAAATCGTGCTGGATAACCTGACCCGTCTGCGCCTGAAGGGATTCAAACTGGCCGTTGATGACTTTGGTACCGGGCACGCGTCCCTGGCCCAGATTCGGGACATTCCCTTTGATCAGTTCAAACTGGACCGGAGTTTTGTTCATGCCGCCGGTAAAGAGCGGCGCATTCGGGTGATGTTTGAATCCGCCATGGGCCTGGCCAAGGAACTGGGTCTGGAAATTACCGCCGAGGGCGTCGAGGATGAAGAGGACTGGCACTTTCTGCGCCAGCACGATTGTCATAAGGCCCAAGGCTATTTTATTGCCCGCCCCCTGGGCGCGGATAAGGTCGGAGATTGGTTGAACCATTGGGGCGGTGAGACCCGTAAAGCTTTATTCCCCCACCTCAACGCCAGTGCCATTCATGAGTCCACCCCTGGCAAAACGACGGCGGCTGCCAGGGGACCGGTGCTTATTGTCGAGGACAATGATTTTCAGCGTAAAGTTCAGGCAAGAATCCTGCGCGAGGAAGGTTTTGAACCCCACATGGCGGCCAGCGCTCAGGAAGCCTTGGATGCCCTCCGGGAGCTGCGCCCCAGCCTGATTCTGATTGACATTGAAATGCCCGGAATGAACGGGCTGGATCTGCTGCGGCGGCTGCGCGGCACTCGGGTCTTCGCCCGCACCCCGGTGTTGGTGATTTCCGGGGTCAACACCAAAACGGTGGTGCAGGACAGTATGTCCGCCGGTGCTACCGGCTTCATGGTCAAACCCTATAACCGCGAAACCCTCATCGAACGTGTCAATCGGGCCATGACCTGACAATCCGGGAGCACCGCCTTCAGGAGCTGCCCCGGTGTTCAGCGGCAATACTTGGCCGGTTTTGAGCCAAATTGGCCCGTTTTATGCAGATGATCCCTTGCAAGCCGAAAACCGGCCGATTCGCCAAATTTTTGTCGCAGGGGAAACACCATGACCGATCGCGTTGACATCAACCGCCTCCTGGTGGAAATGCGCTCCCTCAAATCCCAGACCCAGGCGTTCCAGAAACCCCAGGGCATTAACCCCGTGGGTGAGGGGCAGCCCGGGTTGCGGACCGAAGCCAATCGGGAGGTTCCCGGGTTTGGTGAGGTCATGGCCCAGGCGCTCAACAAAGTCAACGACACCCAGAAGGCCTCGGGCGCCCTGCAGGCGGCCTATGAACGAGGCGAGCCAGGTGTGGATATTACCGACGTTATGGTCGCCTCCCAGAAATCCAGCGTCGCCTTTCAGGCAACGCTCCAGGTACGCAACAAGCTGGTTGAAGCCTACCGCGACATCATGAACATGCCGATTTGATGCTCGGTGCCACCCCTGATTCTGACAACGTATAACGAGACACACTGACATGGCTGCAGCTGACTCAACAATGGACGATAACGCCGCCAACGGGGGCGGTCGCAAGCGCCCGGGGAACGATCTGATCGAAGGCTTCAGTAACCTGAATCTGGTGCGTCAGGCAGGCCTGATGGTGGGCCTGGCGGCGGCGGTGGCCATCGGCTTTGCCGTGGTGCTCTGGACCCAGGGAGAAGAGTATCGCCCCTTGCTGCCCTCCCTGGACCCGAGCGAATCCCCCGAGGTCGTCACGGTACTCGAGCAGGCCCAGATCCCTTTTCGGATAGACCCGTCCACGGGCGGTTTATTGGTGGCGGTGGACGACTTGTCTGCGGCACGTATCCGACTCGCCCAGGCAGGTATCCCCCGGGATGACACCACAGGCTTCGAGTTGATGGACCAAGAGCAGCCTTTGGGTACCAGCCAGTTTGTGGAGAGCACCCGATACCATCGCGCGATGGAAGGCGAGCTGGCGCGTACCATTTCCAGTATGAATAACGTGCGCAGTGCCCGCGTGCATCTGGCGGTGCCGAAGCGTTCGGTGTTTGTCCGTGATGTGCGGGAGCCCCGTGCCTCGGTGTTTCTGGATGTGAATCCCGGACGCACTCTGGACGCCAGTCAGGTCAAAGCCATTACCAATCTGGTGGCCTCCAGTGTGTCCGAGCTTAACGCCGACGCGGTGACCATTGTGGATCAGCACGGTGAACTGCTGTCCGCCAAAGAGGAAAATTCCGAGTTGTTGATGGCGGATCGTCAGCGCGAGTACACCCGTCGGGTGGAAGAAGGGCTGGTACAGCGGGTCAATCGGATACTGGAGCCGGTGCTGGGCACCGAAAACTTCCGGGCGGAAGTCAGTGCCGATGTCGACTTTACGGCGACTGAGCAGGCGGCGGAAACCTTCAATCCGGATATGCCGGCCATCCGCAGCGAACAGATCATGAACGAGTCCACTACCGGGCGCGATCAGGGCGGCATTCCCGGCGCGCTGACCAATCAGCCGCCCGGCGCCGCGGAAGCTCCGGAGCAGATCGATCCGGAAACCGGTGAGCCAGTCAATGAAAACTCTCCGCGCGAAGTGCGCGAGCGCGCGACTCGCAACTACGAGCTGGACCGGACTATCAGCTATACCCGTTTTCAACAGGGCCAGGTCGATCGCCTGTCGGTCGCAGTGGTCGTTGATGACAAGGTTGAGCTGGATGAGGCGGGTAATGAAACCCGGGTCGCCTGGACCGATGCGGAACTTCAGCGCCTGGAGCTGTTGGTGCGCGATGCGGTGGGCTTCTCCGCCGCCCGGGGTGACAGCGTGAATGTGCTCAATTCACCGTTTCGGGCCCGCAGTCTCGAAGAGTTTACGACTCCGGAGCTGCCCTGGTGGCAGCAACCCTGGTTGTTTCCCTACCTGAAGCAGGGCGCCGGTCTGTTGGTCTTGGCCGTGTTGATCTTCGGCCTTTTGCGTCCGGTGCTCAAGAGTCTGGCCCGGACTGGGGGCCGTGCCTCGGAAGAAGAGGAAGCCCGGGAGCTGGCCGCGCTGGAACAGTCCGGATTGGGTGGGTATGATGGCCTGTCGGACGAAACCGTTACCCTGACCGGCGGCGCACTCGGGTTGCCAGGGCCGGAAGAAAGCTACGAGCAGCAATTGAACGCGGTAAAAGGGCTGGTGGCCGACGATCCGGGGCGGGTTGCCCAAGTGGTGAAAAGTTGGATCAACCGGGACGATTAATCGATACCCGTCGACTGAGTGAGCCCGTCAACTGAGTGAGAGAGGAATCCCGTGGCTGAAAAAGCGCCTGCAGCGGAAAAAAACGCCCCCGCCAAACCTACATCGAAATTGAATCATGTGGATCAGGCGGCCATTCTCCTGATGTCGCTCGGCGAGGCCGATGCGGCGGAGGTGCTTCGTCATATGGGCCCCAAGGAGGTTCAGCGCATCGGCGGCGCCATGGCGCAGATGAAAAACGTCCAGCAGAGTGATGTCCAGGCCGTCCTGACCAACTTTCTCGAAGAAGTGCGCACCCTCACCGGTCTGGGAACCGACTCCGACGCCTACATCCGCAACATGCTGGTGACCGCCCTCGGCGAAGACAAGGCCAGCGGCCTGATCGACCGTATTTTGCTGGGCGGCAATACCACCGGTCTGGACACTCTCAAATGGATGGAGCCACGTTCCGTGGCCGATGTCATCCGCAATGAGCACCCGCAAATTCAGGCGATTGTGGTGTCCTACCTCGACCCTGACCAGGCGGCGGAAGTGCTCAGTTATCTGAGCGAAAAGATGCGCCTGGATATTATGATGCGGGTCGCCTCCCTGGATACAGTGCAGCCCAGCGCTCTGCAGGAACTGAACGACATTCTGGAAAAACAGTTCACCGGCAGCGCCTCTTCCCAGACCAAGGCGGTGGGCGGTTACAAGACCGCGGCGGAAATTATGAACCACCTGGAAGGCTCCATCGAGGCCGACCTGATGGATTCCATCAAGGAGCTGGACGAGGACATGGGCAACCAGATTCAGGACCTCATGTTCGTGTTCGACAACCTCAAGGATGTGGACGACCGGGGCATTCAGATGCTGCTGCGTGAGGTGTCGTCCGAAGTGCTGATTGTGGCGCTCAAAGGGGCCGACAACGAGCTGCAGGACAAGATTTTCAGCAACATGTCCAAGCGCGCGGCCGAACTGCTGCGCGACGATCTGGAAGTGAAGGGGCCGGTGCGCTTGTCCGAAGTGGAGACCGCCCAGAAAGAAATCCTCACCATTGCCCGGCGCATGGCCGATGCCGGCGAAATTGTGCTCAGCAGCAGTGGCGAAAAAATGCTTTAATCGCGCCGGGCCTGTTTCCGATTCTGTTCCTGACGCATCACCAACGGCGGCGTAACCATGACCACCAAAAAACTTGCCAACCGGATTCCCGCCGAAGAGCTTGAGCACTATCAGGCCTGGGTACTGCCGCCGATTCACGGTGAACAGGACCGCGTACTGCCCAGCGCCGAGCGCGAAGCGCGCCAACGCGCCGAGGACGAAGAGCGGCGCAAGGGCGAAAAAATTGAAGACGTGGATTACGAAGGCGGCAGCAGCGGCCTGAGCGCCGAGGAAATGCAGCGCCTGGTGGACGCCGCCGAGCAGGAAGGGCGAGAGCAGGGGTACCAGGCCGGCTTTGAGCAGGGCCGCGCCGAAGGCTATGAGGCGGGTCAGCAGAAAGGCTGGGAAGAGATGCGCCAGAAATTGGCCGCTGAGCAGCAGCGCTTTCAGCATCTGGTACAGGCCATTCGGGAGCCCCTGGCGGAGCAGGAGGATGCCCTGGAACAGTGGTTGCTCGACACGGTATGTGCGTTAACGCGCAGCCTGGTAGAACGGGAACTGCTGACGGACTCCAGTCATATCATGGAGCCGGTGCGCGCCGCCGTGGCCGCACTGCCCGCCGGTGCGGAACATCTGCATATCTACCTCAACCCCGATGATCTTGCACTGGTGGAAGCCTACGCTGAAGAGCACCGTCTGGACTGGACGTTTCACTCTGATGAGGCACTGTTGCCCGGGGGGTGTCGGGTGGAAACCAAGGAAAGCCAAGTCGACTTTTCCATTGAGCATCGACTGGCTCAGCAATTGGATGCATTTGTGAATCGCCAATTGGGCAGTGACTCCGCGATGAGCGACGAAGACGATATGAGCGACGCTGTGCAGCCCGACGGCGACGAATATGACAGCCGGTCCTCGGGAGACGAAACCCCGTGAGCGATGCACCTGCACCGACCGGGCCTCGCTCGTCGCTACTGGACCGATTGCGCGGCTTCGGCCCCGCCGGCGTACCCGAGGCGCCCAAACCGGAAGCCGAAGGTCGCCTGACCCGCTCGGTGGGCATGACCCTGGAGGCCGTCGGCCTCAACGTATCCGTCGGTCGCCAGTGCCAGGTCATCAATCGGGACGGTCGGAAGATCGAGGCGGAAGTGGTCGGCTTTGACGACGACATTGTCTACCTGATGCCGATCAAGCGCGTCGAAGGTCTGCAGCCCGGCGCCCGGGTGATTCCCATTTCCTCCCATCAGGGAATGCGTGTCGGCCCCCGTTTGCTGGGCCGGGTGGTCAATGGCCTGGGGCAACCTCTGGATGACGCCGGTCCCCTGCGGGGTGACGATTTTCTCGACTTTGCACCCCATGATATCAATCCGCTCAAGCGCCACCCGATCAGCGAACCCCTGGATGTGGGAATACGCGCAATCAATGCCCTGATTACTGTGGGGCGCGGACAACGACTCGGCCTGTTCGCCGGCAGCGGCGTCGGTAAAAGTGTGCTGATGGGCATGATGACCAAATACACCACGGCCGATGTCGTGGTGGTTGGACTGGTCGGCGAGCGGGGCCGTGAGGTGAAGGAGTTCATCGATCATATTCTCGGGCCCGAGGGGATGGCGCGCGCCGTGGTGGTGGCTTCGCCGGCGGATGATGCGCCTCTGATGCGGCTTCGGGCGGCCCAGTTGTGCAGCCGGATTGCCGAGTACTATCGGGACCAGGGGCGGAATGTCCTGTTGTTGATGGATTCCCTGACCCGCTTTGCCCAGGCGCAGCGGGAAATTTCCCTGGCCATCGGCGAACCGCCGGCCACCAAAGGTTATCCGCCCTCGGTGTTTGCCAAAATTCCCCAGCTGGTCGAACGGGCCGGGAACGCGGCCAGGGGCGAGGGGTCGATTACCGCTTTCTATACCGTGCTATCGGAGGGCGACGACCTGCAGGATCCGATTGCGGATGCCGCCCGTGCCATTCTGGATGGCCACATTGTCCTGTCCCGCCGCCTGGCGGAGGAGGGCGTCTATCCGGCCATTGATGTGGAGGCCTCCATCAGCCGGGCAATGCCCAATATCGTTGCTGAGCCCCACCTGAAGTCCATGCAACGCTTCAAACAGTTGTTGTCCCGCTATCAACAGAACCGTGACCTGATCAACATCGGCGCCTATACCCCCGGGGCGGACCCCGAAACCGATGCGGCTATTGAACGTTTCCCCCACCTGCGGGCATTTATCCAGCAGGGCTTGGGGCAGGCGGTGCAGCTCGATGAAAGCATCAATCACCTGCAGCGCACCCTGCAGCCGTCGGGCCAAGCGGGTGCGGCCCAGGGGCGCGGCCAGCCCGGCAATGGCCCCGCCGGTCCTGGCCCGCGCCGTGGCGCGCTGGCAGCGCAGCACAGCGGCCGGGGACAGCGCTAAATCATGGCGGAGCAGCGCTCGGAACGACTCAAGGTGGTTCTGATGGTGGCGGAGCGTGAAGAACAGGCCGCCGCCGCCCGGCTCGGGGAAGCCCGGCAGCAACTGGAGCAGGAGGAGGGGCAACTGGCCCAGCTGCAGGATTATCGGGCCCAGTATCTGGCGGATTATCGCGAGCAGCGCCGGGGCGTCGATGCCCAGTCGCTGATGAGCTACAGTGGTTTTTTGCAGCGCTTGGGCGAGGCGCTGGGTGGGCAGGAGCAGAAATTGGCCCAGGTGCGTCAGTACCTGGAGCAGTGCCGACAGCAGTGGCAGGAGAAATACCACCGCCGCCGCTCGCTGGAAGATATGATTGCGCGCATGCGCAGCGAGGAAAATGCCGTCCTTGAGCAGCGCCAGCAGCGCGAGCTGGACGATCTTGCGGCCCAGCGTATGGGCCGGACGGGTCCCGGCCGAAAACGCTGACGGGGCAGGGGAATTACGCTATGCTTAGGGTCGCTCTGTGCCGGAATGCTTTTGCTCGAAGGCTTGGCCTGAACAATAACGTGTCAGAAAGGATGTGAAACAGTTATGGCGATAACCTCCACCCTGTCATCCGACGGAACCCTGCTCACCATCTACATCCAGGGGCGGTTCGATTTCAGCTCGCACCAGGATTTCCGGGGCTCCTACGAGCGCCTGGATAAGGCGCCGGAGCGCTATCGGGTGGACCTTCAGGAAACAACCTACCTGGACAGCTCCGCCCTGGGCATGTTGCTGCTGCTACGGGATCACGCCGGGGGCGATCGGGCGAGCATCGAAATCCGCAACTGCAGCCCGGATGTCAGGAAGATTCTGACCATATCCAACTTCGAACAGCTATTCGATATCCAGTAATCGGGTACCCAAGGGGCCGATCCCTGATGTTCTGATCGGCTTCGCCCGGGGCGGCCACCGGCCGCCCCGGGCGCGAATGGAGACGCTGCGCATGACCGACGACAGTCCGCTGACCATCCTGATTGCTGACGACTCCGACACGGATCGCCAGATTCTGCAGGCCATTGTCGCCCGCGACGGCCATCGGGTGATCAGTGCCCGGGACGGGCGGGAAGCGGTAGCGGAGTTCGAGCGCGAGCGACCGGACCTGGTCCTGCTCGATGCCCTGATGCCCAACCTGGACGGTTTTGGCGCCGCGCGGCGGATCAAGGCCCTCGCGGGTGAGGCCCTGGTACCGATCATTTTCCTGACCTCTCTGACCGATACCGAATCCCTGGTTCAGTGCCTGGATGCCGGGGGTGACGATTTTCTGTCCAAGCCCTACAACCGGGTCATAATCCAGGCCAAAATTCGCGCGTTCAATCGCATGCGAGCCATGCACACCACCATCCTCGATCAGCGCGATCAGATCAGCCGTCACAACCAGCACCTGCTGCAGGAGCAGACGGTCGCCAAACAGGTGTTTGACAACATTGCCCACAGTGGCTGTCTGGACTCCAACAATGTCCGCTACTACCTGTCCTCACTGGCGGTGTTCAACGGCGACATTCTGGTCGCCGGTATGCGTCCGGGGGGCAGCATGATGGTACTGCTGGGTGATTTTACCGGCCATGGCCTGCCGGCGGCGGTGGGCGCCATTCCGCTCGCCTCCACTTTTTACGGGATGGTGTCCAAAGGGTTCGCCATGAGCGATATCCTGCGGGAAATCAACCACAAGCTGAAAACCATTCTGCCGGTCGGCATTTTCTGTTGCGCCACCATGGCGGACATCAATTTTCGACGCCAGCGTATACGGGTCTGGAGTGGTGGCCTGCCTCCGGGCTATATTCTCCGCCAGGGCAATGAACCGCCGCAGCCGATTACCTCGACCCACTTACCCTTGGGCGTGTTGGGAAACAGCGCCTTCAAGGATGACATGGAAACCTACGAGTTGGCCTGGGGGGATCGTCTCTATCTCTGGTCCGATGGCATCCATGAGGCTCGCAGCCCCGAGGGCGAAATGTTTGGTGAGGAGCGACTCAAGGCGGTGTTTGCGGAACACCGGGGCGCCGACGCCAGAAACGATGACGCCCTGTTTGATGACATCCTGGCCAGGGTCCAGCAGTTTGTCGGCCAAGGGGAGCGTGACGATGACCTGTCGCTGGTGGAAATCCGGATGGACCGGCCGGAAAAAGTCAATGCGGTGGCCGCCGAAGCGGAGCGGCGCAACCGCTCCACCCTGTCCGAATGGACTATGAATTTTGATATCCTGCCGGCCAGTTTCCGCCAGTTTGATCCCATGCCCCTGTTGCTGAATATTCTGGTGGAGGTGCCCGGTCTGCGTCAGCACAGCGGCACCCTGTACACCATTCTGTCCGAACTGTATTCCAACGCCCTTGAGCATGGCATTCTGGGGCTGGACTCCGGGCTGAAGGGAACGCCGGAGGGGTTCGCCCACTATTATGAAATCCGCCAGCAGCGCCTCGACGACGTCAGCGAGGGGTTGATTCGCATCCATCTCCACCACAGCACCACCGAAGAGGGCGGGGTGTTACGCATAGCGGTAGAGGACAGTGGTCCCGGATTTGATGGTCGGGATGAGGCAAGCGTGGCCACGCCGGGAGAGGCCCTGGGGTACGCCGGTCGAGGGCTCGCTCTGGTTGAAAAACTGTGCGATGCTGTCCAGTATCCCAGTGAAGGTAACCGGGTAGAAGCGGTATTTTCATGGAGTTCCGATGACTGATACGAGCGGACAAGTGGCCAATAAAGTGACCAACCAGAGGCGCGCCCCATGAGTTCGGAAACCCATCTCAATCGAGAAGTTTTGACGACGCTGCAGGAGGTGATGGACGATCAGTTCCCGGTGTTGATCAATACTTTTCTGACCGACTCGGAAGAGCGTATTCGCCAGCTTCAGCGAGCCCTGGCTGCGCAGGATAGCGACACCGTCTGGCGTCAGGCGCACAGCTTCAAAGGCAGCTGCAATAACCTGGGCGCTGAGCGGTTGGCGGATCTGTGCCAGGAGATGGAATCGCGTGGGCGCGCCAGTGACATCGATGGGCTCGAACAACAGCTGGTATCCGTGCAGGAAGAATTCGCCAAACTCAAAGTCACTTTGAACAGTTTCGCCGGCTGAACGCGGCTGGCACTAACCTTGCATTTTCCCTCCCAGAAACGGGCGTTTGCCCCAGTTTAACCGGTTAGCGGCAAACCTTTGCCGCCAACCTTGCCGGAGTGGTGTCGATGCCAGGTCAATCGCAAATCAGCAATCTGTTGTCTTTCAATTCAGAACCATCGTCGCTCCGGCGCCGTTCGGCGCCGGAGGGCGATGGATTTCGGCAGGTTTTTGACGGCACGACGGACCGTGCTCGCACCGGCTCGGGGTCCTCGCGGGAGGAGACCGCCCCAAGCCGCCGAACTGAGCCCCGCGAAGCGGCGCAGCGGGAACCCGCCAATGCTCAGAGAGGGCCAGAAGACCGTGACGTCCGGAGCGATGGGCCAACCACTTCCCGGCGCCCCGAGGCAAACGACGCTCCGCAAAAGGGCGCCTCCCAAGAGCCGACCGCATCGGCCGATGATGCCAGGGCGGCCGGCGGCACTGATGTGAGCACCACCCTGACGAAAGACGACAAAGCGCTGTTGGCCAATCTGAGCAAAGAGGATTGGGCGGCGCTCTCCGAGGATGTGACCGCCATACTGGAGCAACTCAAGGTCCAGTTGGATGAAGGCAGCCTGTCACCGGAACTGGAAAAGGCGCTGCGCCAATTGCTGTCGGACCTGAAAGACGGCGCGCCCCTGGATCAGGTGGCTGAGAGCCTGGAAGCCATTCCCATGACGGCGTTACCCGAGCTGATAGCCCGGTTTCCGGATGCCAACCACCTGCGCGATGCCATTGGGCGCAATGGCGCCGCTTATCTGTCGCAACTGAGTGCGGTGGCCACCCAACGACAGGGGGCCACCCCCGATACTGGATTGCTGCCCGGGTTGGTTGCGACGGCCTCCGCGGACAAGGGGGGTGAAGGGCTTGAGTTGAAGGGGCTGCTGGAGTTGAGTGTCGCGGCAGGCAAGAACGGTAAAGAGGCCTTTGCCCAGACCCTGCAGGCGATTGCCGATATCTCGACTCAATCGAGTCCCAAGGCCAGTACGTCGTTTGATGGGGGGCAGTCCCCGGCCAATGCGCTGGCCCAACTGGATGGGGCCAACCGCGGCCAGCCGCTCTCTCCGACCGAGCGGGGATTTACCGTGCAGACTGATGTGCGGGTCCCGGTGGGGCAGGGTCAGTGGGGGCAGGCGGTGGGCCAGAAAGTGCTGTGGATGGCCGCTCAGAAGCTTTCCACCGCCGAGTTGCGCCTGGATCCCCCGGACCTGGGACCCATGCAGGTTCGCGTTAGCGCCAATCAGGACCAGATCAGTGTCACCTTTACCAGCCCCCAGGTCGCGGTCCGTGAGGCCCTGGACCAGAACGCCAACCGTCTGCGGGAAATGTTCGCGGAGCAGGGGTTGGATCTGGTGGACGTGAATGTCTCCGATCAATCTGGGCAGGAACAGGCGGGCGAGGAGGGCGATGGTCGGACGGCGGGTCGGGGCCCGGGTTCCGATGCCGGTGATCCAGAGGGTGAAGTGATCGAGCAGCGAATCAGCGATCGCCTGGTGGACCACTACGCTTGAGTTGAAATGTGCCGGACGCACGACGCTTCCTCTCGAAGCGTCGTTCACACTTCCCCTCGACCTTTACCCAACCCTCCGTTGTTTCTTGCCCGAACGCCTTCCCTGTGCCAAAGTATCCGCGCAAGCCCCGTGCCTGACTTGGCACGGGGCTTGCTCTATCCCCTTCAAGCACTGTGAATGACGGAATTTTGGCATGGCCGAAGAAGACGATGAGCGCGAGCTGACCGAAGAAGAACAGGCGGAAATTGACCGCAAGACCCAACGCAATCAGAAAATCAAACTGGCTGTGCTGGCGCTGTTGTTGGTGGTGTTGTCGGTAGGGGTAACCCTTGGACTGTTGCACTTTCTGGCTCCGGATGAACCGGCGCCCGAGGGTGAAACCGCTGAAGCCGAACCGGTGGAACCCCTGGAGCCCGCGCGCCAGCAGGCGATCTACTTTCCACTGAAGGAAAAATTTGTCATCAACTACAATGTGCGTGGCCGGCAGCGCTTTCTGCAGACCGAAGTCAATCTGATGCTGCGCGACAATGAGGTGGTCAAAGTCCTGGAGCAACATCTGCCCCGGGTTCGCAATGATCTGATCATGCTGTTCAGTGGCCAGGAGTTTGAAGACCTGCAGACACCGGAAGGTCGGGAGTTGCTGCGTCAGGACGCGCTGCGTCGGGTTCAGGCCATTCTCGAACAGGAGATGGGGCAGCCCGGTGTCGAACAGGTTCTGTTTACCAGCTTTGTGATGCAGTAAAAACCATAAGGTAGCCGCTCGTGCAAGACTTACTTTCACAAGACGAAATTGATGCGCTGCTTCACGGGGTCGATGAAGGCGATATCGATACCGATGACGATCTGGAGATGGACCCGGTCAAAGCTTACGACTTGACCACCCAAGACCGCATCGTCCGCGGGCGCATGCCCACGCTGGAAATGATCAATGAGCGCTTCGCCCGCTACACCCGCATCAGCATGTTCAATTTGCTGCGGCGCACGGCGGATGTATCCGTCGGCGGCATCCAGATCCAGAAGTTTGGCGAATATGTGCACACCCTCTATGTGCCGACCAGTCTGAATATGGTGAAGTTCCGCCCGCTGCGCGGCAATGCCCTGATCATTCTGGATGCGCGCCTGGTGTTCAAACTCGTGGACAACTTTTTTGGCGGTGATGGTCGGCATGCCAAAATTGAGGGCCGGGAATTCACTCCGACCGAGTTGCGTGTGGTACAGATGGTGCTCGATCAGGTGTTTGTCGATCTCGGCGAGGCCTGGAAGGCGGTCATGCCCATCACCTTTGAATACATGAACTCAGAGGTCAACCCGTCCCTGGCCAATATTGTCAGCCCGAGCGAAGTGGTGGTGGTCAGCACCTTCCACGTGGAGCTTGATGGCGGCGGTGGCGATCTGCACATCACGGTCCCGTACTCCATGATCGAACCGATCCGGGAGGTGCTGGATTCCGGTCTGCAGAGTGACAGTGACGAGAAAGATGAACGCTGGGTCAAGGCGCTGCGTGAGGATGTGCTCGCCGCTCAGGTCGATCTTGAGTGCGACATTGTTCAGCGCGAAATTACCTTGCGAGACATTATCAATCTGAAGGCGGGCGATGTGATTCCGGTGGAGTTTCCGGAATACCATGTTGTTACCGCCAACGGTGTGCCCATGTTCCGCACCCGATTGGGACAGATTCGCGGCAATCTGGCTTTGAAAATTCACGGTTTAATTGATCACAGTTCAGCCTATAACATTACGGCAAACGAAGGGGGCTCCAGTGGCAAACGAAAATGATACCCACGACGACGATAAAGACCAGGATGCCATGGCGGCCGAGTGGGAAGCGGCCATGATGGAGCAGGGTGATGACGGCGACGATGACACCGCCGATGCAGGTTCGGACAGCGCCGGGCAGGAACAGGACTTTGGTCGCGACGTCGACCGGGTTGCCCTGGATGAGCTGACCGAAGACGAGCAGCCCAACACCAACCCGGATCTGGATGTGATTCTGGACATCCCGGTGTCCATTTCCATGGAAGTGGGGCGCACCTCCATCACCATTCGCAACCTGCTGCAACTCAACCAGGGCTCGGTGATTGAATTGGATCGGCTGGCGGGAGAACCTCTGGACGTGCTCGTCAACGGCACACTGATCGCGCACGGTGAAGTGGTGGTGGTGAACGAAAAATTCGGCATTCGGATGACCGACGTCATCAGTCCGTCCGAACGGATCAAGAAGCTGCGCTGATGGAAGGAAGTGCCGCCACTCAGCTGATGAGTGTGCTGTTCAGCCTGCTGCTGATCATCGCACTGATCTTCGCCCTTGCCTGGTTGCTGCGCCGCTTTGGGCAAGGAGCCTTCACGAACTCCTCGGCCATGAAAGTGGTCGCCACCTTGCCACTGGGTACCCGTGAGCGATTGCTGATGGTGGAAGTGGGCGGTCAGCAACTGCTGCTCGGCGTAACGGCCCAACAAATCCGCACACTGCACGTGTTTGAAGAACCGGTGATCGACGCACAAGGCGTCAGAAGCAGCGACTTCAAACAGCGGTTGATGAACATCATGAACAAGAACACCAAGCCCTGATGAAGCCTTACCCACTAATTCACTACCGCTTTCTCGGCTCGCTGCTGCTGTTGATCCTGCTGAGCTTCGGTGCGGGACCGGCCCTCGCCCAGGAAGCGCCGGAAACCCAACCGCCAGCGGAGCAGGGCGTCGGCGGCTCCCTGCCCGCCATTCCCGGCTTACCGGCCCTGACCGTCACCACCAACCCGGACGGCTCGGAAGAATACACGGTCACGCTCCAGATCCTCGCGATCATGACCGCGTTCACCTTCCTGCCAGCGATCCTGCTGATGATGACCTCCTTCACCCGGATCATCATCGTCTTCGCCATCCTGCGTCAGGCCCTGGGCTTACAACAATCGCCATCCAACCAGATACTGATTGGTCTCTCGTTGTTTCTGACCCTGTTCATCATGCAGCCGGTGTTCGAACGCGTAAACGCCGAAGCCCTGCAACCCTACATCAACGAAGAAATCAACGCTCAGACCGCGCTGGCCAGAACCACCGAACCCTTCCACGCGTTCATGCTCGCCCAGACCCGCGAATCTGACATCGAACTCTTCGTCGGCATCGCCGACAACCCGGACATCCAGACACCCCAGGACACCCCCTTCAGCATCCTGGTCCCGGCGTTCGTCACCAGCGAACTCAAAACCGCCTTTCAGATCGGGTTCATTATCTTCATCCCGTTCCTGGTCATCGACATCGTCGTTGCCAGCGTGCTCATGGCCATGGGCATGATGATGCTCTCGCCCCTGATCATCTCACTGCCGTTCAAAATCATGCTCTTCGTCCTCGTCGACGGCTGGGCCATGATCATCGGCACACTCGCCGCCAGCTTCGGTGTATAAGGAGGCCCTATGACCCCGGAAGTTGTCATGGACATCTTCGCCGACGCCCTCTACCTCGTCATCCTGATGCTGGTCGTCATCGTCGGCCCCGGCCTATTGGTAGGCCTGGTGGTGAGCATGTTCCAGGCCGCCACCCAGATCAACGAACAGACCCTGAGCTTCCTGCCACGCCTGCTGGTCACCCTGGCCTCAGTCATGATCGCCGGCCCCTGGCTACTCAGAGAGTTCATGGACCTGTTCACCCGTTTATACACCAACGTCCCAAACTTAATAGGGTAGAGCAGAAAGAACACACAAAACGCCGAAGCAACCAATGAGCCTCCGGGGCCAAGGGTGTCCTTTTCAAACCGTCGCTTCATGGATGAAGCGATGGAGCCCCATGGATGGGTTCATGTGTTTTGAAAAGGACACCCTTGGCCCCGGAGGCGGACTTTCAGAACGGCACCCTCGAAGGGCGATTGATTGAACCAATGAACGAACTGGTATTGAGCGAACAACAACTGATGCAATTTATCGGTCAATACCTCTGGCCGATGCTGCGCATTGGTGGCCTCTTCCTCGCCATGCCCGTCATCGGCGCCCAGACCGTCACTGCAAGAGTACGCATCGTCCTCACCGCCTTCGTCACCCTACTGGTCGCGCCACTGCTACCGCCGCCACCCGACATCGACCTCGTCTCCATACAAGCCATGGCCATCGTCGCCAGAGAACTGCTCATCGGCATCGCCATGGGCTTCATGCTCCAGGTCTTTCTGCACATCTTCATATTGGCCGGCGAACTCATGGCCATGAAAATGGGCCTCGGCTTCGCCGCCATGAACGACCCATCCACCGGCGTCTCCACCACCGTACTGTCCCAATTCTACCTGCTGCTCGCGACCCTGCTGTTCCTCAGCTATAACGGCCATCTCATCATCATCGGCATGCTCGTGGACAGCTTCCAGAGCCTGCCCATCGGCGGCAGCGGCCTCGGCTCCGGCGCCTTCGCCACCATTGCCGGCATGGGCACCTGGCTGTTCAGCGCCGCCCTGGTGATCACCTTGCCGGTGTTCACCGCCGTCATGATCATCAACATGGCCTTCGGTGCCATGAACCGCTCCGCACCGCAGATGAACGTATTCACCGTCGGCTTTCCCATGACCCTCATCTTCGGAATCCTGGTCATGTGGTTTGCTTTGCCGGCACTGCTTCCCGTGTTCGAAGTCTTCACCCAGGAAGCCTTTGAACTGGTTCGACTGGTAATAGGACTGCCCTGATGGCCGAAGAAAACGACAGCAGTCAGGAAAAGACAGAAGAACCCACGGCGCGAAAACAGGAAAAAGCGCGCGAAGAAGGGCAGATCCCCCGATCCCGGGAACTGACCACCACCTTCATATTGCTTGCCGGTACCATAGGGCTGATGCTGTTCGGTCCCTTTATGGCGGGCAAACTCTCGGGGATCCTGAAATTCAATTTCTCGCTGGAGCGGGAAGTGGTGTTCAACACCGATGCCATGATCGAACACCTGACCGCGTCACTGTATCAGGGCACCCTCAGCATGATGCCCGTGTTCGCTCTGCTGCTGGTAGCTTCCATCGCCGGCCCCATCGGCCTGGGCGGCTGGCTGTTCAGTAGCAAATCCATGGCCCCCAAGGCCAGCCGGATGAACCCGCTGGCCGGTCTCAAGCGCATGTTCGCCCTAAAGGCGTTGATGGAGCTCGCCAAAGCGTTGGGGAAGGTAATGCTCATCATGGCGGTTGCGGTTGGTCTGTTGGTTGTACAGCAGCAGGACATGCTGCGGCTATCAGACCAGGAGCCGCTGACAGCGATCAAGAATTCGGTGTGGCTCAGTGGCGTTGCCGCTATCGCTCTGGCCGCGGTCACCATTGCCATTGCCGCGATTGATATTCCGTTCCAGATTTTTGAGAACAACAAGAAACTGAAAATGTCCCGGCAGGAAGTCAAGGATGAGATGAAGGACACCGAAGGTAAGCCGGAGGTCAAAAGCAAAATCCGTCAGTTGCAGAGAGAAATGGCTCAGCGTCGGATGATGTCGGAAGTCCCGAAAGCGGACGTGGTCATCACCAACCCCACGCACTATTCGGTGGCTCTGAAGTACGACCCAGATACCATGGCAACACCGATTCTGGTGGCCAAGGGGGCGGATCAGACAGCCATGAAAATCCGCGAAATCGCCCGCGCCCACAACATCGATATCATGGAATCTCCCGCCCTGACCCGGGCGATTTACCACACTACGGAAATCGATCAGGAAGTCCCGGCGGATCTGTACATGGCCGTTGCCCAGGTATTGGCCTATGTGTTCCAGCTACGCAATTTCCGCAAGGGCCGCGGCGAAAAACCCGCCTACCCAAGAAACATCCAGGTCCCCCGCGATATGCGCTTCGACTAGCTTAGGTTTTACTTGGAACGCCCGGCGGCTAAGGGGGTGATGCAAGGCGTAGGGTGGCATAAGGCCAAAGGCCGTCATCCACCGTTCTGTCGCGGTTTGTCTTGCAGTGGTGGAGGAGCTTCGTGGGGAATCCGGCGGCTACGGGGTATAGCCATTGGAGACCCGCCGTGAACCCATCCATGGGGGCTTCTCGTCGACATCCATGTCTCCGAGAGTCTCCAATGGCTATACCCCGCATCCGCCTCAGTGCCAGCCGAATACCATGGTCCGTGGAATTTCACTCGGAGGCGGATGCGGGGTGAAGCCTTCCGGGACCGTGGAGCGGGGGACCCGCGATGCGAGCCCCCAGGGATGGGTTTACGGCGTGTCCCGGAAGGCTTCACCCCGTAGCCGCCGGACTCTCAGATAACCACCAATCTCTCCACCGACTATCCTTCACCAATTGGTACGCTTCTTGCGATAAGACGGTCAACTAACGAAACCGTCAAAAAAGCGACCTACATGGCACTTCCCAGTTTCAGCCAACTGAACAACATCGACCGCCGCGCCGCCTTCAACCATATTCGCGGACTCGGTCGTGGCAACATCGGCATACCCGTGCTGCTGCTCATGCTGCTGGGCATGATGATCCTGCCCGTGCCGCCGATACTGCTCGACGCCTTCTTCTCCTTCAACATCGCCCTGTCCATCGTCGTGCTGCTGGTGGGCGTGTACGCCATGCGCCCGCTGGACTTCGCGGTGTTTCCCACCATCCTGCTGGTCGCGACCCTATTACGCCTGGCCCTGAATGTCGCCTCCACCCGGGTGGTGCTGCTCAACGGCCACGAGGGCGGTGATGCGGCCGGTAAAGTGATCGAGGCGTTCGGCGAAGTGGTTATTGGCGGCAACTACGCCGTGGGTCTGGTGGTGTTTCTGATTCTGATGATCATCAACTTCGTCGTAGTGACCAAAGGGGCGGGGCGGATTTCGGAAGTGAGTGCCCGGTTTACCCTGGACGCCATGCCCGGCAAGCAGATGGCCATTGATGCCGACCTGAATGCGGGGCTGATTGATCAGGATGAAGCCCGGACACGTCGAAAGGAAGTTGCCAGCGAGGCGGACTTCTACGGGGCCATGGACGGTGCCAGCAAATTCGTGCGCGGCGATGCCATCGCCGGTATTCTGATTCTGGTGATTAACATTATCGGTGGCCTGGGCATCGGGATGATTCAGCATGACCTGGATTTTTCCACGGCGCTGGAGAATTACATTCTGTTGACCATTGGTGATGGTCTCGTTGCCCAGATTCCCTCGCTGCTACTGTCTACCTCGGCGGCGATTCTGGTGACCCGGGTCAACAGCTCCGAGGACATGCGTGAACAGATCATGGGACAGATGTTTGCCACGCCCAAGGCGCTGGCCATCGCGTCGGGAGTTCTGTTGCTGATGGGTTCGATTCCCGGCATGCCTCATGTGGCGTTTCTGGGCCTGGGCTTTCTCTGTGGTGGCCTGGCCTACTTTATTCACTGGCGCAGTCAGCAGCCCGAGGCGGTGGAAGAAGATGACTATCGACCCGGTGGTGGGCGTCCCTCCGGGGGCGGTGGTAGCGGGCCGACGGTCACGCCGTCGGCACCGAACCCCGGACAGGCTTCTCTGCCGCCCGCCAAAGAATCGGCGGAACTGGACTGGGACGATGTCCAGCCGGTGGACATCATCGGGCTGGAGGTCGGTTATCGGCTGATTCCCCTGGTGGACCGGGGGCAGGGCGGGGAACTGCTCGGGCGGATCAAGGGAGTGCGGCGCAAGCTGTCCCAGGAAATGGGCTTTCTGATTCCCTCGGTTCACATTCGGGACAACCTGGATCTGCTGCCGAACAAGTACCGGATCAGCCTGATGGGCGTTTCGTTGGCCGAAGCCGAGGTCTATCCAGACCGGGAAATGGCGATCAACCCCGGCCAGGTCTTTGGCGAGCTCGACGGTACCAAAACCAAGGATCCAGCCTTTGGGCTGGACGCCGTCTGGATTGATGCCAGTCAGAAAGAGAAGGCCCAGACCCTGGGTTATACCGTCGTGGATGCCAGCACTGTCGTCGCCACCCACCTGAATCAGATTCTGCAGAAACATACCTGGGAGCTGCTCGGCCATGAAGATGTGCAGAAGCTGCTGGATATGCTGGCGAAAAACTCGCCCAAGCTGGTGGAGGAACTGGTGCCCAACACCATCAGCCTGAATGTGCTGCTCAAGGTGTTGCAGAATCTGCTACGCGAGCGGGTGCCGATTCGTGATATGCGCTCGATCGCCGAAGCATTGGCGGCCAATGGCAGCAAGAGTCAAGATCCCGCCGCTTTGACCAACGTCGCCCGGGTTGCGCTCTCGCGCCAGATCGTCCAGAACATCGTGGGTTCAGAGCCGGAGATGCCGGTCATCACCCTGGAGCCAGAGTTGGAACAGTTGTTGCTAAATACCCTACAGCAGGCACAAAAATCTGGCGCTGATGACAGTGCCTTTATCGAGCCGAGCCTGGCGGAGCGACTGCAGCGCTCACTCATGGAGGCGGCCCAGAAGCAGGAAGTGGCCGGCAAGCCCCTGATCCTGCTGGTCGCCGCGCCGCTGCGCAATATGCTGGCCCGGTTTGCGCGCAACAGCGTGCCGGATATGAACGTTCTGGCCTACACCGAAGTGCCGGAAAACAAGCAGATTTCCATTGATGCCACGGTGGGTGCCGGCCAGACCAACAACCGGTAACCCGGATGAGAGCCCGGGCCCGGATGATCCCGGCCCGAGTCCAAAGACTAACAGGCCCGTTTTTTGACGAGGAGTACAACGATGCAGGTCAAACGATTTCTCGCGGCGGACATGCGACGCGCCCTGGAAATGGTTCGTCAGGAGATGGGTCCCGATGCGGTCATCCTCTCCAGCAACCGCACGAAAGACGGGGTGGAGCTGTTGACCACCCAAGCCTCGGTGTCCCTCCCGAAAGCGGCCGAGAAGTCTGTGCCGGCCGCAAATTCCGAATCAGGCGAGTCACTCTCGACCGGACGCGCGTCGGAAACCGGGCAGCAGCGGGCCGATGCCATTGAGCGCGCCCGCCAGCGGCAACTGGCTCAGCGCGAGCTGGATGCCTCGGCGCGCGAGTTCCTTCAACCGAATCAGCGCGTCAATGCGGGTATTCGGGTGGAGCGCTCTTTGCTTGAATCCGCCGGGACTGACCGGGAGCCGGTCAGCGCGAGCAAGTCTGAGCTGAACACATCACGAGCGGCCGGCTTTGTCAGTGCCGCCGAGCGTTACCCTCTGCGGGATGATGAGCCGCCCGCGGGTCCGGTGAGTGCGGCGGGCGCGGAAGCGAGCGATCCACGGCTGGATAGCCTCCAGGCCGAGCTGGCCGAAATGCGCTATCTGCTCGAAGAACAGCTCTCACAGATGCTCGGCCCGAAGCCGGCGGCCCGGGCACCGGGGCTGGCGAGCATTGGCCGGCGCCTGGAGCGGATGGGATTGTCCCCGGAGGTCTCTGAAGCCATTCTCAACGACACTCCGGCCGGTCAGCCACTGGCGCAAGCCTGGACGGGTGCGTTGGCGCAGTTGGCGCGCAAGTTGCCGGCTGACGGCGCCGACCCGGTCTCCCGGGGTGGCGTCTACGCTCTGGTGGGCCCCACCGGGGCCGGTAAAACCACTACTATCGGCAAACTCGCCGCCCGTTATGTCATGGACCACGGTGCCCGGGATGTGGCCCTGGTGACCCTGGATACCCACCGAATTGGCGGCCATGATCAGCTTCGCTCCCTGGCGCGTATCCTCGGTGTGACCCTGCGGGTGGTGGACGATCAGTCCAGTCTGGAGTCGGTGCTGTACAGTCTGCGCCGTCATGCACTGGTGCTGATTGATACCGCGGGATTCCGTCAGGGCGACCCCCGGCTGACCGAGCAGTTAGAAACACTCCGTCGCCTGCCTCAGGTCAAACCACTGATGGTGCTGCCCAGCACCAGTCAGGCGGCGATGCTCAAGGCCTCAGTGCACGCCTACGGTGGTCAGGGGCTGACCGGCTGCATTCTCAGTAAGCTCGATGAGAGCGCGAGCCTGGGTGAGGCGCTGGGTGTGGTCATGCAGGCGGGGGTGCCAATCGTCTATACTACCGACGGTCAGGATATTCCCCGGGATATTCAGGTGGCTCGCCCGCACCAGTTGGTGACCCGAGCGGCCAGCCTGGTCGGTCGGCGTGATGACGCCGCGCGCCGCCCCCAGGGTGCCTCGGCCCCAGTCGCCCGCCGGGCCCTATAATCGACCTTGTCAGGGTCAGTCGAAGAACGTGAGGAGTAGAACGGCAGATGAGTCAAATGCGTCCGGTTCAAGTCATAGCAGTGTCCGGCGGCAAGGGCGGTGTGGGAAAGAGTAATATTTCCGTCAATCTCAGTATCGCTTTGGCCGAGCTTCGCCGCCGCGTGGTGCTGCTGGATGCGGACCTGGGGCTCGCCAACGTCGATGTGCTGCTCGGTCTCAAGGCCAAACATACCCTGTCCGATGTGCTCAACGGCGAAATGGGGCTTCGGGATGTGCTGGTCAACGGCCCCTCCGGTTTGAAAATTGTCCCCGCCGCCTCCGGCGTCCAACGCATGACCATGCTCGGGCCCCGTGAGCATGCGGGTCTGATCAACGCCTTCAGTGAACTGAGCGATCAGGTGGATATTCTCGTGGTGGATACCGCCGCCGGAATTTCCGATACCGTGGTGAGCTTCGTCCGGGCCGCCAATGAAGTGCTGGTGGTGGTATGCGACGAACCCTCGTCAATTACCGATGCTTACGCCCTGATCAAGGTTCTCAACCGGGACCACGGCCTGCAGCGTTTCCGGGTGGTTGCGAATATGACCCGCACCAGTCGCGAAGGGCAGATGATGTTCAACAAGCTCAACAGCGTGTGTGAGCGGTTTCTGGATGTGACCCTTCAATACGTGGGCCATGTTCCCTTTGATGAAAATGTGCGTAAAGCCGTGCAGAAACAAAAGTCACTGCTGGAGTTCGCCCCCCAAAGCAAGGCGGCGCAAGCGATTCGTACGCTCGCCAAAGAGGTGGATCAGTGGCCTCTGCCCAGTGCGCCCACTGGGCGGCTGGAATTTTTTGTCGAGCGTCTGCTCCAGGTCGCCAACAGTCGCTAGACGGTGTGAGGTAGCTGACAATGGCCGCAGCCGATGGATTAGCCATGTACGATAAAACCCGACAACTTGGCAACCAGATCCGGGTCGAGGACTACGCGCCCCTGGTGAAGCGCATTGCCCATCACATGATGTTGCGTATGCCCGCCTGCGTCCAGGTTGACGATTTGATTCAGGCGGGAATGATTGGCCTGATTGAAGCCTCCCAGAAGTACGATGCTTCCAAGGGTGCCAGCTTTGAAACTTATGCCGGTATCCGAATTCGTGGCGCCATTGTGGACGAAATGCGCCGGGGTGACTGGGCGCCGCGCTCGGTTCACCGTAACGCCCGGCGGATCAGCGAGGCCATCGGAGTTGTGGAAGCGCGCACCGGCCGGGATGCCCAGGATGCCGAAGTGGCCGACGAGCTGGGCATCGAGCTGGATGAGTATTTCGATATGCTGCGCGATGCCAGTGCCAGCCGGTTGTTCAGCTACGAAGAGACGTTCGGCGATGACGATACCAGCCAGCATATGGCGGGTCCCGGGTCCGAGCACGCCAGTCCTCTGGATGGAATTCAGCGCGCGGCGCTAAAGCAATCCCTTGCGCAGGCGATAACCCAACTACCGGAGCGGGAAAAACTGGTGTTGGCGCTCTATTACGATGAAGAACTTAACCTGAAAGAGATCGGGCAGGTCCTCGGGGTCAGCGAATCCCGGGTCAGCCAGATCCATAGCCAGGCGGCCCTACGCCTGAGGACCCGGCTGGCCGACTGGCAGGGTAATGATTGACGCGCCAGAGGTTTGTGGGTACTTTGCCGGGCCCGGCCTTGCTAGAATACCAATATCACCGGTGTGGTGGGCGCCCTGTGGCGCTGCTTCCCATTCTTGAAACCAGACTCCCGCCAGAGTAGACGGAGGTTGCATTGGATAAAAACATGAAAATCCTGATTGTCGACGATTTCTCGACAATGCGACGGATTATTAAGAACCTGCTCAGAGACCTGGGGTTCAGCAATACCCACGAGGCTGACGACGGGGTAACCGCCTTGCCCATGCTGCGCAGCGGCGACTTTGACTTCTTGGTGACCGATTGGAACATGCCTGGCATGACCGGTATCGATCTGCTGCGCGCAGTGCGCGAGGACGAGAAGCTGCATGCATTGCCGGTTCTGATGGTGACCGCTGAAGCCAAGCGCGATCAGATTATCGAAGCCGCTCAGGCCGGAGTGAACGGGTACGTCGTCAAACCGTTTACCGCCGCGGCGCTCAAGGAAAAGATCGAGAAAATTTTTGAACGCGTCGGTTAAACCGCGCGCCGTCGGTGTCTTGGGGCGCCGGCCCATAGCGACAATAAGGCTTATTCATGGCTTCAACATCCCAGTTGCATGAAAACGAGGAGTTCATCTCCGAGCTGAAAGAGTGCGCCAAGCTGCTGGTCGACAAGCTTCAGGGAGACCAGTATGAAGAGGCCTCCCAGCTGATCCACGCAATCACCGAAGTGCGCGACCGGCATATTTTCCAGTCCGTCGGACGTCTGACGCGCGGGCTGCACGATGCCATCGTCAACTTCAATGTTGATGGTGACCTCAGCTCCGAACCGCCCGATATCAAAAACTCCGAAATTCGGGACGCCTCCAACCGTCTGAACTACGTCATCGACCTGACTCAGCAGGCCGCCGAAAAAACCATGGATATGGTGGACGAGTCGGCGCCCATCGCCACCAATCTCGGGCAGGAAGCCGGCTCTTTGAAAGAGGAGTGGGCCCGGCTGAAACGCCGCGAAATGAGCCCGGATGAGTTTCGCGAGCTGTACCACCGGATGGACGATTTTCTGGGGCAGATGGTGACCGGTACCGAGACCATCGGTCGTAACCTGCAGGAGATTGTGCTCGAACAGGGATTTCAGGACTTGACCGGTCAGGTGCTCAAGCGGGTGATCGGGCTGATCAATGATGTGGAGCAGGACCTGGTCAGCCTGGTCCGGATTGCCGCCCAAGTGGAAGATGTTACAGGTTTTGTGCCCGAGGCCGATAGTGAAGAAACGGCAGTGAAAAAACGTGAACAGAGCTCCGGAGAGGGGCCGCAGATGAACGCCAGCGAACGGGCTGACGTGGTATCCAGTCAGGACGAAGTGGACGATTTGCTGTCGAGCCTGGGTTTCTGACCTGGATCGGAACAGGGTTCACCCGCAGGCGCACTGCGCGCCAGGGTGGTCAGCCAGGGGCGACCACCCGATGACAATAACCGGTGAGATAGGTTTGATAGGAGCGCTGAATGGGGTTCGGTGACGACGAAGAAATTCTCCAGGACTTCCTGGTCGAAGCAGGCGAAATACTGGAGAAGCTCTCCGAGCAGCTGGTCGAGCTGGAGCAGCGCCCCGACGACGCTGATTTGCTCAACGCGATTTTCCGTGGTTTTCATACCGTCAAGGGTGGGGCTGGGTTTCTCCAGCTCGATCCCATGGTGGAGTGTTGCCATGTGACAGAGAACCTGTTCGATGTGTTGCGCAACGGCCAGCGCCAGGTGACTTCCGAGTTGATGGACGTGGTGCTGCAGTCGCTCGATACCATCAACCAGCAGTTTGCGGAAGTGTCGCAACGGGAAGATATGTCGTCGGCCGATCCTCAGTTGATCGACACCCTGCAGCGCCTGGTGAACGGCGAGCCGATTGACGGTGGCGCCGATACCACCTCCGAAAGTGATCAGAGCCACGGGTCCGGTGAGCCGGTGGGTAACGACACACCCAAAGCCCAGGGTGATATTACCGACGACGAGTTTGAGCAGCTGCTGGATGCCATTGCCGATGAGCCCGGTGCGGCGCCCGCCAAAAGCGGATCCGACTCGAAGCCGTCGCCAGAGCAGGGTGATGTCATTCAGGAAGACGAGTTTGAAGCCTTGCTGGATGAGCTGCACGGTAAAGGCAAAGGCCCGGGTGCGAGTCAGCCGGCCAAACCATCCTCCGAAGCCCCCGCTTCAGAGAGCGATGAAATCGATGACGATGAATTCGAAGCGCTGTTGGATCAGTTACACGGTAAGGGCAAGGGCCCGGGGACCGGTACGCCGGCAAAGTCTGCAGCGCCAGAGCCGTCTGCACCAGCCCAAGCTCCCGCAGAAAGTGGTAAATCCGCATCGGGCAATTCGTCCAACAATGATCTGATCAGTGACGATGAGTTCGAGTCGCTGCTCGATGAGCTCCATGGCAAAGGGCAGGGGCCAACCCGCAAGCAACCTGACGCCTCCGGAAAGCCGGATACCAGTGCTGCGGCAAAACCCGATAGCGCCCCGTCGGCTCCAAAAGCCGCTTCACCCGCTCCCGCCGCACCGGCCGGAGGTGGCGCGGGCGATGGCAAGAAGCCGCCGGCGTCTCGACCCGCCGGCAAGCCGGCCGATCGGGACGGTGGTCCGGCGCCGGCCGAAACTACCGTGAGGGTCGATACCCAGCGTCTCGACGAAATCATGAACATGGTGGGCGAGCTGGTATTGGTGCGCAATCGCCTGGTGCGGTTGGGTGACGATATTGAAAACGAATCCCTGGCCAAAGCGGTCTCCAATCTCGACGTGGTAACCGCCGACCTGCAGACCTCCGTGATGAAAACCCGGATGCAGCCGATCAAAAAAGTGTTCGGCCGCTTCCCTCGGGTAGTGCGGGATCTGGCGCGCAACCTGAAAAAAGAAGTGAATCTGGAGCTGGTGGGGGAGGACACCGACCTGGATAAAAACCTGGTTGAGGCGCTGTCCGATCCTCTGGTTCACCTGGTGCGCAACTCAGTGGACCACGGTATCGAATTGCCCGACCTGCGCGAGGCGAATGGAAAACCACGCACTGGTAAAGTCGTTCTGGCGGCCGAGCAGGAGGGCGATCACATCCTGCTGTCGATCACCGACGACGGCGCGGGCATGGACCCTGACAAACTGCGGGACATCGCCGTGGAGAAGGGAGTCATGGATCGGGACAGCGCCAATCGCCTCTCGGACACCGAAGCATTCAACCTCATTTTTGCCCCCGGGTTCTCTACCAAGAAAGAAATTTCCGATGTGTCCGGTCGGGGTGTGGGGATGGATGTGGTCAAGACCAAGATCACCCAGCTTAACGGCACCATCGAAATCCAGTCTACCAAGGGTGAGGGCACCCGACTGAACATCAAAGTGCCGCTGACCCTGGCGATCATGCCGACGCTGATGGTGATGCTGGCAGAGCAGGCCTTCGCTTTACCGCTGGCCAGCGTGCAGGAAATTTTTCACATGGATATGTCCAAAACCCACACCGTGGACGGCCAGGAGTGCGTGACCATCCGCGATCGGGCCATTCCGGTTTTCTACCTGAAAGACTGGCTGATCACCGGACCGCGTAAGGCCCGGGAGCGTGAGGCACATGTGGTCATAGTTGCGATTGGTACCCGCATGGTGGGCTTTGTGGTGGATCAACTGATCGGGCAGGAAGAGGTGGTGATCAAACCCCTGGGCAAAATGCTTCAGGGCACCCCCGGAATGGCCGGCGCCACCATCACTGGCGATGGCACCATGGCATTGATCCTCGATATCCCGGGGTTGCTCAAGCGCTACGCGGGCGGCGTATAATCCCGATTGAACTCTGTGCTCCCCGACGAAGAGGAGCGGACGTACTGAACAGGCTGGAGTAAGCAACAATGCCATTGAGGGTGTTAATCGTAGATGATTCGAACTTCTTTCGTCAGCGACTGAAAGAAATGATCGATCAACACCCGGATCTCTCGGTCGTGGGAACCGCGACCAACGGCCGTGAGGCGGTGGAGCAGGCCCGCTCCCTGCGCCCGGACCTGGTCACTATGGATTTCGAAATGCCGGAGATGGACGGCATTACCGCCGTGCGCCATATCATGGCGGACCGGCCCGTCCCGATTCTGATGTTCTCGTCCCTCACCTATGAGGGAGCGCGCATTACCCTGGACGCGCTGGCGGCCGGGGCCATGGACTTTATGCCCAAGGATTTTGGGGAAGTGTCCCGCAATGCCCAGGGGCTGCGGGATAAATTGCACGAACGCCTGCTGACCCTCGGTCGGCAGGCCCGCGCCTCCGCGTCCGCCTCGCGCGAGGCAACTCGCCTGCAACCCGCCAGACCGGTGAAAAAACCCACGGAAAAACCGGTTGCCCGGGAGCCGCAGACGCCGGCACGCCCTCGTGGTAGCTATAAGTTGTTGGTTATCGGCGCCTCCACCGGTGGGCCGGTGGCGCTCACCGATGTATTGGTCAACCTGCCCGCCACTTTCCCGCTGCCCATTGTTCTGGTGCAGCATATGCCGGAGAACTTTACCCGCGCCTTCGCCGAACGGCTGAATCGCCAATGTCAGATTCAGGTGCGCGAGGCGCAAGAAGGGGATACCTTGCAACCGGGGGTAGCGTTGCTGGCACCCGGAGGAAAGCAGATGATGCTGGATGCCCGGGGCGGGCTACGCATCGTCGAAGACGAGCGCATGACCTACAAACCCTCACTGGATATCACCTTCGGCTCGGCCGCCAAGCACTACGGGAACAAAGTGCTGGGCGTGGTCCTGACCGGGATGGGGGCCGATGGTCGGGAGGGTGGTCGCATGCTCAAAAATGCCGGCTCGAGCATCTGGTCACAGGATGAAGCCAGTTGCGTGATTTACGGTATGCCCATGGCAGTAGCTAAAGCGGGATTGTCGGATAAAGTGCTCAGCCTGAAAGACATTGGCCCCAGACTCGTGCGTGAGGTCTGCTGACATGGATATCCTCAGCATACTCGGTGTCATCATTGGCTTCGCTGCGCTGATTGGCGGCAACTTTGCTGAGGGCGGCAGCCTCTCTTCTCTACTCAATGGCCCCGCTGCCGTGATCGTGATGGGTGGCACTCTGGGGGCGGCCATGCTCCAGACCCCCAAAGTCCATCTCAAGCGCGCGCTGCAGATTTTCCCGTGGATTTTTCGGCCTCCGGTCAATGCGTTTCGCGGTGGTATTGACCAGATTGTGCGCTGGTCGATAACAGCTCGCAAACAGGGCCTGCTCGGACTGGAGGAAATCGCCGACCGCGAAAAAGATCCCTTTGCGCGCAAGGGCCTGCAACTGATGGTCGATGGCAGCGAGCCGGACGTGATCCGCCGGGTCATGGAAAACGAACTGGTGCTCAGCGAGCAGCGCGATCAGGACGCCGTGCGCTTCTATGAAAGTATGGGTGGCTATTCGCCCACGATTGGCATCATCGGCGCGGTCATGGGGTTGATCCATGTGATGCGCAACCTCGCCGATCCCGAACAGCTCGGTCCGGGTATCGCCGTGGCGTTTGTGGCGACCATCTACGGGGTCGCGCTCGCCAATCTGTTTTTGTTGCCCATCGCCAACAAACTCAAGATGTGTATCAATGAGCGCTCCCATTACCGGGAACTGATGATCGAGGGCATCATTGCCATTGCTGATGGCGAGAACCCGCGCTCCATTGAAATGAAACTCAACGGCTACCTGCACAAGTAGAGGTTGCCCATGCCGCGCCGTCGCCCCACAGAACTGCACGTGAATCACGAGCGCTGGCTGGTGTCCTACGCGGATTTCATTACGCTGCTGTTTGCGTTTTTTGTGGTGATGTACTCCATCTCTCAGGTCAATGAGAGTAAATACCGGGTGCTGTCAGATACACTGATGGAGGCCTTTGAGCCGGCCCGCGCGGTCCAGCCCATTCAGGTGGGCCAGCCTTCGCGCTCACCGTCAGCCAGTGCTATCGATATTCGGGGCGACGATCGCGGAGATACCGAACACCCAATGCTGGGCGAATCCGGGGGCCTTGCGGGCGAAGAGGGCCTGGGTGAGCTGGGAGAACTGGCGGAACGTATCAGCGAGCGTTTTTCCGATCTGATTGGCGATGACCTGCTGGAAGTGTATGCCAATGAATACTGGCTGCAGGTCGAGCTGCGAGACAGTATTCTGTTTGAGTCGGGCAGCGCCGAGCTCAGTGGCCAGGCTCGGGATATTTTCGCGGAAATGGCCCGTCTGTTGGCCGAGTATGACAACCCGATTCAGGTGGAGGGACATACGGACAACCAGCCCATCCGCAATCTTCGCTACCCCAGTAACTGGGAGTTGTCCGCCGCGCGGGCCAGTGCCATTGTCAAATTGCTGTCTGGAGCCGGTGTCTCGGCGCAGCGTTTGTCGGCCGTGGGGTACGGGGAGCACCAGCCCAGTGCGGACAACGACACACCGCAAGGGCGAGCCCAGAACCGCCGGGTTGCCTTGATGATTGCCCGCGAAGCGATGCCGCGCCCGAGTGCAGCGCTGGATGGAAACGGGGCGGAAAGCGGAATCCTGCCGCCGCGCGAGGCCGGCCCGGAGGGTGCACCTCAAGAATCCGCTCCGGAGGCCGATAGCTCTTCGGGCGACAGTGGGGAATCCGCCGCACCGGTCGAGCCGGTGCAGTTGGAGGGCGGGGGGCTGCTCTTCAGTAGTGACCCGGATTTGCCACGGCAGCGATAGCCCAGTTTGAATGGATAATGCCAGCTCGAATGGTATGTCTGTTGCTTAATCCTGGTTCAACGTAACGTAAACCGGATTGGCCTGCGGAATTTTGGCGCTTTGCGCTGTTAACCGATCAGGCCATCGATAACGAGGATCGCATCTGTTGCGCGTCTGGAGCATTGCCAATCAGAAAGGCGGGGTCGGCAAGACCACCACCACCGTGGCCCTTGGCGGCCTTGCCGCCGAGCAGGGGCGGCGTGTATTGCTGCTGGACCTGGATCCGCACGGTTCTCTGAGCACCTACTTCCGTCAAGATCCTGACACGGCGCGTAGCAGCGTATTTACACTGTTCGAAGAGCGTAAACAGTTGTATCCCGAGCGGGTCAAACAGCTGATTCAGAAAACTGATTTCGATAACCTGGACCTGTTGCCCTCGGCTACGGCACTGGCGACACTGGAGCGCCATGCGGTTGGACAGGAGGGTATGGGGCTGGTGCTGACCCGCGCTCTGGCTCAGGTGTATGACGACTATGACCTGGTGCTGGTGGACACGCCACCGTTGCTCGGGGTGCTGATGATCAACGCGCTTGCCGCGGCTCACCGCCTGGTAATGCCGGTGCAGACCGAGTTTCTGGCGCTGAAAGGGTTGGAGCGGATGGTGAATACCCTGGAGATGATGAGTAAGTCCCGCAAGCGTCCCCTGGAATACCATGTGGTGCCGGTGATGTTCGATCGCCGTACTCAGGCGTCGGTCAGCAGTTTGCTGACCATCCGCAATACCTACCCGACTCAGGTCTGGCCCGGAATGATTCCGGTCGACACCAAGTTTCGGGACGCCAGCAAGGCGGGCGTGCCGCCACACCTGTTCGAGCCGGACAGTCGGGGTGTGGACGCTTATCGGTCCCTGTACAAGTGGTTGTTGAAGAAAGAACCCTCGACGGCCAGTGTTGCCGCAGGGAGTGCGACATGAGCCGGATGTCAAAGGATCCGCAGGGGCTTTTGCAGGCCTATTTAGATGATCTGCTGACGGTGCCGGAAGAGCCTCCCTATGCCGATCCGGTGGAGGAGCAGCGCGAGCGGCTGCAGAAGTTGCTATACAGCGCTGCCACGCCCCTGAAAGCCAGCAGCACAGCCTCTGTGCAAACGCCGACCCGGCCCGCTCAATCGCACAGTATTGCGCAGCCGGTCGTGGTCGAGCCCAAACTCAAGCCCGAGGTGTCCGCGCCGACCATCGAACCTACAACCGACGCCCCAGAGGCGAGGACGACGCCAGAACCTCGGGTCAAGTTGGCCGAACCGCTGGTTCCCAAAGCTGATACTGCTGAAACGGTGCCATCCTCTGCAGCACCGGACTTGATGCCCGAGCCGGAAGTCGGACAATTCCGCTTGAAAGACGTCGAATGGCTGGCCAACGGACGTCCCGCCTGGGCTCAGGAGCGGTTCGATGTGCTGTTGTTCAAAGTGTCGGGTTTGACCCTGGCGGTGCCGCTGATCGCCCTGGGACAGATTCAGCCGCTGACCGATGAACTGACACCGCTGTTCGGACAGGCGGACTGGTTTATGGGGCTGCTGCCGACTCCGACCGGCAAAATACGTACGGTTAACACCGCGCGGTTTGTCATGCCGGAGCGCTATGACGAGCGGTTTGTTGAAACTGCCGAGTATGTGATCTCTATCGACGGAGTGCCTTGGGGGTTGGCCGTGGATTCGGTCAACCAGCCCATCAGCCTGGACCCAGAAGATGTCAAATGGCGCACCGAACGCAGCCGGCGTCCCTGGTTGGCGGGAACGGTTAAAGAACACATGTGCGCGCTACTGGATATTCCGCGTATCGGGCAGTTGCTGATGGAGGCGGACCGCAAACGGGCCTGAGGTAGGCATGGCGAGCGTCGGAAACGCGCAGCGAACCGCCGTGATATCAGCTATAGTGCGTATCAATGCATAATGACGAACAGCAAGAGCGATTGAGGATTTGATGTATGGCGACTGAGACCAAAAACAGCAAGAAGAACAAAGACGGGGACGACCAGGTTCTGCAGTGGGTGACCTTCCGGTTGGAGGGTGAGACGTACGGTATTAACGTCATGCAGGTGCAGGAAGTGCTCCGCTATTCGGAAATTGCGCCGGTGCCTGGTGCGCCCCCCTATGTGCTTGGCATCATCAATTTGCGCGGCAACGTGGTCACGGTGATCGATACCCGTCACCGGTTCGGTCTGGCCGACGGGGAAGTCACGGACAATACCCGCATTGTGATTATCGAAACGGACAACCACGTGATCGGCATCATGGTCGATAGTGTGGCGGAAGTGGTGTATCTGAATCAGTCCGAGATTGAAACCGCGCCGAACGTCGGCAATGAAGAGAGTGCCAAGTTTATTCAGGGCGTGTGCCACAAGAACGACGAACTGTTGATCTTGATTGACCTGAACAAGTTGCTCACCAACGAAGAGTGGGCCGAGTTGGACGAGATTTAACGGATGAACTGGATGCTGCTGGCCATTGGTTTGAGTCTGGTGTTGAGCGTTGTGGCGATGGCGGTCGCCCTGGTGGCGCTGCGGGCCAGCCACCGCCAGTTGGATCAGGTACGCTCCAGTCATCGTCGTCTGGAAAGTGAGTTGGCGGTGTCCAACAGCGCCGCCATTGGCATGGGCAATCGCCTGATCGCCATGGAAAAGCGCCTGGCCCAGGGCGCGGGCGGATCGCCCGACGCACCAACGGAGCAGCCCTACACCGAAGCCAATCAATTGTTCCGCATGGGTGTCAGCGTCGAAGAAGTGGCCCGCCGCTGTGGCCTGTCCCGGGCCGAAGCCTCACTCCTGCAAGCCATGCAGGAACACCGATAAAGCTGTCGCGCGCTATCTGTAGGGCGGATCGGTCCGACGCTTCGGAGGGCGAAGCCCGCATCCGCCGTAACACCCCTTCGCTCCACCTACGGCGTAAAAATCTCCCCATTCACGCCCACAGAATCCTCTCCCATCAGATACAGATACAACGGCATATGCGATTCAGGTGTCGGCAGGGTGCGCGGATCTTCGGCCGGGTAGGCCGCCGCCCGCATCCGTGTGCGGGTGGCGCCGGGGTTGATGCTGTTGGCCCGGATCGGCAAGGCACCGTCGAGCTCTTCCGACAGGGTCTGCATCAGGTTGTCCTGAGCCGCCTTGGAAGCCGCGTAGGCCCCCCAGTAAGCGCGGCCTTTCCGGGCGACGCCGGAGCTGGTAAACACAATACTGGCGTTTCCGGATTGCTCCAGCAGCGGCAATAGCGCCTGAGTCAGCATGAAAGGCGCGTTGACATTGATCTGCATCACCCGCAGCCAGGTGTCGGTGGCGTAATTGGCAATGGGCGTTCGCTCACCCAGGTCGCTAGCGTTGTGCAGAATCCCGTCGAGCTTGCCGAACTCCTGATACAGGGTGTCGGACAGATCGCGATAGTCTTTTTCGGTGGCACCTTCGAGGTTCATGGGGTAAATCGCGGGCTGGGGACCACCGGCCTGTTCAATTTCATCGTAGACTTTTTCCAGCTTGGCCATGGTGCGCCCGAGTAATACCACCGTGGCCCGATGTTCGGCGAAGGTTTTCGCCGCGACCCGTCCTATACCGTCCCCGGCGCCGGTGACCAGAATGATTTTATCCTTGAGCAGGCTGGGGGCAGGTTGGTAATTGTCCGGTAGTGTCATAGTTCAACTCTTTTCGGTGTAACGCTCGGTGTTGATCGGTTGGGTGTTGACCGATAGCGCCAATGCTTATCGGAGCAGCGTGTCCAGAATGGGCAGAATCTCCTGGCCGTGGTCCACGCGGTAGTCCGCGCCCCAGGCATCGACATCGTCCCCGTCCTCAATGTAGCCATAGGCGGCGGCAATGGTGATGGCGCCGGCCTGTCGGCCGCATTCGATATCGCGCCGATGATCGCCAACATAAAGAATATGCTCGGGTTCACAACCCAGATGCTTGGCGGCCAGGAACAGTGACTCCGGGTGTGGTTTGCGCTCGGTAACGTGGTCCGGGCAGATGATGCTCTGGGGGGCGGGTTGTAGATCCATCTGCTCCATGAGGGGCAGGGTGTAGGCCGCCGGTTTGTTGGTCGCTACTCCCCAGGGAATCTGCCGTTCACCGAGGGCGTGCAACAGGGTTTGCAGGCCGGGGAACAGCGCGGTGTGCACCGCCAGGTGATCGCCGTAAAGCGCCAGAAGCCGGGTCCGGAGGATCTCGAAATCCGGGTGACCCGGCTCGACGCCAAAGGCGAGTTCAACCAGGGCCCGGGCGCCGTTGGACACGCTGCGCCGGATGGTGGAGTCGGCCAGGGGCGGGCGGTCATATTCAGCCAGGAGCCGATTCACTACAACCACAAAGTCGGGCGCGGTATCCAATAGAGTGCCATCCAGATCGAACATCACGGCTCGAATGGGAAGGTGATCAATCGTCGAGATTTTCTCGGGCTTCTCGGTCATCGGTCAGCCCACCTGACGGGCGTGCAGCAGGTAGTTGACGCTGACATCGTTCGGGTCCAGCTTGTAGGTCTTGGTCAGCGGGTTGTAAGTCATGCCGGTCAGGGTTTTCAATTCGAGGCTGGCCGCCCTCATCCAGCGCGACAGCTCGGATGGGCGGATGAATTTGCGGTAGTCGTGGGTGCCTTTAGGCAACAGCTTGAGCAGGTACTCGGCGCCCACAATGGCAAAAACATAGGCTTTGGGGTTGCGGTTGATGGTCGAGAAATACACGTGGCCACCAGGCTTGACCAGAGTGGCGCAGGCGCGGATCACCGAGGCCGGGTCCGGTACATGCTCGAGCATCTCCAGGCAGGTGACGATATCGTATTGACCGGCTTCCTGTTCGGCGAGAGCCTCGGCGGTGATCTGGCGGTAATCGATGGTCAGGCCTGACTCCTGAGCATGCAGCCGGGCGACCCCCAGGGGTGCCTCCCCCATATCAACGCCAGTCACCTCAGCGCCGCGCTGGGCCAGTGCCTCGCTCAGGATGCCACCACCGCAGCCCACGTCCAGCACCTTGCGGCCGGCGACCGGAGAGTGTTCGTCGATAAAGTTGGCGCGCAGCGGATTGATGTCGTGCAGAGGTTTGAATTCGCTCTCGCGATCCCACCAGCGGCTGGCCAGGGCCTCAAATTTGGCGACTTCAGCCGCGTCGACATTACTCATGTTTGATCTCCGCTTAATGTTGTCCCTTGATCTGCTTGGCCCACCAGCGGGCCTTGCCGATCAATTCGCGTTCATTCAGGGTCTGCAACTGGCGACTGAGCAGCAGGGCCTTGCCGGCCACCCAGACATGGCTGACCTTGTGGCCGCAGTTGGTGTATACCAGTTGCGATACCGGGTGATATACGGGTTGCGAGGGCAAATCGCTCAACTCGATAGCGGTGATATCCGCCGACTTGCCCACCTCCAGGCTGCCAATGTGCTCGTCCAGGCCCAGGGCGCGCGCGCCATTGAGAGTGGCCATACGCAGAGCGCTGTGGGCATCCAGGGCGTCGGCCCGACCGGCCACCGCTTTGGCCAGCAGGGCGGCGGTCTTCATTTCGCTCAGCAGGTCCAGGTCATTGTTGCTGGCGGCTCCGTCGGTGCCCAGCGCCACGTTGATGCCCTCGTCCAGAAACCGCTGTGTGGGGCAGAACCCGCTGGCCAGTTTGAGGTTGGATTCGGGGCAGTGAACCACCTGTGCGCCGCTGTCCCGGATCAGCTCGATATCGCCCTCGTCCACTTGGGTCATGTGCACGCATTGGGTCAGAGGCGACAAGAGCCCGAGCTCGGCCAGTCGTTGGATGGGGCGCTTACCGTGCTGCTCAATAGATTCACTGACTTCCTGGGCGGTCTCGTGCAGATGGATATGGATCGGGGCATCCAGTTCCTGTGCCAGGGTGGCGATGCGGGTCAGCGGTTCGTCCGAGAGGGTGTAGGGGGCGTGGGGCCCAAAACCGATCCGGACCAGTTCGCTGGCGCGAAAGTCGTCGTGCAGGGCCAGCCCCTTGCGGAAATAGTCCTCCGGGCCCTGGCCCCAGGCGCTGGGGGCGTCAAACACCGGAAAATTGACTTGGGCGCGCATGTGGGCCTGTTGGGCTGCCTGCGCCACCTGTTCGGGGAAAAAGTACATGTCGTTGAAGCAGGTGGTGCCGGAGCGGATCATCTCGGCCATGGCCAGTTCCGTGCCGTCGCGCACCATATCCTCGCTGAGCCACTGGTCCTCGGCGGGCCAGATATGGCCCTCCAGCCACTGTTTCAGGGGCAGATCGTCGGCATAGCCCCGCAGCAGGCTCATGGCCGCGTGGCCGTGGGCATTGACCAGGCCGGGGATCAGGAGGTGGTTGCCCAGGAAGATTTCCTGTTGGGCGTCGTAGCGTTTGTCGGCTTCTTCCTGGGGTACCAGGGCCTGAATGACGCCTTTATCGACGACCAGGGCACAGTGCTCAAACACCCGGTTTTCCGGCACCACGGGCGCAATCCAGCGGGCTTTGATGATCAGGCTGACGGTTTGCGGGGCTGACATAAAAGGAATCCTGAATACAACTTTGTCCAAAGGCCGCCAGTATACTCTTATTGGCCCCTGGCATGCAGGCCCTCTTCGCTCGAAAAACGCCCTGAAATCACCCCCTTAGCCGGTTTTTATGGTAGTATTCCGCCCTTTGTGCGGCAGCCTGGATACTGCCCCGACAGGCCCCAGAGGGCCCGTTGGGCACGGCTCAGGGGGCTTTATCGGCCTCTCTGGTAAGGGTTGCTTCTCCGACGTTTGATAATAAGGAACTCAGCGAGTCCATGGGCGAATTAGCGAAAGAAGTTTCACCCGTCAACATCGAAGACGAACTCAAACAGTCCTATCTCGACTACGCCATGAGCGTAATTGTGGGGCGGGCCCTGCCGGATGTGCGCGATGGCCTCAAGCCGGTGCACCGGCGCGTTCTGTTCGCCATGAGCGAGCTCAAGAACGACTGGAACAAGCCCTACCTCAAGTCGGCCCGTGTGGTCGGTGACGTCATCGGTAAATACCACCCGCACGGCGACTCGGCGGTGTACGACACCGTGGTGCGTATGGCTCAGCCGTTCTCCCTGCGCTATATGCTGGTGGACGGGCAGGGCAACTTCGGTTCCATCGACGGCGACAGCGCCGCCGCCATGCGTTATACCGAAGTGCGCATGGCCAAAATCGCCCACGACCTGCTGGCGGACCTGGACAAGGAAACCGTCGATTACGTCGACAACTATGATGGCACCGAGCGCATCCCCGATGTGCTGCCCACCCGTATTCCCAACCTGTTGGTCAACGGCTCCTCCGGCATTGCTGTGGGCATGGCCACCAATATTCCGCCCCACAACCTGAAAGAAGTGGTCCGTGGTTGTCTGGCGCTGATAGACGACGAAGACATCAGTATTGATGACCTGATGGAGCACATCCCCGGGCCGGACTTCCCAACGGGGGCGATCATCAACGGCCGCGCCGGTATCGTACAGGCTTACCGCACCGGCCGTGGTCGTATCTACGTGCGCGCCAAAGCGGAAGTGGAAGAAGATCCGAAAACCGGTCGCGAGACCATCGTGGTGCACGAAATTCCCTACCAGGTGAACAAGGCGCGTCTGATCGAAAAGATCGCCGAGCTGGTCAAGGACAAAAAGATCGACGGCATCAGCGAGTTGCGAGATGAGTCGGACAAGGACGGCCTGCGCATCGTGATCGAGGTCAAGCGCAACGAGTCCGGCGAAGTCCTGCTCAACAACCTCTACGCCCAGACCCAGCTGCAGACCGTGTTCGGTATCAACATGGTGGCGCTGGTGGATGGCCAACCGAAGCTGTTGAACCTCAAGCAACTGCTCGAAGCCTTCGTCCGTCACCGCCGTGAAGTGGTGACCCGTCGGACCGTGTACCTGCTGCGCAAGGCGCGCGAGCGGGGGCATATTCTCGAAGGTCTGGCGATGGCTATCGCCAACATCGACCCGGTGATCGAGTTGATCAAAGCCTCGCCGTCACCGGCCGAAGCGAAAGAAGGGCTGATGGCCCGGGGTTGGGATATCAGTCAGATGTCCGCCTTCCTGGAACGGGCGGGCGACGACGCCTGCAAGCCGGAAGATCTGGGCAAAGAATTTGGCGTGCACGACGGCGCCTATTACCTGTCGGCCGCCCAGGCGCAAGCGATTCTGGATCTGCGCCTGCACCGCCTGACCGGCATGGAGCACGACAAGCTGCTGTCCGAATACGAAGAGAAGCTCGAGCAGATCGCCGGCTTCCTGGATATTCTGAACCGTCCCGAGCGTCTGCTGGAAGTCATCCGCGAAGAGCTTGAGCAGGTGATGACCGATTACGGCGACGACCGTCTGACCGAAATTACCGCCTCTACGTTGGATCTGACCACCGAAGACCTGATTGCCGAGGAAAACCGGGTGGTGACCATTTCCCATAATGGTTATGCCAAAACCCAGCCGCTGGACGATTACCAATCCCAGCGTCGAGGTGGTATGGGCAAATCGGCCACGGCGGTGAAGGATGAGGACTTTGTTGAACACCTGCTGATCGCCAGCACCCACGACACCATTTTGTGTTTCACCAATGCCGGTAAAGTCTACTGGCTCAAGGTGTACATGATTCCGGTGGCAGGGCGTCAGTCCCGTGGGCGTCCGGTGGTGAACCTGTTGCCGCTGGAAAGTGACGAGCGGATCACCTCGATTCTGCCGGTCAAGAATTACGACGCGGATCATTTCATCTTCATGGCCACCCGTCGCGGTACGGTCAAGAAAACGCCGCTGGATCAGTTCTCCCGTCAGCGCAGCGTCGGCCTGAAAGCCATCGAGCTGGATGAAGGTGATTCGCTGGCGTTTACCGCCATTACCAATGGTGACTGCGATGTGATGCTGTTCTCCAGTAGCGGTAAAACTGTGCGCTTCAAAGAGTCCACCGTACGCTCCATGGGCCGTGTGTCACGTGGTGTGCGCGGTATTCGTATGGACGACGAGTATCAGGTGGTTGGCATGGTGATTCCGCAGGAGGGCGGTAAAGTGCTGACGGTCAGTGAACACGGCTATGGTAAGCGCACCCCGGTGGAAGAGTTCCCCACCAAAGGGCGCGGTGCCCAGGGCGTGATCGGCATGCAGACCACCGATCGTAACGGCTCGGTAGTGGGCGCCGTGCAGGTGCTCGACGGCGAAGAGATCATGATGATCACCGACATGGGCACGCTGGTGCGCACGCGAGTGGACGAAGTTTCGGTATTGAGCCGAAACACCCAGGGTGTCCGTCTGATTCGCCTGAAAGAAGGTGAGCACGTCAAAGGCGTGGAGCGCATCGAAGAAGACGAAGAAAGCGGCGAGTCCCTGGTAGAGGACGACGCCGAAAACTGATGCACCTCCGGAGCTTGGCGTAGGGGCAGAGCGCAGCGATTGGGCTGCGCACCCGCCATCACCCCGGAACCCAGGCGACAATGCACAAACACTACGACAGGCACCCAACGGGTGCCTTCTCAATGGTAAACGATGCTTCTATGAACGAATCTGAACAACTGAAGGTGCTGCGCGATCGCATTGATTCGATCGACGATCAGATCGGCAAACTGATTTCCGAGCGGGCTCAGTGCGCCCAGGATGTGGCGGAAGTCAAAAAGAGCGCAAACCCGGAAGAGGCAGCGAAAAGTTTTTACCGTCCCGAGCGTGAGGCCCAGGTACTGCGCAAAGCCATGGAGCGCAATCAGGGGCCTTTGAGCAACGAGGAAATGGCGCGCCTGTTTCGGGAAATCATGTCGGCCTGCCTGGCCCTGGAACAGCCGATCAAAGTGGCGTTTCTGGGGCCGGAGGGCACCTTTACCCAGCAGGCGGCACTCAAGCATTTCGGTCATTCCGCCATTGCCATGCCGTTCTCGGCCATTGATGAAGTGTTCCGTGAAGTGGAAGCCGGAGCGGTCAATTACGGTGTGGTTCCGGTAGAGAACTCCACCGAGGGTGTGGTCAATCACACCCTCGATAATTTCATGACCTCCAACCTGAAAATTTGTGGGGAAGTGGAGCTGCGGATTCATCAGAATCTGTTGATATCCGATGTCACTCACGTGAAAAATATCAGCCGTATTTACTCCCACTCCCAGTCGTTGGCCCAGTGCCGAAAATGGTTGGATGCGCATTACCCGAACGCCGAACGCATTGCCGTAAGCAGTAACGCGGAAGCGGCCAAGCGTCTGAAAGGGGAGTGGAATGCCGCCGCCATTGCGGGCAGCATGGCCGCCGAGCTGTACGGGTTAAAAGTGTTGGCCGAGAAGATTGAAGATGAGCCGGATAACTCCACGCGGTTTTTAATCATCGGTACCGAGTCCGTTCCCGCCAGTGGTGACGACAAAACTTCCCTGGTGGTGGCTATGCGTAATGAGCCGGGCGCACTGCACAACCTGCTCGAGCCATTCCACCGTCATAATATCGATCTGACCCGGGTTGAGTCCCGCCCGGCGCGCACCGGTGCCTGGACCTACGTGTTCTTCATCGACTTCAGTGGTCATGCCCAGGACGCGGAAGTGAGCAAGGTGCTCAACGAAGTGTCGTCTCGGGCGGCGGACCTGAAGTTGCTCGGTTCCTATCCGAAAGCGGTTCTTTAAGGGCAGTCATGGCGGTCACTTCTGAGGAACACACAGCGTCTGATTCGATGCCGGTCATCGGCAAACTGGTGGTGGTCGGTCTGGGATTGATCGGCGGCAGTCTTGCCATGGGATTGCGCCAGCGGCACGCCTGTCGAGAGGCCATCGGCGTGGTTCGCCGCCCGGACGCGGGCCGCAAAGCCATTGAGCTGGGCGTAGTGGATCGGGTGGTGGATGATCTCAGTGCTGTCGCACCCGAATTGGGCGAGGGCGATGTCATTTTTATCGCCGTGCCGACCCTGGCGGTGGAATCGGTGCTGGCCGCCATTCGCGATCAGGTGTCGCCGGCGGTGACCATTACCGATGGCGCCAGTGTCAAAGGCAGTGTGCGCTCCGCCGCAGAATCGGTTTACGGGCAAAGCCCCGCCCAACTGGTGCTCGGCCATCCCATTGCTGGCTCCGAGCGCAGCGGAGTGACTGCATCCAACCCGGATCTGTATGAAAACCACCGCGTCATCCTGACGCCGCTGCCCGAGACCGGCGCCGTGCATCTGGAGCGGGTGCGGGCCCTGTGGCAGGCCGTCGGTGCCGAAGTGCTGGATATGTCCGTCGAAGAGCACGACCAGGTGCTCGGCGCCACCAGCCATTTACCTCATGCCATCGCCTACTCACTGGTTGATACCCTGGCAGAGGATATCGGTAACCCGAATATCTTCCGCTATGCCGCCGGCGGTTTTCGGGACTTTACCCGCATCGCCTCCAGTGACCCGGTGATGTGGCACGACATCATGAAAGCGAACCGGGGTGCGGTTCTGGATTCGCTGGATCTGTTTATCGACAACCTGACCCGGTTGCGCGCGGCCATCGACCGTGAAGACAGCGAGTATCTGCTGGGCGTCTTCACCCGTGCCAAAGCCGCCCGGGATCATTTCACCAATATTCTGGCCAAGAGAGCGTTCATACCAGCCATGACCACAGGAAAAATAGATTACCTATTGCAACCCGGCGGCGCCGTGACCGGTACCATTCGGGTGCCGGGCGACAAGTCGATTTCCCATCGTTCAATCATGCTCGGTTCGCTGGCCGATGGCGTGACCGAAGTGGAAGGCTTCCTGGAAGGGGAGGATGCTCTCGCGACGCTGCAGGCGTTTCGCGATATGGGTGTGGTGATTGAAGGGCCGAGCGAAGGTCGGGTCAAAATCCACGGCGTGGGCCTGCATGGCCTGAAAGCGCCCAAGAAGCCGCTGTATATCGGTAACTCCGGCACCACCATTCGCCTGATGTCGGGCATTCTCGCCGGGCAGGCGTTTGACAGCGAAATCAGTGGCGATGAATCCCTGGCCAAGCGTCCCATGGATCGCGTTGCCAACCCGCTGCGTGAGATGGGGGCCGTGGTTGATACCGCTGAAGGCGGTCGTCCGCCGCTTAAGATCAAAGGTGGGCAGGCGTTAAATGGTATTGACTACGAGCTGCCCATGGCCAGCGCTCAGGTGAAATCCTGCGTGCTGCTGGCCGGGCTGTACGCCCAGGGCACAACCCGGGTAACCGAACCGGCGCCGACTCGTGATCACACCGAGCGCATGTTGACCGGTTTCGGCTACGAGGTGAAAAAAGACGGCGCGGTGGCTGAGCTCACCGGCGGCGGTCATCTCACCGCCACCAAAATTGAAGTGCCGGCGGACATTTCTTCGGCCACCTTTTTCATGGTGGCGGCGAGTATTGCACCCGGGTCCGACCTGACGCTGACCCACGTCGGCATCAACCCCACGCGGGTGGGCGTGATCAATATCCTGAAGGCCATGGGGGCGGACCTGACCTTGAGCAACGAACGCACCGTCGGCGGTGAGCCCGTAGCCGATATTCGCGTTCGCTATGCGCCCCTGAAAGGTATTCACATTCCGGAAGATCAGGTGCCGCTGGCGATTGATGAGTTTCCGGCGCTGTTTATCGCCGCCGCCTGTGCAGAGGGTGAGACGGTACTGACCGGCGCGGAAGAGCTGCGGGTGAAAGAGAGTGACCGCATCCAGGCGATGGCGGACGGTCTGACCACCTTCGGTATCGCTGCCAAACCTACCCCCGATGGTATTGTGATTCAGGGCGGTACCATGGGCGGCGGTGAAGTGGAAACCCACCACGACCACCGCATTGCCATGTCCTTTGCCATCGCAGCGCTGCGGGCCACCCAGCCAATCCGGGTCAAGGACGCCACCAACGTGGCCACGTCATTCCCGACCTTCGTGGAACTGGCCAAACAGACCGGAATATCCTTAGAAGTAATCGATCATTAAAGGACGGGGCGCATTACTCTATAATGCGCCTTACTTCGAATCCCAGTCACCCAAGGGCGGGTGAGTCTCGTGCTTGTCCCGCCCCCAAACAGTGTTGAGCGGAATGTCAGACAAATACAATCTTACCCACCTGAAACAACTGGAAGCGGAAAGCATCCATATCATTCGCGAAGTGGCGGCGGAGTTTGATAACCCCGTGATGCTGTACTCCATCGGCAAGGACTCGGCGGTCATGATGCACTTGGCCCAGAAAGCGTTCTACCCGGGCAAGCCGCCATTCCCGCTGATGCACGTCGACACCACCTGGAAGTTCAAGGAAATGATCGAGTTCCGCGAAAAGCGCGTGAAGGAACTCGGTTGGGATCTGATTGTGCACATCAACGAGGAAGGGGTGAAGATGGGCGTGGGCCCCTTTACTCACGGCAGCGCCAAGCACACCGACATCATGAAAACCCAGTCGCTCAAGCAGGCGCTGGACAAGTACAAGTTTGATGCCGCCTTTGGCGGCGCCCGTCGCGATGAAGAAAAGTCCCGGGCAAAAGAGCGCGTTTACTCCTTCCGCGACAAGCACCACCGCTGGGATCCCAAGAACCAGCGTCCAGAGCTGTGGAACATCTACAACGGTCGGGTGGACAAGGGCGAGAGCATTCGCGTGTTCCCGCTGTCGAACTGGACCGAGCTGGACATCTGGCAGTACATCCACCTTGAAAACATACCGCTGGTGCCCCTGTATTTCGCAGCCAAGCGTCCCGTGGTCGAGCGGGACGGCACCTGGATTATGGTGGACGATGAACGTATGCCGCTGGAGCCGGGCGAAGAGCCGGAAATGAAAATGGTGCGCTTCCGCACCCTGGGTTGCTACCCTCTGACCGGCGCGGTGGAATCCGAGGCGACCACGCTTCCGGAAATCATTCAGGAAATGCTGCTGACCAAAACCTCCGAGCGCCAGGGCCGCGTGATCGATCACGACAGCTCCGGCTCCATGGAAAAGAAAAAGCAGGAAGGGTACTTCTAGGCTGGGTTACGGCGGATGCGGCCTTCGGCCTCCGAAGCGTCGGACCGATCCGCCCTACGTTGGGCTGCGGGGTTGCGGCCTTCAGTTTTGTCCGTCCTAAGGAGGTTGCGTAGGGCGGATAAGCGAAGCGCATCCGCCGTTACCGTACGTAAAATCTTCGCCGTAATCCAACTGGACGGCCCCAAAAAAATCGACTTCAAGACCAAGGTAACTGAACACCATGAGTCACCAAAGCGAACTGATCGAAACTGATATCGACGCCTATCTCGAACAGCACGAAAACAAAGAGCTGCTGCGTTTTCTCACCTGTGGCAGCGTCGACGACGGCAAAAGCACGCTGATTGGCCGCCTGTTGCACGACTCCAAAATGATCTACGAAGATCAGCTGGAATCCATCAGCTCGGACAGCAGCAAGTACGGCACCACCGGTGAAAAAGTGGACCTGGCACTGCTGGTGGACGGACTGCAGGCCGAACGCGAACAGGGCATCACCATTGATGTCGCTTACCGCTATTTCTCCACCGCCAAGCGCAAATTCATCATTGCCGACACACCGGGGCACGAGCAGTACACCCGGAACATGGCCACCGGTGCCTCCACCTGTGACCTGGCGGTGATTCTGATCGACGCGCGCCACGGTGTCATGACCCAGACCCGTCGCCACAGCTACATTGCGTCGCTCCTGGGCATCAAACACATCGTGGTGGCCGTGAACAAGATGGATCTCGAAGGCTTCAGCGAAGAGGTCTACAACCACATCAAATCGGATTATCTCAACTTCGCTGAAAAGTTGGGAATGACCGACGTTCAGTTTGTACCCATGTCCGCCCTCGAGGGCGACAATGTGGTCAATCGCAGCGAACGTTGCGACTGGTACACCGGCCCGACATTGATGGAAATCCTGGAAAACGCGCCAGTCATGGCCGAGCGCAACTTCGAGGACTTCCGCTTCCCGGTCCAGTACGTGAATCGTCCCCACCTGAACTTCCGCGGTTTCTGCGGCACCATCGTTTCAGGAATCGTGAAGGTGGGTGATGAAGTCAAAGTGTTGCCGTCGGGCAAGAAGAGCAAGATCAAATCCATCGTGACATTCGATGGTGATCTGCAGGAAGCCTTTGTCGGGCAGGCCGTGACCATCACCCTGGAAGACGAGATCGATGTCAGCCGTGGCGATATGATCGTGCACTCGGCGGACAAGGTGGAGCAGACCAATCATCTCAAGGCACACCTGGTCTGGATGAACGAAGATGCGGGCGAGCCGGGCAAAGAGTATCTGTTCAAATTCGCCAGCAAACTCGTCTCGGGGCATATCGATAACCTGGAATACCGGGTTGATGTGAACACCCAGGAGCACAAGCCGGCGGACAAACTGCAGTTGAACGACATTGCCGTATCCGAGTTGTCTTTCAGTCAGCCGGTGGTCGTGGATGCCTATCCGAATCACCGGATGAGCGGCTCGTTCATCGTGATTGACCGACTGACCAACCTCACGGTCGGTGCCGGCATGGTCATCGAAGGCCTGCGCCGCACCAAAACCAGCCACCACCAGTTCAGCGAATTCGAACTGGAGTTGAACGCCCTGGTCCGCAAGCACTTCCCTCACTGGGATGCCAAGGATCTTTCCAAGCTCTAGGGCGGAATAGCGTTGTAGAAAGTGCTGCGGTTGGGCATACCCTTGTGAGACACGCCGTAAATACATCCTTGTAGGCTCATCACCCGCCGTCCAGGCGGGTGATGGTCTCACAAGGGTATGCCCAACCTCCGCTGTGCCAGATTGACGTTTCGGGAAATAGCGCCTACAAGATGTTTACGGAGCAGAAGAGTGTTTCGTAGGGTGGATAAAGGGCGCAGCCCTGTCATCCACCATTTTACAGTTGCCGCTATAGTCCCGTAGGTCGGATTAGCGCGTAGCGCGTAATCCGACATCTTTTGCCAAAGTCAACGTCGGATTACGCTCCGCTAATCCGACCTACGCAATTATTTCCCGAAACGTGAATCTGGCACAGCGGAGGCTGGGTGTACGGTTGTGAGACCGTAAACGGAGGGACTCCGCGCGTCGAGCCTACATGGATGTATTTACGGCGTGTCTCACAACCGTACACCCAGCCGTAGCTTTAGCTACGAAGCCCATCAACACCCAAAATCCAATCACACCCATAATGTGATCCCTATCAAATCTCAGAATTTTGTCGGCAATTTCCTACAAAACGCCGCGCACATTTCCCCTACGCGCCATGCTCCTCGCTGAATAATCTGGCTCCCACGTCGTCGGACGACGTTTACTGTTTACTCAACAAACCAAGCAAAAGGAGTTCATCATGAAACTGATCTCATCCTTCCTGTGTTCCATCGCCCTGCTGTTCAGCGTTGCGGCTTATGCTGCACCCGAGGCGCCCGTCAACATCAATACCGCCGATGTGGAAACCCTTGCACAGCTCGATGGTATCGGCCCCAAAAAAGCCGAGGCCATCGTCGCCTGGCGCGACGCCAACGGCGAGTTTGTCAGCCTGGACCAGTTGGTGGAAGTGCGGGGCATTGGCGAAGCGACCATCGAGTCCAATCGCGACCATATGACCCTGAACTGACCACGGGATGACCTGCGACGGTCACCCAGGCACCTCCCTCAGCAACGATTAGACGCTGCAATTTGATGCCAAATTTGCTTTAATGGCAGCCCGGATTCACTGAATTCGGGCTTTTTTTGTGCATAGGGGGAAAACATGCCCAATCCCGAGGCTCCACGCATTGTCGTTGCCATGGATTACGACAACGCTGACGACTGCCTGACCATGGCGCGTCGGCTCTCACCGGAGAACTGTCGGCTCAAGGTCGGCAAGGAACTTTTTACCCGTAGCGGTCCCGCCGTGATCGAGCAACTCCAGGGGCTCGGGTTCGATATTTTTCTGGATCTGAAATTCCACGACATACCCAACACGACGGCGGGCGCGGTGCGTGCGGCGGCCGACCTCGGCGTATGGATGGTCAATGTTCACGCCAGTGGCGGAGAGCGCATGATGAGCGCCGCCCGCGAGGCTCTGGACAAAGTCTCCGGTCGCCGCCCCCTGCTGATTGGGGTCACTGTGCTGACCAGCATGACCGAAGCGGATCTGCGCTCTACCGGCGTCGCCCGGACTCCGATGGAACAGGTCCTGCATCTCGCGGACCTGAGTCATAAAAGTGGTCTGGATGGTGTGGTATGCTCGGCTCAGGAAGCCCGGGCATTAAGCGAGCGGCATGGTCCGGATTTTTGTCTGGTCACCCCCGGCATTCGTCCCGCCGACAGTGCGGCGGATGATCAGCGTCGGACCCTGACGCCGCAGGAAGCCATTGCCGCCGGGAGCCATTACCTGGTGATTGGTCGACCGATTACCCGGGCCGCCGATCCCATTGCTCGCTGTCGGGAGATCGCCCAGAGCATTGCCCCCTGAGGCACGGCTCGAGCGCGCCGCCCCGAGCTTTGAGATCCGGGTCGGCGAGTAACCCCAAATCTGAATGTTCAAGACCGCTAAGGAACCCCTGTGACCGAAAACAGTCCCATCCCGGTAATTGCGATTGACGGCCCCAGTGGGGCGGGCAAGGGCACGCTGAGTCGGCTGGTGGCCAATCGTCTCGGGTATCATCTGCTCGACAGTGGCGCCCTCTACCGGCTGACCGCGCTGGCCGCCATGAACGCCGGCGTTGACCTGGATAATCCCGATGCGGTGGCCGCGGTGGCCCGGCATCTGGCGGTGCGGTTTGACGCGGCCGGTGAGGACACGCGCATTTTGCTGCACGAGCAGGATGTGTCCCGGGAAATTCGTACCGAGGCCGTCAGCATGAACGCCTCTCGGGTGGCGGCTTATCCGCCGGTCCGGGAGGCTCTGTTGCAGCGCCAGCGGGACTTCCGGCAGGCACCGGGCCTGGTCGCCGACGGGCGCGATATGGGAACCACCGTATTTCCCGATGCTGGCGTCAAAATCTTCTTGACCGCCAGTCCAGAGGCGCGTGCCGAACGCCGCTACTTGCAGTTATTGGAAAAAGGCGAGAAAGTGGATATGGACGCCTTGGTGGCGGATATCCGCGAGCGGGACAAGCGGGACAGCGAACGCGCCGTGTCACCCCTGAAGCCCGCCGATGACGCCCACCTGGTGGACAGTACCGAGCTGACCATCGAGCAGGTGCTCGAGAGAATTTTAAGCTATACCCGCTAGCCGGGTGGGGCTGGCACCCATGGGGTGCCGGAGCAACGATGACAAATAACACAAACCGGACGGAACGAAGATGAAACTGACCTGTTTTAAAGCCTACGATATTCGCGGCAAGTTGGGTGAAGAACTCAATGAAGACATCGTCTACCGCATCGGCCGCGCCTTTGCGGAATACCTCAAGCCCAAAACCGTCGTGGTGGGTGGCGACGTGCGAGAGACCAGTGAGTCCTTGAAGCTTGCCTGCGCCCGCGGCCTGCAGGACGGCGGTGCGGACGTGATCGATATCGGTCTGTGCGGCACTGAAGAGATCTACTTCGCTACCAGCCATCTGAAAACCGATGGCGGCATCGTGATCACCGCCAGTCACAACCCGATTGACTATAACGGCATGAAGATGGTGCGTGAGGGTTCTCGTCCCATCAGTGGTGATACCGGGCTGAACGATATTCAGGCCATGGCCGAAGCCAATGATTTCCCGGCCGTGGACGAATCCAAGAGAGGTGCCTACCGAAAGGGTTCAGTGCTGGAGGACTACATCCAGCACCTGCTGAGCTACGTCGATAAGGACAAACTCAAGCCCATGAAGCTTGTGGTCAACGCCGGTAACGGGGCCGCAGGCCACGTCATCGATGCGATCGAACCGCACCTGCCCATGATCGAATTTATCAAGGTCCACCACGAGCCGGACCCGACCTTTCCAAACGGTATTCCTAACCCGCTGCTGCGTGAAAATCGGGCCTCCACCAGCGAGGCGGTGATCAAGCACGGCGCGGACATGGGCATTGCCTGGGACGGCGACTTCGATCGCTGCTTCCTGTTCGATGAGAAGGGCGAGTTCACCGAGGGTTACTACATCGTCGGCCTGTTGGCCGAAGCCTTCCTGCTCAAGGTGCCGGGCAGTAAGATCATTCATGACCCACGCCTGACCTGGAACACCATCGACATCTGCGAAAAGCACGGCGGCACCGCCATTCAATCCAAAACCGGCCACTCCTTCATCAAGGAGCGGATGCGCAGCGAAGATGCCATCTACGGCGGTGAAATGAGCGCCCACCACTACTTCCGTGACTTCGCCTACTGCGACAGCGGCATGATCCCCTGGCTTCTGGTCGCAGAACTGATCGGTCGCAAGGGGCAGAGCCTGTCCGAGTTGCTACAAGATTGCATCGATCGCTTCCCGTCCCCGGGCGAAATCAACAGCAAAGTGGACGATGCCGCCGCAGCCATTGACCGGGTATTCGAGCACTACAAGAACCAGGCCAAAGCCATCGACCGTGCCGACGGTATCACCATGGAATTTGACGACTGGCGCTTCAACCTGCGCATGTCCAACACCGAGCCGGTGGTACGCCTGAACGCCGAGAGCCGCGGCGACAAGAAACTGGTACAGGAAAAAACCGACGAAGTGTTGGCGCTGCTGAATCAGTAAGTTACGAGTGAAAGGGTGGGGTTCCCTCTGAGGGCGCGGTGTCGGGTGAACTCTTTTCAAACCCTCTCTTCAGGGAAGAAGAGAGGGAGCTACAGGGATGTATTTATCGCGTTTTGAAAAGGGTTCACCCGATGCCGCGACCGGACAACTCTAACCCTCCACTCTAAAAATCAACCGGACACAACACTCTGGGAACGACCCCCAACACTCAAGGAGACCACACATGCAGATCAAAAAAGCCGTCATCCCCGTCGCCGGTCTGGGCACCCGTATGCTGCCTGCCACCAAAGCCATCCCCAAAGAGATGCTGCCCGTGGTCGACCGGCCCCTCATCCAATACGTAATTGAGGAAGCGGCCGCAGCCGGCATCAAGGAAATCGTCCTGGTCACCCACGCCAGTAAAAACTCCATCGAAAACCACTTCGATACCAGCTTTGAGCTGGAAGCCCAGCTCGAAGCGCGTCTCAAGCGCTCACTGCTGGAAGAAGTCCGGTCCATCACGCCGCCGGGACTGACGGTCATCTCCGTGCGTCAGGCCGAAGCCAAAGGCCTGGGCCACGCCATTTTGTGCGCCCGCCCGGTGGTGGGAGAAGAGCCTTTTGCGGTAATGCTGCCCGACGTGCTGATCGACAAGCACCACTGCAACCTACGCAAAGACAATCTGGCGGCCATGACTCGCCGCTTTGACGAAACCGGCAGCAGCCAGATTCTGGTGGAGGAGGTACCCTGGGAACAGGTGCACAAATACGGCGTGGTCGACTGTGACGGTGCCCAAGTGGAAGAGGGCGAGTGCGCCGCCGTTAAAGGCATGGTGGAAAAACCCGAGCGCGACGCGGCTCCGTCCAACATGGCCATTGTCGGGCGCTACGTCCTGTCCAAGTCCACCTGGGATCTGCTGGCCAAAACCCAACCGGGCGCCGGTGGTGAAATCCAGCTGACCGACTCGCTGGACGCCCTGGTGACTGACGAGACCGTCGAAGCCTATCGCCTGGCCGGCAAGAGTCACGACTGCGGCTCCAAGCTGGGCTACATGATGGCGAACATCGAATACGGCGTGCGTCACCACGAAATTGGCGCACAGTTCGATGAATTTCTCAAAAGCCGGCAGGGCTGATCGATGATTGTTCCCGTTATCCTGGCGGGCGGCTCCGGGTCACGCTTGTGGCCGCTGTCGCGCAAACACTACCCGAAACAGCTGCTCAAGCTGTTTGGTGAAACCACCATGTTACAGCAGACTCTGCTGCGTCTGGACGGGGTGCCCGACTTGGGTGACCCGATTGTGGTGTGCAATGAAGAGCACCGCTTCATGGTGGCCGAGCAACTTCAGGAAATCGGTCAGAGCCGCGCGTCGATCCTGCTTGAGCCGCTGGCGCGTAATACCGCGCCAGCCTTGGCGTTGGCGGCGGTTAAAGCGCTGACCCAGGAGGATGATCCGACGTTGCTCGTGCTTGCCGCTGACCATATGATCCAGGGGATTGAGGCCTTTCAGAAGGCTATCGCCCAGGCGGCCGACGCGGCAGACAGTGACAAACTGGTGACCTTTGGCATCCAGCCAACCCGCCCCGAAACCGGCTACGGTTATATCAAAACCCGCCGGGAAGGGCAGGGTAGCCATCCCGTCGAGCGGTTCGTGGAAAAGCCGGACCTGGCCACCGCTGAGCAGTATCTCGCTGAGGGCGATTATTACTGGAACAGCGGCATGTTCGTGTTCCGTGCCAGTGCATTCTTGTCCGAGCTGGAGCGCTGCTCCCCGGAGGTACTCAGTGCCGCCCAACGGGCCTACGACAGAGCCAGCACAGACCTGGATTTTGTTCGCATCGACCGGGACGACTTTGCCGAGGCGCCGGATATCTCCATTGATTATGCGGTCATGGAGAAAAGCCAGGCGGTGGTTTGCGTCCCGCTGGATGCGGGCTGGAGCGATGTGGGTTGCTGGCAGTCCTTTTGGGAGCTGTCCGAGAAAGACGCCAATGGCAACAGCTTTGTGGGCGATGCCATTGATGTGGATTCACACGACACTCTGGTCTTCACTCAAGACAAGCTGGTGGCGACCATCGGCGTCAATAACCTGATGATCATCAATACCCCGGACGCGGTTCTGGTGGCAGACAAGAGTCAGGCTCAGCAGGTGAAGAAGGTGATTGCCCGGATCGAGCAGGGTAACCGCACCGAGCATCTCCAGCACCGGGAGGTCTATCGTCCCTGGGGTTGCTACGATTCGGTAGATCAGGGCACCCGCTACCAGGTAAAGCGCATTCGGGTAAAACCCGGCGCCAGCCTGTCCTTACAGATGCATTATCACCGCGCCGAGCACTGGGTGGTGGTCAAGGGCACCGCCCAGGTGGAATTGGACGACCAGACGCTGCTGCTGTCCGAGAATGAGTCGACCTATATACCGGTCGGTACCCGCCACCGCCTGAGCAACCCGGGCAAAATCCCCCTGGAAATCATCGAAGTCCAGTCCGGCCCCTATCTGGGCGAAGACGACATCCAGCGTTTCGACGACAACTACGGGCGGACTTAATAGAAGGGGTGTAGAAGCATCTCGTAGAACATCCGGGTGCTTTGTCGTGTAGTGCTCCGGTTGGGTATACCGTTGCGAGACACGCCATGAATACATCCCTGTAGGCTCTGCACCCGCCGGCCCCCTTCGCGCTCCCGGCGCTTCGGGACACTTCCCACATCCCTGTGGGGCGTCCAAGGCGGGTGACGGTCTCGCAACGGTATACCCAACCTCCGCGCTGCCAGCGTAACGTTCCGGGAACTAGCACCTTTTCTTTTTTTACCCCGGGAAACGGCGGATGCGCTTCGCTTATCCGCCCTACGCCACCTCCGTGCTATGCGTAGGGCGGATAAGGCCAAAGGCCGCATCCGCCGTTACATATGCCTCCATTGTTCGCTATTGGCACCGAGGTCTGCCGTGGGGTATGCCAGTTCGAGACTCTCTGAGGCATGGATGCCGATGAGAAGCCTCCATGGATGGATTTACGGCGGGTCTCGAACTGGCATACCCCGCGGCAGACCGGGCGTGATGCCAAGAACCCCGCCTGAGTCACCAATCCTTGCCATATCCCCCAAGATCTGCTAGCCTGCCGCGCTTGCTAGAGCGTGTATCCAGACCAATGTGTACAAACCCTGGCATGGGCAGCCCGGCTGGCGCCAGCTTTGAAAGCCGGATCCTGTCTCTTTCATAAACTGACCCGTACCACTGGCAGTACGGTAAACCCGTGACACCGCACCACAGACAAGCGGATCGATCGGGTACTAAAAGGTAGCATGAATGTCCATGAGCGAAAGTTTTGCTGAACTGTTTGAAGAGAGCCTGAAATCCGTCGATATGCAGCCGGGTACCATCGTGACCGGTGTTGTCATCGACGTCGACAAAGACTGGGTAACGGTACACGCCGGCCTCAAGTCTGAAGGCGTAATCCCGGCCAGCCAATTCCTGAACGAAGACGGCGAGCTGGAACTGCAAATCGGCGACGAAGTACAGGTCGCACTGGAAACCGTAGAAGACGGTTTCGGTGAAACCCGCCTGTCTCGCGAAAAAGCCAAGCGCGCTGAAGCCTGGAAAGTGCTGGAAGCCGCTCACTCTGCTGACGAAGTGGTCAAAGGCGTTATCAACGGTAAGGTCAAAGGTGGCTTCACCGTGGATGTATCCAGCATCCGTGCCTTCCTGCCGGGCTCTCTGGTAGACGTTCGCCCCGTGCGCGACACCACCCACCTCGAAGGTAAAGAGCTGGAATTCAAGGTCATCAAGCTGGACCAGCGTCGCAACAACGTTGTGGTGTCTCGTCGTGCCGTTCTGGAGCAAGCCAACTCCGAAGAGCGCGAAGAGCTGCTGGCTACCCTGCAAGAGGGTATGACCATCAAAGGTATCGTCAAGAACCTGACCGACTACGGTGCTTTCGTAGATCTGGGCGGTGTTGACGGCCTGCTGCACATTACCGATATGGCCTGGAAGCGCATCAAGCATCCGAGCGAAATCGTCAATGTCGGCGACGATATTGAAGTCAAAGTTCTGAAATTCGACCGCGAGCGCAACCGCGTTTCTCTGGGTCTGAAGCAACTGGGTGAAGATCCCTGGGTCAACATCACCGGTCGCTACCCGGAAGGCGTCAAGGTCAAGGCTGTGGTTACCAACCTGACCGATTACGGCTGCTTTGCCGAGCTGGAAGAGGGTGTGGAAGGTCTGGTTCACGTCTCCGAAATGGATTGGACCAACAAGAACATCCACCCGTCTAAAGTCGTGAATGTGGGCGACGAAGTGGAAGTCATGATCCTGGACATCGACGAAGAGCGTCGTCGTATCTCCCTGGGCATGAAGCAGTGCCAGGAAAACCCCTGGGACGTCTTCGCTCGTACTTACGCCAAGGGCGACAAGATCAGCGGCAAGATCAAGTCCATCACCGATTTCGGTATCTTCATCGGTCTGGACGGTGGTATCGACGGTCTGGTTCACCTGTCCGACATCTCCTGGCACGAAGCCGGCGAAGAAGCGGTACGCAAGTACAAGAAGGGCGACGAGCTGGAAACTGTGGTTCTGGCCATTGACCCGGAGCGCGAGCGTATTTCTCTGGGCATCAAGCAGCTGGAGACCGACCCCTTCTCTGAGTACCTGGCCGAGAACGACAAAGGTTCCGTCATCAAGGGTACTGTGAAGGAAGTTGAAGCCAAGGGTGCGACCGTGACTCTGGCGGAAGACGTTGAAGCCTACCTGAAGGCCTCTGAACTGAGCCGCGAGAAAGTGGAAGATGCGCGCAACGTGCTGAAAGAAGGCGAAGAAGTCGAAGCCAAGATCATCAGCGTTGACCGCAAAAACCGCACCATCAACTTGTCTGTGAAGTCCAAAGACGTCGCTGACGAGAAGGCTGCTGTTAAAGAGCACAGCGCCAAAACTGCTGAACAGGCTTCGCCCACCACTCTGGGTGACCTGATCAAGGCGCAGATGAAGAACCAGGACTGATTCGTCAGTCAGGTTGTTCTGAAAAAGGCCGGCATTTGCCGGCCTTTTTTATGGGCTGGTGCGTCTGGCATCCCGGGTTACGGATACCACTTCAGTTCGCGTAGGGCGGATAAGCGTCGCAGGCGCGCATCCGCCGTCACCAAACTCGGAAATCAGCCCTCCCTCCATATAACTATAAAGTCTATCGATACCATGCGTGTCCCGGACCTTATGGCTGGTACAGTGCAAGCCTCTTGTCTATGTTTATAGATGGGCCCGTGCGATAGCGCTCGGGGTTGTACCACTGCCACGTCTGGAGAGTCCCACCATGAGTTCCAAGCACACTTTCAATCCTGAAAAAGGTTACGTCGCATTGTTGGGCTGGGCCCTGGGTGCCATTGAAGCGGCCGACAAATTCGATCGTCGCTACGTGGTGGTGGCTCCAGAGTGGGCCGAAGCTTACTGCAAAGAGCATGATATCCCCTACGTGCCCTGGAACTTTGAGCGGCTGAACGATCGTTCCATGGAAATTGCCCAGACCCTGAAGGATATGGGCGTGGATGTGGCGATTCCTCTGTTTGAAGAAACCGTGGAGTGGGCCGGTGCAATCAACTCGGTCCTGCTGGATAACCCGCGCCTGTTTGGTCAGGCCATGCTGTTGCGGGACAAGGCGCTGATGAAGCGTCGTGCCCAGCTGGGCGGCATTCGCGTGGGAATTTTCGAAGAAGCACACGACAAGGAAGACGTCGTGCGCTTTTTGAAACGGGTCAATCAGACCTTGTTGAAACTGGACGGGGACCCCAATGACCCCATTCACCTGAAGGCTTTTGATAAAGCCGGTTGTCTGGGGCATCGGGTCATCCGAACGCCGGATGAAGTGGACACCATTCCCGACGAGGAATTTCCCGTGTTGATGGAGTCCCATCTTGATGGCTGGGAATTCGCCGTCGAGGCCTGGATTCACAACGGAAAGATTTGCTTTCTGAACATTTCCGAGTATGTCACGCTCGGCTACTCCGTGTTCGTGCCGGCGACGCCCGAGCTCGAGAAATACCGGCCCCAGATTACTCAACAAATCGAAAAACTGATCAAAACCTTTGATATTGATTTCGGATTTGTGCATCCTGAATATTTCGTCACCAGCGATGGTGAAATGTACTTTGGTGAGGTGGCCTATCGTCCGCCCGGTTTCAAAGTGTTCGAGTTGTTGGAGCGTGCTTACGGGTTCAATGCTTACCAGGGTCTGATTCTTTCGTTCGATCCCAAAACCACTGACGAGGAGATCAAGGCATTCTTTCCCAAAGAAGTGGTTGATGCAAAGGGGCATGCTGGCTGTTTCGGTGTGTACCCGCGCCGTCGGGTCGTCAGCAAACTGGAAATTCCCGCGGAGACGGAAGATCACCCTTACTTTGATTTCCATGAGCTTACCCCGCCGGTTGAGGAGACGGTCACCAAACGTACCGCCTTTGGCACCCATTGGGGCCTGGTTTACTTTTTTGGTGAAGACCCCTACACCATGCGGGATTTGCTCAAACACCAGGAAGAGCTGGATTTCTATGTATAATCAACTCCATTGCATGAGTTGAGGAGGCCGGCTTGAGCCTAACGGAAACGAACCACAGTGCCGAGGCGGACAAATTGGTCCGCCTGGGAAACCAGCTGGACGAAGCGATTGAACAACTGGCCGACAGCCGTGAGTTTGCCAAGATCACCAAGCTCCAGCGCCTGCTGGATATTGCCCGGCGAGTGCTATTGCTTGATGGCGGTTGTGCCTTCCTGGAGGCCCGCGCTCAACGGCTGGAAGAGGCGGGCGTTTTTGAAGGGTCGGATTGGGCGCAGCCGCAGATCCTGATTCCGTCACTGACCACGTACTCGCTGAAAAGTCCGGATGCCTCGACGGTGGTGATTGAGGCCATCAGCGAGCTGCGTCTGCTCGCCATTGCCCTGGGTGATTATCAGCACCCGGGTATGTCCTCTGAGCAGGCCCATCATTACCTGACCCAGGTACTGGCCATCAACCTGGAGCTGCTCTTCGGGACGCCCAGCGAGGCGGAGAGGGAGCAGCAAGGCCGCCTCGCGCTGATTACCCGGTCCTTGTACCGACACTTGGCGGAGCGGATTGGCTACGAACACGTCATCGACAAGCTGATTGAGGAAATCTGGCGCATCTTGCAGCAGCGGCCCATTCAGGTCGACAGCGTCAAACGCATGATCACCCAGATTGCGGTCTGTCAGATCAATCCGACCATCGAGTTGGGTATCAGCGGGCAGGGCGCCGACCGATTGATCAGCAGCCTGTTTGGTCCCACCCAGGCCTGCCGCGAGGATCCGGGCCTGGAGGTGTATCAGGAGCGCCTTCAGGCGATGGACGCCGGCGCATTGCAATACGAGGCGACGGGTTTTGCCCGAGCCATGCACGATACCGGTCTGGTTTCTCCCTATCACCCGGTGTTGTTACGTCATCTGTTGGAGCACGGGGACCACTTGCTTTCCGAAGCTTTGGGGCTCTCCAGTACCGGTCGGGATTGTTTGCTGTGTTACGGTGAGCTGGCTCGGGCGATCATCGCCCAAGCCATCCATCCTGAAACCGCTCAGGGCGTCTATGGTCTGGCTTTGATGCTCGAACGGGGCATTCTCTACCAACCGGCGGTCGCACCGGCACTCTGGCGGCAGCTGGCGCTGCCCGTCTCGCCCTATTGTACCCAACGGCTGGAAATGATTTTCGGCGCACAGCCGTCGGCCACCGCCTGGCTGATGCAGGGCGTGTTGTGCATGCTGGGGCAACCGCTGGGCGTGGGGCAGGGCAATAACCCCACCTGTCAGTCGGCCCGGGCGCTGTCCATGTGGGCTTATAACGATCCGGATTATCTGTTGCAGATGGTGGTCTGGGCGGCGCGTGATGATGAAATCATCATTCATTTTGAGGGCCAACCGATTTCCTCGAGAGAAAGTGAAGCCGGGGTTGCCGCCGATATCCCCATGGATCTTGATCCGGTCTCACTTCTGGTGGTGCCACACCTGGACCGTATCTACGCCGAAATGGGGCGCCGTTGTATCGGGCGTGAAGGTGATCCACACCGTTGGGTGAACCCCGAGTTTCACGGCTGGTGGTCCGGTCGAGGGTTCCGCATCAACGTGGATGTCGCTACAGGAAACCTCTGGGAGCTGGATGATTTTCTGCGTCACTTCTACGCGAGCTACCATCCATACTACAACGGCAATCAACCGCTGATCCATCCGCAACCGGCGGGCATCGCTGTCACTGACAGCGCCGCCCGATTTGTGGGGTGGCATGCGATCACCATTTTGCGGGTAGCGCTCGACCCGAAAGAGGTGATGCGGGTGTACTTCTTCAACCCCAACAATGACAGTGGTCAGCACTGGGGAGATGATGTATTGGTCAGTACCGCGGGCAACGGCGAGCGCTTTGGCGAGTCTTCATTGCCGTTTGAGCAGTTCGCCTCGCGCCTGTACATTTTCCATTACGACCCGCTCGAACGAGGCGAACTCGCCAATATTACCGACGAAGAACTCAGCCGCGTCAAAGACCGCATCCACCGCAGTTGGGGCGCCGACCGACAGCCCTCATAAAGGTCACATGGCCCGGATTACGGCGGATCGCGGTCCAATCGCTGCGCGCATCCGCCGTTTCCCCACCCGCGGTAATCGTATGACAGATCGGTCCGACGCATCGGAGCCTTCGGCGCATCCACCAAATAATCCCCCAAGCGTGACCAACACCTCAATTTCCACGTCCCCCTCATCGAACCCCTTGACGATATTTCCCCGCCTTCGGTATCTTTCCTGAATCCAACGGAAATGCTTCACCGGTACAAAGGATGGCCCCATGATTCGACCTCGAATACTCCCCTCCGTACTGCTCGGCATCGCCGTATTCTTTTTGATCTGTTCACCGCAAGGAGCTGCCATGGCGTTTTTTTCAAAGAAGGAAGTGGTGCTCAGCTCACCCTTCGCTGCTCAGATTACCTATGAAGGAAAGCCGGCTTCCGGTGCCAGGATAAAACGCATCATCAAATGGCAGAGTCAGGTTGGCGAAGAGGACGTTGCCGAGGCGGATGATCAAGGTCACTTTTCGTTTCCGGCCGTAAGAGATAGTTGGCGTCAGTTGCTTCCCGCTGAATTTGTGGTTTATCAGGATATTGTTGTTCAGTACCAAGGTCAGGAATTCAAGATCTGGATCGGAAGCAAGCGTGAAGAGCATGAATGGTCAGAGCTCGGAGGAAGGCCGATCAATATGCAGTGCGAGCTGACCGATGAGATTCGCCGAGTTGATGTTAAGCGGGGACTTTTAGGTACGAATTGTCACTGGGAAGGTATAGAGGTTCGTTAATTACAAGGAGGAACAGAAAATGGAATTGACTCCACTGCAAGCGTCAGAGTTGGCTGATGGCATATATGACGTTCAAGACCGTGAACGCTTGAGGCTCTTCTTACTGCGACCCGAGTTTTCAGGTACAGGGAGTGGTTTACTCTCCGCAGAGGTGGGTACCCGGTTAATCAATACGGAAGATGCGTTTGGCCTGTGCGCTCAGGGGCGCGGACAACGAAAAAACGAACTCTTTTTCGTCTTCCGCGGCTCCACTTGGGCCAATTACGGTGCCGATTGGGCCAGCAACGCCAGGATCGGTCTGGAGCGGGGCAGAACTGGCACCTTGGTTCATATCGGTTTTAACCAGATCTTCAGCAGCCTCCTGCCACAACTGAAAGATTTCCTCGATAAACATCCGCATATTTCCGGTCCCATTCACTGCATCGGTCACAGTCTGGGCGGGGCAGTGGCGTCGTTGGTGGCAGACTGGCTCAAAGGCCAACGTCGCAACCCGGTCAAACTCTACACCTTTGGCGCACCCCGTGTCGGGCTGGAAGGCTTTGCTCGGCATCTGACGAACAGGGCTCTCTCGAGCAATATTTACCGTGTCTACCATAAAACCGATCCCGTCCCGATGATTCCGGTTTACCCCTACCGCCACCCGCCATCACCCGGTGATGGCTATCACATTCCCTGGGGCCGAGGCGCCATTTCCTTCGCCGCCCACCGTATCGGTCACTATGTGGACAGCACTCGTCAGTGCAGTTGGTTAGCGTTGAAAGGACGTCCCAATCCCGAGCTGGGAGAAGAGGCGCTCAAACAATGGTTGTCTCGAGACACTCTGGATAATCCCGCGGATCCGTCGGTTTGGGAGCGGGTCAATAGTGCGATGGCGTGGGTGCTGAGGAAAATCAGCGTGGTGTTTGTGGCGCCGATTCAGGCGGCATTGATGGGCGGGCTGACCTTGGCGGACCGAATTGCGCTGGCCTTGCGGCAGGGCGTTGATGCGTCCAAAGACGCCGGGTTTTGGGTGTTGCGGTTGATGCGACGGATTATGAAGCTCTTGGGCTTTGGGGCGATTGCGGAGACGACGGCGGAGCTCACCAGAGAGCTCATGCGTTGGGTGCTGATCCGGTTGATCGATCGAATGACCCAGATGGCGCAACGGGCTTTGCGGCAGTTGCGGGGTGGGTGATAGGTCTGGTGCGGCTTTACGGTTTGCCGTTGGTTCGTAACGGCGGATGCGGGCTTCGCCCTTATCCGCCCTACGCGAGCTGCCGTGGTATCCGTAGGGGCCGAGCGCAGCGATTAAACCCCGCATCCGCCGTAAAGTCACTTGAAAGTGAATATTTTGGTGATCACTCGGTCCCCGGCTCATACCCAAGCACCGGGCTCAACCAGCGCTCCATTTCGGTCAGGCTCATGCCTTTGCGCTTGGCCAGGCTTTCCACCTGATCCTTCTGGATTTTCCCCACATTGAAATACTTGGATTTCGGGTGGGAGAAATACCAGCCGGAGACTGCGGCGGTGGGATACATGGCAAAGCTGTCGGTCAGTTCGAGGCCGGAGTTCTTCTCCGCATTCAACACCCGGAACAGTGTCGCTTTCTCGGTGTGGTCCGGGCATGCCGGGTAACCCGGGGCAGGGCGGATGCCCTGGTATTTCTCCCGGATCAATTCATCGTTACTCAACGCTTCATCCGGCTGATAGCCCCAGAACTCGGTCCGCACCCGGCGGTGCATATGCTCGGCAAACGCTTCGGCCAGACGGTCGGCCAAGGCTTTGACCATGATCGCGTTGTAATCGTCTCCGGCCGCTTCGTATTCCTTCGCCAACTCCTCCGCACCAATACCGGCGGTCACGGCAAAACCGCCTACGTAATCCCGCTTACCGCTGTCCTTGGGCGCCACGAAGTCCGCCAGTGAATAGTTGGCGGGATCATTACCCGGCTTCTGGTTCTGCTGGCGAATGTGATGCAGGGTATCGATCACCTTGCCCTGGTCGTCATAAATTTCGATATCGTCGTGGTTGACTGTGTTGGCGGGCCAGAGGCCGATGACACCGCGTGCCTTCAGGCGTTTCTCGTCGATCAGCTTGCGCAGCATTTTCTGGGCGTCGTCAAACAGGTTTCTGGCCGCCTCGCCGACCACCTCATCGTCCAGAATTTTCGGGTACTTGCCGGCCAGATCCCAGGACATGAAGAAGGGCGTCCAGTCGACGGTATCCAGCAGATCTTCCAGTGGGTAATCATCGAAGACTTTCAAACCGGTGAAGGTTGGGGCGGGGGGCGTGTAACCGTCCCAGTCCATCGCCGGTGCATTCTCGATCGCTTTCGGGTAGGTGCGCAGAGTGCCGCGGGGTTTGCGGTTGGCGTTGCGCTCGCGCACCTTGTCGTATTCGGCCTGCAGGTCGGCAACGAACTTCGGGCGGTTGGCATCGGAGAGCAGGCTGCCTGCCACGCCAACCGCGCGGGACGCGTCAGCCACATAGACCACCTGGTTCAGGTTGAACGCCGGGTCGATTTTGACCGCTGTGTGGGCTTTCGACGTGGTGGCGCCACCGATCATCAATGGTTTATCAATACCCTGCCGCTGCATCTCCCGGGCGACATTCACCATTTCATCCAGCGACGGAGTAATCAGACCGGACAGGCCGATGATGTCGCAGTTCTCCTCTACGGCCACCTTGAGGATTTTTTCGGTCGGAACCATCACACCCAAATCGACCACTTCGTAGTTGTTACATTGCAATACGACCCCGACAATGTTCTTGCCGATATCGTGCACATCCCCTTTGACCGTGGCCATCAGAATTTTGCCGTTGGGTTTGCTGGCCTCGGTTTTCTCCGCTTCGATAAAGGGCTGAAGGTAAGCCACAGACTGTTTCATCACCCGGGCGGACTTGACCACCTGGGGCAGGAACATCTTGCCCGCACCGAACAGATCGCCGACCACGTTCATGCCGTCCATCAATGGGCCCTCGATCACATCCAGTGGCTTGTCGGCGCGCTGACGGGCTTCTTCGGTGTCTTCGATGATGTAGGCGGTGATGCCCTTGACCAGTGAGTGCTCAATGCGCTTTTCCACGGCCCAACTACGCCACTCGAGATCTTCCTTTTTTTCGCCGCCACTGCCGTCGCCTTTGTACTTTTCGGCAATTTCAAGCAGGGTTTCCGTCGCGTCATCTTTGCGGTTGAGCACCACATCTTCGACTTTCTCTTTCAGCTCTTCGGGCAGGTCGTCGTACACCGCCAACTGGCTGGCGTTGACGATACCCATGTTCAAGCCGGCCTTGATGGCGTGGTACAGAAACACCGAGTGAATCGCTTCGCGCACCGGATTGTTGCCCCGGAAGGAGAAAGACACGTTGGATACACCACCGCTCACCCCGGCGTGGGGCAGGTTTTCCCGAATCCAGCGGGTGGCTTCGATGAAATCCACCGCGTAGTTGTTGTGCTCGTCAATGCCGGTGGCAATGGCAAAAATATTCGGGTCAAAAATAATGTCCTGGGGCGGGAAGCCCACCTTGTCGACCAGAACGCGATAGGAGCGTTCACAGATCTCTTTCTTGCGCGCCGCGGTATCGGCCTGACCGTCTTCGTCAAACGCCATCACCACCACGGCGGCACCGTACTTGCGGCAAAGTCGGGCGCGCTCAATGAACTCTTCTTCGCCTTCCTTCAGACTGATGGAGTTGACGATCGGCTTGCCCTGAATGCATTTCAGCCCGGCTTCAATCACGGTCCACTTGGAGGAGTCGACCATCACCGGCACCCGAGCAATATCGGGTTCTCCGGCAATCAGATTGAGAAAGCGCACCATGGCTTTCTCGGAGTCCAGCATCGCCTCATCCATATTGACGTCGATCACCTGGGCGCCGCCCTCGACCTGCTCCAGGGCGACTTCGAGTGCAGTGGTGTAATCCTCTTCCACGATCAGACGCTTGAACTTGGCCGAGCCGGTAACGTTACAGCGCTCACCCACGTTGACGAACAGGGAGTCCTTGGTGATGTTGAAGGGTTCCAGGCCAGACAGGCGACAGGCCGGCGCAATGTCGGGCAGCGGCCGCGGGGCGTGCGTGGCCACGGCATCGGCAATCGCTTTGATGTGCTCCGGTGTGGTACCACAGCAACCACCGATAATGTTCACCAGACCGCTGGCCGCAAACTCTTCGACCACGGCAACCATTTCCTCGGGGGACTGATCGTATTCGCCGAACTCATTGGGCAGGCCGGCGTTCGGGTGCGCTGACACCCAGCAGTTGGCCACCCGGGACATTTCCTGCACGTAGGGGCGCAGTTCCTCGGCGCCCAGGGCGCAGTTCAGGCCCATGGAGAAGGGGCTTGAGTGGGCCAGGGAGTTGTAAAAGGCTTCGGTGGTCTGCCCGGAAAGGGTGCGTCCGGAAGCATCGGTAATGGTGCCGGAAATCATCAGCGGCAGCTCAACACCGTTCTGCTCAAAATAGGTCTGTACCGCGAACGTGGCGGCCTTGGCGTTGAGGGTATCGAATACGGTTTCGATCAGAATCAGGTCCGAGCCACCCTTGACCAGCCCGTCGAGGGCTTCCATATAGTTCTCGACCAACTCATCGAAGGTAATGTTGCGCGCACCGGGGTCGTTCACATCTGGAGAGATGGAGCAGGTGCGACTGGTGGGCCCAAGCACCCCGGCGACAAAGCGGGGTTTATCCGGATTGTCGGCGGTGTACTCATCGGCGATTTCCCGGGCCAACCGCGCCGCGGCCAGGTTCAGCTCCGGCACCAGGTCTTCCATGTCGTAGTCCGCCATGGAGACGCGGGTGGAGTTGAAGGTGTTGGTTTCGACGATATCTGCCCCTGCGTCGAGGTAGCCCTTATAGATGTCTTTGAGCATGGCCGGTTGGGTAATGGCCAGCAGGTCGTTGTTACCCGCGACGTCCTGGTGGTAATCCGCAAAGCGCTCGCCCCGGTAGTCGGCTTCGGACAGCTTGAGGTTCTGGATCATGGTGCCCATGCCGCCATCGAGGATCAGGATGCGCTCGCGCACCAGGCGATGGAGGGCGTCAATACGGGCTTGGCGATCGTCGGTCAGGCTCATGGATTACCTATCAGAGGGGATTGATTTGATTCGAAAGGGCGTGGATTTTACCAGAAATGGTGGCAGGCCGCAGGTTCTGAGAGCTGGGGTAGGTTTTCTTTGCGCTATCGGGACGCATCACGTCCGAGACGCTGAGGGGCTACCCCGCAGCGTCTCTCAGTGCCATTAGCCATCCTAGTGGCGAAATCCGCAGATCATTACCGCTATTCTCCTCACCTAAGGAAGAGGCAGTTTGGCCGTGGGTTGCGGCGGATGCGGCCTCCGGCCTTATCCGCCCTACGGCTGAGCGCAGCGGTATAGTCACGCGTAGGGCGGATAAGCCAAAGGCGCATCCGCCGTAGTTTAAGCACCGAAGTTGGCACATCGGACCGGACGTGAAGTAAGGTTAAGCGCCTCTGAAGGCACCCCCTTTGTCTCCAAGCCCAATATCCCGTAAAATACCCGAGTAAATCAATCAGGTATACGCCTGTCCCAGTATTGGAGGCCCGCACGCCACTATGGTCAATGTACAGATCACCGAATCCGCCCAGCAGTACCTCAAAGAGCTTCTGGACAAACAGAAGGACAGCGAGGGCGTCGGAATTCGCATGTTTGTTGCCAGCCCGGGAACCCCCCAGGCCGAGACCTGCATTGCCTACTGCCGCCCCGGCGAAGAAAAGGAAGACGACGAAATCGTCGAACTGACCGGCTTCAAAGCCTACTTTGAAGGCCGCAGCCTGCCATACCTGGAAGACGCCAAGGTCGATTACTCCCCGGACCGCATGGGTGGGCAGCTCACCATCCGGGCGCCAAATGCCAAAATGCCCCAGGTCAATGACGACAGTCCGCTCGAAGACCGCATCAACTACGTCCTGTACAACGAAATCAACCCGGGCCTCGCCTCTCATGGGGGTAACGTCAGCCTGGTGGAGATCACCGAGGACAACTACGCCGTATTGCGTTTCGGCGGCGGTTGCCAGGGCTGTGGGGCCGTGGAAGTGACCCTGAAAAACGGCGTTGAAGCGACGCTGAAAGAGAAGCTGCCCGAGTTGGCGGGTGTTCGGGATGTGACCGACCACACCGACCGCACCAACGCTTATATCTGACGCGATCCTCCGTAACCCGGCTTTACATCCGTGTTAACGGATGTAAAGCCGGGTTAAAGCCCGGTAAAACCGCTGCCAACCACGTCGTAACTGCCGCACAATAGCCGCTCCAATAAATACAGGCAGGAGCGATAACAACGGATGGTGGTTTCCCGGCAACTTTTCAAAAAAGCGGTGCTTGTCGCCGCGCTCGTTCTGATCACCTTGGCCGTGTTTCAATTCTGGCCGAGCGGTTCTAACGAAGAGGCGCTCGCCAGCGTCGAAGTCCGCCGTGGCAATATCGAGGCATTGGTTACCGCGACCGGCGTGCTGCAACCCCGCACCTATGTGGATGTCGGTGCTCAGGTGTCCGGCCAGTTGGAAACCCTGCACGTGCAGGTGGGTGATGAGGTCAAACAGGGGGATCTGCTGGCGGAAATTGACCCCACGGTGTACCTCGCCCGCGTCGATGGCACCCGAGCGCAGTTGCGCAACCAGCAGGCGCAACTGAAGGACCGCAAGGCGCAACTGACACTGGCCGAAATTCAGCTCCAGCGCCAGAAAAACCTCTTCGCCGAAGATGCGACCACCCGCGAAGCACTGCAAAGTGCGGAAGCGTCATTGCGTTCCGCCGAGGCACAGATCGAAGCACTGAGTGCCCAGATCGAGCAGACACAATCCACGTTGCGTGCCGAGGAAGCCAACCTCGAGTACGCCAAAATCTATGCCCCCATGGACGGCACCATCGTGACCATCGACGCCCGCCAAGGGCAGACGCTGAACGCCTCCCAAACGACCCCGATACTGATGCGCATTGCCGACCTGGACACCATGAGTGTCCAGGCCCAGGTGTCGGAGGCGGATATCGGCCAGTTGGAGGCCGGAATGCCGGTTTACTTCACCACCCTGGGCAATCAGGGGCGACGCTGGGAAGGGCAGTTGTCCCGGATTGAACCGACTCCCCTGGTCGAAAACAATGTGGTGCTCTATTACGCCCTGTTTGATGTGCCAAATCCCGGTGGACGCTTGCTGCCCCAGATGACGGCTCAGGTGTTTTTTGTCGCCGGAGCCGCTGACGATGCCCTGATCGTCCCGGTATCCGCATTGCGCTACGGAGAGCGGACTCAACGTAACACTGAAGCAGCTTCCGGGAGCGGACGATCGGCAACGGTTTCTGTGGTGAGCCCCGGCGCTGAGCCGGCGTTACGGGAGGTGCGCGTCGGTGTCACCGATCGGGTGCACGCGGAAATCCTGTCCGGGTTGAGTGAGGGCGAACGGGTTCTGCTTAGTGGACCGGAAAGCCGCAACCGGCGCGAGCAGGGTAGTGGCATTCCACGGATGTTTCGCTGATGTCGAGCACCCCCATCCTGAGCTTGTCCGGTGTTACCAAGAGCTACCACAACGGCGAGCTTGAAACCCGGGTACTGCACGGTATTGACCTGACGGTTTACCCCGGGGAGTTTGTCGCCATCATGGGCGCCTCCGGCTCGGGTAAATCGACCCTGATGAATATCATCGGTTGCCTGGACAAACCCACTGAAGGCCAGTATTGCTTCAACGGGCGCGACGTTGCCAATCTCTCGCCGGATGAGTTGGCCCAGTTGCGTCGGGAGTCTTTCGGCTTTGTCTTCCAGAGCTACAACCTCCTGCCCGGCGCCAGTGCACTGGAGAATGTCGAAATGCCGGCAATCTACTCCGCGCTCACACCGGCCCAGCGGCGCGAGCGGGCCCGGGAATTGCTGTCCACACTTGGACTGGCTGATCGGCTCGACCACAAACCCAGCCAATTATCCGGTGGTCAACAGCAGCGGGTTTCGATTGCCCGGGCGCTGATGAACGGTGGCCAGATCATTCTGGCAGACGAGCCCACTGGCGCACTGGACAGTCACAGCGGACGGGAAGTGATGGCGTTGTTGCAGTCCCTGTCTGCACAGGGCCACACCATTGTACTGATCACTCATGATCCGGAAGTAGCCAAACACGCCCATCGGCGTATCGATATCAGTGATGGTCGGATTGTCGCCGATCCGGGCGCGGCTGAGCCGGTATCGGACGCGGAGCAGCTGTCCGACCAGCCCGCTCCTGATTGGCACCGCGACCCGCCGTTTGCCAACGAGCTGACCGAAGGCACCAAAACCGCCCTTCGCTCATTGGGCAGTAACCTGTTCCGAACGGCACTGACCCTGTTGGGTATTGTGATTGGGGTGGCCTCGGTCATCACCATGCTTGCCATCGGCGACGGCGCGCGCCAGGACGTGGTGGACCGGATCAGCTCCATGGGCAGCAATCTGTTGCTGGTCCGACCCGGCGGGCCAGACCAGCGCGGAGGGCGCTGGAGTGTGACCACTCTGGTACCGGAAGACATGGACGCGATCAACCAGACCGTACCCAATATCATTGCGGCCATTCCCGAGCTGACCGGCGGCCAGACACTGCGCTACGGCAATTCGGATCACCGCGCCGAGATCAACGCGACCTCCTACGCGTTTCCGGCAGCGCGCCAGTGGTCGGTGGCGACCGGCAACTTTTTTACTCTGGAGCAGCAGAACAACTACACCTCGGTGGCGGTTCTGGGGCAGACCGTCGCGGATTCGTTGTTCGGCGAAAAAAATCCGCTGGGTGAGTACATCATGATTCACAATGTGCTCTTTCAGGTCATTGGGGTCATGGAAGAACGGGGCGCTTCGCCCATGGGGCAGGATCAGGATGACGTGGTGCTGGTGCCATACACCACCGGCAGCCTGCGTCTGTTTGGCCAGCAACACCTGCGCAATATTACCGTTGCGGTTGCGGATACAGACCGGATGAATGCCACCCAGGATGCGGTACACCAATTGCTGCTGCAACGCCACGGCACCGAGGACTTCCAGATTCGCAACATGGCGTCATTGATTGAGGCGATCTCCGAAACCCAGGACACCCTGACCTGGCTGCTCGGCTCCATTGCCGCCATTTCCCTGTTGGTTGGGGGGATCGGTGTAATGAATATCATGTTGGTCAGTGTCACCGAGCGTACCCGGGAAATCGGTATCCGCATGGCAACCGGCGCGCGAACACGACATATTCTGCAACAGTTTCTGATTGAGGCGCTGGTGGTGTCAGCCCTGGGTGGCTTGATTGGCGTCGTGTTGGGGCTGTCCGTGGCAGCGGCACTGAGCTATTTCGGCACGCCCATTTACTACTCCCTGTTGCCGGTGGTGCTGGCGTTCAGTTGCGCCTTTGCCACCGGCCTGATTTTTGGTTATCTGCCCGCGCGCAAGGCCTCCCGGTTGAATCCGGTCAACGCCTTGGCCACGGAGTGAACGCGATGAAATGCAACGTTTTTGCGGCCTGCTGCAGCCTGAGTGTTCTGGTGGGCTGTGCGAACATCGACCCTGTGCCGCGCCCCGAGATTGATCCCGACCTGACCTGGAACAGTGTTCTGGCAACATCCGGCGCGCGAGAGGACTCGAGTTCCTCAGCGAGCTGGTGGCAGGCGTTCGGCGCTGAACCGCTCGACGCCCTGATGCAGCAGGCCTTACAGAACAGCCCGGACCTGATGGCCGCCGAGCAGCGCCTGCGCCAGGCGGATTGGCAGATGCGTGCGACGGGCGCCTCGGTCTATCCAGGCCTCAATGCCGGCGCCGGAACCAGCGTGCGCAGTGACCAGGACGTCGAGGGCGATAGCCGCTCTTCGGAGTCGACCTCCGCCAACCTCGGGTTGAGTTATGAATTGGACCTGTGGGGCAGGGTGGCGGCGGAACGAGCGTCCGCCCGCGCCGGTTTTCGTGCCAGTGAGCAGGATTACCGCGCCGCTTACCTTAGCCTGACCGGCGCCATTGCCAACACCTGGTTTGAATATCAGGCGCTGCACGCTCGCATTCAGATAGCCCAAGACAATATGGCGCTGAGCGAGCAGGTGATGACCGTCGTCGAGGTGCGCTATCGAAACGGCGTAGCCAGTGCGGCAGACGTCGCCCGCCAACGCACAAGCCTGTTGTCTCAGCGTGCACAGCTTCCGCCGTTGCAATTTCAGGCGCAACAGACGCGCCGTGCCCTGGCGGTATTGCTGGGAGCCATGCCCCAAACACTATCGGTTGAACCGCAGGCACTCAGCGACATCCGCTTGCCGGATCTGAAGGCCCAGCCGCCCGCGGAAGCCATTTTCGCACGACCGGATGTGGCACGCGCCGAAGCGCAACTGCAAGCCGCCGATGCGGACGTGGTGGTGGCACGTCGGGCTTTTCTACCCTCCCTGAGTCTGAGTGCCGGTTTCAGCCTATCAACGGCGGAACTGTTTTCGTTGAGCGATGCGCGGGAATCCGACAATGCCGGCCTGTCCCTCAGTCAGTTGATTTTCGATGGCGGACGCACGCGTGCCCAGAGCCGTCGGACGGAGGCGAGACGCCAGGAACTATTGGCTCAGTACCGGAATACACTTCTGGTGGCGTTACAGGAAACCGATGATGCGTTGGGACGTGTGACTCTGGAGGCCGGGCAGGAGACAAGCGATCAGGCGATTCTGGTGGAAGCGGAACGGGCGCTGCGGCTTACGGAAGTGCGGTATCGGGAGGGCAGTGATGACCTGTTGACCCTGATCGACGCTCAGCGGAACCTGTTTCAGGCGAGGGAGCGGATTGTCGAGCGGCGTTTGAGTCGGCTGTCAGCGACGGTGGCTCTGTATCAGGCGTTGGGTGGTGTTCAGTAGGAAAGAGCGGTGAGTGGGGTGACGGCGGATGCGGGCTTCGCCCTTATCCGCCCTACGCGGAGCTTGGTGGTGTTCATGGTGGTCGCATGTGGCTTGGTGTTGGTGCCACGTTACGTCGGGGATGCGACGGATACCACGGCAGGTTGCGTAGGGCGGAGCCGAGCGCAGCGGTATGACCCGCATCCGCCGTAACCCAACGTGCCGTTACTTCTTCACCCGCTCCTGAAGATGATCCTTGATCTTCTCCCGCATATCCTTCAGCGCCTGCACGGTGGTATCCCAATCGATACAGGCATCGGTAATCGACACCCCGTACTTCAGGTCCTTCAGGTTTTCCGGAATCGGCTGGTTACCCGCGCCGATATGGCTCTCCACCATCAGACCAATGATCGAATCATTGCCTTCCATGATCTGATTGGCCACGTTCTCCATCACCAACGGCTGAAGCTCGTGGTTTTTATTGGAGTTGGCGTGACTGCAGTCGACCATGATGTTGGGCGGATTGACTCCGGCCTTCTCCAGCTCCTGCTCGCACATGGCGACGCTCACCGAATCGTAATTCGGCTTGCCGTTGCCACCGCGCAGTACCACGTGGCCGTAGGGGTTGCCACGGGTGTGGACAATGGAAACCTGGCCTTCGGTGTTGATCCCCAGAAACCGGTGCGGTTTGGAAACCGACTTCAGGGCGTTGATCGCCACGGTCAGGCTGCCATCGGTACCGTTTTTGAAACCCACGGCGCCGGACAGGCCACTGGCCATTTCTCGGTGTGTCTGGGATTCGGTGGTGCGGGCGCCAATGGCGGACCAGCTGATCAGGTCCTGCATGTACTGGGGCGAGATCGGATCCAGCGCCTCGGTGGCGGAGGGCAGGCCCAGCTCGGCAATATCCAGCAGCAGCTTGCGGCCCATGTGCAGACCTTTCTCGATCTTGAACGAGTCGTTCAGATCGGGGTCGTTGATCAGGCCTTTCCAGCCGGTGGTGGTCCGGGGCTTCTCGAAATAGACGCGCATCACCACATAGATGGTATCGCTGACCTCGTCGGCCAGTTTCTTCAGACGCTGGGCATAATCCATCGCCGCGTCCACATCGTGGATGGAGCAGGGGCCAATTACCACAAAAATCCGCGGGTCTTTACGGTCGAGGATATTGCGAATGGTTTCCCGCCCCTGGGTGACAACCTCCCGGGCCTTGTCGGTCATCGGCAGCTCGCGCTTGAGGTCGGCCGGTGAGATCAACAGCTCCTGGGAGACAACGTTGAGATCGTCTATTTGCGTGTCGGTCATTAGGGTTAGTCCATAGAGTGTTTCGAGAATACGGCACCATTCTACTGAAAATGGGGCACTTTTTGGGAGAAATTTGCCGATGGGGTTGATAGTTTTTGGATAATTTGATCGGCTGCTTATTATCTCTGACAGTTGTCGCTAATTGCTTTACCGACATTAAGCCCAGATTGGCGGTGACGTCCGGGCCGGGAAGGGGAAGCCCTTTCAAGACACGCCGTAAACCCATCCCTGGGGGCTCGACGCGCGGAGTCCCTCCGCTTACGGTCTTGAAAGAGCTTCCCCTTCCCGGCCCTCAGTGCCAGCGTAACGTTTCGGGAACTAGCACCTGTATGATCTTCGCGTTGGGTTACGGCGGATGCGCGCTACGCGCTTATCCGCCCTACGGCCAAGCGCAGCGGTATAGACTCGCGTAGGGCGGAGCCGAGCGCAGCGGTATGACCCGCATCCGCCGTTACCCAAACCTGCCGCATCCGTTGGTTCGGGAAACGCTAGTTAGGCCCCTGGAGGGTAAGTCCTTTCAAGACCGTGGAGCGGGGGACCCGCGATGCGAGCCTACAGGGGCCGCTCTATGGCTCCTGCCATCGCGGCATTCGTGCATCCATGCACATTACGTATTCACGGCGTGTCTTGAAAGGACTTACCCTCCAGGGGCCGGACGTGACGCACTACCGTTCTCAGTAGGCACGATATGGTTGCCCTACGAGTTCACCTCCACTAACCGCTTTCCCGAGGCTAACAACGGAAAATACAGGGCAGTTTTGATGGGGCGGGTTTCGCCCAGGTCTTGCATCACCTTGGCGTAGCGCGCCAACTGCGGCGTATAGGTCGCCACCTCCTGCGTCACAAACGCCTCCGGCGACTGATCCGCCTCCGGTTGGCTGCTCTTGTAATCCACAATCCAGCGCACACCGCCATCCACAAACGTCCGGTCAATAACCGACTCGCGGACCTCAGCGCCCACAGCATGATGAATCGCCAGCTCACAGGCGCTCTCCTCATGGGCCGGGTCCAGCAGCCAGCGACCGTCCGGGTCGGTCAGCGTCTGATGCAGCCCCCAGCGAATCTTCTCCAGAGCCTCCGCAATCGTGTCCGGCTCCCAGCCGAACTGGCGCAGCTGCAAGGTCCAGAATGGGCGCTGCTCCTCCGCCCAGGCCTCGGACCAGGCATCCAACGGCTGCTCGCTCAACCGCTGTAGCTGGTTGTGCAATACGGTTCCGGTATGGCGGGCCAGGCGAGCGGCCGGGGCTTCCACTTCCGGAAGGTTCTCCTCGTCGCCAAACTCCCGCCCCCGGTATGCCTGTAACACGGTCACCTCGGAGGGTGCCGGCGCCTGCCAGTCTGGGGGCAGGCGCAGAATGTGTTGGAGTCCCTCGTAGGCGTGGTCACTGTTGGCGCTTGCTGAGGGCGATTGGGTGCCCGCCGGGGCGCTCAACATCTGCGCCTGTACGGGCTCCCAGATGGTGCGTAACAGGGAGCCCTGGCGGGGGGCGCGAGGCTTGCCGCTGCGCGCATCCAAACCCACGCAGGCCAATAAATGCAGGCGTTTGACCGCGCGGGTGCAGCCGACGTATAGCAGCCGGGTGGCCTCGAAGCTGTCCCGCAGCTTGGCTTCGTTGCGCATGAATTGGTAGAGCGGGTCGGTATCGGTGCCGGTGGGAGCCAGCGGTCCCAGCAGCAGTTGGCGTTCCCCGGCCTGATTGATCCGCTGTTGCCAGAGCAGCAGCTCTTTGTCGTCGTTACTGCTGGCCCGGTCCAGCCCCGGAATGATGACGGTGTCGAACTCCAGCCCTTTGGACTTGTGCAGGGTCATCACCTGCAGGCGCGGGTCGGCGTCGGCCCGGGGGGCAGCGAACAGGCTTTCGACGCCGCGCTCGAAGGTGTTCCAGTCCCGTAGGCCGCCGCCGTGCTGGTGCTTTTCCACCAGGTTGAAGTAGCTCGGAATATCCTGCACGTCGCCGGGCTCGGCCAGCAGAGCCGGGCCGCCCAGCGCCAACCAGACGCCCTCGATCCACTGGCGTAGGGGCTTGCGATGACGCTCCCGCCAGGCGGGCTCCAGCACGGACATCAGTCGATCCAGGCACCGCCGACCGGTGTCGCTGATTCCGGAGATTCGATCGCGTTCCTGCAGCTGCTGCCAGATCATCGGCCAGCCGTACTTGGGCCAGGGGTTCTGCGCACCGAGATCGGTGGTGACCAGTGCGTGCAGGTCGTTCAGGTCGAGACCACACCAGGGGGCGCGCAGAATCGAAAGCCAGGCAATGCGGTCGTCCAGGCTCAACAGGGCTCGCGTCAGGGACATCAGGTCGACAATCGCCATGCGACTGGCGAGTCGGTCGATTTCCGTGGCCTGCCAGTGCAGGCCGCGCCGGGCCAGGGCGGGGAGTATCCACTGCAGGTGCGGTCGGCTGCGCACCAGAATCGCCACCGAGTCTTCCTCATCGGCGGCCAGGGCCTGCTCGGCGAGCTCGGCGACCGACTCGGCTTCCTGCAGTTGCGCCAGGGTCTTGTCCGGGCTGGCCTCCGGGTTGACGGCTTCACTGTCGGCGTCGTCCGAGTCGTTCTGATGCAGACAACCGTAAAACTGGACGGCTTCATTCTCGAGTGGGGCATTGAAGGCGATGGACGGTGAATAGCGCACCGCACCCCGGCCAATATCGTCCCGGGCGGGAAAGGCCCGGGAAAAAATATCGTTGACCCAGCGAACCACGTTGGTCTGGGAGCGGAAGTTCACGGTCAGATCCAGCGCGGTCATGGGTACCTCGCCAATGCCGTGCTCACGGGCGTCCAGGAACAGGCCCACGTTGGCGTCGCGGAACCCGTAGCAGGACTGCATGCCATCACCGACGATAAACAGCGTGCGGCCGTCGTCGGGTTGCCAGCCGGCGGTCAGCTGCTCCAACAGCCGTAGCTGTGGGGCGGCGGTATCCTGAAATTCGTCCACCAGAATATGCTGAATACGGTAATCCAGTTTTAGGGCGATATCCGTGGGGTTTTCTTCATCCCCCAGAGCGAAGCTGGCCGCCTGGGCAATGGCGCTGTAGTCGGTGGCGCCCAATTGTTTGAATACCAGGGTCAGCTCGGCGCTGAGCAACGGCAGCAGACGGGTCAGGCTGTCGAGCAGTTGCCACTGGCTTTCGGTGTATTCCGCGGGTGGTAGCTGGCGCACGGCGTGCAGCTGCTCGGCCAGGTCCGGGGTTTCTTCCTGAATCTGTGCGACCCACTCGCCGTACTGCTCTTTCAGTGCAGCGCCGGGTTTGCCCGCGGGGAAGCCTTCCTTTTTGGTCAGCCGCTTGCGCCACTCCCCCTTGGCGGTGAGCATCAGTTCAGCGAGCGCCTGCCAGTCGGCCACCGTCGACGGGCTCGGATCGGGCAGGGCGGTGATGCCTTTTAGGCGTAGAATCGGGCTTTCCGGGTTGTCCTGCTCGACGTTCGTGGCGGCCTGATCGGCCAGGTGGCAGAGATCGCTGGCGTGGTAGCCGATGCCTTCGCTCACCCGGTTCAGTTGTTCTTCAATGACATCCTGCAGTACTGCCTCAAGGTAGGGGCGGGCGTGGGCCTGTTGAGCCTCGAGCATCACCCCCAGCCACTGGTCCCGCTTGGCCAGCAGACGCATCAGCAGCGTCTCGATGGCCGGCAGGTTGGTGTCCAGGTGACGCAGCAGGCGCTTCAGGTCCTCCCGGACGGTGTCGTCGGTTTCCAGGCGGGCCAGGAACTGATGTACGGCCTGGCGATAGGCGAGTTCCGGGGCGTCCAGGGTGTCCGGTTGCGCGCCGAGCTGGCTGTCCAGGGGCAGTTGCCGGGTGATGGCGCGACACAGACTGTCGATGGTCTGGATGCGCAGTCGCTGTGGACTCATCAGCAGTTGCCACTGGCACTCTTCGTCGCGCTGCAAGACCGCCTGAGCCAGACGCCAGGTGCGCCGGGCGTGGGGGTTGTCCGGCTCCGGCCGTTCGGCGGCCTCGCGCAGGGCCGCCATGATGCGGTCCTGCATTTCCCCGGCGGCTTTGCGGGTGAAGGTGATCGCCAGTACTTCTTCCGGAGCGTCGCAGCGGGCCAGCAAGGTCAGGACGCGCTGAGTCAGCAGCCCGGTTTTCCCGGACCCGGCGGGCGCCGCCACCGCAAAGGAGCGGGTCGGGTCCAGCGCCGCTTGCCGGGCGTCGAAGTCCGGGGGCGCATCGGGGCTGAAGGCGCCGTGGGGGAGGTTGTCCAGAGTTGTTGGGTCCATAAAAAGAACGTGTCAGGTTGGTCGAAAAGTTGGGTAACGGCGGATAGCACGGCAGGTGGCGTAGGGCGGAGCCGAGCGCAGCGGTATGACCCGCATCCGCCGTAACCGAACCCGGCCGCATCCTCCGTTGCTTTGGTTTACAAAATAAACCGCGCAATGGTATCGGCTTCCAACACCCGGTTTAACGGTACCAATTGCCCGCTGTACCGCTGCGCCTTGGCGTCCTTGAAATCCACCCGGGCATCGCCGGCCATGAAGGTCCGGGCCAGGTCGCTCAGTACCTCGCGCCACTCGGCCCGCTGAGCGTCCCAATCCTCGCTGGGCTTGACGCCGGGTGGGGGAGTACTCAGGGCTCCGAGGCCAATCCACTGCAGGGCTTTTGGGTTCAACTGCGCGAAGGCAATACCGCTGACCGGGTCTTCTTCGGTGACCGCGTATAGCGGCAACTGCGGCTCGTCGGGGCGCGGGCCCTGCCACTGATTGGCATTGAGGTCGGCGCCGGTTTTGTAATCAATCAACAGCCGCTCGCCGTTTTCCAGCTCGTCGATGCGGTCGATAAAAAGCGTCAGGTTCAGGCCATTGAATTCAATCAGCCGGCGCTGCTCGGTGGCCACGACGCGGAAGGGCGGGCGTTGTTTTTCCAGCATCAACCAGCGCTGTACCATCCGGCTCAATCGTTCCTGCTCCAGGGCACAATACTCCGGCCCCAGTTCCCTCGGTCGCCGCTGACGGATCGGCGCCAGGGTCTGTTCACAGGTGCGACTGATGAGGTCGTTCAGCGCCTCCTCTTCAATGGCGTGCAGTTGCGAGGAGTCCCTCAGGGTTTTCCACACGGTGGCTAGCACGCCGTGCAACACCGTACCGCGCTCGGCGGCGGAGAGGCCCAGTACCGGCGCATCCGGGAGCTGGGCCCCCAGACGCAGTTGGGCGAAGGCGTTGAACGGGCAGGCTGCCTGATGCTTGAAAAGCGAACTGCCGCCGGGCGCTTTGCTGCCGGCGGTGATGCCGGGTCCCTTGGCGCTGTGTACCGGTGTGAGTTCTCGGGCTTCCTCCAGAATGGCCTCGAAGGCCTGTCGGGCACTGATGGGCTCCGGCACCAGTTCGGCCAGTGGGGTCTCCGGCAGGGCGCGAATCAGCGGGCTGGGTGACAGGTCGCCCTGATCGTCGCTGTGGGGTGCGCTGAATACCACCTGTTCGGCGCATTGCCGATAGTGGTCGGTCAGGCTGCGGGCAAAGTGCAGTTCCCGCTCGGCGCTGGCGTGGGGCATCTGCCGGTCCCGCTGCAGTTCGAGCGGCAACAGGGGGTTCGGGGCGGGTACCGGGGGCCATTGGCGCTGATGCAGGCCCAGTACCCAGCAGTGGCTGAAGCGCAGCCCGGCGCCCTCCAGGGCCCCGAGAATCTGAATGGGGGAATCCGGAGTCTGGGCCTGAAACGGGGTCTGTTGGGCCAGCTGGTTCAGTTGGCTCAGGGCCTGGGTCAGGCTCAGGTCGGCGCCGGTGGCCTCCAGAGCGGCGAAGGTTTCCAGCAGCTCATGCCAAAGCCCCAGTTGCTGGAACTCCTGACTGTCCAGCCGGCGCGGGCCGGGCCAACCCAGGGTGTCCAGTTGCTGCCGGAAAAGCTGGGCCCACTGGCGCGCGCTGGTGGATCGGGGCATGCGTCGTCGCTGCTCGTCGAGTAGCTGCAGGCGCCGGTTCAGCGTCGGTGCCTGTGCGGTGGTGTCGGGCGAAAGCGCAGGGCTTGCTTGCGCCTCACTCAGCCAGTCGGTGATCACTTGGCCATGAAAGCGCAGGTCACTGCCGGTGAGTTCAAATTTGCCCTGTTCCCGCAGCCGGGTGACCCACTGTGCGCGCAGTACGGTCTCCGTATCCGGTTCCCCCCAAAACGGGTTCTGAAGCAGTTGGCACACCTCGTTCAGCGGCCACTGATCCCGCAGCAGGCCGAGCAGGTTCAGGGCGGCGTAAATCAGCGGCGTTGTGCCCAGCGGTACCCCGGCGGAGAAGTTGAATGGCAGGGTGTAACGGGGCGTTCCCGGCAGAGGTACAGTGGGCTCGAAGACCTCGGCGAAGATCCGCTCCACCTGATCCCGTCTCTGACCCAGGTCCGGCACGATAATGCCGATGACCACCTCCGGAGAGGCTTGTAGCTGGCGCAGGCTCCACAGGGCGGCGGCGCGCAGCTCGGTGTCCGCATCCGGGGCCGCGACGCGGTGTAGGTGGTTGTCGCGGGTGCCTTTGGGGGAGAGCGCGACGCGTTCGAGCGCCGCGGCTTCCAGAATCCGCTGATGCAGGGGAGGCAGGTCGTCAAAACCGAGTAGCCAGAGGCGGGGCTCGGGCTTCAGGGCACCGGTTTCATAGGCCTGGGCGACAATCTGCTGGCCGGCTTCCGGTGTCATCAATCGACGACTCGCCAGTCGCTGCTCAAAGTGCTCGGCCCAGCGCAGGAAGCTGCGGCTATTGCCGTTCAGATAAGGATCCTGCCGGAGCGTATCGGGCGCCACCTCCCACAGCGTGAGTGCGCGCAGCGCCGAGTCGGCCTGCTGGGCCAAGGGGTCCGCCTGCAGAAGGGTTTGGGCTTCATCCGACTGACCGATCACTTGCTCCCAGACCCATTGGCGTTGGTGGCGGCTGGCCAGTGCCCGGTCGCAACCGGGGTAGCCCCGGCTCACCAGTGTCTGCCACTGCTCATCCAGCCACCGGTTGAGAGGCCATACCCGTGGGGCGGCCCAGGCCTTTTTTCCCTGCTCGCGCTGATAGTGGCTCCAGGCCTTCAGCAGGTGGCGCCGCAGGCGATCGTTAGCAGTGATGATGGGTTCACCGCCGTCCAGGGCGGGTAGCAGGGGGCCGAGATCGAATAGGGAGGTTGCCATGGTGCTCCGGGGTTTTCGGTCGTTGGGGCAATGCGCGAAGAATAGCATGACCGGCGCGAGGCTTCAGGGGCGCTTGTTCCATTGAACGAATGATGCGCCAAATTCTGTGCTAGTCTTGAAGGAGCTGTCAGAAAAACGAAGGCAGGCGGTGCCCATGGAGCTTTTACGGGGTCACCATTGAGCGGGGCCGCCATTCAGGGGAATACAGATGCCGTTGATGACATCGATCAACACCAAACTGTTGGCGATCGTGGTCTTGTTCGCAGCGATCAGTGGGGTTTTGATCGGTTTGTGGCAGGGAGCAGAGGAGTCGCGCCGTCTGCAACAGGGGTACGACGAGCGCCTTCAAATGCTGGGCGAACGTTACCGGGATCGCCTGACTCAGGAGTTTGCCCGTCGCCAGAATCTGCTGGTGGCCACTCGTGATGCTCTGGCCGATTCACTGATCCGCACTGCCGGGGATACCGTGCCTCTGGACTTTGGGTTTCAGCGCGACCCCGATGGCGCGGTACGGGAGTACCTGGGGGAGTCCGGCCTATTCATTCACCGGGACTCTCCGATCACCGACGATATGCGCCGACTGGTGTACCACACCAACGGTACCTGGTTGAATATCGAGCCTCTGTTGAAGACTCAATTCAATGCCTTTTATCTGATCACCAAGGACCGGGTCAGTCGCATCTGGCCTGCCTCGCTGGTATCCGGGCACTTACCTGCCCACGATGTGACCCAGGAAATTTTCTACACGCTTGCCGCTCCCGTTGAAAATCCCCTGGGGAAACCACGCTGGACCCCTATTTATTTTGACTACTACCCTCAAGTCTGGACCACGTCGTTACTGGTGCCGCTTTACGTCAATGGTCAGTTTGAAGGTGTGGTAGGGGCGGACCTGGATATGTCGTTCCTGTTCAGTCAGATCAATCAGTTGGAGTCGGACTTCGAATCCCTCAACGGGTTTATTTTCAGTGCCGATGGCGAACTGATCCTGCACGGCGATCAGTCGCTCAGTGCACCGGCCCAGCAGCGCGGCGATTATGAGGTGTTCAACCAACGGGCCGAGTTGAGCCCGGGCATGCGTGAGTTCATCGACCGGTCCCGGTCGGGACAGTGGCCGCCCGGCGGAGTCTATAACCACGAGTTACGGGGGGATATACAGCGTATCAGTTACCAACCACTACCCGAACTCGACTGGTATATCGGGCTGCACTACCCCGAGTCGATGCTGGAGTCCCGGCATGCGGAAACCATGATGACGATTTACCAGAATATTGCGGGAATGTTGTTGTTCCTGTCGTTGGGGATGTATTACGGGTTGAAGTGGTTGGTAACGCGACGGATTCTGAAACTGGCGGATATGACCGAGCGCATTGGTGCCGACAATTGGTCGATCCGCCTGCCGGAGTCGGGCAACGATGAAATCAGTCAGTTGGCCCGGGGCATGAACCGCATGCTGGAAAAAATCAACGAGCTGTTTCGCGGACTGAATAACAGCATTCAGGATATGGAACGGCTGGCCTATTACGACCAGCTCACGGGCTTGGAGAATCGGCTCCTGTTCAAGGAGCAGTTGCGTACCGCACTGTACGCGATTCGGCGTGAAGATCAGAATCTTGCGTTGTTGTATCTCGACCTGGATCACTTCAAAGACATCAACGACAGTCTCGGTCATGAGGCCGGTGACCGTTTGTTGGTGAGTGTCTCCCAGCGCCTGCGGGCCTGCCTGAGAGAGGAGGACTCGGTGGCTCGTTTGGGCGGAGACGAGTTTGCAATATTATTGCGCAATGTCTCCGAGCCCCGCTATGCGTCGGTGGTGGCGGAAAAGATCATCGACGCCCTGGGATATCCGATCCGGCTGAACGCCCAGGAAGTGGTGGTAGGAACCAGTATTGGCATTACGCTCGCGCCGGATGACAGTCGGGATCTAGAATTGTTGATGCGCAATGCCGACTTGGCGATGTATCAGGCAAAATACCACGGACGCAATGTGTATCGCTTCTACACGCCGGATATGAACCGGGAAGTAGAGCAGCGTTTGCGCCTGGAGCGCGAATTGCGCCTGGCGTTGCAGAACCACGAGTTTGAGCTCTATTACCAGACCCAACTCGATATGCAGACCGGAAGGGTGGTCGGTATCGAGGCGTTGCTGCGTTGGAATCACCCGGAGCGCGGCCTGGTGCCGCCGAATGAATTTATTCCCGCAGCGGAGGACAGCGGCCTGATCGTGCCCATCGGACAGTGGGTCCTGCGTGCCGCCTGCCAGCAGGCCAAAAATCTCTACAAGGCTCAGTTCAAACACGTAAAAGTGTCGATCAACGTGTCAGCGAGGCAGCTCAGTGACCGGGACTTTGTATCGGACTTCAAAGCAGTGGTAAGAGACACTGGGGTGGAGCCGGAACAATTGGTGCTGGAGGTGACCGAGAGTACTTTGATGGCGGACACCCAAGTCGCATTGGCACATCTGCATGCACTGCGCACGTTGGGTGTGGGGCTGGCAATTGATGACTTTGGTACCGGCTACTCCTCCCTGAGCTATCTGAAACGCCTGCCCGTCACCTGTCTTAAAGTGGATCGCAGCTTTGTCCAGCATTTGCCGGCCGATGACGAGGACCGGGCCATTACCACCCTGATCGTCGCCATGGCCAACAGTCTGAACTATCGGGTGGTGGTCGAAGGGGTGGAGACTGAGCCGCAGTGGGCCTTTCTGCGCGAGTGTGGTTGTCACTTTGGTCAGGGCTATTACTTCAGTTACCCGGTGCCGGTGGAGCAGCTCATGGTGGGGTTGCTCGAAGCGCAGAAGCGCCATTGATGGTCGTCAGTTATTGGGTACGGCGACCACCTGAATATCGCTAATGCCGAACTCGGCCAGTGCCGGCCCGAGCCGCTCGACCTCGGGGCCATCGGCGGTAAAAAGTGCTTGGTGAACCGGGCTTTCACTGGCTGACTTCCTGCGACCGAGCTCGGTCAACCAGTAGGCCACTCGGCGGGCGATCGCCTCCCCGGAATCAATCAGTGCGACCTCGGGTCCGACAACGGCCTGCAACTCCTGCTTCAGGAGCGGAAAATGCGTGCAGGCAAGCACCAGAGTATCCATTTCCGGAGCGCGCGGATGGCTCAGCATGGGTGACAGCAGGTCCTGAAGCTGTGCCAGGGAAGGCGTCTGTCCGCGCAGGTGCGCCTCGGCCAGCCGGACCAGCTCGGAGCTTCCCAACGAAATGACCGTGCAGTCGGCGGCAAATTGCTGGATCAGGTCCCGTGTATAGGAGCGGGCAACCGTCCCCGGAGTGGCGAGCAAGCCTATGACTCTGGAGCGCGATTGATGGGCAGCGGGCTTGATCGCGGGGACCACGCCCACGATCGGCTCGCGAAAGTGCGCCCGGATGTGCGGCAGGGCCAGGGTGCTGGCACTGTTGCAGGCCACGACCACTACATCGGGGCGGCTGTGCTCGATCAGCCGGTGCAGGACCCGATCGACCCGCGCAACGAGGACCTCTTCGCTTTTCGTACCGTAGGGAAAGGCGGCATTATCCGACGCATAGCTCACCGAGCAGTGCGGAAGCAGTCGCTGAATGTCCGCCATAATACTCAGGCCGCCCACCCCGGAGTCGAATACCAACAGGCGAGGGGGGGGATCAGCGGGCATTGTACAGGTCCGTGGTCATTGGCTTCACAGTCGTTCTTGTGCTCCTGGAGTGACTATTGTTCCTGCCGATGGGCTCACGGTGTCGCCAACCGCGGCGAATGTGTCGTGGGCAGGGCCGGTCAGGCTTGGTAGAATCGCCGCGACGATTGTATTTTGCCCCCCGGTTCTGCACAAGGGAACCGACCAGATAACGGGAACGATCTTTGCCTCTGACCAATGTGACTTTACTGATGGCCGCCGCGGGTGGCCTGCTGAGCGGTCTGATACTGACTGTACTGTTCTACCACTGGCGGCTCAAGGACGCCGTAGCGGCCCGCACTCGGGAGTTGGAGCAGACCCTTCAGCAGGCGCAGAGCGACTGGGCGCTGGAGCAGGCCGATCATCGCCACGAGCGTGACCGACTGGAGCGGCAGTGGCTGGAGCTGCGCCGGCGTGAAGACGAGTTGCGCCAGCAGTGGCAGGAAAGTCAGCATCAACATGAGCAAACCCGACAGCGCCTGAACACGGCGCAGCAGGAGCTGGCGGCCGCCCGGGAGAAGCTCGAGTACCTGGGCGAAGCCCAGCGAGAGTTGCGCCAACGGGACCAGGCGCTTGCCGAGGCGCGACGGCAGGCGACTGAGCTGGAAACCCGGCTCGGTCAGGAGCGCGAGCAGTTTGAAGCCCAGGTGGCACTTTTGCAGGATGCCAAAAAGCAACTGACCAGTGAATTCGAAAATCTGGCCAACCGGATCTTTGAAAGTAAGCAACAGCAGTTCTCCCACAGCAGCAAATCCCTGCTGGAAACCGCCATCGATCCGCTGAAAACCCAACTTACGGACTTCCGCCGCAAAGTGGAGGACGTGTACGAAAAAGAAAATGCCGAGCGGAACAAGCTCGCCGGTCACATTGAGCAGTTGCACCGTCAGGCATTGAAAATCGGTGAGGATGCCGTCAACCTGACCCAGGCCCTCAAAGGGAATACCAAGTCCCAGGGCAATTGGGGCGAGGTGGTGTTGGAGCGGCTGCTGGAACAGTCCGGGCTGCAGAAAGGCCGGGAGTATGAAACCCAGGTCAGCTACGCGAGTGCGGATGGCGGGCGCCGCACGCCGGATGTCATCGTGCGCTTACCGGAAAACAAGGACATCATCATCGATGCCAAGGTTTCGCTGGTGGACTATGAGAAGTACTGCAACAGCGATGATCAGGACGAGCGAGACCGTTTTCTCGGGCAACACATTCAGTCATTACGCAACCATATCCGTGGTTTGAGCGTAAAAGACTACGAGCAGCTCGATGGTGTTCGGGCGCTGGACTTCGTGTTCATCTTTGTCCCGATCGAAGCCGCCTTCATGCTTGCGCTTCAGCAGGACCCGAAACTGTACAGTGACGCCTACGACAAACACATCATTCTGGCCAGTCCAACCACCTTGCTGGCCATTCTACGCACCGTCGAAAACATCTGGCGGTACGAAAAGCAGAACAAGAATGCCGAACGCATTGCCAGGGATGCCGGAGCGCTGCACGATCAGTTTGTGCTGCTATTGGATGCGCTGGATACCGTGGGCAATCACATCGGTAAGACCCAGGAGGCGTTCGATACCGCGCGCAAACGCCTGGCGACGGGTAAAGGCAACCTGTTGCGTCGGGTCGACAACATTCGCCGGTTGGGCGCCAAAACCAAAAAGAGCATCGCTCGGGACAAGCTGGAAGAGGCGGATGAGTCCGAGACTCTACTGGACGTTGATGAGCCAGTGGACGCCGATGAGGGGCTGGAGTATGCGGCAGACCAGGAAGACGAAAAAGCCACGGATTGAGCCTGTGCGGACGCGTCGAGCCGCCGATCGTAAATCTGAATTGTCTGAATTGATAGTTGACTGAAAGGATCAAACCATGAGCAGTACCTGGATTATTCTGAGCATCGTCGGAGCCGTCATTATTGTCGCTCTGGCCGTTGTGGCTGGCATCCTGCAGTACAAGGTGCACAAACTGAACCAGGCCCGCAAAGCCCAGGAGTCGGCGCTGCAGGCCGAGAGCGACGCCCAGCGCGAACGCATCAACAAAAGCATCCAGGTCATCGCTCACGCCGTCGGCTCCGACGATATTACCCTGACCGAGGCCAGCATCCGGATCAGCGTGTTGCTGGACAGTCTCGGTATCGAGGATGAAGTGCGGGAAGAATTCTCAGCCTTCTACGAACTGAAAGGGGCGACAGAGCATATCCCCTTCCTGGATGCCTGGAAGGCGCTCAGCAAAAAAGAAAAATTCCGTTATGACCGGGAGCGCACAACTCAGGAGCAGTTCCACGAAAAAGCCGTGGTGGACGCCGCCAAACGCATCCGCGGTCGCAACTTCTGATTGATTTATCGCTTGCGCAGTACCACCCCGCACTCGAGGTGATGGGTGTAGGGGAACTGATCAAACACCGCAAAATGTTCGATACGATGGGTCTGGGTCATAGTGTCCAGGTTGTGCTTTAACGTATCCGGGTTGCACGACACATACAGAATATTATCAAACCGCTGGGTAATGCGGGTGGTGTGGGGGTCCAGCCCCGCCCGGGGCGGATCGACAAAAATGGTGCTGAACGAGTAACTGTCCAGGTCCACATGGCGCAACCGGCGAAACGGCCGGACCTTGTCCAGTGCCTGGGCAAAATCCTCGCTGGACATCCGCACGAGAGTGACATTGTCCACGCCGTTCAGGCGCTGATTGTATTCGGCGGAGGCCAGCGAACTTTTGGCCAGCTCGGTGGCCAGCACGTGGCGGAAGTTCTGGGCCAGGGGCAACGTGAAATTGCCATTCCCACAGTACAGCTCCAGTAGATCATCACCGAACGGCCGGCTCTGCTCCACGGCCCAGGTCAGCATTTTTTCGCAGACGCGACCATTTGGCTGGGTGAATCCGGTTTCTACCTGTTGATACTGGAAAACCTTATCGGCCACCTGCAGGCGCTCAACCACAAAGTCCCGGTCCATCACCACTTTCTGTTTCCGGCTTCGACCAATCAGGTCCACGCCCAGCTGTTTTTTCAGGGCCCGGGCGGCCTCCTCCCAGGCTTCATCCAGACGCTTGTGGTAGAGCAGGGTGATCAGCGCTTCACCGGACAGGGTGGTCAGAAACTCCACCTGAAACAGCTTCAGCCGCAGTATGGGGTCGGCATTGATGGCGGCCAACAGTTCGGGCATCAACCGATTGATCTGTTCGGAGGCGACGGGAAAGTCATCGATCAAAAACGGCTTTTTGTATTCCCCCGGCTGATACATGGCGTAGTTCACTTGGCCATCGTCCTGCCACATCTTGAACTCGGCACGTAGCCGGTAGTGCTTTTCCGGGGAGCTGAAAACGTCAATTTCGGGCAGGTCGAAGCGCGCAAAATCCTCTTTCAGTCGCGCCACTTTCTGGTTCAATTGGGCGTCGTACTGATCGGGGAATACTTGATGAATGGCCATAACGTCGGGTCTGTGTGAAAAGCGGGGCATCCGCCCCGGAAAAAGGGCGGATTGTACCAGTTCAGAGGCGGTTTTTCAGGGCGCTTGGCACTCACCCCAATCACAGACGATAAAGCTCTGGCTCTGCTGGCCGCAGTAGATGCCATAGGCTTCGTGAGGCCACTCGTTGGCAATCACCACCAGTTCGGCGTTCGGGCAGGTATTCGCCATGCGCCGCTCGATTTCCCGGTAACTGCGGCCCGGAGCGAGGTTGCGCGGAATATCGAGGGCGAGGGTGGGCACCTCACTCAGGGCGACCGGCCGTTCGGCATCCGCCACCAGGGCGTCCCGCACCAGAATGTCCCGCTCGGAGTCGGGCGTCAGGTAAGGACGTTCGGTCAGGGTTGGCTCCAGCTCATCCAGGCGGCGCTTGCAGACAATCCGTTGGTTGTTGGCGCTGCGCTCGTTCAGTCGCAGCTCCTGCACTGCCCGGCCCCGATGCTCGTGCCGGAATCGCACCGCCGACAATGCCAGGGCATGGCCGGCATAGTCGCGGGTTTCGCCCGCCAGTTCCCGGTTCAATTGAGTGTCGGCACCGGCGAGCAGGTCGCCATGGGTCTCCATCCAGATGGTGCGCAAGTCCTGAGCGTATATCTTCAACTCCGGGCTTACCGCAGCGCACTCGGAGAGTAGCCCTTCGATGTAGATTGCCTCGGTCAGGAGCGCGCGGGCCATCTCGTTGCGCTCCTCCTCGGAAGGCGGTACCACTTTGGGTCCGGCGCAGGCGGTAAGGAACAGGGCAAGTGCCGCCAGCAAAGCGGGAATCACGGATCGGCCAGTGGTAGACGCTGGTGACCGGGTTGGAAGTGTTCGAATCATAAGGAAGACCCCGAAGAAAGCGAGTGAGATGTGCGATGATGTTCGGTGCGATCAGCCAGGGGCAGGCGAATGGTAAAGCAGGTCCCCTCGTCGGGCATTGAGTCCACTTCAATGGTACCCGAGTGGTGTTCGGTGATGATGAAGTAGGAGACCGACAATCCAAGCCCCGTGCCCTGACCGACCTCCTTGGTGGTGAAAAAGGGTTCAAAAATGTGGCGGCGCACATCCTCGGACATGCCCGGCCCGTTGTCCTCAATCTGCAGAACCGCCGCGCCGCGTTCCAGGTAGGCGCGCAGATGAATGACCGGCGCCGTGCTCTGTGCCTCGTCGCGCTCATCGCTCTGGAAAGCCTGGACGGCATTGCGCAGCAAATTCAGAATTACCTGCTGGATTTCCGCCGCGGAGCCCACCACCGGTGGCAGGTCCGGAGCCAGCTCGGTAATGATGTCCGGGCGCCGGTGCCCCTGGCTGCTTTGCAGATTGAGGGTGTTATCACTCAACTCCAGTGTGTGCTGGACGATGCGCACCAGGTCGAACTGCTCATGAGCCCGGTTATTGCCGCGGGAGAATTCCAGCATATTGCTGACAATGTGCATGGATCGCTCGCCGGCTTCGCGAATGTCCTCCAGAAAGTGGAATACCCGGCGCTTGTTCAGATACTGGTGAAGCTGCTCCAGGTCGACCCCCAACTCCCGGGCCACCTTGTGGTTCTGTTGAAGCTCAAGCGAGGTCCGCCGCTGAATGTTCTGTACGCCGTGCAGTACTGTGCTCAGGGGGTTGTTGATTTCGTGCGCCATCCCGGCGGCCAGTTCGCCGAGCGACATCATTTTTTCGTTCTGGATCATCATGTTTTCAATGCGCACACGCATGGTGATGTCATCCAGCCGGATGACCGCTCCAATCGCCTGAACCGCGATCAGCGGGTAGATACTCAGGTCGGTATAGCGCGCGTTGCTACCCTGGCCCTCCTGAATGTTTTCATTCACGAAGGGCACGCCGCTTTCGATGGTGCGGGTGATCGTTTCCATGGAAATGGGCAGGGCAGGGTACACCTCGGTCAGTGGTCGCCCCAGCGCCTGCTCCGGATTCAGGCCGGTTTCCAGTTCCGCCGCGCTGTTCCAGTGGGTCACGGTTCCGTCAGGGGTGACACCGATCAGCACCGACGGCATCGCATTGATGATGCTGTGGAGGTAGTCCTGGGTTTCCCGCAACAGAATCTCGGTGGCCTGGTGATGGGCGACTTCGTCCTGCAACTGTTGATTGGTCTGATTCAGACTCTCGGTGCGCTCAGCGATGCGGGCCTCAAGCTCCACCTTGTTCTGGCGCAGGGCATTGCGCGCCCGCTTGTTGTTCAGCCGGCTGCGCTGCAGCCCGATGATCAGTAGCGTCTGAAACACCAGCAGCAACCCGATCACCGCCCACAGCAGCGCGGCCGGCCACGCGGCCTCCTCCTGAGCCCAGACCGCTGGCGACCAGACCAGCCACAGACCCAGCCAGAGGAATCGAAAACCGTGTTTCAGCCGGCACGCGTTCAAAGGCGATATCACTCATGTTGTTATCAGTGGTGACAAACAACCATTCTAACCCCCCAACGACCTAACTTCTAACGAACTGCATCAAAATTCGGCGCCAAATCCTGAATGGGGAAAACAGCGCTGGGGAAAGGCGGTTTATAAGGGGCTGGAAAAGGTCAATCGCGGGCCGCAAAATGATCAAAAAATGCCCAACAATCAATATCTTGGCTTTTTTATCAATAATTCCCCAAAAGTGTTTGACACCGGTTCGGATTTCGGTAGAATGCGCAGCCCATGGCGAGGGTGGTTAGCTCAGTTGGTAGAGCGGCGCCCTTACAAGGCGTAGGTCACAGGTTCGACTCCTGTACCACCCACCACTTCGTTAAGTGCGTTCCCTTGCCATGACAGCGCGGACCGGTAGTTCAGTTGGTTAGAATGCCGGCCTGTCACGCCGGAGGTCGCGGGTTCGAGTCCCGTCCGGTCCGCCATACATACGAAAAAGGCCCACACGAAAGTGTGGGCCTTTTTCGTATGTATCGTGGAATGTGATGGGCGAGAACCCGCGCTCCGGGTTCGACAAAATGGCAGGATAGCCATTTTGCACAGCGCAAAGCGCTGCCCGAAGGGCGAGGGCCAAGGATGGCCCGAGTGAGTCCCGTCCGGGGACGTGATGCTACTCCACAGCTAACGGCGAACCCGCCCCAAAAAAAATCCCCACAATCACGAAACTGTCACACCCCCATCGTACTCTAACCCTGACGGATCGGCGCATGGAAAGGACTCCACCATTGAACAGGCGCCGCGAACGAAAGAGGATACGATTGTGGAAGACTACGTAGAAGACCTGCTGGACTATAGCTTTGACTACACCGATGATGACGGTGCAGAAGACTATTCCGACCTTTAATCCCTCCCTCATCGAGCCCGTCCGGGCCGATTAATCTGCCGACCACATCACAGAGTCATTGCCAATTGGCGGGCATAATGCGCCTGTCAACTTGAGTGTTGGCGGATTTTGACGTTAACTGTCAGTAGTGTCCCTGTCATCGATACCCGGTTTGCCTATGGCCCATTCCAACTCGGAACACACCGAAGCGGTGTTCTTTTTCTCTGGTGATCAGGTTGCCCGGGAGATGCTTTACACCGAGTTCGAGGCAATACTGGACGGTTTTGTGCCGGTGCCCGACTACGCTGGCCAGACCGCCAAAGCCGCCTATCTGACCATCAATCCCCAGTTACAGATCAGCGCCCTGGTATTCTTCGTCATCGCCTTCGATGGCCGGGGGATGGTGGATAATCGCTGGAATCTGCCGCTGCAGCAGTTGGTCGAGCAGGCCTCCCGCGGGCCGGACCTCGGTGCCGGGCCGATTCGTCTGGTGTGCTTCAGCCAGTGTCCAGTGGCCTGGCAGCAGCAGTATCTGTGGGACCCGCAGATGGAGCCGGGGCGGAACAGCTTTGTCTTGTTGCGCAAATCCGTGGCCCGGAATCGCCTGGGGCTGGTGAAATACGAACCGGAGCCCGAAGAGTCAAAGGACGAGGAGTCAATCGCACCTCGTGAGGCACAGAAACTCAGAAAGGCGTTACACGAACACTATTCCCAGGAGATGCGCGATCGCCTGGCCCGCATGCTCAAAGAGCAGCGGCTCCGTATCACCACGCTGAGTAATCGCCATGCCCGCAAGATTGATGGGCTCAATCAGGAGCACCAGCAGAGGCTGCAGGCCTATCGGGACAAGGTTCGCCAATTGCAGGAGCAAAATGGCGAGTTGACCCAGCGGCTGGAGACCCTGAAAGAAAATTTTGATGCCCAGGTCCAGAAGATCGAGGGCATGCGGGAGTACTTCAGTCATAAGCTCAAGGCCGCCCACGCGGATGAAAACCTGCAGCTTCAGACGCTGCAGGAAAACTATGAGATGGAGCTTGAAGCCCGAGTCCAGAACGCCACCGCCGAACTGGAAGAGCGGCTGGGGATGCGTGAAATGGAACTGTTCTACCGGCATCAGCAGGAAAACAACTTCAAGGAAGAAATCGCCCGACTGCGCCAGGAAAACCAGAGCCTGCTCGAGCAGGGCGGCGGGCAGTTGCTCGACCGGCTGGATCGGGCCGGCATCAGCTTTGTGGCGTTTCATGCGGGTGTTGGCCAGCTTACGGTGCCAGCCAGCGAGATGGCGGCCTACCTCGACGATCCGGATACCTTTGCGGCCCGGGCCGCCGGTGTGGTGCCGGCGCTGTACAAGGAGTGGCTGGCCCACTCCCGCGAACCGCTCTGTACCGCCAGAGACGACGCCGGCCACCGCTGTGGCAAGGCGGTGGCTCAGGTCGCCCGTCCCGCCGACTTCCACCCTGGAGAGAGCGATCGCTGTGCAGCACACCAGTTGGTGGTGGGCCAGCGCTTGGCACAGTAGGGAAAACGGCGCACAATAACGCTCAATTCCACTCGCTCAGCGAATCATGCGAAATCGGTAAGGAACGACCTATGCTGTCATCGCAGCCTCAGACGCCGACCACCGATCCGGCTTTTGATCTCTCTCTGACCCGCACCCTGGTGCCGCTCAAAGATATGAGCGAAAGCCACCTCCGGGACCTGCTCTCACACAGCCAGGCGGAAGTGGTATTTGCCGGGCAAACCCTGTTTCGTGCCGGAGAATACGACCGTCAGCACCTCTATCTGCTGCACGGTGATATCCTTTTGACCGACCGGCAGGGAACGCAGACCCGCATCAAGGGGCGTTCCACCCTCATGCCGCTGGCCCACCAGCAGCCCCGGCCGGTGACGGCGGTTGCCGAGACCGACTGCAGTATCCTGCGCATCGACAGTGAGCGCCTGGACCAACTGCTGACCTGGAGTCAGGTATCGGACTACCTGCAACTGAACGTAGCCCGCGAGCGAGACCTGGATGAAGACATCGAGTGGATGACCACGGTGTTGCGCTCCAACCTGTTCTTCAAGGTCCCGCCTCTGAATGTCGAGCAGATCTTCTACCGCCTGAAGCCCCGGGTGGTTCATACCGGTGAAACCATTATCCGCCAGGGTGAAATCGGTGACTGTTGCTATTTCATCAAGGAAGGGGAGGCGGAGGTTCATCGCCACGGCGAAGGAGGCTGGGTGCACCTGGCCGACATCGGTCCGGGACGCTGCTTTGGGGAAGATGCCCTGGTGAACGATGCCCCGCGTAACGCCCGGGTCCGGATGCTCAGCGACGGCGTGTTGATGGTGCTGGACAAGCAGGATTTCTACCGGTTGCTCAAAGCTCCTGACGTGCCGACGGTCCCGCTGGCCACCTTGCCCGAGGCACGCGCTCGAGGCGCTGTTTTGGTGGATACCCGAAGCGAAGAGGAGTACAGCGCGCAACACCTTTCCCAGGCGGTCAATATCCCTCTGAGCCTGCTGGCCATCAAATCCCGCCTGCTGGCCGAGGATGTGGAATACCTGTGCTACTGCGACACCGGTCGCCGCAGCCGGGCCACGGCTCACCTGCTGCGTCAGCAAGGGTATCGCGCCCAGGCTTTGAATGACGCTCCCGCGCTCTTTGGTGACCCTCAATGGGCGGAACAGTTCGAAGACCCGGCCCCTTATGTGTTAAAAGAGGGCAGGGCGTGTCGGGAACCCATCTGAAGCGCTGAGCGGCACCACTCGGCAGCCCCGCGAGCCCATCGAGAGCTCAACTGTGGCGCACCCATGTGGCGCCCAAATACCAATAACAGACCATTGCGACGAGAGAACCCGAATGTCCGAATTCACCACCATCGGCCTGATAGTGCGCCGCAACAGCGATCGGGCACTGTATTCCCTGAAGCGCCTGATCCGCTTCCTGCAGAGTCGGGGGCGGGCTTTTGTGCTCGAGCAGGAAACCGCCGAGCACCTGCCGGATCAGGAGTTGGTCAAGGATGCGACCCACACCGTCTCCCTGGAAGTGCTGGGTGCCCACTGTGATCTGGTGATCGTGGTCGGTGGCGACGGCAGCATGCTCAGCGGCGCGCGGGCACTGGTTGAAAGCGGCGTTCCCTTGCTGGGAGTCAACCGGGGTCGTCTGGGCTTCCTGACCGATATCACCCCGGAAGATATTGAAGAGAAAGTGGGCGAAGTGCTCGCCGGTGAATACGTTGAAGAACAGCGCTTTCTGCTGGATATGAGCGTTTATCATCGGGGTCAGCTGGTCAGCGCCGGCGATGCCCTCAATGATGTGGTGCTGCACCCGGGCGAGTTTATCCGGATGCTGGAGTTCGAGCTCTATGTGGATGGCCACTTCGTCACCAGCCAGCGCTCCGACGGCATGATCGTATCCACGCCCACCGGCTCCACCGCCTACGCGCTGAGCGGCGGTGGGCCGATTCTGCACCCCCGCCTGGATGCCATTGGCCTGGTGCCGATGAACCCGCACACGCTCAGCAGTCGGCCAATGGTGGTGCCGGGGGACAGTGAAATCAAAATTCTGGTGGGGGAGCACAACAACACCAATCCCCAGGTCACCTGTGACGGTCAGATACACTTTATGACCCATCCGGGCGATGAGGTGCTGATTCGAAAGAAGCCGCAACTGCTCAAACTGATTCACCCGGTCAACCACAACTTCTACGAACGCTGTCGCTCCAAGCTGGGGTGGGGTGGACACTTGCTGGATTGAGGTAGACATGGGCTCAGAGTTGGCCGGAGCGGGTTTATCGGGTGAGTGGCGGGGCTACGATGTGATCGGCGACGTGCATGGCTGCGCCGAGACTCTCGAGCGGCTTCTGCACAAGCTTGGCTACCGGCAAGGCCCAAGTGGCTACTACCATCACACCCGCCAGGCGATTTTCGTCGGCGATATCATTGATCGAGGGCCGAGAATCCGCGAGGCGCTCCAGCTGGTGCACGCCATGGTGACGGCCGGTGCCGCCCGCATGGTCCTGGGCAACCACGAGTTCAATGCGTTGGCCTATTGCACACCCAAAGCCGGGTGCGCTGCGGAGGCCCCGGTCGAGTACCTCCGCCCCCATACGCCCCGCAACTCCCGCCAGCTTGCCGAAACCCTCGAGCAGTTTGCCGATTACCCGGATGAGTGGAATGCGTACCTGGCCTGGTTCCGTCGCCAGCCATTGTTTCTGGAGTGGCCGGAATTTCGCGTCGTTCACGCTTGTTGGGATGCCGAGTTGATCGCCCGGCACCGGGCCCGCTTTGGTGATGGCAGGTTCGATGAAGCCTTTCTGCAGGAAACCGGCATTCCGGGCAGCGATGCCGCGCGCATCAAACAGCGCCTCACCAGCGGTGTGGACCTGCCTCTGCCCAAAGGCATGACCATCGTTTCCAGCGACGGGGTCGAGCGGACCCACTTTCGGACCAAATTCTGGGCGCCGGATGCGCAGACCTACGAAGAGCTCCTGTTTCAGCCCGATCCTCTCCCAGACGGCTTTGGTCAGCAACGGATCAGCCCCGAACACCGGCAACGGATGGTAACCTATGGCGCGGATGAAAAGCCCGTATTCGTCGGCCACTACTGGCTCAAAGGCCACCCGGAACCGATAGCATCCAACATTGGCTGCCTGGACTACAGCGCGGTCAAGTTCGGCCGACTGGTGGCCTACCGATTCGACGGAGAAACGCAACTGAACCCGAAAAAATTTGTCTGGGCCTACGTCGACCCCTGATAGATTATTTGATGTCCACCTGGATATTTGCGTAGGGCGGATCGGTCCGACGATTCGGAGCGAAGCGCATCCGCCGTTACCGAACGTGACGTACACTGAACATCACCGGGCAGGCCCCCAAAGGACCCCGCCCCCAAAATGTCAACCAACGAGACCACCCGTGACCTGGATCCCCGTCAAACAACTCCCCCTGACCCGCGACCTGACCGAACTCAGCCGCTTTCTCCACCAGAGAGGCCTGATCCACCGCATCACCGACGAAGGCAGCCACCAACAAATCTGGGTCCAGGATCCCGCCCTGGTAGACCCACTGGCGGACCTCACCGAACGATGGTTGCAGGGCGAGCTGGAGCTCCCCACCGACGATTCACCACGTCGCGAGGCACCCACCGGCCCCGGCCCCCGACAGTTCCCGGTTACCGTCGCGCTGCTGATACTCAGCGCCGCCGGTGCCCTGATTGGTATGAATATCCTCGGCGGCGCCCTGATTCCCTGGTTGACGTTCCAGCCTCTGAGCCTGACCGGCGCCGGCCCGGAATTTGGCAACTGGGGCGAGGCCATGGCTCGGGGCGAACTCTGGCGCCTGCTGACCCCCGCATTTCTGCACTTCAGCGCCTTCCACATCCTGTTCAACGGCCTCTGGATCTGGGAGCTGGGCCGTCGCCTGGAGGCGGTATTGGGGGTCGGTCATTACCTGCTGTTTTTCGTAGGCACCGCCGTTGCCGCCAACCTGGCCCAGTTTGCCGGTGGTCCGTCGGTCTTTGGTGGCATGTCGGGCGTCGTCTACGCCCTGATCGGATTCATCTGGATGCGCCAGAAGTTCAGCCCGCACCCGATACTGGCGGTCCCGCCGGGCATCATCGGCTTTATGCTGGTCTGGCTGGTGATCTGCTTCACTGGCATCGTCGACCGCTTCATCGGTGGCTCCATCGCCAACGGCGCCCACCTCGGCGGCCTCCTTGCCGGCATGGCCTGGGGTATCCTGACCAGCAAAACCGAGGCGGGTTGATTTGTTATACTCATCCAATACCTGAACACAGAGCGATCCCATGAACTACCAAGACCTGCTCAATTCACTGACCCCGGAAGTTTATGAAAACCTCAAGCGCGCGGTGGAACTGGGCAAATGGCCCGACGGCCGGGTGGTAACGCCGGAACAACGCCAGCATTGCATGGAGGCGGTCATCGCCTACGAACACAAACATCTACCCCCGGAGCAACACACCGGCTACATCCCACCCAAGCCCCACACCCACTGCGGCGGCGAGGGCGAAGTGGCCGAAGCCGAGCAGCCTCTCAAGTGGAAGTGACGCTTTGAGGTAAAACGGATCGTCCGGGCCGCTTCCGGGTGTAGGGTTCCCAGACACGCCGTAAACCCATCCCTGGGGGCTCGGATCGCCGATCCCCGGCTCTACGGTCTGGGAACCCTACACCCGGAATCGACCCTACGTGCGTTGTAGCTGTGTGAAGGGTTTTCTCCACGAAGGTGAAGTAAAAGGGTGGGGCGCTACAAACGGTAGTTGTGGCACGGAGGCCGGAGGTGGGGTATACCGTTCAAAGACTCTCTGAGGCATGGATGCCGATGAGAAGCCTACAGGGATGTATTCACGGCGGGTCTTTGAACGGTATACCCCACCTTCGGCCGGCCCCCATGCCGCAAATCAAGTTCAAGTAATACCAAACAAATCCGCTGGAGTTTCATATGTCCGCACGCGACGCACAACCGAAAGCCATTCAACTGAAAGACTACCGGCCGCCGGAATACCTGATCGACCGCACCGAACTGCACTTCGACCTCGGTGCCGACAAAACCCGCGTCACCAGCACACTGACACTGCGCCGCAACCCCGACGTGACCCCAACCGGCAAAGGCCTGACCCTGCACGGTCAGGAAATCGAACTCGTGTCCGTGTCCATTGACGGTCGAACGCTTAGCGACAATGACTACCGCCTCGACGACGAAACCCTGACATTGCCTGAGGCTCCCGAGCAATTTGAACTGACCACCGTCGGCGACATCGACCCCAAAAACAACACCTCCCTCGAAGGGCTCTACCGCTCCAGAACCATGTACTGCACCCAATGCGAAGCCGAAGGCTTCCGCAAGATTACCTGGTACCTGGATCGCCCCGACGTAATGAGCGAATTTTTTACCACCGTGGTGGCCGACGAAAAACAGTTCCCGGTGTTGCTCTCCAACGGCAATCTGATCGAGCAGGGCAGTGCCGATAATGGCCGCCACTTTGCCACCTGGCACGATCCACACAAAAAACCGGCTTACCTGTTTGCGTTGGTGGCGGGCAACCTCGAGCACATCGAAGACACCTTTACCACGATGTCCGGTCGCGACGTGACGCTGAAGATTTTTGTCGAAGCAAAAGACCTCGACAAATGCGGCCACGCCATGACGTCCCTGAAAAACGCCATGCGGTGGGACGAAGAGCAGTACGGGCGGGAATACGACCTGGATATTTTCATGATCGTTGCGGTAGACGATTTCAACATGGGCGCCATGGAGAACAAAGGCCTCAACATCTTCAACACCGCTTGCGTGTTGGCCAAGCCGGAAACCACCACCGACGCCGGTTTTCAACGCGTTGAAGGCGTCGTGGCCCACGAGTATTTTCACAACTGGTCCGGCAACCGCGTCACTTGCCGGGACTGGTTTCAGCTGAGTCTGAAAGAAGGCTTTACCGTCTATCGGGATGCGACTTTCTCTGCGGACATGGGCTCTCCCACATTCAAGCGGGTGGAAGATGTATCCATGCTGCGCACCCTGCAATTCGCCGAGGACGCCGGGCCCATGGCGCACCCGGTGCGGCCGGATTCCTACATCGAAATTTCCAACTTCTACACCCTGACCATTTACGAGAAGGGCAACGAAGTGGTGCGCATGCTGGCCAACCTGTTGGGGCCGGAGCTGTTCCGCAAAGGCACCGATCTGTACTTCGAGCGCCATGACGGCCAGGCGGTTACGACCGAGGATTTTGTGGCGGCCTTGGAAGCCGTATCCGGTCGCGACCTGACCCAATTCAAGCGCTGGTACGATCAGGCGGGCACGCCGAAGCTGACCGTGACGGATCGCTGGGACGAAGACGCGGGTGAATACCACCTGACCATTGCCCAGACGTGCCCGCCCACCCCGGGCCAACCCGAAAAGCAACCTTTTCACATTCCGGTGGCCATGGGGTTGTTGGGCAGCGCCGGTTCACTGCCGCTCAAAATCAAGGGGCAGGCTCCAAACCCGGAGACCGACGACAACACCCACACCGTATTGGAACTGACGGAAGCCGAGCACACCTTTGTGTTCGAGCAACTGCCCGAGAAACCGGTGCCGTCCCTGCTGCGCGGTTTTTCCGCACCGGTGAAGTTGTATTATGGCTATTCCCGCGATGACCTGATGCGCCTGATGAGTGGCGACAGCGACGGTTTCTGCCGCTGGGATGCCAGTCAGCAATTGGCCATTGAGGTGATCGAGGACGTGATGGTCGCCTATCAGAAGGGCGAAGATCTGAGTGGCATCACCATCGATGGGCGATTGATCGAGGCCAACCGCCTGTTGTTGCAGGATGACTCACTGGACAAAGCCATGGTGGCCTTGATGCTCAGCCTGCCGTCGGAGGCTTACTTGGGTGAACAACAGGACGAGATTCAGGTGGAGGCCATTCACCACAGCCGGGCCGCGGTCAAACGCGCGCTGGCCGAGGCGCTCAAGCCCGAGTTGACCCAGATTTACCGCGCCTACGATCACGGTAAACCATACCGACCCACCGCGGATGACATTGCCGAGCGCAGTCTGAAAAATGCCGCGCTCAGCTATCTGATGACCCTGAACGAACCGGAGATGATCGAGGCCTGCGAGCAACAGTACCGCCAGGCGAACAACATGACCGACGCGATCGCGGCGGTTGGTGAGCTGGTCAACAGTCAGGCATCCGGTGCCGAAACGGTTCGGGAACAGGTGTTGGCGGACTTTTACCAGACCTGGAAAGATGAGCCGTTGGTGGTGGATCAGTGGCTGCGGGTGCAGGCGACCAGCAGTCGGTCCAATACGCTGGATGTGGTCCACGAACTGGAGCAGCATCCGGCGTTCGAGCCTAACAACCCGAACAAGATCCGGGCACTGGTGGGGGCATTTACCAACGCCAATCCGATCAACTTCCACCGTGCCGACGGGGCAGGGTATCGCTTTCTGGGGGATCAGATTCTGCGCCTGAACAGCGTCAATCCGCAGATCGCCGCACGGCTGGTGACGCCCTTTACCCGTTGGAAGCGGTACCCGAAGGCGCAGCAGGAATTGATGCACGCCGAGCTGGAGCGCATTAAGGCCGAACCGAAGTTGTCCAAGGATGTGTACGAGGTGGTGAGCAAGAGTTTGGTGTGATGGTGGTGCGGTGAGCTCGGTAAGTGGGGCAACGGCGGATGCGCCTTCGGCTTATCCGCCCTACGCGAACTGCCGAGCTATCCGTAGGGCGGAGCCGAGCGCAGCGGTATGACCCGCATCCGCCGTTACCCAAATATCCGCCGTCACCTGACGCTATTACAGCTCCCAAGACTCCAACTGCAACACCCCCGGCTGCGCCACCAGACACCACCCCCGCTCGTGCCAATCCCCCAACACAATCCGCTCCCCCGGCTGGCCATTCAGGTCCAGCGGATGGCGGGCCGGCCGATGGGTGTGGCCATGAATCAAAAGGTCTGTCCGCTCTTTGCGCATGGCTTTTTCCACCTCTCGAGGGGTCACATCCATGATGTCCTGCGCTTTGTTGCTGTTCATGCTCTGGCTCTGCGAGCGCATATGGGCCGCCAGCTCTCGGCGCTTGTCCAGAGGTAAGGAGAGCACTTCCGCCTGCCATTGTGGCGAGCGCACCCGGCGGCGGAACGCCATATACTCCGCATCCCGGGTACACAGGCTGTCGCCGTGCATCAGCAAGGCGGGGCGCCCGTACAGATTGATGACACTCGGGTCTGGCAACAACTCCGCACCGCAGGCGCGGGCGAATTCGTTGCCAATCAGAAAGTCCCGGTTACCGTGCATCAGGTAGATGCGCGTTCCGGACTCGGCCAGCGCGCTCAGTGCCTGAGCAACCGCCGTCGACAGCTCGCTTCTGTCGTCGTCGCCAATCCAGGCATCAAAAAAATCACCGAGAATATAAAGCGCCTCCACGCCCTGGGCCCGGTCCCGCAGGAAGCGGAAAAAGCCTTCGGTAACGGTGGGTTGGCGCTCATTCAAATGCAGATCGGAAATAAACAACCGCGTCATGGGGAGAACTTACTCGCTGACGGTCGCTTTCTCGATCAAAACCGGTTCAACCGGAACGTCCTGATGCCCGGCCTTGCTGCCAGTCGGTACCGCCTTGATCTTGTTCACCACATCCATGCCTTCCACAACCTTACCAAACACGCAGTAGCCCCAGCCCTGCATGGACTTGTCGCGGTGATTCAGGAAAGTGTTGTCCTGTACGTTAATGAAGAACTGGGAGGAGGCACTGTGCGGGTCGTTGGTGCGCGCCATGGCGACACTGCCCACAGCATTGCCCAGGCCGTTGTCGGCTTCGTTCTCAATCGGCGCGCGCGTGGCCTTTTGCTGCATGTCGGGCGTCATGCCGCCGCCCTGAATCATGAAGTTGCTGATCACGCGGTGAAAGATGGTGCCATCGAAAAATCCGTCCTGCGCGTACTGGGCAAAGTTGGCCGCGGTTTTGGGCGCTTTTTCGTGGTTCAGTTCAATGGTGATATCGCCGTGCGAAGTGTGCAGAGTGACCTTGGACGCGGTGCTCATAATGGAACCCTTATGTTAGGACTAAAAGCCGGCATCTTACCACAAGGTCGCGCGCATCGAGGGAGCAATGCGAAGATGATCCCCGTTCAACCATGGTAAACTCCATCCCTGAAATGCCATCCAATAACCACAGGAACCCATCGCCCCGTGACCCCAGGCCGCTTTATTACCGTGGAAGGCACCGAAGGTGTCGGCAAGAGCACTAACCTCAACTTCATCCAACAGTGGCTGGAGGGGCAGGGCCATCGTGTGCTGGTCACCCGTGAACCGGGTGGCACGCCCCTGGCGGAAGAGTTACGCAGCCTGCTGCTGGCCCCCCGTGACGAGACCGTCGACCCGATGGCGGAATTGCTGATGGTGTTCGCGGCCCGGGCCCAACATCTGGAACAGGTAATCAAGCCGGCGCTGGCGGCCGGCACCTGGGTACTGTGCGATCGCTTCACGGACTCGACCTACGCCTATCAGGGCGGCGGTCGGGGCTTTGATCAGAGTGTCATCGCCCAGCTGGAAACCCTGGTGCAGGGCGAGCTGCGCCCGGACCTGACGGTCATTCTGGATATTGACGTAGAGAAAGGCCTGGCGCGCGCCAGCCAGCGCAGTGTGCCGGATCGGTTTGAGGGAGAAGCGGTGGCGTTTTTCGAGCGGGTGAGGGCGGTGTACCACGAATTGGCCGCCCGAGCACCGAACCGCTACGCGGTGGTCGATGCCGGACAACCCCTGGAGCAGGTCCAGCAGGCTATCAAACAGGTCTTGACCAACCTGTAAAATGTGCATGACAACGTAGGGTGGCATAAGGCCGAAGGCCGTCATCCACCGATGCCGAAGCTGGACTGATACCGGTGGATGACGCGCTTCGCGCTTATGCCACCCTACGAGGGGTGGCGTTCTGCGTTTTAGAACCGCAGGCCCAACTGCATGGAAGCACCGGCAGTATTGCCATCACCGGTAAAGCCGGCAATATCCACATTCACCACGTTGAAGGGCGAGAAGCCAATACCCACCGATACGGTATCTTCCACGTTATCTTCCAGATCACGCTGGAAGCCCACCCGCAACTGTGCCCAATCAAAGGCATTCAGCTCGGCGCCAGCGCGGACGAACTGAGTCTCCTGTCCGGTGGCGAAGTTGGGGCTGGTATTCAGGTCAGCAGCCACCTCGGCAGTAAACCAGCTACCCTCGTAACCGACAGCGGTAGTGGCACGCGGCTTAATTTCCAGCGTGTCGCCGGGCACAATGGTCTCGTACTCATTGCTGATCAGGTTTGATACCGTCAGAGCATAGCGCATGTCGCCGCACAGGTAAGTCGCGCCGAGGTCGATGTTCACATCGTCGGTTTCCACGGTGTACTCATCACCGTCGAAATCGTCTTCCTCAAAATCGTCCACGGTAGCGGAGTACACAAAGGTCATCACGTGCATCCACTTGGGCGTGGCACCCAGCAGCAGGCGGGAATCCTCACCGGTCTGCAGGCTTTTGGCCATCGCCAGGCCAACTTCGGAAACGGCCGCACCCCGTCCTACACCATAAGACTGCAGTCCTGCTGGATCGAAGTTGGTTTCGCCAACCGCGTCGCGGATATATTGGTAGTCTTCTTCGTTGACTACTGTCTGAACAGCGGCCTCAATGCGGGTCTTGCCGACCACGGAGAGTGACAGAAGATCATTGGGCAGGGCCAGAACAAAGCTGCCACCGGCACCAATATTGGCGGTCTTGTCCGCGATATTCTCCAGGCGACGAATGGCTTCTTCGGCTTCTTCTTCGATCAGCTGACGCGCTTCCTGCTCCGATGCCAGCGGGTCATTGGGGTCAAAACCACCAATTTCGTCGAAATAGTCGTAGGCGGTTTTCTCTTCCAGCTCATCCAGGTAATCTGCCAGATCCTCCAGGCCATCGATCAGGTCGTCTTCGTCTTCACCCAACACACCGCCGTTGAAAACCAGACCAAAATCGTCCTGCTCATCAAACTTGGCACCCAGGCTGGGGTTGTACACCACGCCGTCGGCGTAACCACCGGTGGCGTAACCCGCGCCGGACATGCCGGTCAGGCGACCGTTATAGTAATCACCGGCAACAGCGGCACCAGAAGCGGCCATCAAGGCCATGCTGAGAAGCGTTTTTTTCATTTTAAAAACCTGTGAAGGGAGAACTGGGTGAAACGTAAAAAAATGTTAGTGATTAAATTGTGGCCCATTATATAAGCAGGTGCAATAACCCATTTGGGTGTTATTAGAAAATGGTCTTGATTTTGCCTTGGGGAGAAGCTTTGGCAATAACACCGGCTAAAAAACGGGCGGTGACTCACAGTGCACGGGTGAACCGGTCTGCGGATGGGTAAATTCAATCGTGGTGGCGTGCAGCAGCAGGCGGTCCGACGCGGCCAGATACGCCGGCGTGGCGTAAAGATTATCCCCCAGAATGGGATGCCCCAGTGCCTGCATATGCACCCGAAGCTGATGCGACCGTCCCGTTACCGGCTCCAGCGCCACCCACGTGGCATCCGCGCTACGCTGCAGAACCCGATAGCGAGTCAACGCCGCCTTGCCGTCATTATAGTCAACTTTCTGGCGGGGTCGATTCGGCCAGTCGCAGATCAACGGCAAATCCACCTCGCCGGCCTCATCCGCCATGACCCCGCCAACCACCGCCGTATAACACTTATGCACCGAGCGCTGCTCAAACTGCCGCGCCAAATGCTTCTGCGCCTCATACCCCAACGGAATCACCACCAACCCCGACGTCGCCTGATCCAGCCGATGCACAATCCGGGCATTGGGGTAGGGGACCAACAACCGGTTGATCAGACAATCCTGCTTCTCCGGCCCACGCCCCGGCACCGTCAACAACCCAGCGGGTTTATTGACCACCAACAGCGTGTCATCGGCATAGACAATCTCAGGAAGCACAACCGTCCCCATCAAAAAACCGGCATTGTACCCTGTTGGCGGAATGGCGGTAGATCCATGTGTTTGGCGAGGCCTCATTGGCCGGCGGGTGCGCGCTTCGCGCTTACCACGCCCTACGCGCTGGGTAACGGCAATCCATTGAGGTACGTGCGGACAGATGGTACTCGTCAGGGGTGCTAGTTCCCGGAGCGTGATGAGCTGCTGCGGAGGATGGATAGCCCCTTGCGAGACCGTAAGCGGCGGGAATCCGCGCGTCGAGCCCCCAGGGATGGGTTTACGGCGTGTCTCGCAAGGGGCTATCCATCCGGAGCCCCAGACACAAAGTCCCCAAAAACCAACCGCTGGGCAACCACCAACCCGAACGCGTACAATACCGCCAAACTTCAACTGAAACCGACGCCCCATGTCCGAACACTTCCCGGCACTGCCATATCCCTGGCAAAAAGAACCCTGGCAACGCCTCAACCGCCAAATCAGCGAAGGCCAACTGCCACACGCCCTCATGTTCGCCGGCCCCCCAGGCATCGGCAAAGTACACCTGGCCACCGCACTGGCCCAGCGGCTCCTGTGCCAGACACCCCAGCAAGACACCGCCTGCGGCAAATGCCACAGCTGCGGCCTGCTCAAAGCCCAGACCCACCCCGACCTCACCGTGCTGCAGCCGGAAGAGCCGGGCAAAGCCATCAAAATCGACGCTATCCGCGAACTCACCCAGACCCTGGGCACCACCGCCCAACAGGGCGGCTACAAAGTCGTCATCCTAGAGCCGGCCGAAGCCATGAACGCCAACTCCGCCAACGCCCTGCTCAAAACCCTGGAAGAGCCCGCTGATGACACCGTGCTGATCCTCATCAGCCATACCCCCAGCGCCGTGCTGCCCACCATTCGCAGCCGCTGCCAACTGCGCAGCTTCGCCATCCCGCCCCAGGCCCAGGTCCTGAATTGGCTCAACCCCCTGGTCTCCGGCAGCGGCTTCGAACCCGAAGCCCTGCTCGAACTCGGCCGAGGTGCCCCCCTGCACGCCCTGGCCCTGCTCGAAGGCGACGCCCTCGAACAACGCCGACAGCGCGAAAAAGACTTCATCAGACTCTGCGACCAGCAGCTCACCGCAATCCAACTTGCCGACCAATGGCAAAAAGGCGACGTCGGCGAAGCCATCGAATGGCTTCTCATCTGGCTCTACGACCTGGCCCGATGGCAAGCCGGCGCCGACGTCTCCACCTTCAAACCGCTGCCGGATCACCTCCAACACCAATTCCAGCGCATCCCCCCGGCGCTTCTACACCGGTACCTGGAAAAACTCCTCACCGTCAAAAGCCAATGGCTCAGCGGCGCCAACCCCAACAAACAGCTACTATTGGAAGAGTTGTTGTTGGATTGGGGTGTCGTGATGCGGCAGGCGATGAAGGCGGCGTAGAGTTTGGGTTACGGCGGATGCGCTTCGCTTATCCGCCCTACGCCACCTAAGCAGATAACGTAACGTGTGGCGCTGAGGGCCTCGGAGGGGGAAGCCTTTTCAAGACCGTGGAGCGGGGGACCCGCGATCCGAGCCTACAGGGACGTATGTACGGCGTGTCTTGAAAAGGCTTCCCCCTCCGAGGCCCGGACCCGACGAAAACACCTTGTCTGGACACCCGGACCCGAATCCATTACTGTTTCACCAAAATCCAACACCGGAGCAGAGTATGCACGCACTTGGCGGTGCCCGAAACGGGATACTTTCTCTCACCATCAAAGACAAAGCCGTGCTCTACGCGGCCTACATGCCCTTCGTCAAAAACGGCGGCCTGTTCATCCCCACCGGCAAAAGCTACAAACTGGGCGATGAAGTCTTCATGCTCCTCAACCTAATGGACGAACCCGAAAAAATCCCCGTCGCCGGCAAAGTCGTCTGGGTCACCCCAAAAGGCGCCCAAGGCAATCGCGCCGCCGGCATAGGCGTCCAATTCAGCGACCAAGACAACACCGCCGTCAACAAAATCGAAACCTACCTCGCCGGCTCCCTCGAGTCCGAGAGGCCGACGCATACCATGTAGCGCGTCGTCCGGGTTGGGTTACGGCGGATGCGCGCTTCGCGCTTATCCGCCCTACGCAGATATGTGATTTCCAACCGAACTCGCCGCAATCGTTGGTGATGACGTGGCACTGAGGACCTGGAGGGGGTCAAGCCTTTCAAGACCGTGGAGCGGGGGACCCGCGATTCGAGCCTGCGTGGACGCCCCACATGGATGTGGGAAGTGTCCCGAAGCGCCGGGAGCGCGAAGGGGACCGTATTTACGGCGTGTCTTGAAAGGCTTTACCCCCTCCAGGTCCGGGCGTGATGACTTCTGACTAAACCCCGGCACGACATACGCACCCTTGGTATGCGACAATTCCCGCCCGAACGCCCATTCACCCGAATTTACGACCGACTGCAATGCTGACCGACTCCCACTGCCACCTCGACCGCATCGACCTCAAACCCTACAACGGCGACCTCAACGCCGCCCTCGACGCCGCCAGAGAGCGGGGCATCCGGCAATTCCTGTGCATCGGCGTCAGCCTCGAAAACCGCGAAACCGTCGTCGACATCGCCCGCCAATACCCCGACGTCTACGCCTCCGTCGGCGTCCACCCCTGCGACGTCGAATCCGGCACCGCCACCGTCGAACAGCTGGTAGAGTGGGGCGGGGCACCCGAAGTCATCGGCCTGGGCGAAACCGGGCTCGACTACCACTACGCCGAGCAGACCAAAGAACTCCAACAGGAAAGCTTCGCCCTGCACCTCAAAGCCGGTGCCCAAGCAGGACTGCCCATCATCGTCCACACCCGCGAAGCCCGGGAAGACACCCTGGCCCTCATCCGCGAACACGGCAGCACCGAACACGCCGGCGTCCTCCACTGCTTCACCGAAACCTGGGACATGGCCAGCCAGGCCCTCGACCTCGGCTACTACATCTCCCTGTCCGGCATCGTCACCTTCAACAGCGCCAAAGCCCTGCGCGAAGTGGCCAAACAGATCCCCCTCGACCGCCTGTTGGTCGAAACCGACTCCCCATACCTGGCGCCGGTCCCGCACCGGGGAAAATCCAACGAGCCCCAATACGTACGCGAAGTGGCAGAGTTTGTCGCCGATCTCCGGGGAATGCCCGTAGAAAAGCTCGCGGAGCAGACCACCGAGAATTTCCATCGGTTGTTTCCGAAGGCCCGGGGTTAGGCAGCGGCGGATGCGCCTTCGGCTCCGAGGCGTCGGACCGATCCGCCCTACGCAAACCACGGCAGGTCGTGTAGGGCGGATAAGCGCGAAGCGCGCATCCGCCGCTACCGGGCTCCGTCAACGCTCCAAACAATCAATGTATAATGCCGCCACAAAAACCAACCGGAGACACCTGATGCCCCGCACCCAACAACTGATGATCATGCTCGACCTGCAAGACAGCATGAACACCAAAGTCCACCCGGAATGGCGCTCCCAGCAATTCGAGTTCTACCGCGCCATCTGGATCGAATGCGCGGAGCTGCTCGAACACTACGGCTGGAAATGGTGGAAAAAACAGACCCCAGATACCGACCAGGTCGCCCTCGAACTCATCGACATCTGGCACTTCGGCCTCAGCATCCTCCTGCAGAACAGCGACGACCTCGATGCGCTGGCCTCCGATATCGACCAACAGCTCGACGTCACTACCGACGAGCCCGACTTCCGCCTCGACCTGGAAGCCTTCGCCGGCGCCACCCTGGCCGACCGCCAGTTCCACATCGGCAAATTCGGCCGCCTGATGGCGGGTGTCGATATGAGCTTTGAAGACCTCTATCGGGGCTATGTCGGTAAGAACGTCCTCAACTTCTTTCGCCAGGACCACGGGTACAAGGATGGCAGCTACCGCAAGCACTGGCAGGATGGCCGGGAAGATAATGAGCACCTGGTGGAAGTCGTGCGGGAACTGGATGCGGGGAGTCCCAGCTTCAAAGATGACCTCTATCAGGCACTGTCTGCGCGGTATCAGTAGTGGGAGCGGCGGATGCGGCCTTTGGCCTTATCCGCCCTACGGCCTAGCGCAGCGGTATAAACCTGCGTAGGGCGGATAAGGCCAAAGGCCGCATCCGCCGCTACCAAACCCCGCCGCATCCGCCGCTACCAAACCCACACATAGAAATACCCACCCAACCCCGTTATCATACGCCCCAACGAAATCCACTCTCTTTATGAAAGGGACCTTACCCGCATGAAAGTTACCGTATTTGGCACCGGCTACGTCGGTCTGGTGCAAGGCGCCATCCTCTCCGAAGTCGGCCATGACGTGGTCTGTGTTGATGTAGACGCCAAAAAGGTCGAGCGCCTTAAAAACGGTGAAATCCCGATTTACGAACCCGGCCTGGAGCCGCTGGTGACCGAAAACTACGCCGCTGGCCGCCTGCATTTCACCACTGACGCGGCCGAGGCCGTTAAACACGGTGACCTGCAATTCATCGCTGTAGGTACTCCGCCGGACGAAGACGGCTCCGCCGACCTCAAATACGTGCTGGCCGTGGCCGAGACCATTGCCACCCACATGGAAAAGCGCCAGGTCATTATCGACAAGTCCACCGTGCCCGTGGGCACTGCCGACAAGGTAAAAGCCAAAGTCGCGGAAACCCTGGAAAAGCGCGGCCGCACCGACCTCGAGTTCGCCGTGGTGTCCAACCCCGAATTCCTGAAAGAAGGCTCCGCCGTGGCCGACTGCATGAAGCCGGACCGCATTATCATCGGCACCGATGACGACTACGCCGAGGAAGTCATGCGCGAGCTGTACGCGCCGTTCAACCGTAACCATGACAAAGTCATGATCATGGACGTGCGCAGCGCCGAGCTGACCAAGTACGCCGCCAACTGCATGCTGGCCACCAAAATCAGCTTTATCAACGAAATTGCCAACCTGGCCGAATTGCTGGGTGCGGATATCGAAGCCGTGCGCCAGGGCATCGGCAGCGACCCGCGCATTGGCTACCAGTTTATCTACCCCGGCGTGGGCTACGGTGGCTCCTGCTTCCCGAAAGACGTCCAGGCCCTGATTCGCACCGCGGACGACATCAACTTTGACGCCAAAGTACTCAAGTCGGTAGAAGCGCGTAACAACGAACAGAAAACCACCCTGTTCCAGAAAATCAACAAACACTACGGCGGCGACCTGAAGGGCAAAACCTTCGCCGTCTGGGGCCTGTCGTTCAAGCCCAACACCGACGACATGCGCGAAGCCCCGGCCCGGGTGCTGATGGAAGCCCTCTGGGCCGCCGGCGCGACGGTGCAGGCTTATGATCCGGAAGCGATGGAAGAAACCCAGCGTATCTACGGCACCCGTGACGACCTGAGCCTGTGCGGCACCAAGGAAAGCACCCTCAAGGGCGCCGACGCCCTGGTGATCGTCACCGAATGGCAGGCCTTCCGCGCCCCGGATTTCGACCTCATCAAACAACAACTGGCTCAGCCGTTGGTGTTCGACGGCCGGAACCTGTTTGATCCCAAGCGGATGGTCAAAAAAGGGTTTACGTACTACTCCGTGGGCCGGCCATCGTAAAGGCTGGCAACGGCGGATGCGGGCTTTGCCCTTATCCGCCCTACGGATGGCTCGGCAGCTTGTGTAGGGCGGATAAGCGAAGCGCATCCGCCGTAACCAAACGTCATGCATCCGCCGTAACCCAACCCGACGCATCCGCCGAAACCAAATTCTGCGGATTCGCCAAACGATTGCCAACAACCCGGCTCGCAGAACGTGCCCGATGAAGATGTTATGACCCAACCCCAATGGTACCTGGTGCAATGCAAACCGCGGCACGCGTTTCGGGCCGAGGAGCACCTCGCCAACCAGGGCTTTGAGTGCTTTCTTCCGTCGCACCGGGTCAAACGCAAACACCGCGACAAATACCGGCTCGTTACCGAGCCGTTATTCCCGCACTACCTGTTCATTCGTCTGGACGACGAGAGCAACTGGGGCGTCATCCGCTCCACGCGCGGCGTCGCCCAGGTGGTGACCTTCAATGGCGTGCCCAAACCGGTACCCGACGATATCATCGAAGGCCTCCGGCAACACTGCGCGCTGCTAAATGGCGCCGAACCAGAACCTCTATTCAGGGCAGGAGACCGGGTGGTGATCACCAAGGGCGCCTTCCGCGAACTGGAAGCGGTGGTGCACGCCACCAAAGGAGAGGAGCGGGTGGTCCTGCTACTCAACCTCCTCAACCAGCCCCAACAAATAGAAGTCCCCACCCACGCCCTCAGTAGGTCGGATTAGCGCACAGCGCGTAATCCGACCCACGCGAGAGCAATGGGTGCCGTGCACGGCGGTGGATGGTACTATGGCTGCCTGAACCAATAACAACCGCACGGACGTTACTATGCTGATCACCACCTACGCATTCTGGCTATTGCTGGGCATCGCCCTACTGCTCTCCGAACTCTTCATTCCCGGACTGATCGCCGCCTTCTTCGGCATAGGCGCGCTACTGGTAGGCGTGCTCACACTACTGGGCATCATCGACACCCTGGCCGCCCAACTGGCCGTCTTCGCCGTGTTCAGCCTCGTGGCCCTGTTCGCCCTGCGAAAGCACTTCCACCGCTGGCTACGCGGCACCGAAGCCGACCCCTCCGCCAAAGATATGGACGACGCCGGCGTCATCGGCTCCCGAGTCAAAGTCCTGACCGACTTCACCGACGGCACCGGCACCGTGCAGCTCAACGGCGCCAAATGGGACGCCGAATCTCCCGACTCCCTGAAAATGGGCGACTCCGCGTGGGTCAGCGAACACAAAGGCATTATTTTGGTTGTTAGTGCCACCAAACCGTAACGGCGGATGCGTCGAGTCGGGTTACGGCGGATGCGCTTCGCTTATCCGCCCTACACATACCACGGCAACTCGCGTAGGGCGGATAAGCGCCGACGGCGCGCATCCGCCGTAACCGTGCGTGACGCGACTCTGCAATCTGATGGAACTGCATAATTCATTACCTTAACCCGGAGAACCACCAATGGAACTTGATATCCCCACAATCATCATGCTGGCCATCGTCGCGCTGGTCATCATCACCCTCGTCAAAACCGTCCGCATCGTCCCGCAGCGATCCGCCTTCATCGTCGAGCGCCTCGGCAAATACGCCAAAACCCTCGAAGCCGGCTTCCACATCCTGATCCCCTTCATCGACAAAGTGTCCTACCAACACACACTGAAAGAAGAAGCCATCGACGTCCCCAGCCAGGCCTGCGTAACCAAAGACAACATTCAGGTCGTCGTCAACGGCGTCATCTACCTGCAGGTCATCGACCCGAAACTTGCCAGCTACGGCATCAGCGACTACCGCTACGCCGGCATCCAGCTGGCGCAAACTACCCTGCGTTCTGTGGTGGGTAAAATCGATCTGGATAAAACTTTTGAAGAGCGAGAGTCGATCAACGTCCAGGTAGTGCAGGCGCTGGACGAAGCGGCCAAACCCTGGGGCGTGAAAGTCATGCGCTACGAAATTGCCGACATCGAACTGCCCGCCACCATTCTAGATGCGCTGGAAAAGCAAATGCGGGCCGAGCGTGAACGCCGCGCCACCGTCGCCGAATCCGAAGGCGAGCGTCAGGCAAAAATCAACGTATCCGAAGGGCAGAAGCAGGAAACCATCAACCTGTCCGAAGCCGAAAAGCTGCGCCAGATCAACGAAGCCGAAGGTAAAGCGCGGGAAATCGAAATGATCGCCACCGCCACCGCCGAAGGTATTCGCCGCGTCGCGGAAGCCATCAACCTGGAAGGCGGCAAGGATGCGGTGAACTTACGTGTAGCGGAACAGTACGTACGTGAGTTCGGCAAGTTGGCGAAAGAAAACAACACCATGATACTCCCCGCCGAATTCGCCGACATCGGCGGCGCCGTCGCCGCCATAACCCGTACATTGGATAGTGCCAAGAAGTAGGGCGGATAAGCGAAGCGCATCCGCCGTAAATACACGTCACGCGTGGTAACGGCGGATGCGGGCTGCGCCCTTATCCGCCCTACGCAACCTTCTCCCTACGTCAAATACCCCCGATCCGCCATAAACTGAATCACCCGCTCGGCGGCCTCATCGGCGGAAATATCCGTGGTATTCAACACACACTCCGGATTCACCGGCGGCTCATAAGGCGAATCGATCCCGGTAAAGTTCTTCAATTCACCCTTGCGCGCCTTGCGATACAAGCCTTTCACATCCCGCTGCTCAGCCACTTCCAGAGGCGTATCCACATACACCTCCACAAACTCATTGGCTTCCAACAGGTTGCGAGCCATATCCCGCTCCGAGCGGAAGGGCGAAATAAACGCGGTAATCACAATCAGCCCCGCGTCCACCATCAGCTTGGCCACTTCCGCAATCCGGCGGATGTTCTCCACCCGGTCCGCGTCGGTAAAGCCCAGGTCCTTGTTCAGACCGTGACGCACGTTATCGCCGTCCAGAAGGTAGGTGTGATGCCCCCGCGCATACAGCTTCTTCTCCACCAGGTTGGCAATGGTGGATTTGCCCGCGCCGGACAAACCGGTCAACCACAGGACGCAGGGCTTCTGGTTCTTCAACTGCTGACGCGCCTGCTTGTTCACATCCACGTGCTGAACGGTAATGTTCTGGCTGCGGCGCAGGGAGAAGTGGATCATGCCTGCGCCCATGGTGTTGTAAGTCAGGCGGTCAATAAGAATAAAACCACCGGTATCGTGGTTGTCTTTATAGGCATCAAAGGCGATGTCCTGGTCCAGATTGATGGTGCACACCCCGATGCCGTTCAGCGCCAGGTTTTTGGCCGCAGTGTGCTCCAGGGTGTTCACATTTACCTGATACTTGATGTCGGTGATAGTGGCCGACACGGTTTTGGCGCCGATCTTCATCAGGTAGGTGCGGCCCGGCAGCATCGGGTCGTCATTCATCCAGACGATGGTCACCTCGAACTGATTGGCGACGGAAGCCGGTGTGTCTGAGGCACAGAGCAGGTCACCCCGGGAGATATCGATCTCGTCAGTCAGGGTCAGGGTCACGGACTGCCCAGCGACGGCTTTGTCCAGATCACCGTCGAGCGTGTAAATGCGCTCCACGTAACTTTCTCGACCGGAGGGCAGGGTGCGTATTTTATCGCCCGGGTGAATGACCCCGCTGGCGAGCTGCCCGGAGAAGCCCCGAAAATCCAGATTGGGTCGGTTCACCCACTGCACCGCCATGCGGAAGGGCGATTCCTGCATCAGTTCATCATCCACCTCGACCGTTTCGAGGTAACCCATCAAAGTTGTACCCCGATACCAGGGCATGCGCTCGCTGCGCTCAATGATATTGTCGCCCCGGAGCGCGGACATCGGAATAAAGGTGATGTTCTCCAGGCCGATCTGCTTGGCGAACTCACGATATTCCTCAACGATGCGATTAAACGTTTTTTCCGAATAATCCATCAGGTCCATCTTGTTGATCGCCACCACCACGTGGCGAATGCCGATCAGTGCGGCGAGATAACTGTGGCGCTTGGTCTGGGTCAGGATGCCCTTGCGGGCATCGACCATCAGAATCGCCGCATCGGCGGTGGAGGCGCCGGTCACCATATTGCGGGTGTACTGCTCATGCCCCGGAGTATCGGCAACAATGAACTTACGACGGTCGGTGGAGAAAAACCGGTAGGCCACGTCGATGGTAATGCCTTGCTCGCGTTCGGCGGCCAGTCCATCCACCAGCAGGGCAAAGTCCATCTCCTCACCTTGGGTACCCCAACGGGCCGAATCCGCTTCCACGGCGGCGAGCTGGTCTTCAAACAGCATTTTGGATTCAAACAGCAAGCGCCCAATGAGGGTGCTCTTGCCATCGTCTACGCTACCGCAGGTAATAAAGCGCAACAGGCTCTTGTGCTCGTGCTGCTCCAGATATTCATTAATGTCTTCTGCAATCAATTCCGATTGGTGGCTCATAATCTTATCCTGTGAATCTCTTTTGGCATCGGCGGATGCGGGCTGCGCCCTTATCCGCCCTACGCAAATTTGGGTGCTGAGGTCCGGGAAGGGAAACCCCTTTCAAGACCGTAAGCGGCGGGAGTCCGCGAGGCGAGCCCCCAGGGATGGGTTTACGGCGTGTCTTGAAAGGGGTTTCCCTTCCCGGACCGGACGTGATGACACACCACTCTCGCCAAAACCCAACCCAAATATTGCTCAAAAATACCCTTCCTGCTTCTTCTTCTCCATCGACGCGGAAGAATCATGGTCAATCATCCGCCCCTGGCGCTCCGAAGTGCGGGTCAACAACATCTCCTGAATAATATCCGGCAGAGTATCCGCCTCGGACTCAACCGCGCCGGTCAACGGATAACAACCCAAGGTCCGGAAACGCACCTTCTTCATCATCGGCACCTCGCCGGGATTCAACGGCATCCGGTCATCGTCCACCATGATCAGCGTACCGTCGCGCTCCACCACCGGGCGCTCGGCGGAGTAATACAAAGGCACAATCGGAATCTGCTCCAGGTGGATGTACTGCCAGATATCCAACTCCGTCCAGTTCGACAGCGGGAACACACGAATGGACTCTTTCGGGTGTTTTCTGGCGTTGTACAGCTTCCAGATTTCCGGGCGCTGGTTCTTCGGGTCCCACCGGTGGTTGGCGGTACGGAAGGAAAAAATCCGCTCCTTCGCACGGGACTTCTCCTCATCCCGACGCGCGCCCCCAAAAGCCGCATCGAACCCGTACTTGGTCAACGCCTGCTTGAGCGCCTCGGTTTTCATGATGTCGGTATGAATGGCCGAGCCATGCGTAAAGGGGTTGATGCCCTGGGCGCGGCCTTCTTCATTGACGTGGACAATCAGCTTCATGCCGGTTTCCTTCGCCATGCGCGCGCGGAACTTATACATCTCCTGAAACTTCCAGGTGGTATCCACGTGCAGCAGAGGGAAGGGCGGAACGGACGGCGCGAAGGCCTTCATCGCCAGGTGCAGCATCACGGCACTGTCTTTACCGATGGAGTACAGCATCACCGGATTCTCCGTTTCCGCGACCACTTCGCGCATAATCTGAATGCTCTCGGCTTCCAGCCGCTGGAGGTGTGTGAGTGCCATAGGATTCCTCTTCTGTGGATTGCGCAATGCCGAGGGGTCGGCATCGGGTTGTGATTGTTTGGCCTTTGGGTGTGACGGGTTGGGACTATTCAATGGTGGATGACGGCCGTCGGCCTTATGCCACCCTACGGTTGGGGAGGGCGTCTGGGGATCGGTTGGCCAGTGGGGTATCGTCAAAAGCTGAATCGGTTTGTCGCCGGCCAACCAAGGTCGCAGCAGCTCATGCCGGCTTAAATCCACCGACTGAAACACCAGAACCGCCTCGTCGCCCAGGGTTTGTTCCAGGCGTTCAAGAAACGCGGCGATATCGTCCGCACGAGGCGGGGTAGGGAAGGCCGACCACAATAACTGGCCTCGACCGTCCCGGGCAAAGAGCTGATAGCCGCGCAGCGGCTCACCCTCAAACTCACCATTGATAGAGCGAACACCCCCGGTAAGCACCTTCCGTCGCCCAGGCTCCTCCGCACGTTCGGCAAACACCTGATCCAGCACCTCACGGGAAGGCCCATCAGCGACGTTCAACCCCCACCGCTCCATATACCGCCCGGCACTCCGCCCAGTAACCTCAATCCCCCGAGTCTCCAGAAACCCGCTCACAGCCCGAAGACTCCAAAGCTCACCCTCAAAGCTCGGCGCGGCTGGTGTAGGGCGGATAAGCACAGAGTGCGCATCCGCCGTTGTCACACCCTCTGCATCTGCCGCTCGCAATTGGGTTGCACTCGTCGTCGCGTATTCACGGGTATTAGACGCTTCGCGCCCCCGACGCCCCCGAGCCTTAGTCTCCACCGCCGCCCAACCCCCGGCCACAAACCGCTTGTAAGCGTCCGTAATAGTCGGTCGAGTTAACCCCGTTAACTCACTGATTTCCTTATAGGTTTTCTGCTCAATCCGCAGCCGCACCGCCTGCTTACGCAGCCGGTTCAAGTCATCCGCAGAGAGCTTTTTACCACCCATAACCCATCCATCAGTGATCAGAAAACACCCAGATTACCCAACAAACAACTCAATGTAAAACATTTAATGTCGCAGTTTCACGCCCGGCTTCCCGTAGTCCAGTAGGTCGGCTTAGGCCAAGGGCCGTAAGCCGACGCCAACCCCCGAGTTACATTGTCGGTTTACGGCGTTTGGCCTAAACCGACCTACGGGGCTCCCGTGCGTAGGCATGGTTTCGGCGGATGCGCTTCGCTTATCCGCCCTACGGGTAGCACGGCAGGCGGCGTAGGGCGGATCGGTCCGACGCATCGGAGCGAAGCGCATCCGCCGTTACCATTCGGCCAAACACTCACAGCCGTTGATTGACCCTGAAAACGTGACCCAAATCACACCCTCCCAGCTTTGTAGTCAATCTCCTACAAAACCCACCCACAATCTCCTATTTCCCGCGCCATCTGCCCCATGGACAATACACATCACAGGGAAGCGAAAGGAAACACACCCCGCCAGGAACGGCAAAGGAACCTCAGGCAGGACGCCAATAGGACGAGCACTGACAAGACGTCACAGGAAGCAGCTCAAGAGGTAGGGGAATCAGGACGTGCAGCCCGCCTGCACAGCTCAGGACGAGCAAACGCACGGTCCGTCGCGTCAGGCATCAGACCGTCACTATCAAGGGCCAGCGCCTCGCGCTGGCCCTTGTCTTATATGGATTAGAGAGACAGTCGGGAGTAAAAAACGGAATGTTTTGCCACCGCTTTAATGCCCAAGTCCAAATAAGTCGGCACGCCTACACTAGAATGGCTCAGCGGCATATAACTGAAGAGCTTTTGATCGAACTCCTTGAGTCTGGAGAGGTTCGTTATAAGGATGAAAAGCGGTTTTGGACAGCCCTTGAGGTACCTGGCAGGCAGGATAATCTGCTTTGCGCGGCAGTTGTTCTGGAAGAGCAGCTTGTGGTAAAAACCGTCATGCATCACTTTGAATGGGAGGAAGGCAATGCGAACAACTTATGATGAAGTAGACGACATTTTGGTGTTGCACCTCTCAGATAAAGAAATTTCAAGAGAAACCTCTCAGGATTGGAATACTCACATCAGTTACGCTGAAGATGGAACTATTGTGGAAGTGGTTGTTTTGGAGGCCTCGAAACAGGGTGCTTGGCCATTGCTGAAAGATCATGCAGCATAGTGCGTTTGGTTGAGGTTACGGCGGATGCGCCTTCGGCTCCGAGGCGTCGGACCGATCCGCCCAACGCCAACTGCCGTGGTCTGCGTGGGGCGGATAAGCGAAGCGCATCCGCCGTCACCAAGCCTGGCCGCATCCGCCGTCACCACCTGACAAAACACCCGCTCGCATTAATTCAACCCCCACAAGCGTGACCGAATTCACACAACCCCACCTTTGTAGTCAATCTCCTACAAAACCCACCCACAATCTCGTATTTCCCACACCCCGGTATCCGTGGAGAATACACATCACAGGGAAGCGAAAGGAGAAACACCCCGCCAGGAACGGCAAAGGAACCTCAGGCAGGATGCCAACAGGACGAGCACTGACAAGACGTCACAGGAAGCAGCTCAAGAGGTAGGGGAACCAGGAAGTGCAGCCCGCCTGCACAGCTCAGGACGAGCAAACGCACGGTCCGTCGCGTCAGGCATCAGACCGTCACTATCAAGGGCCAGCGCCCCGCGCTGGCCCTTGTCTTATATGGCTAGAATGTGTGTTATAGCTACTGAGCAAAATGTTTACCACGGAGGGGCGTGACGGGGAGACCCTTTCAAGACCGTAGAGCGGGGGACCCGCGATCCGAGCCTACGTGGACGCCCCACAGGGATGTGGGAAGTGTCCGTAAGCGCCAGGAGCGCGTAGGACCGTATGTACGGCGTGTCTTGAAAGGGTCTCCCCGTCACGCCCTGGGAGTTCTACGAAGAGAACGGGAAAACACCAATGGACTACCCAAAATTCCAACACCACGGCGGCGCCGATGGCGTCACCGGCAGCTGCCACCGCTACATCGCCAGCCCCGACCACGCCGTACTCGTAGACTGTGGCCTCTTCCAGGGCCAGGACGCCGACCACCTCGACAGCCTCGAACAACACCAGATCCACTTCGACCTCAGCGCCGTCTTCGCCCTGATCGTCACCCACGTCCATATCGACCACATCGGAAGACTGCCATACCTCATGGCCGCCGGATTCAAAGGCCCCATCTACTGCTCAGAGCCCTCCGCCAAACTGCTCCCACTGGTCATCGAAGACGCCCTCAAAATCGGCTTCACCCGGGACGCGCGGCTGATCAACCAATTCCTCGACACCGTCAGCCAGCAGCTCAAACCGCTGCCATACCGGCAATGGCACACCATTCTGGACGACGACCAACGAAAAATCCGCATCAAACTCCAGCGCGCCGGCCACATCCTCGGCTCCGCCTACGTTGAAGTGGACCTGCTCAACAAAACCACCGGGCAAAGCCACCGCACTGTCTTCTCCGGAGACCTGGGCGCACCCTATGCGCCGCTGTTGCCCGCGCCCAAATCACCCTACAAAGCCGACACTCTGATCATCGAAAGCACCTACGGTAACCGCACCCACGAAAGCCGAAAGGACCGGCGCCTCAAACTCAAAGCCGCCATCGAGCACGCCCTGAAAAACGACGGCACCGTGATCATCCCCGCCTTCAGCATCGGCCGGACCCAGGAGCTGCTGTATGAACTGGAAGACCTGATCTACCGGGGCGGGGAAACCTGGCAAAAGATGGAAATCATCGTCGACTCACCCCTGGCCGCCAAATTCACCCAGGTGTATCGGGAGCTTAAACCCTTCTGGGACGCCGAAGCCCAGAAACGGCTCAAGGCCGGTCGGCACCCACTGAGCTTTGACAACCTCTACACCGTCAACAGCCACGAAGAACACCTGCAGACCGTGGACTACCTCGCCAAGACCGGCCGCCCGGCCATCGTCCTGGCGGCGAGCGGCATGGCCGCCGGGGGCAGGGTGGTGAATTACCTCAAAGCCATGCTCGAAGATGAACGCCATCAAGTCCTGTTCGTCGGCTACCAGGCTCAGGGCACCCCCGGTCGCGCCATTCAGCAATACGGCCCCAGCCACGGCTGGGTCGAACTCGACGGCGAGCGCCGCACCATCCGGGCGGGTGTCACCACCATCGGCGGCTACTCCGCCCACGCGGATCAGAATGACCTGGTGCATTTTGTAAAACGAATGAAGCAATGGCCCTGCACCATCCGCCTTGTCCATGGCGACCGGGACGCAAGACAGGCTCTGAAGGAAAAGTACCACGCGCTGGGCGATTCTCGTCATCACCACTTCAACGTCCTTCTGCCCAGCAATCAGTGAGTCGGCTTACGGCCTGCGGCCTAAGCCGACCTACGAGAAAGTACCGAGCCGCCACTACCCACAGTAGGTCGGCTTAGGCCGAAGGCCGTAAGCCGACAACTTCCTCCAGACCAGAAACCTACACACAAACCCCCGTTTCCTCCTGACTCAACTCTTCCAGCGTCTCGATCGTCCCGTCGGGCGAGACCTGAATCAGATTCTCTCCGCGAACCAGGCACAAGGAATCCCACGCCACATGAACCCGGTAGCCCTCCGTGTTGGCCTCAAATGCCAGCGGCCTCACCTGCTCTTTATAGTTCTGTGCGTAGGTTAAATACACCAACAGCTCCGCCTCGGTATCAATATCGCCGAAAAATTCCAATAACAGCGCGTCGGAATCAATAACGGCCGCATCAAAACCGGTTAAAAATACCGCATAAACCGGGCAGTACAAGGGTCGACACTGAGCACCAAAACCGGTATCAAGAACCGTGGTCTCCTCAAGAATGGCTTTCTGAGTATCATCCAGAGCCTCATAGGTTGACGCATCAAAGGTCATCAACCGCTCAAATTCATCGCTACCCAGCCCGGGAATCGCGCCCAGACGAATCTCCCAATAGTCTACAGGTTGGGCGAGATCGAAATCCTCGGCCGAGTACTCCCCGGAGAAGGTGGTTTCCGGAATTGAAAGCGTTTGTCGAGGGTTCTCCGGTGAAGGATGGTCATCGCCGGAGCAGGCGGCCAGGGATAGGCTGATGGCGAGCAGTAATGTACGAGTCATGGGCACTTCCCTATAGTAGTGAGTGAACACAGGTGCTCGGGTAGCGTAGCCAAGGAAAATGTAGGGGTGTGTAAGGTTTTGTGCGGAAACTGTGTGCCAACAGGCTCGCTGGTCTGCTCAGGCCGCAGACGTAAGCCGCCAGAACCACCATGAACAAGACGAGCCCGGGTAAGGCAAGCGGTGAAATTGCAGGATGCGTGAATGCCTACTCGTGAAAACGAGTAATTGAGAACCGGGTACGATAAATGAACCTGCTATTCAAATACCTCGGCTAGCGTCTCGGCATCCAACACACGGTCACTCCAGGCTTCGAGTTGCTCGATGGAGGCGTTATTCACGCGTTCCTGTGTCACATCGTCCAGAGGCCCGAAGCGTTTAGTGAGGAATCGGGTTAACATAGTGACAGCCTCTTGGCGGCGACCTTCCTCTCGACCTTCTTCTCGGCCTTTCTCAAGACCTCTCTCAAGCCCAATATTGGTAAAACGCTCAGCAAATCCGGCCATTTCGTCGTTCTCCCGTTGATATTCTTGCTCATAGTGCTGACGTTCATTATCCGTCAGGTCAGTATAAATGTCGACAAAGTCCACGTACTTGCGGCGTCGGTTCCAGTCTGGCTCCAAAGACAGCAGTCCCTGAATGGCTTTGGCATATATTTCAACCTTTGAAGCCTTAGGCCAGCGCATATTCGGCAAGTTCAATCGAGCCACAATGTTGTCGCTATCCTGCCAGAGCTCATAGGGCAGGGCGCTTAACTCACATTTGACGTACCTGAAGCTCAGATAAGTGTGCTGATCGCTCCCCAGCCGCAACCGCTCAGGAATTCGGCCGGCCTTATTCAGGAAAATGACCACCGGCACCACTCGGTCCGTATCATACAGCTCTGCGAGATCCAGGCAGTAATGCGCAAGACGCCCGATGGAAAACCGGCCAGGGCTCGACTCCTCTTCCAGCACAAACAGAAGCGCTTCTTGCCTCCCGTCTGGCCACTCGACCAGCAGTGGCACATCCAACTCCCGAAATCGGTCACCAAGCCGTTCTTTGAGCTGCTCCTGCCTTATGGGCACGACTTTAACGCCCGGTCCCAATGCCGCATGCTCCTCAGGAGCGAACAGCTCCAAAGCTTGTCGAGGGTAGTCCAATATTAGATTTTTGAAATTTTGGTCGTGGCTGGCAGGCATGAGCACTCCCTGGCTTTTTGGTCTGTATATCCAAACAGTATTCCGTCGGCGCCGGGTTGTCAACGCTGTATAGAACGCCACAAGAGGCGACTGTCGGCTTACGTCCTCAATCAAACGACTCTGACCCCTCTGATCCCGAGAACTGGATCTCGTAGGGCACCACGAAACCGCACTCTTGAACATCTGGCCGAGCCAAACCAAAAAGGGTATTATCGACCATAAGGCGGCCATCAAGTAGTTCCGACGGACTCAGCCATAACAACGACAATAAATCGCCAGAGCGCGCCATGGACAAACTAATCCCCAGCTCCCTGTTCGTTTTGCTGCTCATTCTCGTCGGCTGCGGGGGTGGCGGAGGCAGTGATGGCGTTGGCCCGCAGCCTCCAGAAGCACAGCCGGAAACGCCAGCATTACCACCAGCACCGCCGGATCTCAGCCACTTGCCCGCTGAAGTCACCGCGCTGGCATCGCTTCAGGACTTCCAGCCCAAGCATTCTCGGCCCGACCATGATGTTCCCGCCGAAGTCTATCCGCCCATCGAGCTGCCGCACATTTACCCACGCATGCTCGCCACACTGCATACCCTGGAAGCCGTGTATGCCGCGGGCAGAGACCACTTCGCGCATCGGCCTCCGATGCTGCTTGAAGCCAGCGAACACAGCCTGGCGCGATTTGCCTTTAGCGGTACCGAGTGCCAGACGGGTGCCGCAGAGCAGACCGCGTTCGAACACCTGACCGACGATTACCTGATCCTCACCTACACCGACTGCCTGACCCCTCAGGGCCTTGAAATCCACGGCCAGATCATCACCGAAAGCGATTACGACTTTCGCGACAATCTGTCGGGTGTGGAGATCACGTATCGGGACCTCAACCTGAAGCAGGGCGAGCACCACGTCATCTACAATGGGCAAGTCAACATCAACAGCGTCGAAATCAGGGCCGACAACTTCGCCGTGTTCGACCTACGCCTCGACGAGATCTATCACGCCCACTACATCAGAATACAGCCTGGAAACTCGTACGGCACTGTCGGAAGTCCGGGCAAGGGGCGCTTTGATTTTTACACCTGGGCCAATGAAGCGGCCTTTACCCTCAAAAATGGTCAGCTTCACACAGTACTGGATATCACTTATCTGAGCGAAAGCAACGAGTACGATATCGACTACCGCATACAGTCTCCCCTGGAGAGGGCACAAGGTCATACCCGCGTACCGGAGTCGACGGTTTTCTTCCGGAACACCATGGGCAACGCGCCGCCATCAGTTCAATTCACCGGTCCCTCGCAACCGGAGAAAAGAGTGATGGCTGATGTCGTCGCCAACGCCGAGGATACCGAGCAAGATCTGCTCCTTTACGAATGGACGCTTCGCGACCACCCGGACGGCTGCCCGCCCGACTACTTCAGTCCTCAAGAGACCATCACCCTGCGCCTACGCCCACTTTGTCAGGGTATCCACAGCCTCGGGCTAACGATTCGTGATGCCTACAGCACAACCACCACACACTACGACCTGGACGTGCTGCCGTACTACCCCGAGCTGGCCCACCAGCAACTGTCCGGTGGTAGAGCGGGGGAGGGTGTGCAGGCACAGCTCCAGCCCCTCAACCCGGACACCGAGGGCCCTTTCACCTTCCAACTGACCTATGCGCCCAACGGCATTGTGATTGATGATCAAGGGCAAATTACCGGAACCCCAACGAAACGCTTCACGGGCGGTGGCATTATCGGCTTGGGTGTGGAAACTACCAATCGCCGCTCAACCCATGCAGGTGTTGCATTGCACCTCAGGAGCCAGGAAGCCTCCATCACCGCCACCAGCAACATCACCGACCCGAAACGATGGCCCAAAGTATGGGGAGACCTGAATGGTAATGGCGCACCCGATACCCTTTATCCATGGGGGAATACCTTCGCCGTGCTGGAGCTGACCGAAACCGGGGCGCGCTACACCCATTTGGAAACCAGGGAGTTTTCCCAGACGGGGCTGCTCGATATGGGGTTGGCCGACATCGACAACGATGGCGAGCCGGAAGTGATGCTGATATATGAGGACCGCTATATCGCGCTGTCTACCGACCACTATCAGCTCGAGCGGGACGTCGCTTTCCCGGGCACGGACGTGAACGGCATGCTCATTGCCGAAGCCTACTTGTTTCCGGGCCCCAATCCGTCGATTACCCTGGAACAAAGAGGTGGGGATGAAACCGGCTGGTTCAGCTACCAGCTTCACGACGGTAGTCGATACCCCGTGACCAACCCTCACATAACGTCAGAGCATCAGCGCTATCAAATAGACGCCAGCGGGGAGACGGCCATATTGCTGCCATACTCCATGCGACACTATGGGCCGGCCGTGCGGTTCTCCGATGGTCGAGAGCAACCACTTCCACAAGGACAATACTGGATGGCCGACGTTGAGGGTGACGGGCGGTCGGACCTGTTGAACATCGACCTACAGAATACCGAAACCGGCGAAATCGTATTAAACCAATACGATGGTGAAACAGGCGAATTTGCGGCCGAGCTCCGGGTTGTTTTGCACCAGGGGCTACTGGATGCGCCCAGCTACCTCCTTATCCCCGCATTCCTGCAACTAAATGACCAGAGTGGCGTGGAGCTCGCGTTCAGAACCGAGGGCCTGGAGGCTGAGGTTCACATTTACACCCGCCAGGCCGACAACACTTACCAGCATACCCGGTCAATTCCCGTGCCCGGGGAACATTACTCCACCATCCCACTGCTACAGCTGAACGATACCAGTGGCGCTGTAATCACAAATAATGTTACCGGAGCAATGCTGGAATTTTCTCTCGATCGAGAACCCCAGCTTCATGCCAGTGCGTTCGTTGAGGCGCAGCCCGACCTGCCAATCGACAACAGCACAATAAAAACCGTCCAGCAAGACGTTACCGGAGACGGGGACCCGGAGTGGATCGTTTGGCAAACCGATATCCCGACCGGTTTTCATGCGGAAGTTTATGATCAAGAGATGAGCCTGCTTGCCACCCTCAATCTTCCAGACGAATACAGGCTGAGTATTCCAGACCTGACCGGAGTAACCTCCGACCATATGCTGGGCACAAGCCGTGCCGTGAAGTTCAGCAAGTACCCCGGTACCCGTCTGGTACTGATTGACTGGAAAAAAAGCGTGATGCTCGAAAAGTCCGAGTACTTGCCTGGTGACCTGATGCCCGACAGCGTTGAGTGCCTGGGGGAGAGGTTGGAAACCTGTGCTCTGAAAACCGATACCACCCTCGGTCAATTCACCATACCGTAAGCCGACTAAGACATATGGACATGACAAGTCCGGCGGGTAGGGCACCTATGCGGTGCCCAGAATCAAAGAGGCCTGCGGGCCTTAGAATCGATGGCTGGCGCCAATGCTGAACTCGGTGGCATTACCGCCGTACCATTCCGCTGAGTCCGTTTTGAAATAGTGAGCAGAGATGCTCCAGCTGTCAGTCAGAAACTTTCTGGCTCTAACCTCCAAGTCTGTGGTATTGAGCCAGTTCTCTTGAGCTTCAACGCCAATGCTCAAGGTCCGGTCAACGTAGTAGTTTACGCCAAAGGTTAGATACTCTTCCCGCTGTAGGTGGCGAATGTTCGCGCTGATGGCGAACGTTGGCCCCAGCCTGTCAGTCACATACTTGACGCCAACATTCCAGTCGTTATCCAGCTCCTGATCCTCATAAAAATCAGTGGAAATTAACAGTCCCTCAGCAGGTGTTATGCCCAGAGAAGCATTCCATTGGATATCGTTATCAGGTCTGTTCGGAAAATCCTGTCCGTACCGGTCCAGTCCCAGTCCTAAATAGAGAAACTCTCCAGCCAAGTACCACTCTCCCTTGAGACTCAACTTGGTGTCGCTGACAGTGGTGCCCGGGAAAGTTTCCGAGTACGAATAATTAAATTCGTTCGGGTCCGAATTGGTATCTTCGAAGTATACGGTGTAGCTGGGTTGTTTGTATTCGGTTCGATCTAAATCGATATGGATACTGTTTGCACGCTCCAGAAACGCGGCTTCACCCAGAACGTGATGTTTGATCTGAACTGGACTGAAGTAGTACGTACCCTCAAGGACTAAACTATTGGCGTCCCGGTTCTCGTCGAGTTCTTTTTGTTGAAAGTGGCCCGCAATCTCCAGTTGATAACCAGAGGCTGCCGTGCTGGTCGCCATCAGGGCCAGTGTCGCGAAAAAAGGGTGTTTGGGCATAAACTATCTATTCCTTGTCGTTGTTGATGTCAGCCTGACTGTATTCTTTAGGCAGGGTCCTGGGGTTCACCAGCCCGCACAACTTGTCTCGCTACGAAGCATCTGTGTGGAAGCCATGTTGCGGAGGTCGGTAAAAAACGGCGAAATCTTATCGGATACAGTTGTAGTAATCCAGTCATCTTTTCGGCGCTGTCAGAGTCAAAGGAAGGCATCGGGTTGCGGCCTGTTTGACCAAGAGTATTCCACGGACTCACCTTTCTCTCGTTTTGGTGTGGACTTCACGCTAAGTCCGGACGATAGGTACATAAAGTCGTGTGAGTGACAATGTGAATCGAGCCGCCTGGTAAGCATAAAATATAGTTATTTGCTATAAAAAATATCTAGCCAATAGATTTTGAGTTCTGAAGCAGGGGCGTATCGTTTGCCGCTGCGCTTTCCCTGCCTATTGAGAGCGGACGCACTCTAACGGAAATCAATAGTCGTTTATGTTGACCATCGCGCACTCAGACACCGATATCTTGCCTGGCGGCGTGCCGTTCTTGTAATAAAGAGTGCCTGAATACCCACAGCCCTCTGACTGGGCAGCGTAACCGGAACATAAATTATCCCCAATAATTGCAAAATGACCGTCCAGTCTCTACCATCCGTTCATCCTGTGAACAATGCGCCCGGGATGGGCACTCAATTCAACCCTCTGGTGATGCCGTCATGACAAGGTAGGGCGGTAGCGTATCCGGGCTCAAAACTGTAAAATCTTGTAAATGAACCGGCCGCTACAGGGTAGTTTTGGCGAAAAGTCGATAAATTGCGCGAAAATGCCTGGAAATTTCCGCAAAACGTTGAATTCAACCGAGTAGCTCCCGGCTGCTCGGCCTATGACGAATACCCGGATAATCGCTATTTATGCCCAAGTTCCCTCATATCCTGAGCACCATCCTCCATATGGGTGCCGGCAACGCCAATGAATTGCCCGAATACCTGAACTCCAACGCCAAACGAATCCTGCTGGTCGAGCCAAACCCCAAGTTGGCCGAAAGCCTGCGTCGGCGGACGGCGGACGATGCACGCGTTGAGGTCCTTGAAGTCGCTGTATCCGACGACCCTCAGCGTAACTTGCTGACTGAATACAACATTCCGGAAGCGGCCAGCCTGTACAAGCCCGACGGGCTCTACAAGCTGTTCCCGGGGCTGAGAAGCATTGTCCAGCACTCTGTTGAGGTCCGTCACCCCGCTGCGCTGGTTGCGGATACGCTCCCGGCTGACGAACCTAACCTGCTGGTGATTCAGGCGCCGGGAGCCGAGCAGGCTATTATCGAGGCCCTGGCGGCGGAGAGCCTGCTGGAGCGTATCAGCCAGTTGGCGGTTACCTCCTCTGACGAGCCGCACTACACCTCGGGCAGTGCGGCGCCTGCCGTACTTAACGCCCTCAAGGGAAGCGGCTTTGAAGTGGCGGAAGAAGACCGCTCGAACCTCGATTGGCCCCAGTGGCACCTGACGTTCGACGCCCGCGCCCACAAGATCAAAGCGCTGGAAGCGGCACTAAATGAAAAACAGGCCCAAACCGAAGCTATTCGGCAACAGCTCTCCGCAAAAGAAGTTGAGCTAAGTGGGCTTGCGGAAGAGTTAACTGCTCGCGAATCGAAGATTAGGTCGCTGGATGAGCAATTATCTCAGGCAGAGAGGGGTAATGGAGAGTACAAGCAACGTATCGAGACTACTCAACAACAGCTCTCTGCCAAGGAGAACGAGCTAAAAGGCCTTAAGGAAGAACTGGCTGCGCGGGACTCTACAATTAAATCGCAGGATGACCGTCTGTCCCAGGCGGAAGACACTGCCAGGCAACTCGAAGACGAACTGAGGCAGAAAAAAGACCGCGTCAAAAGCCTGAAAGTTGAGTTGGAAGAGCGCGCCACCCAAATAAAGCAACAAGAACAAAAACTGAATGAGACGAGCGCCAAGCAAAGCAATCTCACAGAGCGCCTCCAGCAGCACGAAAAAACGATCAACACCCAAGAAGAGCAGCTCGATCGCGCCCAAAAGGCTCAGGTAACTGCCGAACAGAAGGCCACAGACCTGGCCAACAGAGTCCAGGCCTTGGAACAGCAGCTCAAGGCCCAGCACGCCGCACAGCAGCAGTCCGATAAACTGCTGCAACGCATGGAGTATCTGTTTGAGCAGCAAAGCCTGCAGCTTGAACAAGCCGCCAATGCGTTGGGTCGTCACGTCAGCGTGACTGCCAAAACCACCGCCAAAGAGCTGGAAGCCGGTATCCAGCTCCAGCAACAGTACGGCTCGCAGATGATTGGCCTGGAAGAGCAGGGCAAACGACTGCCGTCCACCGTGGCGCTTCAGTTATCACGTTTGCTGAAGTCCCAGCCATACGACGTCGTTATCGAAATGGGCAGCGGTGTCACCACCTCCTTTCTGGCGCACACACTGCGCAGTCGCCCTCAGGAGGGTGGAAGCAAGGCATCCGCCAATACCGATGTAGCCCACTATATCGACCCCAGCGATGAAGATCTCCCCAAGCGTATCGTCTGCTTTGAGCACAGTCGCGCCCGGTTCAATCACCTGCAGAGCACGCTGAAGCAAAGCGGCTTGGCACCGGTCGTCAATCTTCATTTTGCCCCCCTGGTTCCCTACCAGCATCAGGGCACGGAGTACCTGTACTATGATTGTGCAAACCGCCTGCAGCAACTGGCTAATCTGTTTGAAAATCGCCAGGCCAGAATCTTTGTCCTGCTCAACGAGAGCGCGGAAGAACAACAGCCGGACCGGGTCGCCGCTTTACCGCAACTGCTTCAATACCTTTCGGCGCATACCCTGGATGTAGTCGTAAACGATGTGGACAAGCACGCAGAGCTGATCGATCAATGGCAGGCACTGCTCAACACTCGCGGCCTTGAATGCCAGCCCGCCGTTGAGTTTGGCGCGCCCACCGCACAACGCCTGACTATTAACCCTTAAACCATGAAAGGATGCAGGAGCCGAAATGCCGCTGGATAAACCCTTAAACCTCGACTTCGACTCGTCCGGCTCCCCGTCGAACGGGCTGCCGGACCAACACTCGCCCAGCCCCAAATCGGGCGACCTGGCGACGCAAATAGAAGAACTGAAAAAAGAGCTGCAAGCCAAAAACCGAATATTGGATGCCAAAAACCAGGAAATCAGCGAGCTCAAAATCAAAAACCGGCAGCTGAATGACACCAACAACGACATTCAGGCCCGGCAAAAAATACTGGAAGAAGAGCTCGGCAAAGCCGAGGCTCAAATTGAACTGATTCAGGAACTGCTCCTGGAAGACGAATCGTCAGAAGCCAGCAAGAAAGAGGAAAGTGGTAAGCATGAGTAAAACGATTCTGGTCACTGGCGGCGCAGGCTTTATCGGCTCAGCCGTGGTACGAGAGCTGATCAATAACAGCGAGCACACTGTCATCAATCTGGACAAGCTCACCTACGCCGGTAACCTGGACTCGCTGACCAGCGTGGCGGACAGCCCGCGCTACCAGTTTGAGCAGGCGGACATCACCAATGCCGAGCAGATGGACCGCATATTGGCGGACACACAGCCAGATATCATTATGCATCTGGCTGCTGAAAGCCACGTAGACCGCTCCATCGACGGCCCGGCGGACTTTATCCAGACCAACATCGTCGGCACCTACACGCTGCTGGAAGCGGCCCGTAAATACTGGAGCAGCCTGAAAACCAGCGATGCCTCCAAAGCCGAAGGCTTCCGCTTCCATCATATCTCCACCGACGAAGTCTATGGCGACCTGGAAGGCACGGACGACCTGTTTACCGAAACTACTCCCTATGCCCCGAGCAGCCCCTACAGCGCCAGCAAGGCGAGCTCGGACCACCTCGTCCGCGCTTGGGGGCGCACTTTCGGCCTGCCGGTGGTCATCACCAACTGCAGTAACAACTACGGCCCGTACCACTTCCCGGAAAAACTCATCCCACTGATGATCCTCAACGCTCTGGCGGGCAAGCCGCTGCCGGTGTACGGCGACGGCCAACAGATCCGGGACTGGCTCTACGTGGAAGACCACGCCCGCGCCCTGATTCTGGTGGCCCAGAAGGGTAATCTGGGTGAAACCTACAATATCGGTGGCCACAACGAAAAGGCCAACCTGGAAGTCGTAAAAACCATCTGCGACCTGCTCCAGGAAGTGGTACCGCAGGACGCCAACTACCGTGACCTGATCACCTTCGTCACCGACCGCCCGGGCCACGACCATCGCTACGCCATCGACGCCAGCAAAATCGAAAAAGAGCTGGGCTGGACGCCACAAGAAACCTTCGAAACCGGCCTCCGCAAAACCGTCCAATGGTACCTGGACAACAAACCCTGGTGGCAAAAAGTTCAAGACGGCACTTACCGCGGCGAACGCCTCGGTGTTGGAGGCTAATACCGCACTTCCCGTAGGGCGGATAAGCCAAAGGCGCATTCGCCGTTACCAAACGTCACCCAAAGAACACACACGGCTCCTGACATATGAAAATCCTCCTCCTAGGCCAAACCGGCCAGGTCGGCTTCGAACTAAAACGCGTGTTTTCCCCGCTGGGCAACATCGTCGCCCCCACCCGCGACCAACTCGACCTCCTGAACAAACAGGCCGTAGCGGACTACCTGAGCGAACACAAGCCAAGCTTGATCCTGAACGCCGCCGCGTACACCGCCGTCGACAAAGCCGAAAGCGAGCACGAGCTTGCCAGTCGTTTGAACGGCGGGTTACCACAGCAGTTGGCGGACTATGCCAAACAAGCCAATGCCAGCTTGATTCACTACTCATCCGACTATGTGTACCCGGGGCAGGGCGACCAGCCCTTTGATGAGAGCGCACCCACAGGCCCCTTGAGTGTATACGGCAAAACCAAGCTGGAGGGAGACGACGCCGTCACCGCCAGCGGCTGCCAGCATTGGATATTTCGCACCAGTTGGGTCTACAGCGCCCGTGGTCATAACTTTATGAGAACCATGCTCCGCCTGGGCAAAGACAAAACCGAGCTCAAGGTGGTGGCAGACCAGATCGGCGCCCCCACACCGGCGCGGCTGATAGCCCAGGTATCATTGCTGGCCTACCTGCGGGATATTCCCGCGGGCACTTACCACCTGGCACCCAGAGGTAAAACCAGTTGGCAAGGGTTTGCCAAGGCTATTTTCAGCCTTTATCGCACTATGGGCCACCCCTTGGCCATCGAGTCTGAAGCGGTACATGCCATTCCCACCGCTGATTACCCAACCCCGGCTAAACGGCCGCTGAATTCAAGGTTGGCACTGACCAAGCTCGAAGCAGCGCTAGACATTGCGCTACCTCAATGGGAAAGCCAATTAGAACAAACCCTTGAAGAATCTATCGATCGGGAGACAGCATGAAAGGCATAGTACTGGCTGGAGGTTCCGGCACTCGTTTGCACCCCATTACCATGGGCGTTTCAAAACAGCTCCTGCCCATTTATGACAAGCCGATGGTGTACTACCCCATCTCCGTACTGATGCTGGCCGGTATTCGGGATATTCTGATTATCAGTACGCCGGACGATATGCCTCAGTACGAAAAGCTGCTGGGCACCGGCGAGCAATTCGGTGTCAACTTTACCTATAAGGTACAGCCAAAGCCCGAAGGCTTGGCCCAGGCCTTCATTATCGGTGAAGAGTTTATTGGCGACGATAACGTCTGCCTGGTACTGGGCGACAACATCTTCCATGGCCAACACTTCAGTGACCAACTGAAGCGTGCAGCAAAAAAAGAAAAAGGCGCTACAGTATTTGGCTACTGGGTAAAAGATCCGGAACGGTTCGGCGTCGTGGAATTTGATGATGACGGAAAAGCCATCAGCATCGAAGAAAAGCCCAAAGAACCCAAGTCCAGCTACGCAGTAACGGGCCTATACTTCTACGACAATGACGTGGTTGAGATTGCCAAATCCGTAAAGCCTTCCGAACGAGGAGAGCTGGAAATTACCTCTGTCAATAACGCCTACCTAGAGCGCGGTGACTTACGTGTAGAACGACTGGGGCGAGGATTTGCATGGCTTGATACAGGTACTCACGATAGCTTGTTGGAAGCCTCTCAGTATGTGCAGACCATTGAGCATCGTCAAGGGCTAAAAGTTGCATGTTTGCAAGAGATTGGATGGGGTAATGGCTGGTTAAACGATGAAGATCTAGCTGCTCAAGCTAAGATATTCAAGAAAACCCAGTATGGCAGGTACCTAAAGAGCCTCTTGATTGTTTAGAAGAGTAACTATTGAATGACATTTTTGGCTTAAAAGCGGGAAAGTTGGAGCACACATATGGAACGTCATTCAAATCTGAAGCTTGATCCTTTAGCGATGCTTTATCTTGCGGGCCAATGGAGGGAGCTGGTTAACTTGACTTCAGATATCAATTTTAAAGATTCTGATGGTAATCATTGCTATCGAATTGCAGCCCTTATGCAATTAGGGAAGTATAAAAAAGTCAAAAATGAGCTGCGTTCATCTAAATGCATTCTACAAGGAAATCGTAATCGCCTTTTACGAGTGCTGGCTTCCGGAGTGTTTTGCAGTATTTCAAAATCTTTAATGACATTGCAGTATATGTCTGAAGCAAGGAGGAGCTGTGATAGATCCTTAGATGTATTGGGGTTGCCAACAGTTCCTGATTTGGTGAAAGAGCTTAGATTCCAAGAGCAAAGGAGACAGCTAGGTCTTCCGCATATAGAAATGTATTCTGGGAGCAGAGATTGTAAGTTGGACATATCATCCTCCCTAGCCAAGCTTCGAAAACTAAGACCTGATTTGGTCTCGCTAGTTGTCGCATCTGCGGAGTATAATTACGAGATTGGTAATTATTCAGAATCATTAAAAGAATGGCAAGAAGTCGCTGCTTTAATGCCCGACGGAATGCCCTCGGAATATTATGCAAGGTCAAAGAAAGCTTACGTAGCGAATAAAGGGTTTTCTTCGTATAGGAAAAATTCTGAACTTACAAAAGGAGATGTAGACAAATATGCCATTTTGGAATGGCTTCACACCTCGCTAAATCCCTCATTCTATCTTGAGATAGGAGTACAAAGGGGGAAAAGTCTTGAAATTGCACGGTGCGAGGCTGTTGGCGTCGACCCAATGCCAATTTTGGATAAGGCGCTTTCGGGAAACGTTACTCTGATTGAGTCGACAAGTGACGCTTTTTTTGAGTCTCATGCTTATGAGCTGAAAGAGAAAGATGTTGATCTAATCTTTATTGATGGAATGCATTTGTTTGAATATGTTTTAAGGGATTTTATTAATGCGGAATCAGTTTCCAACGAGAATACAGTTATTGTTATAGATGACATCTTTCCTTGCAATTCAGATCAGGCTGCTCGTGCGCGAGCCACTAAGGTATGGACTGGTGATGTATGGAAAATTTACGATACGCTAAAACGCTATCGTAAGGATCTTAATCTCGTTGCAGTAGATGCTTATCCAACAGGTCTTCTTTGTATCTCGGGTTTGAAATGTAATGAATATAATTTAAAGAGTAGCTATGAGTCCATAGTTTCTGAATACAAAGATGTTGATTCTGTGCCCAAAGAATACTTGGAGCGGGCAGGGGCTATCACTGGGCGTGAGAGTGATGTGTTTAAAGAGCTAGCGCGTCTTTTTGGGAAATTAAAGACCAATAGTTAATTGCACTTTGAATCATTATTGTTGGAGGGGTTTGGTGAACTTAGTTGAAAGGGCGAACAAGAGTCTTCGGTCCGGAAGAATAGACGAAGCAAGAGTGCTTTATGCAGAGGCTGTCCAGGCTTATCCTGAAATCGCGGCGACGCTGCAGTACAACATGCGATCTTCTGGAATGGTAGCTAAGTATCGTTTTGATGATCAAGTGTTGTCCAATCTAACTGCTTCGTCTTATGTTTATGAAGACTCCATGGTTCGCCATTACCTTAAGTGGCTTGAGAGTTTGGAGTTTTGTAGTCATGAAGATTTTTGTACTAGATACGAAAGTAATGAAAGAAAAACACTTAAGGTTTTGGTGGGTACGCTTTATTCTGGTGAGAATGAAATAGAGGAGTGCAAGAGATCTGTTAAAAGGCAAAGCTATCCTGCTGTCTTGATGGACCATGTCGTCATTGAGTATCTGCCAAAAAAGGAGGCAATGGATACTCTGTATAGAACCTTTCTAGATAGTGAATATGATGTTCTGGTGAAGCTTGATGCCGATATGGTCCTTGTTGACCGAGAATTTGTTGATAAGGTGGTTCGGCTTTTTAAGCATAATGATTCTGTGAGTTTGCTTCAATGCTCATTAACTGATTTCTACTCTGGCGGAGAAATGCAAGGAATTAATGTCTATGATAAAGACATGATATGGGAGACTAGCTCTCAAGATAACCTCTTTACCGATAAGACGAAAACTCCAAAAAGAAATAGGAAGATTGAATGGAGCAAGTTTACAAGATCGGTATTCCATAGTCCGAATCCTTCTGGTTTTCAAGCATTTCATTTTGGGGTTCATAGGGCAATTAAGGTGCGAGAGGCAGCTCTAGCTGGTTCAGTGGACAGAGCTGAAGAGCAGTTGATGTATATTGAAAGGACTTTTCGACATTATGAAGTAAGGAAGGATATTAGGCTTCTCTATTCCGTTCTGGGTGCCGAATTGGCCATGCATGGCCACTTTGATGTTGAACACTTGAACTACACGGATCCTCACCTAGAAACGTTCTTTGTTAACGAGATTGAAGCTTTTGGTAGGCAAAAGCTGGAGCTTCGGCTTCGGCTTCTTAGGGTTGCCGATACGCCTTTTGTGAGTCTGAATGACATTAGAAGAAATCGTGATGGTGTGGGTGCGAGTTTTGACGTTGCGACGGTTCTTCTTATAGTTCCTCATGCAGGTATTTATGGTGGGATAAATAGGTTTTTGGAAATTGGAAAATCCCTATCCGAAAAAGGAATATTGGCGACAGTCGGTGTTAGAAGTTTGGATAAAGATTCCGTTGAATACAAGAAGATGCGTGACAGCTTTCCCGAGGTCAACGTCAGCCTTCTGGACGAGTGTGTGGGTGCAGAATGGGATTTAGCTGTTTGTGGTGATTTTTCATCTGGCGTTTTGCTCGCATTGGGCGAAGTTAAAGCTAAAGTGACGGCTGCTTATCTTCTAAATGGTTGGCAGCATAGAGAGAGGAATATAAAACAGATTGAGCTGGTTAAGCCTGACGTGATATTCGCAAACTCCTCGTATGCGGAAAGGTGCTATGAGGATTTGTGCCCGACACCGGCCCAAGGGGCAGTTGATTTCTCATTGTTCAATTCCTCAGGTCGTGTTCAAAGGCGGCATTCAGACCCACTAAAAATAGTAGTCCCAGGCGGTAGGTTGAAGCCAAGAAAGAGGGTGAAAGATGCCGTCAAGGCCGTGAATAATCTTGTGAGAATGGGGTGCTCTGTAGAGTTACATGTATTTAACGCCGAGAATGCAAGTATCGATTGTCTAGCGAAGACAAAAGTATGGGTGGCTTTGAATAGAGAGGAGGTGGCAAAGCTTATGAAGTCCTCTCATGTTGTCCTGTGCCCAGAAGAAGATGCGGGTTGGAATAATCCTGCGGCAGAAGCTTTGGCTTGTGGCATCCCATTAGTATGCACACAAGCGGGAACTACCGATTTTGCTGAGCATGGTGTAACCGCATTTGTGGTGCCTGCGCGAGATGTCGATGCGATTACTTCGTCTCTCAAGTATATTTACGACCATCCGGAGAGATCTTATGAGATGGCACATGAAGGTGTCTCTAGGGTTAGGCAGTTTACTTGGAGTAGCGTAACGGAAAAGATCTTGCACGCTGTTGAGAAATGCCGACCAGCTGACGCTAAGAAAATTGACGAAAAGCGTATGAGGTTTTTAAAGAAAATACGGAAAACTTTTGATTCGCTAGTTTAGTTGAGGTTGTTGGCAATGAGATCTGTGGTCGTAATTATTCCAGTCTATAATGGCTTTGATTGTGTGAAACGGCTCGCAAACTGCGAGGGGCTTCGGGAGGTCGAGCATGAGGTTCTATTTATTGATGATGCCAGCACTGATTCAGAAATATCGACTCTTCTGAATGAGGTGTGCTCTAGTAACCATAATTTTCATATGCTTAGTAATAATAGGAACTTAGGGTTTGTTGGAACAGTAAACAGGGGGATGTCTTTGTGCAACGATTCTGATGTCATTTTGTTGAACAGCGACACGGTAGTTCCTGTCGGCTGGGTTGATTCTTTAGTCAAGATAAGAAAAGCAGAATCAAGGGTTGCGACCATTTCTCCTTTGAGTAACGCAGCAGGTTTTTATTCTGTTCCTGTGCCCGGTGAAAATAACGCTATGCCAGAAGGATTTACAGTAGAGGAGTGTAGTAAAGCGTTAAAGAACTGCTCAGGTTTTGACTATGAGGAGTCGCTGACTACATGTGGATTCTGTCAATATATTACTAGAGAGGCGATTGACGTCGTCGGATACTTTGATGAAAGCATTTTTCATAAAGGTTATGGAGAAGAAACAGATTTTTGTTTAAGAGCGATAGATGCTGGATTTAAGAACTATATTTGCCTCTCCGAGTACGTGTACCATGAGCGAGAAGTCTCGTTTGGTGCTTCAAAATTGTCACTCAAGAAACAAAATTCTGCTTTTCTCAAGGCAATGCACCCGTCCTTCATTGATCAGCTCAAAGCATATGAGAAGGGTTCACGAGTTTCATCTGTAGCCGAAAGATTTAATCAATTCATAAAGTCTTAATTCAAAGGTTTTGGCATGTTAGATAATGTTTGTATTGGCGTGATTGGGCTAGGTTATGTTGGTCTTCCTTTGGCTGTTGAATTTTCAAAAAAGTATGAGGTCGTGGGATTTGACATTGATCGGTCTAGAGTTGAGCAGTTGGTGGATGGTGTTGACCGAACGGGGGAGGTTGCCGAGGACAGGCTAGATGAGATGTCTAGTGTCTGTTTTTCTAGTGATCCTCAGTCGCTGAAGCGCTGCAATGTTTATATAGTAACGGTCCCTACGCCGATTGACATGAATAGGCAGCCTGACTTGACGCCACTAATTAATGCATCGAAGCTTGTAGGGACAGTGATTAGTAGGGGAGATGTAGTTATTTATGAGTCAACTGTTTACCCGGGGGCGACAGAAGATGACTGTATACCTGTCGTTGAGGAGTTCTCTGGGTTGACGTTCAATGTAGATTTCTATGCTGGTTATAGCCCAGAAAGAATAAATCCAGGGGATAAGTTGAGGCCTTTAACAAAGATTGTGAAAGTTACTTCAGGGTCTACGGAGGAAGTTTCCAGGTTCGTTGATGAATTATATTCTAGTATTCTGGAAGTGGGAACATATAGAGCAAAAAGTATAAGGATTGCTGAAGCGTCAAAGGTTATTGAGAATACGCAGCGTGATGTCAATATTGCTTTGATTAATGAGCTTGCAATGATTTTTGATGAGCTTGATATAGATGTCAATGATGTTATTGAGGCGGCTTCAACAAAATGGAATTTTGTGAAATTAAAGCCGGGAATGGTCGGAGGTCATTGCATAGGGGTCGATCCTTACTATCTAGTTCATAAGTCAATGTCAGTTGGGCATGTTCCGGATATAATTAGAACGGCTAGAGAAATTAATGATGGTATGGCCAAGTACTTTTCATCGAAACTTATCAAGTTGATGGTCAGAGATGGAGGGTTGAAAAAAGGGGCTAGGGTGCTGGTCTTGGGTGTTACTTTTAAAGAGAATTGTCCCGATGTTAGAAATACTAAAGTTGTGGATTTTGTTAGAGAGTTGGAGACTTATAACTTGAATGTCGAGGTCTATGACCCAGTGGCATCGAGCAGTGAGGTTCGCGAAATTTTCGGTATTGAATTATTGTGCTCCCCAAAGCATAAGGCATACTCTGCTGTAGTGTGTGCGGTTCCTCATAAATGCTTTTCCGAGCTAAGTCCTAAAACCTTGTTGGTCGAAGGTTCCAACGTTCTGATGAATGTTAAAGAGCGAATCTTGTCGTAGTTATTGGGCCAAGTTAATTTTTTGTATGCAAGAGGGTAGGAATGACTAGACAGTGTTATGTAGATCACGGCAAGAAAATTGTTGTGTTTTGGGCTCCTAAATCAGGATGCACATCGATTGTTGATATTTTTGCGGAGGGTGTTTTAGAGGGTCGTTGGGAGCTTAAGGGGAAGGCTTACTCTAGGAAGGACTTGGTTTATTTTGGGTATCATCACAATTATAGGCAAGCATACCAACTTTTGCGCTCAGGAGAAGGCTATAAAAGTATAGCTGTATTAAGAGACCCTTATGATAGGGCTGTGAGTGGTTACATTGAAAAGTTCGTCAGGCATTCAAGTGGCAGACCAATTCTAACATGCGATGACATGGAGCCTTTCGCAAGAAAAACATATATGAATATTTGCGAACATCATGGTTTGGGTGTGGCGGACGGGATTACCTTCAGACAGTTTGTCGACTATATTTGTGATTGTGTGTCAAAAAGGATGGAGAGCTTGGATCATCATTTCAATAGTCAGGTTCCACACTTTTACAGAGAGGTAGGCTTCTCTTATGACTACTTGTATAGGCTATCAAGCTTTCCAGACTTTGTGGAAAAGCTGAGTGAGCTTTCTGGAAATGATATTGATGTAGTCCACAAGCGAACCAACAAGGCTGTAATAGATCAAGATCAGTCCGGAGAGGATTACTCCGGTGCTACGAACTTCAATTTGGCGGCTATTGATGGAGGGATCAATAGAAGGCAGTTTAACGATGTTGGCTGTATGGATAGAATGACTAAAGATTTCTCAGATGATTATTTCTATTTTGATAAGGGATGTTGATTGGTAATGAAAGAGTTCGCTAACGTTCATATTGATCGAGGATCTAGCGGCAGAGTTTTTTTGGTGTTTGCGGGATTGGCGCAAGAGTATGCGATGCCTCAGTTTGAGTTTTCGAAGGCTCTATCAGGAGGTGGTGACACTTTTGTGTTTTTGAGAGATCCGTCTAGATCGTGGTACCAACATGGTATTGAAGGTATAGGTCAAAACAGAGCAGAAACTCTACAAGAGATTAAAAATCTCCTAAGTGAACTGAATTGTAATAGAGTGGTTACGATTGGTTCCTCTGCTGGGGGGTATGGAGCTATTGATTACGGTTTATATCTCGGTGCCGATGATTGCTTGGCTTTTTCACCTCAGACCATACTGTCTTCCAGTGGAAGAGCAAAGATCGGAGATGATCGATGGGAGAAGTGGTTAGGCAAGCTGTCAGATGTGTATAGGCGGGATATAAATGGTTGTTGTTTTAATGGAGCTAGGACAAGATTGCACCTGTACTATGGCAACCAAGACTCTTTGGATCGGATTCACGCCGAGAAACTGGTGGACTCTGTTAATGTTAGCTTGTATGAGGTTGTTGGAGCGAGGCATAATGTTCCTGCTTTCTTTAAAAAGCGAGATGCTCTGCGAGAAATTATCTTAAATGTAGGATCAGCTGACTACGATCCTTGTTCTACTTATGATTTCGTCGAGAATCGTACAAAGAGTTTCGACTTATAAATATTGTTGTTTTGCCGGGTTACTTCTTTGAATTGGAATTACAGTTGTATTCGCCTTGGGAGCTGTGTTTGATGGCTTTATTTAAGTATGCCTCTAACTCTAATCAAGAGCTTTCAAAGAATAGGGCTCATCAATTTGCTCAAAATCATGCATTGATGGTGTACGGAGCCAATGCCGTTTATTCATTTATTCCCAAGAATGCCTGCTCAACTCTTCGTTATTCATTAGCGATTCATAATGGTTGCATTGATGCTGGTGATGATGTTAATTGGATTCACTCCAATAACACCACTTTCCAGGCTACGCTTCGGGAAGCTGTTCAGGCGAACTATCGATTTGTGGTTCTCAGGTGTCCGTTCAAACGCGTTGCCAGTGTTTTTTTGGATAAGTTTGTTAGCAAAGACAGGCCTTCATGGGCTTATCATACATTGATGGGGCGTGACGTTTCTTTGGACGAGTTAACTTTCCAAGACTTTATTTCAACTCTTCATAATCCAAAGATTTTGTCTGGAGATGTGCATTGGACCCCTCAGGTTAACTTCCTTTTGTATTGCGAGTACTCTGATGTATTTTCAGTTGAACGATTTCCTGAAGCGGAATCGGTATTGAGCGAGAAGCTAAACTTTTCACTTTATGATGCTAGATCGCTAACAAAGCATGGACTTGATCAAGTTTCAGTGGTCGACGAAGGGATGTGGCATGGTGTTCCGGTCAAAGAGCTATATGCCATGAAACAATCTGGAATGCTTCCCTCGTATCGGGCTCTTTATTCAAACCAGTTGTTCAGAGAGGTTAAGGCTATATACTCTCGCGATGTTGACTTATATGCTAGCTGGTGCAATAGCAAAGATTTGCTCACGTTATAGAAAAATAGCAAGTATTGCTTTGCAAAGGAGATTTCAGATTCTGGCTTGAAGTAAAGATCGAGAACTTTACCCTTATGTTGTTTTATTGATTTCTGAGTTTTTTATGACAGATGTTTTAGTTACTGGTTCCGCAGGGTTTATTGGGTCCGCTTTATGCCTTGAGTTAATTAGGCTTGGTTATTCCGTAGTTGGCATTGACAACCATAATGACTATTATGATCCTCAACTGAAAGAAGCACGCTTGGCTCGGCACAATGATCACATGTCCTATGAGCATATCCGCATGGATTTGTCGGAACGCTCGAAGATGGCAGAGGTGTTTTCAGGGTACAAGCCTAGAGTTGTTGTTAATTTGGCTGCGCAAGCAGGTGTTAGGTATTCGATTGATAACCCACTGGCATTTATTGACTCAAACGTTGTTGGATTTGCTAACGTTCTGGAAGGTTGTCGTCATAATGGTGTAGAGCACTTGGTCTACGCTAGTAGTTCAAGCGTTTATGGTGCCAATGAATCGATGCCATTCTCTATCCGGGACAGTGTTGATCATCCTTTGAGCCTTTATGCTGCGAGCAAAAAATCGAACGAGCTAATGGCTCACGCATATAGCCACCTTTATAATTTGCCAACGACAGGTTTGAGATTTTTTACGGTTTATGGTCCTTGGGGAAGGCCGGACATGGCTTTGTTTAAGTTTGCTGACGCGATAGTCAAGGGTAATCCTGTCCAGCTGTTTAACAACGGTCAACATCGCCGAGATTTTACTTACATTGATGATATAGTGGAGGGGATAGTTCGTGTTCTTGCGAGGCCAGCCGCGTCTGATAGTAGGTGGAATGGACTGAATCCTGATCCTGGCTCTAGTAAATCTCCTTGGCGTGTTTACAATATTGGCAACCAGAACCCGGTGGAGTTAATGGACTATATTGCGGCGCTGGAAGAAGCCTTTGGTTTAGAAGCAAAAAAAGAGCTTTTGCCTATACAGCCTGGAGATGTTTTAGATACCTATGCAGATGTGAGTGATTTGGTAGAGAATTTTGGTTATCGACCCACGACTACAGTACAAAGCGGTGTTGGGAGCTTTGTAAAGTGGTACAGGCATTATTATGAGTGTCAATAGCACGTTTTGAAGATCCGAGCGGCAAATTTTTTAAGCCAAGAGGTGGTGATGGAATATATCAAATTGAGTGTTAACGATGTTTTTCTGTTGACGCCGAGGGTTTTTGGTGATGAGCGCGGTTTTTTTATGGAGACGTTTCGTCAATCAGAGTTTGTTGAGCACTGCGGTGACTGCCAGTTTGTTCAGGATAATCACTCAAGTTCAAGTAAAGGGATTCTTCGCGGGCTTCATTATCAGCATAAACAGCCACAGGGAAAGCTCGTGCGTGTTACCCGTGGTGAGGTGTTTGATGTTGCTGTGGATATGCGCAAGAGTTCTCCGACCTTTGGCCAGTGGGTGGGGGCCTTTCTGAGTGAATCCAACAAGCAGATGCTTTGGGTGCCGCCGGGTTTCGCTCATGGGTTCTACGTCACCAGTGAGATGGCGGAGTTTCAGTACAAGTGTACGGACTATTACGCACCCGGCGATGAGTACAGCTTGCGCTGGGATGACCCCACTGTAGGCGTCAAGTGGCCAGTTCAGAATGGCGATGTCAAGCTTTCTGACAAGGATGCCAATGGACTGGCGTTTTCCGATTGTCCTTATTTTGACTAGTAATGTGGTAAATGGCCGATCATGATGGATGACGAATATCGGTATAAGGTGCTTAAGGTCCTGGAGGATCAGCCGGAAATTACCCAGCGGCAGTTGGCCAAATCTCTCGGTATTAGCCTGGGTAAGGTGAATTATTGCCTGAAAGCGCTGGCGGAGAAGGGGATGATAAAGGCTGCCAATTTCAGGAATAGTGAGAATAAAAAGGCCTATGCTTATCTGCTGACGCCTCGCGGTATTGAGGAAAAGGCCCGGATGACCGTTGATTTTCTCCGAATCAAATTGGCTGAACATGAAGCCCTGGCTCGTGAAATTGCCGAGCTGAGAAAAGACGTGTCTGAGCTTCAGGATAAGCGGCGTCCCTATTAGTTTCGTACTCATATTTTATTTTTATTGGGAGCAATGTCTACATGGCCCTGGTTGTTGGAGCTTTACCCCATAGTCAATGGCAGCGGCTGTCACCCCTGTTGGAGGCGATGGGCTGGGACGGCCGGTCGTCCGATGCCGAACGTTGGTACTTAGGTGAACGCTCACCGGATCGTTCGGGTGATGTCAGTTACGTGCTGCTTCACAGCCGTCCGGAGCGTTGCATAGCGCAGGCCTTGGCGGATGGAAACGATCTTAAATCGGCGGTTTCCACATGGGTTACCTCTGGCGAGGCGCTATTGGCCTTTTACCGCAATAACCGTTCTAAAGCGGTGCTGTTGGATATCGACGCGGTATGCGGGAATCCGGATGAGGTGCTGAACTGGCTCGCTCATAATCACAGTGCATTGAAAACGGCGGCTAGCTCGGCTCGACAACGTTCCATTCAAGTGGGGGCGATTCGGGATGGGCAGAGTCTGGATCAGAATCTTGATCTACTGGTCGCGATTCAGGCTGTGGACCAAAGTGCGGATGTGCAAGGTTTACTGCCGTATTTCGAGGCGGCCTCAGTCCCGTTGGGGCAAGAGACCTATGCCCGACCTTTGGTGGATCTGATGTCTACCGTTGCGAATATTGAGTCCGTTAAGCGCAATAGCAAGATAGCCAAGGAAAGTATCAATGTCAGCCAAGAACAGATTACGGCTCTGGAAAAACAAGTTGGGTCTCTTAAGGAAGAAAACGACTTGGTTGTAAGAGAGCTGTTTAAAGTTCAAGAAGAGCTCGAGCGCTACTACCTGAAAAATAAGGACAAGGATTCCGAACTTGAGCGCCTAAGAGCGGATAATAAGACAATAAATGTAGAGTTGACTTCTCTGAAGAGCAAACTCGAGTACACCACTTCTGAAGTGGAAAAATTCAGTCGGGACAAGCAGAAAGAAATTGCAGCTATTCGGAAGACGTTAAGTGAAAAAGAGCGGGCGCTCAGTAAAGCGACCAAGTGGGCGAAGAAACTGGAACGTGAGCGCGATGAACTGAATACCGCGTTGATGGCGGTGCAGGGCAGTCTGTTCTGGCGTTTGACTTTCCCACTGCGGTGGGTGCTGGGCAAAGTCAAGCGGGTTGGTGGTCTGTTTCGTCGCCGTGGTATCAAGAAAAATGTGAAAGTGCTTCAGCAGTCGGAGCTGTTTGATGGTCAATGGTATCTGGCGCAATACCCGGATGTCGTACAGTCGGGATTGAAGCCGGAGGAGCACTATGTGCGCCACGGTGCCTTTGAGGGACGCGATCCGAGCCCGTACTTTTCCAGCAAGAATTATCTGCGTGCGAATCCGGATGTGGCCAAGGCCGGGTTGAATCCGTTGGTACATTATGTGTTGCATGGAAAGGATGAGGGACGGCGTGTTGCGTAAGTCATGCCCACAGGAGGTGTTGTGAAGGTTGGGGTTTGTGGATGGGAGTTGTCCCATAATGCGGCGGGTCGGGCGGTTACACTGCTCGATCTATATCGGCGGGTGCCAGGGTGCGAGGCATCGCTGATTGGCTGTATTTTTCCCCACTGGGGACGTGAGCTCTGGAGCCCGTTGCAGGGAATGGGGCTGGATCCCGACGTGGTGCTTGTGGAAGACCCCGCTCGCTTTCTGGCGCAAGCCGAGGAGCTGGTTAAGCGTCAGCGCTTTGATGTCGTACACTTGTCCAAACCCAAGTTGCCCAATATTGTTATCGGCTTGTTGTATAAGCTGATCTGGCAGGCGCAGGTTATCGTCGATATCGATGATGAGGAGCTGGCCTTTGTGGGTGCCGATCACCCGGTGACCGCCCCCTCGGAACTGGAGGTTCCCGTCGATGATCTGACCGGCAAGGCGGCCACCCAACTGGCGGTCGGGCTGTCCCGCTACTTTGACGGCATAACCGTCTCTAATCCCGCGCTGCAGCGGGTGTATGGCGGTGAGGTGATCCCCCATGCGCGCGACGAGGTCTCGTTCAGCCCTTCTCTGGCCCGTCGACGGTTCAATCGGGCCCTGTTTGGCGTACCGGACGACTGCAAAGTGGTGCTGTTCAGCGGTACACCCCGTAAGCACAAGGGGATTTTTGATATCGCCGAGTCGCTTGCCACCCTTGGCCGGGGGGATGTGCGGTTTGTCCTGGTGGGGGACTTTCCGTTTTCGGACGTCAAGGAGGAGCTGCTGCGCATTCGGGGTGTGAACTTTCAGCTAGTTGCGGGTCAGTCCTACCGGGATACGGCGGATGTGGTGTCGATCGGGGATGTGGTGGTACTGCTGCAGGACGCGGAGTCCCGGGCGGCGGAGTTCCAGGTGCCTGCCAAGCTGACCGATGCACTGGCGATGGGGCTGACGGTGCTGGCTCAGGAGCTGCCCGCATTGAGTGATTTGGCGGCGGCGGGCGCTTTCCAGCCCGTTACCCGGCAGAACCTGACCTCCGCACTCGCGGCGGCGTTGGATGCGCCCATTGATCCGGTTCATTCACCCGCCAGAAACCTCTTCCTGGAGCGGTTGTCCATGCAGAGTGTGGCGCCCCGCCTGGAACGCTATATCGTTGGGTGTGGTCGCAAACGCTTGACGACAAAACCCACTGATCTGGAGCCTTTTCGGAATCAGTTGCTGGAAACCGATAGCGCTGGCCGGAGCCGGGTTTCCAACGATTTTCTGCGGTTGGTGTCCGATACGCTTTCGACACTTGCCTGACGCTTAATTCATTCAATGAGTCACGCTATTTTGGTCAATTCGTCTTCACCCTCCGTGTCTGACTACTTCGATAACATTTATCTGGTGAACCTGGAGCATGAGACCGAGAATCGCTTCAAGGTGGCTCACCATCTGCGCGCCCATGGCATCCGGTTTGAGCTGTTTGCAGCGGTGAATGGTTACCAGGGAGAGGCGTATGCCAAGTGGCAGGAATACTCGGCCCGGCCCCTTGGGGCTCTGCGGCGCTTCCCGGAGTTCAACGAAAAGGAAAAAAGCCGGGGCAAGCACTTTATCGAGTCTGCCGGAGCGATCGGCTATATCCACACCTACATTGCCATTCTGAAAGACGCCAGGCGGCGTAATTTCAAACGCATTCTCATTCTTGAGGATGATGTCATCCTCGCCAACGATTTCGGCGAGGCCTTCCAGCGCTTTCTGACGTCGGTGGGTGATGACTGGAAGGTGTTGCAATTGGGGGCGTCCCAGTACAAGTGGGGCGATGTGGACCTGGATGCGGCCAAGGCAAACGGCTATTACTATCCGCGTAGCCTGGCGACCTGTGGTTCCTTTGCGATTGCCTTTGATCACAGTGTGTTTGATGAGCTGATCGAGATCGAATCCAGCTTTGAGGCGCCCTTTGACCACATTACCCTGGGCGAGCTCTATGAGCGGCACTTTGGTAAGTGCTATGTGGCGTACCCAAACATCGTGATGCCGGATGTTGGCACCAGTACCATTCGCGGTGCCCGGAATCAGTTTGAGCACGGTAAACGCATGAAATGGGATGTCACCAATTTCAACTATCCCCTGAACAAGTTCAGCGTGGGGTTACTGGTGCGTCATCCCGCTCAGGCACGAAATCTGTTGGAGGCGGTAAAACGGAATGAATTGCCGGTAACGCTGGCGGTATTGGGTGTTTCGCCCGATGGGGTGCGTCCCATTCATAACGCGGAACTGACCACCGTTGAAGACTGGCAGGGCGCCCTCCCGGAAGACGCCTTGGGAGAGCTCTCGGCCTACGATTGCTATGCTTATACCGCGTCGACTGCTGATGTAGAGATAAGCGACATTGTTCGATTGGTGGAGTCCAGGCTTGCGTTGTCCTCGTCTGACAGCGGCCCTCTGATTCCCTTCCAGCCTCGAGCTCGAGCGTTGGTGGCGGGGCGGGTGAGTACCATCATTCCGTCCTACAAGCGCCCGGAGAACCTGCTGCGAGCGTTGACTTCTGTGGCTGGCCAAAGCTGGGCGGACAAGGAAGTGATCGTGGTGTCTGATAACGGTGAAGGTAGCCCGTACAACGAAGAAACCCGCGCGGTCGTTGAGAAGGTGCGACGCAAGTATCCCGATGTCGTCATTCACTATGTCGAACACAGTGTCAATCGCAATGGGGCGGCGGCCCGGAACACCGGGTTGCAGTACGCCTCCGGGGAGTTTGTCACCTTTCTCGATGATGACGACGAGTATTTGGGTGGTCGACTGGAAAAGTCCGTTCGGAAACTGCAGGTTTTGCCCAAGGCCGTGGGCGCGGTCTATTGTGGCTTTCTGGGGTGGAACTCTCCGGCCAACAACGAGTCCCGGTACCCGAAAGGTAATGTGTCGGAACACATTTTAACACTGGATTACAAAAAACATTATCTTCACACCAATACGGCGACCTACCGGCGCCCGTACCTTGATATGATTAATGGCTTTGACGAAAGCTATCCGCGTCATCAGGACCTGGAGTTTAACCTCCGGTACATGGCGGTTTCCGGGTTTGAGACCGTACCTGAATGCCTGGTTCGCCTGAACCCTCAACCTTCGACGGTCAGCAACAAGGTTTACGGCACGCGCTTTCTGGCCATCAAGCAGAAGTTCCTAAACGAATTCGCCTGGCTGATTGACCGCTTTGAGGCGCCACTGAGAAACCGGATTTATCACACGCACTGGGATGAGGTGTACCGGTATGTGGCGGACCGCGATGAGGTGTTGTCGGCGCTTCGCGGCCAAGTCACCAATGGCGAGCTGCAACTATTTTTAAGACTGACAGGCGAGGCTTGATACGCTTCGCTTTATATTTATATGGATGAATTATGATCGTTAACGTAGGTGGGTTTGGACACACCGGCAATACAGCACTGTTGGACTTTCTGATCGATACGGGTCACTTTGCCCCCTTGGCCAGGGATTTTGGTGAGTCTTCGATTCTGCGGGGCAAGTGGTGTCTTAATGGCATGTTCAAGAGCCTGAAACAGGCGCAGTGTGATGTTCCGGTTTCGTTCTACACGGACGCCTTTTTGGGGGTCATTCGCGATGAACATGAGCCGTTCGGCCCACCGGATATCAATGATTTCAAGCGAAATGCGCGGGTGTTGCACCTGCTGGGCGATGGGTATCGGACGTTGGTCAAGCGGCTGGTCGATGACTTTGAGCAGGCCCTGACCAGCCGATCCGGGGAAGCGGCATTTGTCAGTCAGACGGTTGCGCCGTTCTATCGCGAGCTGGAAGCGCTGGTCAAAAGCAAAACCCCCACGGGTGAGCCGGGGTACATGCTGACCCGAAATGACCCGGCGGGCTATGCTATCGCGCTGTTGGACAAGATAGAATTCGATTTTCACTTGTCCATCATTCGTAATCCGGTGGATGTGGCCTATGAGTGGTGCCAGTTTTACCATAAAACCGTTGATGAGCCGACGATCCGAAAGTTCGCAAACCAGTTCTGCAAGAAAATCGATCGGTTTACTCGTGAATTTGAGGCGCTGACGCCTCGAAGCCGTGAGAGGGTAGCCTTGATTGCGTTTGAGGATATTGTGTCTTCCGTGCCGGTTCGCGCCTCGCTGTGCGAGCGCCTGGCGATTCCGGTTCCCTCCCACGCAGTGCGTTTCGATGCATCGAAGTCAGTCAAGAACGTTGGTGTAGGGCAGGTCATGGATGAAGACCTCAAGGCCTTTGTCTCGAAAGTTTGCGGTAAAAAGTACGAAGAATTCTCGCGGCGTTATGAGTCATTGCTCATTTCGCCTTAGTACACAGATTGGATGGGTGAGTTATGAAGGTTTTGGATTGCACATTACGGGATGGCGGCTATTACAATAGCTGGAATTTTACGACCACCCTGGCGAACGCCTACCTGAAAGCAATGGTGGCAGCCCGGGTGGATATTGTTGAGCTGGGGCTACGCTCGTTCATCAACAAGGGCTTCAAGGGGCCCAATGCCTACACGACGGATGACTATCTGGAGTCTCTGGAGATTCCCGCCGGGCTGGATGTGGCGGTAATGGTCAATGCCTCCGAGCTGGTGGGGGAGGCGGTCCTTGAAGAAAAGCTGGGCCGGTTGTTTCCCAAAGCGGCGTCGGACTCCAAAGTGGATGTGGTGCGCATTGCCTGTCACGTCCATGAGTTCAAAGAGGCCTTGCCGGCGAGCCAGTGGCTGAAAGACAAAGGCTTTACCGTCGGATTCAACCTGATGCAGGTGGCGGATCGCTCTCCGGACGAGATTTCGGAATTGGCCAAGGAGGCCAGTCAATACCCGGTGGATGTCCTGTATTTTGCCGACAGCATGGGCAGTATGACGCCGACGGATACCCTGAATATTCTTGGTCACTTCAGAACGCACTGGAAGGGCCCCATGGGTATTCATACCCACGACAACAAAGGGTTAGCACTGCAGAACACCATGACGGCCCTGGAGCAAGGCGTGGAATGGCTGGACGCAACAGTTACCGGTATGGGGCGTGGCCCAGGCAATGCCCGTACCGAGGAGTTGGTCATCGAGGCGGCGGATATTCGCAACACGGAGCTGAATCTGGTGCCGCTAATGACGCTGATTCGGGAGTTCTTCCAGCCATTGAAGGCCAAGTGCGGCTGGGGCTCCAACCCTTATTATTACTTGTCCGGCAAGTACGGGATTCACCCGACCTATATTCAGGAAATGTTGGGCGACTCCCGCTATAGCGAAGAGGATGTACTGGCGACCATTGATCACCTGAAACAGGAAGGTGGCAAAAAGTTCAGCTTTAACACCCTCGACGCCACGCGTAACTTCTATGTCGGTAAGCCGAGAGGGAACTGGAAACCGTCCGACCGGTTTGCGGATCGCGAGGTCCTGTTATTAGGTACCGGACCCGGCGTGGCGGATCACCAGCAGGCGCTGGAAGCTTATATTGCCAAGCATAAGCCGGTCGTGGTCGCCATGAATACCCAGTCGGCGCTGGATCAATCACTGATTGATGTCCGTATCGCCTGTCATCCGGTACGTCTGCTGGCGGACCGTGACCACTACTCGGAGCTGCCTCAGCCCCTCATTACACCGGCCTCCATGCTGCGTGATGACGTCAAGGCGGCCTTTGAGGGTAAGGAGCTTCTGGATTACGGACTGTCCGTCGAGGAAGATACTTTCCGGTTTGATGATTATGCCTGTGTGTTGCCGTCTTCGTTGGTGGTCTGTTACGCACTGGCGGTGCTGACCGCCGGAAGTGCTCGCCGTATCCTGATGGCCGGGTTTGACGGCTATTCGGCCGATGATCCCCGTAACGCGGAAATGAACACCATCCTCAGTCTGTATCAGGATCATGACCAGTCACGGGAGATCCTGTCGATTACGGATACTCGCTACGAGATGCCCGCTAAAAGTGTTTACGGGATGATGGGGTAGAGCCATGGGAATGAACGTATTTTTGCCCTGCCGTCAAGGCAGTGAGCGAGTGCCTAGAAAAAACATCAAGCCGTTTGCGGATTATCCGAACGGCCTGCTGCAGCTGAAGCTGGAGCAACTGAGCGATGCAACCCGGGTGGACCGGATTTACCTTTCCACCAACGATCATGACATTATCGCTTACGCGGAATCCCTGGATAACCCGAAGCTGGTGGTGCACCGTCGTGACGACGCGCTCTGTACCAGTGCCACCAGTACGGATGAATTGATGGCCCACGTCGTGGACCTGATCCCGGGTGGCGATGTGTTGTGGACACATGTTACCTCGCCGTTTGTCGGCTCCGACACCTATGATCAGATCATTCAGGCTTATTACGACGGGCTAGAGCAGGGCTACGACTCATTGATGACAACGACCCTGATCCGTTCCTTCCTGTGGAATGATAACGGTCCGATCAACTATGACCGAGCGGTCGAGAAATGGCCCCGTACCCAAACCCTTCCCGCCGTCCATGAAGTCAACAGTGCGGCCTTTGTGAGCAGCCACGATAACTATCAGCGTTTTCAGGACCGGATTGGACAGAACCCGGTTCTGTTTCCGTTAGGTCATATTGTGGCCCATGATATCGACTGGGACGATGACTTTGTTCTGGCGGAGTCAATCGTGAAAGCGGGACTGGCCAACCTATGATGGATCAGTACCGAACAATCGTGTTTGATTGCGACGGGGTCATTCTGGACTCCAACAAGGTAAAAACAGAGGCGTTTTACCAGGCCGCCTTGCCTTACGGGGAAGAAGCGGCGAGGGCGTTGGTGCAATACCATGTGAGTAACGGTGGTATATCCCGTTACGTCAAATTTGAAGCCTTTCTCTCGGAGTTGGCGCCTGCGGGAACCCCAGGCCCTGGGCTCGATGAACTCCTCGAACGCTATGCCAGCTCGGTAAAACAGGGACTGCTGGAGTGTCGAGTCACCGAAGGACTTGATGAGCTGAGGGCGGCAACGCCCAAGGCGTCCTGGCTGGTAGCTTCGGGTGGAGACCAGAACGAGCTTAGGAGTGTTTTTGCGCAGCGAGAACTCGCCTCTTTGTTTGATGGCGGGATTTTTGGAAGTCCGGATGACAAGAAAGTGATTCTGCAGCGTGAATTGGCGGCTTTACCCGATGACAAACCCGCTCTGTTTATTGGTGACAGCCGCTACGATCATGAGGTGGCTCAGACATTTGGCCTGGACTTCGTGTTTGTCAGTCAGTGGACGGAGTTCAGCGGGTGGGAGGCCTATTGCCGCAGCCATGGCATTCCGGTGGTGGATGCACCGAGGGACCTGCTGAGCTGATGATGGACGAGCGCCGAGCCGCGAAGGAGATCGCTGCATCCGGGTGGTTTGATGAAACCTGGTACCGCGAAGTATACGGTGCTGATGACGCATCGAGCCTGGATCCGGTAACCCACTACCTCCGCTACGGGGCAGACTGTGAAAGGGACCCGAGCCCCTGGTTTTCCACGTCTGCTTATCGGGATCAGGTCGGGCCGTCTGTTTTGGCGGGTATCAATCCGCTCTGGCATTACATGCAGTTTGGGCGGCTGCAAGGGCGAAGAATTTCGCCTTCGACACTGGCGAATGATAGGAAGGTGACCGCCCGTCATGCGTTGGAGCTCAGCGCGAAAGCACTGGAAAGCAAGCTCTGGGGTGGCTTTTCAGAGGCCGCGTTGTCGGCCTTGCAGGCCAAGGTGTGTATGCCGACGGTAGACGATGCTGAGCGAGCATCGGCTTGCTGGGCGCTTGCCCGTTGGTTCTCTGCCCGGGGCGAGTCTCTCAGGGCGGTGCGCTATCTCGAGCAGCGGGCCGTTATTGATGCTGACGCCTCCACTTCTCGCGACCATCTCATTCTTCTGGTTAACAGTCTGGCGTTGGCCGGTAATGGCGAACGGGCCTGGGCTCTGTCAAGTAAAGCGAGGCGGCGTTTCAGGGGAGCGGTGGATGTTCAGCTGATCAGCGCCAATGCGCTCTGGGCTCTGGATGACCTTCAGTATGAGAGCGAGCGCCTGTCGACCATTAACAGCGTATTCCAGTCAATTGGTGCCAGTGCTGTAAAAAAAGCCGATGCCAGTCAGCCGTTGGCACTGGATAATTTACGCTGCGAGCCTGCACCTGAGGTGGATGCTTCAGGCGAGCTTATTACCATCATCATGCCGGTATTCAACGCGGGCGACTCGGTGGCCTTTGCGATCGAGAGTATCCTGGCTCAGAGCTGGTCCCATTTTGAGCTATTGGTGGTGGACGACTGCAGTGAGGATGACACCGTTGCCGTTGTTGCCCGTTATTGTGAACGGGACCAGCGGGTTCGACTGATCCGGAATCCCCTGAACGCCGGAGCCTACTATTGCCGTAATCTAGCGCTTGTGGAAGCCAAAGGTCGGTTGATCACGGTGCACGACAGTGATGACTGGTCTCATGCCGAGAAACTGGAACGCCAGGTAGCCGCGTTGCGGAGTGCTCCCTCTGCGATGGCTTCACTGACCGATTGGGTTCGGGCCCGGAAAGACCTGTTTTTTACTGGTACCTACCGGTTCGGCGGCACGCTGGTTTCTGAAAACCTGTCGTCACTGATGTTTCGCCGCTCAATTCTCGATGAATTGGGGAGTTGGGATCTTGTCCGCGCCGGGGCGGATACCGAGTTTCTGCAGCGGATAAAAGCCCGATATGGCAAATCCTCTGTGGTGAAAGTGAATCCTGGCACTCCGTTATCATTGTCGTTGGATCAGCCCAGGTCGCTTACACGTACCTCATTGACCCACACGCGAACCCAGTTTTACGGCCCGAGACGAGAATACCGGGAGAGCGCCGCTGCATGGCACCGAATGGCCGCACCAGATCAGCTGTTTGTCTCGCCGGAAGCCAGTAAACGACCGTTTCCCGCTCCGGATGTCATGCAGGTAACGCCAGGACATCCGCGCCGCTATGACCTGGTGGTGGTCGCTGATTTCAATATGAGCGGCGGAGCCTATGGTTCCACAATGCAGTACGTTGAAGCCGCATTGACCCTGGGGCTGAGCGTGGCGCTTTGTCAGTGGCGGCGCTTTGATCTGGATACAACCGCTCCCTTCAATGAGGGACTACGCCGCCGAGCCCTGAGTGGGGAATTTGACGTTCTTGCTCCGGGTGATGAGGCCACTGCTGAGACCGTGCTGATTGGCTATCCGGTCATTCTGAATCACAAGCCGGATCTGCTTCCCGTGCTGCGGACGGAGCGGCTGCTGATTCTCGTCAACCAGATGGCATCCCGACTGTATTCAGGAGGGGATGCTCAATACGATCCGGTCGAGGTCACGGCCAACATTCATTGCTGGTTTGGCGTTTACCCCACGTGGGTTCCCATATCGGGTCTCGTTCATCGCCTGATGATTCAGGATGGGCGTTACTCAAGGATCCATGATGACATTTGGACACCGTTGCAGCCCGTCAATCTGGATTCTGGGGAGCATGTGCGTTGGCGAGGCGGCGAACGGACAGTTCCGGTTATTGGTCGGCACTCCCGAGATCATTACACCAAGTGGTCCCAAAGTGCGGAGCGAATCAGTCAGGCCTACTGCGCTGGTCAGGCCTGCGAGGTGCGTTTGCTGGGCGGTGCCGATTGTGCACTGAGTATACTCGGGGAGAAGCCCCGTAACTGGGTGTTGCACCCTTTCACGGATGATACCGCAAGCTTCCTGAGGGACCTCGACTTCTACGTTCATTATCCCTACGAAGACTATATCGAGGAGTTTGGCCGAGCGGTTCTGGAGGCGATGAGTTACGGAATACCGGTAATATTACCGCCGGTTTTCCGCGATACCTTCGGCCCGGCGGCGACTTACGCAGAGCCAGACGAGGTTTGGCAGCGTGTCACTGAGCTGTGGCAAAGTGAACAGGCTTACCTGGAGGCGGGCCGTAGATCCTACGAGTTTGTCCGCCGGAACGCCGGCTATGATCAGCTCGCCAATCGATTGAACCGGGAAATGACCACGATGAGTACGCAAGAGCAAACCGAATTTGAACTTCGCCGGAAGGTGGAATCGATGAAAGTTCGACTTGAGCAAGCCGAACGTGAGTTGTCACAAAAACACCGGGAAGTGGCCGCCTTGACACGCCTTTTGGAAAATCGTGACCGGGGCCCCGAACGCTCCTTTCCGGTTCGCCCCTGGCATGAGCGCTTCTGGCGTACCGCCAGTAAAAAACTGCCTGGCCGGGCCGTCAGGGCCATTGCCAACTCCTCATGGTTTGACGCTCAGTGGTATCGGGACCACTATCCCGAAGTGCAGGGTAGTGCACTGTTCAAGCTATCTCCTGCACTGCATTACCTGAGGGTAGGGGGCTTTGAAGGCAAGGACCCGGGACCGGACTTCGATAGCGATTGGTACTTGAACACCAATCCGGATGTCAAGGCGGCCGGTGTCAACCCCTTGTACCACTACATTCTTTTTGGCCGGAGCGATGGACGTCGCCCCCACCCGGGGAAATCCGGACTCTAATCCGATTATTGATTACGACATGTCACGATGAAACCTATTTATTTTGTACATATTCCGAAAACCGCGGGCACCAGCTTCCGGGTAGCCTCTTTGAAGTATTACGGTAAGCGTTCCATTGTGTGCGACTATGGAGAATCGGCGCCTGAAACGAGCGATCTGGTTAAACAGTATGCTTACCAGAACCGGGACTACTGGAAGCTTTTTGAGCAGATCAAGCGCGATGGCTCAGCCATGCTGGGCGGACATGTTTCGATATTGAAATACGTCACCGGTCTGGGTGTTGCCAATACCGTCGTTTTCTTTCGAGACCCACTACAGAGAATGTACTCTGAGTATCAGCATCTTGTTCGACACAAGAAGATTGGAGGGACGTTCAGAGACTTTTTCAGCCGGTCAGTCTATGTGAATGTTTTCAGCCGAAAGTTGGAGAATGTTCCGGTTGAAGCCGTCGGCTTGCTCGGCTTGACAGAAGCGTACGGGGAGTCTCTGAGTGTGTTTAACCGTACCTTTGACTCTGACTTGAGGGAGCTGGAGGAGAATAAAGGGCGAAAAGCACTTGATCAAACTCATCAGATTAATCAGGACGATATTGAGTATTTTCTTGAGCTGAATGACAAGGATATCGCTTTTTACAGTCACGTCCGATCACTTTTTGAACAGAGATTGGCCTTCCACAACAGTAATCTGGCTTACGCACATGCAAAGCTTACAAGCGTGACGACCAAGAAGATATCGGGGTGGGCCTGGTGGGCAGGGGATCAAACAGATCCCGTGGATGTTGTGGTAAGAGTTAATGGCCACCCCGTTGATACGGTGAAGGCGACGGCTCTCAAACCACAGCTGCTTCGATTCAACCCTCCGAGAGCCGGATATGTCGGGTTTTCCTCGGATGTGTCTATTGAGGCGGGTGACAAGGTTGATTGTATTGTGAAGAAAACCGGACAGGTGTTTCCGCTTACACCGGAAGTGGTGTCGTAGCGAATGATTTTTATCAGATATATTTAAGGAATTTGAGGATGAAGTTTTTTGTCGGAAGTGAAAGATTCACTTCAAGATTCAGGGAAGGTGCGTCGTTGGCCAGTATGGAAAAACTGTTCTTCGGAAACGGTTTCGTCGTAGGACTGACGGGAGAGTACAAGACTTTCAAGTCGACCCATATGACGTTCGGCGGTGCCAGATTGACCGAGGACTCATTTCTGGCCCACTGGAACTTTCAGAAGGCCTCAGATGAAGAGGTATATAAGCACTACGAGAACAGGTTGACAGATTTCAGCCTTGGCGCCTTTGGTTTGTTGGCCTGGACGGAAAGTGAGTGGGAGGTGGCACTTGATCAATTGGCGCAGTACGCCGTTTTTATCTGGCGTGAAGGGGATGACTATCTGATCAGTAATTCGCTCGAACTGATGATTCAGGTGCTTAAGTTGCATCGAGTAGTAGTCAGAAAGTCACCTGAAAATGCGGTTGAGGCATTGCTTTATGGAACTTCTTTTGGTGGTGCAACGGGCTACGTTGGAGTACGCCTGTGTTGCACGACGAGTCTGGTGTATTCGGAAGGTCAGCTTCGGGGCGATGACTACGATTTCTTGAACAAACTGTATGCCAGTGATTCTCAAACGTATGATGAACTGCTGGACAAAACAGTGACATTCCTCAAGTCGGCCGCGCGGAATCTCAACCCTGATAAGGTTGGAGGGAAGATTCTCTCGGATTTGACAGGTGGCGTCGACAGCCGGATGGTGATGTCCCTGTTGATGTGCTCGTCATTGCCAACCGAAGAGCTGGAGGTTTTTTGCCTCGGTTCGGATGCGCGGGCTGACAAGATCGTTGCGGATTATCTGGTTGAGAAATATGGGTTTAAGCCCGGAGTATTCTACAATGCCAAGTCCCCGGAGGGCGTCAGCCCGGCCGATTCAATTGAACGGGGCGTTCGCCGCTTTCATGGCATGAAGCTGGCGGATTTTGGTGATTTCGGTGATGGAAGAATCATAGGTCAAACCAAGCTTACGGGATACTACGGTGAACTGACTCGTCTGTTTTACGATTTTGAACCTGGTGCCAATGAGGCGTTGGCAGACAGGCTGGTTTCCGCTGCCGGTGTTCAGCAGTATTTCACAAGGGAGGTCATGCATGGCTTCAAGCGGAAGGTGTGTGGCTTTCTTGAGCGTATTGATGCATTGGGGGTCGGCTTCGAGGATAAGCTGAACGCGCTGTATCTCTTGAATAGAAACAAGGTACACTTCGGCATGTCGGCTTACTTGGCGGACAATACAAGGCAAGCCTTCCATCCGTTGTGTTCATCATTGTTCACAAAGCTCTCGGGAAAGCTGTCCCGGGAAGATCGCTCTGTCAATCGCGTGGCTTTTGATGTAATTGACGGCCTGTCAAAGAATCTTCTGTGTGAACCTATGGCAGAGAAAGTCTGGGCCCAGGAGCTCTTTGACACTGAGTTTGACTATGGCGCTTATCGTCAATCAGCCTTTGTCAGGAATGGTGATGATCCACTGTCCGATCGACGTTACAAATATGGCCAGCGAAACCTCCTTCATGCGGCACAGCCAAAGAAGCTGGTTGATTCCGGGTTCTCCGACCGGATGAGGAAGTCCGGAGCCCAGTATCACTGGGCTCTGCTGCCCGACGTGGTCAGTCGACTACGGTTCTATATTAACCGGCTTGATCAGTCCGAAATGGCGGGATCATTAAGCCAGGTGCTTGAGGTGGATCGCGTAAAGGGCTTGCTGGCTCAAATCAATTTCGACGCTGCGTCACACAAGGATGCGGGATTGACGAATGGTGAAGCCAAGTTTTTGCTCAAACTGTTATCGACATTTTCCTGGGTCCTGGGCGATGACAGGCTGCTCAGCGTCGACTATACGTTCAATGTGGGAACCCTTAACTGATGCGTCGGCTTTTCGATAAAGCCCTTCGTTCTGTGAAGATGTTCAGGCACGCTGTCAGAGCGTTTATCCGACGAATCCTGGATCGGAGAATGGTTCGATCCAGTGGTCTGTTTGACGAGGACTATTATCGAACGCAAGTCGACGCTCAGGTTCTGGATAGTGCATTTGATTCAAGTCTCCTTGAACATTACCTGGAAGTTGGTGGTTTTAAAGGGCTTGATCCCGGCCCGTCGTTTCGGTCTGGCTGGTATTTACACCGATACCCGGACGTAGAGCAGTTGGGGGTTAACCCGCTAGTGCATTACCTTCGCTTTGGCAAGGCGGAGGGTCGCCTTCCGTTTCACGGAGCGACACCGGGCGAGCCTGTCCCTGAGGGTGAGTCCTGGGTTTCTCGCCAACACTCATTGCTCTGGGGCGGCTTTGAGCATCTTGCGATGCCAGCTTTGATACGCTGCATTGAGAAGAAGCGGGACATGGACGCCATGTTGACCGTGGCGGAGTGGCACTACGCCCACGGAGACCTTCACAAGGCGTCCAATCTTCTTGAAGGCTGCCTGAGTAATGCAAAACCACCGCACTTAAAGCGTTGTCTTGTAGGGTTGAGCAAGTGCTATAGCCTGTTGGCGGAACGTGAATCACTCGGGGAGCTGCTTTCGAAGGAAGAGAACCGCCTGGCACTATCTGATGATCTTCCGTTTGTGGAATCCAACAGTGTGGTTGGCCGGGCAGAAGGGCGGCTGGAGCCGATCAATCGTTTGTATCGCGCCCATGGGTTGGCTCCTGTGGCGCCCCAGGAGAGCAGTCGGCCGCTCTCACTGAAGAATCTCACGGGCCTCGTTGACGCAGAGGATGATTTCGAGTGCGCCGACCCGCTGATCAGTGTTGTTGTGCCTGCGTTTAATGCGGAAGAGGGTATAGGGATCGCTTTAGATAGCCTATTGTCTCAGACCTGGCGCAATCTGGAAGTGATTGTGGTCGACGACTGCAGTTCGGATGCGACGTGCCGCGTAGTAGAGGCGTATGCAGCAACGGACGCGCGGGTTCGTCTACTCAGAAATGAGCGGAATAGGGGAGCTTACCCCAGTCGCAACAGAGGGATGCAGTCTGCAAGCGGTCAGTTTGTCACGGTTCACGACAGTGATGACTGGTCTCACCCACAAAAGCTTGAGCGTCAAATGCAACCACTTCTCCAGAATGACCGGTTGATCGCCACCGTCAGCAGCTGGGCCAGAGTGACGCCGGATATGCGTTTTGTGGGCTCCTGGATGCTGACTCAGGGATTCATTGAAGACAATTTCTCTTCCTGGTTGATAAGGCGGGACGTTCTGGACAGAATCGGATTATGGGATGCTGTGAATGTGGCCGCAGACACGGAGTTTTTGTGGCGTATGGAGCATCATTACGGCTACCCGTCCCTGTGCCATGTTTGTAAGGGCGCGCCTTTATCGTTTGCGCTTTCGGATGGATCGACATTGACACAGACCAAAGCGACTCACGTCAAGACAGTGTATTACGGACTGCGCAGATTGTACCGGGAGGCGTCATCCTGGTGGCATCGGCAACGTGGTTTTGCGCCTGTTATGGAGGAGGTGCGCCCGTTTCCTGCCCCTACTGGGAATTTTAAAGACGCGTCTCGCTACTTTGATGTGGTCGTCATTGGCGATTTTGCAGAGGTTGGCACCGATTTCAGCTCCATATTCAGTCAGCTCGATACCCTGTTGTCGGATGGACAGGCGCTCTGCCTGGTTCATTGGCCGGACCCTGAAGGCTGGCTTGGTCGCCCTGTGCGAGATGACGTGTTTGATTTCTGTCAGTCCCGACATCTGACTCTGGGGCACAGTGGGGTTACCGTTGAAGCGAATACGTTAATGTTGCTTGACGGCTCCTTATGGAGGCGGCGACCGACCAGGACCATCGCTATTGAAAAGCTGGACACTGTCATCATCGTGAACGGATTGCAGCCCGATGATGCTGATGCAATAAAAGACTACTTTGCACACGGTGGTTATGATTATTCGTAAACTCACCAATGACCTGTTGGCCTTGATTTGCAGGTTGTCCCCAAAAGCGGAAGACTTTGATGCCGCGTGGTATTGCGCAAGGTATCGGGATGTCGCGGACAGTGGTATCGACCCACTATTGCACTACTGCCGGTTCGGGTATCGGGAAGGACGTGATCCTAACCCGATGACCAGTCTTTCGGGTGAGCGACTCACCGAGTCATCACGGTTTAGTGTGTCTCGCCTGGGTGATAGCGGCATCCTGGCGATTTCGGGTGATAGGGAGCTGATTGACAAGGCTCCAACGATTCTGTGTTGCGGGCACCAGGCCGGTCATGAGCTTTACGGAGCAGAAAGGAGTTTTCTGGATACCCTGGCAGTACTGGCGGAGCTCAAGGTCAATCTGGTGGTAACCTTGCCGGAAGCGTTCAATGAGGATTATCTGGCCGCCATTCGTCCTCATTGTTCCCGGTTGTTGATTCTCCCTTATGGCTGGTGGGCATTCGGTACAGAACCTCAACCAGTGGTTGTCGGACGATTCCAGTCGATCATTGAATCGTTCGGCATATCCGCCGTTTATGCGAATACAGTCGTTCTTTTCGAGCCACTGATCGCCGGACGGATAATGGCGGTTCCGGTATCTGTTCATGTACGTGAGCTGCCGTATCAGGATCCCTCGTTGTGTGCGTTGATGAGAGCAGACGCCGAAGCGGTGATCCAGCACCTTCGTGAGACATCGGACTTCCAGCTGGTCAACTCCCGATTTACCGGCGAGACGCTGAGGTTGGATGACGCCATTGTTATTCCGAACTCAGTCAATGCCGAGGATTTCAAGAGCATCTCGCCACCTGACTGCGAGAGTCACTCCTTGCGGGTTGGGATGATCAGCAGCAATTTGCCTAAGAAAGGGCTGGATGACTTTATCGCCTTGGCGGGCATTTTTGCCGACGAGGGCTCTCCAATACGCTTCAAACTGATTGGCCCCGAAAATGAGCATACACGTCTGATCGAAAGACGGCAGGCAGCGGGTGAAATCTCTGATAATATTGACATCCTCGGTTATATCGCCTCGCCACAGGCGGCCCTCAACGAGCTTGATGTCCTCCTGAATCTGTCTCATTTTGAAGAATCTTTTGGACGAACCGTGCTTGAAGCGATGGCGGCGGCACGTCCCGTTGTTGTTTATGACAGAGGGGCTTTAAGTGAGCTTGTGAGGCATGAGGAAACTGGGTATTTGGTCCGGTTTGGTCATGTTGAAGGTATCAAGCGCTGTATAGAGCGTTTTTTGACAGACCCTCAACTGCTGCGTGCACTGGGGCAGAACGGCAAGCGACGGGCTACCGAACAGTTTGGTGTTCTGTCGGTCAAAGCCGGGCTGGAGCACTGGTTGGATTTGGTTTACAGCCCCCGGAAAACCGGTTAGCATCGCGTTCAACGGATGAACGTATGCTTGCCTTAAGAATTTGGATGAAATTTAATCAATGAACCCGCTTCAATTTATCAGTTTGCTGGATCTCAAGGCCCGGATGGCTTTGAAGTCTGAGGCATCCAAGCTGTACCTCAGTTACCTCTGGTGGGTACTCGAGCCGATGCTTTGGGTAATGGCCTTTTACTTTGTTTTTACCATTTTGTTGGAAATGGGGCGGGATATTGCCTTTCTGATGTGCGGAAAAATCCCCTTTTTGTGGTTTAGCAAGTCTGTGACAACGGGGTCGAATAGCATTGTTGCCAGTAAAGGATTGATAAACCAGGTCAACATACCGAAAGCCTTTTTCCCTTATCAGTCTCTCCAGGAAGCGCTATACAAGCAATGGCTGGTTTTCCTTGTGTTATTCGCATTGCTGATATTCTATGGTTATAACGCGTCCTGGCATTGGCTTTGGGTATTACCCGTTATTGTAGCCAATTACCTGTTAATACTGCTGTGTACACTGGTGGGCGCCTTCCTCGTCAGCTATGTGCGCGATATCAGGATGTTGATTAATATGGGTGTCCTGTTTCTGATGTTTGCATCCGGTATTTTCTGGGACGTCAATGACATCGCCGACCCGGCTAAGCGGGAAGCGTTGCTGACCTGGAATCCGGTGGCGTTCATACTGGATGCCTACCGGGCGGTACTGATGAGGGGAGAGATGTTTGATCATCAGCACATGATTGTACTTTCTGCGATTATGTTGGGAGGGGTAGTGTTGATGCACCTCGTATACCGATTGTTCAGTCAGTCCATTGCGTCGAAGGTGATTAATTCATGAGCAGCGGTGATGTCTTGCTCCAGGCAAAGGAGTTGAGGTACAGCTACGCCAGTCGTCTGTGGGGCTTCAAGCGCTTTGAATTTGAGGTCCTGAAAGGGCTCAACTTTAACGTGTATCGTGGCGAAACACTGGGCATCATGGGACGCAATGGCTGTGGAAAAAGCTCGCTGCTTCGCATTCTGAACGGCATTGTGGCGCCCACGGAGGGTGAGCTTAAACAGTCCGGCCCGCTGACAAGAATATTGCTCACGCTTGGGCTGGGTTTTGACAAGGATCTGACCGGCCGTGACAATGCAATGTTAAGTGCGATGCTTCAAGGGTACTCACGAAGTCGTGCCAAGGAGGCGCTAGAAGATATCAAGGAGTTTTCAGAGCTGGGTGATTTTTTTGAGCGCCCGGTCAAAACCTACTCCTCAGGTATGCGTAGCCGCCTCGGCTTTTCTACTGCGCTGAAAACAGAAGTGGACCTGCTTCTGATTGATGAGACATTGAGTGTCGGTGATCAGCATTTCAGCCATAAGGCTGAAAAGGCAATGATGGAGAAAATCAATAGCGAACAAACTGTGATTTTTGTCAGTCACAGTGGTGGCCAGGTCAAGAAAGTGTGCAGCCGCGCGATTTGGCTGGAAGATGGGGTCATCCAGGCCGAGGGCGACACAAAGGAGGTGGCGGCCGAGTACAAGGCATTCATGGATGAGTTGGATCGGTCGGGCGGTAAGTCTGCCTGGGAGCGATAGTCCGCAAACGGTTCTGCTTTTGGCGAACTCAGGTTATGGTTTAGGCGATTACTATGAAACGATTTGATGATATTTTTAATGCTGCGTCACCCAGGCGCGCGAGTGGCTTTATCGATGGTAGTATGGCCGTCGCGATATTTGCGGTTCTTCTGGTGGTGTTCCTTGTTGTGTCGACGCTGTATGGGTATGGTGTCTTTGATGGCGAAGAACAGAAAAAAGTGAGCTACTTTGATTTGGATAAAAGCACACTGACCCGTTGGGATGCCCAGATGAGCTGTGGTCCCGCGGGTACGAGCCCGGAATTTGAGGTCAGTCGATCTCTTTGGGTGGGCGAGGATGTCGTCTTGCTTGAACGCGGCAGCTATAAGCGGTTTTTTGACGAGACCAACAACGCTATTGAGATTCCCGGAGAGCTTCCTTTCCGGTTTGAGTGGTGGTTTGGACACATCGAAAACGGGATGATCGAGGTTAGTGGTTGGTACAACGAAGGAAATGACGTGGTCAAAAAGGTATCTTTCTCCGGGCGGCGTATAGAGGACCAAGTATCATTCGTCGGCCGTCGGGGACCCCGTCGCTGCGAGGTAAAGGCAGTGCCCGCGGACGAGTCTGCAGACGAGTAGGGCGGAACGCTCCGAAGCGTCGGCTTGCTCCGGTCCACGAGTGGCTCCGGGTCCGCGGTCTGCGTAGGGCGGATAAGCCAGCGGCGCATCCGCCGTAAATACACGTGATACAGCCCCGTAGGGTGGATAAGCGAAGCGTCATCCACCATGGATCCACCACTATTTCAACGAATCCACCCCAAGCAACGCGGTTTTGGCCCGCACCCACGCAAAGCGCAATGCGCTGGTCAGGTGCCACCACAAATGCCGGTTGTTCAACGTATGACTGGCCCGCTTACCCCGGTGAACCATCTTGGCGCCGGGAACATAGTAGGTTTTCTCGCCCAGCAAATGCCTCGCCCGCCAGCAGAAGTCCACATCTTCATAATATAAAAAATACCGCTCATCAAACCCGCCCAGAGCTTTGAAGGTGCTGGCACTGAACGCCAGACAGGCACCGGATGCCCAATCCACTTCACACGCCCGATCCGTGCAGCGGTCCACTCCGGTCCGATTTTTCCGGAATAGGTAGGAAGTGACCAGCTCCCACAGGTAGGGAAAGCGACGCACAGATTCCTCATGCTCCTCGAACTTCCTGTCCTTAAAGATATTGGGCGCGCCGATTTTTGCGCCGGTTGCCCGCATGTCGTCGATCAGGTGCTCAATCGCTTCGCGGTCGCACTCCAGGTCCGGGTTGAGGATGATGAACCAATCGTTCTCAATATCCATGTCCAGCATGTGCTGGCAGTAGTGGAATACTTTGTTGTGGTTGGCTCCGAAGCCCTGAATTTTTTCATTGGCCAGATAAGTCAGATTGTGCTCCGAGGCGTAGGTTTTCAGCTCTTGGGCAGGGCAGTTGTCCAGGATGACGATCTGGTGCTCGGGCGATTTCAGCCGATGAGGCTGAAGGTCGTGAATGATTTCCAGCGTATCTTCATGAGAGACAACAGAAATGTAGACGGTCATTCCGGCTTGACTCCTTTCGCCAGTACGATGCTCGCCCAGAGAGTAATATGGTGACGCATGTCACGGTGTTTCGGCCAGTGCCGAAGTATGAATGTGCCGCGCTGAATGATGTTGCCACGGAGGGCTCGCCGATAATGCTTAAAGAATCCCTGGCAACTGAGGGGTAATCCATCACCATAGTGATCCGCGAAGGCAGCGGCTTGTCGGAGTATTCGGGTGGCGATCGCACGACGATGTGAAAGGCTTCGGTTTTTACGCCCCGCTTTGTTCTGACTTCCCACCTGGTTGTTATCGTGCTGGCGATACAGAAGCGTCGGCTCCCGGATGTAATCAATGTGGCCCGTGCCGCTGGCGATCAGCGCGAGCCACCAGTCGTGCATGACGATGTCCGGATGTTCGGCGGTGGGTTCCATGGCGGCGATCAAGGATCGGTTGACACACGCCGAGGCACCTTGCACTGTGTTGTGAAACGCGAGCCGTCGCGGGTCCCTGGCGTTATCCGGGCGCAGTTGGTCCAGTTCCCAGAAGGAATGTTTTTCCTCTCTGTCGGGGTGCCAGACCCAGGCGTCGGAAAAAATCAGGTGCGGCGAATGTTCGCTGTGCATTTTTTCGGCGAACAGTGCGACTTTGTTGTCCAGCCAGATGTCGTCCTGATCCGCCAGAAATACGTAGTCGGCGGTGGTTTTCGGTAGGGCGGTCAGCACGTTGCGGATAACGCCTCGGCCGGGTCCGTCGATGATTTCGATCGGTATGGGCGAGGATTGTGCAACCTGGTTTACAATGGCGCGGGTGTTATCGGCGGAGTGGTCGTCGCTGATCAGCACGCGCTTCGGGGCGGGCTGTTGGCGAAGGATGCTGTGGAGTTGCTCTTCGATGAATTCTGCGCCATTGTAGGTGCAGACGAGCACGTCGTAGTCGATCCCTGAGGCGGGTTGTGCCGGGTTGGGCGTGTTAGGCATAGGGTTAAATCAGTTTTATCCGTAATTGGGTGGAGTATACCTGAAAAGTGGGTTGGATTGGTCGGGTTTGGGTTACGGCGGATGCGGCCTTTGGCCTTATCCGCCCTACGCAAACCGTGGCAGCTCGCGTAGGGCGGATAAGCGCGAAGCGCGCATCCGCCGTTACCACACCCCGCCACATCCGCCGTTACCCAAATTGATTGATTTGAAATAACGGAATAATGTGATGACGATCTGGATTCCCGGTGCGACCGGTTTTGTGGGACGTGCTTTGATGGCCCGTTTGCGGGCCGATGGACAATCGGTGGAGCCCATTTCCCGCTCGGCGTCGACGGTGGAGGGGGTGACGGCGCATCGCATTTCGGCGTTGGGCTCCTTGCTGTCCGCCGGTGATACGGTGGTGTATTGCGGGGGTAGGGCGCACGTTGCTCTGACCGGCAGTGCGGAGGATGAGTTGGCGGCGCATCGCCGGGCCAATTGTGAGGAACCTCTGGCAGCCGCTCGACTGGCCTCGGCCCGGGGTGCGCGGCGGTTTGTGTTTGTCAGCAGTATCAAGGTTAATGGTGAGCGAACTGAGGGCGTTCCGTTCAGTGAGCGGGATACCCCGCAGCCAGAGGATGCTTACGGGCGTTCCAAGTGGGAAGGTGAGCAGGCGCTCTGGGAGCACGCTCAGCGGGCCGGAATGGAGTTGGTGATTGTCCGGCCCCCGCTGGTGTACGGGCCCGGCGTGCGCGCCAATATGGCGACGCTGATGCGGGCGGTGGGGCGCGGCTGGCCGTTGCCGCTGGCGTCGGTGCGCAATAAGCGCAGTCTGGTGTTTGTGGAAAACCTGGTGGATTTGCTGGCGCTGTGCTGCACGCACCCGGCGGCGGCCAATGAGGTGTTCCTGGTGTCCGACGGCCGCGATCTGTCCACGCCGGAGCTGGTGCGTTTGATGGCCGACGCTCAGGGGCGCACTGCGCGGTTATGGCCGTTTCCGGTGCCGTTGTTAAAACTTGGCGCGGGCTTCCTGGGGCGCCGCTCAATGGCGGACCGGCTGTGTGGTTCCCTTCAGGTCAGTACGGATAAAGTGAAAAACCGCCTGATCTGGCGGCCACCGTTTTCGGTGGAGGAGGGGCTGCGAAGAATGGTGGGTGACGCTGGGGGATGACGGCCTACGTGAACGATGGCACCTGGTAGGTCGGATTAGCGAAGCGTAATCCGACAAGTTTGGTGGTGTTTTTGTCGGATTACGCTTCGCTAATCCGACCTACTATTGACTGCGGTTGGGGTAGGGTTGCATAAGCGGCGCAGCCGCGTCATCCACCGGAATGGGGGCGTGGCGGCTTGAGTTGTCGTAGTTATGCTTTCACCATCTATTCGGTGGACGACGCGAAGAGTGAAAAATGCGCAGGATTTCAATTCGCCGCAGCCTAGGTCTTACGCGGTAGGGGACAATGTATCGCGTATCTACAACGATCAATTCTCGCGTACCTGGAATGCGCCCAGGACGGCCGAGAGTGGGTGTTTCCGGTAGTAGGCTGATCGAATTTACGATTCGCTGGACCACCGTCCTTGCTGCAGCAGGGTCTTTTTCTGCGATGTATTCGGCCTCTGCGTCAAGATTTTGAAGTGCTTTCTTGAGCCATTTAACCTGCATTCGCTCCCCATCGGGTGAGCGTTTTCCTGACAGCTTGCTCAGTGGCGAAGTCCCCTTCATCGGCTTCTTTGATTCCATTCTTGATTTCCTGCATTTGCCATTCACTCAGCTCCACGAAGTCCCGAACCGCTTCGGCGGCCAAAATGGCTTTTGAGCGGTGGGTGCTCTGGGCGAGGCGATTAAGCCGTTCTTCCAGTTCCGGGTCCAGGCGAATTGTCATGGCGGTAGACATATCAGTACCTCAGGTAATATTCGGGCTTTAGTTTAGCACAGCTTGCCGCTCTCCCCAGATGCCAACGCCGTACGTCCAGATGTCTTGGAGGTCATGCTTGGCTCGAGGGGTAATTTTAAGCGTTTTTGCGTTCTTTGAATTCATTCAGCATACCTTCCTTGGTCTGATTGATGAATTGTCCCGCATCGGCTTGATGTAAACCCTCAGCAAGATGTGTTTTTAACGCCAGCAAGGAACGCTCTTCTTCAAGGTGTCTTAAAGCGTCACGAATGACCTCGCTGGCAGAACCGTAACGACCACTGCTCACTTCTTCACGGATGAATGTCTCCCAGTGAGCACCCAGACTCAAGCTAGTCGTTGCCATGATTCACACCTCATTTATATTCATAATGAATAGTTGAGAATATAGCGCGTAGTGGGGCGTGGAACAATAGTATGCTGCCAGCTCGTGCGTCTGGCGTCGGCCGTTAGACATCGATATCGCCGCCTCTACGCGTATAATGCCGACAAATTTGTGATAGGTAGGTCTGATTTTCTAACGGATGGTGGATAGGTTGACGTTGATTCTGATTTTAGTGGTGGCGCTGGGGTTGGCCTGGGGACTGACCGGGGTGTTGCGGGGTTATGCGCTGCACAAAAAGCTGATGGATATTCCCAATGCGCGCAGTTCGCATTCCGTACCGACTCCGCGCGGGGGTGGGGTAGCGATTGTGGTGGTCTGCCTGCTGGCCTTGCCGGCCCTGGCCTGGTTGGGCCTGGTGGCGGATGCGGTAGTTTATGGCCTGGCCGGTGCCGGGTTGTCGGTGGCGCTGGTAGGCTGGTGGGACGACCATGGGCATGTGCCGGCGTTGGTTCGCCTGCTGGTGCATTTTTCGGCGGCGGCCTGGGGGCTTTATTGGTTGGGCGGACCTATGGCCTTGCCCTTGTTGGGCTGGACGCTTGAGGGAGTATGGTTGTGGGCGCCGTTGCTGTTGTACCTGGTGTGGGTGCTGAACCTGTATAACTTTATGGATGGCATCGACGGTATTGCGGGCGTGGAAGCCTTGACCGTTTGCGTGAGCGGGGCACTGCTGGCCTGGTGGGCTTTGCCGGAAGCCAATGTGGCGCTGTATGGGCTGTTAGCGGTGGCGAGCCTGGGCTTTCTGATCTGGAATTTTCCCCCGGCAAAGATCTTTATGGGCGATGCCGGCAGTGGCTTTGTGGGGCTCTGGCTGGGGTTATTGTCGGTGTACGCGGGGCATCAAGCGCCGGAGCTGTTTTGGGGCTGGGTGATTTTGTTGGCAATGTTTGTGGCGGATGCCACATTGACGCTGTTCTTTCGGTGGTGGCGCCGGGAGAATCTGTTTGAGGCGCATCGCAGTCATGCCTACCAGCACCGGGCGGTGAATTGGGGGCATAAGGCGACGACGCTGTTTTACGGCACCTTGAATGTGATCTGGTTGTTGCCCATGGCCTGGTGGGTGGTGTCCGGTGGGATTGATCCATTGTGGGGTGTGTTGTTGGCTTATGCGCCGGTGGTGTTTTTGGTGTATCAGTTTGGGGCCGGGGTCCGGCATGTTGAGTGGGATGATTATTAGCGGGTTGGTGCGGGATTTTGGTTTTGGTTACGGCGGATGCGCCTTCGGCTTATCCGCCCTACGGGTGGCACGGTAATTCGCGTAGGGCGGATAAGGGCTAAGCCCGCATCCGCCGTTACCTGAAATTGATCGCCTTTGGTATGGCGTTCAACAAAGCGGTGTCGGCGGTTAATAATGCCAAGTTATGCTGAATGGCGGTGGCGCCAATTATTGCGTCGGGGAGTTTGAGGCCGGTGTCTCTCCGAATGCGGATTACTGTGTCCATCAGCTCATTATCATTGGAGTGTAAGCCAAAGCTCTCTACCCGCCTCAGAAAAGCCTCAAATACGGAACTGTCCTCTGAGGACAGGCCTTTGAAGCACATAAATTCTAGGTGGGATACAACCGAAATGCCGACGAGCTCCGCACCAGAGAGTCTGGTTGCTAATTCTCCATCGCCCTTCAGAAGTGCGATGATGGCGTTGGTATCCAATAAGTAACGGTTAGCTCCACTCATCTCTAATTCGCCGTTGAGCCTCAACGGCGTCTCCTTCCCAGGTCAGCTTTCCAGATAAGTCCTTGAAGTCGTACTTATTTGCCGGTTCCTTGATGGCTGTGGGCGCATCGGGAATCAGGATAATTGCCTTTAAATGCGTTGATTCCAGCGCTTTGTACTCGTCAGGGAGCCTGATCTGGCCGTCGATGACGTCTGCCTCGAACTCAATAGCGTACATTTTCCGCCCTCTGCCAGTCGCTTAACGTTCTGATGGTACCTTGAATTGTGATTGTTGGGCAATGTGGGTTGGGGATAGTTTGGGTGCGTGCGTTGGGTTGGGTTACGGCGGATGCGCCTTCGGCTTATCCGCCCTACGCGACCAGCCGTGCCACCCGTAGACCCGTAGGGCGGATAAGCCGAAGGCGCATCCGCCGTCACTGAGCTGTCAGTTAACCACCCGTAACTTCCCGGTATTCTGCTTCTGCCGCCACACCGAATCGCTGATCAACATGCTGGCTTTGTAATCTGTGGGCGCTTCCACCAATAGCTGTTTGACGCGGTCGCATTGGTAGGCGTGGCAGGCTACGTCGAGGTCGTCCAGCAGGTTTTTGGTTTCTTCCCAGCTCAGGTGATGCTCTTCGGCGCGCAGGATGCCGGGGTGTTGGGTGCCGGAGACGTTGCTGCCGATTAGCAGTTCTTCGTACAGCTTCTCGCCTGGGCGTAGGCCGGTAAATTCGACTTCAATATCGCCGTTGGGGCGGTCTTCGTCTTTGATTTCCAGGCCCGAGAGGTGAATCATCCGGGTGGCGAGGTCCACGATTTTCACCGGCTCGCCCATATCCAGCACGAACACGTCGCCGCCGGTACCGATGGCGCCCGCCTGAATCACCAGTTTGGCGGCTTCGGGGATAGTCATGAAGTAGCGGACCATTTCCGGGTGGGTGACCGTTACCGGGCCACCGTTTTTGATCTGTTCCCGGAACAACGGGACCACCGAGCCGGATGAGCCCAGTACGTTACCGAAACGGACCATGCTGAAGATGGTGGTGTTCTGGCGCTTGGCCAGGCCCTGCAGTACCAGTTCTGCCAGTCGCTTGGAGGCACCCATGATGTTGGTGGGGCGCACGGCCTTGTCGGTAGAAACCAGCACGAAGGATTCCACCCCGGCGCGAATGGCGGCCTCGGCGGTGTACCAGGTGCCGTAGACGTTGTTGCGCACGCCTTCGACGATATTGTGTTCTACCAGCGGCACGTGCTTGTAGGCGGCGGCGTGATAAACCGTCTGCACACCAAAGCTGCGCATGATGGTTTCCACCCGGTGTTCTTTCTGAACCGAGCCCAGGATGCTGTAGAGGTTGATGTGGTTGGTGCGGAATTCAGAGGTTTCCTGCAGCTCACGCTCGATCTGGTAAAGGCTGAACTCGTTCAACTCAAACAGGACGATGGCGCGGGGGCGGTGCTGGATGATCTGGCGACACAGCTCACTGCCGATGGAACCGCCGGCACCGGTGACCATGACCACTTTGTCGGTGATGTTGGCGGCCATGAGCTCCGGCTGAGAGGAGACCGGGTCGCGACCCAGCAGGTCCTCAATCTCCACATCCTTGATGTGTTCGATACGGGCCTTGCCGCTCAAAATATCCGGAATGGCTGGCACGGTCTGAACCGAAATGGCCAGGGATTCCAGGCGCTTGATCACCTGAGCCCTTCGGGAGTTGGGCGTGCTGCCCAGCGCGAGCAGGACCTTGCTGACCCGGTGAGTCCGGATCAGGGCCTCGATCATTTTCGGGCTGTAGACCTTGATGTTGGCCACCACGGTGCGGTGCAGGGCCGGGTTGTCGTCCACAAAGGCAACGGGTTTGTACTGGGAACCCTGTAGCGCCAGAGTGAGTTGATGGCCAGTATAGCCGGCGCCGTAGACGATAACCGGCTCTTTCAGGTCCACACTGCGCCGGTTGAGCATCATGATGACGCTGCGCACCATCAGGCGCGGGGCACCAATGAGCAGCAGGGCGATGGTCAGGTAGATGAACGGAATGGAGCGGGGCAGTCGCGACTGGGTCAGGAAGCTGGCCGTGGCCAGTACCAGTGCGGAAATAAACACACAGCCAACAATGGTCAACATGGCCGGTGTGCTCATGTAGCGCAGGATGGCGCGGTACATGCCCATGCGAATAAAGACGGCGAGACTCACCACCAGGGTGATGGCGATGACGGTGACGTCTTTATCGAGAAACTGGGAGTTAAAGGTGCCCAACCGCAGGAAGGCGGCGGCGTAGAAGGCGGTAACAATAGCGACGGTGTCGTAAATCAGGGAAATAATGCGTTTGGTGGTCCGGGAGGACTCAAACAGGGCTTCCAGCATAGACCTCTAACTCCATTGATTGACCGAATCTTGCCTCTGGCCGATTGTGCTCCTTCATGGGGCAATAACCGCTGGAGTATAGCGCAAAATCGGGGCAATTGTTACGAAAACCTTACGGTTTTTGGGGTTAGATTGGATAGAGCAATTTGGGTGCCAAATAGTGGGTATCACGTGTATTTACGGCGGATGCGGAGGTTGATTCGGGTTGGGTTACGGCGGATGCGCGACTGCGGCGCTTATCCGCCCTACGCAACCTCCGCCGTTACCCCATGTTGGAAATTACCACCTGACCAACCAACACTGGTGAATCTTCGGGTTGCGCTGAAAATCCTTATCAATCGTCTGGCCGGTAATGTCCTCGAGCTGATACGCGCTCAACGCGTCCCGATCCATCGCAAACGTCCGCAAATTGGTGGAGAAAATCAGGGTTCCGCCTTTTGCCAAGGCCTTCATGGCGCCGTCGATCAGGGCCACATGGTCCCGCTGAATGTCCAGTACGCCGGGCATTTTCTTCGAGTTGGAGAAGCTCGGTGGATCGAGCAGAATCAAGTCAAACTCCTGCTCGTTGGTTTTCAGCCACTCCACGCAGTCGGCCTGTTCTGTGCGGTGCTTGGTGTCGCTGAGGCCATTTAACGCCAGGTTGTTGCGGGCCCACTTCAGGTAGGTGTTGGACATATCCACGCTGAGGGTGAACCGGGCGCCGCCCAGGGCGGCGTGAACGCTGGCGCTGGCGGTGTAGCAGAACAGGTTCAGAAAGCGTTTGTTGTTCGCCATTTCGGCGATTTTCAATCGCACCGGGCGATGATCGAGGAATAATCCGGTATCCAGATATTGCCAGAGGTTGACCTGAAGCCGCGCCTGGCCTTCGATGACGTTGATGATCTCGCCGTCGGGTCGCTCGGCGAGCTTCTGGTACTGACTGCCATCGGAATGCTTGTGACGGCGACGCTGCTTGTAGCTGACCCGGTCCGGGTGAATGTCCAGAGCGCGGGGGACCGCGGCCTGAATCTCCGCGAAGCGCTGTTCGGCCCGGGCTTCGTCCACGGATTTGGGGGCGGCGTATTCCTGAACGTGGGCGTAGAGATCGCCCTGTTCGGAGCGGTACAGGTCAATGGCCGCCGAGTACTCGGGCATATCCGCATCGTAGAGCCGATAAGCATTAATATTCTGCTTTTTCGCCCACTTCGCCAGCTGTTTCAGGTTCTTTTGCAGCCGGTTGGCCAGCATTTGTGCGCCGGAGGACAGCGGGGCGTCGGCTTCGAGCTCGGCCTTCAGGGGCTTGGGCGCGGCGCTGACGAACTGGCTTTCCTCGATGGAGAACATCAACAGCTCGGCGGGCAGGGTGCCGTTATAGAGGCGGTATTTCTTTTCCGCCCGTAGGCGCATCTGCTTGCCGAGCTCGGGGTTGCCGGTGAAGATGCCCGCGCGCCAGCCTTTGAATTCGGTTTTCAGTCGCTCACCAAGGTGTTGATACAGCAACTTCAGGGACTCGACATCACCCAGGCGCTCGCCGTAGGGCGGGTTGGTGATCACCAGGCCGGGTTCAAGCACCTTGTGGGTGGGCTGTTTGAGGTCGGCCAGCTCCTTGCGACTGACTCGCAGCCAGTCGTCCAGTTCGGCCTGGATGATGTTGTCTTCCGCCGCGCGGATGACGGACAGATTGGCGTCGTAGCCGCGGATTTCCGGGCGGGATTTGGCGAGGCCGGCGCGTTTGCGGGCAATGGCCTCCTCGCGCAGCTCCAGCCAGATGTCATTGCGGTGATTGAGCCACTGCTCAAACCCAAATCGGGCGCGGCCCAGGCCGGGCGCGATGTCCGCGGCGATCAGAGCGGCTTCCACCAGCAGGGTGCCGGAGCCGCACATGGGGTCGATCAATGCGCCGCCTCGGGCGGCGATTTTCGGCCAGCCGGCGCGGAGGAGGACACCGGCCGCCAGGTTTTCCTTCATCGGGGCGGTGCCCTGTTTGGTGCGGTAGCCCCGACGGTGCAGGCTTTCCCCGGACAGGTCCAGGCTGATGGTGACTTTGCCTTTATTCAGGCGGGCATTGATGCGCAGGTCCGGGTGCTGTTTGCTGACCGACGGGCGATCACCGGTGACGTCGCGGATGCGATCGACAATGGCGTCCTTGATTTTCAGGGCGCCAAACTGGGTGTTGCGAATGGCGCCGCTGCTGCCGATGAAATCCACCAGCAGGGTGCTCTGGGGACCCAGATGTTCTTCCCAGGGGATGTTTCTTGCGCCATTGTAAAGGGTGTTCTGGTCACCGACGGGAAATTCCGCCAGGGGCAGAAGGATCTTGTTGGCCAGGCGCGACCAGAGGCAGGCCCGGTAGGCGAGGGCAATGTCCCCTTCAAAGGCGACGCCGGCCACGGTTTCCTTGAGGTGTTGGGCGCCAATGGCGTCCAGTTCCTGGTACAACAGTCCTTCAAGGCCCTTGGGGCAGGTGGCAAACAGGTTCATAGATATCATCAGTTGTTTTTGGGACGGCGTGGTGCCGGTGTGTGCGTTGGGTTGTGGTTACGGCGGATGCGGGCTTTGCCCTTATCCGCCCTACGCATGGCTCCGGAGGTCGCGTAGGGCGGATAAGCGCCGCGAGGCGCGCATCCGCCGCAACCCAACGTCAGGTTTTACGCTGGAAAGCCCACCCCAACCACTTTGTCAAACCGGATTCTAGAGCAAAGTGCCATATGAAACACCTCTGCTATAAAAAAACAATCGTTCACAGCCGGGGGGCTTTTTGCTGTACTGAGCATTCGCCTCCACGGATCCACCACCGATTTTCCCGGGTGGCTGGCTAGAGGCGATGCAGTACCTCCCTACGCACAGTGCCGGGCATCCCCGCCCAGTGGGTGCGTTTCCCTAACAGGCCCAGCGCCACCCCGGCGCTGGGCTCTGCAAGATTAACGGCTACATAGAGGTGCATCACATATGAAACGTCAAAAGCGTAACCAGACAGCTCGCGCATTTGGTAAGGGTTATCAAGCCGGTATTGCGGGTCGGTCCCGCAGCCTGTGTCCGCACGAGAGCGGCACAGCGCGCCAGGAATGGCTCTCCGGTTGGCGCGAAGCGCGCACGGATCAGTGGGATGGTTACAACATGGCTGCTCAAGTACAAAAACTGAACAACTTGTCCCCTCACTGACTGGAGCCTTTTGACAACCTTATTTCTTGGCCATCATCTCCTCAAACTAGCCCGCTTTACGCGGGCATTTTTTTAAAAACCGCTTAACAGCTACCTGCGTTGCCGCTGCGGCGAAAAAAACACCCTCAGAATACTCATTTACTCCATGTAAACTCCGTTTCTTCGGGTATTTTTATCGCCACAGCGGCTGCCTCGCCGACGCTGTAAAGCGGTTTTTGGGCGCCTGAATGTCTGGGCATAAAAAAACGGCTTGGGGTCTGAACCTCAAGCCGTTTTTCGGTATTTGGTAGGACTAACCAGATTCGAACTGGTGACCTCTACCATGTCAAGGTAGCGCTCTAACCAACTGAGCTATAGTCCTGTCTCGTTTGAGGCGCGAACTTTACCAAAACTTCGGATTTTTGCAACCCCTTTTTTGCTCATGCCGGTTAGCTTAGGCCGTTACCCAACCCAACCCGACCGCATCCGCCGCAACCCAAGCTTCTGGCGCCACGGAACCCAAAGCCATGTGCTATAGTCTTTGCTACGTGGAATTCAACAACAAAGAGGAAAACGCTATGCGCATCAATCGCTTAAGCAAAGCCATCGCTTCCGGCCTGTGCGTGGGTCTGATTCTCCAGACCACCGCCTGCGGTACCGTGCTGTATCCCGAGCGGAAAGGGCAGACCGGTGGGCAGCTTGACCCGGCGGTGGTAGCTCTTAACGCAGTGGGTTTGCTGTTCTTCTTTGTGCCCGGGGTGATCGCTTTTGCGGTGGACTTCTCTAACGGCACCATCTACCTGCCCGGCGGCAGCGCCCAATTGACCGACGAGCAGATGGAGCGCATCACCCGTGCCGATGGTCAGGTGGATCAGGAGGCGTTGGAGCTGCTGGTCAAAGAAGAGCTGGGTATGGATGTGGACCTGCAGGCGAGCGGGGTCGAGGTGCGCAGCATGCAATCAGCCGAGCAGGTTCAGGCCCTGATCCAGTCCCGCCAGCCGACCACCTTGGCGGCGCTGTAAGACTGGAAGGTTTGTCGGGTTACGGCCTTTGGCCTAACCCGACCTACTGAATGTGCTGCGTAACGGCCTTTGGCCTAACCCGACCTACTGAATGTGCTGCGTAACGGCATTTGGCCTAACCCGACCTGCTGAATGCGCTGCGTGACGGTCGTGTAGGTCGGGTTAGCGCAACGCGCGTAACCCGACAAATTCCGCCGCAAGCCCAGTAGGTCGGATCGATCCGACGTCTGGGGGAGCAACGCGCGTAGTCCGCCCCCTCCAAGGAGACATTATGCCGGCTGAAGACACCATAAACTCGCTCAAGCTAGCGCTGGCGGATCGGACGGATATTCGCCTGGCAGTGCTCTTTGGTTCCATGGCTGAAGGTCGGGAGAAGGTGACAAGCGATCTCGATCTGGCTGTCGAGACAACCGCGCCGTTGACGACAGATCAAAAGATGGCGCTGATCGGGGAACTCGCGAGTCGTTTTGGCCGTGCCGTCGACATTATTGATATACGCCAAATCGGACAGCCCCTGCTCCATGAAATCGTCAGCAAGGGCGTTCTCGTCAAGGGTTCGGTGTCCGACAAAGGCGATCTTCTCTATCGAAGCATCATGATGGAAGAGGATTTTGGCCGTTATCAACGACGGATATTGGAGGGGAGGCGCAACCAGTGGATCGAGCCTTGATAGAAGAGAAGATCGAGTCACTCCGGCGCTGCATCCAGCGGGTTGAACAAAAACTCCCGGCGTCTTTGACGGAATTGCTGTCGGATGTGGATGCGCAAGATATCGTCGCGCTGAATCTGACTCGCGCCGTTCAGCTCTGTGTCGACATGTCCGCACACTGGCTGGCCGAACATTCCGATGCTCCCGCGCCAAAAACCATGGGGCAGGGCTTTGATGCCCTGGCGAAAGTGGGTGTCATTGAGCTCGCGTTAGCGGAGAGGATGAAAAAGGCCGTTGGTTTCAGAAATGTGATGGTTCACAGTTACGATGAAATTGACTGGGCCATTGTCTATGCGATTGGAAGTCGCCACCTGGATGACTTCAAGCTGTTCGCCCGAGCACTTTTGGCCGCCCAATGAAAATCAAAAATCCCATTACCGCCATCTGGCGCAGCGATGCGTCCCGTGGGTTGAAGATCATTGCCTACAGTCTGCTGTTGGTATTTGTCACCTCTTTGCCACTGATTGCGTATGTGATTTTTGGGCCCTCCGACGGGAATCCGATTGGGTTGGGGCTGTTATTTGCCGGTGGGGCGATGGTGGCGCATGTGGGTTTTTTTGTCGGGCTTTTGATGTTGATTTGGGATCATTATTTTCGGAAGTAGGGCGGGAAATTGGGTAACGGCGGATGCGGGCTTTGCCCTTATCCGCCCTACGCGAACTGCGCTGGTATCCGTAGGGCGGATAAGCCGAAGGCGCATCCGCCGTATTGAACTATTCCTCCCCCAAAAACCCGCCGGACTGATGCGACCACAACTGCGCATACAACCCACTCTGGGCAATCAACTCCGAATGGGTTCCCTGTTCGACAATCTTTCCCTGGTCCAACACGATCAACCGATCCAGCGCGGCAATGGTAGACAACCGGTGCGCGATGGCGATAACGGTTTTGCCTTCCATGAGGCGGCTCAGGTTGGTCTGGATGATACTTTCCACTTCCGAATCCAGGGCCGAGGTGGCCTCGTCCATGATCAGGATCGGGGCATCTTTCAGTAGCACCCGGGCGATTGCGATACGCTGGCGCTGGCCGCCGGACAGCTTCACGCCGCGTTCGCCCACGTGGGCGTCGTAACCGGTGCGTCCTTCGGCATCGCTCAGGCCGAGAATAAAGTCGTGGGCTTCGGCCTGCTTGGCCGCTTCGATCATTTCTTCTTCGGTCGCGCCTGGTTTACCATAGAGCAGGTTGTCCCGTACCGACCGGTGGAGCAGGGCGGTGTCCTGGGTGATCATGCCGATCTGGGCGCGCAGGGTTTCCTGCTGAACCTGGCTGATGTCCTGACCGTCGATCCGGATCTGCCCCTTCTCAATGTCGTAAAAGCGCAGCAGCAGGTTGACCAGGGTGGACTTACCGGCGCCGGAGCGGCCGACCAGGCCAATCTTCTCGCCGGGCTTGAGGTCCAGCGAAAAATTCTCCAGCACCCCTTCGCCTTTGTCGTAGTGGAAGGTCACCTGATCAAATTCAATCCCGCCGTCACGGACGTCCAAGGGTTGCGCCTGCTCTGCATCCCCGACTGCGCGCGGGTGAGAGAGGGTGTTGATGCCGTCTTTGGCGGTGCCGATGTTTTCAAACAGGGTGGACACTTCCCACATGATCCACTGGGACATACCGTTCAGACGCAACACCAGGCCCATGGCGGCGGCAATGGCGCCGACCGAAATAATATCGCCGCTCCACAGCCAGATGGACAGCGCGGCGCTACTGAAAATCAACAGGGCATTAATGCCCCAGACACCGCTGTTGAGCAGGGTGGCCAGGCGCATCTGCGGGTAGACGCTGTGCAGAAACCGCTCCATGCCATCCCGGGCGTAATCGGATTCGCGCCGGGAGTGGGAGAAGAGTTTGACCGTGGCAATGTTGGTGTAAGTATCCACGATTCGGCCGGTCATATCGGCCCGGGCATTGGCCTGCCGGGTGGCGACGGCGGACAGGCGCGGCAGGAAGTAGCGCAGCAGGGCGATGTAGGCAAGAAACCAGACGCCGAGCGGCACCATGAGTCGCCAGTCGAGTGAGCCCAGCAGCACCAGCATGCTGGTGAAATACACCAGCACATAGACGGTGATGTCCAGCAACTTCATGACCGTTTCGCGCACCGCCAGGGCGGTCTGCATGACTTTGGTGGCGATGCGCCCGGCGAATTCGTCCTGGAAGAAGGCCACGCTCTGACCGAGCAGGTAGCGGTGCGCCTGCCAGCGGATGATCATGGGGTAGTTGCCGAGCAGGGTCTGGTGAATCAGCGTGGAGTGAAAAAACACCGTGACCGGGATGGCGATCAGGACCACAAAGGCCATCAACCACAGTTCTGTACCGCGCTCGGCCCAGAGTTCGGTCGGGGTGTATTGGCCGAGCCAGTCGACGGTCAGCCCCAGGAACTGAAACAGGGCCACTTCCATGACGGCAATCAGTGCGGCCATGAACGACATGGTTAACAGGAATTTGCCGGCGCCTTTGGTATAGTGGCGGCAGAAGGCCACCAGGTTCTTGGGTGGCTGTTGCGGCTCTTCGACCGGGAAGGGTTTGAGCAGACTTTCGAAAAACGCGAACATAGTGGTCTACGGCTGGGGAAATGAGGGCGTAGTTTACCGGCTTTTGGTGGTCGGAACCATGTGGGGTTGTTAAGGGATGTAATGGGGCGGAACGTTGGGTTACGGCGGATGCGTTGACGTGTGGTTACGGCGGATGCGCCTTCGGCTTATCCGCCCTACGCGTACCTCGGTGTCAGGCGTAGGGCGGATAAGGGCGAAGCCCGCATCCGCCGTAACCAAAACCATTTTTACTTGGGGGAAAACAATGAAAAAACTGTTAATGGTCTTCGGCGCCGGCTCGCTCGGCGGTTTGGGCAACAGCCTGGTAGTGTGGCTGTTCGGGATGTACGGCATCAGCCAGTCGCTTGGGGTGTCCATTGCGCCGGGGTTATCGCCGGACTGGCTGTACCCGAGGATTGTCTGGGGTGGATTATGGGGCTTTCTGTTTCTGTTGCCGGTGCTGAACAATCGGCTATGGGCCCAGACGTTTGTGCTCAGCCTGTTCCCGACCATGATTCAGTTGTTTCTGGTGTTTCCGTATAAGACGCCGCATGGGATTGCGGGTTTGGGGTTGGGAACCCTGACGCCGTTGTTGGTGATTGTGTTCAATTGGGTTTGGGCCCTGGTGACGGCGGTGGCGTTGCGGATGGGGCGGTAGGTGAGGTCGGTTGCGTCGGGGGTGGTGACGGCGGATGCGTTAAGTTGGGCAACGGCGGATGCGCCTTTGGCTTATCCGCCCTACGCGAACTCTCGTGGTATCCGCCATTACCAAAACGCTGACGCATACGCCGTAACCGAACGTGATGCTACCGTAACTACCCGGCCAAACGCCCGGCCCGGTAATCATTGATCGCTTCCTCGATCTCCTCCGGGGTGTTCATCACGAAGGGTCCGTATTGTGCGATCGGCTCCTTGATGGGCTTGCCCGCGAGAACCAGGGTGCGCACGCCTTGCTCGCCCGCGGTGATGGTCAGCGACTCACCATCACTCAACACACCGGCGGCGCCGTTCTTCAGCTGCCGGGGTGGCTCGCCGATGGTCAGATCCCCTTCAAACACATATAGAAACGCATTCAACCCTTTCGGCAGCGCCTGCTCGAAGGTGGCACCCGCGGGCAACTGCACATCCCAGTAGCGCGGCTCGGTGCTCAGCCCCTGGATCGGGCCTTCCACCGTGGTTCCATCGGCCGTCACACTACCCGCAATTACCTTCACCCTGCCGCCATTGGCCAGTTCCAGGGTTGGGATGTCGCTGGCGGGGATATCCCGATAGGCCGCCGGCTTCATTTTCTCCGCCGCGGGCAGGTTCAGCCACATCTGGAAGCCGTGCATGCGACCTTCTTCCTGCTGGGGCATCTCCGAGTGAATGATGCCGCGCCCGGCGGTCATCCACTGCACGTCGCCACTTTTCAGGTCGCCCCGGTTGCCCATGTGGTCCTCGTGCAACATATGACCTTCAAGCATGTAGGTGACCGTTTCAAACCCGCGGTGCGGGTGAGACGGGAAACCGCCGATGTAGTCGTCTTTGCTCTCGGAGTTGAACTCGTCGAGCATCAGGAAGGGATCCAGGCGCGCCTGCTGGCTTTGCCCCAGGCTGCGCTTGATCCGCACACCGGCACCGTCGCTGGTGGCGAGGGCCGGAATCAGTTGTTGCAGTTGGCGTTGCATAGACACCTCCGACGGGTTATTGCCCGTTGATCTGGGCCGCTGTATCAGGCAGCGGCCAATTCGGTAATTTCCTGCTCGGCACTGGAAAGTGCCTTTTTCTGGTTGTCCTCACCCATGGCCAGACCTTCGGCGTAGACGAAGTGGGTCTTGGTCAGGCCGATGAAGCCCAGGAAGGTATTGAGGTAACCGGTCTGGGAGTCCGCATCGGTGCCTTGATAGATACCGCCCCGGGCCGCAAAGATATACACCGGCTTGTCTTCCAGAAGGCCTTCGGGGCCATTACTGGTATAGCGGAAGGTTTCGCCGGAGCGGGCAATGTGATCGAAATACGCTTTCAGCGTAGATGGCACGCCGAAGTTGTACATGGGCACACCGAAGACGATCACGTCCGCGCGCTTGAGCTCGTCGATCAACTGATCGGAATAGCTCACGATATCCTGCTGGGTGGCCGTTCGCTTCTCCGCCGGAGTAATAAAGGCGTGCAGACGTTCCGCGTCCAGGTGCGGAATCGGGTGGCGGGCCAGGTCGCGAACAATGACTTTACCGCCGGGGTTGTGCTCGCGCCAGCGCTGAACGAACTTGTTGCTGAGGGCGCTGGAATGGCCGTCGTCACCGGACAGGCTGCTGTTGATCTGAAGTAGTGTCGCCATGTGAATCTCTCCTTTAGAGACTGTTGACTCGATGTATCTATTAAATGATTTGACGAGCGAATAATAAATAGCGATATTTGGAAGGATTTGATCGAATTATTTGATAGTTTTTGTATTTAGGGGTGGTCTATGGAACCAAAAGTGAGCCTGGATCAGTGGCGGGCGTTTATGGCAGTGATCGATGCCGGTGGCTATGCCAAGGCCGCGGAGGCACTCGGCAAAAGCCAATCGGCGGTGTCCTATGCCATTTCCCAGCTGGAAACCGCGCTGGGCGTGGCGGTCTTCGAGCTCCAGGGCCGGCGGGCGGTACCCACGCCGGCGGGGGATGTGCTGTACCGGCGGGCCCGGCACCTACTGATGGAAGCCGAAAACCTGGAATCGGCCGCCACTCAGCTCTCCGCCAAGGTGGAGCCGCTGGTCAGTCTGGCCGGAGATGTGATTGTGCCGCCCGAGCAGGTATTGTGCTGCATTGCCTCCTTTGCCCGGGAGTTTCCGGATACCCGGGTGGAGTTGTACGAGTCCGTAATGAGCGGCACCGAGGATATGCTGATTCAGCATCAGGTGGATGTGGCGATCGCTGGGCGGGTGCCGGCCGGGTTCAATGGCGAGTACCTGATGTCGGTGACCTTTCGCGGGGTAACCAGCCCGGACCATCCGCTGCAGCACCTGGGGCGTCCGGTCAGTTATGACGATTTGCGCCACTACCGGCAGTCGATCGTGCGGGATTCGGGGATCCATCGACGGTACACCGAGGGATGGCAGGAGGCGGAGCAGCGGTTGACGGTGAGCCATATTCGAACGTCACTGCACGCGATTCGGCTAGGGTTGAGTTATGCCTGGTTGCCCGAGGCTTACCTGAAGGACGATCTGGAGGCGGGGACGCTGAAGCTGATTCCGATGGAGACCGAGAGTAAGCGGGTGCATGCGCTTTATCTGATTTTTGCCGACCGGGAGTTGGCCGGGCCGGCGACGCGGCATTTGGCGGAGGTGTTGAAGCGGCAGTTGCCGGCGCAGTAGGGGGGCGGGTTGAGTTATGGCGGATGCGTTATGTTGGGCAACGGCGGATGCGCCTTCGGCTCCGAGGCGTCGGACCGATCCGCCCTACGCGAACTGCGGTGTATGCGGATGGTTTGGTTACGGCGGATGCGCCTTCGGCTTATCCGCCCTACGGATACCGTGGAGCCCTGCGTAGGGCGGATAAGGGCGTAGCCCGCATCCGCCGTAACATGGCGTGACGATTATGGCTTATCGGCAATCGCCTTCAGGTTCTGATGAATCTTGAACAACACAATCAACAGCTCACACCAGATACGCACACCGAGGGTACCAAACACGATGATACCGAGACCGGCGAAAAACGATTGGCCAAACATCATGCCGATACCGCCCACCAGCACGCTGAGCAACAGCAGCCAGTAGACAACGGTAATGATGCTCGGGGTCAGCATACGATCGAAAAAGAACAAGTCCTTGCCTGACACACTCATTATGATTTTCTCCAGATTGTTTAATTTTTAGCCCAAAAAAGTGTCGCATTTTCCGACACTTAGGTGAGTATAGAGGGGAATTTTTGTTTGGCAAGGTGTGGTGTTGCGTTTTGGTTGGGTTGCGGCGGATGCGCCTTCGATTCCGGGGCATCGGACCGATCCGCCCAACGCGAATTTCGGTGGGTGCGGATGGTTGGGTTGCGGCGGATGCGGGCTTCGCCCTTATCCGCCCTACGCAGGGCTCCACGGTATCCGTAGGGCGGATAAGCGAAGCGCATCCGCCGTATCCCAAGGCCAAATTACCCCGGCAATCCGCCCTTGGTTAGCTTCGCCGGATCCAATAACTTCTCCAGCTCCTCCCGACCGAGATCCGTCTCCGCCTCCGCCACGTCAATAATGGGTCTCCCCTCGGCGTAAGCCTTCTTGGCAATGGCCGCCGCTTTGTTGTACCCGATAATGGGGTTGAGCGCCGTCACGAGAATCGGGTTGCGGGCCAGGGCGTGCTGAAGGTTGTCCTCGCGCACGGTGAAGCTGGCGATGGCGCGTTCGGCGAGCACTTCGCAGCTGTTGCCCATGAGTTTGATGCTGGAGAGCAGGTTGTGGGCCACCAGGGGCAACATGACGTTGAGCTCAAAATTGCCGGACTGACCCGCCACGGTAATGGCGGTATCGTTGCCCATTACCTGGGCGCAGGCCATGGCCACCGCTTCGGGAATCACCGGGTTGACCTTACCGGGCATGATGGACGACCCGGGCTGCAATGCCTCCAATTCAATCTCCCCCAGACCGGCCAGTGGACCGGAGTTCATCCAGCGCAGGTCATTGGCGATTTTCATCAGACTGACCGCCAGCGTTTTGAGCTGCCCGGAGGCGGCGACGGCAACATCCTGGCTCCCCTGGAGCGCAAAGAAGTTGTCCCCCGGCGCACAGACCAGGCCGATATTCTCACTCAGTTGGCGGGCGAAGAGGCCGGCGAACTCCGGGTGGGCGTTAACACCGGTGCCGACCGCGGTGCCGCCCTGGGGGAGGGCGCAAAGCTGGTCGAGGCTCTGGTGCAGGCGCTGTTCGCTGCTCTCGATCTGGCTGGCCCAGCCCCGCAGCACTTGCCCAAAGGTGACCGGCATGGCGTCCATCAGGTGGGTCCGACCGGTTTTCACTACCTGGTCCAGCTCATGGGCCCGGTCCAGCAGGGTGGTGTGCAGGAATTTCAGCTCCGGCAGGAGGTGGTTGTTCAGGGCCAGGGCGCCACTCAGGTGAATGGCGGTGGGGATGACGTCGTTGCTGCTCTGGCTCATATTGACGTGATCATTGGCTCCGACCGCTTTGCCGCTCCGCTCGCTGGCCAGGTGCGCAATGACCTCGTTGACGTTCATGTTGGTGCTGGTGCCGGAGCCTGTCTGGAAAACATCGACGGGAAACTGGTCGTCGTGGTGCCCTTTGATGACTTCGTCGGCGGCACTGATGATCGCCTCGGCAATGGGGTGTTCCAGAAGTCCCAGGGCGGTGTTGGCCTGTGCCGCGGCTTTCTTGATCTGTGCGACGGCGTGAATGAAGGCCGAGGGTAGGGGGGTACCGCTGATATGGAAGTTGTTGATGGCCCGCTGGGTCTGGGCGCCGTAGCGGGCGCTGACCGGGACCTGCACCTCGCCCATGCTGTCTTGTTCGGTACGGTACTGCTTCATACGGGGCCTCCTGTTAGCGGTGTCCCTGAGGGATACGTCGGATCGTGAAAATAATTCACTTTAAATAAACGACTTTAAGTGTATCGACTAACTATCTGATTTACTTGTGCGTGATAGCCGCCACCAAACAGATTCAGGTGGTTGAGCAGGTGGTACAGGTTGTACAGTGGCACCCGTTCCTGCCACCCGGAGTCGAGTGCATTCATCTGAGTATAGTGCTCGTAGAAGCCACCGGAGAAGCCGCCGAACAGTCGGGTCATCGCCAGCTCGGCTTCGGGCCAGCCCCAGTGGGTGGCGGGGTCGATCAATACCGGGTTCCCCGTTTCATCGCAGTGGATATTGCCGCCCCAGAGGTCACCGTGTATCAGGGCGGGCGCCTGCTCGGGGAGCAGTTCAGGCAGCTTTCGACAAAGGGTTTCCAGCTTGTTCAGCTCCCGGCTGGAGAGAAGCCCCGCCGCTTCCGCCAGCCGCCCCTGATACATCAGGCGCTGTTCAGCGAAGAACGCGTGGCCATCAGTGGTGGCGGGGTTGGGTTGCGGGGTGCGACCGCAATAGTTGTCCATGGTAAAGCCGAAGTGCGGCGCGGGTTGGCGGTGCAGGGCGGCCAGCCCTTCGCCCAGGTCCCGCCAGTAATTTGGACCGGGGCGCCCGGGCGCAATATATTCCAGGGCGATAAACGTGGGCTGTGCGGTGATCACCTCCGGCACCCGTAGCGTATCGGTTGCCCGGAGGGCTTCCAGACCGGCGGCCTCGGCAAGGAAAAAATCCGCCGGTGCGGTGGCCTGTTGTTTGATGCACAGGTCCCGTCCATCCGTGGTAGTGATGCGAACGGTATCGCAGATATCGCCGCCGGAGAGTGGCTCCGTACGGGCGACGTCGGTGTCCAGTTCAGTTTTTAACCAATGTTTAATGGCGTCCATCATTTACCACCAGGGTATGCGTTACAATGTTTCTTTTGATCGTACAAAAGGCGTCTCAATGTCCAAGCAGTTTGTGGTTCAGAGCGATTACCAGCCCGCGGGCGACCAGCCGGCGGCCATTGCCGGGCTGGCCAAAGGCATCGATGCTGGCCTCGCGCACCAGACGCTACTGGGTGTGACCGGTTCGGGCAAGACCTTCACCATGGCCAATGTGATCGCCCAGGCTCAGCGGCCGACCCTGATTATGGCACACAACAAAACCCTGGCCGCCCAGCTCTACGGGGAGTTCAAGGAGTTTTTCCCCAACAACGCGGTGGAGTACTTCGTCTCCTATTACGACTACTACCAGCCCGAAGCCTATGTGCCGTCTTCGGACACCTTCATCGAGAAAGACGCCTCGGTCAACGAGCACATCGAGCAGATGCGCCTGTCAGCCACCAAGGCGTTGATGGAGCGTAAGGACGCCATTGTGGTGGCGACGGTTTCAGCCATCTACGGTCTGGGTGACCCGGATTCCTACCTGAAAATGCTGCTGCATCTGGTACGGGGTGATCAGGTGGATCAGCGCCAGATTCTGCGCCGTCTCGCCGAGCTGCAGTACACCCGCAATGACATGGACTTCCAGCGCGGTACCTACCGGGTGCGGGGCGATGTGATCGACATTTTCCCGGCTGATTCCGAGTTCGACGCCTACCGGGTGGAGCTGTTTGACGAGGAGGTGGAGCAGATTTCCGTGTTCGACCCCCTGACCGGCGAGGTGCGGGGCAAGGTGGCGCGAGCCACCATCTACCCGAAATCCCACTACGTCACCCCGCGCAGCCGCATGTTGGAGGCCATTGACCAGATCAAGGTGGAGCTGGAAGAACGCCTGAAACAGCTGCGTGAGAACGACAAGCTGGTAGAGGCTCAGCGCCTGGAGCAGCGCACGCGCTATGATCTGGAGATGATGCAGGAGCTCGGCTACTGCAATGGCGTGGAGAACTACTCGCGCTACCTCTCCGGCCGGGACGCGGGCCTGCCGCCGCCGACGCTGTTTGACTATCTACCGAACGAGGCGCTGCTGATTGTGGATGAGTCCCATGTGACCATTCCCCAGATTGGCGCCATGTTCAAGGGTGACCGCTCTCGTAAAGAAACCCTGGTGGAGTACGGTTTCCGTCTGCCCTCGGCACTGGATAACCGACCCCTGCGGTTTGAAGAGTGGGAGCGGCTGGCACCGCAGATGATTTTTGTCTCGGCCACCCCGGGGCCCTACGAGGCGGAACACGCCGGGCAGGTGATGGAACAGGTGGTCCGGCCCACCGGTCTGGTGGATCCGGAAATTGAAGTGCGGCCAGCCACTACTCAGGTGGACGATGCCCTGTCCGAAATCCGTTTGAGGGTAGACCGGGACGAGCGGGTGTTGCTTACCGTACTGACCAAACGTATGGCCGAGGACCTGACCGAATACCTCGCCGAGCACGGGGTACGGGTCCGCTACCTGCATTCGGATATCGATACGGTGGAGAGGGTGGAGATCATTCGCGACCTGCGCCTGGGCGAGTTCGATGTATTGGTGGGCATCAACCTGCTTCGGGAAGGCCTGGATATGCCGGAAGTGTCCCTGGTGGCCATTCTGGACGCGGATAAGGAAGGTTTCCTGCGTTCCGAGCGTTCTCTGATCCAGACCATCGGCCGGGCCGCGCGGAACCTGCACGGCAAGGCGATTCTCTACGCCGACCGCGTCACCGGCTCCATGCAACGGGCGATCGACGAAACCGAGCGCCGACGGACCAAACAGTTGGCCCACAATGAGGAACACGGCATTACCCCGATGGGTATTCGCAAGAGTGTGACCGACATTATGGAGGCGGGGCCGGTACCCGGGTCCGGCGCCCGTCGTCAGCGCAAAGAGGCTGTCGCGGAGAAGCGAGCCCGCTACGAGGTTGAGCAGGAGGGCGATCCCCTCAAGGCGGTGGCCAAGCTGGAGCAGGCCATGTACCAGGCCGCCAAGAACCTGGAGTTCGAAGAGGCTGCCCGCCTGCGGGATCAGATCGAAAAGCTGAAACACCGGGCTCTGTAATATGGCGGCGCAACAAACCTCGTTATTTGGTGACGTGGCGGACCCTGAACCGGAGGTATTGATCCGGGAGGACGGCGATGTTCGCCTGTATCGCAACTGGTGGACCCCAGAGGAAACCCGCCGGTTGTTCGACCAACTGCGTACTGAATTGGCTTGGCAGCAGACCCACATTCAGATGCACGGAAAACGGATACCGGTGCCCCGTTTGGATGTCTGGTATGGTGACCCCGGTCATCCGTATCGTTATTCTGGCGTCCGGTTCGACCCCGAACCCTGGACCCCGACCCTTGAGGCGATAAAAAGCGAGCTTGAGAGGCGACAGGGCTTGACCTTTAACAGCGTCTTGGCCAATCTTTACAGAAATGGACAGGACAGTGTGGCCTGGCATGCCGACGATGAGCCGGAGCTGGGTCGCAACCCGGTAATTGCCTCACTCAGCCTGGGCTCGGAACGACGCTTCGCGCTCAGGCACAAAACCCGCAAGGATCTCGCGCCGGTTCGGCTGGATTTGCCCAGCGGTTCGCTGCTGGTCATGGCCGGAACCACCCAGCATTTCTGGCAGCACCAACTGGCGAAAACCGCCCGAGCCGTCGGACCAAGGATCAATCTGACCTTCCGAACGGTGTTTGGTGCGGGTGATGGCGGTTTATAATCGGTGGATGGATGTAATCGACAACAACTCTCGAGGGACCGAGCGTGAGACCGGTTCCCTCACGCCCCGCTAAAGTGCACCGGACGCCGGTGTCAGGAACCCCATAACAGACGTTTTGCCAAAAAAACGCCATAACAAAAATTGAATGTGTCAGGACCAAAAGCTGGATTGGGGGCTAACGTTGACAAAGATTCTGGTAGTAGACGACCACGACCTGGTTCGCATGGGCATTGTGCGCATGCTGGCCGACGTGGCCGGCTTTGATGTAGTAGGAGATGCCAAAAGCGGCGAGGAAGCCGTCACCAAGGCACGGGTACTGGTGCCCGACGTTGTGCTCATGGATGTGAAAATGCCCGGTATGGGCGGTCTGGAAGCCACCAAAAAACTGCGGCAGATCAATCCCGAAGTGAAGATCATCGCGGTCACCGCCTGCGATGACAGTCTGTATCCCACCCGACTGATGCAGGCCGGCGCGGTCGGCTACGTCACCAAGGGGGCCGAATTCACCGAAATTACCGACGCCATCAACAAGGTGATTCGCGGTGACCTTTATATGAGTAACGCCATCGCCCAGCAGTTGGCCCTGAAAAATTTTGCCGGAGAAGGGGACACGTCCTCGCCGTTTGAGAAACTCTCCCAGCGGGAGTTGCAGACCGCCATGCTGATTGCCAATGGCCAGAAGGTGCAGGATATTGCCGATATTTTCTGTGTCAGCCCGAAAACGGTGAACAGCTATCGGTATCGGATTTTCGAGAAGCTCGATATCAATAGCGATGTGGAGTTGACCTTGTTGGCGGTGAAGCACAATTTCCTGGATCCGGAGGCGGTGGTGTAGGTTGGGTTGGGATGCGGCGGATGCGCTTCGCTTATCCGCCCTACACGGATCACGGCAGTGTGCGTAGGGCGGATAAGCGCGAAGCGCGCATCCGCCGTAACCCAAACCACGACATCCCCGCCAACCGGTGGTATTCTTCCCGCCCATGAACACACCTGATGTATTCGACCACAAACAATTCCTAGCCAACACCACCAAACAACCGGGCATCTATCAGATGTACGACGGTGGCGGTGAGCTGCTCTACGTCGGTAAAGCCAAAAACCTGAAAAACCGGTTGTCCAGCTACTTCCGCAGCTCCGGCCTGTCTCCGAAAACCGTGGCCCTGGTGGCGAAAATTCGTCAGATCGATGTGACGGTCACCTCGAGCGAAACCGAAGCGCTGATTCTTGAGCAGAATCTGATCAAATCCCACCGGCCGCCCTATAACATTCTGTTGCGGGATGATAAGTCCTACCCCTACATTTTTCTCTCCAGTGGCGAGACCTTTCCGCGCATCAGTTTTCATCGGGGCTCCAAGAAAAAGCGCGGTCACTACTTCGGCCCTTACCCGAATGTTGGGGCGGTGAAAGACAGCCTGAATTTTCTGCAGAAAACCTTTCAGGTGCGTCAGTGCGAGGACAGTGTGTTCAAAAACCGCTCGCGCCCCTGTCTGCAATACCAGATCAAACGTTGCACCGCGCCCTGTGTGGATTACATCAGCCCGGAAGACTACGCCGACGATGTGCGCCACACCCGCATGTTTTTGAGCGGGGATAGTGACACCCTGATGAAGGAGCTGGCGGACCAGATGGACGCCGCGTCCCAGGCGCTGGAGTTTGAGCGGGCGGCGGCGCTGCGAGATCAGATCACCGCGCTGCGCTCCATTCAGTCCCAGAATCTGATTGAAGAGGGGTATGGCGATCTGGATGTGGTAGCCGCCGTGCTGCAGGCGGGGTTGATCTGCGTGCATGTGTTGTTTGTTCGCCAGGGGAGAATTCTGGGCAGTCGCAGCTACTATCCGCAGGCGACACTGGCGGATTCAGAATCCGATGTCCTGACCGAATTCCTGCCACAGTTTTATCTGGCGAGCGAGGGCCGGGAAATCCCCCGGGAAATTATCACCAGCCACCCGGTGGCGGAGGCTGAGCTGATTGCCCAGGCGCTCAAGAGTGCCTCGGGTCGCCAGGTGACGGTCACTGACAAGGTGCGCACCCATCGTTCCCAGTGGGTGCAAATGGCGACCACGGCGGCCCAGCAGAATCTCACGAGCCGGGTAAACAGCCGTAAGAACAGTATGGACCGCTTTATTGCCCTGCAGGATGCGTTGGGTCTGGACGAGATGCCCCAGCGATTGGAGTGTTTCGATATCAGTCACAGCAGCGGTGAGCTGACCCAGGCGTCCTGTGTGGTGTTCGATACCAACGGTCCGCTGAAGTCCGATTATCGCCGCTTCAATATTGACGGTATCACCCCCGGTGACGACTACGCGGCCATGGAGCAGGCGCTGCAGAGGCGCTATACCCGGTTGCAGAAAGGCGAGGGCAAGCTGCCGGATATTCTGATTATTGATGGCGGTAAAGGTCAGCTCGGTAAGGCCGAGGCAGTACTGGCGGAGCTGGGTGTGAACAATGTCCAGTTGCTGGGTGTGGCCAAAGGTACCACGCGCAAGGCGGGGTTCGAGACGCTGTATTGGGCGGAGAGCGGTAAAGAGATTGTGATGTCGAGCGATTCGCCGGCGCTGCATTTGCTACAGCATATTCGCGATGAGGCGCACCGGTTTGCGATTACCGGACATCGCCAGCGGCGGGACAAGAAGCGGCGCACGTCCAGTCTGGAGGGGGTGCCAGGGGTGGGTGCCGGCCGCCGTCGGGAGCTGTTGCGTCATTTTGGTGGGCTGCAGGAGGTACAGAAGGCCAGCGTGGCGGATCTCGCCAAGGTGCCGGGAATCAGCAAACGCCTGGCGGAGGAAATTTACGGCCATTTTCATGGCTGAATACTAGGGTGTGTAGGTGGTGCCCGGAGCCGGAATTGAACCGGCACGACTGCAATAGTCGGCAGATTTTAAGTCTGCTGTGGCCGCTCTCGGACTTCCTGTCCTCCGCGGCACTTGGGCTTCCTGCCCGGCGTCTACCAATTCCGCGGGTACTAAATGGTGCCGGGAGCGGGACTTGAACCCGCACGACCATCACGGTCGCAAGATTTTAAGTCTTGTGTGTCTACCAATTTCACCATCCCGGCGGGGGAGAGTACTTCGAAGGGAAAGTTGGAGGCGCGAGCCGGAGTCGAACCGGCCTAACCGGATTTGCAATCCGGGGCATAACCGCTTTGCTATCGCGCCTTGCTTGAAGAGGGGCGAATTCTAAAGGAATCGCCGAAAAAATCCTAGGGGTTTCCGTGGGTTATCCGGGAATTTTTTGTGTTGGTTGATATTTGACCAAGGTTCCGGGTTGGGTAACGGCGGATGCGCGCTACGCGACCTCCGCAGTTTGCGTAGGGCGGATAAGGCCGCAGGCCGCATCCGCCGTTGCCCAAGCTATTTCAACCTCATAAACGGCCAGGCGGCGCGCAGGTAGAGGATCATGGACCAAAGGGTCAGTAGCGCGGCGCTGTACAGGGTGATGTATCCGAGCCAGTAAAAGAGCGCAAAGGGCAGGTCGGCCAGCAGGACAATCAGGGCCGTCATCTGCAGGGTGGTTTTGATCTTGCCAATGTAGGACACCGCGACGCTGGCGCGTTCGCCCAGCTCGGCCATCCATTCCCGCAGGGCCGAAATTACAATCTCCCGGCCGATAATCACAATGGCCGGGGCGGTGAACCAGGGTGTGGCGTGCAGCTCAACCAGAAGGGCCAGGGCGATGACCACCATCAGCTTGTCCGCCACCGGGTCCAGGAAGGCGCCAAAGGGGGTGGACTGGTCGTATTTGCGAGCGACGTAGCCATCGGCCCAGTCGGTGATGGCGGCAACACTGAATATCATGGCGGAGGCGAAGTGGGCCCACCCGAACGGAAGATAGAAGACCACTACAAACAGCGGGATGAAAACAATGCGGATCAGGGTCAGTTGGTTCGCCAGGGTCATGGGATAGATCGGTCTCTGGTTCTGTCGTTGGGCGAATCATACAGCCGTGAGGCGGGGGTGACCAGTGTTGCGTCGGACCGATCCAACCTACCATGGAGCTATAGGGGCGGGATGGCGCGATCCAGGGCGCCGACGTCCAGGAAGGGCGAGGCATCAATGTCTTTGGCGTCCATCATTTCCGCCACGCGCTGCAGGGCGGCGATGATCATGCTCTGTTCCCATTCATCCAATTCCCGAAACCGTTCCACAAAGTTGTCCTGCAGCGCCGTGGGCGCTGAGGCCAGGATTTTTCGGCCGTGGTCGGTCAAACGGGGGTAGACCTTGCGCTTGTCGGTTTCCGAGCGGATGCGCTCGATCAGCTCCCGCTTCTGCAGGCGGTCCAGAATGGTGGTGACGGTGGCCTGACTCAGGCTCATATCCCGGGCCAGCTCGCTGATGGTCATGTCGCCCTTGGCATGAACGATCTGCAGGAGCAATAACTGTGGCCCCGTGACGCTGGCGGTTTTCACCAGCTTCTTCGAATGCAGGTCGGTCGCCCGGATGACCCGACGCAGCGAAACCAATACCTCTTCAATCTTGTCCGAGGTGCTCATGGACTTGAGCGCCGTCATGTTGCGTTCGGCGCGGGAAGCCAGGCCCTGAGGCAGGTGAGATTCGTCTTTGGTCATGCGCGTGTCTCCGAAGGGCTGCATGGGTTCGGGTGGACTGATCATTTAGCTTAGTGTACTATAGATTTTTATTTAGTTCTCTAACTATTTCAATTCATTCGAATTGTCGGGGCAAACCTTGATTTTTTGCGGGTTTGGGATCATACCCCTATATTGTTGTTATAAACGGGAAGGAGCAGACCATGACCGACACACCCAGTGACAATCTGGATTTTCGCAAGCCCACCGCTGAGGTCGGCTACCTCCTGAATCAGCTGGTGGCTGCCAGCCCGCCCCTTGACCCCAATTCCATTTACTGCAATCTGCTCCAGTGCTCTCACTTCGCCGATACCGCCGTGGCCGTATTCGATGGCGAGCAACTGGTCGGTTTCGTGTCCGGTTACGTAGAACCCAACAAACCGGACACACTGTTTGTCTGGCAGGTGGTGATTGCCGAGGCTGCGCGCGGTAAAGGTCTGGCCAAACGGATGCTCAAACATCTGCTGGGCCGTGAAGCCTGCGCGGAGGTGCGCTACATCGAAACCACGATCACTCCGGACAACGAGGCGTCTTGGGCGCTGTTCCGCAGCCTGGCCCGGGACCTGGATACTGAGCTGAACAGCGAAGTGTTTTTTGAGCGCAACACCCACTTCGGTGGTGAGCACGATGATGAACACCTGCTGGTCATCGGACCGTTCCAGACCAGTCGTCACTGATTGGTCGGACACGGTCCGATAGAAACTGACACCGGCCGACCTGTCGGCCATAAGGTGCCTCGAGATGAGTAGAGGTATCGAACAGGCGGGTTAGCGGGGCGGCACCCCGGTAATCGGCACAATGCTTCAGAATGGAGGACTTATGTCACACACAGTCGAAAAAATCGGCGGCACGTCAATGAGTGAGTACGATGCCGTACGCGACAATGTGGTTATGAAAAACGGGAAAGACGAGGACCTCTACCATCGGATTTTTGTGGTCTCCGCCTACGGCGGCCTGACCGACCTGCTGTTGGAGAACAAGAAAAACGGCCAGCCCGGCGTCTATGGCCTGTTTGCCAGCACCAATGACGATGACCCCTGGATGGAAGCCTTTGACAAGGTGCGCAAGCGCGTGCTGGAACTGAACAAGCAGTATTTTGGCGATACCGACCTTCGCAAAGAAGCTGATGCCTATATCAAGGAACGCCTGGACGATGCAGAACGCTGCCTGACCGATCTGCAGCGCCTGTGTCAGCACGGCCACTTTGAACTGGACGCGCACCTGTTCACCGTGCGTGAAATGTTGGCCAGTATTGGCGAAGCCCACAGTGCCTGGAATATGGCCAAATTGCTCCAGCGTGATGGCGTCAACGCCCGGTTTGTCGATCTCTCCGGCTGGAAAGCGGATGGTGCACTGGCGCTGGATGACATGATCAAACAGTCCTTTGCGGGCATCGATTTTGCCAAAGAGCTGCCCATTGTCACGGGCTACACTCACTGTAAAGAAGGCCTGATGGCCAGCTTTGACCGTGGCTACAGCGAGATGACGTTCAGCCGTATCGCGGTGCTGACCGGTGCCCATGAGGCGATCATCCATAAGGAATTCCACCTGAGCAGTGCCGATCCGCGCCTTGTAGGTGCGGATAAAGTGGTTCCCATCGGTCGTACCAACTACGATGTGGCCGATCAGCTCGCGAATTTGGGGATGGAGGCCATTCACCCCCGCGCCGCCAAGGGCCTGCGCCAGAACGGCATCGCACTGCGGGTGAAAAACACCTTCGATCCGGATCACGACGGCACCCTGATCACCGGCGATTACGTCAGTGAAAAACCCTGTGCGGAAATCATTGCCGGTCGCAAAGGTGTGTACGCGATTGAGGTGTTCGACCAGGACATGATGGGCAATATCGAGAAGTATGATTCCGGTATTCTGCATCAGATTTCGCGCTTCAAGGCGCATGTGGTCAGCAAGGACATCAACGCCAACACCATTGTCCATTACGTTGCCGGCAACCTGAAAACCGTCAACCGCATTCGCAACATGCTGGAAGAGAAGTACCCGGATGCGGAAGTGGATGTGCGCAAAGTGGCCGTTGTGTCCGCCATCGGCAGTGATATGAAGGTGTCCGGTATGCTGGCCAAGTCGGCAACGGCACTGTCCAGCGCCAACATCAGTGTGCTGGCCATTCACCAGTCGATCCGTCAGGTGGATATGCAGTTTATCGTGGACGAGGACGACTACGATCAAGCCGTTAAGAGTCTGCACAAGGCCCTGGTGGAAGTCCATGACCATGGGGACGCCATATGCGCAGCCTGATCAGGCTGGCCGCGCTCTTTCTACTGTGTGCCTCGGTATCGGTGTTCGCCCAGAGCGACGCCGATGGCGAGGCACGTCAGCGTGTGGCCGAAGAAATCGAGAAGCTGGAAGAACCGATGTACAGCCCCTTCATTGAGCGCTATATGCTCGATGAGCTGAAGCAGTTGCGGATCGATCTGTCCAACCAGCGCGCCGAGCTGATTCAGCAGGTGGTGGACCGGGAGATCGAGTCCATTGACCGGGGCGTGACCTATGCAACCAACACGGTCACTTACTTTTTCTATCTGATCGCGGCGGTGAGTTCGATTCTGGTGTTGCTGGGCTGGAACTCCATTCGCGATATGAAAGAAAAAATGAGTAGCCTGGCGGACGAGGAAGTGGGCAAGCTGGTCAACGCCTATGAGGTGCGTCTGCGGGGTATCGAGAAACAGCTGACCCAGAAAACCCGGCATATTGATGCTAACCGCGAGGAGATTGAGCGCACCCAGGAAATTCATTCACTCTGGCTGCGCGCCAATCTTGAGCACACGCCGGCGAATAAAATCGCCATCTACGACCAGATTCTGGCCGTGAAGCCCGAGGATTGTGAGGCGCTAACCTACAAGGCGGATGTGGTGCTCGAGTTGGGCGAACCCCAGTGGGCAGTGAATCTGTGTCAGCAGGCGCTGTCGATCGACTCGGACAATGCCCATGCGTTTTATCAGTTGGCCTGTGCCCACACGGCGTTGGGGCATTACGAAGACGGCGTGCATTTCCTGGGCGAGGCACTGAGCCGCGCGGAAAGTTATCGCGAGTCTCTGATGCAGGATCCGGCGTTGTTCCCATTGCACGACATGCCCGCATTCAAGGAATTGTTGGGGATTCGGGAAGAGGAGTCGTAGATTCTCGTTACGGCGGATGCGCTTCGCTTATCCGCCCTACGCGGGTTGATGAGCTATCCGTAGGGCGGATAAGGCCGAAGGCCGCATCCGCCATAATTAAGCCCCGATAAACACCATAAGCTTGCGTAGGGCGGATAAGCGAAGCGCATCCGCCGTTACCTAACATTCCGCATCCACCGTCGCCATACATTAAAACGACACAACCAATAAACAATAACAGGCCACCGAGGAGTTTCCGATGTTCGACAAACTCGCACAACGCCTGAACTTGAGTGCGATTCCGCAAATCTTCTTTATCTCCGTCGGCATTATCATTCTGTTTGTCGGCTTCGCGATTCCCTTCAATGAACCCTTTGCCCGCTTTTTTGACATGCTGGGCGGTTTTACCTTCACCAACTTTGGTTGGTTCTACGTCCTCAGCGTCAGCGGCTTGCTGTTGTTTCTGATCTGGGTGGCCAGCAGTCGCTATGGTCGGATCCGGTTGGGGCCGGACGGGGAGGGGCCCGAGTACGATACGTTGACCTGGTTCTGCATGTTATTCGCGGCCGGTATCGGTACCATTCTGATGTTCTGGGGCGTGGCTGAGCCGATGTCCCACTTCGCCAACCCGCCGCTTGAAGGTGTGGAAGGCGGCACCAAAGACGCCGCTCGCCTGGCGATGAATATCTCCCTTTACCATTACGGGCTGCATACCTGGACCATTTTCACACTGCCGGCTTTGGCGATAGGGTATTTCACCTATCGTCAGGGATTACCCATGCGCATCAGCAGCGTGTTCTATTCGGTGCTGGGGGATCGCATCTACGGCCCGCTCGGCTGGGCCATTGATATTGTCGCGTTGCTCGGCACGCTGTTTGGGGTCGCGGTGTCGGTCGGGCTGGGGACGCTACAGCTCAATACCGGGATGAATTATCTGTTCGGCCTGCCCAAAGGGCAGGTGGCGGAAATGGCCATTGTGGCTGCCATTACCCTGGTGGCTTCCGTGTCCGTGGCGCTGGGGCTCGATCGGGGCATCAAGCGGTTGTCGGAGTTCAACATCGTTGTGGCTCTGGTCATTCTGCTGTTCGTGGCGGTGGCGGGGCCGACCCTGTTTATTGTTTCCGGTACCGTGCAGAACATCGGCGCCTACCTGCACAATCTGCCCTGGCTGGCTTTCTGGACCGAAGCCTACAACGAGGGCAACTGGCAGCGGCAGTGGACGGTGTTCTATTTTGCCTGGACGATCTCCTGGGCGCCCTACGTGGGCATTTTTATTGCCCGGATTTCCAAGGGCCGCACCATCCGCCAGTTTGTGGCGGGCGCACTGGGGGCGCCGTTGCTGTTTACCATTGTCTGGTTTTCCGTGTTCGGCATGGCCGCCATCGATCTGGATCTGAACCACGGCACGGACATCGCCGGGCAGGTGCAGGCGGATGTGTCCGTGGCGCTGTTCAGTTTCCTCGAGCAGTTTCCGATCGCCACCCTGATCTCGACCCTGGCGGTGATTGTGATTGTGGTATTTCTGACCACCTCCGCCGATTCGGCGGCACTGGTGGTGGACCTGTTGTCGCGCAAGGACAGCCAACCTTCGCGCACCGCTCAGCGCGTGTTCTGGACCCTGCTCCTGGGGTTGGTTGCCGCAACGCTGTTGCTGGGGGGCGGACTGCAGGCGCTGCAGAATGTGATTACTGCGCTGGGCTTCCCGTTCTGTGTGCTACTGGTGTTCATGGCTTACTCATTGACCCGCGCCCTGCATGCGGACTATCTGGGGTATTCTATGGAGGAGCTCGCCGAAGGTAAGGCACCGGCGATGGGACCCATGGGTTCTCTGCCCAGTGATCGCAAAGGTCGAGGAGATGACGAGTGACTGAACATCGTGCCTACCGGGTTCACCAGCCCGGTGATGAAAACGCCCTGAGTCTGGAGCACACGCCCGTGCCCGAACCGCGTGCGGGGCAGGTGAGGGTACGCCACAAGGCCATCGGCCTGAACTTTATCGACATATACCACCGCACGGGCCTGTATCCCCTGGACCTGCCGACGGGGCTGGGGCTGGAGGCCGCCGGGGTGATCGAGGCTCTGGGTCCGGACGTCCATGGCTGGAAGAAGGGCGATCGGGTGGCCTATTGCAGCGGCCCGCCCGGGGCCTATGCGGACTCCCACGTCGTCGCGGCGGATCGGCTATTGGCCTTGCCGGATGGCGTCGAGTATGAGGTTGCCGCCGCCACCTTGCTCAAGGGCCTGACCGCGGCCTACCTGTTACACCAGACCCATCCCGTTCAAGCCGGGGAAACCCTGCTGTGGCACGCCGCCGCTGGTGGTGTCGGGCTGCTGGCCTGTCAGTGGGCATCGCATATGGGGGCTCGTGTTATTGGTACCGTCGGTTCTGATGCTAAAGCGAAGCTGGCGCTGGCGCGGGGCTGTGCGGAAGTAATTCGTTACCGCGAGGAATCCGTGGTGGATCGGGTTATGGCCCTGACAGACGGCAAGGGCGTGCCGGTGGTGTATGACTCGGTGGGCAAGGATACCTTTGATGTCTCTCTGGATTGCCTGGCCCGGCGCGGGCTGATGGTGAGCTTTGGCAACGCCTCCGGCGCCGTGCCGGAGTTCAGTCCCTTGCTACTGGCTCAGAAAGGTTCTCTTTTTATCACCCGACCCACGCTGGGGCATTACGCAACCACGCGGGAGGAGTTGGAGACTCTGGCCGGGCTCTGGTTTGAGGCGGTGCTGTCCGGTGCGGTCACGGTGGATATCAATCAGACCTACCGGCTGGACGAGGTGCCTCGGGCGCATCGCGAGCTGGCAAACCGGCAGACCACCGGGGCCAGTGTTATTATTCCGTAAAGCGGATTGGGTTGCGGCGGATGCGCGCTGCATCTTTACGTTGGGTAACGGCGGATGCGCTTCGCTTATCCGCCCTACGGAAACCACGGCAGTCCGCGTAGGGCGGATAAGGCCGAAGGCCGCATCCGCCGCAACCCAACTCGAACATCATCAACCATCAGGACCCCAACACCATGCCCAAAGGCTTCGGCACCAAACTGGTCATCGCCATTTCGTCCCGCGCGCTGTTCGACCTGGATGAGAGTCACCAGGTGTTCATCAACGAAGGCCTAGAAGCTTATGCCAACTATCAGATCGAGCGAGAGGACGAACCTCTGAAGCCGGGCGATGCCTTTCCCATGGTACAAAAGCTGCTCCACCTGAATGAAAGCCTCGAAGGCGACCCCCGGGTCGAAGTGATTCTGCTGTCCCGCAACAGCGCCGATACCGGCCTGCGGGTGTTCAACTCCATTGAGCATTACGGTCTCAATATCACCCGGGCCGCGTTCTGCAGTGGCAGCAGTCCGTACCGCTATATCTCCGCGTTCGGCTGCCACCTGTTCCTCTCCACCGATGGCGAAGACGTGCGTCAGGCGCTCAACCAGGGCGTGGCGGCCGCGACCCTGGTCGCCGCCAAGAACAAGTCCGAGCAAGAAGAGGAGCTGCGTTTTGCCTTTGACGGCGATGCGGTGCTGTTTTCCGATGAGGCGGAGCAGGTGTTCAAAAGCCAGGGCCTGAGTGCCTTCGCCGAGAGCGAGAAAGCCTCTGCTAAAACCCCCTTGAGTGGTGGACCGTTCAAGGCGTTCCTGTCCGCACTGCAGGGGTTACAGAGCGAGTTCACCGAGAGCCGCTGCCCTATCCGCACGGCCCTGGTGACGGCCCGTTCGGCGCCCGCCCACGAACGGGTCATCCGCACCCTGCGCGCCTGGAATGTGCGTATTGATGAGTCCCTGTTCCTTGGCGGACTGCCGAAAGGGGAGTTCCTGAAAGCCTACGGGGCTGATGTGTTTTTCGACGACCAACAGCAGCACATCGAGTCGGCCAGCGAACACGTTGCCAGTGGCCATGTCCCCCATGGCGTGGCCAATCAGGCCAAGGGTTGAGCGTCGGGTCGGCCGCACAATTGCAGGCGGCAGCGGGAGTCTATATAGTCTAAAGTTATAGCGAAGGGTTATTTTTTGATCAGAGGCTGGCAATTTGGCTTCTGAGGCTCTATTCTACAAAAGAATAATTACCGCAATTTTTATAACACCGTCCTTTTGTTAACACCGCGCTCTGGGTGCTCGAGTCGACGGGTGGGTTCAACGGTCTTTCGTGTCGGGGCGCACGGGACTGTCCGAAGGACGATCGGAGGACATTATGAAGCTGCAACAACTGCGTTATATCTGGGAAGTGGCGCACCACGACCTGAATGTGTCCGCGACCGCCCAGAGCCTGTACACCTCTCAGCCGGGCATCAGCAAGCAGATACGCCTGCTGGAAGACGAGCTGGGTGTGGAGATCTTCTCCCGCAGCGGCAAACACCTGACCCGCATTACCCCCGCCGGTGAGGCGATTCTGAAAACCGCCGGTGAGATTCTGCGCAAGGTCGACAGCATCAAGCAGGTGGCGCAGGAGTTCAGCAACGAGCGCAAGGGCAGTCTGTCCATTGCCACTACTCACACCCAGGCGCGCTATGCCTTGCCGCCGGTCATTCAGTCCTTCATTCAGCAGTATCCCGATGTGTCCCTGCACATGCATCAGGGAACACCCATGCAGATCTCCGAAATGGCCGCCGATGGCACGGTGGATTTTGCCATCGCCACCGAAGCCATGGAGCTGTTCAGTGATCTGGTGATGATGCCATGCTACCGCTGGAACCGCTGCATTGTGGTGCCGCGCGAGCATCCGCTGGCACAGGTTGAGCCGCTGACCCTAGAAGCGGTCGCCAAGTATCCCATCGTGACCTATGTGTTTGGATTCACCGGCCGCTCGAAGCTGGATGAAGCCTTTATGAACCGGGGACTGGCACCGAAGGTGGTGTTCACCGCGGCGGATGCGGATGTGATCAAGACCTATGTTCGCCTCGGGCTGGGCATCGGTATTGTGGCCAAGATGGCGGTGGATGAGCGCCTGGATTCAGATCTGGTGGCGCTGGATGCGAGCCATCTGTTCGAGAGCAGTGTGACCAAGATCGGCTTCCGCCGCGGGACTTTCCTGCGGGGCTTCATGTACGACTTCATCGAGCGTTTCGCGCCCCATCTGACCCGCAATGTGATCGACGAGGCCTACAACCGCCACTCCCGCGCGGAGTTGGAGGAGCTTTTTGCCCATATAGAGCTTCCCACTTATTAGTGAGTAAGTGGGTGAATCGAGTCCGGTTTGTGGTTGACGCCCTTCGGGCTCAAAGACGTCGGACCCGGAGTGCACCTTGGGTAACGGCGGATGCGCTTCGCTTATCCGCCCTACGCAACCTCCGTGCTATCCGTAGGGCGGATAAGGCCAAAGGCCGCATCCGCCGTAACCCAAGTCGCGGTCAGGAGGGCAAATAGCTCCTGGAACGTAATATTGGCACTGAGGGGCGCGGAGGGGATACCCTTTCAAGACCGTAAGCGGAGGGACTCCGCGCGTCGAGCCCCCAGGGATGGGTTCACGGCGTGTCTTGAAAGGGTATCCCCTCCACGGCCCGGACTTGATGCCTCACCTAATATCGATTTTTATCCTGTTACTCCCACCAAAAAACTATACAAAACCTCTTGCCTTGTACAATAAATCGGCGTACAACTTATACAAAGCCTAGCCACTTGTATAAGAGGTGCATCGATGGATACCCACGCAGACGTCAAAATTCCGGTTGGCATCAGTGAATGCCTGCTCGGCGAGCGGGTTCGCTTTGATGGCGGACACAAACGCAACCGCTTTCTGACCGACGTCATGAGCCGTTACTTCGACTATCGACCCGTCTGCCCCGAAGTGCTGATTGGCCTGGGCATTCCCCGCAAGCCCATCCGCCTGGTCGCCACCGACAAAGGCACCCGCGTGCGTGGTGTTCAGGACGACAGCCTCGATGTTACCGAGGCTCTGGCCGCCGAGGCCGACAAGGCGCTGGAACGTATGCCGGACATCTGCGGCTACGTGATGATGCAGAACTCCCCGAGCTGCGGCGCCTTCCGTATGAAACGCTACGGCGAAAACGGCTACCCGCTCGACAGCGAGGGGATCGGAGCCTATGCCGAACGTTTGATGGAATTGCACCCGCTGCTGCCGGTGGAAGAGGCTGGGCGCCTGACCGATGCCGGTCTGCGTGATAACTTCATCTCCCGGGTGTTCGCCTATCACGACTGGAAAACCTCCGTCGAGCCGGACCCCACGCCTGCCAAGTTGGTGGACTTCTACTCCCGGTACAAATACCAGGTAATGGCTCACCATGTGCCCAGCTACCAGTCCATCGGTCGGTTGGTGGCCCAGGCGGGAACGCGGGACATCCATGAACTGTGCAATGAGTTTCTGACCGCATTTATGGCCGCGCTGAGCCATAAAACCACGCGCAAGAGCAATACCAACACCATGCTGCACCTGCGTGGCTACCTGCGCGACCTGCTCGATGGCAATGAACAGCAGGAGCTGTCCGAGGTCATCGACGCCTATCACGCCGGTGATGTGCCGCTGGTGGTACCGCTGACGCTGCTCAAGCACTACCTGCGCAAGGTGGATAATCCCTACCTGCAAAAGCAGACCTTCTGGGCGCCGCATCCGGAAAAGCTGGGCCTTCGCAATGCCAACGTCTGAAGATCGGGAGTCGATGGTTTCCGAAGCGGTGCCCATCCGCAGGGTATCCGAGCTGACGGGCGTGAACAGCGTGACCCTGCGGGCCTGGGAGCGGCGCTATGGGCTGCTCAAACCGCTGCGCACCGCCAAGGGCCACCGACTGTATCGACCGGAGGATATTGCCCGGGTAGAGGCCATTCAGCGCTGGCTCGCCCGCGGCGTTGCGGTGAGTCAGGTCCGGGCGCTGCTGGATCAGGGCGCTGAGGCTACCGAGGTGGATCTGTCGCCAACCGATCCCTGGCAGCAACACCGCCAGGTGATGGCCCATGCGCTTGCCGCGCTGGACGTGCATGCTCTGCGAAAGCGGCTTGCCGCATTGACCGCCGAGTATCCGATGCCGGTTCTGGTGGATCACTGTATTGAACCGCTGCTGTCGCAGTGGCGATCCGATGTCGGTCAGGGACGGCCTCAGTATGGGGTAACGTCGCAACTGTTGTGCTTCGAATCCGTGCTGTATGACTACTTCGCCTCGGCACGCCATCGGCAGTCGGCGCCGAAGGGGGCACCGCGTCTGTTGCTGGTAGATAACGGACGCACCCCGGATTCCGTGCTGCCGATGATCTTCGCGTACAGTCTGGGCGTAAACAGGCTTCAGGTGGACTTCTTTGGCCCGGTGCCTCAGGCGGAGTGGTTGTACGCGGTGGACCAGCGGGGCGCGAATGCAGTGTTGCTCTACACCGACAGCGTTCCCGAACCAGGTTTGGAGGCCGCACACCGCGATCTGGAGCGGCAACTGGCGGTTCCGATCTGGTTGGCGGGCCGGCAGACGGCGCTGGTGGACAGCGCGCTACAGCCTCATTGCCTCGGACAATCCCATAGTGAAATTCTGGCGGCGCTGGAGGCACGGCTTCCCGTGCGGGTCGAAGGTCCTGATTTCTCTGATAACGGGTCCCCCGGCTCTGGAGCATCACGATAATGACAGACAAGCTGATCACTAAAGTCACTACCCTCTACGAGCGATTTGATCCCGCGCTGATTGGTGCTCTGGATCAGATTTACGATACCGACGTGGTGTTTGAAGACCCCCTGCATCGGGTAGAAGGCCTGGTTGCTCTGCGCCGCTACTTCTCCGGCATGGTGCATGGGCTTCAGGAATGCGGCTTTACCTTCAATCACATTCTCGAACAGCGAGGGCACGCCGATGAACCGGATCAGGCAGTCCTGCTGTGGACCATGCATTACCGCCATCCGAAGCTCAAAGGTGGTCAGCGATTGAGCCTTGAGGGGAGCAGTCATCTCCAGTTTCGGGAGCGAGTGGTGTACCACCGTGACTATTTCGATGCCGGCGCCATGCTGTATGAGCATATTCCGGTATTGGGGTACGTGATCGGTAAGCTCAAGGCGAGGTTAGGGTAATGGTGAGTTCGGAAAACCAACGTATTCTTGTCTGGCTGCGCAATGATATGCGTCTGCGCGACAATCCAGCACTCTATAACGCCGCTGAAGCAGGGGAGGGCGTGGTTGCTGTCTATGTGTTGTGCGAGGATTTTATCGAGCGGCACAGCACGGCGCCGTCACGGCTGGATTTTATTCGACGCCATTTACGTCAGATGCAAACCGATCTGGCCGAGCGGAACATCCCCCTGGTATTGCTTCGGGTTCGCCGGGCCGGTGAAATCCCCCATCAGTTGCTATCCCTGAGCCGTCGGGAAGGCTGCCATTCGCTGTATTTTAACGCGGAATATCCCCTCGATGAGCTGAACCGGGACCGCGCAGTGGCGGAGTATTTCCATGATCACGATCGCCATTACAAGCGGTTTCATGACCGGGTGATTCTGCCCCCGGGAAAAGTGCGTAACGGCCAGGGTGAGCCCTATCAGGTGTTTACCGCGTTCAAACGGCGCTGGATCCAGATGGCCCGTGAGCTGCCGATGGTGCCTCACGGCCTTCCGGCCGTGCAGCCGAAAGCCTTGGGACAGGTCAGCGACGCCGGGATGACCCTGGATAGTCTCTTCCGGGGGGTTCATCTCAAGGACCTCTCGGCACTTTGGCCTGCGGGCGAGGAGGAGGCGTTGAGCCGCCTCGCCGAGTTTGCAGACGGACCCATTCGGGACTATAAAAGCAAACGGGACCTGCCTGCGGAGGCCGCTACATCGACGCTGTCACCCTATCTGGCGGTGGGCAGCCTGTCGCCCCGCCAATGCCTGACCGCCGCGCTGAGTGCCAATGAAGGGCGCTGGGACGAGGGCAGTGAGGGCGTGACCACCTGGATCAGCGAGCTGGTCTGGCGGGACTTCTATCAGCATGTGACCGTGGATTTTCCGGTGGTGTGTAAACACAAGCCGCTCCAGGGCCACACCGACGCCTTCCCCTGGCGCGACGATGAAGAGGATTTCAACCGCTGGCGTCGCGGAGAAACCGGCATTCCCATCGTGGATGCGGCGATGCGACAGCTGCTCGACACCGGCTGGATGCACAATCGGCTCCGAATGATCGTGGCGATGTTTCTCACCAAGAATCTGCGCATTGACTGGCGTCTGGGTGAGCGCTGGTTCATGTCGCAGCTGATCGACGGCGACTTTGCGGCCAATAACGGCGGCTGGCAGTGGAGCGCGTCCACCGGGACCGATGCGGCGCCTTATTTCCGTATTTTCAATCCCGTGACCCAATCCGAGCGTTTTGATCCCGATGGCCGGTTTATCCGTAAATATGTTCCAGAGCTGGCAAGGGTTTCGACAAGACAGATACACCAGCCGCCACCGGTGCCGGGTTATCCCGCGCCGATGGTGGACCTGAAAGCCAGCCGCAAGGAGACCATTGCGTTGTTTCAGCAGCTCAATGGCTCATCGTCAAAGGGCTAGAGGAGTCGTTTATGAGCCAGTCCCAGTGGATATGGGTTACAGGTGCCTCGACCGGTATTGGTGAAGCACTGGCCCGTCGGTTATTGCAGAACGGCCACAACGTGGTGATCAGCGCCCGCTCCGCGGACAAACTGGAATCACTGGCCCGGGCGTTTCCCGAGCGATGCCACGCGCTTCCCGTCGATCTGACGGATCGAGAGGCACTGAGCCAGGTAAGCGATCGGTTGAAGACCATTACCCATCACCTTGATTCCGTCGTAATCAACGCCGGCACCTGCGAATACATCGACGTCAAGCATTTCGATGCCGCCCCTTTTGCCCCGGTGATGAACATCAATGTGGTCGGCTCGGCCAACACCGTCGAGCTGGCACTGCCGTTTCTGCGTAAATCACCCAACCGTGCCCAAGTGGTCGGGGTGGGGAGTATGGTCACGGTGCTGCCGCTGACCCGCAGCGAGGCCTATGGTGCTTCGAAGGCCGCCATGGAGTATTTCATGCACTCTCTGCGTGTCGACCTGGCACCCGAGGGCATTGATGTGACGCTGGTTCGCCCCGGTTTTGTCAAAACCCCGCTCACCGACCGCAATGACTTTGAGATGCCGTTTCTGGTGGAAGCCGAAACGGCGGCAGAGCACATTGCCCGCGGTATGGCCCGTCGTCAGCGGATCGTGCAATTTCCCTGGCAGTTGGTGTGGACCATGCGTCTTATCAGCTGGTTACCCCTGGGCTGGAAAACAGCTCTTTTGAAAAAGATGGTGAAAGATTGAGCGACACAAATAGAACAAACGCTATGAAAGAAACGGGCTACGAAACAAAACAGATTGCGATTGTCGGCTCCGGTATCAGCGGATTGACGGCGGGGCACCTGCTGGCCAAGCGTCACCGGGTCACGGTGTTTGAAGCCGGTGAGAGCATTGGCGGCCACACGGCCACCAAGCGCGTCAATGTGGCTGGACAAGATTACGATGTGGACACCGGTTTTATCGTTTTTAACGACCGTACTTATCCGAATTTCATCAAGCTGATGTCCCGACTGGGCGTTCCCAGTCAATTGACCGAAATGGGTTTTGGCGTTACTCAGCCGGGGAGTCATCACGAGTACAGCGGCAGTGGCGTCCGTGGTCTGTTCGCTCAGAAGCGCAACCTGTTTCGACCGGCGCACTGGCGGATGCTTCGGGAGATTCTGCGCTTCAATCGAGCCTGCACTCAGGCCCATGAGCAAGACCGGGTCGACCCGCAGATGACTCTGGGGGAGTACCTGGAACAGGAGCGCTATAGCCGGTTTTTCCGGGAACACTATATTCTGCCTATGGTTTCTGCGATCTGGTCCTCGGGCCTGTCCGGCGCGGCAGAGATGCCACTGATCTTCTTTATCCGGTTTTTCCACAACCACGGGCTGCTGACTGTCACCCAGCAGCCCCAGTGGTACACGGTCAAAGGCGGCTCCCACAGTTACCTGCCTCCACTGACCCGCGAATTCGCTGACAGCATTTATACCGGTTGTCCGGTTCGCCGCGTGGAGCGAACAGAGCAGGGCGTGCGCCTGACCACAGACCGCTTTGGTGAGCAGGCTTTTGATGAAGTCATTTTTGCCTGTCACAGCGATCAGGCGCTAAAGCTTTTGGTGGATCCGACCGACCGAGAATATGACATTCTGTCGGCCATTCCCTACCAAGACAACGACGTTGTCTTGCACACTGATGCCAGCATTCTGCCCAAGGCGCGGGGCGCCTGGGCCAGTTGGAATTACCGGCTCAGCCCCGGTCGGGACAATGAAGCGGTGTTGACCTACAACATGAACATGCTTCAACGGCTCGAGTGTCCGGAAACCATTTGTGTGAGTGTCAATGCCACGGAATGGCTCGATGAGCACAAAATCCTCGGACGCTATCGCTACAGTCACCCGGTATTCAACCGGGAAAGTATTGCAGCCCAGGCGCGCTGGAGTGACATCAGTGGTGTCAATCACACCCATTACTGCGGTGCTTATTGGCGCAACGGTTTTCACGAGGACGGTGTGGTATCGGGCCTGCGCGTCGCCAAAGCGCTGGGAGAGTCCTTCTGATGCACAGTGCGATCTATCAAGGCTGGGTGCGCCATCGCCGCTTTGTGCCTCGCGGGCATGAATTCCGGTATCGCTCGACCCTGTTTTACCTGGATCTGGATGAGTTGCCTCGGCTGTTTGAGGGGCTGTGGTTCTGGGGCCTTAATCGTCGCCGGTTAGGCTGGTTTCGGCGGGAGGATTACCTCCATCCCCAGAAAACGGACCTGAAAGACGCCGTGCGCGAGGAAGTGACTCGCCAGACGGGCCAGTGTCCGTCGGGTCCGATCCGGTTGTTGACCAACCTTCGCCAATGGGGGCTGTGTTTCAACCCGGTCAGTTTTTATTACTGCTTCGAACCTGACGCCGAGAAGCCCAGTGTCATCTTGGCCCAGGTGAACAATACGCCCTGGAATGAACGACATTGTTACGTGATTCCCTGCAACCCGAATACCGGCAAGAGTCGATTGGGGTTCAGGAAAGCGTTCCACGTATCGCCGTTCAATCCGATTGACATGGAATACCGGTGGATCAGCACGGCGCCGGACGAATCCCTACTGGTCCATATGGAAAACTGGCGCGAGGGCGCCTGTCATATGGATGCAACGCTCAGCCTCGAGCGGCAGGCATGGGAACCATCGCGCCTGAATCGCATTTTGTGGCAGCAGCCCTGGCTGACGATCAAGGTGCCTCTGGCCATTTATTGGCAGGCACTCAAACTCTGGTTAAAGCGGGTGCCTCCCTATGGGCATCAGACGGCCCCGGCTTCTGAACGATCCACCACCCAAATTACGCTGGCACCCAGGAGGTAGTTGTGACGCATTCCAACCCCAGCATCGCACGTTTTAAAGGTCATCGTCTGGCCAAACCGCGCTGGAACCAGGCGCTGGCCAAACGTTTGATTCTCAAAACGCTCTCCGCCATGGAGGAGGGCTGCCTTCGGCTGCACGATGGCGACGAGTGCCACGAGTTCGGTCAGCCGGCCGACCAGGCGGTGTTGGTGGCGGATCTGCATGTGCACGATCCCATGGCCTACGCCGAAGTGGCCTTTGGAGGTTCAGTGGGTGCCGGAGAAGCCTATATGAGCGGCTACTGGTCGACCCCGAACCTGACCCAGGTCACGCGCATTTTTGTCCGCAATATGCACGCGCTGGACAAGATGGACGCCAGCCAGTCTATGTTCGGAAAAGGGCTGCTTCGACTGTTCAGCTGGATGAATCGAAACTCGAAAGAGGGCGCCCGACGCAATATCGCCGCGCACTACGATCTGGGTAATGATTTTTTCCGACTCTTTCTCGACCCGAGCATGATGTATTCCTCGGCCATCTACCCGCGTGCCGAGTCCACCCTGGCGGAGGCTGCCGAGTACAAACTGCAGCGGATCTGCGAGAAGCTGGAACTTGGGCCCGATGACCACTTGTTGGAAATCGGCACCGGCTGGGGTGGTATGGCGATCTACGCCGCCCGGCATTACGGTTGCCGGGTGACGACCACCACCATCTCTCGTGCCCAGTGGGAGCATGCCCAGGCGCAAGTGAAAGAAGCGGGGCTTGAAGATCGGATAACACTGCTGTTCAAGGACTACCGGGACCTGACCGGCGAGTACACCAAACTGGTGTCGGTGGAAATGATCGAGGCGGTAGGGCATGAACACTTCCGGGAATATTTTGAGCGCTGCTCCCGTCTGTTGACCAGCGATGGGCTAATGTTGATTCAGGCCATCACCATTGCCGATCAGCGCTACGAGCACGCCCGCAAACACGTGGACTTTATCCAGCGGTATATTTTCCCCGGCGGCTCGCTGCCTTCGGTCGCATTGATGAGCGACCTGACGCGCCGCTTTACCGATCTGAACCTGCTGCATCTGGAAGATATCGGCCAACACTACGCGCGCACCCTGAGAGATTGGCGGCTCGCCTTTGAGGCGCAGCTCGACCGAGTGCGGGCAATGAAATTCGACGAGCGCTTTATCCGGATGTGGGAATACTATCTGTGCTATTGCGAGGGGGGCTTTATCGAGCGCAGCATCGGAACCGCACAGCTGTTGATGGCCAAGCCCAAGTATCGTCCGGAGCCGGTCTGACGTGGAACTCAAACGGCACTACTGGTGGATCAACGCGGTCATTTCACAAATCGGCTGGTTTGTGTGCGTACTGCTGGGCAATGTACCGGGCGTGGCATTCACGTTTCTGTTTGTCGTGCTGCACTTCCGGTTCGCGCCGGTGCACCCGCGGGACTGGCTGGCCGTCTGTGTCGCGCTGCCCATGGGTGTTGCGCACGACAACCTGCTCGGCTACTTCGGGGTGTTGGATTACAGCGCTGAGTCCGCCTCTGGATTGGCGCCGGGCTGGTTGACCTGTCTCTGGGTGATCATGGCACTGACTCTGCATCATCCTCTGAAGGCGTTGTACGAACGTCCCTGGTTGATCGGCGTGGTTGGCGCGGTGGGTGGCCCCATGGCGTATCTGGGGGGCGTTCGTCTGTCCGGTGTGGAGTGGGGCCTGCCGGTCACTCAGGGTTTCCTGATCATGATGGCCATCTGGGTCTGGTTGTTGCCGCTGCATCGGTGGCTGGTGTTACGAGGAGAACGGTTATGTGGAAAAGTCTGATATCAGGTGTGGCGGCAAGCCTGCTTCTGCTGCCGACGGCTCAGGCACTGGCCGAAGAGAGCGAGTACGAGATCATTGGCGCGGCCTATCATGCCGACAAGATAGAGCAGTTGCTGTACGAAGAGCGGTATACGCCGGTAAATGACAGCGGCAAAGGCGAAGTGCATTACGTGGACCCGGACGGAGAACGCATTGCCGAGAAAACCCTCGATTACTCCCACGGTGAAACCAGCCCGTCATTTGAGCTTCGGGATTTGCGCCAGGATCTGCACTGGAGTGCGCGCTGGAGTGATGATGAGGAGCAGATCCGCTTGACGCGAGGTTCCCGGGAAGAACCGGAAAGTGAATCGGTAGAGGTCAAAAGCCGGCAGGTGATCGACGCCGGTTTCGATCCATTCATTCAGAGTCATTGGGATCGTCTGATGGACGGGGAGCGGGTGACCTTCCACTTCGCCTTTCCCAACCGACTGACCAACGTCCGGCTGCGCGCCGAGCGCATTGAAGCCGACGACTCGCCCATTCAAAAACAGGAAGAGGGCTGGGTGTATTTCCGTATCCGGGTGAACAGCGCTGTGCTGTCACTGTTCGCGGATAATCTGTACCTGGCATATGATCCTGAGGACACACGCCTGATGGTCTTTCGCGGTCGTTCCAATATTCCGGACGCCGATGGAGAGGGACGGGATGTAGAGATTCACTATCGGTACCCCTGAGGTGCCGATAACATCCAGGGTCACGATGGCCCTGGCGTAAACCCTTCGGGTTGTTTGCCCTGTAGCTCGTAGGCGAAGGCAATGATGTGAGCCACGGCCCGGTAGAGGCTCTCGGGAATTTCGTCGCCCAGCTCCAGGGTCACGAGAAGATTCACCAATTCTCGGTTATCGCACAGCGGTACCCCCTCAGCTTCGGCAATGGCCATGATCTCCCGCGCCACATCGCCCTGGCCCTTGGCGCTGACGTGGGGCGCGTGGGTGCCGTCATAAAACAGAGCCACCGCCTTTTCAATTTCATCCGGGGTGAACCCGTTGTCCCCGTTGGTTCGCCTGTTCATGTTGTGATGTCCACCAGTGAGTAGTGAATGTCGGTCATGGGCCTGGGTGGGGCGCCTGTGTGGCATTCCAGCTGGGTCACTTCGATGCCTTCTTTTTCCAGCCGCTGCTGCAGGTCGTTCAGGCGCGCGCGGATGGTGTTGGCGGTCTGCTCCTGTTCCGCCCACAGACGTGTCGCCACTTTCTGATCCCGTACCGTCACCTGAGCGTGCAGGGTGCCGGCATCCGGCAACTCAAAACTGAGCTGCACCTGCCACTGACGGATTTTTCCGCTGCGTTTTCCCGCTTCGTCTTTTTCCGGCTCCGGCTCTATTCTCAATAGTAACGGTTGAACCTCCTGTCCCAAACGCATGGGCACTTCCAGGGTCAGAGTCTGGGGCGCAGGGCCGGCGTCCGCCGGGGCAAACTGTTGGGTCAGGGCCTGGCTCTGCTGAACCTGAATCCGGGCCAGACTGTGCAGCGTCAGCTGATGGACCATCTGTAATAATTGGGTGCGCAGACTTCTGTCGGCGAGTTCGGGTGCCGGGCGCGCCGATACCTGCTCCAGCAGCGCACTCAGATTCAGTTCATTGCCGCGCATCAGTTCCGGTGTCTGACCGAGCCGGCTCAGCTCCGTTCGTACCTGATGCAGTACTTTCAACAGTGCGCCTTTCCAGTCCCCGTTCAGGACCCGTTGCGCCGCATCAGTGCCGCCACGCTCGGCTTGGGTCGACGCCACTCCGACTCCCGCTGCGTCGCGAGCCGCCGGGCGTAGGGCGGTCAGCAGTTTATTCTCCAGAAACACACCGCTCTCGCTCAATGCTTCGCGCAATGCGCCCGGTCGGGTCAATTGGCTGGGCTCCCGCAACTGCTGAGCGGCCTGCCTCAAAGCCTGTTGCAGGTTACTGGAGAACAACGTCCGTTGTTGCCGGATGTTGAGTAGCTGGTCCATGCGGACGAGTGGCGGGGAGAGGTCCGGGGCGTCCTTCATCGGGAGTGCCCGTCTCAGCGCCTCGCTGAGCAGCGCAGGTCCATCGCTTGCGCGGGGCGCGGATGCGCCGGTCTGGAGCCCGCCCGCCTCGGAGAGCGAGGTCGCTTTGGGAGCGGCGAGCTGCCACAAGCGGTTTTCGGCCAGATAGACGGCCACCTGCTGCCCGGGTTTGAGTGGCCGATCAGTATAGGTCACCACGTTCTGCTGTTGCACGTTGAGTCGGACCAGCTTGAGCTGGGCGGCATTGAGCAACTGCTGCTCGTCGGCCAGACGGGCGAGCTGTTGGGTCCGATTGGCGCTATCGGGTCGGCTCTGCCACTGCAGTAAGGTGTCCACCAGGCGGTTGATCAATTGCTGGCGCTGCTCGGCCGTGACCGGCGCGACCTGACGGACCTCCGCCGATACCGCTGAGGCGGGGGAGCGAGCCAGGGATTCGGTCAGCAGGCGCATCAGGCCGGATTCGCCTGCGGGACGCTCGCCGGAGGCGGGGCGCGTCAAGGGCAGAATCGGATTTGTCGGAGACAGCTTATCAACCATGTCGGGTCCAATCGGGCTTTTCATTGTGGGGAGCGATGCAACCCCGTTATAATCCGTCGCTCACCAGTATAGCGGCCAGCGGGCCGTTTTCGTATGGCGAACGGCGGCACTATTTTGGCGGAGCTCCTCCTGACATTAGAGAACCTGACCTGCGAGCGCGATGAGCGCCCCCTGTTCAGTGGTCTGACCGCCCAGCTGCACGCCGGAGAGCGGGTCCAGATCCTGGGCCCAAACGGTTCCGGCAAAACCACTCTACTGCGAACCCTGGCCGGTATAGGCGTTCCTGCCCAGGGGCGCATTGAATGGCGTGGCACCCCGGTATCCGCCTGTCGCTGGGCGTTCCGTCAGTCTCTGCTCTACATCGGCCACGCCCCGGGCATCAAGGCGGCGCTCACCCCCCTGGAAAACCTGGCCTGGTATCGGGCGCTCAGCGCCGGCAGCCAGCAGGGCGATATGGTGGCGGCTCTGGAGCGGGTCGGTCTGGCCGGTTACGAAGATATTCCCTGTTATCAGCTATCGGCCGGTCAGCTGCGTCGGGTGGCTCTGGCCCGCCTGTACCTGTCCCGGGCACCGCTTTGGATTCTGGATGAACCCTTTACCGCAATCGACCAGAAAGGGGTGGCGGATCTGGAGCAGCAGCTGCAGCACCACACCCGTGAAGGGGGCCTGGTGATTCTTACCTCCCACCAGGAGGTCCGGCTGCCGGAGCTGCGCCCGCTCAACCTGCTGGATTATCCGCCGCGTGTGGAAGAGGAGGTGGGCGATGAGTACTGAGGCGGGCAGTGCCTTTATTGCCACCCTGAAACGGGATCTCCTTCTGGCCGGTCGTCACCCTGGTGACTGGATCAATCCACTGGTCTTTTTCCTGATTGCGATCACCCTGGTGCCGCTCGGTGTCGGGCCGGAGTCAGAGTTGCTCGCCGTGCTGGCGCCGGGAATTCTGTGGGTCATGGCGCTGCTCGCGACCCTGCTGTCACTCGATGGCCTGTTTCGCTCTGACTTTGACGATGGCGCTCTGGAGCAGTGTCTGGTCAGCCCGTCATTGCTCTACCTGACGGTCCTCGCTAAAGTGTTGGCCCACTGGCTGGTCACCGGGTTGCCCCTGACGTTGATGTCACCGCTGCTCGGCTTGATGCTGGCACTGCCGGAGGGCGGTTATGGGGTGCTATGTCTGTCGCTGATGATTGGCACCATCACCATGAGCCTGATTGGCTCGGTCGGGGCGGCCCTGACCGTATCGCTGCGCCGTGGCGGATTGCTGCTGTCCCTGATCGTGATGCCGCTGTATGTTCCGGTGCTGATTTTCGGCGCCAGCGCCGTCAACGACGCCGCCCTGGGCAATCAGGTGGGGGTCGCCCTGGCCGTGTTGGGCACCTTTGGGGCCATGGCCGCCGTGCTGGCCCCGTTTGCGGCGGCAGCAGCCCTGCGCATCTGCGTCGACAGTTACTGATACAAGAATCTGAGGAGCACCACCGAATGGCTTCCTGGCAATGGTTTCACCGACTTGGCTCTCCCCGCTGGTTCTATGACAAGACCGGCGCCTGGCTGCCCTGGCTGACCGCCATTGCTCTGGTGTTGCTGGTGCTCGGCACCGTCTGGGGGCTGGCCTTTTCGCCTGAGGACTTCAAGCAGGGCAACAGCTACCGGATCATCTATATCCACGTGCCCGCCGCGTTTCTCGCGCTGGCGGGCTATTACGTGATGGCACTGTGCGGGGCGGTAGGGCTGATCTGGCGAATGAAGCTGGCTTTCATGGTGATGAAATCCGCCGCCCCCATCGGCGCAGCCCTGACCTTCGTCTCCCTGGTCACCGGCGCCATCTGGGGCAAACCCACCTGGGGCACCTGGTGGGCCTGGGATGCGCGCATTACCTCGATGTTGATACTGTTTTTCCTTTATCTGGGCATCATGGCGCTGCAGAGCGCCTTCATGAGCCGCGAGGCGGCGGATAAAGCCAGTGCCGTGCTGGCTCTGGTCGGCACCGTGAATATCCCGATCATCTACAAGTCCGTGGACTGGTGGTACACCCTGCATCAGCCCGCCACGCTCAAGTTGACGTCGGCGCCCACCATTCACGCCTCGATGTTGTACCCTCTGTTGACCATGATCCTGGCGTTTTACGTATTCTATGCGGTGGTGCTGCTGCGCTACACCCGCTATGAAATACTGCGCCGCGAGAGCCGTACCGGCTGGGTGCGAGAGCTGATTGCCCAAGAGGAGCGTCACTGATGAGTTTTTACTTTGACTCGTTTGCCGAATTTTTGCGAATGGGAGGGCACGGCCCCTACGTCTGGGTGTGTTATCTGATCACCTGGGGAACGCTCCTGTACCTGTTGCTGAGCCCGGGTATCCGCCGCAAGCGCTGGTTGCGCCGACAGGCGGCACTGCTTCGCCGCTCGGCGCGGTCAGCGGAGTAACCGGCGGCGGTGACGCCCCAATCCTGATACACTGCGGCTTCTTTCGGCCGCCTTCGTGAAGAGAAGTGAAGTAGCCTATGCATCCCGTCCGTCGACAACGTCTGTTCATGGTGCTTTTTGTGGTGGTGTTCTCCACCCTGGCAGTGGGTCTGATGGCTTACGCCTTGCGCGCCAATATCAATCTGTTTTACCCGCCCGGTCAGATCGTCTCCGGTGAGGCGCCGGTGGATACCCGGATCCGCGCCGGAGGCTGTGTGCGTCCGGGCAGCGTGCAGCGCTCCCAGAGTGGCGATCTTGAGACCCGCTTCGACCTGACCGATGGCGTGGTGGACTTCACCGTGACCTATGGCGGTATCCTGCCGGATCTGTTCGCCGAGGGAGAAGCGGCGGTGGTCAACGGGACGCTGGGAGCGGATGGCGTTTTCCGGGCCACGGAAGTACTGGCCAAACACGATGAAGAATACATGCCCCCGGAAGTCGCCGACGCAATGTCGGCGGCCGGCGGCGATCATGACGAAGGCTGTGGAGTGATGGTTTATGGTCCCTGAGATTGGACATTTTGCGCTGATTCTGGCGCTGGCCTTCAGTCTCGCTCTGGCCACGGTTCCCCTTGCGGGCTCGCTGACCGGCAATCAGCTGCTGATGCACACCAGCCGCTCCCTGGCTACCGGTCTGTTCTTTTTTGTCGCCGTGTCGTTCGTCTGTCTGACGATCGCCTTTGTTCAGGATGATTTTTCCGTGTCCTACGTGGCCGGGCACTCCAACTCCCTGATGCCGGTGTACTACAAGATCAGCGCTGTCTGGGGCGGGCACGAGGGTTCACTGCTGCTTTGGGTGTTGATGCTGTCCGGCTGGACGCTCGCCATTGCACACCTGAGCAAAAGCCTGCCTCTGAGCCTGCGCGCCCAGGTTCTGGCGGTGATGGGTTTTGTGGCAATCGGCTTTTTACTGTTCATGCTGCTGACCTCGAATCCGTTTGACCGGCTGCTGCCGCTGCCGCCGGAGGAGGGCAGTGATCTGAATCCGCTGCTCCAGGACTTCGGGCTGATTGTGCATCCACCGGTGCTGTACATGGGGTACGTGGGGTTTGCAGTCAGCTTCGCCTTTGCTATCGCCGCACTGATCAGCGGCCGGATGGATGCGGCCTGGACCCGTTGGGCCCGCCCCTGGACCAATACCGCCTGGGCTTTTCTGACCCTGGGAATCGCCCTGGGGAGTTGGTGGGCTTACTACGAGCTCGGCTGGGGAGGCTGGTGGTTTTGGGATCCGGTTGAAAACGCTTCTTTCCTGCCCTGGCTGGTGGGTACCGCGTTGATTCACTCCATGGCGGTAACCGAGAAACGAGGGTTGTTCAAAAGCTGGACCCTGTTGCTGGCCATTTTTACCTTTGCTTTGAGCTTGCTGGGCACCTTTCTGGTTCGCTCAGGAGTGCTGACGTCGGTGCATGCTTTCGCGAATGATCCGGAGCGGGGTGTGTTCATTCTGATGTTCCTGTTGCTCGTGGTCGGCGGCTCATTGACCCTATATGCACTCCGGGCACCGGTGGTACACACCACAACGCGGTTCACGGCAACCGCGCGGGAAACGTTCCTGTTGGCCAATAATATCCTGCTGGTGAGCATCATGATCAGTGTGCTACTGGGCACGCTGTATCCGCTGATTGCCGATGCCCTGGGCTGGGGCAAGATTTCCGTGGGGCCGCCGTACTTCAACGTGTTTTTTGTCCCGCTGATGGGCTTGGTGTGCCTGCTTATGGCACCGGGCGTTTCCAGTAACTGGAAGCGGACCACCTGGCAACAATTGCGTCAGCTTCTGTGGAAGCCTCTGACCATCAGTGTGGCGGGCGGTGCGCTGTTTCCCGCCCTGTATGGTGACCAGTATTCCTGGCAGGCCGGCCTGGCGGTGTTTTTCGCGCTGTGGATCGTCACCGCCGGCATCTCGGATTTGAGCTACCGGCTGCGTCACAGCGAACGCTGGTGGACCGGCCTGAGAAAGCTGACCTTGAGTTATTGGGGCATGCAGCTGGCGCACGCCGGTATCGCGGTCACTACGATCGGTGTCTGTCTGAATACCGTGTACACCGAGCAGCGGGATGTCCGCATGGCGCCCGGCGAGTCAGTGCGCACAAGCCACTATGAATTTGTGCTCGAGAGTGTTGAGCGGGTCCGTGGGCCCAACTATCTGGCGGATGAAGCCCGTATCCGCGTTTCCAAAGACGGTGAGTACCTGTTTCAGATGACGCCCCAGAAGCGACGCTATCTGGCCGGCGGTAACCTGATGACAGAGGTGGCCCTGGACCCGGGACTGTTCCGGGACCTTTACGTCGCCATGGGTGAGCCGCTGGAGAATGGTGCCTGGGCCATGCGGGTGCACATCAAACCGTTCGTACGCTGGATCTGGCTCGGGGCGATTTTCATGGCCCTCGGTGGGGGGCTGGCTGTGGCCGATAAGCGCTACCGCCGGCTGGCCCAGAAGGAAGCCGATAGTCACGCGCCTACCCTGGGAGGCGAGGTCACCGAATGAATCGTCTGAAGCTGTTTATCCCGCTGATGATTTTTGCAGTACTCGCGGTGCTGTTCTGGCGCGGGCTGAGCCTTGATCCAACCGAAATGCCGTCCAGCCGAATAGGCGATCCGATGCCCGCGTTCAATCTGCCCACGGTACGGGATGCCGATGCGCAGATTACCGAGCAGACCTTCAAGGGTGAGGTGAGTCTGGTCAATGTCTGGGCCACCTGGTGCGCCGCCTGTCGGATCGAGCACCCGTTTCTGGTGCGGTTGGCCGAGCAGGGAATGCCGATTTATGGCATCAACTATAAAGACGATGTAGAAGAGGCCAAGCGCTGGTTGGCGCAGTTACATGATCCTTATCGTCTGAGTGTGGTCGATCAGGACGGTCGTCTCGGGGTGGATCTGGGCGTGTTTGGGGCGCCTGAGACCTATGTGGTCGATAAGCAGGGCGTGATCCGTCATCGCCATGTTGGGATTATCGACCAGCGTGTGTGGGATGAGGAGCTTGGGCCCTTGGTGGAGCGGTTGCAGGTCGAGTAGGGCGGATAAGCCGTAGGCGCATCCGCCGTAACCCAACCCAAAACCCAGCCGAACCGAACTTCTTGGCGGTTTATTGTCTTTGCCTGATCTCATTGGCAGCGCTTTGCGCTGCGCGGACCGGACGGGAAAGATTCGCCTCATCCTGAGGCTCACCCTTCGGGCGGCTTCGCCGTCCCAATTTGTTCCCGACAAATTGGTCGACCCCGCGGGTTCGAGCCCCGTCCGCGGCGTACCACGGCAGTTTCTTACAGGCACAAAAAAGCCCCAACTTGTGGGGCTCTTTCTTAATATGGCGGACCGGACGGGACTCGAACCCGCGACCTCCGGCGTGACAGGCCGGCATTCTAACCAACTGAACTACCGGTCCAACGGTAGCGTGAACGGATGTGGTGGGTGGTACAGGAGTCGAACCTGTGACCTACGCCTTGTAAGGGCGCCGCTCTACCAACTGAGCTAACCACCCCCGTTCAGGAGCTGCGTATTCTAATGAAACGAGGGCTCAGGTCAATTCCTTTTTGGCATTTTTTTCAAAAAACTTTCTCTGGCGAATTTATTCGGGTTTCTCGCCACCTGAGAGAGGGGCTTGTTATACTCTTCGCTCTCGAATCAGCAAAGGGGGCGTTTGCCTTGAGGTCATTGGTGCGGACTTGGTGGTTTATGGGGTGGCTGTTGGTGCTGCCCTGGTCGGCAGCGCAGGGCGCCGTGGATATCCGTGAATTTGACAGCGAGACGGACCGGCAACGGTACCAGAGCTTTATTGATGAGCTTCGCTGCCCCAAGTGTCAGAACCAGAATCTGGCGGGATCTGATTCTCCGATTGCCAAGGACCTGCGTGATCAGGTCTACCGGATGATCAAAGAAGGGCGCGCCGACAAGGAAATCACCGATTTCCTTGTCGAGCGCTACGGCGACTACGTACTTTACCGCCCCCCACTGAAAGCGGCCACGCTGGCGCTCTGGCTCGGGCCGGTAGTGGTGTTGTTGCTCGGTATCATCATCCTTATCTGGGTAGTGCGTCAGCGACGCAGCAGCGGGCTGGCCCCGACCGAGACGGCCAAAAACCTCACTGATGCCGAACGCTCCGAGCTGGACCGGCTGTTGAATTCTTCCGACGACGAGAATCCCGAACGATGATGACTCCTTTGTGGTGGGTCATGGCCCTGATGGTGGTCGTGGCTCTGGCGTTTTTTCTTTGGCCCATGCGACGCAAGGCGACCGGTTCCCACCTTGAACAGGTGCGCCGGCGCTACCTGGAAACCAATGTGGCGCTGTTTCGCAAGTACCTGGCGGAGCTTGAGGCCGACCGGGATGCCGGGCGCATCAATCAGGAAACTTTCGAGCAACTGAAACTGGAGCAGGAGCGAGCCCTGCTGCAGGAGGAGCGCGAGCTGGCCAGCAGTAAGCCGGTTCGCGGGCGGGCGCTGCCCGGCGGTCGCGTGCTGGTGATTGTGGCGGCGGCATCCATGGTAGGCAGTCTGGTGTTTTATGAGTGGCGCGGTGCCAGCGAAGATGTGTTTCTGGCAGATCTTCAGGCGAATAAGGCTCGTCTTGATCGGGAAGAGCGGATGAGCGACCAGCGGGTCGATCCCAGCCGGACCTGGGAGCTGGTGGAGCACATTCAGGCCCGCCTGAAAAAAGAACCGGACTCCACTCAATATCTGTTCCTGCTGGCGCACTATTCCCGCGAACTGGGCCACTACGACCAGGCGGTGGACGCCTACGAGCGGATACTTGCGCTCGAACCCGGCTCCGCGCGTATTCGTGCCGAATTGGCGGAAACCCTGTTCATCCGGGACGACAATCGGATTGGCGAGCGCGCCCAGACCCTGATCGAAGAAGCGCTGGCCGCCGACCCCCAGGAGACCACGGCGCTGGGGCTGGCGGGTATCAATGCCTTTGGTCAGCGCAACTTTCAGGACGCGATTGATTACTGGCAGCGCGCACTGGAGGTAATGAATCCGCAATCCGGCAACGCCATGGCGTTTCAGAGAGGGATTGACCGGGCCCGTCAGGCGCTAGGGGAGTCCGGTGAACCCCAGACAGCCGACGCCTCGGAGGGCAAGGTCAGCGTCACGGTTGAAGTGTCGCTTAGCGAGCAGGTCCAGTACGACGGTGACGAAACAGTGTTCGTTTACGCCCGTGCCTGGGATGGATCACCCATGCCCCTTGCCATTCAAAGGGTGGCGGCGAGTCAATTGCCATTATCCATTACTTTGGATGAAACTATGGCCATGTCACCGGCGGCCTCACTGGCCACAGTGGAGCAGGTAGAACTGGTCGCACGGCTATCGCCCAGTGGGGACGCTGTGCCTCAGGCCGGCGACTGGGAGGGGCGTATGGGTCCGGTTGACCTGGAGAACCGCTCTGAGCCCCTGACCCTGGTCATTGACGAGCCCATCGCCGAATAGCACAAATCCGTGTAGAATCCTCGCTTTTGCTGAGCGCTCCGAAGCCCGAGTCTTTGGAGCGCTAAAATTCTAATGATTTCAATGGGCTAGGCGACGGCAATCCGGGCGCCGAACGTCGAAACAGAGTGATAGGGACCTATGCGCCTCAAGTGTATCAAGCTGGTCGGTTTTAAATCCTTCGTCGACGCGACCACGGTCAACTTTCCCAGCAACCTGTGCGCGGTCGTGGGCCCCAACGGCTGCGGCAAGTCCAACATCATTGACGCCGTCCGCTGGGTAATGGGGGAGTCCTCCGCCAAAAACCTGCGCGGCGAAGCCATGACCGACGTCATTTTCAACGGTTCCAACGCCCGCAAGCCGGTGGGTCAGGCGTCCATCGAGCTGGTGTTTGATAACTCGGACAAAACCGTGCAGGGCGAATACGCCGCGTTCAACGAAATTTCCATCAAGCGGAAGGTCACCCGCGAAGCCCAGAACTTCTACTACTTGAACGGCACCAAGTGCCGCCGTCGGGATATTACCGACATCTTCCTCGGCACCGGCCTCGGCCCGCGCAGCTATGCCATCATCGAGCAGGGCATGATCTCACGCCTGATTGAGGCCAAGCCCGAAGAGCTGCGGGTGTATATCGAGGAAGCGGCGGGCATCTCCAAGTACAAGGAGCGGCGCCGTGACACCGAAAACCGCATGCGCCGCACCCAGGAAAACCTGGAGCGCCTGACCGACATTCGTGATGAGCTGGAGCGTCAGCTCAGCCGCCTGCAGCGCCAGGCACAGGCCGCGGAGAAGTACACCGAATACAAGAAAGAAGAACGCCAGCTCAAAGCCCAGTTACAGGCCCTTAAGTACCGAAACCTGGACGATCAGGCCAAGGCAAAGCAGACCGGTATCCGCGACCTGGAGCTGCGCATGGAGTCTTTCGTCACCGATCAGGTGAACAAGGATACCCAGATCGAGAAGTGTCGCAGCCAGTACACCGAACTTCAGGATAAATTCAATGAAGTTCAGGGCCGGTACTATGCCATTGGCGCGGACATTGCCCGCATTGAACAGACCATCCAGCACGCCCAGGAGCGCAGCCGCCAATTACAGACCGACCTGGAGCAGACCGAGCGGGACAGCCGCGAAGCGGAAGACAGCCTGCAGTTTGACCGGGAGAAAGCCGAGGGCTGGGAAGCCGAGCTGATGGAAATAGAGCCGGAGCTGGAACTGGTTCGGGCCGCCGAGGAGTCCTCCGGGGACGCTTTGCAGGAGTCGGAAGAGGCCATGCAGCGCTGGCAGACCGAATGGGATACCTTCAACCAGCGTGCCGCCGAGCCCCGCCAGCGGGCGGAAGTTCAGCAGTCCCGGATTCAGCATCTGGAACAGGTTCAGCAGCGCCTGCTGCAACGGATCGAGAAGCTCAAGGAGGAGAAATCCAACCTTCAGTTGGGCTCCGACGATGAAGAAATCGAACAGCTGAACGAACAGTTGGCCGAACTGGACCTGGTGGTCGAAGAAAAACGCGGTCGCAGCGAAGCGTTGGGCGAGGAACTGGAAACCCGCCGGGAAGACAACAACCGCCTGGCGGACGAGCTGGATCAGGCGCGCAGCAAGCTACAGAGCCTGCGCGGCCGCCACGCCTCCCTGGAAGCCCTGCAACAGGCCGCCCTGGGTGAGAAGAGCGAGGCCGTCGCCGACTGGCTGGCCGAGCAGCAACTGACCGACCAGCCGCGCGTGGCGGAAACCCTGACCGTGTCCGACGGCTGGGACAAGGCGGTCGAGACTGCCCTGGGCAATAGTCTGCAGGCCGTCTGCGTGGACGGTTTTGATGCGGTAGCCAATACCCTCGCGGGACTCAGCCAGGGTGAACTGGTATTGATGGATACGGCCCGCCGGCCGGGCGCCGTCACCGGTGACAAGGCGGAGCGCCTGCTGGACAAGGTTCAGGCCGACTGGGATCTGAGTGAGTTGCTGCGCGGCGTCTACATCGCCGAAGACTTGCCCTCCGCCCTGGCGCTGCGCTCACAGCTGGAGGCCGGCGAGTCGGTGATTACCCGCGACGGCCTGTGGCTCGGTCCCCAGTGGCTGAAAGTGGCCCGGGACACCGACGCCAGCGACGGTGTGATTGCCCGCCGTCAGGAGCTTGAAGAGCTCGACGCCAGCATTGCGGAACTCGAGGAAACCGTTGCCCGTCTGGATGAGGCCCGCACCGAAGGCCGCGAGGCCGTGCAGACCCTCGAGCGCGAGCGGGAAAACCTGCGTCGGGAATCCGACGAGCAGAGCCGCCGCGCCGGTGAGTTGCGAGCCCAGTTGAGTGCCAAGCAGGCCCGTATCGAACAGATCAGCGTTCGCCGCGAGCGCACCGAAACCGAAATCCGGGAAGCCAGTGAACAACTGGACCAGGAGGGCGAACAGCTCGCCGAAGCCCGGATGATCCTCAGCGAAGCCATCGAATCCATGGAAATGGACACCGATGAGCGTGAGCGCCTGTTGCAGCAGCGGGATGAAATCCGCTCCGGTCTGGATCAGGCCCGGCAGAAGGCCCGGCACGATCGCGACAAGGCCCATGAAATGGCCATGCGCGCCCAGTCTCTGAAAACCCAGCTGGACAGCATTCGCTTGGGTATTACCCGCCTGCAGGAGCAGACCCAGCGGCTGCGCGAACGCAAAGAACAATTGCTGGAAGCACTCGGCGAAACGCGGGATCCCGCCGAGGAGCACCAGCTTGAGCTGGAAGCGAATCTGGACAAGCGCCTGGCGGTCGAAGGGGAGTTGAGCGAGGCTCGCCGCGCCCTTGAAGAGGTCGAACAGGAGCTGCGCACCGCCGAGCAGGCCCGGCACAAGGCTGAGCAGGAAGTTCAGGCGGTGCGGGCCCATCTGGAACAGGAGCGCCTGGCCGCCCAGACCTTTGAAGTGCAGCGGGCCGGGCTCGCCCAGCAACTGAAAGAAGATGAGTTTGACCTGGACACCTTGTTGGCGGACCTGTCCGAGGACGCCGAAGTGAAGCCCCTGGAGCAGGAGCTGGAACAGGTGGCCGGCCGCATTGCGCGCTTGGGCGCCATCAACCTGGCCGCCATCGACGAGTACCAGACCGAGTCAGAGCGCAAACAGTACCTGGACGCTCAGGATGAAGACTTGCGCGAAGCGCTGGAAACCCTGGAAAACGCGATCCGCAAAATCGACCGCGAGACCCGGACACGGTTCAAGGAGACCTTTGACGAGGTCAACAAGTCCCTCCAGGAGCTGTTCCCTAAAGTGTTCGGCGGCGGACACGCCTATCTGGAACTTACCGGCGAAGATTTACTCGATACCGGTATTGCCATCATGGCGCGGCCACCGGGCAAGCGGAACAGTACCATTCACCTGCTCTCCGGTGGGGAGAAGGCGCTGACGGCCATTGCCCTGGTATTCTCGATTTTCCGCCTGAATCCGGCACCATTCTGTATGCTGGACGAAGTGGACGCGCCGCTGGATGACGCCAACGTGGGCCGCTATGCCCGCATGGTGGAAGAGATGTCCCAGCACGTGCAATTCATTTATATTACCCACAACAAGATTGCCATGGAGATGGCGCACCAGTTGATGGGTGTTACCATGCACGAACCGGGCGTATCCCGCCTGGTTACTGTGGATGTGGACGAAGCCGCGGAACTGGCAGCGGTATAATGCGCCTCGGGCGAGCAGACAACGGAGTAACTGACGGTTAACGCTATGGGTGACTGGCTGACGATACTGATTATCCTCCTGATCCTCGGGATTCTGCTCGATGGCTGGCGGCGTATGCACAATGCCCGCAAAGACTCCCTGAAGGTTTCGCCCTCGGTACGCCGCTCAGCGGGGTCGAGCAAGGCGGCCGCCGACGACTATAGCGCCGAGCTTCCCAATGGCGGTGCGCGCGTGGTGGCCTATCGGGAGACGCCGGAGGATGAGCGTCCTTTCCATCACGCCCCCGTGGATGAAGTCGATGACGATCGGGACCTTGATGGTCAGGATTTTGATGATAGAGCGTTTGACGATCGCGAAGCGCTGCAGGAAGAGGACGGTGAGCTGGCCGAGGACGACGAAACCAACCTCGATGAGCAACTGGCCGAACTGGACAGCGAAGCGGCGGAAGCCGAGACTCGGCCGCCCGCCACCTCCAAGCTGACCTCTGAACGCCAGCGCCCGGAAACCCACCGGGGCATTCCGGAGCAGGTCACGCTGAATCTGGACGAATCGGTGCCCATTCTGATGGAAACCACCGGCGAAGATACCTTTGAGGACGATCCGGAGCGGATCGAGCCCACCTTGGGTGGAAACGCCGACAGCAGCGTATCCAGCGCCAGGGCGGCCAAGCCGGAACCCTCGAGCCCCGCCCGCAGTGAGGCTAAAAAGCCCGAAGCGCCGGTGGCAAAATCGCCCAAACCCGCGCCCGCAAAACCCGAGCCCCGGAAAGCCGAAAAAGCACCCTCTGACCGTCGCACAGCCAAACCGGAGGAGCCGCCGAAGGCGCCACCGCAGCCCGAAGAGGTGCTGATCGTGAACGTGATGGCGCCCACCGGTGAGCAATTCCGTGGGGACGCTCTGTTGGACTCGCTGGTGTCAGCGGGCCTGCGCTTTGGTGACATGAACATTTTCCATCGCTACGAAGGGGCCAAAGGTGGCGGCCCGATCCTGTTCAGCCTGGCCAATATGGTCAAGCCCGGCGTCTTTGATCTGGACACCATGGCGGACTTCACAACGCCCGGCGTCAGCCTGTTCATGACGCTACCGCTTGAAGAGCGGGTCGAGCTGGACAATGTGGAAGTGTTCGACGAAATGCTCGAAGCCGCCCGGGCCATTGCCCTGGAGCTGGGGGGCGAGCTCAAGGACGAAAACCGCAGCGTCATGACCCGGCAGACCCAGGAACACTGCCGCCAGCGCATCCACGAGTTCGAGCGCAAGCAGCTGTCCCGGATGCCGCACTAGGCGACCTGGGCACGAGCCCACGCTGAACCGTCTGACAATGAAGTAACCCGACTGCCAGGATAATTCCGTACATGGCCAAATCGACCTCTGCCATTCCGGCCGAGACCAGCGCCCGGGCGCAAACGCTCCGGGCCGAGATTCAGGAACACAACTACCGCTACTACGCGCTGGACGAGCCCCGGATTCCCGATGCGGCCTATGACCGGTTGATGCGCGAGTTGCAGGATCTGGAAGCCGAGTATCCCGAGTTGGTGACGCCGGACTCACCTACCCAGCGGGTTGGACAGACACCGCTGAGCGCCTTCGCCACGGTCACTCACGAACTGCCGATGCTCTCCCTCGATAACGCGTTCGGCGAGGACGACCTGATCGCCTTCGACCGGCGGGTCCGGGATCGGCTGCAGGACGACGCCACTATTGAATACGCCTGCGAGCCCAAGCTCGACGGCATTGCAGTGAGCCTGCTGTACCGCGATGGCCTCCTGGTGCGCGGCGCCACCCGGGGAGACGGCACCCAGGGCGAAGACATTACCCAGAATGTCCGCACCATCGACTCGATTCCCCTGAAACTGCGTGGCTCCGGGTACCCACGGGTGCTCGAGGTGCGCGGTGAAATTTACATGCCCAAAGCCGGCTTCGAAGCCTTGAACGAAAAGGCCCGGGAAAAGGGCGATAAATTGTTCGTCAATCCACGCAATGCGGCCGCTGGTAGCCTGCGGCAGTTGGACGCGCGCATTACCGCGACGCGCCCCCTGGAGATGTGTGCCTACAGCGTGGGTTATGTCGAAGATGGCGAGGTACCCGCCAAGCACTCGGAAACACTCGAGGCGTTCCGTGACTGGGGCCTCAAGATCAACCGTGAAATGCGGGTAGTGCAGGGCGCAGATGCCTGTATTGAGTACTACCAGCAATTGGGCGAACGGCGGGCGCAGCTGGATTACGACATCGACGGTATCGTGTTCAAGGTCAACCGCCGGGACCTGCAGGACGAGCTGGGCTTTGTGGCCCGCGCGCCGCGCTGGGCGATCGCCTATAAATTTCCCGCTCAGGAAGAAATGACCCAACTGCTCGACGTCGAGTTTCAGGTCGGGCGCACTGGCGCGGTCACTCCGGTGGCGCGGCTGGAACCGGTGTTCGTCGGCGGCGTCACCGTTTCCAACGCCACCCTGCACAACCGTGACGAAATCGAGCGACTGGGCGTCAAAATCGGTGATACCGTCATCGTGCGCCGCGCCGGGGATGTGATTCCGCAGATCGTCTCGGTGGTCACCGACCGCCGCCCCGACGATGCGCGTGAGATTGAATTTCCAGACCACTGTCCGGTGTGCGGCTCGCCGGTCGAACGGGTACCCGGCGAGGCCGTGGCCCGCTGCGACGGCGGCCTGATCTGTGCCGCCCAGCGTAAAGAGGCCATCAAGCACTTTGTCTCCCGCAAAGCACTGGACGTGGATGGTCTTGGCGACAAGCTGGTGGATCAGCTGGTGGAAAAAGGCCTGGTTAACGCGGTGGCCGATCTTTACCACCTGACCCGTGAAGACCTGACTGGGCTGGAACGCATGGGCGAGAAGTCCGCGGACAACCTGCTCAAAGCACTGGACAACAGCAAACAGACCACCCTGGCCAAGTTCATCTACGCCCTGGGTATCCGTGAAGTGGGGGAGGCCACCGCCCGCAATCTGGCCCAGTACTACGGCAGTCTGGATGCCCTGGCCCAAGCGGATGAAGAGCATCTGCAACAAGTGGACGATATCGGCCCTGTAGTAGGCCACTTCGTCGCCGAGTTCTTTGCCCAGCCCCACAACCGCGAGGCGGTAAAGGCTCTGCGCGACGCCGGCATTTCCTGGACGGAACAGGCGCCCATTGACCGTGGGTCCTTACCCCTAGCGGGGCTGACCTACGTCCTGACCGGATCGCTGGAATCCCTGACACGGGATGAGGCCAAGGAACGTCTGCAGGCCCTGGGTGCCAAAGTGGCGGGCAGTGTGTCGAAGAAAACCGATTACCTTGTCGCCGGCCCCGGGGCCGGCTCCAAGCTGAAAAAAGCCGAGGAGTTGGACGTGGATATAATGGACGAGGCCGGCCTGCTTGAGTTGTTGAACCAGTGGGAGCAGAACTGATGCGAGCGCTGAGTCTGATACTGTTGGCACTGACCACACTGGTTGGTTGCGCCTCCGCTCCGCCCAAGAGCAGCGACAACATCTGCGACGTCTTTGACGAAAAGCGAGGTTGGTACAAAGACGCCCGGCGCGCCGAGCGCCGTTGGGGCTCGGACATCCCGACGTTGATGGCCATGATGTACCAGGAATCAACCTTTCGCCCCAAGGCCAAGCCGCCGCGCACGAAAATCCTGTGGGTGATCCCGGGTCCGAGAAAGAGCAGCGCGTTTGGCTATGCGCAAGTAAAAGACGAGACCTGGAAAGAATACCAGCGCATGAGCGGTAATCACTGGGCCAGCCGCAGCTATTTTGCAGACGCGATTGATTTTGTCGGCTGGTACAATGCCCAGAGTAAAAAGCGGGTTGGCATCGACAAAAACGACGCCCGAAATCTGTACCTGGCGTACCACGAAGGTCACGGCGGCTATAAACGGCGAACCTTTGATCAGAAAGCCTGGCTGGTGGGTGTTGCCGGTAAAGTAGAGCAACGGGCTCGCCGATATCGCGAGCAATTGAAGTCCTGCGAAAGGCGTTTCAAAGGCCCTTGGTGGTGGCCGTTGCGGTGAGATAGTGTCGGATTACGTGCTGTGCGCTAACCCGACCTACGGAACTGCGAGTAGGTCGGGTTAGCAAAGCGTAACCCGACAAAAACATTGGTCAAGCAGTCGTGAAAAGGAGCGGCTATGGATCAAGAATCGATTGTGTATGGTTGCATCAAGGACATGGCGTATCTTCCCTCGGAAGGGCAACGCCTGCTGGTCAATCGCGACGCGATGTTGACGTTGCCACATGCGGACGATTGGCCGTTTTTGTCCCAGGAGATGTTTTCGATCCCGCAGGTGGAGGTCCGTCCAGGACACTACCAGACGGAGGTGATGCATTTCGGCGCATCCTATAAAGCCGTTGAGTATGAGTGGGATCAGTGGATCGCACAGTTTGAGGATTTACTGAGCAAGATGTATTGGGTTTCGGCCACGGTACACCTGGAGACGGAGTTGTGCGGCACGCATACGTTCACTTGGGAGTCCACGGCAAGCTACCACAAGCCGGGCTCAGGAGATATGCAGGTACGCTGCGAGTGGTCGCACGAGGGTGCTCTGGCGGTTTGAAGGCGACGATACGATAACTTTCGGTTTAACCCGAGAGCCCGGCGGCTACGGGGTATAGCCATTGGAGACCCGCCGTGAACCCATCCATGGGGGCTTCTCGTCGACATCCATGTCTCCGAGAGTCTCCAATGGCTATACCCCGCATCCGCCTCAGCACTGACGTAAGCGAGTTGGGTGCGGCACCGGGATCGCTACGACCGCACGGAGGCGGATGCAAGGTAAGGGGTTTCGGAACCGTCGCTTCAGGGAGAAGCGATGGAGCCCCATGGATGGGTTTATGCGTTTCCGAAACCCCTTGCCTTGTAGCCGCCGGACCTTCAGATTGGTGCGTAAGGGACTTAGTAGACCGTCGGACATATTGAATCAAAGAGAAAACCGCCCACTTCAAAAATCGATCAGAGGTAATCAATGACCAACGATACTCATCCCGAATTTCGGTTTCGTCGGCTGCGGCGGACGGGCGCGCTGCGGGACATGGTTCGGGAGACCCGGCTTGAGGTCAGTGACCTGATATTGCCGTTGTTTGTCGAAGAAGGCATTGATCAACCCGTCGAAATCGGCAGCATGCCCGGCGTGGTTCGCTACCCAGAAGCCCAGCTCGCCGACAAAGTCACCAGCGCCTGGAAAAAAGGCATTCGGGCGGTACTGCTGTTTGGCGTGTCCCGGCATAAAGACGCCGAAGGCTGCGACACATGGAACCCCGAAGGCCTGATGGCGCGGATGATCCGCACCGTCAAAGCCGCCCAGCCCGAGATGTGCGTCATCAGCGACAACTGCTTCTGCGAATATACCGATCACGGTCACTGCGGCGTCGTCCATGGGGACGATGTCGACAACGACGCGACCCTTAAAAACCTGCAGAAGCAGGTCGTGGTGGCGGCCAAGGCCGGGGTCGACATGATTGCCCCCTCCGGCATGCAGGACGGCATGATCGCCGCCATCCGTGCCGCACTGGATGCCTCCGGTTATGGCCATATCCCGGTGATGTCCTACTCCACCAAATTTGCGTCCGCCTTCTATGGTCCCTTCCGGGATGCCGTGGACAGCAACTTTAAAGGCACCCGGGCCAGCTACCAGATGGACCCCGCCAATCGTCGGGAAGCGCTGGCGGAATCCCTGCAGGATGAGGATGAAGGGGCGGACATTCTGATGGTCAAGCCGGGTATCGCCTATCTGGACGTGCTGGCGGACATTCGAGCGCATTCCGCTCGGCCGCTGGCGGTGTATCAGGTCAGTGGCGAGTACGCCATGATCAAGGCCGGCGCCGAGGCCGGAGTGATTGACGAACGGGCGGTTGCCATGGAAAGTCTGTTGGCGTTCAAGCGCGCTGGGGCCGACTTGATCATTACCTATTTTGCCGAAACCGTAGCCGACTGGCTGAACGAATCCTGAGGTAGTCATGAAAGCGATTTTTGCCCTGATGGGCGCCAGTGTCCTGATGATTGTGGTCGGCGTGTTGCTGATTCTGAATCAGCCTGAATCCGAACCAGAGGAGCCGGCCCGGGATATCGCGGTCATTCCCGCGCCTGCCGAGCGTGATTCTGAAATCCCCCAAATCGAGGTGAATGCCGAACCCGGCAGTGAGGCCTGGTGCGAGCAGATGATGAACGTCCCCAATGCCGACTGGTCGCGGGAGGATTCCCAGACCTTTGCCGACCAGTGTATTTACGATTAACTGCTGAATGTTCTTCACCGACGAACGTCCCCATTTCTTCAATCCGCTGACGGGAAAGTACCGTGAAGTGGTCGCGGAATGCCTGCGTCTGTTGTACCAACGGCTATACACCGATCTGCGGGATTATGGCGCAGGCCTGAATCGGGAAGGGCTGCTGGATATTTTCAAGGAAGCGATAGCCCGCACTCCGGTTCTGGACAGTCGCGACGAGCCCGGTGACAGCGAGGGGCGCTTCAAAACCCAACGGGAACTGGCCGGTTTTATTGTCAATCGACTGCTCGAAGCCGGCTGGCTGGAGCGTCGGGTAGATGATGCCAACCTGCAGAGCAGCTACGGCTTTTCCCGCATGGGACGGCTGTTTACTCAGCCCTTTGCAGCCAACCAGCACAATGACTTTCGCACCCGGCACCGTAACACCCGCAATACCCGCAACAGTCTCCAGGCCTTTCTGGATCGCGGCGAAGTCCACGACCTGCTGGATGCCTACGAATACTCCGAGCGGATCATCAGCGACTTCACCGATGTGATTGCAGAGCTGGAAGAACGTAAGCGGCAGTTGGTCCGCGATGTCGAAGCCCGGCAGTTGGTGCAACAGGCCAGCGATGAATTTTTCGACTTTATGGAAAAAGTCTTCAAACCCGATCTGGAAGTCCGGCTGTCCGCCGATAGCGTAGAGAAATACCGGGACCAGGTGGCCCGGATCATCAGCCGCATTCGGCGCAAACGCAAATACGGCGAAGGCGACCCCGAAACGGCCGAGAAAGACTGGCGCGCGGTGATGGAGTTGCGCCTGCGAGCACTCTTGCCGCAACGGGTGGTGCCGGGTAGCTCGCTACTGGAAACCCTGCTGCAGACCATCGAGACGCGACTGAAAAATGCCTGCGATGTGATGTTGCCGGCCCTGCGCAAGGCCCTGAATACGTTTACCCAGCGGGCCGATATCATCATCCGCCAGCTAAGCTATATTCATGCCCAGAGCGGTGACGGCGCCCTGGAGCTGTGTCAGTTGTTGGCGGCGCAACCTCGCGAGCGACAGGACGAACTGTTGCAGCGTCACGGAGAAGACTGGTCCGCACTGCACTTGCGCTATATCGACCCAGGCCAACTGGTGCTGCGTGAGCGACGCGCCCGGGCCCCCATTCGCAGTGACCTGGACGATGATCAGCCCCTGGACCGGGACGCGCAAAGACAACTGTATATTCAACAAGCTCTTGAGCAGGCGTTTTCGCTGCAGGGCAAGGACGTGCGTGCCTACGTACAACAGGCGCTGGACGAACAGGGCCAGGTCAGCAGCCGGTCGTTGACCGCGGTGAGTCTACCCGAGCTATTGAGCCTCGCGCGGGCCACCGAAGTGGGAGCGGCGGCCAACCTGTCCTCCGAGTTCGGTTTTCGGGTGCGTCAGGATGAGGCCTGGTTGGCGGAAAGTCCGCGCATTACCGAGGGTGATTTCTTCACCCACCGCGACGAATACATTATTGAACTGACCGAGGATGCCAATGAGCCCTCTGACCGATAGCCTAGAACGGGCCCTGGAGTCTCACAACCTGACGCTAAAGGAGTGGCGGGAGTTGATTCAGCGACTGCTGGATTACGGCGTATTGTGCCGAGACGACAGTCAGGTGGAAGCCGAGCTGTACGATCGCTTTGAGCGCATTGAAGCCCTGGTGGATGACTACCTCAGCCTGATGGGGGTTCGTCTGCAACACGATACGCGCTTTCAGTTTGTCCGCCTGATCCCGCCCGGTGCGAGAGTGCCCGGCATTGAAGATGAAAGTGACGAGCCGTTTAACGGCGGTTTTCGCACCCGCCTGAATCAGGCGGAAATCGCCCTCGTGCTGATTTTACGCGCCGAGTATGACAAGGCGGTGCGCGATGGTGTGATTGACGAACAGGGCTGCGCGACCCTGTCACTGGAAGCGGTGGCGCTGGCGAGTAAGAACCTCCTGCAACGCAGCCTGCCCGAAGCCATGGCGGAGCGCCGTCAGCTGTTCCGCCGGTTGCGTCAGTTGCGGCTGATTCACTACGCCCAGGAGGCGGATCTGGAGCAGACCGATAGCTGGATCAAGGTGCGGCCTTTGATTGTGAACCTGGTGAACAACGAGTGGCTGGATAATTTGCGGCATGACATTGAAGCCGAAGCGCCGACCGCGGAGGTGTCCGGCGAGGCCGAACCGGAAGGCGCATCGATATTTTCCGGGGAGCGGTGATGGCGGCCGAGGTGGGTTACGGCGGATGCGCTGCGCTTATCCGCCCTACGCAAACCACGGCAGTCCGCGTAGGGCGGATAAGGCCAAAGGCCGCATCCGCCGTAACCCAAACTTGCCGTAACCCCAGCCACATGACCGAACAAGAACCAAGACGCACTTGGTGAGACCTGATTTATGTATCTGAAGAAGTTCATCTACATCCACTGGGGCAACATCCCCAATACCGAATGTGAATTCGGCCCGATCAATCTCTTCTCCGGAGGGAATGGTTCGGGTAAAACCACTGCGGCGGATGCCATTCAGACCATCATGACCGCCGCCCACGACAACCTGTTCCATTTCAACCCCGGGCAGGACGAAGCCAGCCAGCGCGGGCGCGGTGGCAAGCAGGTGCGCACGCTCGCCTCCTACGTACTCGGCTGTGACGACGGTGCCTACGCGCGGCCCGAAGGTTGTGATGGTTACCTCGGTGCGGTGTTTTACCCGACCCCGGGAGAAGCCAGTGAGCCGTTCACCGCACTGATCGGAATGCGCGCCCACCTGGAAGGCTCCGGCCAGCAACGGGTCGCGCGCCTGGACGAGCTGCAATTCATGTTATTGCCGGGCGTTCAGCTCGGGCTATCCGATTTACTGAAAAGCGATACCGGTGGCCGCTATGTGCTGCCCCTGGACCGGGCGTATGGCCTGTTGCGGAAACAGTTCGGCCCCGAGTCCGTGGAGAAGTATGACAAGAAAAAAGCCTACCTGGGTCGACTGTATGGTCTGATCCGGGACCGGCAGGATGCCGTGTCCGAAAGGGAGGCGATGAACGCCGCCAGGGCCTTCTCCCGCTTTATGGCCTACAAACCCATCAAAGGGATCGACGAGTTTGTTGCCAACGAAGTGTTGGAACCGCGCGACCTGGGTGAAGCAATCCGCTCGGTATCCGCCATGTTGAAACGTATCCACGGTATGGAAGCGGATGCCCGACAACTGCGCGAAGCGATCGAGCGACTCAATCAAGGCCGGCTTACGGCCGGTCACTTTGTCGATCAATGGCTCGATTGGCAATTGCTGCACTACGGCCTGGCCCGGCGCCGCTACAACGACTGCCAGAACCGCTACCTGACCGAAAAGCGTAAGCAGCAGACCCAGCGCGAGTCGGTGGAAGCGAACCGGCAGGCCATCGAATTGAGCGAGCAGCGCCGGGATGACCTGCAGCAACAGTTGCTGGATCTCAACACCCGACGCCTGGGCATTCCCGGGTTGCGGGAAAAAGACCAGCTCGCCCAGGAGCGCAAGGCGGAGGAGCAGCGGCTGGACGCGACGGTGCCGAAGCTGTTGGAACAACTGCAGAAAGTCGATCGCAATCGCGAGAGTGCCAAAGTCTTGCACGACGGCTTGCGACGCACATCCCTGTCGCTGGTGTTGCCGGAGTTGGCCGATAAAACCCGCAACGCCCGCCTCAAAGCCATTGCCGAAGACGATTCCCGGCTGGATGCCCATGAGCTGCTCAACCGGGACTGGATTGACATCAGCCCACTGGAATCGCGCCTTGATCAGGCCCTGGCGCAACAACAGCAGCACCGGCAGTGGTGGGCAGACTGGTTTGAGAGTGAAGAGGGTAATGCCAACCTGCGGGATCGCCTGGCGCGCGAGTGCGACAAGCGCCAGCAGGCCTGCGATCAGGTACAGGCACGAACCGAGCGTTTGGGGCGGGAAATGGGCGCATTGGAAGCCCGGGAAGTGAGCTATCCGCCCTACGTGCAACAGGCGTTGGCGGAACTTCACAAGCAGCTTCCCGAAGCCGATGCCCGGGTGCTGTGCGATCAGGTGGAGGTGACCGACCCGGAGTGGCAGTCCGCCATCGAAGGCTATCTGGGGGGCGCCCGTTTTGGTTTGATTGTGGACCCGGATTATGAGGCCGATGCCATTCGATTGGTTCGCTCCCTGAGTGGCGTCGGTCAGAAGGCCCGGGTGATTCAAGGCCACAAGGCCCGGCGGGATAATGAAAAGCTGGGTGCCTTGCCTCAGGGCAGCGTGGTGGAAGTGATGCAGTTCAACCACGACACCGCCGAGCAATACCTGAAGGCGAGCTACGGCTCAGTGCAGCGGGTACCGGATGCGGATACGCTGCGCAATACCCGTCGCGGGGTCACACGGGACTGCCTGGGCTCGGGAAATTATTCCTTGTTCCGCTGCGATATTGCCGACAGCGATCTGGTGTTCGGCCAGAGCGCCCGAGAGCGCGCCCTGGCGGCCCGCCGACAGGAGCAGGAAGCGTTGACCCGTGAATGGCAGGCAAGCCGGGATCTTGCCGTCGAGGCGCAACAACTGCTGGCCGCCGTGGACGGACTGCGTGTCCCCGAGCATGGCGACTGCCTGCAGACCATGCTCAGCGCCCAGCGGCGCCTGCAGTCGTTGGAGCAGCAGGCCGAGCAGCTCGACCTGAGCGCCGGTGAGGCTCTGGAAGAGGAGCTCCAGGCGTTGAAGGGGCGGGTGGATGAGCAGGCGGCTCAGGCACGGGCATTGAACGAAGAGCGAGCCAACCTGCTGGCGGAATTGAAGAATATCGACAGTCGCTGCCAGACTCTGGATCGGGATCAGGACCAGACTCTGGCCGTGGTGGAGCAGTGCGAACAGAGCCTGGAAGGCCTGGATGCGCTCGCGCCGGGGTTCGATGCCGAGGCGCGGCTGGCTGAGGTCGACGAGGATCTGCGCGAGGCCCGCTATTATGAGGCCCGTCTCGCGGACGTGCAGGGCGAGTTGAAAAGTGCCCTGCACAAACTGCAGCAGAGCGTGCTGCATCACAATCAGCAGTGCCGCCCGGCGGACGCCTTCGCGCTGGAACTGGACTTCAGCGACGAGTTCGGACGGGAGAATTTTGCCCGCATCTGCCAGTTACGCCGCCAGTTCGACAGCCTGTACAACCGGGACAAGAACCACATCCTGGCCCAGCGCCACAGCGAACTGCAATCCCTGCGGGACAGCTTCAACAATGCGTTTGTCACCAACCTCTGTCACTCGATCTACCAAGCCATCAATGATGGCAAGCGGGTACTGGAGGACCTTAACCGGGAGCTGGAGCACCACCGTTTCGGTGCGGACCGGGAGCGGTTCCGGTTTGATTGGCAGTGGGTGCCGGAATTCAAAGAGTACTGGCAGTTTTTCAAGGCGATTATCGATAATCCCAGTCTCGGCGACGGTGCCACCCTGTTTGATATCGAGCTTGAACCCAAGCATCAGAAAGTGCGCGAGCGGCTGATGACCATGCTGCTGGATGAGGACGAGCAGAAGGCGCTAAGGGATCTGGAGCGCATCGCGGATTACCGGAATTACCGCCGCTACGAAATCTACAAGGAGCCGGAGGGCAAGCAGCCCATTGCTCTAAGCCAGTACGGGACCGGTTCTGGTGGCCAATTGGAGACGCCCGCGTATATCATCCGCAGTGCGGCCATTACCTCGGCGTTCCGCTTTGGCGAGGGTAACAGCCATTTGAGGATGGTGTTGGTGGATGAGGCCTTCTCCAAAATGGATGAACACCGCTCGCGGGAGGTCATTCACTACCTGACCGAGAGCCTGGGGCTGCAGTTATTGTTCATCATGCCCAGCAGTAAATCCGGTCCGTTCCTGGAGCTGATTTCCAACCAGTTTGTGTTCAGCAAGTGCGCCACCCGCGAGCGGGTAGGGGAGTTGCAGACCCGGGTGGTGTTGGATCGACAGGAGTGCGACCGGGAGCGGATTCAGGAATTGATGGCAAACCACCGCCAGACGATTCGCCAGCAGGCGGAGTTGGATTTTCTGGAAGAAGTCGAATGATATCAAACGATACTCTACAATCCCGGTTCAACCAACTGCGTACCAACAAAGCCTTCGAGCTGTTTGTGGTGGGCATCATCATCTTCTCGGCCCTGGTCATCGGGGCCAAGACCTATGATATTCCGCCGCTGATCTCCAACGCGATTGTCATCACCGACTGGTTTATCACCATCTTCTTTCTGGTGGAAATTACCATCCGTTTCCTCGGGGAGCCCCGCAAGCGGGACTTTTTCAAGTCCGGTTGGAACATCTTTGACACCACCATCGTGGTCGTCAGCCTGATCCCCATTGAAGACAGCGAACTGGCCCTGGTGGGCCGCCTGGTGCGGGTGTTCCGGGTGCTGCGTATGGTGTCCATCATCCCGGAGCTGCGCACGTTGCTCATCTCCCTGCTCAAAGCCCTGCCACAGCTCGGTTATGTGGCGCTGATGATGTTCATCATCTTCTATATCTACGCCGCCATCGGCAGCATGTTCTTTGCCAGCGTCAATGAGGAGCTCTGGGGCGATATCGCCATCAGTATGTTGACGCTGTTCCGGATCATGACCTTTGAAGACTGGACCGATGTAATGTATGAAACCATGACGGATTACCCGTTCAGTTGGGTCTTCTACGTGACCTTCATTTTCCTGTCGGCCTTCGCGTTTCTGAACATGATCATCGGGATCGTCGTGAACGTGTTGGACGAGCAGCACCGCAAAGAGCGCCAGGAAGAGGGCGAGCCGACCTTGCGGGAGTTGCAGAATGAGCTGCGCGAGTTGAAGGATCTGGTGCGTCAGTCGAGCCGACCCCGAACACCTCAGGAGTAACCTCATGGCCACAATGGATTCCATCATTGATCGTCTCGATCAGCTCCTCGACCGGGCGGAGCGTTTGCTGCCTGCCACTGACCCGACGATTGACTGGACCGCCCAGGCCTTTCGCTGGCGCACTGCCAACGGTCGGGGATTTCTGCAGGCGGTGCGCCACCCGCATCGGGTGGCGCTGGAGGCCCTGCAGAATATCGATGCCCATAAAGAGGCCCTGGTGCGCAACACCCGACGCTTCATAGAGGGCAAGCCGGCCAACAATGTGCTGCTCACCGGCGCCCGCGGTACCGGGAAGTCCACCCTGATCAAGGCCGTCTGGAATACCTTTTCCGATCAGGATCTGAAACTGGTCGAGGTGGACAAGGCCGACCTGCCAAACCTGAGCGATATTCTGGTGTTGCTCGAAGAGCGGCCGGAGCACTTTATTGTGTTCTGCGATGACCTGTCCTTCGAGGAAGGTGATATCAGTTACAAGGCCCTGAAATCGGCGCTGGATGGGTCGATTGCCTCTCCGGCGGAAAACATTGTGTTTTACGCCACCTCCAACCGGCGCCACCTGTTGCCCCAGACCATGCGCGACAACCTGGATGTCAGTTATGAGGAGGGCGAACTTCGCCCGAGCGACAGCATTGAAGAGAAAACCTCACTGTCGGACCGGTTCGGTTTGTGGTTGAGCTTCTATCCGTTCAGCCAGACCGAGTACCTAGCCGCCGCCCGCTATTGGGTAGAAGCCTTGGGCGGACACTGGGATGAAGACGTGGAAGCGGAAGCTTTGCTGTGGCACCGGACCCGGGGTGCTCGCAGCGGCCGGGTTGCCTGGCAGTTTGCCCGGGACCATGTCGACCCCGCCTGACGCAAGCGACATTACAAACTGTTAACAGCCCTCTACAAAAGGTTACAGAATCGTGGCCCTGGCTTTGCTAGAGTGGCTGACATAACGACCAACTGTAAGGAATCCCCCATGTTCAAACCTTTTATGGCAGCCGGTGCTCTGGCAACGGCGGCGCTGCTCTCCAGTACCTCAGCCTTGGCGACCATTGTTGAATTCGAGACCGAGCTGGGTAATGTTCAGGTCAACCTGTACGATGAAAGTACCCCGGAGACCGTCGAAAATTTTCTGTCTTATGTGGAGTCCGGCGCTTACGACAATACATTCTTTCATCGCCTGGTGCCCGAGTTCATCCTCCAGGGCGGCGGTTTCCGATACATCGAAGACAGTGGCGATGTGAAGAGCATTGAGACCGGTGACCCGGTGATCAATGAACCCGAGTGGTCCAATCGGCAAGGTACTATTGCCATGGCCAAGCTGGGCACTGATCCAAACAGCGCGACCTCTCAGTGGTTTTTCAACCTCGAGAACAATCACGAAAACCTGGACGTACAGAACGGCGGCTTTACCGTGTTCGGCGAAGTGATCAGCGGTATGTCCGTTCTGGAGGACATTGCCGAGCTGCCCCGTTTCAATCTGCAGGGCGCGTTCACCAATCTGCCGTTGCGCAATTATGGCGAAGAGGAGCTGGAAAACGATGTGGAAGTCGATTCCACCCATCTGGTGAACCTGCTGTCCGTGCGCATCATTGACGATGCGGAGAACTCAGCAGCCGACCTGGATCCGGTTCCCAATACACTGATCGATTCCGTGGAAGACAAGGAATCCGGTGGCAGCTCCGGTGGTGCCATGGGCTGGTTGACGTTGATGCTGGGGTTGTTGGGTTTGCGGAAGGTTTTGGTGAGTTGAAACTTTGTCGGGTTACGCGCTTCGCGCTAACCCGACCTACCGGAAAGCAGCGAAGTCCTTCGTAGGTCGGGTTAGCGCGCAGCGCGTAACCCGACAATCAAGCTCCGAGATTTCACACTTCAATTGAATCAAACACCGTGACCTTGCGCCACAGGTGCGAACATTCCTCCACAAACTTCTGGTGGATCGGGTGCACCTGGTAGGCATTCTGACCTTCGACATCATCAAACATCAACAGCTCGGATACCTGGTAGCTGTTATCCACCACGTCCCGCTTTTCCGTTGAGGCCGGCACACCGATGTGAATGCCGCGCACAGTTTCAATGTCCTTGAGGGTTTTCAGGCCCGCGATCAGGGCATCGCGATCTTCCGTCGATTCCGGATTCTTCAACCAGAAAAACACCGTATGGGTCAGCTTCGGAATCGCCACGGCTCCGTGCTTGTGGTGTTTGTGATGGCCATGACCGTGGTCACCCTGCTGCTTTTCTTCACCGTGATTGTGGGCCTGAGCCGATGGCAGCATGGCCGCAGCGCCCAAAGCCGCTGCACCGGTGATGAATTGCCGACGATTGGAGAGATCTTTCATTGTGATTGTGCTCCTTTTGGGAGGTTTTTATGAAGGCCGGTATCGGTCAGGATGACCAACCAGTCTTGTGGTGAAAGGTTGCATGCCGCGTCCCGCTCCGGGTTCAATTGCAATCTGCGTCCTTGATGCGACTCGTGATAATAAACCCCAAGCGCCGTTTCGCCACGCTCGGCGACAAGCGCTTCGAGCTTCCAGAAGGGTAGGGAGCCCTTGATGCCGTAATCCCCGGTTGGTCGGAAATAGATCTCAGCGCCACCCTCAGTGAAGAGTTCATCAAACACCAGGCGCAGCTCCGGACGCAAGGCCACCTGGGCCAGAAGATGACTGAGAATAAGCGGGCTGATGATGGTTTCACCACGCTGATGCCCGAGCAGAATGGCATTGTCCGGATCACTCAGCTCCACCAGCAGTTGCGGCGGATCATCGGTCTGTTTCAGGTGCTCTTCGAGAATGCTCTGTCCGACGATGGCACGGGCGTCGGCCTCTTCACCACTGTTTACCCGGTCACTGCTGGTCAGAACAATGCTGTCATACTGGGCGGGTTCAATGTCATACAGCTCGCCTTCCTGCATGAAGTCGGTTTCGATATGGCGACATTGCGCTTTGATACTGCCCATGTGGTAGCGATCAATGAAATTCTCCCTCTCCTGAGCCGGCAGTATTGAGACGATGTCCAACTCAAACCGATACTGGCGATAACTGCCCAGCTCGTGCACCAATGCGGGAAGGCGATCGTTCCAGCCGAGAATCAACACTTTCTTTTTGGTCAGGCGGTTGGCGGGTTTATGCTTGTCATCCAGCGCTTTGCGCTCAAGCGGATTCAGCCGGTACCCCGAAGCCTTGAGTGGCTGGGTATCATTGAATTCCGGAGCAATGAACACGACTTTATCCGTCTCGGTTACGACGGTGTCCGAAGGAGCATTCAACTGCACACGCCAGTGTTCCTCTTCGCGGCGCAGCAATCCGCAGATCACAGCACGTGGACAGCGCACGGCGATGGACGCGAGAGAATCACCGGCAAAATGTTCGCCGCTGCGGACATAAAACTCGTTACCGCTCTGATCGGTCAGCAGCTCATTGTAGACCTCTGATAAACCGGGATGAATCAGATTCTGGGCCATGAGGCTGGCAATGGTGGCATCCCCTGGGACCACCTGAAGGGGCCCGGAATAAGCGCGGCGGGCAATGGGCAGCTTACGCAGGTCCTGGATTTCCGCCACGACAAATGGCCGGGTGACATTCTGCCTGCGGGCCAGAGCATCCAATGACATCAGTGCCTTGATGGTCTCTACATCGGCGCTGACCAGACTGTTGAGTTCGTGGGAATCGCTGGGAATGATGACCGCGGCGGCGTTCAGACAGGCCGCCCGATGCAGGGCATCGGGCTGCAGAGCACTGCCGGAGCGCAGCACAATCTGCCTGGCTTTGCGACCGATGCCCGGCTCGGCGCGCAGTTCTTCAGCCTGTAGCGCCGACATATCCTCTGCCAACACCACCAGTTTGAGACGGGAACTGTCGTGCCCCAACAGGTGCTGGCGCATCGACCCGGAGGCACTCAAAAGCTCTCTGATCAGGGGCAGGGTGCGGCTGTTCCAGCCAATGATGACCACATGATTCCGAAAGGCCACTGGCGTCAGGCCCCGCTCAAGCGCGGTCATCCGGGCGATCAATGAGCGAGTGAGAATGGCCACCAGGGTACCCATGAATACCACATAGCCACTGACCGTGAGAATCGTCGACACAAAGCGCAGCCAGGAGCCCTGATCATCGCCCAGATAGCCCGGGTCCGTCAGGCGCAGAAACGCCCACCAGACGGCGTCACCGACGTCTTCGCCTTCGCCGGCCGGGAACGCCAGTAGGCCGCCGGTAATGGATATGAGGGCGATGATTGCACCCACCACCAGCAACTGAAACAGGGCGCCTTTGACGAACTGGCGCTCAACAAAAAATTTGACCCGGTCTATAAAACGCAGTGGCAGCATGGCAGCTCCTGTCCCGACGAGCTCAGTGCATCAGTGAGGGCTGCCAGTATACCGGTTTTTGCGCTCAGTCCAATTCAGAACCATGACGGTCAGCGAAGGCAGCATGGTCAGCGTCACCAGTGTGGCGCCGATAATGCCCGCCATAACGATCACCCCGACCCCGCGGTACAGCTCGCTGCCGGCGCCCGGCAGGAACACCAGGGGTGCCAACCCGACAATGGTGGTAATGGTGGAAATGGCAATGGGGCGCAGTCGCGAGCTGACCGCTTCGCGCACCGCATCGACCGAGTCCATGGCCTCCTCCTTGAGGTTACTGATGGCACGGTGAACGATCAGAATCGGGTTATTGACCACGGTGCCCATAAGAATCAGAAAGCCGAGCATGGAGATCATATCGAAGGGCTGACTGATGCCGCCCAGGCCGAGCGCCGAGGTGGCGCTACCCAAGAGGTTGAGCAAGGCGAGCCCGGCAATCCCGCCGGCAATGCCCAGCGGAATGGTGGTCATGATCAGCAGCGGATAGCCCCAATGGGTAAAGATGGCCACCATCAGCAGATAGACAATGAACAGCGCGACCAGATAGTTGCTGCTCAGAGACTCCCGGGTGGCGTCCAACTGGTCGGCCGCCCCGGAAATATTCAACGTCACCCCCGTGGGCACCTGCCCATTTTCCTGCAGATAGCCTACGACGTCTTCGCGCACGCGCTCGACACCGGTCTCCAGGGCGACTGAGCGGGGTGGGATGATGTTCAGCGTTACGGTACGGCTGCCGTCGAGCCGGCGAATGCTACTGGTATCCACCGTTTCCTCCATCCGGGCGAAATCGGACAGGGGCAGGGTACCGCGCTCGGGCACAAAGACGGCGATATCCTGAAGCGTATCCAGGTCCGCGCCGGGACCCAGCTGGTTGTACAGGTAGATATCGATTTTGTCATCGGCGAGGAAGAACTCATTCACAAAAGCTCCGTCGGTCAGCGCCGACACAGAGAAGCCGATGTCCTCGGTAGTCAGGCCGAGCTCCGCCGCCCGATCCCAATCGGGGCGGATTTCCAGTAGCGGCTGGGCCAGGGATAGACTGGAAGGGCGGGTCTGGATGCTCGGGTTGTCAAACACGGCCTCAGCGCGCGCGTAGGCGGCCTGCGCCACCTGAAACAGGCTGGCCAGATCCGGCCCGGAGATATCCAGGTTGACGCTGCGCGTGCCGCCGTCGTTGCTGCTGATGATCGAACCGCGCGCGGCAAATGCCCGCATTCCGGGATAGGTTTCGTATTGCTTGACCAGGGCGGCCATCAGCTCCTCGATCTGCCCGGGATCCTTGGATTCGGTGATGATCCTCAGGCTCTGGGGCGAAATACCCAAGTTGATGTATTTCATCGCCGGTACCTCGGTTTCACCCCGTTCGAAGGCTTCCGGCTCATCGTCCACGTAAGGCATGAAATACTCCTGAAGCTCCATGCCGATGGCTTCCATGGTTTCAAGGTTATAACCCGGCGGGGCATTCATGGAGGCGAAGGTTTTCGGCTCTTCACCCTCGGGCAGGTATTCCGCTGGCGGTGTGAGGAACAACACAATGGCACCACTGATCACAATGGTGGCGACAATGGCACTGATACGCCGCCGGGGTGTTTCGATCAGCCAGTGAATTTGCCGGGTGATCCGCTGCTGAAGCGGATGGGCTTCGTCGCCACCGGAGGCGCCTTCAAATTTCAGCCGGGCGCTAGCGGTGGGGATGACGGTAATCGCCACCAGCATGGACACCAGGATCGATGCGGAAATGGCGATCGCAATATCCGAGTAGAGTTGTCCCGCCTCTTCGGCGATAAACACTACCGGCAGAAACACCATCACTGTGGTCAGGGTAGAGGCCAACACCGCCGGCCAGACCTTCTGGACCCCGGCAACGGCGGCCTGCAGTTTCTTCAGCCCTTTGCGACGCTCGAGTTCGATGCTTTCGAGCACCACAATACTGTTGTCCAGGGTCATGCCGATGGCGAAGGCGACCCCAGCCAGGGAAATGACGTTGATGGTCCGGCCCGCGATCAACAGCCCCAGGAAAGCCGCGATGGTACAGATGGGAATACCCACCACACCCAGCGCAGTGGCCCGAAACGAACGCATGAACGCGTACATTATCCCGGTTGCCAGCAGGGCACCAAGAATCAGGTTTTTCCAGACATTGAACACCGAGGCCTGCACATACACCACATCATCAGCGGTCAGGGCCAGTTCCATGCCTTCCGGGTTGAGCAGGTCCCGGTTGATGTTTTCCACCTCGGCCATCATGGCGTCCTTGATGGCAATCACGTTGGAACCGCTCTCCCGGCGCACCGACAGACTGATGACGGGACGGGTGTTGACGTAAGAGGTCTGGCGAATTTTGAAGTGATCGAGTTCGACGTCGGCCACATCGGACAGTCGGGTGATGCTGTCCCCCCGGCGCTCGAGGATGAGGTTTTCCAGATCCTCCAGATCTTCGAAGCGACCCATGGTGCGCAGCAGGTAGCGTCGCTTGCCGCTTTCCACTTCACCGCCGGACAGGTCCCGATTGCGCTCGCGGATGGCATCGCGCACTTGCGTGAGAGTGATCTCCCGCTCCGCGAGACGCTCGGGGTTCAGGTGAATCTGGATCTGGCGTTCGGCGCCACCCCCGACGTTGACTTCAGATACCCCGGGCACGCCGGACATACGCGGCCGGACATTGTCTTCGATAAAATCACGCATCATGTCCATGTCCAATCCCCGAGGATTGCCCTCCAGCGGGGAGATTCTGAAATACATGAACGCGTTGGAAGAAAACGACGTGGCGTAGACACTCGGCTCGTCGACGTTTTCCGGGTAAGAAGGGACCTGGGTCAGGGCGTTATTGACGCGGATCAGGGTTTCGTTGATGTCCACCCCAAATGGAAACTCGAGCTCGATCTGGGCCGAACCGAAATCGGCACTGCTCTGCATTTCCACCAGGTAGGGAATGTTCCTCAGGTACTCCTCCTGTTCGATCAGGATCTCCTTCTCCACATCCTGGGGCGTGGCGCCGGGCCAACTGGTACGAATGGAAATGGTACGGACTTCCAGGTCCGGAATCATCTGCACCGGAATGCGCAGCGCGGCCAGGATACCGAGTACGCAGATGATCAGAACGGTGACGGTGACCAGAATGCCGTGGCGAACAACCCAGGAAAACATCAGCGTCTCCCTCCCTGGTCATTCGCGTGACTCTCTGCAATGCGCTCGGGGACAACGTTTTGGCCTTCCTGCAAGGCTTCATTACCCAGGGTAACCACCACATCGCCCGACGAGAGACCCGAGCGGATCTCCACCCAACCAGAGGCACTGATTCCCGGAGTGACCTGTTGCTCGCGTACCCCGCTGACTTGCCCCTGTTCCGCTTCGGTAATCACCCAGACACTGACCCGGCCATCCGGGTAGCGGATCAGGGCGTCACGCGGTACCGCGAGCCCGGTACGGTCGGTATTGAGCTCCAGAAGCCCCGAGGTGGACAGGCCGGGAATCAACTCCGGTGCATCGTCTGGCGGTGTCACGCGCAACAGAAACGTTCGTGCGCCGGTCTCGCTGAGTGGCACCTTGCGATGCACCCGTCCGATGACTTCGGTGTCGGGGTAGGCGTCAAACCGTAGGGAGAGGCTGGATTGTTCGCTGACCCTCGGGAAGTACCGCTGGGGCACCTGGAAATGCACCCGCAGTGGCGCACTGGCCACCAGCTCCATGAGCGGGTTGCCGGGAGACACCCACTCGCCCAGATCCACCTGACGAGAGCTGACCACACCATTGAAAGGCGCTCTGAGCTGGTGTCGCTCCAGTTCCGCCTCCAGGCGATTCAGTCGGGCCCGGGCGGCATCGCGATTGGCCCGGCTGACCCGCTCCTCCGCTTCCAGGCGCCGAATGTCACTGGCGGCAATGGCGCCATCGCGCAGCGATCGGGCTTCATTGAGCTGCCGCTCGCTGTCGGCCCACTGCGCCTCGGCGCTGGCAAGGTCTGCGGCGGCCTGATCCCGATCGATACTGACCAGCTCGGAATCCAGCTCCAGCAGCAGATCCCCAGCCTCGACCCTGTCCCCGGCATCCACGGCCAGCCGGGACACCAGCCCGGCCACCTGGGGCGAGAGCAGCGATCGCTGCTCGGCGGTAACCGAGCCGGTCAGGGGAACCGTTTCGATGACCGGCCGCTCAACCACCCGAACCGCCTCGACTCTGGGCGGCTCCTGGGCCGAGGTCCAGGACGCCGCCAGAAGCAGTAACAGGCCATACAATGGGCGAGGGGAGGCGATCATAGTCATACCGGTTTGTCTCCTGAGTTCCTTCGATGCGATCCAGCATACCGCCTGAGGGAAGCGGCGCAAATATCCACCGCGTTAAGATTTGTCGTCAAACCCGCGCAGAGCGGGGCGTTTTGCTCGGCTTTATGCTAGGGTATGCTTCCCGGTGCGGGCGCTGTGGCGCCGTCGAGGGCCAGTCCTCCGCACCCTGGTACCAGAATTACGGAAACCGCAGTATGAACGATCAGTACGACCGCCGGAACGCCGCCTGGCGCGCCGCCCAACAATGGCGAGAAAAGGCCCAGTCCAGCTCTCGGTGGCGAGGCCCCAAGCTATTTCTGGCCTGGGTGGTGTTTGGCCTTCTGATGCTTATTGGCCTGGTCATAGCGCTGGTATTTTTGCTGGTGGGCTGGCTGGCCATGCCGCTGCTGCGCCGGCGCTTTCGCAAGCGCACCGAACAGATGCGCGCCCAGGCTGAGCAGGCCGCCCGGCGAGCTGGTGGCCATGGTCCCGGCTCCGGCAACCGGGGCAATGTGATCGAGGGTGACTATTCCGTTGATAAATCCTCCTCCGAGAGCGACCGCCATGATCGCTCATAGCGCCAAGGGGCTGGTCATCGCCCTGGTACTCGGCGTGCTGTCTGGCTGCGCGCTGTTCCAGCCGGATGTGAGCCGCAACGCCTGGCCCGAAGATATACCGCCCCGCTCGGATTTTGAGGCACTGTACGCGGCGGATGAGCGCAATCAGGCGGTCCAGTCCCGGGAGGAGTATCTGGTCTGGATTACCCGCTTCTATGAAGGCTGGAAGCTCTATCCGCAGGGCTGGAGCGACCTGGTGCCGGACATTCTGGCCGAAGTGGAGGATCCGGACGAGCGCGCCGAGCTCGAAGCGGAGCTGTACGAGGCCGGGCGTTTCATCGCCAGTGAATGGTCGAAGGACGCCGAGACCCGCAAGGTGCGTACCCGGCAGTTGTCCATCTGGGGCAATGCCATGCGCGAAGCGGTCACCCGGGGAGAAACCCGGGAAATGATCGAGCAGATCGCGCGCGACGTCGATCGACTCAAGGCCCAGCGCCTGACCTATTCCGATATCACCCCGGGGCGCTACTACGCCGAAGATGAGGATGATGTATTCCGCTAAGGGGTGACTTGGGTGCCACCCCGGCCTGTCAGGCAGGCTGGGTGGCGCTGTCCAGTTCCGCCAGAACCTGATTCACATAGCTCTGCAAGACCTCTGGCGACTGCTCCAGTAGATTATCAATATCCCGGGTGCCCGGTTTGGCGTGATCCTTCTCCGCAACGTACTGCCGTGCCGCCGCTTCCAGCACCTGACTGAACACGACCGGCTGCTCAAAATAGGCCTCGGGATTCGCCTCGCAGTAATGAGTGAAGGCCGACAGTGCTTCCACCACCGCCGTTTTGTAGTAGGCCGGATGCAACTGCTGGGTCAGGCGGTCAATCAACTGGGCAAAACTTTCCTCACCCGAAGTCATGGAACTGCGCACCAGCTCGCACTCCAGCGTTGACTCCTCACTGTCCCGGTCGCCGAACTCCAGGGTGACGGCGTGGGCCAGACTCTGCCAGATGGCCCTGAGAAAATCATTGTCCAGCCGTGTCACCAGACCGCGTGCCAGGCGCCATTCAAACCAGTCCGCGTCCAGCGCATGGAACTGCTCGGCGGCGCTGCGCGGCAGGGCACCGGGCTCGGGTTTGCTTAACTGGACTTCCTCGGTGAAAATCCGCCGCTGGTAGGTCAGTATGTCAATCAGCCGCTGCGTCACGGTCGACGGCGGCAGCACGCCCAACTCGTCCAGGGAACAGTAGTCATCGCTGATTCGCCCCTGGCGCAGGCACAGTTGCATGAAGTTGTGCAGATGAATGGAGCGCAGCCCGTCAAACAGCTCCGGACGCGTGCGCACCAGGGTGCCGATCTGGGCGAGCATTTCCTGGGCCAGGGTCCGCTCTACCGGGTCCTTGTAGGTCCGGGATACCCCCTCCATCAGCTCGTCATTACTGAGGTGGGCGCTGACTATAAATTCGCGTTTTTTGTCTCCCAATACCACCAGTAGGTGGCGCATAGCGAGCACCGATAGACTACCGGCGAGATCGCTGTGAAAACGATTCAGTGCCGCGAAACAGTAGCGGGCCATCAGCCATTGATTCAGCTCCCGTGTTCGCCGGTAGAGCATTTCCAGCCACTGCTGCAAAGTCACCGGCTCGCCATCATGCTGGCCGACCAGGGCGTCCAGGTCACGCTTGTGAAGAAAACCGGCGAGCTGCTTTTGCAGCTCGATTTCCGGTAGCTGGGTCAGAGAATCCCATATGGTCTGGGCTTCCGGCGCAAGGTCGTCCCACTGATCCAGGCAGCGCGAGCAATCGCGAGGTGCCAGGGGTTCCAACTCAACATCCCGAATACTCAGGGCATTCACGCGAGAAGCGCGATAGGCCAGATTGGCCGAGGCATAGCCGACATGGTCATGCTCGGTGCGCAACTGCAGGGAGCGAATCGCTTCGAACAGCGACTCGATCTGAGGCATCTGACACAGTTCGTGGGTCATCAATAAGGTGAAAACGGCGACTTCCTGATTGATCCAGTGCTTGCGAATATGCTCGATTTCCTGGGCGAGGCTTTCGCTGAACCACTGAGCATCGTACAGGCGGTAATCTTCCTCTTCGCTTTGCAGCCAGGAGAGTGTCAAATAGACCTTGCCGTTGATCTGATAGGTCTGGGAGCTGGCCAGGCTCTGCAGGCGTCGGGCTGGACGCCCTGTCAACTTCAGTGCCGGGTTGGCGCCAACCTGGCCATAGGCCTTGACCAGCTCGGGGGCGGGCAGGGCAATCAGTGGCTGAATTTCCTGGAGCGTTTCGGCGATCACCCCGTGCTCAGAGAGAATGCCTTTGGTCACTTCGTTATCGGTCAGCACCACCAAGGCGATGTTCGACTTGATGAACTTGGTGGCTCGCCGACGCAGTGACAGTGGGTCCAGATGATCCGGCTCCAGCAGCCCTTCGTGCATGATCAGGCCGGTCCAATACAGGCTCTGGGCCCAGACCAGCGGTACATTGTCGTTGGCCACCCGCTCTTGGGAACCGGGCTGTTTCTTTTCCGCCGCGACCCGATCGTCCGGCAGATAGTACAGCTCGGGTAACAGTCCGATGCCATCCACGTTTACCATCAGGGATTCCAGCCTGTCCCGATAGTGTTGCGCGGTGGATTCATTGCCGTCGAACAGCGCCTGAATGTACAGATAGGTGAAAAACAGCGGCCACTCGGACTCAACATGCTCAAAGTTCGCCAGTTCCGAGTGCTCGTAGTACAGGCGTGAAGTTTCCTCCAGCACAGTCTGGTGACCATCCCAGATAAACCGCTTGCAGCCGTAGTGGCCACCGAGTTTACCCAGAATTTCATCCCGGGTCCGGGTGACCAGTTTTTCCCGGCTGACCGCAAAGGCGGGAAAGCCGATGATGCTCAGCAGCGCGCTGTCCACCTCTTTGGAAACCGACTCTCTGGGCAACAGAGACGCCAGCGTGGTGCGCGCCAGGGAAATGGCATCGGCCACCACATGAATGGTGGCCCGTTTGGGCCCGGTGGGACCAAACAGGTTGAAACCGTCCAGCGCCTGGAGCGCGGCCTTTGCCATACCCACCGAGCTGGCGTTGATTTCGGTTTTGCCATTGTTGATTTTGTTGCCGCGCTCCCAGATACCGTAATCCGGGGTGCGGTAGGCGCTGGAGATGTAGTACACCAGGTTCTGAACAAAATCCACTTCGCTGAAGGTGGTGACAATCCGCAGGCCCGAGGCGGTCATCTGGGCGAGCATCAGCAGGTACAGTGAGGTGGCATCAATCTGTAAGTGACCCCAGGCGTCATCGGCCACCACCGTCAGGCCACTGGCGGTATCGTATTTGGCGTGCAATGCATCCAACGGGTCGAGGGACGACTTGAAGGTTTCGACCTTGTCCGACTGACGCATCATGGATTGCAGCAGTCCGCGCATCAGCTTGATGGTCGCCTGTTCGAGTTGGTCGCTACGGTCCCGGTCACCGGCGTGGCGCAGGGCCATACCCAGGGCCCAGACACAGACAACGGAGTAGACATTATCCCGCACCCAGGCGTCCGTGTAGTCTCCGTGATGGTTTACACTGGTGCTGGCCGGCAGCAGCCCGGTGACCGGGTGTTGCCGGCTGAGGATCACCGTATCGATATCCTGAAACAGCTGGTTCAATACTGACTTGTTTTTCATAGGGTTGCTTTACACCGCGTTGAGCAGGCAAGGGGAGCATGCTGTCATTATATGAGTAGAACTGAACCGTTGATATGACAATTTTTCATCCCCGGGCCTAATTGACACGCACCGGGTAAACACAGCATATTCCGTGCCCAAGCCGCTCCGACCCGATCCGGGGCAGGAGTTTCACTGAGGTATCCGTGACACTGAATTTTACACCCGCACCGCTGGACGATCCGCTCTACTACCTGCGTAACTTCGAGTGGGTACTCGGCTGGGTGCGACAGCGCTACGGCGACCTGCTGCCGCCGGCCGAACTGGCCTTTATCGACCAGGCCCTGGCGCTGCCCGAGGCCAGTCGTGGCCTGCTGGTGCGCATGGTGATGCGCAAAGGGGACCTGTTCCGGCCGGAAACGCTCGAGTACCCGGAGCTTGAACCCTTCTCCAAGGCGTCCGCCCCACTGCAGCAGTTGGGATGGCTGGTTGAGGACCCGCAGATCAGCCTGGAAACCTTATTCCGGTTGTTCACCTGGTCTTCGTTGAAAACCGTATTTATAAACCGGTTGGAGGCCCATGGTATACCGCCAACGGCCCGCAAGAGTGAAGCCCTGGACAGACTCAGGGGCGAGCTGGAGCCAGAGGATTTAGAGCCGAGACTGGCGTCGAGCTGGGGCTTGGCGCCACAGGCCCTGGTGCAATTGACGGTCATGCCCCAATGCGATCGATTGCGCTGGCTGTTTTTCGGCAACGGCTACCAGGGCTGGTCCGAGTTTGTCCTGACCGAGCTGGGTCTGTACCAGTACGAACCCGTGACCTTTGATGAGCGCTCCCGTCCGGTGCATAAGCGCACCGAGTTAGAGACCTTCTGGCAACTGCTCGAATGCCGCCAGCAGTGGCACGAGGATGAGTCGCCGGAAGCGGTTCTCGAACAGTTGCCGCCGGAACCAGAGGAGCAACCCTGGCTGGCCCGCCACTATCACCGCCTGTTGTTCAAAATGGCGCGCCACTGGGAGCGCACCGGAGAATTGGAACGGGCCCGGGACAGCTACCAGCGCTCGTCCTATCCCGGTGCCCGCGGTCGACTACTCCGGGTGCTGGAACGCCTGGGGTACCATGAAACCGCCTTCGAGTTGGCCCAGGCGGCACAGCAGGCGCCCGAAAGCGAGGCCGAGCGGCAACAACTGGAACGGCTGCTGCCGCGACTGAAACGCACCCTGACCGGAGAGCGTCAGCGCCGGACAGCGCCGCCCGAAGTGCCCGAGCTCCATTTGATCCTGCCCCAGGACCCATCGGTGGAGCGCGCCGTGGCGGCATACCTGAGTACCCCGGAAACGCCGGTGTACTACGCTGAAAATACGCTACTGACCGGCCTGTTCGGTCTGCTGATGTGGGATGCCATCTTCGAGCCCTTACCGGGGGCGTTCTTCCATCCATTTCAGCGGGGGCCGGCGGATCTTTACTGGCCGGATTTTGTCGAGCGCCGCGCGGACCGTTTCGACGCCTTGATGGCACAGCTGACCACCGGCGCGTACCGACAGACCATTCTCGACAACTTTGAGCGCAAGGCCGGACGACAGTCCCCCTTTGTCGCCTGGGGCGCCCTCGACCAAGAGCAGCTGACCCAGGCCCTGGAGTGCATTCCCGCCAAACACCTGGCTCTGTGTTTTCAGCGTTTCCTGCAGGACCTCAAAGCCAACTGCGCCGGCCTGCCGGACCTGATCCAGTTCTGGCCCGATGAGCGTCGCTATCACCTGCTTGAAGTCAAAGGCCCCGGGGATCGCCTGCAGGACAATCAGAAGCGTTGGCTGGCGTTTTTCAGGCAACACCAGATGCCCGTGTCCGTCTGTTATGTCCGCTGGAGTGAGTCGGCGGATGACTGATACCACCTATACGGTTTCCGTCCGCGCCCTGTGCGAATTCACCGCTAAACGCGGCGACCTGGACATGCGCTTTACCCCGTCCCCCAGTGCCCGAGAGGGAATGGAAGGTCACCTCTGGGTGACGCGTCGACGCCCGGACCACTACCGGGCAGAGGTGACCCTCAAAGGCGAATACCAAAACCTGACGGTGCGGGGCAGGGCGGACGGCTATGACCCCGAGCAAGGCCGCCTGGAGGAAATCAAAACCTTTCGCGGTAATCTCAATCTGATTCCCGACAATCACCGGGCGCTGCACTGGGCGCAAGCCAAAGTCTACGGCGCTCTGTTGTGCGCAGCCCAGGGGCTCGAGTCGGTGGAATTGGCCCTGGTGTATTTCGATATTGTTCGGCAGGAGGAACACCATCTGACCGAACACTGGTCGGCGGAGGATCTGAAGGCCGAATTTGAGGCTCAATGCGACGCGTTCATCCTCTGGGCCGAGCAGGAGCTCGCACACCGGGAGCGGCGCAACCTGTCCGCCGAAGAACTTCAGTTTCCCTACCACGATTTTCGGTCCGGCCAGCGGCCCCTCGCCGAAGCGGTTTATCAGTCCGCCGCCACCGGTCGCTGCCTGCTGGCGGAGGCGCCGACGGGCACCGGGAAAACCCTGGGGACGCTATTCCCCCTGATCAAAGCGTTGTCGACGCAGTCACTGGATAAAGTCTTTTTCCTCACGGCGAAAACCCCGGGCCGTCAGTTGGCTCTGGACGCCTTACAGACGCTGGACCTGCCGGAGCTGAGAACGCTCGAACTGGTCGCGCGGGAGAAAACCTGCGAGCACCCGGATAAAGCCTGCCACGGCGACTCCTGCCCACTGGCCAAGGGGTTTTACGATCGTCTGCCCGAAGCGCGGCAGGCCGCCGCCCGGGAGCGCTGCCTGGATCAGGCTCGCGTGCGGGATATTGCCCTGGCCCACGATCTGTGTCCCTATTATTTAAGTCAGGAAATGGCTCGCTGGAGCGATGTCATCATTGGCGACTACAACTATTACTTCGATCAGAGCGCCATGCTTTACGCCCTGACGCAGACCCACCAATGGCGCACCGCACTGCTGGTGGACGAAGCCCACAATCTGATCGAGCGCGCCCGAAGCATGTACTCCGCGGCGCTGGACCAACACCGGTTTCGGCGCACCAAAAAACAGGCCCCCAAGGCCTTGAAGTCCCGACTGGAGTCGCTCCATCGCAGTTGGAATGAATTCAATCGCGCCTTGCCGGAGGAGCAGGATCTGGTGTTGCAGACGGAACCGCCGGAGCCGCTGATCGGTCAACTGCAATTGACCGCGGCGGCGATAACCGATTATCTGGCCGAGCACCCCTTTGCCCTCGACAGCGAGCTGATGCAATTTTATTTCGACGCGCTGCAGTTTCTGCGCATCGCCGAGCTGTTTGATCAGCGCGACTTTCTGTGTGATATCGAGTGGCGCCCACCGCCAAGCGGGAAGGGTGGCAAGCGCAAGGGCACCGTGATCCAGCTACGCAACCTGATTCCCGCCGCGCAACTGAAACCACGCTTTGAGGGCGCACACAGTGCCACCCTGTTTTCGGCCACCCTCAACCCCGCTGGTTATTACTGCGACCTGTTGGGACTGCCCGACACGGTCGTGGCCATGACCATGCCATCGCCCTTCAACGCCGAACAGGTCACCGTCCATACGCATCGCAACCTGTCCACACGTTACCATGATCGAGCCCGGTCCATTGCGCCCATCGCACACCTGATTGCCGAACAGTACGAGCAGCAGCCCGGTAATTACCTGGCTTTTTTCAGCAGCTACGACTATCTGCAACAGGTGCACGAACACCTGCGAGATCATCACCCCGAGGTGCCCACCTGGGCGCAGGAACGAAAGATGAACGAAGCCGCTCGCGCGGACTTTCTTGCCGCGTTCAACGAGCGCAGCAGCGGCGTCGGCTTTGCGGTCCTGGGTGGCGCCTTTGGCGAAGGTATCGACCTGCCCGGAAAACGCTTGATCGGCGCCTTTGTTGCGACGCTCGGCTTACCCCAAATGAACCCGATCAATAACGAACTCAAGCAGCGCCTGGAAGAACAATTTGGCCAGGGTTACGATTATGCCTACCTCTATCCCGGCCTGCGCAAGGTGGTCCAGGCCGCCGGCCGGGTGATCCGGGGAGAGGATGACACGGGAGTGATACACCTGATCGACGACCGTTTCGCCCAGCCCAGGATTCGCCGTTTGTTACCCGAGTGGTGGGCGCTGGAACGCTAAAGGCGAGCTTGTCGGATTACGCCTGCGGCTAATCCGACCTACGAGAAAGATTCCAGTGGCATCAAGTAGGTCGGATTAGCGAAGCGTAATCCGACAACCCCCTCCATTCGTGACCGCCATCACACATTAACTCAAACGATTGGCAATATCCGCTCAGTTTGGCACAATTCCCGGCGCCAAAGAATTTCGTAGGAGTACCTTCGTGCCCATAAGGACCGTGTTCCGCCGCCTCGCATCGCGTCTTTCAAACCCGCTGACCCCCGGCGAACTTCGCCACGGTAGCTTCTGGTTCAGCCAGTTCCTGATGATCGGGGCCACCGTGCTGGGTGTTTATCTCGCCTCATCCGAAGGGATGAAAGTCGCCATTCAGTTCAATGAACTGACCCGTCTGGAGCGCAATTACTACCTGCGCCAATCACTTGCCAATGAACTGGAAGCGAATGCCCGTCTGGTGCAGGCGTACGCGGAGAGTCTTGATGGCGGAATTCAATCTCATAGTTTCTTTGAACAGAATCCGTTGACGCTTGATCAGTACGTCTGGACCGTTATGGGTGAGTCCGAAACCACGCTTGAAACCCCCAGTATTTACCTCAGTAGCACTCAGCGGTTCTATCGGGAAGTGCCGTCGATCTATCACCGCCTGAGCAACCGAATGATCGGTGCCCAATACGGTGCGGAGCAGTTACGCGAAGCCGCACAACCGATTCTTGACGATACCATCCCGGGCCTTCGGGATAGTGCCTCGACCCTGAAACAACACCTTCAACAAGCCGGAATGGACGTCCACTAATGCCCTCTACACTGCATCGCTGCCCCAACTGTTTTCACCAGACCCTACTGGAATCCCGCGTCGGCCGTCAGGCGGTCATGCAGTGCGATGGCTGTCTCGGTGTATGGTTTGAAGATGGGGCGCTGAATCAGGCGATCGCCCACAAACACGACAACATCAGCGTTTACGACCACGAACAGAGTCTCGGAAAGCGAATCGGGGTAGGGGGGCGATTGTGTCGTCGCTGCGATGTCAACATGGAACGCTTTTACATGCTGGAGCAGTACGAAGTGGAGGTTGACTGCTGCCCGGACTGTGACGGCGTATGGCTGGACCAGCCGGAGGTCGAGCTGGCCTTGAAATCGCCCCAGCTGAACAGTGCCTTGGCGACCCTGTCGAAACAGCTGACCTGGCGCTCCATGGTGTTTCAGTTTCTCACCGGCATGCCGGTGGAATACAACCTCAAACCTCACCGCACGCCCTGGGTAACCTACGCCATGATGGCGATCTGCATCTCGCTGTTTGTCGCCGGCCAACTGAACGGCCAGTGGGAAAACACGCTTTACCTCTATCTCGGGCTACACTCCGATGCACCCACTCAGTGGCAGGTCGGTCAGTTGCTCTCCCACCAGTTTATGCACGGTAGCTGGTTACACTTGGCGGGCAATATGTATTTCCTCTGGGTGGTGGGCGACAATATCGAGGATGTACTGGGGCACTGGCGCTACCTGGGCGTCTACCTGGGAGCCGGCGTTCTCGCTGCGTTGGCCGAACTGGTCTTTTTCGACAACGCCCAAGGGCCGCTATTGTTGGTAGGGGCCAGTGGTGCCATTGCCGCGCTGTTTGGCCTGTATATGATGTGGTTCAGGCGCGCCAGCCTGACGGTGATGATTCTGGTCCTGCAGTTTAAAGTCGCGCCCCACTGGTATTTTCTGGTATGGAGCTTGACCAATATTGTCGGGATGATCATGGGCGAGAGCAATGTCGCCTACATGGCGCACCTGGGTGGTTTCCTGGCGGGCATTCTGGTGGGGTGGCTGCTATACCCTTGGGTCCTCCGTAACAATCCGCTGCTGAACTGGCTCAGCCAACCAGAGGTGAAGTTGCGGCGCACAAAATACATCAGCTGACCGTCACCGGGGCACGGGGAGCTCAAACCTTGCATTATGATGATAAATGTGCCATTTTGGCCGCATGATTGCCGGAGTCCGCGACGATCGGCGTTAATCACACCCATTATTAAAATAACGTATGACGCAAGGCACCCACACATCAAAGGGGCTACTCCGCCGGGCTGGCACAGGGTTCGGCGTGGAGATTGTGGTTCTGATATTCGCACTCATCAGTGTTGGCCTCATGGCCTGGCAGCACTGGGGGATGAATCTGGTCATGCCCATTGCCTCGGAGAACGGTAATCCAGGCTGGGTGGAGGATGATCGCTCCGAGAACGGCAACTCCATCGTTCACTACCAGCAGAATGATGCCTACCACATGCAGTGCGAAATACGCACCGCCATTACCTATCCGTTCTGCAATCTGTTTACCGCCCTAAACCCCGAAGACCAAAGCGTGGATCTCACGCAGTACACCACCTTGCATCTGGATCTGTCACATCAGTCGTCGACCCGCGACAGTCTGCGCATTTACCTCAATCACTTTTTTGCGCCCGACGACCAGGTCTGGTTTCCCTACAAGAGCAATCAGCAGGTGATCAACCCGCGCGAGGGCAGGCACTCTTACACACTGAAGCTGGACGAATTCTACGTTCCCCCCTGGTGGGTGTACGCCAGCGATCTACCCGCTGAACAGACCACACCGCAACTGACCAACGTCCGTCATCTGGTGCTCTCCACGGGTGACAGCTCGATCCCCCGGAAAGTCAGCCTCATCCTCCATCACGCCGAGTTGAGAGGAAAGTGGATTTCCGCCAATGCCCTGTATCGAGGCCTGATCTGGGCCTGGATGCTGTTGGCGTTACTGTATTTTTCCTATCGTGCGGTTCGTTACAGCCATGAAGCCAAAGCGAAACACGCTGAAACGGAACAGCTCCGGGCGGTCAATCGACTGCTCGACCTGAAAAGCAAACGGTTTGAAGACCTGGCGACCCATGACACCCTGACCGGGCTATACAACCGCGCGGGCCTTCGCCCGCACCTCCAGGAAGCGGTGGCAGACTACAAGAAAACGCAGCTACCTTTCTCCGTGCTGATGATTGATCTGGACCACTTCAAGGCGATCAATGACAGCTATGGTCACGACGAAGGCGACCGGATTCTGAAAGCCTTCGCTCAACTGATCAGTGAGCGCTGCCGACACAGCGACATTCCCGCCCGGTGGGGTGGGGAAGAGTTTGTGGTGGTCTGCAAAGGCTCATCCGCCAAGGCCGCAAAAGTGCTTGCCGACGATCTGTGCCGAACCGCCCGGGAGGCTGAGCTGGGCAAAGGTTATGTGGTGACCTGTTCCATTGGTGTGTCAGAAGTCAGCGGCACAGGCATCAGCGCATTGTTCAAACGAGCGGATACAGCTCTGTACCAGGCCAAAAATAGCGGGCGGGACCAGGTCGCCGTTGCCTGACGATAGGGCGCTTGTACGGGTCGGATTCGTTCGGTATAACGGAGCCCTTCTATTTTTGAGTCGCTGAGCCCCCTATGAGTAACCCGCCCCCCACGAATGACGCCACAGCAATCCCGCTTGAACAATCCCGAGTGGCACTGGTAACCGGTGCTGCTCAGGGAATCGGCAGAGGTATAGCCCAGTCGCTTCTCCAGCGAAACTGGCGTGTCGTGCTTTTCGATATCGACGAGGCCGCCGGACAGCAGTGTCTGGACCAGTTGCCTGAGGGCAGGGCAGCGACGTTTATTGCCGGTGATGTGGCCAACGAGGCCGATGTCCGCCGCTGCATCGAGCATACCCTGGAGTGGGGCGGCCGACTGGACGCACTGGTCAATAACGCCGGCCTGGCCGATCCGCATTCCGGCCCCCTGGAAACGCTCGCACTTGAAGACTGGCAGCGCCGCCTCGACGTCAACCTGACCGGCCCTTTTCTAATGGCTAAACACGCCGTTCAGGCCCTGCGGGCCTCTGAAGGGGCCATCATCAACATCGCTTCAACCCGCGCCTGGCAATCAGAGCCACAGTGTGAATCCTACGCGGCGAGCAAAGGCGGCATAGTGGCGTTGACCCACGCCCTGGCCATGAGCCTCGGGCCGCAGGTCAGAGTCAACAGCATCAGCCCCGGCTGGATAGACGTCCGCGCTCTACAGGCCGATGCACCAGATGACCTGAAACCTCTCCCGCCCAGCGCCCACGCGCAACACCCGGCCGGTCGCGTAGGCAAGGCGGAAGATATCGGCTCGCTGCTGGCTTACCTGGCTTCACCAGAGGCAACCTTCATCACGGGGCAGGATTTTATCGTGGACGGCGGCATGACCCGGAAAATGATCTATGAGTGACCACCCTCCGGATCAGCCCATTCAGGAGTATTCAGCCGAATCGCCATGAAGGGCATCGCTCAGTGTCCGATGAATGCGGAAAACACCCGCCACAGGCTCCACGTTGGCTCGCACCAGGGTTTTCATTGGCTGAAAGTGCACTTGGGCCAATAGAAGCTGGGCACCTGAGGATTGGCAGTGTGCGATCAGTTTGGTCAAGGCCGAGACGCCACCGGCATCGAGCAGGCTGACCTGATCCATATCCAGAACAATGGTTTTGCCGTCTTCGCAGTAGTGGGTAAGCTCCCCGAAAATTCGATCGGCGGCGGCAAAAAACAAGGGGCCGGTAACTTTGAACACGCGGGCATTGAGCGCCGGGTTGTCGCCAGGCTCGTTGGACGTATCGGTTATCTCGATCAAGCGCGTCAACTCGGCCATTTGTTTCATAAACAGAAGGGCGGCAAGCACAATACCGGCCGTAATGGCGATCACCATATCGAACAGCACCGTGAGGACAAAGCAGCAAAGGAACACCCAACGGTCACTGGCCTGAGACGTTCTGAGCATGTGCAGGCTTTTTCGCGCTTCGCTCATATTCCAGGCCACCATCACCAGCAACGCCGCCATTCCGGCCATCGGCAAGTAGCCCAGCAATGGGGCGAATGCTACCAGCCCCAACACGACCACCAGGGCGTGTATTGCCGCCGCCACCGGAGACTGGGCGCCGGCTTTGAAGTTGGCCGCAGACCTCGCAATCGCTGCGGTCGCAGTAATGCCACCAAAAAAGGGCACCACCACATTACCGATACCCTGACCGAGTAGCTCGCTGTTGGCGCTGTGGCGCTTGCCGCTCATTCCATCCAGCACCACCGCGCACAACAACGATTCAATGGCCCCAAGCATGGCAATGGCAAAAGCCGCGGGCAGCAGGTCGCGAAACAGATCCCAACTGAGCGTCAAGGGGGCCCCATCGGCGCCCGGTTGATTCCACGGCCATTCGAAGCTCGGCAGAATAGGCGGGATACCCTGACCTACACCGCCGTCAGCCAGGGGATAACTGAACCTTGAATCAATGGTCTCGACCGGAAAGCCGGTTTTATTGAACACCAGAGCCACCAACGCCCCAAGAACCACCGCTGGCAAATGAGCTGGAACCGCGATTTTAAGCCGCGGCCATAGGACCATGACGCTCAGAGTCACCACCGCAACGATCACACTGGGCCACTGGGCGAGACCAACCGACTGAGCGAGCCATTGGATCTTGTCAACATAGTGTTCCGGCATGGACGCCAGGGGTAAACCGAGAAAATCTTTGACCTGCAGGGTGGCGATGACCACCGCAATCCCACCGGTGAAGCCGAGCGTGACCGGCTCAGGAATGTATTCAATCAACCGCCCCAAGCGAAACAGCGCCATGACGATCAGCATGCCCCCGGCCGTGAATCCGGCCAGAAGCAGCCCTCCAAGTCCGTATTGCTGAGTAATCGGGTAGAGAATAACCACAAACGCCGCAGTCGGGCCCGACACACTGAAGCGCGAGCCACCCGTCAACGCGATAATGAAACCCGCAATGGCCGCGGTGTACAGCCCATACTGGGGTGGCACACCGCTGGCAATGGCCAGCGCCATCGCCAACGGAATCGCGATTATGCCCACCGTCAAACCCGCCAGCAGGTCTCCCTTAAAGCGCACTCGAGTATACGGGGTGTTCAAGCAACTCTCGCGGAAGGCGTGACCAAGGCGCAAGGAAAACAGGTGAGCTCTGTGTGGCACGATCGGGGCTCCTCGGCGTGGACGTAGATGACCCGTACAGGGTGCCACCGATATTACCATAACATTATAATGTTGTTATAATTGGGTATTATTCGGCCACCGCCAAGCTCAGTAGAACCCAGGTGGCGCATCCCGGCCCTGACCCCACAAGCCATTACAACCGCAAGAGACAAGGCTATGGAACAAAAAACCGCCCGTTTGACAGTGCTGATCGACCCCACCAAGAAGAAAGCCTTTGAAGAGCTGTGCGCCACCCAGGACGTCACGCCGTCACAAGTCGTGCGCAAAATGATCCGGGACTACCTGGAACAGCACGGCGTCAGCTATGCCAACCAGCCGCAACACCCCTCTAGCGAGGCGTAAAGACCGCCCGCTGCAACACCCACCCCTTGATGAGACAATGCCCGAATGAGCCAACTTCCCGATTGCCCCGCCTGCGGATCAACCTACACCTATCAGGACCAGCACCTGCTGGTTTGCCCCGAATGCGCCCATGAGTGGGACGCCGCGAACCTGTCTCCGGAAGAACAAGATGGCCTGACCGTCCTGGACGCCAACGGCAACCGCCTGCAGGACGGCGACCGTGCCACCATGGCCAAAGACATCAAAGTCAAAGGCTCGTCTCTCGTGCTCAAGGTGGGCACCAAAGTGAAGATCAACCGCCTGGTGGATGGCGATCACAATATCGACTGCAAAGTGGATGGGGTAGGGGCGATGATGCTCAAGTCCGAATTGGTCAAGAAAGTACAGTAAGGAACATGCAATGAAACCGGTGCAACACCCGATTTGCCCCTGCGGCAGGCAAACGACCTACGAGGAGTGCTGCGGCCAGTACCACACCGGAGCGCCGGCGCCCACGCCGGAGGCGCTGATGCGCTCCCGGTTCAGTGCCTTTGTGCAGAACAAGACCGATTACCTGATGGCCACCTGGCACCCGTCAACACGCCCCGAGCACCTGGACTTGAGCGATAGCCCGGATTGGGTGGGGTTATCGGTGCTGGCCAGCGACACCAACGAAGACCGGGGCCGCGTCCACTTCAGAGCGTACTACCGTACAGGTGGTCAGTGGCGCTTCCTCGAAGAGCATTCCGAGTTCGTGCGAGAATCAGGGAGCTGGTTCTATGTCAACGGAGAGATTCGTGACGAAAGTTTCAAGCCAGGGCGTAATGATGCTTGCCTGTGTGGTAGTGGGCGGAAGTTCAAGCGGTGTTGTGGTTGAGGGGAGCCTGCGGAGTTTGGGTGGTTGCGGGACTCGGGCGAGTCTCCCATTGCAGAAGATGCAGCCAAAGTCCTTTCTTCAAGGTTCGAGGAATACGGTATAAATCAAATAACACATTGATAAATATAACTTTTTTAGGTTTGATTGTTGCCTGAAAATGTCGTATATTTGTGGGCGATGATATCGTTTATAGTCAGGATGCAGGCTGTGCCACTTAAGTCACTGAAAAGCAAGGTGAAATACAGAATCAGTAGAAGCTCCGGGACTGTGTTTACCCCCGGGGATTTCTTTGATCTGTCTGGTCGTGACCAGGTCGGTCGCGCCCTACGGCAACTGGTTGCTGAACAAGAGTTGATCAGGTTCGGGCAGGGGCTCTATGCCAAGGCAAAGCGCTCGTCATTAACCGGGAAGTTAATACCCGAAAAACCGCTGCCCGAATTGGCCAGAGAAGCGCTGAGCAACAAGCTTAAGGTACAAGTGCTATCCGCCCGCGACCTGGAGCGTTACAACAACGGCGAGTCCACCCAGGTGCCGACAGGTCGGGTCATTGCAGTGAAAGGACGAGTGTCAAGAAAAATGGCCTACGATGGCAAGTCCATTAAGTATCAGTATGTCTCTTGATCAGGCTATCGTTGGAGAGATAGCCGCAGAGCTCGGTATAAATCCTGCCTTTGTCGAAAAGGACTGGTATTCCGTCCAGGCGCTGAAGCTCATTAGTCAGCACCATAGCGAAGATATTACAACCATTTTTTCTGGTGGCACCAGCCTCTCCAAGGGGCATAGATTGATTCAGCGCTTTTCAGAAGACTTGGATTTTCGATGTCGTTACAATGCGGCCAACTCCGGCAATAAAAGCAAACTCATTCGAAGGACTTACCGAGAGAGCATCATTGATCAGCTTTCCAATGCCAGTTCGCTCGCTTTGTCAGAGGATGCGGTAACCCGTGCCGGAAACTACTTCAAGTTTCCCCTGACATACCCTCAAGCCTATGAGGAACACTCAGCATTGCGTCCAAACCTGGAAGTCGAATTCAGTTTCACTCAACCACAGCTTGAGCCGCAAACAAAGCCCATCCAGTCGTTAATGGCGCAATTTACCGGAGGAGAGCCAGAAGCGTATATCTTATGTCTGTCGCCTATAGAGATTGCTGCCGATAAGCTCAGCGCGCTGACGTGGCGTGTTCTCAAGAGAGATCGAATGAGCAGTAAAGATGACCCTACCATTATTCGCCATCTGCACGATTTGTGTGCGCTAATTCCAGCAATCAATGCAAATTTTTCTGTATTCGAAGAGGCTGCGCGCGCTTCATTCGAAGTTGATCAGAAATCGACATCCCGGCAGACAAGCGAAGGATTCCATGGGTCAGTAGCCAGAGCACTTGACACGCTCATGAGAGATGGCACCTATAAAGCGGAATACAGACAATTCGTTGATGCAATGTCTTACGCGAATGACGAAGACAATATTGACTTTGATAGGGCATTGAAAGGCTTTAAAAATTTAACCGAGCAGCTACGATAAAGCGCACTACCAGGGAAAGCGGTAATGGCAAGTTCGAGGCTCGTAAAAAGGCAAGTGACTACGTGTTATCCAATACAAAAGCTGAGAACTAATGTCTGAAGATCCCCTGAAAGCACTGTCTGATATGGCCAGCGATGCCCACGCACGCATCCAGGCCACTCATGAGCACATCAATCCGGTGGTGGGAGTGCGCCGCAAAATGCGGGACGCCGGCATTCCAGCCGACGTGATGACGATTGACTGCCTGCGGACGCGTCGGCGTATTAACTTGATCCTGCACGACGAGCAGCCGGGCGTCTTACTGTACCAATTCATCACGATTGAAGACGAAGTCAAGGACGACTTTCAGAGTATGGCGTTTTCGCAGGTCAATACACAGACGCTCTATGAATGGATGGAGACGTATTTTGCGTGAGGGCCAGCCCACCGACTAAGTCGCCGGCCCCCTCGCGATTCTCAGAGCGGGCATTGGAAACCTCAATGGTGGTGGGACCAAAAGTCACTTTTCCAGGTGTTTCTTAAAGAAGTCGATGGTGCGCGACCAGGCCAACTCCGCCGCCTCTTTGTCATAGCGGGGCGTGGAGTCGTTGTGAAAGCCATGGTTGGCGCCCTCATAGGTGAAAATCTCGTAGTTGACTCCGTGTTCTTCCAGCGCTTTTTCATACTCCGAATACTGACTGTTAATACGTTGATCCAGCTCTCCCAGATGGATTTGCAGAGGGGCCTGAATGTTTTTCACGGTGTCCAGATCGGCTGGCGATCCGTAGTAAGGGACCGCCGCCTGAATCAGGTCGAAATGCTCGGCGGCCAGACGGTTGGCGACGCTGCCACCAAAGCAGAAGCCCACTACACCCAGCTTACCATTGCTGTTTTCCACCGCTCGGGCGTGCTCCGCCGCGGCCACCAGGTCGGCAAACACCTTCTCACCATCCAGCCCCGCCTGTAGCGCACGGCCCTCGTCATCGTTGCCCGGGTACCCACCCACCGGATGAAGCGCATCCGGAGCAAAGGCGATAAACCCTGCCTTGGCCAGTCGTCGTGCCACATCTTTGATGTAGGGATTGAGTCCCCGATTCTCGTGCACCACCAGGACCACAGGAGCGGGCCCTGTGAGCTCACTGGGATACACCAGATACCCTCGGCCCTCACCGTGCCCCTTGGGGGAATTGAAAGTTTGATAGCTCGGCCGGATATCCGGATCATTGAACGAAACCTGCTCCGCCAGCGCATAGTTGGGCAGCAGGGCGCTCATCAGGGTAGTGGCGGTATAGCCGCCCACGGCCACTCCGGTCAGACCACGCAGAAACTGGCGTCGATTGATCGCGCCGTGAGCGTACTGATCGTAAAGCTCGAACGCCTGGGGAGGGATATCGGTTGTGCGGTTGCGCTGACTCATCGGGACTGCCTTATGAATTGTATGGTTCATTACAAGCCAACTAAGGCCTGCCAATGGTTGTGAGTGGGGACCTGCTCCAGTCGGCAACTACAGCCGTTGGCGTGTTGGGGCGCAGACGTGCCGCCTTTTGCTGTATCTGCGACAAAAACCCCGGTCGCAGCCGAGATCCGTTAAGACGCAACGCGAGGGATTCATAGTGACTAAGTAGGCGGCGTAGTTGTGATCAATCATAGTGAAACCCTGGTTTTTAGGAGGGGATGTTCCCTCCGTCCTGAAGACCCTTTCCCCGGCATTCTCCCCTAAGGTTCTGGCCGGAGTACTGGTTCAGTATCTCTTTTCTATGACGAAACTCAAGCCCATTACTTATCTTAACCTGTTGGTTTTAAAGCTGTTTATTATACGCGCTAGTAATTTGAGTTGATTTTTCCTAAGTTGAATGTCTTCCATTTCAACTAGTTAGAGACAAGGCGGTGGACATCATGTTTAAGCTTCCGACCGTTTCATAGAGTATAAGAATTAACATATAGCTATATTATTCTGAATAAGTATACACCTGTATCTACGGAACCGCCCCGGCAGACATGAATTCAACGGTCGTCCAAGTGAGACGTTTGGCGCCTAATATCGAGCCTAACGACTTTCACCGGCGCAGATGAGTGCATCACGCCAAGCGAAGAATTTTCCCAGTATTATTTTCTGCACCAATCAATAGGCATGCATTGATTAATAACTTAAAGGTGTGACGCACTTCACATTGGTGACGTGTAATGCTACAACCTGTCACTAAAGATTTGATTTGAGAGGTTTTGTACGCGAGGCGGGATGTCCAACGCAGTCTGCGGTCGCTCCTCGCGCTCAGCACGGTGTTTCTATGTGCCACGTAACACCTGTTGGTCGTTCGGAGCATCAATATAGAGCCGTAAAGCGTAAGCGCCTCCTAGCGCCAAACGAAGTCGAAGACATTGAGGGCGAAATTAGTGACAGGTAGCATTTTTTCATCGATAGACAAAGTCGAGCAAGCCGAGTCGCTCGCTGGAATGGGCGGGCCGAATTCAAGGATGGCATACAGCAATAGAGTCGCTTGGCAGATGGCGTGCTATTCTGAGTTGGCTTACCTTAAGTTTGATGAACCTAAAATCGATGAGAGGGTATTGGCCAAACTTGAAGAGCTTTTCAAAGGGCGTATAAAACATAAAAAGCTGCAGAAGGTACTTCCAGCATTGGAGCTTTTGTCGCATGACCCGGTTGAACAACAAGAGAGGCTGTTGTCTGACTTGAGGGTTCTCAATATATCTCTGGTGAAAACGTTTAGCACTGGAAACACTCAAGCAATTTTGTTGGTATCCGAGAAGTACGCCGTCCTTGCTTTTAGGGGAACGGAAGCGACGTGCATTGGCGATATAAAATCAGACGTGTCAGCAAGCACCATTGACTGTATCACCGAAGGAAAGGTTCATTCCGGTTTCAGCGAAGCATTTAATCTAGTTGAGAGCGAAGTAGTCTCGGCATTGAAAGATCCTGGACTTCGGAACAAGCCATTGTATTTCACTGGCCACAGTTTAGGCGGTGCATTGGCAACTATTGCCGCAAAACGAATTACACATAAGGGAGGAAACGCAGCATGCTATACTTTTGGTGCTCCCAGGGTAGGGGATGATACGTGGATATCCGAGATAAAAACACCGATTTACCGTTTAGTCAACGCGGCTGATGGCGTGACGATGATGCCCCCTGGGCATGCTTTTATACAGACCTTGAGTTGGGTTTTGAGGTTGATTCCCGCCGTGGGAATATCCGCTTCAAGTTGGATACTGTCGAGATTCAGCGGATATATTCACGGGGGAAATATGCGATACCTCACAAACTGCCGAAAAGGAAATTATAAGAAGGTGAAGCTGCTTTACACCGTGAACATCTTTTATCGAGCTAAAGGCATGATTGTTAACAAGATGCCATGGATGAACGTCTTGGCAGATCACAGTATATCTACTTATCGAGAGAAGCTCGCAACTATTGCCGTGATGAGAAATCGTCATTAGATAGCGAGAATGAAATCATCCACCTCGATAACAATGAGGAACCCAGTTGTCATATTCGATCATGCCAGTGGGTCAGCGGAGAGAACATCCCTTGTCTGGGCCGGTGTCGACACGGCTATATAGTGTTGGATACTCTCCCTACTTTTCTAAGACGAATCTTGAGCGACAACATGCTCTCTTGTGTTAAGCACCATCTCTCTTTTAACACTTGTCGTATGAGCGACTGTCCAGAGTTGCTCAATGTACATTCACTTACTCTCGCACTTTGCTGAATAAACACCTCATCTTTACAATGTCGCTTCAGCTCTTCCAGTTCCAGTGAGCTCAATTCGCTCAAGTCGGGTACTATTACCGCATCCAAAGCGGGATGAGAAAAGCCCATCTGAACGCCGGCCGGGTCAAAATCAAAGAAACCAATTCGCTCCACAGAGGACGGCAACGATGCCAGCCACGCATTGACCCGGAACGCGCTTTCGTTGTGCCCCCGATAGATAAACAAGGGATTTTGCACCCCTAGCTCTTTCAGGCCGATATCATGCCAGTGGCGCATAGCAGCGCCGTTTTCAATAACAATGACATGCGACAAGCCCCTCAATGTCAGCTCCTCCGGCCGGACCGAGAGTAGGGTACCCGGTGGGGTCAGGGCCGTTCCTGTGGATAGTTCAATCGGAAGACTATCGCCAGTGGCGACTTGAATCAGGCTTCCGAACACCGACTGGCCGGAGAGCTTTTCATCAAGCCCCTGGGCGGCCAAGTCCATTCGGTCGCCGGTCATGTCGCTGCTCACTGGATCAGAACCGGTTAGGGCGATACACTGCTGCCGCAATGCCTGCTTTTCCTCCATACTGACACAGTACTCTTTGCCTTCAATACGTCCCAGCCCCCACTGATCAATAACGGTACGCCAGCACTGATTGACTGGGGCCCGGAAGCCTCTCTCTCGCAAAAACCGCTGAATAGTTTGAAGTTGCCGTCGATTAAGGCCCATAGGCGATCCCGATGTCTTCTACGATGTGGTTCCCAGAGTAGTGAGGTTCGGCATGTTCCACAAAATGAATTCGGTACCTGACGCGCTCAGCTTCTGGCAGTGCCTGAACGACGTTAACCACCGTCGAAAGCCAGAGCGAAGCGTCGCAGTCAACCTTAAGAGGCTTTCGAATGTCGGTGACAGATAGCAGCCGAGCATTGTTTTTCTTCTTGAGGGCTTCTACAAACGCGCGGGCTTTGCGGACGACAGGATGCTCCGGATCCAATTCGGTGGTACCGTGGCGAGCATCACTGACCGGCTGCCCCTGCGGAAGATCCTCACCGGGTAGCCTTTGCGCCTTGCGCAACGCGGCCTGGGCAATCGCAGCAAAGCTATCCTCAGCATTGACTCCGTAGACATCGGCTGGCATTGCCCCGATATTGTGGCTTAACGCCTGGCCCGGTGGACGCATCACGGGCTTGGAGAGACTCAACCTTGGAGGTAAAGGACCGACCAGGGTCGGGGCCTCAGGGAGAAAATCCGGCTGATGGCTGAAGTGCACTTCGAACGCCCGTATCAGCTGGCCGAGCTCGCTGTCAGCGCGTAACCGAACCAACAGCTCGCTGAGACGGTAAAGCGTAGCCACCACCTCTTCGCGCACCCGCGAGAGTGATTTGGCAAAACCGGCAACGAACAGATGGCGGGTGTGTCTGGGCAATCTTGATTGATCCACTACCGAGTAGACGTCCAGGCCCCGGAGGCTGTCATTGAGTCGTTGCGCCATAGCCAGTGCCCGCTCATTCTCTTTGACCCGGAGCTTGGGATCCCGCGTATGAGCATAGCCGTGCTCGATATAGTCGGAGAACCGGCGCAGACTTTCTTCAATATCATGATCGAGCTCATAGAGAGTCTCCGCGACGTCTTCGCAAAGACGATTGGCGTCCTGAATCTGACCCCGAGCCAGTACTTCGTCGTGTTCGCTGACACGCTCTTGAATAGAGCGCCATAGTTTGTCTACATTGCCATCAGCCAAGCGTCGGTATCGGTTTTGCTGTGCATTCGCCAGCAAATTGACCACTGAGCGGGTGAGGGTGATGGCTTCGGTGTCCCCCATTTGCCAGACTAGGTGATGCTTTTTCAGGGCCCGAATCGCTGCCTCGGTTTCCTCTGACTCCGGAATGGTGCCTCCATGATGCAGCACCGCCTCGCGAATCAGCTTTCGATGGGAATACAAAGCCTGAATTACGCCGAGGATCTCATCCGCCATGATCGAACTCTCCTTCGACCGGTGCCGTGCCTTCGGGTATTTCAATGCCTTCGTTTTCCTGAATGAATGTCAGAAGGTCATAAAATAGAGAAAACCGGGCGGTTGCCCTGTAAATAAGCTTCGAATGGCTCAACTCGACCAAATAGCCCATTTCCACCAGGCGGCTGAGAATCCGGCTGATCTGGCCATCAGGGGTCTTGTTATCGTTCAGAAACATTCGCAGCCGGCACAGCTCGTCCAGGCGACGCTGCATTTCGGCGGACTCCTCGATAGCTTGAAGAAGCTCCGATTTACGCAGGGTTGCCCCCGCCTTAATGGGCTCTCCCCGAGGATCAGCACGCTGGGCCAGGGTCAGCCAGGCCACCAGTGGGCGGATCTGTCCACCGGTTTCCTCGAACATCGCTCGGCAGTCTTGCTTGGCCCGAGTGCTCTGGGCGTCCGCGTGCGTTAGAACAACCCCAGCTCGGTCGTTGGTCCACCTCAGACGGCGGTTCATACGCACCAAAAAATCGGAAACCAGGCGAAAATTGTCCTCATTGGCCAGATATTTGTACTCAACCTCATTGGTGTGCCGGCAAACTAACGCGGTACCGAGCAGCTGCTCCGTCACTCGGGCGAATAGCATGGTATCGGACATCAGGCGTTTTCCTCCTCGGGTAGGGCACTTAGTACATCGTCGATCTCCTCGTCGGAGATCTCAGAGTTTCCAGTGAACTCGCGTACCCCTGTTGTACGATCGAGCAAGTATCGGTGCTCAAAGTGCTGCAGTAGGTTGAAATCGGTACTGGGAAAAGCAGAGAGCATCCAAATGTTATTGTGATTGAGCATGGTAAACAGGCTTGAGACGTTCATTGGGTCCAAACTGGCAAGCTCATCAATCGGCCAAGTCAGCTGAATTTCATGGTTGGGACATAAGTACCTCGACAACCCCACAAAGATGACGATCAGTGCCAAATAGCTCAATCCGTTGCTGCTAGAGTCCTCAAACGACTCGTCACTGGTGACCTCGGTGGGCCGACCGCTCTCGGTCATTTTGATTTTCATGTCTACCAGCGACTCAATCTTCGTTTGTACCGTTTCCGGATCAATCAACACAATGACGGACTCTAAAGCTTCCTCGAGCGACTCCGGAGGCAGCTCATTGCTCATGATGGAATGCCAGCCACTGAATTCCTCCACAAAAAGCTTGAGCTGCTCCCATCCATCAATGGCCGTGTGTATCCGCGATTCGAGCACCAACTCAATATTGCTGAGCGAGCCGATACGTTGATCGGTGTTGATCTTTTGCTTGAGCTGCCGGCTAACCCGAGAGACTTCTTTGGCGAGACTATCCAGCTTCTGGTAAAAGTCGACGTAGGTACTTCCCACTGCTTTGACGGTCTCAATCTGGGCAGCTCGAATCTGGGGGATGGATCGATTCAGCAGGGTTTCCAGATCCTCAGGCAACTGTAAAAGAAAGGCGTCTGAGTACTCTTCGTAGCCTGAACTATCTTTTCGGGCCTCGACGAGCAGCTTCCAGGCCTCGTATACCCGGCTTTCAGGTGTCGTGTAGATCGACTCTTTGGCTTGACGAACGGAATCGATTACCTGGGATTTGACCTGCTGTTGCTCTGAAAGCAGGCTCTGAAGGTTCTGGCAAAGGTACTCCAGAGTACCTTCGGCGGCTTCACCAGGAGGTGCTTCGCCCACTTGGGTCAGGAGTGTGGTGGCGGTGCCAAGCAACTCATTTTCAGCTCGTAGCTGGCCTTCCGTGCTTTTAAGTCGATCATCGAACGCGTTCATTTCCCGGCGGTGATCCCTATGCATCTGCTCCAGTTCGCGCTGCATCTGTACCAGTGTTTCCGTCAGGACGTTCTGCTCCTCACGTTGCTTTGGAACTTCGGCCCACGTTCGAGAGAGCCAGTGGTTGTAGGTGTAAAGATCCTCGCGATAGCTCTGAACCTCACGCACTTTGGCCGCAGCCTCGTCCCACCGTTGCTTGGCGCGTGAGAGGGCTGCTTCATCCACATCCTGATCGGCCATCTTCTGCTTGTAGGTCAGCTGAATTTCGTCACTTTGCTCTATTGCGTCCAACTGAACGGCTTCAATAGACGACTCCCGACTGCGGATTTTGTCTTCTAGGTCCCCAGTTTCCTCCGATCGGACCGCCAAGGCATCGTTAATGGCTTTGTCGCGTTGAGCGATAGCGCTTTTCAGTGCTTGCTCAAAGTCCCTCTTTGCTGCGTCCAGCTCTGCTTGCTGAGCTTTACGATCGTCTTTAATATCCTGACGGCGCTGTTGGAGGTTGTCCTTATGACGTGACTGAAGTCCTTTGAGGTAGTGCGTAGCCTCTCGGCGTGCATTGGCGGCCGCTCGACGCTGGTGGTCGACTTCTCCCTGCGACAACTCCGCTTGGCGATGAGCCTCAACGGCTTCTTGGAGCTGTTCCTCAGCGCTTTTACGGGCATCTTCGGCGTTCCTTTGATAGGCCTGAGCGATATCCAATCGTTCTTGTAGGGCTTCAATGCCCTGCGCAACATCGGACTTGTCGATTTTATCCAAGTCCAGTATCAGCCCGTAGAAGCTGGCGTCTACTTGCGTCTCCACAAAATCCGGTACCAGGTCTTTGCGCTCAAGCAGCTCGGGCTGAATCAGACGACCAATCGTCTCCGTCCAGTCTGGTACGTTATTACGCAGCTCGCGCAACAGGGATTTTTCAGGAGGGTGACAAAGCCGCTCCAGCTCTTCCACTTTACGCTTTGCAGAGGCCAATTGACGGTCACGCTTTCTGAGGGCCTCCGCACGGGAGGTACGCAGAGATTTGGCCGCATCCATGTCTATCTTGGCGCGCTCAAGATCAGTTTCCAGTCGCTCAATGTTGCTGTCGATGTCGCTGATGTGCTCACTGGCGGAGGCCTCTTCAAGCATTTCCGCTTCGGTGGGCACCAGACTCTGCTCCAGGGTTTCCAGGCGAGCGATCTTCTGTATCAAAGGGGTGCGCTTGTCCTCCCAAGCGGCGCGTAGGGTCTCTTCCCTCCGGGAGTACTCTCTTCGAACCTCATTAGAGTACGTTTCGTAGCGGTCTTTACACCTGTCGATCTCCACTTTCAGGTCGTCAATCCGTTCGCGATGCTTTTGAATATTCTCTAGGCGGTTACTTTCAATCGCATTGAGCCGTCGGTCCCGGTCTTCGATAAGGCCCTTTTGGTTGTCAAGCAGGGCCTTGTAATGGCTTTGTGCTTGCTGCTCGCGTTCGCAGTAGCTATCGAGCTGCGCGAACTCTTCCTTCTTTGTACCCATGTCAGCCTCAAGCCAATTCTCATACTCGGCATCGGCTTTGGCGATATCTTTGGTAAGAGACTTCAGGCGGTGCTGGCAGTCGGAGGCCTTCTGGGAGAGAGCATCACGCTCTGTCTCGTAGGTCGCCTGAACCTGCTCTTTCTGTGCCCTGAGTGATAGTAGGTGGTCTTCATCAGCGGCGATCTGGGAGGCGAGGTCATTTCGTCCGGAGACAATGCCACGGACATGCCGGAGGATGATGTTCTGCAGCGACAGTCGCTCGCGGTGCTGGACAATGGCCTTTCGGATAATGGGTTCGTGAACAGCGAAGCTTCTCAGGCTCCGGAGGTTGGCACTTAACTTGGTGTTTCCTTTGTGTTTAGGCACTTTCGGGGGCTCATAGCTGAATTGCGTCTCCACCACCATTTGCTTTAAGCGCTCAAACATCTGGGAGCGCTTAATCAAGGTGTAGGACAGCTCTCCCATGAGCCGCATGTCAGACCCCCGCACGCCCAAGCAATACTTTTGAGCAAGGTAATGCAGGTTACGCCCGGACTGGTTGCGGCGCCGGTGCCGAGGGACGTTGTTCTGGATGATCGCCGCATAGTCGGAAATGGTCGTCACCTGAGAGCTGACCGCATCCTTATCAACCTGCTGTTTTATCAGGTGTGTGAAAATGTCAGTCGCCGCCTTACCCTCTTTAAGCAAGGCGCCAGTACTCTCATTGAAAAAGACATCCCGGCTATGCCCCTTTAGAAACCGGTAGACCAGGCCGCTGTTGTTTCGGTACACCGCGACACAGTACTCGCCATCCTCTCGCTGATAATCATAGATGAGCAAGCTCGAGGCGGTTGGTAGTACATGCTCTTGGAAAGGCTTTTTGTCTGTTGCCCTCGCGTCAAATCGACTCGGCCTACACCCGTAAAACAGTGCCAGAACCCGCAACATGGTGGTCTTTCCAGCGGCGTTTGTCCCTGAGCAGTTCGTGTGGCCATCAGTCTTGATGGAGACCGTCAGGTTCGAGTAGTAGGAATTGTGGAGGGTGATATTAGTCAATCCATACCGATTCATAGCGATCCCGCACTTTGTTGGTCGTTTCCTGAGGTGAAGGGTAGGGTTCCTTTGGGTAACCATAACCATTTAAGTTTTTACGAACGGGGGGTTACTAAAAGGTAGCGACTAACGATTATATGTAACCTCGCTCTAAGCCCAGTTCGAGTCTAGACCACTACTAATATGCGGACAAGGAGGTCCTTGAGGCATATTTACTGCGCATGATCAGTGCAGTCGAACCGTGTTCCCATTTACCGATGACACGGTAAAAGTATACGTAAATCAGATATTCTGATCTGGTCAGATTTTGACCCATATCAGTAGTGCATTTAATTTGTCTGCGAAATAGGGCACAATTTATCCAATATGTCATTCTTTTATTTAAAGAGGGAGTATAATTTCCATATAAATCAACACGTTATGACGCTTATCTCCGAAGCGAAACCTACTTATCGGAGGCCAAGTTGCAAAATGGTCCTACTGGGGCGGGGGACTTGCACACATTTGAAGGCAGGCTCGGCCAGAAGGCGTCTTGATCTCGAGGACTGTTTTGAGTAATAGCTGCTTCTCCAATGAAAGGCTCCAGGCTTTCGGGGAGGGGAAACGCATAGTATGCATGGACGGATTCGATTTATCGGAAATGCTTAGAAGAACGATCTCTGTACAGGATGTATTGGAAGCAAAAGTATGGCGAGCGGCAGAAACTGGACGGCCCTTTATCCCGGTTCGTGAGCTTTTCATTTAACCTGGACTAAATTAACTTGCGTCCAACTCCTCTGAGTCGTGCGCTCTTTTTCTCGTTTCGCCTTAAAAAGTGTGCGCCGAAATACTAGCTTGGTTCGTCCGTTTTCGACCCCAAGCGGACATTAGGATAGATATTTTTCCTCTTAGTAGATTTTACTAAATTGGGCTTAAACGCCATTTCGACCCTTTTCTGCGAACCTTATGTAAGGAAGTCAATTATGCGCTTAAAATCAGTTAAGCTAACCAATTTTAGAGGGTATCGAGATACGACAGTTATACCTATCGATGGATCCATGACTGGTATTGTTGGCCGTAATGACTTTGGTAAATCTACCATACTGGAAGCTTTGGCAATATTCTTTGAGGCTGATGGTGCTAAGGCGGACAAAAATGACATAAACTGCTTCCGGTTAGAAGCAGGTGAAAGTAACTTTGAGATTACCTGTGTATTTGATGAACTTCCAGATAGTCTCATTTTGGATGAAAATGTCCAGACAACGTTGGCGGATGAACTACTTCTAAATTCAGAGGGTTGCGTCGAGGTTGTAAAGGTTTTCAAAGCAACCACAACCGGTAAGCCTGATAAAACCTACATTCGGTGCCAGCACCCTGTCGACAAAGATTTACATAACATGCTTGGTCTGAAAATAAATGATTTAAAGAAGCTTGGTAAAGATCGCGGCATTGAGGAAGTCGTCGCCGACAAACGAGTGGCTTCTTTCTGGCGTAAGGCTATTCGAGATGGCTCTCAACCATTAGAGCTAGCTGAAACATTACTGGACGTCGACAAGGGGCTGTCAACAGAAGGAAAATCAGTTTGGACTAAAATTCAAGATCAACTTCCGACATTTGCCCTGTTTAAGGCTGATCGCGAAAGCAGTGATGGCGATTCTGAAGCTAAAAACCCTCTACAGCAGGCAGTGAAGGACGCTCAAGCTACGTTACAAGAACAGATTTCTTCCCTTGAAGAACAAATAGAACAGAGCGTGCTAGATGTGGCCGATCGCACACTGGAGAAATTACGAGAGATGGCTCCAGAACTAGCGAAGGAGCTAAAGCCCCGATTTAAAGATAAGCCAAAATGGACATTTAATTTTACATTAGATGGTGAAGACGGCATTCCTATTAATAAACGAGGTAGCGGAGTGCGCCGTTTAATTCTATTGAATTTTTTTCGTGCTGAGGCTGAAAAGACCGTTGTGGGATCAAATCGAAACGTCATTTACGCAATTGAGGAACCAGAAACCTCTCAGCACCCCAACTACCAGATTATGCTGATGAAGGCTTTACTGGAGTTAGCCAATCAAGACAATCGACAGATTCTGGTGACCACTCATGTACCTGCCTTAGCCGGTTTGATTCCAATTGAAGGCATTCGTTATGTCACTAGGGGGCCGGAAGGCTCCCCAATAGTTAAAATGCCAAGTGATACGGTGCTAAAAGAGGCTGCCGAAAGCCTCGGCGTATTACCTGAGACCGGTATGGAGCGCGCCAGAGGGGTTGTATTGGTAGAGGGAAAGTCAGATGTAACCTTCCTGCGTCATACAACCACAACTCTGAAAGATGCAGGTCATATCGCAGCCAGCTTAGATGACGCTGGGATAGTTCCCCTTCAAACAGGAGGTAGCGGAAATGTCAAACACTGGGTGACGCATAAATTGGCTGATGATCTGGGATTACCGTGGTGCGTGTTTCTTGATTCAGATGTTGGCGGTAGCCCGGAGCAGGCCAAGTCTATTCAAAAACGTAAAGCCGAGGTAGAAGCACAAGGTAGGGCGTTCTATTCCACACGTAAGCGTGAAATAGAAAATTACCTATGCAAAGATTTGATTAAGGATGAATCTGGAGCAGAGGTGACCTTCACCGATACATGTGACGCCAAGAAAATTATTGGAAATGCGGTAGGGATGAAACCTGACGATGTTATTGAGCGTTTTTGGCCTTCCATGTGTGCCATTAAAATTATTGAGCAATCAACGTACGAGGATAGCGGAGTTACGAGATCGGAGTTAGTTGAATTATCGGAAAGAATAACTGCGTTGGTCGATTAGCTAGATTAAGATTCTTTTAGTAAGGGCAGAAGGCCCCGCTATGAATCGAGAATATTGTCTTGATTCATAGCTCGCCGATTATCTGAGATTTTTGATCGACAAACACTGCATTGAGCAGTATAGAAAGGTTCAATCGCTCGAGCTTTTTGAGTTATTTACTCAGGAAGATGGTGACTTCTACTACGCATCAATCGCAACGTCCTTCAAGCATATACTCAACGTCAGCTCGCTGGCATTGGCGGGTGAGAAGGTTCTCCATAAATTCCAGGAGTCTATGCTCTCGGCACCGGTCTGAGATTGATCAATTGAGAGGGACCTAAAAAAATGATAAGCGTGTGGGACCAAAATATGAATGGCTTTTTAATGAGTTCGCTGCACGCATCCCTGAAGTCGAGCCCGCTTACCCATGTGAGGATGACGAGAGGTAAATTTTGGCCCCATCAAGGTAGCCAAGGATCGATACTTGAAGACGAGCGGTATACATTGGTCATTGCTATTCTCCTATAATAGTGTTTTCAGTATCGAGTATAGTGTTGGCGCGCTAACCCTCGTGTGCCGATTAATGGCACCTACGCCGTTTTCGACCCAAAGGGAACATAGTTAAATAAACTGCCCCAATGATTTTTCAATCATTAAGACTAATTTAGGAAATTATCTATAAGGTGGAAGTGGCCCTAGTGGCTTAATTATAAGTATCAATAGCTGAATAAGAAAAGAAAAAATGATAGAGGGGTTTTAATGGTCGATTTACAATCAAAACTATGTAGAGACGTGGGGCAATATCTGTCTGCTTTTAAGTATAAAGAAACAGTGGCTATTGCAGCAGGTCTACTAACACTTCCAAAGCTTTCAGCAAATTCAATTAGGTGTGAGACTCTTGTCCACCTTGCAGTTGCTTATTCGAGAGGAGGTAAGCAACCTAACAGAACAACTTTTAAAACAGTTCTTAATGATTTAATGGGCAACACTCAAGTTGCAATGATTGAAGACCCCCAAGAGGATGTTTTTGTTTCAAACATCTTAACGGAGCATGGAGATCTTAGGGTTTTTAATGCTCTCTGGGAAGCTAATGACTATTTTATTCAATCCTTGGTAGATATAATAAGTCGGTATCAGCTTCCTGGAAGCCTCCAGAAAATAAAGGAAAGCTGTATATCTTTGCTCAAATTAAGTGAGGAGGTTGCTTCACGGTCAGGCTTAAGCCGAAATTCCAGTGAAGATTCACGGGATAAAGAGAATATCAACGTCCCTAGGTCAGATGAATACGGTTCGTTGTCAAAGCGAGTAACTTTCACTCGTGATGAAATGACGAATCTGGGTGTTACGGCTGAATCAATTGAGCCATTTATCATATCAAACGAAGAAATGTTTGATCTAAAGCAATCGACAGTTGGAAATTCAATTTTAGAAAGAAAGCCCATCGTTGAAATTGACGGTAGTTATATCCTTTCAATTCCAAGTGCAGTAGGAATTTCTGTCAGACATTACTTTATATCTGGTTGTAAAGTAAATGGTAGCTTAGGCACTTTTTCGCAACTATTGGCGAACCACCAAGCAAAACAATTAACAGATGAAATTCTTCGTGAGTTCAAAGGCAAGTTCGAATCGATAAATCCAGATCTGTCTACTATCGAAAACATGCCTTCAATGCATTCACTTTTACTAAAGGATGATTCAGGTAATTATCTTCATGCAGTAATTCTACATGATGAAATTAATGAAATAATTGATAACGGAATGAGTAGTTACCACACCCCATCGGAAGATAATGTTGTGGCTCTTAGTAAATTTTTTCATGACATCGCTGAATACTGTAAATCACAGGATAATTTTGTATCAGGCTTATCACTTACTACACATGGCGGTCTTGGTAGAGGTTATAACTTTGGGCTCGAAAAATGGCCGGATGACTGGGGTTTTTCTGCATTAAGTTTAAATGACCTTTTCCTCATTAGCAACTCTAAAAGTAAGCCCTTGGAAGAGTTCTTCCAATGTATAAATCAGAAACAATGGATGGAAAATGAGGGGGTCAAGTTACATAACGTAAATGGAGATTTTAATTATTTTGGTTTTTGGCGGGAAGCTGACTTTAAGTGTGTTCCTGACGAAATTCCAGTTTCAGAAAGTGGGTTTATAAGCTTATACACGGATTTTGTGTTTTCACTCAGGAGAGACCTTCGAATAGAGGGGGACAGACATAGCGTAAAATATATTGATGGAACCTGGAAGAGGGTTGAACGGTTAACACGAGACTCTTTTTATGTGGGGATGAAGAATAAGCCAATATATGCTTCTGTTGATGACTTGATTAATGGATTTCTGAATGGGCTTGTTGAATCAGAATTTGTTAATCTTTGGTTTGGAGCTGACTTTTCATATGAAACTTCAGATCGACCAACAATATATGAGTGGTGGTCTGGTTTTATTGGGGCGGCGGAAGAAGCTCTTAGCTATATATCTTCACGTGTAAGCTTTGAGGACCGCCATTCATTGCAGATAATTATTGATTTTTCGGGATTGGTTTCAAGAGATCAAATTGATTTGGAGTCGAAAGATGAAAGAGGTGCCAACATTTATTGGAGTGGTGATGTCTGCAGGATACAGATTGAGCCAAATTTCATGGCTAATTTTGCACAAGTTGAAAACACTGGTGAGAAGTTAGTACTCAATCTTATTCTATGCTCTTTGGAAAAATTTTTGGCAGAGAAAGGTAATGATATTAATGAGCATATGGACGATGCCATAGATTATGTTTTAGGTGATTCAGCTGTTCGTCTTGTTCATATATTTGTTTCATATGATTCCGCTGATTTTCTACTAAACGCAGTGTCTCGAAAACCACAATTTGTCGATAGAAGGAGAACAACATTTGAACTTATTCGCATAAGTAAGTTTTTAAAGTTATCCAACCAGGAGATTGAAGGGAAACGTAATTGTGGATCTGTCCTAAACAGGATTGTTGATGAAATATGGTTGAGAATTAAGTCTATTCTTTCTCAAGTGAACAGAATCTCCATATTAAATGAGACTGCTTCACTGATTAACTCTATTGAGCAAGATCGAGGACAATGGAAAAGAACAGCAAGAGCAGTGTTCGCTATTTATTCAAAGCATGACGATGTTATTCGGGTGGCTCGCGAGAGGGAGTCCGACCGGAGCTTGGCATCCTTATGCTTACGTTCATTAATGGAAATGTCGTTAAGTGAATGCCCTGATGAATCAGGGCTACCTGTAGATGAAGGCATTATTGGTGATTTGCTCTCTCTTACATCTATATTGGTTAATACAGCTTCCGATTCTGATGCAATTCACTGGGGGCTAGTGGCGCCAAAACTCATTTTTAATATGAATGGAACATATTTCATGCCCACAGAAGTGATGGAAGAGATGCTTTTGCCATATTTTTCAGGACACTTTAGGGGCCAATTTGTTGAGGCGATAGATGATTACGAAGAGCTATACAATGCCAAGATTGTCGAGAAAGCAGGGGTTAAAAAAGGTGTTTTTGGTGAAGATTTTGACAATGCCCTATTGGCTGAATATGGTCTTTTAGCCCATCATATTGTTGAGTGTTGGGCAGAAATTATCGATTTGCACGTTGAGACATCCCAGCCCGTTATCACAACGAGCTTGGAGGACTTAGTGAGTCGTATTGTAACAAATAGAAATTTGGAGGCGGATAGTGTGAGACGATTCTTCCAAGCATTCACATTATACCCAAGGAATGAATGGTCTGTGCCACCCGAAGGTTTCTCTTTTAGAGATATAGCACCCTGGAAATTTAAAAGAAGGTTAAGCTGCTTGGTTAAACCTGTTCTTCAGCTAAATGATGACGAGATTTTCCTAAGCCTTTCATTGATTCGCCTTGGGGTTGCTTATTTTCTTGATAGAGCAAAAGAGGGGGAGTTCAATACAGAGTTTTTTAATTCTACCGTTATGCGTAGCTATGTCGGCTCTATGATAGAACAAAGAGGATCGGATTTTACCGAGTTAGTTGCTTCTAAGCTTGGAAATGAGGGATGGCATGTCAAGAAAGAGGTTCTGATGACAACAGTGGGGGCCTCTCAAGAACTTGGTGATATTGATGTGTTGGCAATTAAAGATGGTGTGATGCTTATTTTTGAGTGTAAAAAGCTTCAAATGGCCAAGACAATCTCTGAAATTGCAGATGTGTGTAATAGGTTTAGAGGTGAGGAGAAAGATGAACTCAGGAAACACTTAAATCGTGTTAGTTGGTCTACTGATAATTTAGATGACCTTCTGCAGAGGATCAATTATAGGGAGGAGGTTTTATCTGTAAGAAATGCTCTTCTGACAAGCACTGAAATGCCTATGAAATATAAAAGAGATCTACCGATAGCGAGCGAAGATGTTATCTCGTTTAGAGAGCTTGAAGATTGGTTATCGACAGTGGAGTTACGGGGATAGCTTACTTAGTTCAATGGCCGCTTTTGGCCGAATGCGGAAGCTGGAGACACAGTCGAATGTAGGAAAGACGACCCGTAAGCCATCCGTGCACAGAACGCCGAGTCCAGGGCCTGACCCTAAACCCTGAGAGGCCGGCAAAAGGCGGTAGGGCAAGTGGATCGGGAATGGGCGCTGGGCGCTGGGCGCTTTCCAGCGACAAGTAGACACGCTGCTTCTAACAACTGATACGTAAACTGATACAAGATCGGGCTATTTTGCGCTACAAGACCATGTAACTTATTGTTACATAAGGTGTTTTTCCCATAATTGGATAATTTTAAACTGATAACGGGGCTGAAAGCGCTTCGGGTCTTTGCCACACGTTGTAAGTGCACCGCAAGGGCAACTTTAGAAGAAGTCAAAACGGCAAGAATCTCATCTAATTTTGAAAACAGGCATCTTGCCTTGAGCTGAAAAAGGGCTGGAAGCTAGTTGTAGCAAGGGCTTGCGCTTTTCAAATGGTGGTGAGACCGGATCTCAATCTCACATTGAAATGACAAAAGCGAATCGGGGACCTCAGATGTCTCCTCTAGGCATAATTTAACATAATATACATTATGCGAAGTCATGGCTTTGGGAGACATTTGACAGATTTTGCATTATCCACCATATTGGTAAGGCCACCTTCCCACCTTACCGTGAAGATGGTCGCTGTTCGGAGGAGTTTTCAAGGACGCCTTTCATGGTTTATAGCCATTACATTCAAATAATATAGACACGAGAACAGAGACTATGTCAGACATACAATCACAACTCCATTCCAAGAACCGTTTTTTCCATCCGGTATTCGTTATTGCCTGGTTATGCCTGGCACCGACGGCGTGGTCAAGCACCCTGTTGGTGGATTCCGCTTCTGAGATCCAGAATGCACTCCAGAACGCGTCGCCGGGCGATGAGATCGTCATAGCACCAGGTACATACGAAGGCAACACCTCCACCAGTGGTTATTCCGGGGCTCACTTCTTCGCCGATGCCAGCGGAACCGCTAGCAGTCGAATTGTCGTGCGAAGCGAAGATCCGGATAATCCCGCCGTACTCGAAGGCAGTTCCCTGTCCTCAAAAATCGTTCTCCACATCAAGGGCGACTACTGGGATTTCAAGAATCTCGCGGTGACTCATGCTCAGAAAGGCATCATTCTGGATGGCGCGAATTACAACCTTCTGGAGAGTGTTGAGGTGTTCGATACCCGGGACGAAGGCGTTCACTTTCGCGATGCCAGCTCGAATAATGTGATTCAGAACTCCTATATCCATGATACAGGCGCGCCCGGTCGCGAGGGTTATGGCGAGGGCATTTACGTTGGCACCGCATCCAGCCAGTGGGATAAATATGACGAAAACTGTCACGATAACGTCATCAGAAGCAACCGCATCGGCCCGGGTGTTGGTGGAGAACACATTGACATCAAGGAAGGAACCCTGCGAACCATTGTCGAATACAATACCTTTAATGGCACAGGCATTTCGGGAGAACATTATGCCGACAGCTTTATTGACGTAAAAGGCAATGACGCGATCATTCGATACAATACCGGCTATCGAAACGGGAATTCAGAGATAAATGATGCGTTCGATGTGTTCAGCATTGTTTCAGGCTGGGGCATCAACAACCAATTTTCCCAAAATATTGTTGATCTGGATGGTACGTCCGGTTATGTGGTAAATGTCAATTCCGGATCGGCCCAGGTAGCGGAAAATTACCGTGATGACGCCGGCACTAACCTCTACAGTGGGAACTACAGCAGCTACACGATTCCGGACCTTTATCTTAAGCCCAAAAGCGCCCAGTCCTACTGTGTCACCCCACAGAATGGTGATTTTTCGCAGAACAATACCATGGTCATCTATCAATGCGGCGCTTCGGATGACTTCAAGTGGCACCTGGTGAACGCCAAAGACGGTCACGTGAAAATAACCAATGCCGGTAACCCCACAAAGAATATCAAAGTCTATCAGGGGATACTCCAGAACAACGAAGACGCGGTTATTTATGAAGATCAGGATTATCACAGCCAAATCTGGGAACCGGTCTACGTTGATGCCTGGCAGGAGCACGTCGCTTTTCGTAACCGAAGTGACAGCAGCTTTTATCTGAAGGTCTACAACGGCGTGTTTTCCAACGATCAGAAACTCGTCATTTATGAATGGAATGACTGGGGATCACAGAAGTTCATAATGGATGAATACTGACGCGTATCAGTTTCTATCGTATTGATATAAGGGTTTGGGGAGGTGCCCCTCCTCCCCTGCCCGCTTCGGTTTATAACCATCCGCGTCGCTTGAAGAACCAGATCAGCCCTGTGGTGATTGCAATCATAATACCCCATACCATCGGGTAGCCGAAGTACCAACGCAACTCTGGCATCGCCCAAGGGCTGACCGGGTTCTCGAAATTCATGCCGTACACGCCCACCACGAACGTCAGGGGTATGAAGACGGTGGCAATGATCGTCAACACCCGCATGGTTTCATTGGTGCGCTGGCTGATACTGGAGAGGTAAATATCGAGCATACTGGTCGTCATCTCCCGAAAGCTCTCCAGCAGTTCGATGATCTGTACGCTGTGATCGTGGCAGTCTCGGAAATAGACCTGCGTGTTGGCATGAATTAACGGATCTTCGGCTCTCATCAGGCTAGTCAGTAGCTCTCGTTGTGGCCAAAGCACTCGGCGAAGTACCAGGAGTTCTCGCTTTAGGCCATGAATCTGGGCCAATGTTCGCTGGCTCGGATGCTCGAGCAGATCTGTTTCCAGGTCCTCTAATTGGTAGCCGAACTGCTCCAACACCGGAAACCCAGAATCGATAACCAGATCCAATAAGGCGTACAGCAGGTAATCGATGTCCCGGGATAGAAATCGCCGGTTATTGGGCAACCGCATGCGCTGGCGGACGGGTTCGAAGGGGTCTTCATCCAATGGACAAAGACAGAGTAGATAGTTTTTGCCGATGAACAGGCTGATCTGGACAATCTCCAGATCTTCGCCGCTGTAGAATGGCATCGCCGCAATCAGGAACAGCCGGTCGTCATAGAGCTCGAGTTTGGGACGTTGTCCGGTATTGAGCACGTCCTCCAGGGCGAGATCATGAAGATCAAAAAGCTCGCCCAGGTTTCTGAGTGTTTCCGGATCTACCTGGCCATTGACCTGAATCCAGGTTCTTGTCTCTCTGATCACATAGTCCCGGCAATCCGCGGCGTTTACCAGCCTGACTTCCTCCAGGTGATCCTCGGTGTAATCGATCAGGTGAAAGCTCGGCGGCTCTCTGGTCTCGCTCTTCGCAACCAGGGTTCCGGGCTCGGTGCCGGGGTCGTGATAGTGCTTGCTGAAATAAGCCATGACGGGTCCTTATGAGCCTTCCGTTCAGCCACTTGTAGGCAATTGAGCTACGCTTGAGCATAGCTCAATTGATGGAAGGTTTCACAGCCCATTCAAGCCAACACACCAGCAGCGTGCCTCGACGTATCCAGTCCAGATTGGTACCGGATGGGCTATTTCAGCTTCATGTCGTTCTCAACCGATGTCACCCCTTTCACTTCACGTGCAATACTGACGGCCCGGTTAATATCAGCCCGGGAGTTTACGAAGCCAGACAACTGCACCACGCCTTTAAAGGTTTCTACGTTTATTTCCGAGCTTTTCAATGTTGAATCATTGAAAATCGCCGCCTTTACCTTGGCAGTAATGACCGTGTCATCAATGTACTCTCCCGTGCCAGAACTGGTCTCGGTAGAGGCGCAACCTGCAAACATGGCCAACAGCATCGCCAATGCCAGTATCGGAATTTGTCGCATTATCTTTTCCATGCCGGTTTCTCCTGCTATTGCTAATGGCCAACACCTTGCGACCTATGACCCCTAAGAGTCAGTACCTCGGCAGTTGGCTGACCGGGCACACCGTCAGGCTATTGCACTGCCATCATAGAGTCTGTTCGATATCCCACATCCAGCACAGTTGGCATAGGAGACCTTACGGTCAACGCACGCTTCCGCATTTTATTTGCAAGCCCGGATTGACTTTACCTCCGGCCGCCCCCAATCTATCGATTAAACACACTTGGCGCAGCCCCATGTACCGACCCAACCCATCAAGACATCGCCGCAAGTCCGGAGCCTTCAGCGCTTTGTGGCTCACTTTGCTGGTGCTGTCAGTGGGATTGTTGGGCGCCGGGGCTGGTGGCGTTCAAACCTCGGACCACTCGCTGGGGGTCGGCTTTTCGGGCGCCTTTGACCCGGTGGTAGGCGCGCCGTCGTCCACGGTGCTCAATGCCCTTCCCAACGGAGAGCGCCAGTCGTCAGAAGGAACCGACGAAGGCGATCAAGCATTCGCCGCCAATAACGCATTTAATGGCACAGTCGCCGAGCTGTCGGCGCCCTCCTATGACTATCAATCACCGACGCCTCCCAGGCTGAAGCACCCGTTAAACCAGGCACCACGAGCGCCGCCACTCGTCTAATCCGTCCCAGTTTTCACTTCTTTTACGGATTAAACGAGGAATTCCCATGAAATCCCTGCAAACGCGTGCCATCGTGTATGGCCTGGTGATTCTGTTGGGCGTGCTGAGCGCCCTACCCAACCTACTTCCCAAATCCATCAGTGAGGCCTTGCCCTCCTGGTACACCACCAATCAACTCGCCCTCGGCCTGGATCTGCGCGGTGGTTCTCACTTGTTATTGAACGTTGATACGACGGATCTCGGCTTTGAGGCGCTGTCCAGTGCCGAGCGTGCGGTCGCCCTGGATGATGTCATTGAACGCAGTCTGGAGATGGTCCGGCGTCGCCTGGACGAGACCGGGCTGACTGATCCCACAGTCACCCGCCAGGGTGAAGACGGCATTCTGGTCCAGTTACCCGGTGTGGATGACCCGAGCCGAATTCGGACCCTGCTGGGCACGACCGCGAAGATGACCTTCCATTGGGCCGTCAACGATCAATCCGTAGGGCCTGTGCTGCAGTTGCAGGGCCCTGAGAATGAATCACTGTATCGCCTGGAAAAGCGGGTTGCCCTGCAAGGCGAGCACATCCGCGATGCACAGATGGCGTTCAATCCGGATACCGGGGAACCGATTGTCAACTTCAAGCTGGACAATGACGGCGCCCGTCGTTTTGGCGACATGACCCGGGACAACATCGGGCGGGCACTGGCGGTGGTTCTGGACGGTGAGGTCATTACCGCGCCGGTCATACGCTCCGTCATTGCCGGAGGAAGCGGGGAGATCAGCGGCGGGTTTACCACCACGGAAGCCAGCGATCTGGCCTTGCTGCTACGGGCCGGTGCCCTGCCCGCACCGCTGGACGTGGTGGAAGAGCGCACGGTGGGCCCGGAGCTGGGCAGTGATTCCATCGCCATGGGGGTCAGTGCCGGTTTACTGGGTACCTTGCTGGTGTTTGGTTTCATGTTGGTGGTTTATCGGCGCTGGGGCTTGATTGCCAGCGCCGCACTCGCGCTGAATATCGCCTTGATTTTTGGCGTGCTCAGCCTGTTTCGGGCGACGCTGACCTTGCCGGGAATCGCGGGCATTATCCTGAGCATTGGGATGGCGGTGGATGCCAATATTCTGATCAATGAACGCATTCGCGAGGAAGTCGCTCAGGGTGGTCGCGCCTGGAAGGCGTTGGATGCGGGGTTTGGCCGTGCCTGGGCAACCATTCTGGACTCGAACGTCACCACGCTGATTGCCATCAGTTTACTCTTTCTGTTCGGTAGCGGTCCGGTGCGGGGGTTTGCCGTCACCATGGCGGTTGGCCTGCTGACCTCTTTGTTTACAGCCATTGCCGTGGCCCGGGTGTTGATGGAGTGGCGGGTCAGGCGCCTCGGGCGGCGTGCGCTGGTGATACCCGGTCTGGCCTGGATGAGCAGGGCCGGACAAGCGCCGCTGAATATCATGAAAGCCCGTTTTGCCGGTATCGCCCTGTCGGCGGTACTGTCTCTGGTATCCATTGGGCTATTTGTGTCACCGGGGCTGACCTACGGTGTGGATTTTACCGGCGGCAGCGTGGTGGAGGTTCGCGCTCCGGCCCTGTCCGTCGAACAGTTGCGCGACCAGCTGACGGACCCGGCCCTCGCGGGTGCGGCGATTCAGGAGTTTGGTGAGGCGGGTGTGTTTCAGGTTCGCTTGCCCACCGAAACGGCTGATAACGTCGCTTCCGGCTCACTGGTGCAACACCTGAAAGCCGAGGTGTTGGCCGCCGACCCCGACGCGAGTTTTCCGCGGGTGGATATGGTGGGCCCCAAAGTCAGCGGAGACTTTACCGAGGCAACGATTCTCGCCGTTTTGATGGCCGGTGGCGGTATGCTGATGTACCTCTGGTTCCGGTTTGAATCACATTTCGCCCTGGCGGCGACCTTGACGCTGGCTTTGGATCTGGCGAAAACCGTTGGCTTTTTTGCGTTGACAGGCATTGAGTTTAATCTGACAGCGGTGGCCGCCCTGCTGGCGCTGATCGGCTATTCGGTGAACGATAAGGTGGTGGTGTTTGACCGCATTCGGGAAAACCTGCGCCTGGATCCAGATCGATCGTTGTGGACGCTGTTTAACGACAGCATCTCCGCGACATTGAGCCGCACCTTATTGACCTCAATCACCACTGTGCTGGCTATTGTTCCAATGGCGATTGCGGGTGGCGCCGCAGTACAGAGCTTCGCCTGGCCGATGCTGTTTGGCATCGTTGTGGGAACCAGCTCGTCTATCTTTATTGCCGCTCCGATCCTCTATTGGCTCAGCGAGCGTCGCACGGCAAAGGGGCTGGCTCAACTCAAGCCCACAGGAGAGGCGCTTCGGGCCGAGCTGGATGCCCTACCCTGATCAGAGCTCTCCGCTGACATCTACATCCGCCAGAAGGAATTGGTGGTTCAATAACCGGATCCCGAACGTTTTACAGCGTATGCCGCTGGTCGTATCCCGGTAGGCATTGGAGACCACCATGGATGCATTGCGCTGCTCCCCCAGGCCAATCAGCTGCGGAAAATAGGGCCGGTGGCTCCAGTTCTTGCCGATGAACTGGTCCAGGGTTTCCCCCGTGGCAATTTCAACATTTGGCGATACCTGATTACCTTCAGCATCACAAATATAATAGCGAACGACGCCCAGGCGATTCAGCTCAGCGAGGAGAGGGATCGGCAGTGGCTGAGTGTCAAGCAGTTGTCTCGCCACACTCTGAAGCTGGCGCCCTACCGCCTCCTGCTGGATCATCGCCTCGGAGTATGCGCGAGCTTTCCGGCTCAGATATCGGCTCTTCAGATGTTGTGTTTTGTTCACGGTGGCCGTCGGCTCCATCAACGACTCGCTCGCTTTGCCGTGAATCCAGCCCTGAATCAGGTCCGCGCCGCACTCCAGCGCAAATTGATACTCCTGTTCGGTTTCTATGCCCTCACAGATGACCTGACAGCCGATGCGCTTGGACATTTCGGTAATCGACAACGCAATATCCGCCTCGATACCACCGAGCACTGCCGCTTTCAACAAGCCCATGTCCAGCTTGATGACATCGGGGGTCAAGGCCGCAATGCGATCGACCTGGGAGGCGCCGGAACCAAAATCATCGATCGCAACGCGGATGCCCTGTTTTTGATACTCCCGGGTTAACCGACGCAGGTTATCAATATCGCCGGCACGCTCGGTGATTTCGACAATGACCCGGGCCGGATCGATCCCGGAAGATTCAATCAGCCCCAGGGTCGGAATCAGCTCGTTCTGATCCAGGCGGTCCACCCAGTGCGGACAGATGTTGAGTGCAAGAAAGCCTGCTTGAGGCTCGTGAGCGAATGTATTCAACGCTTTCTGGCGCAAGTCCCGATCGATTCTCAGCACGGCGCTCGGCGCATAGTGCCCGCTGGTAAACAGACCGGCTGCCGTGCGTAGCTGCCCGTCACTGGCCCGGATTCGGGCCAGTGATTCATAGCCTGCAACTCGTCCCGTACTGGTATCGACGATAGGCTGATAGCAGGGAATATAGCGGCCAGACGGTGACGGCAAAGACGTTACGGCCTGTGATGGCTGAGCGAACAGTTTGGTGATGGGGGGTGGGTTGGCCATTCTCAAGTCTCCGGTACAGCTGGCCCTGCGTCCCGAAATGCGGGGATTGCCTGGCATCCGTTTATCAAACGATTGGGTGATAAACTAGCAAGTTACGCGCCATCACGGGGCACAGTGCCAACTCCGGCGCTATGATCCCTTAACAACCATAAAATACGGGGCTGTGGGCACCGTTATCGCACCGGGGTGCCTCTTGGTGGTGCCCGCCATCAGGGTGGGCACCAATATAGGGCACACATGCAGAGACATTCCTACATCAATATTTGACAGTCAGACGCGCTCACACCTTAAACTACCACGAGACAACCCATAACCGCGTGTTATGCTTTCGTTTTCAGGCATTTACAGACTGCAGAGGATGGCTATATGGTCCAGCATCAGGAACAAGCGCCCCGTCGACCGGTTTACCTGGTGGACGGCGCCCGAACCCCCTTCCTGAAAGCCCGCGGGCGCCCCGGGCCCTTCACTCCGGTGGACCTGGCTGTTCAGGCCGGAAGGCCCCTGCTAATGCGCCAACCCATGGCGCCCACCGATTTTGATCAGGTGATTCTGGGCTGTGTGAACGTCATTTCCGAGGAGATGAACCCGGCCCGGGTCGCGGCCCTACGGCTCGGTATGGGTGAGGCCATGACCGCCTTTACGGTACAGATCAACTGCGGCTCGGGGATGCAGTCCATCGATACAGCCTACCGGACCATTCAGGGCGGCAGTGCCGACCTGATCCTCGCCGGCGGTGCGGAAGCGCTGAGCCATTCGCCATTGCTGTTACAGCAGAAAGCCGTGAACTGGCTGGCTGACTTACAGCTCGCCAAAAGCCCCATGGCCAAACTGAAGGCGCTGGGACGGTTCCGCCCTTCCCTGTTCAAACCCGTGATCGGGCTTGAGCGTGGGCTCACCGATCCCATTGTCGAACTCAATATGGGGCAGACGGCGGAAGTCATTGCCCAACTGTTCGGCATTACCCGAGCCCAAGCCGATGAATACGCGGTAAGCAGTCACCTGCGTCTGGCCCGGGCCCAACGGGAAGGCTGGCTGGACAACGAAGTGGTCCCGGCGATTTCCGCCGACGGGCGCATTTATAAAGAGGACGACGGCGTTCGGCCGGATAGTTCGGTCGAGCATCTGGCCAAACTTCGACCGGTGTTCGAACGCCCCTACGGCATCGTGACCGCGGGCAACAGCTCCCAGATCACTGACGGTGCGTCCTGGATGATTCTGGCTTCGGAAGAAGCGGTAAAAAAACACAACCTGACGCCACGAGCGGTGATTACCGATAGCTGCTGGTCTGCCCTCGACCCGGAAATCATGGGCCTGGGCCCGGCGATGAGTATTGCGCAGTTGTTGTCACGTCACCAGTACCGGCTCGACGACATCGACCTGTGGGAGCTCAACGAAGCCTTTGCCGCGCAAGTGCTCGCCTGCCTTGCGGCGCTGGAAGATGAAACTTTCTGCCGCGAAGCGCTCAAGCTGGAGCACTGTTTCGGTCGCATTGACCGGGACAAGCTCAACATTGATGGCGGCGCGGTCGCCCTCGGGCATCCGGTGGGCACCAGCGGTAACCGCATCGTGTTGCACCTGCTCAACGCCCTTGAGCGCAAAGGTCTCAAACGTGGCATCGCCACCCAATGCATCGGTGGCGGCCAGGCCGGCGCCATGATGATCGAACGACTTTAAGGAGAGCGCCATGACTGGTCCCGTCTATTCTGCCCTGCAAGCGCGCGCCCTGGAGCTGGGGCCCTTTGGCCACGAACCGTCCAGGGATAACCCCGGTCCCTGGCAGCACTGGCAACTCGGCCGGGATGAACAGGATGTTGCCTGGCTGTTGCTGAACAAAGCCGACTCCAGCGTCAACGTTCTTTCAGCCGATGTGCTGGAGGAGCTGGGTCAGGTGCTGGATGCCTTGCAGGACAATCCGCCCACGGGCCTGGTGCTGCGCTCGGGCAAGCCGGGAAGCTTCTGCGTGGGAGCTGATATCAAGGAGTTTCGGCATCTGCACAGCGAGCAGGAAGTGAGCGAAAAGCTGACCCGCGCTCACGGGCTGGTCAAGCGACTGGTCGACCTGCCCTACCCGACGGTGGCGGTGATTCACGGCGCAGCGCTTGGCGGTGGTCTTGAGCTGGCTCTGTGTTGCGACTACCGCATTGCGGTGGCCGGAGCATCCATGGGCACACCGGAAGTGCTGCTGGGCCTGCATCCGGGCCTGGGCGGCACCGGCCGACTGGTGGATCTGATTCACCCGGTGGCCGCCATGACCATGATGCTGACCGGGAAGAATACCCGTGACCGCAAAGCCAAAGCGCAAGGCCTGGTCGATCTGGTGGTACAGGAACGGCACGTGGCCAATGCAATCAACGCCGTCATGTCCGGGAAGGTTAAAAAACGCAAAAACACCTGGCAGGCCAAGCTGTTCCGGATTGACCCCCTGCGTCGTTTTGTCGGCAAAAAAATGCGAGCCCAGGCTGCGAAAAAAGCGCCGCCGGAACATTACCCCGCCCCCTACGCCCTGGTGGACCTGTGGGAAAAATACGGCCGCAACGGAACCGACCTGTTACGCCACGAAGTGGACTCCTTTGCCAAACTGCTGACCAGCGACACCTCGCGCAATCTGGTGCGGGTCTTTTTCCTGCGCGAACAGATGAAGGCACTTACATCCGTTGATCCGCAGGTGGCACCCATTCGACAAGTGCACGTTATTGGCGCCGGTGCCATGGGCGCCGACATCGCCGGCTGGTGTGCCATTCAGGGGCTTCGGGTCACGCTGTTTGATACCCAACCGGAAATGATTGCCAAAGCGATTGGCAAAACAGCAGCCCTGTGCCGCAAGAAGCGCTTCTCCAGTGCGGACACTCGGGCCGTTCTGGACCGGCTGATTCCCGATTTTCATCACGACGGTATTGCCCAGGCCGATCTTGTACTGGAGGCCGTTCCGGAAAAGCTGGAAATAAAGCACAAGGTGTTCGCCGAGGTGGAGCCGAAACTGAAAGACGGTGCCATTTTGGCCACCAACACGTCCAGTATTCCGCTGGAACAACTCCAGGACGGATTGAAACATCCGGAGCGGATGGTGGGCGTACACTTCTTTAATCCGGTCGCGCAAATGCTGCTGGTCGAAGTGGTACAGCACTCGAAGATGAACAACGAAACCTTCGAGCGCGCGAAAAAGTTTGTCGGTCAGATCAGTCGGCTACCCACCCCCGTATCCAGTGCCCCCGGGTTCCTGGTCAACCGGGCGCTGACCCCTTACCTGATTGAAGCCATCGTCATGCTGGATGAAGGCCACAGCCCGGAAAGTATCGATCAGGTAGCGCTGGATTTCGGTATGCCCATGGGGCCCATTGAGTTGGCCGATCAAGTGGGGTTGGATATCTGCCTGGGTGTGGCGGAGATGTTACGTGAACGGCTGGATACCGAATTGCCGGAAACGCCCCAGTGGTTCAAGGATAAAGTGGATCAGGGCAAACTCGGCAAGAAAACCGGTGAGGGTCTCTACGTCTGGGAAAAAGGCAAGCCGAAAAAACGCAATAACCCAGCCCGAGCGCCGGAAGAGACTCTGGATCGGTTGATTCTGCCGATGCTCAATGCCTGCATGGCATGCATGCGCGAAGGCGTCATCGACAACGAGGAGCTGCTCGACGGTGCGATGATTTTTGGTACCGGTTTTGCCCCCTTCCGCGGCGGCCCCATGAAGTACGCCCATGAACGCGGCTTTGCCGACATTCAGCAGCGGTTGCAACAGCTCGCGCAGTTGCATGGCAAGCGTTTCGCACCGGATGCGGGATGGGTCTCCTCCGAGGCTGCCGAGACAGAGAACTCCGAGACAGAGGACTAGATCACGCAGGGGCCTTTCAGGCCCCTACTGATCTATCGGTCAAAGGTTGTCAGGGCGCTTTTCGAAGCGCCTTGCCCTCTTGATACAAAGCCAAATGCGCCTTGCGTTGGGTCATGGGCAACTTTAAGGCCTCGGCGTCCTCCACCACCTCACTCTGCCAGCGAACCGCCTGCTTGAAATCGCCCTGCTCTGCGGCAATGGCCGCCGCAGTCATATAATAACGCTGACGATCAGGGTAATCCTCATCCACGGTGTCCCACAGGGATTGCGCCAATGCGCCGTCCCGAAGTTGGTCGTCCGGGTGCGTCGCCAGCAACCACGCATAGCGCAGTCGCGCGGCCTGTTTTTGACTGGCCGCCTCTTTCAGCCAGAAAATCGCCTGTTCCGTATTCTGCTCAAAGCGGGCGCCACTGAACAGCTCCAACGCCAACATATACTGGGCATCGGCCACTCCGTCATTGGCAGACTGTAGTAGCCAAAAATGACTTTTCCGGGGATCCGCCTCGCAGGCATCACCGTACAGAATGTTCCTCCCCAGAAAGAAGCCGGCGCTGCTGTGCCCCTGGCGGGCCGCTTTCATGAACCAATCGTTGGGGTTCTGTCGGTTCTCTTCCGAAATGTAATGCTCCCCACCGTAGGAAAAAGCGGCTTGGGTGAGGTAAGCAAAAGCAAACTGATTTTGCGCTTCCCCGGTGGCCGCCTGTTCGCGAACTTTACTCAGGTGGCGATCAACCAGTCTTCCGCGACGTCGTTCATGGTCCTTGCCTTCATCCAGCACGAAGACAAATCGGTAAGTAGCTCCATGGACAATGGCGGGTTCGCCGTCAATGGTGGTTGGTTCGAATTGAAACCCGCGAATGACTTCCATTGCCGCATCCGTGAAGCTTTCGTCCGAACTGTAGTAAGCAACGTGATCACTGGTGGTTCCGTCTTTCTCGATCGTGAACATGAAGTCTACCCAGCCTTCCCGGCCCCGTCGGGCTGCTGATCGCGGATACTCCGGGGCATAAGCATAGACCGGTCGAAACCCTTTGACGGAAAATCCGGTTCCCGAAAAGGTCGGCTGCATTTTCTTCAGTAAAGCGGCATTCCCGAATTCATCTTCCAATTCCTTGTGTCGGGCTACGGCCTTTTCTTGTTGGGCTTCATTCAAATGGCTGAACACCAGATCGTGCGTACCCTCCTGTGCCAAGGTCTCACTCTGGGCGGACAATGCGATCCAGGCGTAGCTTTCCACCAGATCCCTCTCTACGTGTTGTCCCTTCAGGTACATGACACCGAGATTCAACTGGGCCTGGTGGTTGCCCTGTTCTGCGGCACGTCGGAACGCGTGGTAGGCGGGCTCATATCGCTCGGCATCATAGTGGCTCAGTCCACTTTGCAAGCTGGCGCTCGCCATGCTTGATAAGAGGAGAAGCATCAGGCCCGATAATAGACCCGCACGTGTTGTCAGCAGGTTGAAAAGTTTCATGGCAACGCTCCCTGTTCAGTGATTGACGTCTCAAAGGGCTGGTACTGAAGCCCCGGCAAGGTATTTGAGTCAGTCTGCCCCGAGACACGAATCAATGATGGCACGTGCAACAGCGGAATCTGCTGGTACTGATCATTGATCCTCACGCCCAACTGTTTGGACTCGGCCCCCCATTCCAGCGAAACCTGAATGGCGTCGCCCCAGGGAATTTCCCGGGAAAAGTAAATGCTCTCAAAGCCATCCTGCTCTGTGAGATAAACAAGATGCCCTCTATGACCGAACTCACAGTCCTCATCCAGCAGTTCAAAGTAAGCGATCTGAGGCCAATCTTCGGGTTGAGCAAAGGTCAGCCGGATGTCGTCGTGAGCTTCGAGGCGGGTGTTGAACTCGATCTTCCCCGATCCCGGATTCAAGTTCATAACCCAAGGGTCATGCCTCTCGAAACGGGCAACGTGGGAGCCGAACGGTGTAGCTGTGCTGCAGCCGACGAGAAGGCTAAGCAATGAATAAAACAGCGTGTGGTATAACCAATGTCGTTGAAACATACTTCCCTGATCCCTGTCGGATGGCATTTGACGGTCGTCGCTGATCCAGGTCAGCGACGTTTATTGTATGATCAAATGCTATCGGGATCTGCGCTTGACGTCAATCCAGCGGCCATACCACGGACCGGGATACCGGAGAAGCGTGGCCCCGGTACCGCGACAGTCGGTCAATGGCTCGCTATCAGGAGTGACGAACCGGACGACGTACCGGAGATGTTTCATCGGGCGCCAGTTGCGCGGCGCGCGCGGCGGTATTGGCCAACAGGTCCCGATTCATGCGGTGAGGGTCACGCTGACGTTGCTCGATAAACTCTCGCAGGGGTTTGGCACCATGCTCTTCGAGCATCTCCATTTCCAGGCCCACGCCCGTCATGGATTTACGCACCACCAGAGCGGCTACGCAACAGCGCCGATTGCCCTTGACGCGATCCCCCAGCAGTACTTCCAGCTCCAGTTTCTGCAGCTCACGCACGTCCTGGTAGTCGGTTTCCAGATAGAGACCGTGACTGCTACCGTTTTTGATTCGCCCCATCGCCACCGGTACACCGTGCTTGTAGATCAGTGTGTTGATATTGAGTGAGACTCGTCGACTGCATCGATGCTCCATGGGTTACCTCATGATCTTGATGGTTGCAAGGGTAAATTGGGTTGCCGCCCGTAAAGCGTTAACCAATGATGGATCGACTCATTCAGGCTCGGCGGCACCTGGGGCCAGACAAAACGCCAGCGCCAATTGCCGTCCTCGGTACCCGGCCGGTTCATCCGCTGCTCGGAGCCGAGGCCGAGTAAATCCTGAAAGGGAATGATGGCCAATCGTGCCACCGAAGATAGTGCCAGTTGCACCAACAGTTGGGGCATGGGCTCCTGACTTTGATGGCAGTACTCGATCAGGCGTGTGCGAACCGATTCAGGCTGCTGCTGATACCAGCCCAGGCTGGTGTCGTTGTCGTGAGTTCCGGTGTACACGACCGAGTGAGGGTCGTAAGCATGGGGCAGATGAGGGTTGTCGGCATTGCCATCGAAGGCAAACTGCAATACCACCATGCCGGGAAGACGAAACTCTTCGCGCAAGGCCTCGACCGCTCGGGTTATGAAGCCGAGGTTTTCGGCCACCAGCGGCAGGTTCTTGTGTTCCCGGAACAGGCTGTTGAGCAGAGCCCGTCCCGGCGCCTCGACCCATCGTCCCAGTCGCGGCTGCGGAGTTGCCGCCGGAATTTCCCAGAAGGCTTCCAGCCCCCGAAAATGATCCAGTCGAATCAGATCGAACCAACGCAGTTGCGTGTTCAGTCGCTCGCGCCACCAGCGAAAGCCGTTGGCCTGCATTTCATCCCAGTTGTAATGTGGATTGCCCCAGTGCTGTCCGTCTTCGGAAAAGTAGTCCGGCGGCACCCCGGCGACACTCAGGGGCTGACCGTCGGCGTCCAGCTTGAACAGGTCCTGGTTGGCCCAGACATCGGCGCTGTCATGAGCCACAAAAATCGGCATATCACCGAACAGTGCAACCTCTCGCTCCCGTGCGTACTGACGCAGCGCTTGCCACTGCCAGTCAAAAACAAACTGCTCAAACCGACGCGCTTCAATGCTCTGACTGAGCTCCCGACGCATGCGCGCCATGCCCTGTGCCCGGCGCAGGCGAATATCATCCGGCCACTTCGTCCAGTCATCGCCCGGGTAGCAATCGCGCAACGCCATGAACAGGGCGTAATCATCCAGCCATTGGCGCTGGTCGTGACAGAAACGCTCGTAAGCTTCGGCCTGCTCCGGATGCTGATCATACTGCGCAAAGAACGTATCGGCCGCCTGCCGCCGCGCCTGCTCTCCGGTAAGCGCCTGTCGTTGTTCCGACGTCAACCAACTGCGACTGACCAGATCATCCAGGTCAATAAGGGCCGGATTGCCCGCGTGAATCGACAGGGTCTGATAAGGAGAACGATTGGCGTGGGTGGGGCCTACCGGCAACATCTGCCAGACGGTAAACCCACACTCGGACAGAAAGTCCACAAACCGGAAAGCGTCGGCACCCAAGGTGCCCTGCTCTCCCGGGCCGGGTAATGATGTGGGGTGCAGCAGCACCCCGGCCCTGCGGTGCTGTAACAACGGGTGCGGCAGATCGCGCAGGGCCATCAGGTACTGCCCTCCGCATGGCCGCGCCGCATGACGCCGCCGGCGGCCGGTGCGCCACCGCCGTGACTGAAGGCGCTTTGCAAATAATCCGGTGGTGGCTGTTTGAGCAACCGGTACAGATTGGTCAAATGGCGCCGGTAAAGGTAGTCAAAGTCCTGCACACTCTCGGACGGGTTGTAATCACCAAACCACCAGAACCAGTCGGACCCTTCGCATTGCGCCAATTGTAACTGCGCGGCTTTCCGTTCAGGCTCGGGCAGCCCCTCGCAATGCGTGTCGTAAACGGCTTTCGCTTCACAGAGCATATCCCAGGCGCGGTTCTTGTCCCGATCGCCAATCCAGGTGGAAAAGGTGCCATAGACCCAGCTTCCCGCGACCAGATGATCGAGCGCCACCGCGTCCAGTTTCGTATCCTCCAGCGCCGACTCGTAAGTCGTCATCTCCAACCGTGGATGACTGCTGATGCGTCGGTAGAGGGCTTCGAGAAAGTACCAGGCGTTTTCCGGGTAGTACTCCCAGGCGTTTTCACCATCCATGATGATGGAAATTACACAGGCATCCGGGTTATCGCTTTCATCCGCGATGCGCACCAGGTGGTTGATCAGATCGCCCACGGCATCCTCGGCGTGCCAGTCGGAGTATTGAAAGCCGATCAGATCGGACAGGCCGTCATCACGGAAAAAACAGCGGATCGGTTGCTGGTCGAAGGTGTAAGCGCGGTGCAGGTGCTTGGGAGCCTGTTTGGCATTGGCGGTTTTTTTCAGACTGTTGTGCAACACGGAGTCTCCCGTGGCGGTCCAGGTAAACCCTTCGTCGGTAAGCAGCTTGAGGGTTTCCCCGCTGAGCGCCCCTTCCGATGCCCAACAGCCCTTCGGGCGTGATCCGAAGTAACCCTCGAACACCTCGAGCCCCTGTTTGAGGTGCCAGTGAGCCCGCTCCTCTCCGCCGGGGTAACCGGCTGACTCGGGCAGGACCACATCGGGCATGGCTTCCCGAGCGCTGTTGAAATCCAGAAGCAGCGGTAATATGGGGTGAGCGTAGGGGCTCATGGCCACCTCAATTCGCCCTTCGTCCCGCAGAGCCCGATAACGGGGTTTGATGGCCCGTAACTGTTCGGCAATCACCAACAGCAGGGTTCGACGATCCTGATCGCTGAAACCGCCGCCTTTGGTCTGCAGTGTCTGAACCCTCGGGTCATCCCGCCGGTGATTTTCACCCAACCAGGCAAGGTGGTACCAGACCACCAAGTCAATCAGGAACTGGGGATTGAGATAACACTGGCGCTGCGGACTGTCGGTGGTCTGATCCAGAATCTGGACCAGAAATTTGTAGGCCGGAAAACGCTCGATCATCCGGTCCCGGTGTGCTCGCAAACAGTTCTGTGCCAGCGTCTCATAGTCCTCACTACCCGGTTCCGGCAATTGCTCCTGAACCAGTGCCGCGAGCATGGGGTCACGGATGCTGGTCCCTCTGTCCAGATAGTCGTCCACTTGTGCCTGGTAATCGTCGAGCTGCTCCAGAAGGATGGGCGCAAAATTCACCACGGCCCGCGCTTTGGGATTGTCCTCCAGATGCACGAGCATGTCGGTGTAATCTTTCAGCGCATGCAGATAGGTCCAGGGAAAATAGTATTCCCCGGTCAACCGGTCCCGGTAATCCGGCTGGTGCATATGCCAGCAGAACACCACTTTAACCCGGGGTTTGACACTGTCAGAACACATGGGGGTATGCCTCATCAAGCATTTCCGGGGTGACCATCACAACGCCTTTGCTCGACACATGGAAGCGCTTTTTGTCCTCTTCCGGGTCGAAACCGATCACCGTTCCCGGTGGAATCTGGCAGCCCCGATCAATCAAGGCGCGTCGAATCCGGCAGTTCCGGCCAACATCCACCCGTGGGAACAGCACCGAGTCGGTAATCTCGGAATAGGAGTGAACCCGCACCCGGGGAAACAGCAACGAATGGTGCACCTGGGCTCCGGACACAATACAGCCACCGGCAATCATGGAGTCCACAGCGTTGCCGCGGCGCCCTTCGTCGTCAAAGACGAACTTGGCCGGAGGCACCTGTTCCTGATAGGTCCAGATGGGCCATTCCGAGTCGTAGAGATCCAGTTCCGGCGTAATGCCGGTCAGCTCCAGGTTGGCTTCCCAGAGTGAGTCGATGGTGCCCACATCCCGCCAATAGGCCTTACCGCCGGTAATCGGGTCGCGGAATGGAAACGCCATGACCCGGTGGCTTTTCATTAAGGAAGGAATAATGTCCTTGCCGAAGTCATGGGAGGAGCCGGGCAGGTTCTGATCATTGAGAAGCTCCCGGAACAGCACTTCGGTGTTGAAAACATAGATCCCCATGGACGCCAGGGCCTGATCGTCAGAGCCGGGCATGGGTTCCGGGTTTCGGGGTTTTTCCTGAAATTTGGTGATCCGGTTGTCGGTGTCGATATTCATCACGCCAAACGCGCTGGCCTGCTCCAGCGGCACCTCAATGCAGCCCACCGTAATGTCCGCCTCGCGCTCCACATGGGCCGCCAGCATGGTGCCGTAGTCCATCTTGTAAACGTGGTCGCCCGCCAGAATCAATACATAGGCGGGGTTATGACGCCGGATAATATCCAGGTTCTGCCACACGGCGTCGGCCGTGCCGGCATACCAGCTTTCCCCCATGCGCTGCTGCGCGGGCAGCAGCTCAACAAACTCTCCGAGTTCGCCACCAAGGAACCCCCAGCCACGTTGTATGTGCCGATCGAGTGAGTGGGATTTGTACTGGGTCAACACACTGATTCGACGGATGCCCGAATTCACGCAGTTCGACAAGGGGAAATCAATGATGCGGAACTTACCGCCATAGTGGACCGCCGGCTTGGCGCGCCAGTTGGTCAACTCATGAAGTCGGGAGCCCCTCCCGCCGGCCAGAACGATGGCCAGGGTTTCCCGGGTAAGACGGCTGACAAAACGGCCCGATGTCGACGTAAGCATAATGAATCCCCAAAGCGAGCGGAGCGCCTGTTATTCGATCAACGAATAAAGTGCCCGCATTATCATAGTCAGCAATAACAGTGCCAAGGATTCCCATCGCCACCAAACTGTTCAGGCAATCCATTGGCCCCTCGAAGTTACCGTTCAAGTTGCTTACTAAGTGTAGTCTCAAAACGAGCGGGTCTGCTTGTTCAAGATCAATTTGTTCCGCGAATTGTGGCGGCAAAAGCAACCCAACAGAAAGGTCACAAACCACTGGTAATATAACGCCATCCCTATTACGCTTTAACGACATACATGCTGTGAGTCCTCTCCCATGCCAGCGACTGCTCTGAAGGAAGCCAGCCAACGCCTGGCTCAGGCACGACACCACGATCCCTTTCAGGTACTGGGTCGACACCCGGTACCGGGAAAGCCGGATACCCTTCTGTTTCGCGCGTTTTTACCCCAGGCAAGCCAGGCTTCTCTCAACGGGGTTAAAGGCAAGCTGACTTTAACCAAAGAAGCGGAGTCAGACTTCTGGTCGTGGCAAGGGAAGGCAACACAGTTACCCGAACACCCGGAAGTCGAATGGCAGGACCACCACAACTGCACCCATACCGCGCACTACCCTTACACCTTCGCGCCACAAGTGGGCGATATGGATCTGCACCTGTTTGGCGAAGGACGGCACTGGCAGGTGTACGAGGTTCTGGGAGCACACCCGCGCACCGTCGACGGCGTGGCCGGCGTGTTATTCGCCACCTGGGCGCCGGCGGCAGAGCGGGTCAGCGTTGTGGGTGATTTCAACCACTGGGATGACCGGCTTCATCCCATGCGGGTGCGCGGAGGCAGCGGTGTTTGGGAGCTGTTCATTCCCGGGCTGGAGCCCAGCACCCTCTACAAGTATTCAATCCGCAACCGGCACTCCGGTCACATCCAGATGAAGACGGATCCCTACGGTCAGGCGTTTGAGGTTCGTCCTAAAACCGCCGCTCTGGTAACCGCTCCCTCAGAGTATCAGTGGCAGGATCAGAAATGGCTGACGCAGCGACGCCAATGGGATTGGCAAAACGCCCCACTGTCGGTGTACGAAGTGCATCTGAGTTCCTGGCGCCGAACGGAAAACGGTGGATTCATCAATTACCGGACTCTGGCGCACCAGTTAGTGGATTACGTCAAGCCTTTAGGGTTTACTCACGTCGAGCTTCTGCCCATTACCGAGCACCCTCTGGATGATTCCTGGGGCTACCAGACCACCGGTTACTTTGCCCCGACCAGCCGGTTTGGTTCGCCGGATGATTTCCGGTACTTTGTCGATCACCTTCACCAGTCCGGTATCGGGGTTCTGTTGGACTGGGTGCCCGCCCATTTTCCGAAAGATGAGCACGCCCTGGCCCGCTACGATGGCACCGCATTGTATGAACATGAAGACCCCCGCAAAGGCGAGCACCGGGACTGGGGCACACTGATTTACAACTACGGCCGCAACGAAGTGCGCAACTTTCTGTTGGCCAATGCGCTTTATTGGCTGAAAGAATTTCATATCGACGGTCTGCGAGTCGATGCGGTGGCGTCCATGCTCTATCTGGATTACTCCCGGGAAGAGGGTGACTGGCTGCCCAACCGCTATGGTGGTAATGAGAATCTTGAAGCCATTGATTTTCTCCGCCAGCTCAATGAGCTCTGTCATGGTGAGCACCCCGGCGCCTTGGTTCTGGCGGAGGAGTCCACGGCCTGGCCTCAGGTCACACGACCCACCTGGGTGGGCGGACTGGGTTTTTCCATGAAGTGGAATATGGGCTGGATGCACGACACCCTGCTCTACATGAGCCGTGATCCGATCTATCGTCACTACCATCACGACCAATTGACCTTCGGGCTGATTTACGCGTTTACCGAGAATTTCATGCTGCCGTTCTCCCATGACGAAGTGGTCCATGGCAAAGGCAGCATGCTCACCAAAATGCCCGGCGATGACTGGCAGCGCTTTGCCAACCTGCGTCTGCTCTACGCCTATCAATGGACTTACCCGGGTACCAAGCTCCTGTTCATGGGTTGCGAGTTCGGCCAATGGAAAGAGTGGGCTCACCACGGTGAGCTGGACTGGTTGTTACTGGACCTTGAACCCCACCAGGGCGTAAAAACGGCCCTGTCCGATCTGAACCAACTTTATAAAACCCGCACCGAGTTGCACCAGCGCAGCTTCCGCAGCGACGGCTTCGAGTGGATCGATTGTCACGACAGTCCCCAGTCGGTCATCAGTTACCTTCGGGCGAGCGACGATGGCTTTCTCGTGGTCATCCTGAATTTCACGCCGACGCCGCGGGAGGGCTATCGCCTCGGCGTTCCCAGCGCGGGGCGCTACCGGGAAGTGTTTAATTCGGACTCCACCTACTACGGCGGCAGCAATGTCGGTAACCCATTGCCACTGGAAACCGAAGATCGCCCGTGGATGAATCGACCCTACTCCATTGAACTGACCCTGCCGCCTCTGGGCGCCATCATTCTCGATATCGACCGGACATGAATATTCTGTTTCTGGCCAGCGAGGCCTTCCCCCTGATCAAAACCGGCGGGCTTGCCGACGTTGCCGGTGCCCTGCCCCGCGCGCTGATCAAACGGGGGCACTCGCTGCGCCTGGTACTACCCGCGTATCAATCTGTGCTCGCCCGGTTGCGCTCGGACGACAAGGCGCCACCCCTCAGCTCGCGCGGACAGATCGACCTTGACGGAACCCCGGTGAAACTCTGGCAGACGCGTCTGCCCGGCACCCGGGTAACGGTCTGGCTGGTGGATATTCCGGCCTTTTCCGAGCGCGAGGGTAATCCCTATGTGACGCCGGAGGGCGTCGACTGGCCGGACAATGACCAGCGCTTTTATACCCTCTGCCGAGCTGCCACCGAACTGGCCATGGGCCGGGCCGGGATCAAATGGAAGGCCGATCTGGTGCACGCCAATGACTGGCAGGGCGGGATGGTCTGCCAGCTGCTGGCGCGGGAAGCGTCAGCGCCCGCCACGGTATTCACCATTCACAACCTCGCCTATCACGGGTTGTTTGATTACCAGACAATGCACAGGCTTGGGTTGGAACCCTGGTTGTGGCAACCGGACTTTCTGGAATTTTACGGACAACTGTCGTTTATCAAGGCCGGGCTGGTGTTCGCCCAGCGGCTGACCACCGTCAGTCCCAGCTATGCTCAGGAGATCCAGACTCCCGAGCTGGGCTGCGGCCTCGACGGCCTCTTGCGAGCCCGGCAGGAAGTTTTGAGCGGTATTATCAATGGCATCGATACCCGGGAGTGGAACCCAAACCGGGACGCCTGTCTCGCCGCGTCTTACGATCGACGGCGACTGGCCCGAAAGGCCGATAATAAAAAGGCCTTGTGCGCCGAGCTGGGGTTGGCTGACAAGCCGGATACTTTACTGCTGGGCTTTATTGGACGCCTGGTGGAACAGAAAGGACTGGACCTGCTGCTGGCAACCCTGCCGGAGCTGTTGGCCCGGGGCGATGTGCAGATTGCCCTGCTGGGCTCGGGCGTCAAAGCCTATGAGCAGGCTTTTGCCGCGTTAGCGACAGATTACCCCGAACAGCTGTCGGTCACCCTCGGTTACAACGAAACCCTGGCGCACCGTATTGAAGCCGGTGTCGATGTGTTTCTGATGCCCTCCCTGTTTGAACCCTGTGGGCTGAACCAGATGTACAGCCTGCGGTATGGCACCCTGCCCCTGGTGCATGCCGTGGGAGGACTGAAAGATACCGTGATTGATGGCGACGACCCGCTAACGGCCAACGGCTTCTGTTTCGAGCCCGCGACTGTCGACGCCTTGCGCGTTGCGCTCAAGCGTGCTCTCGCGCTCTATCAGGACCCCGAGGCCTGGCAACAACGGCAGCGCAATGCCATGAGTGGCGATTACTCCTGGGACAGAAGCGCCGCCGAGTACGAGCGGATTTATGAGCTGGCGCTGGAGGATAAAAAGCAGAACGCCTGAATGGTACACTCTCGGCTTCATTGCACAGAGGTGACCATGCCAACATCACTCCCTTCCTGGTCCAGATGGCTGCTCGCGTTTATCGCGGCCTTGCTTGTGGGCACACTGCTGGGCAGTCTGGTTCAAACGCAATTCAATCTGCTGGCCATTCAATCCATGGGCTTTCCCGTTCCGCTGGATGTGCGCCTGGTGACCAGCGCACAGGATCTGCTGTTCTTTGGTCCGGTATTCGCCGCACTGTTTGGCGGCAGTTTTCTGGTCTCACAACCCGTTGCCCTACTGATCAATCGCTGGCTTTCCCCCCTCTGGCACCCCCTGCTTTGTGCTCTGGGCGCGGCTCTGGGACTGGCGGTCACCCTGAAACTGGTCGATGCTCTTGCGCCCATGCCGACATTGATTGCGGCCACCCGGTCTGCTTCGGGTACTCTCGCTTTGCTGGCCTGCGCCGCACTGGCCGGCTGGCTGTTTGCCCGCTGGCGCCCCTACCGCTCGACCCAGCCGGTACGATCGCCCTTGGCCACATCCGCGGTCCTTGTGCTTGTCGGTGCGCTCTGCCTGCTTCCCGATCCCTCTTCAGCCAGTGAGTCGGCAGACTACCGGATAGAAACCGTGGCCCAAGACCTCGAACACCCCTGGTCCGTGGCATTTCTCCCGGAAGGCGGGCTGCTGGTGACTGAGCGCCCGGGGCGCCTGCGCCATATCGACGCTCAGGGTCATCTGCACGCCCCCATTTCGGGCATTCCCGAGGTCTATGCCCAGGGTCAGTCCGGATTGTTTGACGTTCTCCTGGCACAGGATTTCGAGCACAGTCATCGCCTGTATCTGAGCTACGCCTGCGGCACCCACAGCGCCAACCATACCTGTCTGGCCCGAGCCCGGTGGCAGGATTCGGCCCTGCGGGAGGTCGAGGAAATTTTCCGGACCCGGCCCGCAAAAATCGCATCCGCCCACTTCGGTGGCCGCCTGGCCTGGCTGGACGATGGCACCCTGGTTATGACCCTGGGTGACGGATTTGACTATCGCGAACAGGCGCAGAATGTGAGCAATCATCTGGGCGGTACCGTGCGGCTCACCCCCGATGGTTCGGTGCCGGCCGACAACCCGTTTCGGAGTCAGACAGGGGCCGCCCCGGAGCTCTACACCCTGGGGCACCGCAATGTGCAGGGGCTGTTCTTTGATGCCACCTCCGGCACGCTGTTCAGCCATGAGCACGGCCCCAAAGGTGGCGATGAGCTCAATATATTGGCGCCCGGAGAAAACTACGGCTGGCCGGCGGTGACCCATGGGCTGGATTACACCGGAGCGCGGGTCTCACCCTACACACAGTGGCCCGGCATACGCCCGCCGCTCTGGCACTGGGCGCCATCCATCGCGCCTTCGGGCTTGACGCGTTATACCGGCACCTTATTTCCCGAGTGGGAGGGCAGCTTACTGGTGGGTGGCCTGGCGTCACGGCAAGTGCATCGGCTGACGTTCACCGATGGCGTGATCACTGAGCAGGAACCGCTGTTTGGCGAGCTGAAAGCACGCATTCGGGACGTTCGGGTCGGCCCGGACGGGGCCGTGTATCTTTTGACGGACAGTCCGGAGGGGAAGGTACTCAGAGTAACACCGGATTGACGGGGTACCGGCGCGGGAACGGCCGGAGAGGAGTCGGGGCGGGCCGTGCCCACCCCGGACAATATTTCAGTCTTCGCTGGTATCGGGCAGGTAGGCGCCGTCTTCGTCGTGCACTTCACGACCGGTGACCGGCGGGTTGAAGGTGCAGATCAGACGCATATCTTCAGTGCCACCACGCAGGATGTGCTTGTCGTGCTTATCCAGCGCGTACAGGGTGCCATCGGTGATTTCATGGGTTTCGCCCGTGGCCAGATCAGTAATGGAGCCATTGCCGGCCACACAGTAAACCGCTTCCAGATGGTGCTTGTACCAGAACGTGTGCTCGGAGCCTGCCTTGATGATGGTTTCATGAAAGGAGAAACCCATTCCGTCCTTTTTCAACAACAGACGACGGCTGGTCCACTGCTGTGCGCTGACTTCGCGTTCACTACCGATAATGTCTTGCACACGTACAATTTTCATAGAAGCTCCTCGTTGACTTGAATGTTCGGCCGACCATTATAACCGAAATGGCACTCTGACCCCACGGGCGGGCTTTATTGGCATCAAATGTCCAGATCCAGCTCGCAACCATAGGCCTCTGTACGGGGCGTTTCAACCGCTTCCCCTGCCAGACCGGCTTCCAGAGCGGCCTCAATATGACTCGTGGCGGCTTCAATGGCTTCCGGGCTTGCGCCATCGCTGTCATCCGGAGCACCGCTATATACCAGGGTGCCATGTGGATCAATGATATAAATCTGTGGTGCTTTACTCACACCATAGGCCCTCGCGACCACACTGGTGTCATCCAACAGCACCGGCGCACTGGATCGCAAGTCGTGGGTATCCTCCAGTGCCAACGCTTCTTCGGCTTCAATCACATTGTCTGGCCCTGGCGCCGAGGAGATGATGGTGAGCCATTTGACCCCCTGCTCTCGGTAGCGCTCCTGCAAACGGGGCAAGTTGCCACTGTCATAATGGTTTTCAACCGCTTCACACCCCGGATGAAACCACTCCAGCACAATCCAATTGCCGATATAGTCGGTGAGCGTATGGGACTGGCCGGCGGCATCGTTAGCACGGAATGCCGGCGCTGGATCACCGGGAGTCGCGACGGCCAATGCAGCGGCTGGCATCAGTAGCGATGAGATCCACAATAAGTGACCCAGTAACGGCTTCATTCAACGAGGCTCCTGTAATTGGTTTGGTGTGCTGTTCAGAAAGCCGCATCCTAACAGACTCATAGTGGATTCTCAGCCGCCCCGATGGTTTACAGTTCGGCCCTGCCGAGCCTATACTGTTTTTATATACAGTATATTCTTCTCTGTGAGGTATCCTTGAATCCCGATCTGGAGCAACTCAAGCAACGACGCCTGGTCTGGCGCGGACGCGACGCCGCCCGCCCGCTGGAAGCGCGGGCCAGCGGTTGGCCAGAGCTGGATGCCCGACTGGGCGGGCTGCCCGGTGCCGGGGTAGTCATGATTCAAACGCCCCCAGGCATTGGTGAACTGCGACTCCTGTGGCCGTCCATGGAGCAACAATCCCGACTGACGGTACTGATTACCCCGCCTTACCGGATCGGGGTGGAAGCCTGGCTCGGTGGTGGTGTGGCACAGGAGAAGCTGCTGGTTCTGCACCCCGACAGCACACAAGCTGCGCTCTGGGCAACCGAGCAGAGCCTGAAAAGTGGCAGTTGTGACAGCAGTTGTCTGTGGCTGACGCAGCGATTGCAGACCATCCAGGCCCGCCGGCTGCAACTGGCCGCCCGTGCTGGCCAGTCGACCCTGTTTCTGTTTGCGCCCCCGGCGTTGGACTTGCCCCAGTTACCCATCGACTTGCACCTGGTGCTGAGTCCGGCTGCGCAGGGTGTCCGGGTCGAGGTGCGTCGCCGCCGGCAAGGGCGGCCACTGGCTCCCTTCACAGTCATTATGACAGAACACTGGCCAGAGCTGACCCGCCCCCAGGTTCATTCGGGTCGGGCACCCTCAAGCCCCCAAGTCCAACCCGGTGCCGAGGCCATTTGACATGCTCTGGCTCTACCTCTGGCTGCCTCGACTGCAACTGGATACCCAGGCGCCGGACGACCCTGGCCCGGTGGCGGTTGTGGATGAGCGGGACAATCGGGTGGTGCAGATGAATGAACCGGCTTCCCGGGAAGGCATTACCCTGGGAATGGGCTTGGCAACCGCCGCAGCACTCTGCCGGGACGTGCAATTATTGCCGTACCAGAGCGCCCTTGAGATCCGCCGCCTGGAGGAACTGGCTCACGGGCTCTACGATATCTCGGGGGACATATCGCTGGACCCTCCCTGTGGCCTCTGGCTTGGGGCCTCAAGGATGGTTAAATACCATAATGGATTCGACAACTATTGCAAAAAAATAAAGCATTTTTTGAGCTGCCGAAAGCTGTCGATGCAGGTGGCTTCCGGTTTTACCCCGCTGGCCGCCAAGCTGTTGGCTCATTCACCGGAAGTGCCGCTGGACCCATGCCCGGAAAAGCTACGGCAGGTCATCCGGGGCTGCCCGCTCAGCGCTACCGAACTGCCTGAACAGACTCAGACCCACCTGCAACGGCTCGGTATCAAAACCCTGGATGGGTTGCTGGTCATTCCCCCCAAGGATCTGTCCCGTCGCTTTGACCGACCACTGGCCGAGTATGTGGGGCGACTCGTCGGCCACTTGCCGCACCCCCTGCCCTTTTATCAGCCGCCGGACTACTTCCGTCAGCACCGGGAGCTTCCCTGCGAACTGGAATCCAGCGACCAGTTGGCCCCCTGGGTTAAGCGGTTACTCGACGAGCTGGAAGCCTTTCTCCATCACCGGGACCGTGTGGTCGAGCGAGTTGAACTGGCCCTGCAACTGCGCAACCGGGACCCACTGTCTCTGACCATCGGCGCCGCCCGGGGTGAATCCCGGGCAGAGCGCTGGCAGCCCCTGGTCCAGCTGACCCTGGAGCGCCACCCTCTGGAAGCCCCCGTGTGCGGTTTGACCCTGACCGCTCGCACGCTGCTGCCCCGCCCCGGCCAATCCGAAGACCTGCTCAATGAGCGTCACGGCGCCGCGATGGCGCCCGCCCAACTGGTGGCCCTGCTTCAGGCAAGGCTGGGGGCAGACCGGGTCCGGAGCCTGAGGGTGGCGGAGGATTTCAGACCGCTGCGCGCCAATATCGAATCCTGTCCCCTTGAGTCGTCGAAGCCGCCCTCCAACCGACGCAGCGACGACGCAGCTCAACCCGCGCCTCCGGCCTTGCGCCCGGCTTTTCTGTTAGCGGATCCACAGGTGTACTCGCAGCCCCTTGAAATCATCGAGGGGCCCGAGCGGATTACCACCGGATGGTGGGACGGTGAGCCCCAGGTCCGGGACTACTACATCGCGCGCAATGCCCAAGGGCAATGGTGCTGGGCGTTTCGGGAACCGAACCGTCCGGGATGGTTTTTACAGGGGTATTTTGCCTAGCAAAGACAAAATCGCTTTAGAGAGCTTTGGGGCACAGTGGTTAATCTACCACCGAGCCCCAAAGAGCGGGAAGGCTCAAGCGGGATCCGCTTCACCATGGTAATCACGCGCCATCCACAGGTAGACAGCCGGGATGACAAACAGCGTAAACAGCGTCCCGATGGTCATACCGCTGGCGATCACGAGTCCCATCGCGAAGCGGGATCCGGCGCCTGCTCCCGTCGCAATCAACAGCGGCACCATACCCAGGACGGTTGCGGCGGTAGTCATCAGAATAGGCCGCAAACGAATCGATGTCGCTTCCTCGATTGCGTCGCGTTTGTTCCTGCCTTCCTGTTGAAGCTGATTGGCAAACTCAACGATCAGAATGCCGTGTTTGGCAATCAGACCAATCAGCGCCAGCAGCCCAACCTGAGTGTAAATGTTGATACTGGTCAGCCCTATGCTAATAAAGATAAGGGCGCCACAAATACTCATCGGCACGGTGACCATGATAATCAGGCTATCCCGGAACGACTCGAACTGAGCCGCCAATACCAGGAAAATCACCAATAGCGCAAAGAAGAAGGTAACCACCAGTTGCTGCCCTTCTTGCTTGAGCTGCCTCGATTGACCGGCATAATCAACACTGAAGCCTTCAGGCATAACTTCAGACGCAATACGATCAAGCTCGCCCAAGGCATCCCCGAACGCGACGCCCGGCATCGGTACGCCACTGATGGTAACCGCGTTCAACTGCTGAAAGCCGTTTAGTGACCGAGGCTGAACCGAAGACTCAAGTGTTACCAAGGATGAGAGCGGTACCAGCTCCCCTTCGCGGTTACGCGTGTAATAGTCCTCCAGCTGACTCGGATTCAACCGTTCAGATCGTTCAACCTGGGGAATAACCCGGTAAGAGCGGTTATCCAGTGAGAAACGACCCACATAGCCGCCGCCGGTCAAGCTGCCGAGGTCCGCAGCCGCCCGCTGCATATCGACCCCCATCAGCGCGGCTTTCTCGCGATCAATTTCCACTGTTTCACGAGGGCGGTCAATCTTCAGGTCGCTGTCAATAAAGATGAACTTACCGCTTTGTTGGGCCTGCTGGACGATCTCATCGACCACTTCGTCCATCACCTGGTAGGGCTGGGTTGAGCCGACCACAAACTGGATGGGCGGACCACCGCCCCCCGGTGAAGGCAGAGAAGGCGGCACGGTAGCAAACACATTCACACCCGGCAGATTATTCAGGAACGGTTGTATATCGTTCTGCAGAATCTCGTCCGTACTGCGCTCCCGCTGGTCCCAGGGCGCCATAACAAAACCCGCAATGCCGACATTAGTGCCACTGGTGCCATTGATGATAAACAGATTTTCCAGCTCGGGAATATCTTCCATCAACTGTTCAATATGCCGGGTATTGATTTCCAGATAGTCGAGAGTAGCGTAGGCGTCAGCGGTCGCCTGGGAGAAGACAAACCCTTGATCCTCCGCCGGCTCAAGCTCGGCCCGACTGGAAACGAACAGGAAATAACAGGACACAAGAATGATGGCGGCAAATACCAGAACCACTGGCATGCTGTTCAGAGTGCCGTGAAGTGTGCGCTGGTAACGCCCGCGTAACTTCTCAAAACGATCGTCCAGCCAGACTTCCAGCTTTGGACGCTCACCACCCGCGTCCCTTGAGCGCAAAATCTTCGAGCACATCATCGGCGACAGTGTGAGCGCCACGACCCCTGAGAGCACCACCGTTGACGCCAGGGTAAAGGCAAATTCAACGAACAGCACCCCTGTCAGGCCACCCACAAAGCCCAAAGGAATAAACACCGCCACCAGTGTCGTCGACATGGCCACAATGGGCCAGGCCAGTTGCTGGGCGCCCAGCAGGGAGGCATCCAGACGTGACATGCCCTCTTCCACGTGACGCTGAATGTTCTCCAGCATGATGATCGCGTCGTCCACGACGATACCGATCGCCAGCACCATGGCCAACAGTGTCAACAGGTTAATGGAGAAACCCAGAATCCACATGAGGAAGAAAGTGCCCACCAGGGAAAGCGGTACAGCCACAGCCGGCACGATGACACTGCGCACCGACCCGAGAAAGGCGTAAATCACCAACACCACAATGATCAGTGCGAGAACAATGGTGATGACCACCTCGTCAATCGCGCTCTCGATATACTCTGTGGAATCGTAGGGAATATCGGCGCTCAACCCCTCTGGTAGCTCAGGAATAATATCGTTATCCCAGACGTCGCGCACCCGGGCAATCACATCTAGCGCGTTGGAGTCCGGGGAAATTTCAATGCCGATGAAGGTCGCCGCTTCACCATTGAAACTGACCGATGAGTCGTAGCTCTCGGCCCCGAGCTCTACCTTTGCCACATCCCGCAGCCGCACAATGCTGTCGCCATTGGAGCTGACCACCAGGTTTTCAAATGCTTCTACACTGCGCAAATCAGTACCGGCATTCAGGTCAATCGCCACCATCTGCCCTTTGGTGCGACCCAATGCGGCCAGCACGTTGTTGGCCCGCAGTGCTGTCGATACTTCCGACCCGGTCAGCCCAAAAGCCGCCATCTGCTGTGGATCGAGCCAGATACGCATCGCAAACGTCCGGGCACCCAGTATTCGGGCACGCTGTACCCCCTGAATGGTCGCCAGCTGTGGTTCGACCACCCGCACCAGGTAGTCGGTAATCTGGTTGTTATCCAGAAGATCACTATAAAAGGACAGATACATGGCGGCCGTATCTTGCCCCACTGACAGGGTTACGACCGGATCTTCGGCATTCTCTGGCAGCTGTGAACGCAGCGCGTTGACCTGAGCGGCAATCTGGGTCAAGGCCTCATTCGGGTCATAATCCAGGCGCAGAAAGGCCTGGACGCTGCTCACTCCGGCCGAAGAGGTGGATTTGACGTAGTCGATCCCTTCCGCCGCGGCCACTTCCCGCTCCATGGGCTTGGTGATAAAACCCTGGATCAGGTCGGCATCGGCGCCAATATAGGTCGTCGACACGGTAACCACCGCGTTCTTGATTTCCGGGAATTGGCGAACATTGAGATCAAATCCGGCACGCGCGCCCAGTAACAATAAAAACAGGCTGACCACTGTCGCCAGCACTGGCTTGCGGATAAATGCATCTGTAAACCGCATTGTGTAGCTCTCCTTAAGGCTGGCCTATTATTCGTTAACAGTGTCGGGGCTCTGTTCAGACGATGGCTGCAATGCGGGGTCATCATTGATATTCACCAAGGCATTGTTGCTCAACTTGAGCAGCCCTGAGGTAGCGATTTGCTCACCGACCGCCAGCCCATCGACAACCTCTACGAGATCTCCTCGTTGTTCGCCAGTTTTGATGAAACGACGCTTGACGCGAGTTTTATCTTCCTCATCAGAGTAAACGACGTACACGGAATTACCGTAGGGATCGAACTGTACTGCTGTTTGGGGCAGCACTTTCACTTCTCGAGGCTCCCCCATGGTCAGCGATACCCGACCAAACATTCCCGGACGCAGCTTCTGCTCTGGATTTTCCAGCGTCGCCTGGACCGTAAAGCTGCGAGTGGCTTCGTTGATTGAAGGCTCAATGGCCGTTACTTCACCTGTGAATGTGTCATTGCTGTAAGCATCCACACGAACACTCACTGGCTGCTGTACAGAAACCGTGGCAAGCTCTCGGGCAGGCAAAGTGAACTGCAGATAAATGGGATCCAGCGCCTGGACCGCCACCACCGGACTGCCCGCCGACACATACTGACCGACATTCACCTGACGTATACCCGACAACCCTGCAAAAGGCGCACGGATCATTTTCTGACGAATACGGGCCTTCTGTGCCTCCAGCGAGGCCTGAGCCTGCTGCGCTTCACTCTGCCGTCGCTGCAATTCCGACTCGGAACTGTTGCCCTCCTCAAATAACCGCTGATAGCGCTGCAAATCCAGTGACGCCAACCGCTCTGCGGCTTCAAGGCGCTTGAGTTCGGCTCGATCAGTCTCAGTATCCAGGGATACCAGTAGTTGACCCTCTTCCACCGGTTCACCATTCTCAAAGTGTACTTCGGTGACAATCCCACCCACTTCGGTAGTCAGCTGTGCGCCATTCACCGCTCTGAACGACCCCACGGCCGTTGTTGAACGGCTCCAGGTCAAAGCCTCAACCTCAGAGGCGGTGGTGGCAATGGCCTGCTCCGGCATGTTGGCAAAATACTGGCCCATCATGTAATTGCCGAACGCCTTCCAGCCAAAGATGAGACCGAAAGCAATGCTTACAGCCACCAGCATTATGATCATTCGTTTGGTCATGCGTGTGCTCCCTCTACTCCTGAATCGCGCGTCGCGAAGGTATCTGGACTCTGAAACGTAGCCTGTTCCGGAGCCTGGTTTGCCGGCACCGGAGCATTCAGTGAAACCCTGGAAAAGCTCTGTTGAACCCTGTAGCCGAACGGATACGCGGGGGTGGGCTCTTTAGATGTGGGCAAAGCTTACAACAGAGGCCTGCAAAGGTACACGGTTGTTACAGAATCTTACATTCCCGCGCTGGCGGCTACGCGGTGTCACTGGATCACTTGCATCTTTTTACACACCAGATTACTGTATATATAAACAGTATTTAATTGAAGTGTAACCATGAGCTATGCCGAACTCGTCTGCCAGAGCAATTTCTCCTTCCTGGAGGGCGCCTCTCATCCTGAAGAACTGATGAACCGGGCCGACGAACTGGGCTACCGGGCCCTGGCGCTGACCGACGAGTGTTCGGTGGCCGGTGTGGTGCGCGCCTACGCCGAGCACCGCCGGCTGGGCTCAGAGAGCCGCCTGATCGTCGGCAGTCGGTTGCGCCTGCCCCCCGGCCTGGACCTGGTGCTGCTCTGCCCGACCCGCCAGGCCTATGCCGAGCTTTGCCGGATCATCAGTAACGCCCGACGGCGAAGCCCCAAGGGACAGTACCAACTGGAGAAGTGGGACCTGAAATCCATCCAGCACGGGTTGTTGTTATGGCTGCCCTGCGGCGATAGCACACTGGACCAGCGCTGGGGTCAGTGGCTGAAAAAGCACCACGAGGGCCGGCTCTGGCTGGGTGTGCGGCGCCACCTGACGCACCGGGAGCACCGGATGATGGCCCAGTGCGAGCAGCTCGGTCAGGATCTGGCTCTGCCCTTGTGCGCCTGCGGTGAAGTGCTGATGCACCGGGCTGAACGACTGCCCCTACAACAGGTGCTCACCGCCATTCGGCTGGGCACCACCGTTGCCAAAGCCGGCCGCAAGCTCTGCCCCAATGCCGAACGGAGCCTGCGCAGTCACGCCAAACTGGAAAAACTGTTCAAACCCGAGTGGCTGGCCGAAACCTGCCGTATCGCCGAGCGCTGCACCTTTGATCTGGGCGAGCTGCGTTACGAGTACCCGGCGGAACTCGTCCCCCCGGGGCAAACGCCCTTCTCTTATCTGTGTGAGCTGGTCGAACAGGGCGTTCAGAAACGGTTCCCCGAAGGGCCCGACGACACGGTCAGAGCGACCATCGACAAGGAACTGGATCTGATCGACAGCCTCGGCTACGCGCACTTCTTTCTGACCATCCACGATCTGGTCGTCTTTGCTCAAAGTCGCGGTATTCTGTATCAGGGGCGGGGCTCAGCCGCCAACTCGGTGGTCTGTTACTGCCTGGAAATCACCGCCGTCGACCCGAGGCACATCAAAGTCCTGTTTGAGCGTTTTCTGTCCAAAGAGCGCAATGAACCGCCGGACATTGATGTGGACTTCGAACACGAACGGCGCGAAGAAGTGATCCAGTACATCTATGAAAAATACGGGCGCCCCCGGGCAGCCCTGGCCGCTACCGTTATCCGCTACCGGTTCAAAAGTGCGCTGCGGGATGTGGGCAAGGCACTCGGTATCGGCGAATCCCACCTGGATTTCCTGATTCGCAACATCAACCGGCGGGACCGGGACAGCCAGTGGGAGCAGCAGGTAAGCGATATTGGCCTGGACCCGGAGTCCGGAATCGCCCAGCAACTGGTGCAACTAGTCAATGAGCTGCGCGGTTTTCCCCGCCACCTGTCGCAACATGTGGGGGGCTTTGTCATTTCCTCGGGCCCGCTCTACGAACTGGTCCCCATCGAAAATGCCGCCATGACCGAGCGCACGGTCATCCAGTGGGACAAAGATGACATTGAAACCCTCGGATTGCTGAAGGTGGATGTTCTGGCATTGGGTATGCTCACCGCCCTGCGTAAAAGTTTTGATCTGGTCCGCCAGCACTGGGGCCGCTCACTGAGCCTTTCCGAGCTGACCGGCGCCATGGACGACCCGGCGGTTTACCGGTTGATTCAGAAAGCCGATACGGTGGGACTGTTTCAGATTGAATCCCGGGCTCAGATGTCCATGCTGCCACGCCTGAGGCCGGCCTGCTATTACGATCTGGTGATCCAGATTGCCATTGTCCGGCCCGGTCCGATTCAGGGCGGCATGGTCCACCCCTATCTGAAACGCCGCAATAAAGAAGAGGGCGTGGACTACCCCTCCGAGGAAGTCAGAGGCGTTCTGGAGCGCACTCTGGGGGTACCGATTTTTCAGGAGCAGGTCATCCAACTGGCCATGGTGGCCGCCGGATTCACCGGCGGGGAAGCCGATCAGTTGCGGCGCGCCATGGCGGCCTGGAAGAAAACCGGTGAGCTGGAAAAGTTTCACGACAAACTGGTCGATGGCATGGTGGCCCGGGGCTACACCAACGAGTACGCAGAGCGTATCTATCAACAGATTTGCGGCTTTGGCGAATACGGTTTTCCCGAATCCCACTCCGCCAGCTTTGCCCTACTCGCCTATGCCTCGGCGTGGCTGAAACACCACTACCCCGAAGCGTTCTACACCGCACTGCTGAACAGCCACCCCATGGGCTTCTATTCACCGTCGCAGTTGATCCAGGACGCCCGCCGTCACGGGTTGGAGGTGCGACCGGTCTGTGTGAATCGTTCGGAGCGGGATCACGGCCTCGAAAAGACCGATCAGGGTTGGGCCATTCGGCTCGGTTTCCGATTGGTCAAAGGCCTCTCTGAGGCTGGCATGACTCAGCTTGTGGCACAGCCCCGCCAGAGCGAAGAACGCCGTTTTCAACAGGTGTCGCAACTGAAAGCCGACGGTTTCAGTCAGCGGGACCTCGAAGCGCTGGCCAGTGCTAATGCCCTGCATGACCTCAGTGATAACCGCTACCAGACCCGCTGGGCACTGATGGACCAAAGTCATTCACTGCCTTTGTTTGCCCATCTTGATGAACCAGACAAGGCGGCCGAACCCGAGGCGGACTATCTGACAGCTCCAAGTGAGTTGGACAACCTGGTGGAGGATTATGCAAGCACCGGGCTGACCCTGAATCGTCATCCGATCACTCTTCTGGATGAGGCTGGCGCTATCGGTCGCTTTACCCGGGCCAAGGACTTGTGCACCCGGGAGCACAAGTCCATGGTGGCCGTCGCCGGTGTGGTAACCGGACGACAGAGTCCCGGCACCGCCGCCGGAGTCACCTTCATCACCCTGGAAGACGATACCGGCAACAGCAATGTCGTGGTCTGGCTGGCAACGGCCCGCGCCCAAAAACAGGCCTACCTGACCGCCCGGCTATTGAAAGTCCACGGGATTCTGGAGCGGGAAGGTGAAGTCACTCACGTGATCGCCGGTCGCCTGGAAGATCTCAGCCACCGTCTGGATGCCCTGTCCACCCGGTCCAGGGACTTTCATTAAACCATCACCGGCATTAAACCATCACTGGCATTAATCAATCACTGATCTCAATCGTGTTACTGACGCACAAATACCAGGCAGCGATTGTTGGCGGGCAGCTCAAGGGTTTCGGTCAGTTCCAGTCCGCGTTGCCCGGCTTCTTCGGCGACCGTCTGTCGATTGCGGATGCCCCGGTGTGGCGCCTGGGTTTTGAGCCACTGGTCGAACTCGGCGTTGCTGTCGCTGGTGAACTCACCCTGCTCGTTGAAGGGGCCGTAAACCACCAGCAGGCCGCCGGGAGGCAGAATCCGCGCGCACCCGTCCAACAGGGAGAGCACCGCCTCCCAGGGCATGATATGAAAGGTATTGGAGGTAAATACCGCATCGGTGTGCTCGATCGGCCAAGGCGACTGCGCAGCGTCGAGCGCCAATGGTCGTTTCAGATTGCTGCCGAAGTAATCCGCCAGACAGGCCTGAATGCCTTCATGATTCTCCGGCAGGTCACTGGTCTGCCACGTCAAGTGCGGCATGGCCGCCGCAAAATAGACCGCGTGTTGGCCAGTACCCGTACCGATTTCGAGCACATGGCGGCGGGTTGCGAAACGCGGCGCAAGCACCGACAGAATGGGCTGTTTATTGTTCTCGCAGGCTTGAGAGAATGGTTTGTCGACGACCGCCATAAGAACGACTCCAGCACGGTGAAAGAAACCTATTGTATCTCAATAAAACAACACTGACTCACCGACCCGGTCAATCAACAGATTCCGGTAGTACTCCGCCTTGGCAATATGCAGTGTTTCCAGAGGGTTGAAGTCATCCGTAATCACCAGCTCTGTATCGCCCGTAACGCTCACCTCCCGGGCCTGCAACCACTGGCGAGACACTGCGGGGCCACTGAGTTCCAGAGGGTCATCCGACACCACGAACACAAAGTCATTGAAGGTGGCCTCCGGTGAGGAGACAAACGTACGCCGATGCTCAAACACCTGATCCAGGGTGTTGGCCACGGCCTCCACCGGGGTGCGCTCCCCATCATGGGTCAAGCCGACAAAGTTCAGTGCCAACACACCGCCGGGCTTCAGGCGGGCTTTCAGCGTCTGGAACATCTCAAGGCTCAACAGATGAATGGGCTCTGCGCCGCCGGTAAAGCAATCGTGCACAATCAGGTCATAGCGTCGTTCAAGTTGCTGTATCCGATAGCGCGCATCGCCCACCACGACCTCGCCCGTCGGTTCAAAGCTGAAGTACTGTTGCGCGGCATGAGCCACCGCCGGGTCAATTTCAATGGCGTCGGTGCGTACACCGAAGCGGGCGTAGGTATTGACCAGGTGGCCACTGCCCAGGCCCACCAGCAGCGCCGAGTCCCCGGCCGGGTGAAACCGGGGCAGTTGACCGACAACCTGCTGATACCCCAGAAGGCCCAACCCGGTCTCCAGATCTTCCGCACCAATCGTCGAGCCACCCGACATCAGCCAGCGTATACCGCGCTCCGGCTGATCAATGACCCGGACCCAGCCGTAATGGGTTTCCGCTTCGAAGACGACGTCCGAGCCGGGGTAATCCCGCTCACCAATCGAAGTGCCAACTCCCAGCAAGAGCGCCGCCGCCAACACCCCCGTGGACACGCCCCAGACCAGCAGCGAATGCCCGGACCTCAAGCGCTGACGCTCATAGAGTGCCAATACAAACGCCATGATCAGCATCAGCAAACTCAGGCTGACCACGATGGCCTCGGTTCCAAACAGCGGCAACAGAAAAAACCCGAGAAAGAGCGTGCCCAGTACACTGCCCAGCGTACTGATCGCGTAAACCGTCCCGGCAGTTCGCCCCACCCGCTCAAGGCCCTGGGTGACAGTCTTGATGACATACGGGCCCACCATTCCCAATGTCAGCAGACAGGGGGTAAACAGGATCAGCGCACTGAGCAGCGCCCCACCCCGCAGTCCAAAGCCATTACTGGCGAGCTGCACCGGTTTGCTCAACAAGGGAATCACCCCAATCAGCACCCCCGTCACCAGAAGGATGTGGGACAGCCGCAACCAGGGTGCGGTGTCGGCAAGACGTCCACCCACCAGGTAGCCCACAGAGAGCGCCAGTAAGGCGGTGGACAGCAGCGACGACCAGACAATCATGCTCACCCCGTAGTAAGGGCCGATAATGCGCGTACCGAGCAGCTCGATCATCATGACGGTCGCGCCAGTGAGACTGGCGGTGACATAAAAGAGCCACCGATCCATCCGGGTCAACGGCGGATGACCTGGCGTCGCGTTGGGAGATGTTTGTTGGGAGTTGGTCTGCCTGCGTTTGGACACGTTCCATGACCTCTATTATTGTTGTATTGCGAATAGTTGGCCGTAGACTATAAGAAGTTCTGGACGCTGCCAACGTGACCTTCTGTTTTTGTGGTCTGGTTCGCAAGCGGTGAAAAGTATCAGGAGGTATTGTGCGTCGATCTGCATCCATTCTGGCCTGGCTCAATTGCCTGATACCACTACTGGCCGTTACCGGTGCCTACAGCTTAGCGCTGTACCAACAGGCCGCACCGGCGTGCAATCCCTTCCTCGACGGCTGCACCTCCATCAGCCGAGCGGCCCGAAGCGGCGATGCCATTTTCCTGTTTCGCGGCCTGATGATGCCGCTCAGTATGCTGCTGGTGCTTTACTGGCTGCTTCAGTGGCAGTGGTTGAACCAGCGCATAGGCCCACGCCGCCGACACACCGCCGCACTCTGGCTCGGTATCATTTCCGCCCTGGCGCTGGTGCTGTATACAAACTACCTCGGGACCGGGAGTGGTTTCTACGAGTTCATGCGCCGCACCGGCATCATTTTCCATTTCGCCTTTGCTTTACTGGCCCAGTTGATTTGCGTGCAGTCGCTGTTCAGCGCCCGCAACCGACTCCCGGCCGAAATCATTACCCCGGTTCGCTGGCAGTTTGCCCTGGTGTCAATTCAGTGGTTGTGGGGCGCGGTATCCCTGGCGGTGGATATCACTCTGCCCGCGTTCGAGTACGAAGCAAAGAACGTGATCGAATGGAATTTCGCTTGGGCAATGGTGGGGTTTTACGGTGTGAGCGGCTGGATCTGGTGGAGGCATCCACCGCAACCGTAAGTAGCTATGGAGAGGATAGCATTCATACGTCAGAAGCGTTCTAAGAAGCCCGGCGTCGGCAAGGAACACCGGTTGCAGACCCGCCGTGAACCCATCCTTGGGGGCTTCTCGTCGGCATCCATGCCTTCGAGAGTCTGCAACCGGTGTTCCTTGCCGACGCCTCAGTGCCACATTAGATTTTTGTGACTCCGCATAAGTGCTAGATCACAGAACCCCAAAGATCGTATTCGTCCGCCTGCTCAATGATAACCTGAACTTTATCGCCCGGTTGCAGGCCTTCGGCGCCATTCAGGTAGACCAGGCCGTCAATTTCCGGAGCGTCGGCGTAACTGCGACCGATGGCGCCCTCTTCATCAACCTCATCAATCAGCACTTCCAGAGTGCGACCGATCTTGGCCTGAAGTCGTTGGGCGGAAATTTTCTGCTGTACCGCCATAAAGCGGTCGAAACGCTCCTGCTTGATCTCATCCGGCACCGGGTCCGGCAGCTCGTTGGCCGCCGCCCCTTCCACCGGTGAATACTGAAAGCAGCCAACGCGGTCGAGTTGTGCCTCCTCCAGGAATTCAAGCAACTGTTGGAAATCCTCTTCCGTTTCACCGGGAAAGCCGACGATAAACGTGGAGCGAATGGTCAGGTCTGGCACCTGTTCGCGCCAGCTCTTGATCCGTTCCAGGGTTTTCTCGACCTGGCCCGGGCGCTTCATCAGTTTGAGCAGACGCGGACTGGCGTGCTGGAACGGAATATCCAGGTACGGAAGGATTTTGCCTTCCGCCATCAGCGGGATCACCTTATCGACATGGGGGTAGGGGTAAACGTAGTGCAGGCGTACCCAGACACCCAGCTCCCCCAGAGCCTCGCATAATTTGAGCATGTCGGTTTTGAGCGGGCGGCCGTCCCAGAAGTCGGTGCGGTATTTCACGTCCACACCATAGGCGGAGGTATCCTGGGAGATCACCAGCAGTTCCTTGACGCCCGCTTTGACCAGGCGTTCGGCTTCACTCATCACCTGCCCGATCGGGCGACTGACCAATTTGCCGCGCATGTCCGGGATGATGCAGAAACTGCAACTGTGATTGCAGCCCTCGGAAATTTTGAGGTAGGCGTAGTGCCGTGGCGTGAGCTTCACGCCCTGGGGTGGCACCAGGTCCACAAAGGGGTTGTGGTCCTTGGCCGGCGGCAGGTGCTGGTGTACCTGATCGAGGACTTTTTCATAGGCGTGGGCGCCGGAAATACCCAGTACGCCGGGGTGCACTTCGCGGATTTCATCTTCCTTGACCCCCAGGCAACCGGTCACCAGCACTTTGCCGTTTTCCTTGAGCGCCTCACCGATGGTGCCGAGGGATTCCTCCACCGCGCTGTCAATGAAGCCACAGGTGTTCACAATCACCATGTCCGCATCGTTGTAGGTCGGGACAATCTGATACCCCTCGGTGCGCAACTGGGTCAGAATGCGTTCAGAATCGACCAGGTTTTTCGGGCAGCCAAGACTGACAAAACCAACGGTGGGCGTGTGTTTCATAAGACAAACTCGTGCGGGGGCGAAAAAGGCCGCTATTGTAGGCGTTCCGGACCCGGATTGCATGGGGTTCCCGTGCTAGAATGCCGCTTTTCCCTGAATGAGCCGTAGTTTGATTCCATGAGGCCCAGCCCACGCGTCTGCTCCCTGCCCTATTTCGTCGATAGTGCCCACTGGTTTGCCTGCCTGGCGGACTGGGAGGCTCCGGTCTGGCTGGACAGCGGGCATCCGGGAAGCCACTACGGCCGCTTCGATATTCTGGCCGCCGAACCCCACACACAACTCACCTGTCGGGGCACCCATTGTGATATTCAACCACGTGGACAACCGTCAGAGCGCCGGGAATCCTCGCCCCTGGATGTGGTGCGCGAGTTGATGCCAGCCCCGCTGAGCCCGCTCGCGGAGATTCCCTTTGCGACCGGCGCCATCGGTTATTTTGGCTACGACCTGGCCCGCCGCCTGGAACGCCTGCCGGAGCAGGCCGCCGCAGACATCACTCTGCCGGACCTCTGGCTGGGGTTTTATGATTGGGCCGTAGTGCAGGACCACCAGACCGCCCAGGCCTATCTGGTCACGCGGCCCGAACAAGACATTGAGCCACTTCGTGCTCGCCTGCTGGCCCAGACACCGGAAAAAGCACTTGAGAACTTTCTTGAAGAAACCGGAAACCGCTTTATTATCAATACGTTCAAAGCGGAACTTAGCGCAGATTCTTACCACAAAAAACTCGACCGCATCCTCGACTACATCCACGCCGGCGACTGCTACCAGATCAACCTCGCCCAACGATTTCATGCCGACTACCAGGGCAATCCGGCTCGCGCCTTCCTGGCCTTGCGGCAGGCGCTGCCCTCCCCGTTTTCCGGCTTTATCCCTCTGGCCGACGGGGCGGTAGTCAGCCTGTCTCCCGAGCGCTTTATCGCGCTGCACGATGGACAGGCGGAAACCCGCCCGATCAAAGGCACCGCGCCGCGCCGGAGCGACCCGGAGGCCGACCGGGCTGAGGCGCAGGCCTTGGCCCAGAGCGCCAAAAACCGGGCGGAAAACCTGATGATTGTCGACCTGCTGCGCAACGATCTGAGCAAAAGCTGTCACAACGTTCGCACACCCAAGCTGTTCGAACTGCAGAGTTTTGCCAACGTTCATCACCTGGTCAGCACGGTCACCGGGGAGCTGAACCCCGACGCCGACGCCCTGACACTGCTCGGCGGGAGCTTCCCCGGCGGCTCCATTACCGGTGCACCGAAAGTCCGGGCCATGGAAATCATCGAGGAGCTGGAGCCGGTTCGACGCTCGGTGTATTGCGGCAGCCTGGGCTACTTGAGCGCCGACGGCAATATGGATACCAGCATTGCCATCCGCACCCTGGTCTGCAATCAGGGACGTATTTACTGCTGGGGCGGCGGCGGTATCGTAGCGGATTCTGAGCCCGAGTCAGAATACGAGGAAAGCTGGAATAAAGTGCGGGTACTGATGGAAACGCTGGAGCGGGAGTTTTCCGACAAGGCGTGAGCGGCGCCCCGTGGGTGTTTTGTATGTTTGGTTTTGGTTGCGGCGGATGCGGGCTGCGCCCTTATCCGCCCTACGGCCGAGCGCAGCGGTATAAACCTGCGTAGGGCGGATAAGCGCAGCGCATCCGCCGCCAAGTCACCTTCACGCTGACACCACAAAAACGCCCTACAGCGCCAAATCCCGATTACTGGCCGCAATAAAGGCCTTCTTCAGGTCTTCGTAATTGTGCACCGCCGGGAACTGGGGGAACTCGTCAATGACGTTCTGCGGCGCATGGAACAGAATGCCGGCATCCGCCTCACCCAACATGGTGGTGTCATTGTAGGAGTCGCCCGCCGCTATCACCCGGTAGTACAGCGTTTTCAGCGCCAGTACGGATTGGCGCTTCGGATCTTTCTGACGCAGCGTGTAATCCGCCACCTTGCCATCCTCATTCACCTGAAGGCGGTGACACAGCAACGTGGGGAAACCGAGCTGGCGCATCAACGGCTGGGAGAACTCGTAAAAGGTATCGGAAAGAATGATGACCTGAAAACGCTCGCGCAACCAGTCCACAAACTCGGGAGCACCATCCAGCGGCTTCAACTTGGCAATGACCTCCTGGATTTCATTCAATCCCAGGCCATTTTCCTCCAGAATGCGCAGGCGTTGCTTCATCAGCACATCGTAATCCGGAATATCCCGGGTGGTCGCTTTCAGCTCTTCAATACCCGTAACCTTGGCAAACTCAATCCAGATTTCCGGAACCAGAACCCCTTCGAGGTCGAGACAGGCTATTTCCACAATTACCCCCGCAGTGTATTGACAGTCGCCCGGACAGAGCCCGGAAAATGCGGGCAAATTTACCGGTTTGCCTGCCGAAACGCAACTTGCTTCCCCTCCTCCTGCGCGTATTGTGACTCCGGGGTTTTCACGTGGAACATAGATCCAGAAAGCATATCAATCCACGAATAATTAGCACAAAAGTTATTTTTTCATCGTTACTTTATGACCATTTTGTTGATTTTTTATTCGATATGTGGGGTTTTCACCCAACAAAACCACTAGATGCTGTGCATTACGTCGCCAAATTGATGAAACTTTGCCCAATGTTCCACGGAGCACTCCATCGGACACATAGGGGCAGACAGTGATGGAATAACCTCATAAAGACTGGGTATTAGGAAGTTATTTCGGCCTCTGGTATTCTTCTCCGCCGTGATCAGCCAACCCCAGCCATGGAATTATCAATGTCGAGCGAACTACTCAATACCGTCGATCTGGACGCCGAACTGCAACAGGCCTCGCCCCAGAAAATCCTGGAATTCGCCCTGAGCGAGTTCGACAACATCGTCGTCTCTTTCAGTGGTGCCGAGGACGTCGTTCTGGTGCACATGGCCCACCAGATACGTCCGGACATCAAGGTATTCGTGCTGGATACCGGACGCCTGCACGCCGAGACGTACCGCTTTATTGAGCGGGTGCGTGAGCACTACAAGGTCGATATCGATGTCCTTTCACCCGACGGAGAGGCCGTTCGCGAGCTGGTGCGCAAAAAAGGCCTGTTCAGTTTCTACCAGGATGGCCATCAGGAGTGCTGCGGCATCCGCAAAATCGGCCCGCTTCGCAAGAAGCTGCTGGAAGTCGACGCCTGGGTTACCGGGCAGCGCAAAGACCAGAGCCCGGGCACCCGCAACGGCATTCCGGTCATTCAGGACGACAAGCTGTTTGCCCGCCCCGGCGATCGGCTGGTGAAATTCAATCCCCTGGCCAACTGGAGTTCCCAGCAGGTTTGGGACTATATTCGGGCTATGGAGATTCCCTACAACGAGCTGCACGACAAGGGTTATGTCTCCATCGGTTGCGAACCCTGCACACGCCCGATTGGTCCGGGCCAGCACGAGCGGGAAGGCCGCTGGTGGTGGGAAGAATCAACCAAGAAAGAATGCGGGTTGCACGCTGATAACGTCAAGTCGTGACGTGATAGCAGGCCGGGCGAGACAATGCTCCGAGAACGCCACGAGGTAAGCTTATGACCATCACGCTGGTAAAAAAGATACTCAAAGACGGCTCGCCCTGCGCGAAGTGCGCGGACGTCCTGCAGAAGCTGAAAGAAAGCGGCCATATGAGTCGCATCGACGACATTCTGGTGGCGGATGAACGCGACCCGAACAGCCCGGGGATGCAACTGGCCCGCCAGTACCAGGTCGACCGGGCACCCTTTTTCCTGGTCGATCATGAGGACGGTCAGGATCCGGTGATCTTTACGGTGTATCTGAAATTCGTCCGGGAGGTGCTGGAGCAGGAGGCGTCAGAGTCGGACGAGCTGAAGGAAATCATGAAGGATAATCCGGATCTGGATTTTCTGTAATCTTCGCCGCAGACAGGCGTTTTTGGCACTGCATGGGTGCCCTTGTTTGGTTCTGGTTACGGCGGATGCGCGCTTCGCGCTTATCCGCCCTACGGGTAGCACGGCACGTAAAGTAGGGCGGATAAGCGCGAAGCGCGCATCCGCCGAAACATTCCTCCACACTAATACCAATACGTCGCATTGAGCCGATCAAGGCGCTGGACAGCTAACGCCGGTACCACCCAACCCGCAATAACCACCCGGGTTTTTGGCCAGATATTGCTGGTGATAAGGTTCAGCATAGTAAAACGGGCCGGCCGGCTGGATCTCTGTGGTTATCTCTCCCCTGCCCCGCGCCTCAAGCGCGGCCTGATACCGCTCCCGACTCTGCTCCCCCGCCGCTTGCTGCGTGGCATTCTGGGTGTAAATCCCGGAGCGGTATTGGGTGCCTCGATCATTGCCCTGGCGCATGCCCTGGGTAGGATCGTGATTTTCCCAGAAGGTTTTGAGAATGCTGCTGAGCGGCGCAACGGTGGGGTCAAATACCACCAGGACGACTTCGTTGTGTCCGGTGTAGCCGGAGCAGACTTCTTCGTAGGTAGGATTGGGGGTATAACCGGCGGCGTAACCGACGGCGGTACTGTAGACGCCAGGCAGTTGCCAGAAGCATCGCTCGGCGCCCCAAAAACAGCCCATGCCAACAACAATCTGTTCCAGCCCTTCCGGGAAAGGTGGCTGCAGTGGCGTACCTTTGACAAAGTGTTTGGCATTGTCGCCGTCGAGTTTCATCGCCTCATCACGCCCTTTCAAGGCCTGATCCCGCGTGGGCATTTCCAGCTTTCTCGTACCAAAAAACATCTCTACACCTATTTCCGATCAGTACTTGTGAGCGTTTATCACGTCCGCTGGCTGAGGGAGTATGGCCTTTGGAGACCCGCCGTGAATACATCCCTGTAGGCTTCTCGTCGGCTCCCTGCCTCCGAGAGTCTCCAAAGGCCATACTCCCTCACCCAGCTCATTGCCAACCTTAGACAGTTGGGGATCCAGAATAGTTGTTATTGGCACGGAGGCGTCAGCGGGGTACACCGTTTGGAGACTCTCGGAGACATGGATGTCGACGAGAAGCCCCCATGGATGGGTTCACGGCGGGTCTCCAAACGGTGTACCCCGCTGACGCCGGACCACGAAGTATGCCTCAGAACCAGCGCTGGTTATTGGAGCGTTGCCACCAACGTAACAGAAGACGATCAACCGCACCCTCGGTGGCCATACCGAGCTTTTCCGGGAGTGACTTCTTGTGCACAAAACTGACTTCAAACACATCGGACTTCTCGGCCAACTGTACCAGATACTCATCACTGGTTTTCAGCTCATCAATCAGCTTCACCGACTGCGCGCGACGACCAAACCAGATCTCCCCGGTGGCCACCTTATCGATCTCCACCTGAGGGCGGTGCTCCGAAACGAACTCCTTGAACAGAATGTGGGTGTCTTCGAGGTCCTCCACAAACTTGTCCCGGCCCTTCTTCGTGTTTTCACCAAACATGGTGACGGTACGCTTGTACTCGCCCGCGGTAAACATCTCGAAATCGATGTTGTTCTTTTTCAGCAGCTTGTGGAAATTCGGTAACTGGGCCACCACGCCGATCGAGCCCAGTACCGCGAAAGGGGCCGCCAGAATCCGGTCCGCTACGCAGGCCATCATATAGCCGCCACTGGCCGCCACCTTGTCCACGCATACGGTCAGGGGAATATGGCGGTCTCGAATCCGGGCCAGTTGGCTGGACGCCAGGCCGTAGCTGTGCACCAGCCCGCCGCCGCTTTCCAGCTTGACCACCACCTCATCCGAAGGGCGGGCCAGGCTCAGTACAGCGGTGATTTCTTCTCGCAGGCTGTCAGTGGCCGAGGCTTTGATGTCGCCGTTGAAGTCCAACACAAAGACCCGTTTTTTATCGCTGTCCTTCGGTTTGCCATCGCTTTTGGCCTGGGCTTTGAGGGCTTTCTTTTTCTCGGCTTGCTCGGCCTTTTCCTGCTTTTTTTCGGCCTTGGCGTCGGCTTTGCGCTCCGCATCATCCAATGCCGCCTGCTTGAGCGCGTGGGTCATATGCTTGAAGCGGTCGTTCAGTTTGACGACTTCAACCTGCCCTTTATCGCCCCGCTTCCGGTTTTTGCTGCCAGCGGCTGCCACCAGCCCGGCGACAAAACCGATCGCAATCACGACCGTTATTACCTTGGCTAGAAACAGCCCGTACTCATTGATGAATTCCAAAGCTTCACTCCGTTATTTGGTGGTCTTCTTTTACGTTTTCTCTCGGTAGATCGGTCACTCCCAGACTGACAACGCCTGTCGGGCCGGATCATTCAACGGTCGCGCCAGCAAGCCGGACGATGACAGACGCACCTCAAACAGTGCATTGTCCGCCATGGGTACAAAGGTCGCACTGCCATAGCGGGCGTCAACCACCGGGAACCAGGCCGGGTTGCGATTGACCAGGGCCCATAGGTCCGGCCCCCAGGCACTTTGCTCCAGACTGTAGACGGTGCGCTCGGCGCTGCGCTCATCGTTCAGGGTGTAGTATCGGCCACTGAGCCGATCCAGCCGGTAGCCGGGTTTAATACCCAAGCCACCCAAGAATCCTTGCCACTTGATGATGCGTGCATCCAGTTGCCATTGGTCTCCGCGGAGCTCAAAGGTGTCCTCTTCGCCATTGTTGTGCACCAGCGTCGCCCTGAACCGCTGATCCCCGAGCTGTTTGAGGCTCAAGGTGGCGACCGGTTCCTCCTGTGCCATCTGCCGATAGCTGAAGAGGTCCAGCGCTGCCAGGGCCAACACCAGAGCCAGAACCAACAGGCCCAGCCCGACGAAGCCCCGCAAAAAACCCATCAGCCAGTGCCGACGGGCCAGCAGGCGCAAGGCGGCATAGACCAGTATCAACCCGAGAAGAATGATGGCGATTGAAAAAATCGTGTAGAACATGCGAGTTTCCTAGTCTCAGGAGCGCTTATTGTGCTGCTGCGCGACAAAATCCGCAATCAACTGTCCGGCGATGGTCTGCACAGGAGGCGTGACGGGCAGCTTGTCATAGCGCCACCAGTTGGCCTCCACGATTTCATCGCCGTCCACCCGTATCTCCCCCGAGTCATACTCCGCATGAAAGCCCAACATCAGTTGTCCGGGGAACGGCCAGGGCTGACTGGCGAAATAACGCGGCGCCTTGATGGTCAGCCCCACCTCCTCCATGACCTCGCGGTGTACGGTATCTTCAACGCGCTCGCCTATCTCAACAAACCCCGCCAGCGCCGTGTGGATACCTTGGCGCGAGCGCGCGTGGCGGGCCAGCAGACACTGATCGCCACGGGTAATCAGCGTGATCATACAGGGGCTCAGGCGGGGGTAAAAACGCAACTCACATCGCGGGCACCGATGGGCGGGTTCGCCGGCAGGCATGGGTTCAGTCGGGCCACCGCAGCGCCCGCAAAAGCGGTGCTCCAGCCGCCACCGGGACCATTGCAGAGCATTGCCCACCAAGAAAAACAGCCGATCGTCCAGCAGCCCCAGTTGAGTTCGCAGACCCAGCCATTGGCAGCCTTCTATAATTGGTGCGTCCAGGAGGTGCAGCGCATAGAGTGAGAGACCCTCCCAGCGACCGAGGAAATCGCAATCCGCCGTCGCCACCCAGGGTTCCGCTTCAGCCGCATCCAGGAGTCTCAGGCGACCGGGCTGGTCGCAAAGAACGGTGCCGTCCCCTACCAACAGATACCGACGGGAATGATCAGCATGGGAGTCATCCGCCACTTCAGTTCACCGGATAGCCCAGGGCCGCCAGGCTTTCCTCGGCAACCTGAAGGACACTGTCATCGGTATTACGATCCTGACGCAGACTGTCTATGTAATACTCGAGGCTGATGATGGCATCGGCAAAATTCTCCAGCATATGGCGCACCGCCGCCGGCTGCTCACTCTTGAGCAGTGACTCTTCGATGAAGCGGGAGCAGGAGTGCAGCACCGCCGCTGAGCGTGGACGGTTCAGCAGGATCATACCGCCGCGGATGGTGGTCAGGGTGGTGGCAACATTCTTGATGTGCCCGACATCGTAGTTTGATTCGGCATAGGAGGTCAGCGCCCGTTTGATCATGGCCAGGCCGGACTCGGCCTCTTCCAGCACCAACTCTTCCGCCTCGGCGAGCTGACTGTTGGCAATGATCTGGTCCCGGGAGGTCGCATTCAACTTGGCTAACCGCTCATCGGAGAGGTTCATTTTACCCAGTCCCGACACGGAGCTTTCGATGTACAAGAGCGTGTCGGCGACGGCAAGCAGCTCGTCAGGATCGATGGTCTCGTCGGACTTCTGCCAGCGTTGGATTTTCTGGATTTCCTCTTTCAGGCTGTTACTGGGCGATACCAGCCCCACCACCGACAGAATGTCCGCCACTTTTTTGAGGGTTTCCAGCAGCTCCGGGCTTTCGCGTAACAATTCGGTGCCGCCCTGGGCGGCCCGCTCGAGAATGTTTTTGGTGCTGCGCAGCTCGTCTTTCAGGACCGCGCCCATGGAGTCGATGGTGGCCGCACTCGGGCCTTTGAGGAACTCCAGCTCCCGCACCAGCTCCGCATCCGTATAAGGCAGCGGCTCCAGGCCGTAGGCTTTCACCACTGCATCGGTGCGCGCACCGCTGGCCCGCGACAAGGCAATCAGATAGAGCATTTCCTTGAGCAGCGACGGCTCTGGAGGTTGCTCAAGTCCCTCGGGGCCGGCAGACTGAAGTTGTTTTATATGGCGATCCAGGGCGCTGAACAGGCGTTTGCGGCCGACGCCGATATCCATGTTGGCGGCCCGCAGCGCCTCGAACATCGCTGCGGCCACCCACCACAGGCCCGCCCGGGGGCGACCATGGCTGATGGATTCCAGGCGCTCCATCGCCCGCCCCATCATGCCCAGTGAGGCCCGTTGCTGTTTGTTCTGAAGCAGGTTGACCAGACCCACCTGATACATGTGCCGAAGCCGGCGCACCAGCGGCGGCAGATCTTCCCCGAGTACAGTACTGCTCTGCCCCTTGCCCGAATAGATGGGTTCCGGTTCCAGGGTATAGAAGTAGCTCTCCGGTAATGGGGGGGCTTTACGAAGCTGACGCAACTCATTGATATGAGGGATCAGAAGCACCGCCATGCTCCTGGAGGTCTGCAGGCAGTACTCGAGATAGCGCGGCAGGATGAAAAAAGCCGACGTCAGCACGTCCAGCTTGCGATTGGTATTCTGTTCTTCCCCCAAAGGGATATCAGTTATCTGCTCGACCAATTCCTGGGCCAGCAAGTCAACGCCTCGCAGTTGCAGGAGATTCAGGGTGCCGCTGATCTGCTTGATGCCATCGATACAGTTCTGGAGGAGCTCTCCGTTATTGCGATCGGCGGCAAACTCCTCCAATCGGACAGCGGCCTGCTCAATGGTGGCGACCAACTGATCCTGAACCAGTTTCAGGGAATTGAGGTTGACGTTTTCAGTGCTGCTCACTGCCGCTACCTTTTCTTGTCATGATTTCAGCCCTTGCCCCGAACAACCGTTGAGAGTCCAACGGGGCCGCCCGGGAGGCGCTTTCCGGGGAACAGCGCGCTATTACTTGTTGTTATGGGACACAATTGTTGTGGGAAACAATGTAACCCAAGTCCCCCTATTTTTCACACAAATTTGAACAAAGCAACGTAAGCCACTAAGAAATCAGCAAATTTGGGACTTTGATCAATCTTGCCAGAGCACCTGCCCAGCACTTTTCTCGATCGCTTCGAGCTTCGCGCGATGGGCGGCCAACTCTTCATCGCTGGCGCGAATCACCGGTGTCGGCGTCCGCTGGGCCGACAGGGGGCGCCGCTCCTGCCCGGAGCTGTCATTGCCACTGCCCGCCGATGAACTTCCTCCCAGAGACAGTGCCGTCTGGCCACCGGTCATCAGCAGATAAACATCGGCCAGAATCTCGGCATCCAACAGGGCGCCGTGCAGCTCGCGCTGGGCATTATCCACGCCATAGCGCTTGCACAGCGCATCCAGGTTGTTTTTTTGCCCCGGGTGCTTGCTTCGGGCGAGGACCAGGCTGTCGATCACGCCGCAACGACGGGTAATAGAGCCAAACCGGGCATTCCACTGTTTGAGTTCGTGGTCGATAAAACCGATATCAAACGGCGCGTTGTGAATCACCAGCTCCGCACCATCGACAAAGGCCACAAAGTCTTCAACAATCTGCGCAAACACCGGCTTGTCCGCCAGCATCTCATTGGTGATACCGTGCACCTCCATCGCGCCGGCATCCACTTCCCGCTCCGGATTGATGTACTGATGATAATGACGTCCGGTCAGCTTCCGGTTGACCAGCTCCACACAGCCGATTTCGATGATTTTGTGGCCCTGGGAGGGCTCCAGACCCGTCGTTTCGGTATCCAGTACGATCTGTCGCACGCTCAACTCCTCAATTCGTCAATGCCGCGGTTGGCCAGCTGGTCTGCCAACTCGTTCTCCCGGTGTCCACTGTGCCCCTTGACCCAGCGCCAGTCAATTCGATGGGTCTGTACCGCCCGATCCAGCGCCTGCCACAAATCGACGTTTTTGACGGGCTTTTTGGCGGAGGTTTTCCAGCCGTTGCGTTTCCAGCCCTTCATCCACTCGCTGATGCCCTTACGCACATACTGAGAGTCCGTGGTCAGGACCACCTCACAGGGCTCCCGCAGGGCGTCTAGTGCTTCAATGGCCGCTCGCAGTTCCATCCGGTTGTTGGTGGTCTCGGCTTCACCACCGTACAGGCTCTTTTCCTGACCGTTGAAGCGCAGTAGCGCTCCCCAGCCGCCGGGCCCGGGGTTCCCCCGGCAGGCACCGTCCGTAAATATCTCAACTTTTTTCAAACTATCACCAGCAATTCATTGATTTTCAATACTTTTGATCTTTTCTCATGGGCTGGGCGCCCAGCCCCGGCAACGACGACGGGCGCCGCTCCCACGCGGGTTTAACAGGAACCGCACCACCCAGCTCCTTGCAGGCAAGCACTTGATAGAAGGCGCCCCCCGGGAGGTGCAGCCTTTTACCCCACTGGTCACACCATTGTAAACGACGCAAAGCGCCCGGATGCTGCACCGCCGGGCGGTAAAAGCCGCGCTGAACGCGGTCCGGCTCAAGATCCAGCAACTGCAGCCAGTCCAACAAACGTCCAAGCCTCAACGGCTGATGGCGCCAGAGCGCGTGCCGGCTGAACAGGCGTGCGACGTGGCGGGTGAGCCCGAAGCCACTCCAGGGATTGAACCCCACCACAACCAGACATCCCCGGGGGATCAAGACCCGTTGAGCCTCTCGTAGCAGCTGATGGGGCGTCGGACTGAAATCCAGTGCGTGGTGCAGCACCACCAGATCAACCGACCCGGAAGGCAGCGGCAGCTGTCGGGGGTCGGCGATCAATGACGACAGTGAACCGGCCCCGGCATCACGGAAGGCAATCGTCACGCGATGAGTGATCCGGCTGCTGCCGGTCATATCCAGCGCTGGATCGACACCAATCTGCAGCAGATGGTAGCCAAACAGGTCCTGCAGCGCGCCCTCGAGGGTGAGCTTCTCCGCCGCCAACATCGCCTGCCCGAGAGGGGTACCGAACCAGGCCGCCATTTCCCGGGCCGACTGATCCGCCGGCGGCACGCCAAAACGCTGCCTCCGCCAAGCCCGAACCCGGCTCAGGAACTTGTCTGAAGTCATAGTAATCGCCCCACTCGGCGGTTGCGCAGGCATCCGCTATGCTGAGAGTATACTCGCTTAACCCCATGAAAACAGGAGCCTTTAATGCGCGAACCCATTGGTATTCCCGCACTGGACAGCAACTATTTCTGGCTGCTGCCCGTGGACGATACCCCGGAGTGCCAGAGTGGCGACGTGTATCTGATCGATCCTGGCGACGCCCAACCGGTACTTGAAACACTGAAGCGGGAGAAATTCAGGCTCAGAGGCATCCTGATCACCCACCACCACTGGGATCATACCGACGGATTGGACGGAATTCTGAGCCGCCTGAGAGTCCCGGTGCATGGCCCGGACTCAGTACCTCAAGTGAACCAGGTCGTGAAAGACGGTGATCGGTTAGAACTGCCGGGCCTGACCCTGTCAGTCATGGCCGTTCCCGGCCATACACTGGACCACCTCGCCTACTTTCAGGCGGCGACACAAGAAGCTCCCCCGAGGCTGTTCTGCGGCGACGCCCTGTTTGCCGCGGGCTGCGGCCGACTGTTTGAGGGGACACCGGCGCAAGCACAGACGTCTCTGGACAGGCTCAACACACTGCCGGGCGAGACCCGGATCTACTGTGCTCACGAGTACACTCAGACCAACCTGCGTTTTGCCCTGTCGGTGGAGCCCGACAATGCGGCCGTGCGCAAGCGCCTGGACCATGTCAGCGAGTTGAGAGCCAGCCACCGGCCGACCCTCCCCAGTGAACTCTCCCTGGAGCGGGAGACCAACCCTTATTTGCGCACGGACGACCCCTCCCTGGTGAGCGCTCTGGGTCTGCCCCCCAATAGCGAGCGGTCAAGAGTCTTTGGGGAACTGCGCTCCAGAAAAGACCGGTTTCGTTAGTCTGCAGGGAAACCCGGATGAACGGCGCGCCACATCCTCCGGGCGTTCCTTGACGCCCCCAATGAGAGTCCCTAGAATCGCGAAAATCCGCGCCTGGCGAACGACGTCTGGCATCACGTGTCACCAGCACTTCGGTAACCAATGAATCGACTCAAGCGCCCTCTCGCCCTGGCCGTCAGCCTGATCAGTCTCGGTGGCTGCCAGACCCTGACCCCCTCAGAACCGTCCAAAACCGCGGACCAGAACCGTCTGGTCATCGACGAATCGCTCTGCACCCTGGATCGGGAGCAACAGGCCCAATTCCTGGTATCAGATGAGGGCAACCTCTGGCCGCGCCTGAGAGACGGCTACGGACTTCCCGATGTCGATCACCCACGAATCGACACCTACTTGGACTGGTACGCCCGTCACCCACATTACATGGAGCGGGTCATCGAGCGGGGCCAGCGCTTTCTCCACCACATCGCCAACGAGCTGGAAGCCGAGGACATGCCGCTCGAATTGGCGCTGCTGCCCATTGTCGAAAGCGCCTTTGACCCCTTTGCCTATTCCCACGGCCGGGCCTCCGGCATCTGGCAATTTGTCCCCGCCACCGGTCGTCAGTACGGCCTCAAACAGAACTGGTGGTACGACGGACGCCGGGATGTGGTCGCCTCCACCGACGCCGCCATTCGCTACCTGAAGTACCTCAACGAGCTGTTTGACGGCGACTGGTTGCTTGCCCTGGCGTCCTATAACACTGGCCAGGGTAATGTCATGCGCCGAATCCGCAGCAACGAGCGACGCGGCAAGCCAACCGACTTCTGGTCCCTGAACCTGCCCAGGGAAACCCGGGCCTATGTGCCCCAATTATTGGCCCTTGCCAGAGTGATTGGCGAGCCCGAAAAGTACAATCTTGCCCTCAACCCCGTCCCGGACGAGCCCTACTTTCGGATCGTGGATGTGGAGTCACAGATCGATCTGGCACAGGCGGCCGAGCTGGCCGAACTGGAGCTGGACGAGCTCTACCTCCTGAACGCCGGCTACAATCGCTGGGCCACGGATCCGGACGGCCCCCACCGGCTGTTGATCCCCGTCCAGCATGAAGAGACCTTCCGCGCCAACCTGGCCAGCATTCCGACCCGCGAGCGGGTGGGCTGGGATCGCTACCGGGTGGTCAGTGGCGACTCATTGATCACCATCGCCCGCCGCTATCGCACCAGTGTCGACACCATCAAAAGTGTCAATCAACTGAACAGCAACATCATCCGGGCCGGACAGACCCTCATGATTCCCACCGCCAAGCATCCGGCCAACCGCTACGCTTTCAGCGCCGACCAGCGTCGCCAACGGACACAGAATCGCTCTCAGGGCAGTGAAGGCAGCACCAGGGTCGACTACCAGGTGCGCCCGGGAGACAGCTTCTGGACGATTGCCAAGCGCCATGGCATCACCGTAGGGGCGCTGACCAACTGGAATGGCATGGCCCCGGGCGACACCCTGATGCCGGGCCAGACGCTGGTGATCTGGACCGAACAGCAAGACATGACCAGCAGTGCTCAAGGCGATCGCCGCTCCGTCGTGCGCAAGGTGCATTACCGTGTCCGCAAAGGGGACTCGATCGCTCGAATCGCCAATCGCTTCAATCTGTCAGTCCAGGATATTCTGCGTTGGAACACGGTGTCCGCATCCAGCTACATTCATCCGGGACAATCCCTGACCCTGTTCGTGGATGTGACCAACAACGCTTCGTTCTGATCACACCCCCGGTTTCACAGGCACAAAAAAACCGCCTTTAATAGGCGGTTTTTTTGTGCCTGAGGCTTCGCGGACCAGAGGGTCCGCCACCTTTGACTGTCAGCCCATCAACGCTCGACAGTGACGTCTTGGCGCAACTGTTCACGATACGCAAGGTATTCCTGCTGCCCTTGCATCTGCGCCAGGTTGCGTCGCAGCGACTGCTGCTCCTCTTCACTCAGATCGCTCCACTGGCCATCCTGCGCCTGGGTCAACACCACAACGGCATAGCCATCGCGGATCGACACACCACTGACCACGGGCTCACCAGAGGGCTTGGGCAGTGAAAACACATGCTGGACCAGCGCGCGGTCCAGATCGCTTGCGCGACGCTCAACCTTTTCCTCCGCCTGAACTTCAAGCCCGGCCTCTTCCGCCACCGCGGAGAGTGATTCGCCAGACGCCACCGCCTCACGAAGAGCTTCACCGCGCTCCGCCAGCAAAGACTGGATCCGCTCATTGCGCAACTGCCGGGCAATCTGTTCGCGCACTTCCTCCAGGGGCTTGACGTAGGCCTCCTGGTAGTCGGTCTTCTTGATCACCACGACCCGATCGTTTGCCAACTCGATCAGATCACTGCTGTTTTCACGCTCGAGAACTTCCTCCGAAAATGCCGCTTCGACAACAGTGGTCTCCCCGGCCACTCCCGGGCCACCATTGCGTCCAAACAGACCGGTGTTTTCCAGGGGCAGATTCAACTCATCCGCGACAGATTGCAGGCTATCAGCGTTGTAGGATAGCTCACTCAGACGCTCCATCAGAGTGACGAATTCATTTTCCGCTTCGACCCGCTTGAGCTGCTGCGCAATGCGCTCCCGAGCATCTTCAAACGTGGCCACTTCCGAACCCCGCTGCTCGGTCACTTTGATCAGATGAACCCCGGCCTCGGTTTCAACCGGAGCCGACACTTCACCGACCTCTAGTGAGTCAACGGCGGCCATGAAGGCTTCGGGGAGGCCCTCGCCGGAAACGAAGCCCAGATCTCCGCCCTGCCCGCTGGACCCGAGATCTTCAGAGTATTGTTCGGCCAATTCGGCAAAAGAAGCGCCCTCTTCAAGCGCTCCCTCCACCTCGGCAATCCGCTCGTCGCTAGAATCTTCAAACAGAATATGGGCAACGCGACGTTCCGCCTCCTGCCCTTCCTGAGCCGCCTGGTTCTGCTCGAACTGGTCGCGCAGGGTCTGCTCATCAATCTCAATGTCCGCCATCAGGTTGGCAACGCTCAGATCAATATAATCGACGGCCACCTGCTCGGGCTGACGGAATTGATTCTGGTTACTCTGATAGAAAGCTTCGATGTCACTGTCCGTCACCTCGACCTGGTCCGCGACCTGATCGCGGCTCAGGGTGGCGTACTGGAAATCGCGGCTCTGGAAGTTCAATGCAGCAAACCGCTCCAGCTCGGCTGGAGTCACAAAGCCACTGGCGGCGACACCGGAAGACAACTGATTCAGCAGCAGTTCCTGACGCAGCAGGGCCTTGTACTGGGCAGGGGTATAGCCCATGGAGCGCAGCACCTGTTGGTAGCGATTCGGATCAAACTGGCCACTGTCACCCGCGAACTGCGGGAAACTCAGAATCAACTGATCCAGAGTGCTTTCACTGACCCCCATACCCTGCTTGCGGGCATGCTGAATCAGGACTTTGCGCTGGACCAGCGCCTCAATGGCCGGCTCGCGCAGACGCTCATCGCTGACAAATTCGGAAGGAACGGAGTCGCCATACTGATTGAGAATCTGCTGGCGCTGGCGATAGATTTCCCGAGCCACCTCATTCTCGGTAATGGATTCACCATCAACGGAAACCACTTCGCCGGAGCGGCTGGAACCCGAAAACAGCGCTTCGGCACCGGACAAAGCGAAAATAATCACCAGGAAGCCGACCAGAATACCGGCTACCACACCTTTGGAGTTGTCGCGAATCGTCTGCAGCATTGTCTGCTCCTAGTCATAAACCCGTTGGGACGATCGATTCCAACGCGCTTTCTTATCATCTTGCTCAAACCAGGGACTGAGCGAGTCGATCTGGTTGAATAAAGAAAAGGCGCACCTCTAGGGATGCGCCTCCTCATACTGCCGGGTCAGTTCTATCTGGATTCTGGAGCGATTACTCAACTCGCTGAAACCAGACTATGAATGCTCCCGGCAATCACCGAAAACGCGCACAGGGCGCGTCAAAAACGCTTAGTTGACCGCGTCTTTCAGTGCCTTACCCGCTTTAAAACTGGGCACCTTGGCAGCGGCGATCTGGATCTCGGCGCCGGTCTGTGGGTTGCGGCCGGTGCGCGCGGCACGCTCTTTCACAGCGAAGGTACCAAAACCGACCAGAACAACCTGATCGCCCTTCTGCAGAGCACCAGTAATGTTGTCAACCATTGCGTCGAGCGCACGGCCGGCAGCAGCTTTAGGAATATCCGCAGATGCGGCGATGGCTTCAATCAGCTCGGATTTGTTCACACTTAACCCCTTTTGATTATTTGCTTCAGAAATCGATGGCGCAGGTTACTGTTCAAAATCAATCCCCGACCATTCAATGTCGGCTCATGACCCGCTCAGGTTAGTACCCGTTCAGGCTAACACCATTGGCCTGAACGGTGAGTTGGCCAGGACAGCAAATCGCCCCGTGCCGCCTGCTTGGCGAATGAACTGCGATTTATACCAAGTGAGGTCAGGCGGGTCAAGAAGACAATGTTAGCTTTGTGCGATTACTTCAAGGATTGAACGTTATTTAACCAAACCTGACCCGAACCGGGTATCAACGCCCTATTTTGTTACCCGGACACCAGCCCGAAGGCTGGCCCGGTTGTTACCAATGGAAACTTCCCTTTCGCCTCAATGGGTGCTGATACGGTTACCGCAATCATCCTGCTGAGCCTTTTTTTCCAACGCCTGATACTCTTCATCAGACAGCGGCTTGGGCATGGACTGCAGCGCAATCTGTAACACATCATCGATCCACTGTACCGGTTTGATGGTCAGGTCTTCTTTAATGTTATCGGGAATTTCTTTCAGATCACGCTCATTTTCCTGCGGAATAATGACCGTCTTGATACCTCCACGATGAGCCGCTAGAAGCTTTTCTTTCAGGCCACCAATCCTCAGCACTTCACCCCGCAAGGTAATTTCACCGGTCATCGCCACATCCGCGCGTACGGGGATACTGGTCAACACCGACACCAGGGCGGTGCACATCGCAATACCAGCACTGGGACCATCTTTCGGAGTCGCCCCTTCCGGAACGTGAATGTGAACATCCATTTTCTCGTGATAATCGGGCGCAATCCCCAGCACCTGGGCACGCGAACGAACCACGGTGAGGGCTGCCTGAATAGATTCCTGCATGACATCACCCAGAGAACCCGTCTTGATGACCCGGCCCTTGCCTTTGACCGCCGATGACTCGATCGTAAGCAACTCACCACCGACTTGGGTCCAGGCCAGACCGGTCACTTGGCCGATCTGGTTTTTATCTTCAGCCCGACCGAAGTCAAACTTCCGAACCCCCAGGTAATCTTCCAGTACGGCCGAATCAACCACATCTTCGCGCACGGTTTTGTCCTTCACATGGCGGGTGACCACCTTGCGGCACACCTTGGCGATTTCCCGCTCCAGACCACGTACCCCGGCTTCGCGAGTGTAGTACCGGACGATGTCGCGAATGGCTTCATCGGCAATGGTCAACTCGCCTTCTTTGAGGCCATTGGTCTTCATCTGCTTCGGGATCAGGTAACGAAGCGCAATGTTGAGCTTCTCATCCTCGGTGTACCCCGGAATCCGGATAACCTCCATGCGATCCAGGAGCGGACCGGGAATGTTCATCGAGTTGGAGGTGCAGACGAACATGACATCCGACAGATCGTAATCCACTTCCAGGTAATGATCGTTGAAGTGATTGTTCTGTTCCGGGTCCAATACCTCTAGGAGTGCCGACGCCGGATCACCCCGGTTATCCATCCCCATCTTGTCGACTTCGTCCAACAGGAAGAGCGGATTTTTTACCCCGACCTTCGCCATTTTCTGTACCAGCTTGCCGGGCAGAGAGCCGATGTAGGTGCGGCGGTGACCGCGAATTTCCGCCTCGTCTCGCACCCCACCTAGCGCCATCCGGATGAATTTGCGATTGGTGGCCCGGGCAATGGATTCTCCCAGGGAGGTTTTACCCACACCGGGCGGACCAACCAGACACAGAATCGGGCCTTTGATTTTGTTTACCCGCTTCTGAACCGCCAGATATTCAAGAATGCGCTCCTTGACCTCTTCCAGGCCAAAGTGGTCTTTCTCCAGCACATCTTCAGCCCGCTGCAAGTCGTGACGGACTTTACTGCGTTTTTTCCAGGGTACCTTCAGCATCCAGTCGATATAGGCTCGCAACACCGAAGCTTCCGCCGACATCGGGGACATCATGCGCAACTTGTTCAGCTCGGCACGGGTTTTTTCCTCAGCCTCCTTGGGCATACCCACTTGCTCGATTTTCTTCTCGAGCTCGTCGATTTCATTGCCCTCATCTCCCATGTCACCAAGCTCTTTCTGAATGGCTTTCATCTGCTCATTCAGGTAATACTCGCGCTGGCTCTTTTCCATCTGCTGCTTGACGCGCCCGCGGATTTTTTTCTCGACCTGAAACAGATCAATTTCCGCCTCCATCAACCCCAGTAGATGTTCGATGCGCTCGCGCACCGAGACCATTTCCAGAATGGCCTGCTTCTGCCCCAGCTCGAGGGTCATGTGCGCCGCCACGGTATCGGCCAGGCGGCCGGGCTCGTCAATCCCGCTGAGCGAGGTCATCACTTCCGAGGGTACTTTTTTGCTCAGGGTGACGTATTGCTCAAACTGGTTGATGGTTGAATTGATCAGGGCATCCGCTTGGTGCCCCGTCAGGGTTTCCTCTTCCAGCAAATTCACTCTGGCGCGAAAATGTTTATCAATGACTTCGACATTTTCGATCGCGGCACGCTCGCCGCCTTCCACCAGCACTTTCACCGTGCCGTCAGGCAATTTCAAAAGCTGGAGAATTGTGGCAACGGTACCGACGCCGTACAGGTCCTCTGCTTTGGGGTCATCGTCACCGGGGTTTTTCTGGGCTACCAGTAATACTTGTTTGTCGCTGGACATGGCGCTTTCAAGCGCCTCGATGGACTTGTCACGGCCCACGAAAAGGGGAATCACCATGTGGGGATACACCACGACGTCACGCAGCGGCAACAGCGGAATATCACTGACTTGGGTGGGAATGGGCTTGTCTTGTTGATCCATCTGGGTCGGTCCTCATAGTGGAAGGCCAGAAACTGCTTGTCGCGAAAGAGCGACACACTAAAAGATTGGGGGCTACCCCGCCGGATTACAAGTTTTTGACGGTAAAAAACCGCAAAGAGCGCCCATAAGGCGCTCTTTGCGGTTTAACCACGATACTGCAACCGCGTTCAGTCGCCCTTGGCTACCTTCGCTGGCGCCTCGCTCTGCTCATAGACTAGCAGGGGTTCCGACTCGCCTTTAATAACAGAGTCATCGACAATGACTTTCACGACACCTTCTTCGGAAGGAATCTTGTACATGGTGTCCAGCAGTACCGCCTCCATGATGGAGCGCAGCCCTCGAGCACCGGTTTTGCGGTCCATGGCTTTCTGGGCCACCGCCTCAAGCGCGTCACGGCGGAAATCAATGTCAACCCCTTCCATTTCAAACAGTCGCTGGTACTGCTTGGTCAGGGAGTTCTTGGGTTCGGTCAGAATCTGAACCAACGCCTCTTTGTCGAGCTCATCGAGGGTGGCAATGACCGGCAGACGACCGACGAACTCGGGAATCAGACCGTACTGAACCAGATCCTCAGGCTCGAGTTGATGCAGGATTTCGCCAAACTTGCGCTTGTCGTCCTTGCTTTTGACTTCCGCTCCAAAACCGATTCCACCTTTCTCAGAGCGGTCGCGAATCACCTTGTCCAACCCGGCAAAGGCACCACCACAGATGAACAGGATATTTTTGGTGTCAACCTGCAGGAACTCCTGCTGTGGGTGCTTACGCCCACCCTGCGGCGGTACGGAAGCCACCGTACCTTCAATCAATTTGAGCAGCGCCTGTTGAACGCCCTCCCCCGACACATCACGGGTGATCGAGGGGTTATCTGACTTGCGGGAAATCTTGTCGATTTCATCGATGTAGACAATACCCTGCTGGGCCTTGTCGACGTCGTAATCACATTTCTGCAACAGCTTCTGGATGATGTTTTCGACGTCTTCGCCCACGTAACCAGCCTCGGTCAACGTGGTCGCATCCGCAATGGTAAAGGGAACATCGAGAAGGCGTGCCAGCGTTTCTGCCAGCAGCGTTTTACCACTACCGGTCGGCCCCACCAGCAGAATATTACTCTTGCCGAGCTCGATCGGGTCCTTGCCCTTGTCGCCAACCCGCAGACGCTTGTAGTGGTTGTACACCGCCACAGCCAACACTTTCTTGGCACGCTTCTGGCCAATGACGTACTCATCCAGAATCGACGAGATTTCACTCGGCGTGGGCAGGTGTTCAGAGGGGCCTTCGGCCGCCGCTTCCTGAATCTCCTCGCGGATGATGTCATTACACAGATCGACACACTCGTCGCAGATGAACACCGAGGGACCGGCGATCAGCTTGCGCACTTCGTGCTGGCTCTTACCGCAGAACGAGCAATACAGCAGTTTGCCGTTCTTGTCGCCACTGTCTTTGGTGTGATCGGTCATTAAACCACTCCGTCTTAAACGCTTATAGGGGTAAAGATGCAACCTTTTACCCGGAATTTCAAGCTGGATTCGCCTGTTCGGCCTCCAGACTCAATGAAGTATACGCGCCGGGCACCGTTTGGATGCCCGGGCGTGCTGGCGTCAGCTTATTCAGCGCCTCCGCGGCGGCTGACCACGCTGTCCACCAGACCGTATTCGACCGACTTCTGGGCACTCATGAAGTTGTCCCGCTCGGTATCCAGCGCAATCTTCTCCACCGACTGACCGGTGTGATGGGCCATCAGCTCATTCAGACGCTCGCGGATACTCAGAATCTCCCGAGCCTGAATGTGGATGTCCGACGCCTGACCCTGGGCTCCACCACTGGGCTGGTGGATCATGACCCGGGAGTTGGGCAGACAGAACCGCTTGCCCTTCGCGCCGGCGGTCAGCAGGAATGCGCCCATGCTGCACGCCTGGCCGATGCACATGGTGCTGACATCGGGCTTGATGAACTGCATGGTGTCATAAATGGCCATACCAGCGGTCACCGAGCCACCGGGAGAGTTAATGTAGAGGTGAATATCCTTGTCGGGGTTCTCGGCTTCCAGGAACAGGAGCTGAGCCACCACCAGGTTCGCCATATAGTCTTCGACCTGTCCCACCAGAAAGATCACCCGCTCTTTGAGCAGGCGGGAATAGATATCGTAGGAGCGCTCTCCACGGGCGGTCTGCTCCACCACCATGGGAATCAAGCCGGATGCCATAACGTCAGGTACCTGTTTGGAGAATTCGTTCGACATAAAAACCGTATGTCCTTCTATTGACTACCGCGGCTCGACTGGACGGAACCGCTGAAAATGGTAGGGAAAGCTTAACCTGAGAAACGCTGATATGCCAGCATAAGGAGACTTCGGCGGGGAGAATGGCCACAAACTGTCCAGTTTGTGGCCATTTTGTACAATTATTGCTGCTTTTGACGGGTAACGATGTCGTCGTAACTGCTGGACTCATCGGTCACTTTGGCTTTATCCAAGATAAAGTCCACCACCTGGTCTTCCAGGGCCGCCGACTCAACACTGGACAGCAACTGACGGTTCTCGTAGTAGTAATTGACGACCGCCTCGGGCTCCTCGTACGTAGAGGCCAGCTCTTCCACCATTTCACGGACGCGATCGGCATCCACTTTGATCTGGTTTTCCTTGACGATTTCACCCACGACCAAGCCCAGGGCGACGCGGCGCTCCGCATCTTCCTGGAACATGGTGTCCGGGAGCAAAGATTTGACGTCAAAGTTCTGCTGCTGACCACCGAAGCGCTGCATCATCTGCTGACGCAGGGTTTCGATTTCACTGCTGACCAGAGCCTTGGGCAGGTCGGGCTTATGGGTTTCCAGCAGCGCGTCCATGACCTGGTTCTTGGTCTTGGCCTTGATGGCGTTCTTGAGCTCGCGGGCCATATTGGCCTTCACTTCCTTGCGGAACTGAGGCTTACCGCCCTTCTCGACGCCGAACTTGGCGTAGAAATCTTTATCCAGCTCGGGCAGCTCTTTCTCGGAAACGCTGTTGACGGTCACCTTGAACTCAACCGCGGCGCCGCGGAGCTCTTCCGCCTGATAGTCTTCCGGAAAGGTCAGCTCGAGGGTTTTCTCGTCACCGGCCTTCAGACCAACCAGGCCGTCTTCAAAGCCGGGAATCATGGAGCCGGAACCCAGCACCAGATTCTGTCCTTCCGCACTGCCACCCTCGAAGGCTTCACCATCGCGGGTGCCGACGAAATCGATATTGACCTGGTCGCCGTCTTGGGCGGCCCGATCCACTTCTTTCCAGCTGGCCTGGTGCTCACGCAGCACATCGATCATATTGTCGACGTCTTCTGCCGTCACATCTGCCTTGTAGCGAGTCACTTCAATTTTGGAGAAGTCGCCCAGCTCAACGGAGGGGTACACCTCAAAGGTGGCCACATACTCCAGGTCCTTACCCTCTTCGAACTGCTTGGGCTCGATGGACGGCTGACCCGCAGGCTTGACGTCTTCTTTACGCACGGCTTCATAGAAGCTGCGGTTGATGACATCACCCAGCACTTCCTGACGAACACCGTCGCCATAGCGCTGCTTGACCACTTTCATGGGTACTTTGCCCTTGCGGAAGCCGTTGATACGAATGTTCTTGGCAGCCTGCTGCAAGCGCTTCTGCACTTCGCTATCGACTTCTGCGGCGGGGACTCCCACCGTCAGGCGACGTTCCAGACCGGACGTTGTCTCTATGGAAACCTGCATTCTCTTCCTCTATACGCTATTCGCATCGGGGGGCCAATGCCGTTAAGGGTGACTCATGAATGATCTTAAATTGGTGCGGTCGGAGAGACTCGAACTCTCACACCTCTCGGCACCAGAACCTAAATCTGGCGTGTCTACCAATTCCACCACGACCGCTTTCACTGCCGACGCACCTGGCTTGCGGCGCGACAGGCAAACTTCACAGAACCGCCAAGCCACTGATTTTTATGAATTTTTAACAAAAATCAGCCCTTCGGCCGGCGTGAAGGCAGGAGATTGTGCCACAAGCCCCGGAAGGGTTCAATAAGCGCGCTCAGAGCTGCTCGATGCGGTAACCCGCCTGGCGGAGGTTATCGACCAGACCATCGGGACCAATCAGGTGACCAATCCCGACCACCAGAAATACCCGTTGCTGGGCGGAGAGGTAGGATTCCACAGCACTGGCCATGGCTTCATTGCGGGTTTTGAACACTCGCTGATAGAGGGTGCGACTGAAATGATCCTCGCGATCAAACGCCCCGAGGATGACCGACTCCAGGTCCGAGCGATCCCCTTCCCGCCAGGCCCGCGCCATTCTCCGCAACTGCGGCCCGGTGGCCTCGAGGTCCTCCAGAGTATGCTCCAGAAAAGCGCTCTGCTCCACTTCCGTCATACCGGCAAACAGGGACAATTGCTGCTCCAGGGTTTCAAGAGGCTCTACCGGCTTGTCCCCCCGGGCCAGATCAAGAAAGTAGCGGTCGACGCCCTGCCCGGCTCGGTAATCGCTGCGGGCCACCTGCAGATTGACCAGTTGCAGCGCCGCCAACCAGGGCCGCAGATGCACAATGGACTCAGTCTGCAGGCCCAACCGCTGACTGGCCTGACTCAACTGCTCCCACAGTGCCGGCGCGATGCGCTCGGACAGTTGAACGCCAGAGGGATAGCGCCCCATTCGCGCCAGAGTGGCGTGCATACGGTCGGGGCCGACCTGGGAGACATCGAGTTCTACGGCGAGCAGATCCGAGTCGCGGTAGGCATCGAGCACTTTATCGGGGAGAGGAAAAAAGCTGTCATCGCCGAAGTGCAGCGCTCCGAAAAGGTACACGGGCTCCGGCTGATCCGGGTGCTGAACCCGCCACAGGAGAGGTCGTGAAGGAGCCTCAACCATAGCCGTTGGGCGCACTTCGGAAAGCGCGTCGTGAATGCGGGCCCTCTCGGCCTGCAGCGCTCCCGACCAGAGCGTCGCGACGGACAGGAGCAATAGTGACGCCAAGGCACGCCGCAGCCCTTCGAAGAAGGGACGGGCGCCGCTCAGCCTGTTCGTGGGTGCAAGAGCACCGAATCTATTGACCACCAAACGCACTCCGCCGTCATCAGAGAGTCACAATGACGACGGAGTCTAGCAGAACCTGCACGAAAATCGACCCCTTTAGAGGGCGCTCAATTGATTCGCTCAATTACGGTGCTGATCCCCTGCCCCAGACCGATGCACATGGTGGCCACGCCCAGGGTCATATCCTGCTCCGTCATGGCGGTGAGCAGAGAGCCGGTGATGCGGGTGCCGGAGCAACCAAACGGGTGCCCCAGGGCGATGGCGCCACCATTGAGATTAACCCGCTGATCCATATCGTCCAGTAGCTGAAGATCCTTGAGTACAGGCAGCGCCTGAGCGGCGAACGCCTCATTGAGCTCCACGCACTCCACGTCTTCCATGGTCAGATTGGCGCTGTCCAGCGCCTTTTGGGTGGCAGGAACCGGCCCGTACCCCATGATGGAAGGGTCCACACCCGCCAGTCCCATGGACACCACGCGGGCCAGCGGTTTGAGCCCCAGAGCCTGGGCCCGCTCCGCGGACATGACCACCATGGCCGAGGCGCCGTCGGACAGTTGCGACGAAGTGCCAGCCGTGACCTGACCATTCTTGGGATCGAACACCGGGCGCAACTGCGCCAGCCCCTCCACGGTGGTGTCCGGACGAATCGTCTCGTCTTCCGCCACCATGATCGGAAAGCCCTCTTCAGTGTGCCCCGCCACGGGGACAATTTCCCGGGTAAAGCTTCCACGCGCCCGGGCGGCCGCCGCCCGCTGATGCGAGCGGGCGCCAAACTCATCCATCTGCGAGCGGGTGATGCCGTGAAGGCGCGCCAGGTATTCGGCGGTAACGCCCATATTTCCCGCCGCCTTGGCCACCGAAAGCCCCAACAGAGGGTTCGGATCAATGGCCTCGTACATCGGCAGGTGCCCCAAGTGCTCTACCCCACCAATCAGGTAAACATCCCCCAGGCCGGCGCGTATATTGGCGGTCGCGGTATGCAGTGCCGCCATGGAAGAACCACACAGACGATTGACGGTTTGCGCCGGTACCGAGTGAGGCAAACCGGCCCGCAGCCAGATATTCCGGGCAATATTGAAGGCCTGCTCTTCGCGCTGCAGCACACAGCCCCAGATGAAGTCATCGACCGATGCCGGCTCCAGGGCCGGGTTGCGGGACAAGAGCGCCTGGATCAGACTGGCGGATATGTCATCCGCCCGACTGAAACGGAAACAGCCGTTTTTGGACCGCCCCATGGCGCTGCGGGCGTAATCGACAATAACCGCGTCTCGGTGATGCAAGGTCATTGGGCACCTCCCTGAGAGGGAACAACAGGATAGAAAGGCTCGCCGCTCTCGATTCGGCGCAAAAGCCCATCGGGTAGATGGTACAGCGGGGTCAGGCCAGCCCAGGGTTCCGCCATGGCGCGGAAAGCGTCGAGGCCAACGGCATCGACCCAGCGCAGCGCTCCGCCACGAAAGGGAGGGAAGCCGGTTCCGTACACCATGGCCATATCGGCTTCGGCGGGCGAGGCGACAATCCCCTCATCCAGGCAACGAACCAGCTCGGTGACCATCGGCACCATCATTCGGGCCACAATGGCTTCATCCGACAAGTCGGTATTGTCCATCGGCTCCAGAGACTCCCGGGCCTGGGGGCTCGACTGTTTTTGCGGCCGCCCTTTGCGATCGTCACTGTAATCGTAAAAACCGCCCGCGCTCTTCTGCCCCAACCGCCCGCTGTCAAACAGCACTTCGGTACAGGAGGTGAAATCGCGCTGAAGTCGATCCGGATAGGCGTCGGCCATCACCTGCTCGGCGTGAATGGCCGTATCCAGTCCCACCACATCCAGCAGATAGGCGGGCCCCATCGGCCAACCCCAGCGCTCCATGACCCGATCAATCCGCTCGTAATCGACGCCGTCGCGCACCAGTAGCGCGAAACCCGCGAAATAGGGGAACAGCACGCGATTGACCAGAAAACCCGGACAATCATTGACCACAACGGGTTTTTTGCCCAACTGATTGGCATAGGCGACCGTTCGGGCAATGGCCCGATCGGAGGTTTTCTCACCCCGGATGATCTCCACTAACGGCATGGCATGCACGGGATTGAAAAAGTGCATCCCACAGAAATTCTCTGGCCGGCTCAGCGCTTCGGCCAGCGTGGTGATGGAAATGGTCGATGTATTCGAGGCCAGGATGGTGGACTCGGCCACCGCCCGCTCCGTTTCGGCGAGCACCGACTGTTTGACTTTGGTATTTTCCACGACCGCTTCGACCACCATATCCACATCGTCGAATCCGTCGTACCCCAGGGTCGGCTCAATCCGGTTCAGCGCCTCGCCCATGGCACTGGCGGTCATGCGACCTTTCTCGACACGCTTGACCAACAGCCGGTTGGCTTCTTCCAGCCCCTGCTCCAAGCCTTTGCGGGCGATGTCTTTCATTTTGATCGGCACCCCCTTGAGTGCCGACTGGTAGGCAATGCCGCCGCCCATGATCCCGGCGCCCAGGACCGCCGCGCGCGAGACACCCTGTTTGTCCTCGGCCTGCCAGCGCTTGGCGTTTCGAGCCAACAACTGATCATTGATAAAGATACCCACCAGAGCCTGGGCCACGGTTGTGGTCGCCAGGCGGGCAAAGGTGTCGGCCTCGATTGCCAGTGCCGCCTCACGGCCCTCGCCCGCCGCTTTTTCCATAACCTCGATGGCCGCCACTGGCGCTGGGTAGTGGCGCCCCGCCTGGGCGGCCACCACGGCCTTTGCCGTTTCAAACGCCATGGCGGCTTCAATCCGATTGTGCTTGAGAGGCGCGGTTTTGGCGGCTCGACGGGCGGCATAGTCAAACCGACCCTCATGACATTCTTTCAGGACATGCAAACCCGCCTCCCGCAGTTTGCCGCTCTCCACAACGGCGTCCACCACACCGGCTTTCAGCGCGGCTTTGCCATCCCACTGTCGGCCACTGGCAATCCACTCAGCTGCGGTATCCACGCCCACCAGCCGGGGCAACCGGACCGTGCCACCCCACCCCGGGATAATGCCCAACTGGGTTTCGGGAAGCCCGATCCGGGCCGAGGGCGTCATTACCCGATAATCGCAGGCCAGACACAGCTCCAGGCCACCGCCCAGCGCATAGCCGTCAATTGCGATCGCCACGGGGACCGGGAGATTTTCGAGGCGATTGAAGTTGCGGTTGTTGCTCGCCAGATAGTCCTTCACGGCCTGCTCGCCGGAGGCAAAAAACCCCTGGAACTCGCCGATATCCGCACCGACCATCAGTGCCGGCTTGGCGCTACTGATCAACAGTCCCTTCAGCTCGGAAGGCTTCGCCGAGGCAAGCGCATCGAGCGCTTCGCCTAATTCAACAACGGTCTGCCGGCCGAATTTGTTGACCGACTCACCTTGCAGATCGAACACTAGCTCGGCGATACCGTCATCGAGCATGACAAGCTTCAATGTGTGTCCCTGATACATACCTACAGTCTCTATTGGTCGTGGTCGAAAGGTGTGGTCGGAGTCAACGGCACTGGACAATCCGCCCCGCGGGCCACTACCGCGATGGCCGGCACCGAGCCGGTATTGCGCACACGGAACCACTGCCCCTGGGGCAGTTGACAGACATCGCCCTCGTTCAAAGTGTAGCAGCGAACCCCCAGAGTCAACTCTAGACGGCCCGACAGTAACCAGCCGGATCGCGCTGAGGACAGTTGCCAGGGCTCGGCCCCCGTGTCTGCGCCGGGGGCAAACTGCAGACGTTCAAGTGACAGGGAGTGACAGTCAGATCGGGGGAAGCGCTCTATCATCAACCCCGACTCGGGGTGTTCTGAGCGAATCACCTGATCGCGGGTCAGGACGATGCCCAAGGGGGCTCGGGTGTCCAATGCGAAAAATTGCGCCAGAGAGAGGGGGATGGCGTCGAGCAGCTTTGCCAGAGACCCCACCGAAGGGCTGATCTGGCCCTGTTCGATCAGGGAAATATTGCTGTTGGTCACACCGGCGCGACGGGCCAATTCGCGCTGGGACAGCCCGTTCAGCTCACGCACCAGGCGAAGCCTTTCTCCCAGCGCGATAGCTTCGGGGTCACGATCCGTCTGACTCACTCTACCACCCTGCCCGGACTGTGACAGTCAGCGACCGAGGAGCCGTTGCTGGTCGGCCGGCGGAAGGTTTTCGACGACTCGTTCGTAGGAGTGATCGATCAGTTCCAGGATCAGATCCTCGGGCACACTGCCATCCAGAATCACACTGTTCCAGTGGACTTTATTCATACGATGACCCGGCTGAATGGCCGGATAGGTATCCCGAAGTTCCTGGGCCCGATTCGGCTCACACTTCAGGTTGATGTAAGGCACGCCATCTTCTCCCTCGGCGAGGGTCGCAAACAGTTTATGGCACACTTTGAAAGACGCCACGCCCGGTCCTGCCGGTTGCAGCTCTACCGCTTCAGGTTTCGCCAATATGCTGGCCTTAGCACTTTCGTAATCCATTGATTTTGCCTCACACAAGGTAGTCGGTTAATTTTACAAAACCATAGTCTAACAGCTTAAAAGGAGGTTCGGCGATAATCACGATACTCTGGCTCCCAGAAGTTGCTCGCAATTTTCTGATCCATTACCTCCTCCGGCACCGGCATGGCAACGCCGTCTTCAACCGCCTGCCGGAAGACCGCCCGGGCAATCACCTGGCTCACCGAGCGGATCTCACCCAGCGGAGGCAGCAGTGCTCCCTGGCCGGTTTTTACCATCGGAGAACTCTCGGCCAATGCCCGACTGGCCGCGACCATCATATTGTCGGTAATCCGTGACGCTTTTGCGGCCACAACCCCCAGCCCGACCCCGGGAAAGATGTAGCTGTTATTGCACTGGGCGATCTCGTGACGCTGCCCCGCCATATCCACCGGCTTGAAGGGACTGCCAGTCGCGACGATAGCCTTGCCGCTGGTCCAGCGGAGAATATCTACCGGCTGAGCCTCCACCTGGGAGGTCGGGTTCGACAGCGGTAGCACCACCGGCCGCTCACAATGAGCCTGCATGGCTTCAATAACCGCCTTGGTAAACAGCCCCGGCTGACCGGATACACCAACCAGCACCGTCGGGTTGGCGTTGCGCACCACATCCAGCAGACTGATCTGGTCAGGATTTTTGCTATTGGACAGATCCCAATCGGCGACCTGCTCATCCGGAACACACAGCGGCTTCTGGAAGCTGCGCACGTTCTCCGAGCCCGAGCGCAACAGACCGGAACGGTTCAGCATGTAGATCCGACCACGGGCCTGCGCTTCGCTCAAGCCTTCCTGCATCATCAGGACAATGATCTGCTCCGCGATCCCGCACCCGGCGGAGCCGGCACCGGCAAACACAAAAGCCTGCTTGGCAAGGGACTCGCCCTTGGCCTTACAGGCCGCCAGTAGTGTACCCACGGTCACCGACGCGGTGCCCTGGATATCATCGTTGAAACAACATATTCTGTCCTTGTAATGCTCGAGCAGCGGCGTCGCGTTGCCCTGGGCAAAATCCTCGAACTGGATCAGGGCATCGGGCCAACGCACGCGCGCGGCTTCGATAAATTGATCAACAAACGCATAGTACTCATCGCCGGTGATGCGCTCGTGACGCCATCCCATGTACATCGGGTCGTTGATCAGGGACTGATTATTACAACCCACATCCAGAACGACCGGTAACGTGTAGGCCGGACTGATGCCACCGCAGGCGGTATAAAGTGCCAACTTGCCGATCGGAATCCCCATTCCACCAATACCCTGATCGCCCAGGCCGAGGATACGCTCACCGTCGGTGACCACGATCACTTTGACCTTCTGCTTGGTGGCATTTTGCAGCATGTCATCCATGCGCTCCCGGTCGGGATAAGTGATGAACAGGCCACGCTTGCGGCGATAGATTTTGGAAAATTGCTGACAGGCCTGGCCCACCGTCGGCGTGTAAATCAGCGGCATCACCTCTTCCAGGTGATCCACGACCAACCGAAAATACAATGTCTCGTTGGTATCCTGAATATTGCGCAGGTAAATGTGCTTGTCAATGTCGTTATGAAACGAGCACAATTGCTCGTAGGCGCGCGCCTTTTGCTCTTCAATCGTTTCAATACTGTAGGGCAGCAGACCTTCCAGATTGAAGTGTTGACGTTCCTGGGTGCTGAAGGCGCTACCCTTGTTTAACAGTGGGGCTTCCAACAAAGCCGGACCCGCGAACGGAAGATAAATGGGGCGTTTTTTCACCATGACACCTGCAACGATTATCAAAGAAACAAATGTTAACACAGACCCGGACACGGAGCAGGCCACCGCTTGCACAACCAGGACGGGTCTCGGCCTTAAGGTACTTTTGACCGGATCCCTGGTGGTCACTCTGACCGCCTGTCAGGGAGGTTCCGCGAACGAGCAGCCGGCCCCGGCACTACCGGAAGATCTGACCACGTGCCCGCAAGAGCGACCCGACGTCTGCACCCAGCAGTATGATCCGGTTTGCGGCTATTTTCAGCTTGCTCCAAAAGACGACGGGGTGACATCAAGCAAAGAGTGGGCGACAGAAACGTCGGCGGGCGCCGGTCAGAAACGCACGTTCGGCAATGCCTGTAGCGCGTGTGCGAAAGACGGGGTGATCGGTTTCGTAGAAGGAGAGTGCCGCTCGCCGTCGTCTGAGTGACTCAGCGATCGGCGGCGCTATCGTCGAGCAGGTTTTCAATAACCCGCACCATATTGTCATTGGCGCTTTTCTGTGCGCGGGCGCTCGTGGTTTTGAGTGCGTTGACTTTCCAGCGAGCCAAAAACCCCTGCACGCCAAACACCCACATCTGGGCCGAGACCCGAGTGCCCTCTTCACAGGCCGAGCAGGTCAATGCGACTCGGGCCCGATCCCAGGGCATTGGCCCTTCTTTGGCAGAAAGAGGTGTATCGTTCTCAAGAGCGGTGTACTGATAGTCGTAAACCAGACGCTCCGGCGAGCACACTTCGATCAGCTCCAACCGGGTACGATATGCATAATCGGCCTCGGGCACACTGATCCAGTACACCTTGCCCGGCGCGATGGAGCTGTCGTCGGTTGTAAGATGCGCACCATAAAATTCGGGCAGCTGCATCAGGTAGCGTTGAAAGTCGCTGAGACAGGAAAACACGTCGGTCAGTGGCCGCCGAATCAGATACTCGGTATCAAAAAAAAGCATTGCGCTCGCCCTGCCCTCAGGGCTGTCGAGTCGCGCGCAGCAACTCGGTACCGTCGGCATCTTTCAGAACCAACACATCGGACCCGGTCAACTGGACGGCGATGGCCTGAGGCAAGAGTTCAAACATCCGCGCCTCCTGTGCCATCACCGGCGCAGCACAAGCCATCCGGGTGCTGCCCAGTGACGAGTCGATGCGCAGCCCGGATTCGTCGTACTGATAGACACCAAAGAAGCGATTGCAGCCACCGTTTCCGGTAAGCCGCGGCGGCTCGGAAAACTCGACAAACGCATGGCTCGAAGAGTCCAGCTCATCACCGCTCAGCGCCACGACCCGCCAGCTGCCCTGAAACTCCGACAGCGACGGGCCCGACTGCTGTTCAGCCGCCGTGCGAAATGACTGGCAGGCAGTGACGGCTGACAACGCCAGCGCCATCAATGCCAGCGTTTTGAAGGCGCGCATTGTCCGGCGCATTAGCGACGGAACCCCGGGGGCAACTGGCCGCCGCCGGCACCGGGCATACCGCCGCCACCGCCCATCATGCCACCCATGCCGCGCATCATTTTGTTCATGCCGCCGCCTTTCATTTTTTTCATCATTTTGGACATCTGCTTGTACTGCTTCAGCAACCGGTTGAGGTCCTGAATCTGGGTGCCCGACCCCATAGTGATCCGACGCTTGCGAGAGCCGTTCAGCAGGTCCGGATTGCGACGTTCGAAAGGCGTCATGGAATCGATGATGGTTTCCATGACTTTGAACTGGGAGGTCAGGTTATTCTGTTGCGCCAGCTGGGCCATATTGCCCATGCCGGGCAGCTTCTCCATCATGGAGCCCAGGCCACCCATGCTCTGCATCTGCTGGAGCTGATCCCGCAAATCTTCCAGGTCGAAGCGCTGACCCTTTTTGACTTTTTTGACCAGCTTGTCGGCCTTGTCCTTATCAATTTTCTGCTCGGCCTGTTCGATCAGCGACATCAGGTCGCCCATGCCGAGAATACGCGAGGCAATACGGTCCGGGTGGAACGGCTCGAGCGCATCCACTTTCTCACCCGTGCCGAGGAACTTGATCGGTTTGCCGGTTACCTGACGGACCGAGAGCGCCGCACCGCCGCGCGCATCGCCGTCGGCTTTGGTCAGCACCACACCCGTCAGGGGCAGCGCCTCATTGAACGCCTTGGCGGTGTTGACCGCATCCTGACCGATCATGGCGTCGATCACAAAGAGCGTCTCGGCCGGATTGACGGCCTTGTGCAACGCCTGAATCTCTTCCATCAGAGTATCGTCAATATGCAACCGGCCGGCGGTGTCGACAATGACCACGTCCGCGAACTGCTTGCGCGCGTGTGCGATCGCGGCATCGGCGATCGCCACCGGCTTCTGTTCGGCGGTGGAGGGGAAGAAGTCCACGCCTACTTCTTCGGCCAGGGTCTCCAACTGCTTGATGGCCGCCGGACGGTAAACGTCGGCACTGACCACCAGCACCTTTTTCTTTTCCCGCTCTTTCAGGTAGCGGGCGAGCTTGGCCACAGAGGTGGTTTTACCGGCCCCCTGAAGGCCCGCCATCAGGATCACTGCCGGAGGCTTGACCGCCAGATCGAGAGTCTCGTTGGCAGCCCCCATCACGGACACCAGCTCTTCCTGGACGATCTTCAGGAATTGCTCGCCCGGGTTGAGCGCCTTGCTGATTTGCTGTCCCAGCGCCTTGCTGCGAACCTGGGCGACGAAGGCCTTCACAACCGGCAGCGCAACATCCGCCTCCAACAGCGCTTTGCGTACCTCCCGCAGGGTGTCTTTGATATTATCTTCGGTCAGCCGGGCCTTGCCGGTCACCCGGCGCAGACTATCGGATAAGCGATCACTCAGCGTATTGAACATGGTTACTCTCGACAGCAGATCAATGATGGGCGCGATTATACCCCCAAAGGTGGGGCCCGGGTCCAGCCGATGGGGCCGACGAGGCCCAGCCCCCGGCTGACGGGAGAATGAGAAGCCTTCCGCTTCTCTTTGACGACACCTTGTGACACACTGCTACCCACCGGAAACCACTGGATATCAACGCTCATACGAGGACGCCCCCTGACTATGACCACCCTGCTCCTCAACAGCCTGGCGGCGGCACTGTACCTGCTCACCGGAGCCTATCTGATCTGGACCCTGCTTCAGGGCCGGGAGCCCCACCGCCGCCACCTGCTTATTGCGGTCGCCGTGGCACTGGTCGTCCATGGCATCGGGGTTTATCAACTGGTCGCGCTACCACGGGCTATCGAACTGGGCTTTTTCCGGGTCTCCTCGCTACTGTTCTGGGTCATCAATGCCGTGGTCCTGCTGAGCAGCCTGCGCAAACCCCTGCACAATCTGTTCATTCTGCTATTGCCGCTGTCCGCCCTGGGCATCATCGCCTCGTTACTGGGGCGCAATGCTTCGGGGCACCCACTGGTGCTCGATTACACCCTGGCCAGTCATGTGCTCCTGTCGATTCTGGCCTACAGCCTTCTGACCATCGCCACCCTGCAGGCGCTGCTTCTGGCCTGGCAGAATCACCAACTGAAGCACCGCCACCCCACCGGCCGGGTGCGCCTGCTCCCGCCGCTGCAGACCATGGAGGCCCTGCTGTTCGAGTTGCTCTGGGCCGGTCACCTGGCGCTGACCCTGTCGATCATTTCCGGCTTTGTGTTTCTTGACGACCTCTTTGCCCAGCACCTGGCCCACAAGACGGTGTTCTCACTCGCCGCCTGGGTCATCTACAGCGTGCTACTTGGAGGCCGTCACTACCTGGGCTGGCGGGGCTATACCGCCATCCGCTGGACGCTGGGCGGCTTTCTGCTGCTGATGCTGGCGTATTTTGGTAGCAAGTTGGTGTTGGAGCTGATTCTCGGGGCCGTCTGACTATTGATTCGGGGGGAGTTCTGCTTCAAGATACCCGGCCTCGCAGCAGAATGGGCATAAGTCGCCTTGAACGAAGCACCGCTAGAAATACTGTTTGCCGCGCTCATCGGACTGTTGGTCCTCTCCGCGTTCTTCTCCAGCTCGGAAACCGGGATGATGTCCATCAACCGGTACCGCCTGAAGCACCTGACCAAAAAAGGTGATCATCGGGCGATTCGCGTGACTGGCCTTCTGAAGACTCCCGACAAGTTGATCGGCCTGATTCTGATCGGCAACAACCTGGTCAATATTTTTGCCGCCTCCATCGCCACCGTCATCGGTGTTCGCCTCTACGGCGATGCCGGTATTGCCGCTGCGGGCCTGATCCTGACATTTGTCATGCTGGTGTTTGCGGAAGTCACACCCAAGACCCTCGCCGCCCTGTATCCCGAGCGTTTCGCCTTTTTTTCCAGCTGGTTCCTCAAGCCTCTGTCTGTGGTGCTCGCGCCCGCCGTCTATCTGGTGAACGGCATCTCCAAGAGCATTTCGCGGGTATTCGGCATCCATAAAGCGCACAGCGGCGTGGAGCATCTCAACCCCGAGGAGTTGAGAACCGTGGTCGATGAAGCCGGAGACCTGATCCCCGATCAGCATCAGGGGATGCTCTTGAATATTCTCGACCTGGAAAAGTCCACGGTTGAAGACATCATGATCCCCCGCAACGAGGTCGAAGGCCTGGACCTGACGCTACCCGTGGCCGACCTGCTGGAACAGATTCGCACCAGTGAGTACACCCGCCTGCCCCTGTTTGAAGGGGACATCAATAACGTGGTCGGTATTCTGCACCTGCGCAATGCGGCCCGCTTCATTCGCGGTACGGATGACAGTGTCACTCTCGATGATATTCGCCAGTTTGCGAACGAGCCCTATTTCGTCCCGGAAGCAACACCGTTGCACACCCAACTGCTGAACTTTCAGCAACAGAAGTGCCGCATGGCATTAGTGGTTGACGAGTACGGCGAGGTACAGGGACTGGTGACGCTGGAGGATCTTCTGGAGGAAATCGTCGGCGACTTCACCACCAATTCCGCCGAGGAATCCGATGAGGATATTCAGCCCCAGGATGACGGCACCTACCTGATTGACGGCGGCACTTTCATTCGGGACATCAATCGCGCTTTGGATTGGGACTTACCGCAGGACGGACCCAAGACGCTGAACGGTCTGGCGATGGAATACCTTGAAAGTATTCCGGACGCGCATATCGGCTTTGCGATTGACGGTTACCAGTTTGAGACCCGGGAACTGACGGACAAAATGATTTCCTGGCTTCGGGTCAAGCGCGTCCCCGCCACCAACTGACCACGCACTAACGCTGGCGGCGCTCCCGCCAGCGGCGCACCCTGAACAGTACAAAGCCCAGGATGGCCGCGGCAATAATCAGTCCCGCCAGTAGAACCGCTGCCACCCACAGCGTGTTGGCCAGGTCCTGCAGACTCACCCCCCATCCGTACACCGCCAACGCCAGAAACGCGGCGCAGGCCAGAAGGCTGACCCACAGGGTGCGGTACCGACGGTAGGTGGCTCGAAAAGACTTCATAGCTTACCTCTGCTGGCGCTTCGTTCCGGACGATGGGACAGGACTTATTCCCGGCGCCACTGGGTTCCGGTGGGTGAATCCAGAAGCACCACTCCCTGCGCCTGAAGCTGGTCGCGGATTTCATCCGCCCGGGCAAAATTCTTCGCCTTCTTGGCATCAGCACGCTCGGCAATCAGCGCTTCAACCTGCTCGGCACCGATCGCATCGGCACCACCGGCCTGTAGAAACCGATCCGGCTGATCCTGCAGCAGTCCGAACACAGCGCCCAGCGCCTTCAGCTCGGCGGCCATGGCCCGCGCCTTGTCGGAGTCGGACTCACTGTTCAGATCGCGAACCAGATCGTACATGACGGCTAACGCCAGGCGGGTGTTGAAATCATCGTTCATCGCCGAAACGAAGTCCCGATAATAAGCACTGCCTTCCAGATCCTTCATCGAGGCGGGCTCAACCTCCGCGTAATCACGCAGTGCGCCATAGAAGCGCTCCAGCCCGGTGCGCGCCTCGACCAGACTGTCCTCGGAATAATTGATCGGACTGCGGTAGTGACTGCCAATCAACAGATAGCGGACCACCTCCGGGTGATACTTCTCCAGCACATCGCGAATGGTAAAGAAGTTGCCCAGGGACTTGGACATTTTTTCACCGTCCACCCGTAAGGCACCGGCATGAATCCAGTAATTCACGTAGTGGCAACCGTTGGCGGCTTCGCTCTGGGCGATTTCATTTTCGTGGTGCGGAAACGGCAGATCGGGGCCACCGCCGTGAATATCGAAATGCTCACCCAGGCAGTGTTTGCTCATGGCCGAGCACTCAATATGCCAGCCCGGACGACCTCGCCCCCAGGGTGAATCCCATCCGGCCTCATCGGCCTCGGCGTGTTTCCACAGAGCAAAATCACGCGGGTCTTCTTTGGCCTCATCCACATCAATGCGGGCACCGGCGAGCAGCTCGTCGGGATTCTTGTTGCTCAGCCGCCCGTAGTCCTTGAATCGGCTCACCCGATAATAGACATCACCGTTGCTCGCCGCGTAAGCAAAATCCTTGTCAATCAGGGTCTGCACCATGGCGAGAATATCGTCGATATGAGCGGTTGCCCGTGGCTCGACATCGGGAGGAACAATACCCAGCTTGCCCTCGTCTTCGTGAGCGGCATCGATGAACCGGGCGGTCAGACTCTGATAGGGCTCACCGTTCTCCTCCGCCCGCCGCAATATCTTGTCATCGATATCGGTCAGATTGCGGACGTAGGTCAGGTCCCAACCCTGACTGCGCAGAAAGCGGGCAATCACATCAAACACCACCAGCACACGAGCATGCCCGAGGTGGCAGTAGTCATACACCGTCACCCCACAGACATACATGGAAATTTTGCCCGGCTGAATGGGTTGAAAGGCTTCTTTCTGTCGCGTCAGCGTGTTGTACAGATGCAGAGTCATAGTGAATTACTGTTGATCCATTTTGGCCCAGGTGTCGCGCAACTCGATGGTGCGGTTGAACACGGGCTTGTCGATGGTGGAATACTTGCTGTCCAGGCAGAAATAGCCGGAGCGCTCAAACTGAAAATGGTTACCCACTTTGGCTCCCGCCAGGCTGATCTCCGCCTTGCAGCTTTCCAGAATTTTGAGACTGTCCGGGTTGATCGCCTGCAGGAAGTCTTTGCCGCCCGAATCCGGTGACGGGTCGCTGAACAGACGGTCGTACAGGCGGACTTCGCAGTTGAGGTGATGGGTGGCCGACACCCAGTGGATTACGCCTTTGGGTTTGACGCCGTCCTGCGGGTCTTTACCCAGTGTATCCTCGATGATGCGCGCCCGAACCTCGATCACTTCGCCTTCATCGTTCTTGATGGCTTCATCGGCTTCAATCACATACGCATTGCGCAAGCGCACACGCTTGCCCAGCACCAACCGCTTGTACTTCTTGTTGGCTTCCTCGCGGAAGTCATCCTGTTCAATGTATAGCGTATGGGTAAACGGCAATACACGCTCACTGAAGTCATCCCGGTTCGGATGCCCTGGCGCGCGCATTTCCTCGATGCGATCCGACGGGTAGTTGGTCAATGTCACCTTCAGCGGGTGCAATACACACATGGCGCGCGGCGCGTTCTTGTCCAGATGATCACGCACGGCATACTCGAGCATGCCGACATCCACGACACTATCGGACCGGGTAACGCCAATCGCGGTGCAGAAATTACGCAGTGCTTCCGGCGGGTAGCCGCGCCGACGCATACCGGAAATGGTGGGCATGCGAGGGTCGTCCCAACCATCAACATGCCCTTCATCCACCAGCTGTTTCAGTTTGCGCTTGCTGGTGATGGTGTAATTCACATTGAGGCGCGCGAACTCGTACTGTCGGGGTCTGGCGGGCACCGGGAGATTCTCGATAAACCAGTCATACAAAGGCCGGTGATCTTCGAATTCGAGGGTGCAAATGGAATGGGTAATCCCTTCCAGGGCGTCACTCTGCCCATGAGCGAAATCGTAGGACGGATAGATGCTCCAGGTGTCCCCGGTGTGGTGATGGTGCGCCTTTTTAATGCGGTAAATGATCGGATCGCGCAAATTCATGTTTGGCGCCGCCATATCAATTCTGGCACGCAATACACACTCACCTTCCGCGAATTCACCGCGACGCATTTTTTCAAAGCGCTCCAGGTTCTCCTCTACGGAGCGATCCCGATAGGGGCTGTTGCGGCCGGGCTCGGTGAGCGTGCCGCGATACTCGCGCGCCTGATCCGGACTCAGGTCACAGACATAGGCCTTGCCTTCACGAATCAGGTGCAGCGCCCAGTCGTAAAGATTCTGGAAATAGTCGGAGGTATAGCGAACCGGGCCTCCCCATTCAAAACCGAGCCACTGGACATCCGCCTTGATCGCGTTGACATACTCTTCGTTTTCTTTTTCCGGGTTAGTATCGTCGAAACGCAGATGACAGACACCGCCAAACTCCTCCGCCATACCGAAGTTCAGGCAGATGGATTTCGCATGTCCGATGTGAAGATAGCCATTGGGCTCCGGGGGGAACCGGGTCACCACCTGTTGCACCTGGCCCGATTCAATATCCTTGCGGATGATCTGCTGAATAAAATGCAGGGGCTTTTCCGGTGCGCGGTTTTCTGCAGTACCCGCAGTGTCTTTGGTGTCTTTGCCCGTGGCGGGCGAATGATCGCTCATACGACTTGCGTTCCCATTGGTCTCGGTTGAATTCGAGTGTCCCGAAGATTGCGAAAGCCCGGTAAAACGGGCTATCAGATTGGTTTGAAAAGCGGCCTATTGTAAACACTCCCCCCGGTTTTTCCTAGCGAACCGGTGCCCCACCGCTCCCGGAATGTCAGGATCAGGGCGCGGTCTGCAAGGAGGAGCGGTAATCTTCCCGTCGCTGCAATTGATATTCGCGCACCGCTTTGTTGTGAGCCTCCAGGGTGTCAGAAAACACATGGGTACCATCGCCCTTGGCCACAAAATAGAGCGCCGTTCCAGGCGCCGGATTGACCGACGCAGCCAGGGCTTCTCGCCCGGGCAGCGCGATCGGGGTGGGAGGAAGGCCGGAGTTGGTGTAGGTGTTGTAGGGCGTCGGCGCTCTCAGATCCCGGCGGGTCAGCCGCCCTTCGTACCGATCCCCCATACCGTAGATCACGGTGGGATCCGTCTGCAGACGCATCCCACGGTTCAGGCGGCGTACAAACACCCCGGCAATCTCTTCCCGCTCCCAGGGCGCCCCGGTTTCCCGCTCGATGAGTGACGCCATGATCAATGCCTCATAGGGCGTCTCATAGGGCAGGCCGTCGGCCCGCTGCGACCACACCCGCTCAAGTTCCTCACGCATGATCCGATGCGCTCTGCGCAACAGCTCAACGTCACTGGTGCCCCGAGCAAACCGGTAGGTGTCCGGAAAAAACCAGCCCTCAGGATGCGCCACATCCAGCCCGAGCCGCGCCACTTGCTGCTCGCGGTTCAGTCCCTTGAGTTCCGCGACAATGGTTTCCTCGCTGTGTAGTGCGGCCAGGGCCTGAGCAAAGGTCCAACCCTCAATCAGGGTCACTTGATGAAGTACAACCTCACCCGCGTTGAGTTGCTCCAGCAGCGTGCGGGGAGTCAGCCCGGGGCGAAGGTGATACTCGCCTGCATGAACCCCGGTCTGCTCAGTCAGGCGCGCATACAATCGCAGCGCCCGGGGATGACGCAAAATGCCCTGGGCGCCAAGCTCTGATGTCAGATGGCTCAGCGTCTCCCCCCGGGTGAGCTCCTGGCGCAGGCCATCCTCCGGCAATGCCAGCGGGCTGTTCAGCCAGTGGTACCCGTAAGCGGCAAGCCCGCCGGCGAGCAGCACTCCCAAAATAATCAGTTTCCCCAACAGCCGCTTCACGGCACCTCCTTCAGATTTCTGTTATCGGCCAGCCAATGCTCAAAGCAGCTCTGTAATTGCCGGGTCTGAGGGCCGACCGTCCACGTTTCGCCACCGGGCGCCAACCCGGTCACCGGCCAGATGCCAAACACGCTATTGCAGACAAACCATTCCCGGGCCCCGATCAGAGCCTCACGGGTCACCTGGCCCTCCTGAACCACCAGGTCCAGCTGTGGCCCCAGGACCTCCATGATCAGGCGACGCATGACACCGGCCACACCATTACGGTCCAGGCGCGGGGTCCACCAGCCATCCTCAAGGCGGATGAAGACGTTACTCAGGGTGCCCTCGATGATATGCCCGGCCGCATCGCTCAGCAGCCCCTCAGGGTATTCGTCGTCCCATTCCATCCGGGCGAGCACATACTCCAGGCGATTCAGGTGCTTCATGCCAGCCAATACCGGATTATCCCCCAGGCGGTGGCGACACTCGTGGAGCACCACACCGTCCCTGCCCTTCTGCCAGGCGGGTGAGACGCCGGGACGCAATTGCCAGCAATAACTGATCTGCGGGTGTTTCGGAGGCTGATAAGCCTTGCCACCGACGCCACGGGTAACGACCAACTTGAGGGTGCCGTCCACAGTCGGCAGGCGCGCGAGTAACCGCTCCCGCTCCCGTTCGAGGCGATCGGTATCCAGAACCAGACCCAGCCTCCGGGCGCCGGCGATCAGCCTCTGCCGATGGAAAGACCAGAGTGGTACCTGGCCGGCGCGCACCCTGGCAGTTTCGAATAAACCGTCACCATAGGCCAGGCCGCGATCCAGGGGAGAAAGCGTCGCGCCAAATTCACCGTTGGTCAGTGTGATCACTTCTGAATCTGTCATACAGGGAGTCTACCAAAACCGGACACAAAAACGCCGGAGTGCAGCACACTCCGGCGTCCGAACCTACCCAAAGCTGACGGACTAGAGTTTGCGGAAGATCAACGAACCGTTGGTGCCACCAAAGCCGAAGGAGTTGGACAGAACCGCGTCAATCTTGCGCTCCTGGGCGGTATTCGGCACCAGGTTGATATCATCACAACCTTCATCCGGATTGTCGAGGTTGATGGTCGGCGGCGCCACCTGATCCCGAATGGCCAGAACGCTGAAAATGGCTTCCACCGCGCCGGCGGCACCCAAAAGGTGACCGATCATGGACTTGGTAGAGCTTACCGCCACCTGGTCCACAGCGGACCCCATGACGCTCTTCACGGCCTGGCACTCCGCCCGGTCGCCCGCCTGAGTGGAGGTGCCGTGGGCGTTGATGTAGTTGATCGCCTCGGTCGGAATGCCGGCATCGCGAATGGCGTTGCGCATCGACAGCGCCGCACCGGCGCCATCGGCGGGCGGTGACGTCATATGGTAGGCGTCGCCACTCATACCAAAACCCACCAGCTCGGCATAGATTTTCGCGCCGCGCGCCTTGGCATGTTCGTACTCTTCGAGCACCATGACCCCGGCACCATCGCCCAGCACAAAGCCATCACGATCTTTGTCCCAGGGGCGGCTGGCCGCTTCAGGGGCATCATTTCGGGTGGACAGCGCGCGCGCCGCGGCAAAACCGCCCAGGCCCACAGGGGTGGTGGCCATTTCGGCACCGCCGGCAAGCATAACATCGCACTCGTCATACATGATGCTGCGCGCCGCATAGCCGATGCTATGGGTACCGGTGGTGCAGGCGGTGGTGATGGCAATGTTCGGACCGCGCAGACCGTACATGATCGACAGGTTGCCCGAGATCATATTGATGATGGCGCCGGGCACAAAAAACGGCGAAATACGACGCGGGCCCTTGTGCTCGATCATCAGTGCACCGTCTTCGATGGAACCGATCCCGCCGATGCCGGAACCGATGGAAACCCCCATCCGATGGCTGTTCGCTTCATCCACCTCGAGACCGGAGTCCCGCATCGCCTGGATACCGGCCACCATGCCGTACTGAATGAACGCGTCCATTTTGCGAGCGTCTTTTACCGGGTAGTAGCCATCAACAGAAAAGTCCTTCACCGATGCACTGAACCGGGTGGTGAAAGCCGAGGGGTCAAAATGGCTGATCGGGGCTGCCCCGCTGACACCGTTGACGATTCCTCGCCAGCTGTCAGCAACAGTATTTCCCAATGGGCTGACCATACCCAGCCCGGTAACTACGACTCGTTTGCGCGACACCTTGAAAGCTCTCCGACAAAAATGACAATCACCGAGCCCGGGCCAGCTCCCGCTGCGGTGCAACGAGGGCCGGCCCGGGACCGAGTGTGATCTGGCATTATCGCCGTCCGGGACGGCAATAAGCAAAAGAAAAAGCCGTACTATTTCACAATAATACGGCTTTTCGGAAGACGGTAATCAACCAGCTTGAAGATTACGCCAAGTTGGCATTGATGTAATCGATAGCCAACTGAACAGTGGTGATCTTCTCGGCTTCTTCGTCAGGAATTTCGGTTTCGAATTCCTCTTCCAGAGCCATTACCAGCTCGACGGTATCGAGAGAGTCGGCACCCAGATCTTCAACGAAAGAAGCTTCGTTTTTAACTTCTTCTTCTTTCACACCCAGTTGCTCGGCAACAATTTTTTTAACCCGTTCTTCAATGCTGCTCATGATGTTATATAACTCCTAGTAGGTAGTATCGACGAAGCCAATACCGGACCCGGAAATACCGGTAATACCCGGAAAGACTCCTTAGATTAAGCTACGGACAAAATCGACGCGCATTTTACATCGAATTGCCCCGGGTTGTAACGGATATGGCCAATTTTCTTTGATTTTTACAAAAACCCATTAAAAATCAAAAGGTTAACCAAAGCCATTACGCCATATACATGCCCCCGTTGACATGTATCGTCTCGCCGCTGACGTAACCTCCGGCATCACTCGCCAGGAAGGCAACCACAGAGGCAATCTCCTCAGGCTGGCCCAGACGGCCAAGAGGGATCTTGTCGAGCAACTGATTGCGCTGCTCTTCCGGCAGAGCACGGGTCATATCGGTATCGATGAACCCCGGCGCCACGGTGTTAACCGTAATACCCCGCGAGCCTACCTCAGCGGCCAGTGATCTTGCAAATCCGGCAACTCCGGCCTTACTGGCCGCATAGTTGGACTGGCCCGGATTGCCCATGGCACCGACCACGGAACTGATGTTGATGATGCGCCCCCAGCGGGCCTTCATCATGCCGCGAAGCACCGCTTTGCTCAGGCGGTAGACGGCGCTCAGATTGGTGTTGATCACATCAAACCATTCGTCGTCGCTCATCCGCATCAGCAGATTATCCTTGGTGATACCGGCATTGTTCACCAGAATCGCGGGCAGACCGTGCCGCGCCTTCATGTCCGCCAGCACCGATGCGACCGACTCGGCATCGGTCACATTGAGCACCATACCTTCGCCGGTGACGCCCTGGGACGCGAGACGCTCAGTAATCCGGTCGGCACCGGCCTGGCTGGTCGCGGTACCCACCACCACAGCGCCCGCAGCGCCCAGCTGCTCGGCAACAGCGGCGCCAATGCCCCGACTGGCACCGGTAACCAGCGCTACCTTACCCTCAAGATTGTTCATGGGTGTTATTCCCCTTTGGTCTGTTGCAGTACCGCCTGGAGGTCTTCAGGCGATTCAATGGAAAGCGTGTTCAGCGATTTATCGATACGCTTATTGAGGCCCGAGAGAACTTTGCCCGGCCCACACTCAACTGTGCTGGAAACGCCACTGTTGACCAGAGCGCGGACACAGTCGACCCATAGCACGGGACTGTAGATCTGCTCGATCATCAGGCGCTTGATCGCCTCCGGATCCGTTTCACTTTTGGCGTTCACATTATGAATCACAGGAATCGTCGGCGCACGGAACTCGGTCTCAGCAATTTTGGGGGCCAGACCGTCCGCGGCCGGCTGCATCAGACTGGTGTGGAATGGGGCGCTGACCGGCAGAGCCAGGGCACGTTTGGCGCCCGCCGTTTTACAGAGAGCCATGGCGCGATCGACGGCAGCCGAAGCCCCGGCGATGACAACCTGACCCGGCGAATTGAAGTTGACCGGCGCCACGACTTCTCCTTCAGCGCCCTGCTCACACGCCTTGATAATGGCGTCGTCTTCGAGCCCGATGATGGCGGCCATACCGCCCTGCCCCGCTGGCACCGCTTCCTGCATCAGCTTGCCGCGTTGCTGCACCAGAGCAATGGCATCGGCAAAGCTGACCACATCCGCCGCCACCAGCGCCGACCACTCACCGAGACTGTGACCCGCCAGCAGTGCGGGCACCGCGCCGTTCTGGGACTTCCAGACGCGCCATACGGCCGTGCTCGCTGCCAGCAACATCGGCTGGGTGCGCTCGGTGAGGTTGAGCTGCTCCTGAGGCCCCTTTTGAACCAACTCCCACAGGTCATAGCCAAGCACATCGGACGCTTCGGCAAATGTATCCGTCACTACGCCGTATTCCGCGGCCAGATCCGCCAGCATACCCACCTTTTGCGAACCCTGGCCGGGGAAAACAAAGGCCAACGATTGTTCGGACATAAACTCCACCTCTTATGATGTTGTTTCCAGAACCACGAAGCGCACCCTTCGGTCAGGACTCCGCGAGCTCGGTTTCAATATGTTCTGTTACCCGCCGGCGCACCTGCTCTATAGCCACATTCAGGGCTCCGGCAAAGGCCCCCTCATCAGCGCCACCGTGACTTTTGATCACCGGCCGCCTGAGCCCCAGGAAAATGGCCCCGTTGTAGGCGCCCGGGTCCAGCTCGGTGCGCCAACGGCGAAGCAGGGGCATCAACAGGGGAACCGCCAGGCGATAACGCCAGCGCGATCGGATACCCGAGCGCAGCTTCTCGCCAATCAGCTTCGCCACACCTTCGCTGGCCTTGAGCGCGACGTTTCCGGCAAAGCCATCGCAGACCACCACATCGGCCCGCCCGGTGTAGATATCATCCCCTTCAATGTAGCCGATATAGTGCAGGCGGCGGTCATCGGCCATCAGCCGACTGGCGGCCTGCACCACTTCAGGGCCCTTGCCGGACTCGACACCGACATTCAGCAGGGCCACTTCGGCATCCCGGCCCAGTTCCCGAGTCGCCAAGACCGCGCCCATCAGGGCAAACTGGTGCAACTGCTCCGCCGTCGCCTGAGGATTGGCGCCAAGGTCCAACATCCAGGTTCGCCCACGGGACACCGGCATCGCCTTGCAGATGGCGGGTCGCTCGATGCCCGGCAGGCTTTTCAGAAGGTAGCGGCCCATCGCCATCAACGCCCCGGTGTTGCCAGCACTGACGCAGGCATCGGCCTGACCGGTGCGCACCAGATCCAACGCCCGCCACATGGAGGTTTCACGCCCGTGACGAAGCGCCGCGCGCGGATCATCATCCATCGCCACCCAGGATGGCGCATGATGCACGGAGACAGAGGACGGGAGAGTCGCGGGCAGCAAGCGCTCCAGAACGGAACGTTCACCCACTAGGATAAAGCGAACCCCGGAAGCGGCCGAGGTTGCCAATCGGAGCACCGCCAAGATAGCAGTGCGGGGACCTAAGTCCCCGCTCATAGCGTCTACCGCTATACGAATCATTTCCGGATGGCTGAGTAGTCAGCGACTCCGAAATTACTCGTCGTTGCCGGTGTCGACCACTTTACGACCGCGGTAAAAACCGTCGGCAGACACGTGGTGACGCAGGTGTTTTTCACCGGTCGTCGGGTCTACTGACAGCGCTTTTCCGGTCAGCGCGTCGTGAGAGCGACGCATGCCACGCTTGGAACGGGTCTTACGGTTTTGTTGTACGGCCATGATGATCTCCTGTTGACAATACCACTGAAGCCGGGGCGCCTCACGATTTCGGCGAGCCCTTGAGTTGCTTCAGAACTTGAAACGGGTTTTTTGTCGGCTCCGGCTCCACCGGCTCGCCACTGCTGAGCAATTGCTCATCAATGCACAGCGCCTCGTGATAAGCCACCGACGGCAAACTTAACAATAGCTCTTCTTCTACCATTGTGTAGAAGTCCGTGTTTCCATCCTCCGGCAATATCCAGGGATCCAGGGCGCGAGGCAGCTGTCGGGCTTCCTCTTCCGTGCGCACCAGTGCCAGCTCAATCTGCGCGTCCACCGCAACGGTCACCGGACCGAGGCAGCGTTGGCAGGTAAACACCAGATCAGCGGCGGCCGAACCTTCAACCACCAGCTTACCGGCCTCACTGATCCCGAAGGTCAGATCCACGCGAGCCTGCGCCCCTTCCTCCAACAGCAGATCCTGAATCCGGGTCAGTTGATCCACCGGCACATAGCCACTGATCCGGACGCCCTGTTGCGCGAATTTGCGCGGGTCGCCCTGACGCGGCAGAGGCTTGTCAAAGGGGGCTGAAAACATAAGCGCGCAATAATAGGGATAAGCGCCGCCTGTGTCAAAGAAAAAAGTGGCCAAAGGCCGCAACGACGGGGGTTTCCGTTAAAATGTTGACCGATTATCACTGTTTTTCGGAGATTGACCCATGCCAGAGCTATTATTGGCCTCCCGCTCGCCCTATCGACGCCAGCTACTCGAGCGGCTGAATCTGACCTTCACCTGCACCGCTCCCGAGGTTGATGAAACCCCCGCCCCAGGTGAAACACCAGAGGCCCTGGCCCGGCGACTGGCCCACATGAAGGCCCGCGCCCTGGCACCCACCGAAGCTCACGACCTGTTAATCATTGGCTCGGACCAGGTGGCCACCCTGGATGGCGAACAGTGCCTCGGTAAACCGGGCGATCACCAGAGGGCCGTTGAACAACTGCGCGCGGCCAGCGGGAAGGTGGTCACCTTTTACACCGGCCTTTGTATTTACGATGCCCGCACCGGTACTGATGAAACCCGGTGCGAGAGCGTCCGAGCGCACTTTCGCCCCCTGACGGACACACAGATTGAGCAGTATCTGCGGCAGGAAACGCCCTACGACTGCGCCGGCGCTTTCAAAGTGGAGGGGCTGGGCATTTGCCTGTTCGAGCGCCTGGAGGGCGATGATCCGAATGCACTGATCGGTCTGCCGCTGATCCAGTTGACCGAAATGCTGCAAAAGGCCGGTCTCGACCCCCTGCTCATGCCAACGGCGTCCCGTTAGCTTACAACCGATCCCACCGGAGCAGCCCATCAAACTGATCCAGGCACAGGGCGGGCTCATAGGGATGCAGCCGATCAATGGTATGGGCACCGTAACTGACGGCAATGCGATCCATGCCCGCTCGACGTCCCATTTCCATGTCGTATTCGGTATCCCCCACCATGACCGCGCTGGACGGCTCGGCCCGAAACGCCTCCAGCAATTGATGAAGCATCAGCGGATGCGGCTTCGAGGCGGTCTCATCGGCGCAGCGGGTGCCGTGAAAAAAACCATCAAGCCCCATGACCTTCAACACCCGATCCAGCCCCACCCGGCTTTTGCCGGTCGCCACGGCCATCTGATGCCCATCGTCACGCAACCGGGTCAGCGTTTCCATTACCCCGGGGAACAGCTCGGAGGGCTGCGCCTGATCGGCACGCAGATAGTTCGACCGATACCGATCGCGCAGCAGGCCATGCCCTTTGTCATCCTGATCCGGGAACAATAAATGAAGCGCCTCGGGCAAACCTAGCCCGATGATGTTCTGCACGGCAGCAGCTTCCGGGATCGGCCAACCGAGATCCTCGGCCGACTGTTGCATGGCCCGGGTAATCAGGCCTGTGGAATCGCTCAAAGTGCCATCCCAGTCAAAAATCAACAACAACGCTTATACCTCTTGATAACGTCCATCAAACACTCATAGCCTCATTCGTATTGGCGTCACTCTTGGGGCGTTTGCGCCAGAACGGTCTGCAGATCATCCGGCAGCGGTGCAACCACGCGCGTCATGGCCGACTGGTCCGGGAGGTAAAAACCCAGCTCCGCGGCATGCAGGAACAGGCGCTTTACGCCCCCCGCCCGCCAACGCCTATTGGCTTCATCATCGCCGTACTTCTCATCCCCAACCAGACTGTGGCCGGCGGACTGGGCATGAACCCGAATCTGGTGAGTCCGCCCCGTAATCAAATGTGCCTCGACCAGGGTCGCCCCCTCAAAGCGCCGCAGAACCCGAAACCGGGTCAGGCTCGGCTTGCCCTCCGGATGCACCTTGACGATCCGGTCACCGTTGATTTCCAGGCGCATCAGGGGCGCATCGACTTTGGTTTTACGCTCAGACCAGCGCCCCAGCACCAGCGCCTGATAGATTTTGGTGACGCCGCTGGCGCTCTTGTCTCTGAGCGCCGCCTGCATATGACGGAGCATACTGCGCTTTTTGGCCACCATAATGCAGCCGGACGTATCCCGATCCAGCCGGTGGATCAATTCCAGAAAGCGGGCCTCCGGCCTCATCTGCCGCAGCACCTCAATCAACCCCAGACTGACACCGCTCCCACCGTGAACGGCGAGACCCGGCGGCTTATTGAGCACCAACAGTCCCTCGTTCTCGAACAGGATGGCGCTATCAAGCTGACGAACCAGTTGATCGCTGGGCTTGGGTGCGGGCGCACTTTGGGTCACCCGCACCGGGGGCACACGGACCTGATCCCCAGAGACCAGACGATAATCGGGTTTGACCCGACCTTTATTCACCCGCACTTCGCCCTTGCGCAAAATGTTGTACACCCGGGACTTGGGCACCCCTTTGAGGCGAGCCATCAGGAAGTTATCGATTCGCTGACCGGCCTGGTCAGCATCAATCGTCAGCCACTGAACCTGAGTGGGTGGCGTCTGGGGCGGCGGGGCCGACCGGGAGGAAGAGGAGGGTTTAGTCATGGCGCGCATGATAGCGTAAACCGGGCCGGGTCGCGACGGGATACTCCCCGACGACAGGCTCGGGCCCGAAAACAAAGGCAGATTGAAGCTTTTTGCAATTACTGTTATATTCCGGGCTGCTGGGACAGGCAGGTTTCCGGACAGGTAAGCGTAAATCAGGCCTGTTGCGAGGAAATACCGCTGACAGCAACAGGGCCACTTCGGGCCAGGCGAGATGGTTTACCTCCCCCCGATGTTGGCCAGTGAACTGACAAAACCGGTGCTACCGCAACGACGCCCGAAAGGCCTGCGGGGCACCCCATGACCATCGCGCCAACCGCGTGATAGCCATAGTTGATACTGTACGTGTTTTTGTAGAACTCTGATTTCTACGCATTGCCGGCCAGGTGATTTTCCGGCGTCACAGCGAACACAGGGTCCAGACCAAGATGGTTTCTGGCGGACCTGAGAGATACCACGTGACGATTCGGCACCCGAACACAACACCGGCACTGCCAGATTCCACGCGGAACCCCCCGTTGAGCCCAGCTCCACCCGGGGAACCGCCTGAAGCCGAAACGAGAAAACTAGAGTTTCATGGAGCAGGATTGCATGACGATCAAGGCAACCGACAGCCCCCTCCGCCGACCGGCTCTTTGCCGGGCGGAGCCTGTGGCTGGCCGTCTGCCTCTGCCCCCAACCCCGACAGGCTCTACCCTGGAGCCCGGTCGGCCCTAAGGTTGTAAAACACAACAGCGTTAACCTTGGTTATTCCGCCGGCCTGGCGCCCCGGACGACTATATTAGGTAACGCATGAAAAGAATGCTCATTAATGCAACTCAACCCGAAGAGTTGCGCGTAGCGCTGGTCGACGGCCAATGGCTGTACGACCTGGACATCGAAAATCGCAATCGAGAGCAGAAAAAAGCCAACATCTACAAAGGCAAAATAACCCGGGTTGAACCCAGCCTGGAAGCCGCCTTTGTTGACTACGGTGCCGAGCGCCACGGCTTTCTCCCCCTGAAAGAAATCTCCCGCGAGTACTTCAGCAAAGCCCCCAACGATGTTGAGGGCCGCATCAAGATCAAGGAAGTGGTCAAAGAAGGTACCGAAGTGATCGTGCAGGTCGACAAAGAGGAACGCGGCAACAAAGGCGCCGCGCTCACCACTTTTGTCAGCCTGGCGGGTCGCTACCTGGTCCTGATGCCCAACAACCCCCGCGCCGGTGGCATTTCCCGCCGCATCGAAGGGGAAGACCGGGCGCAGCTCAAAGATGCCCTGAGCGGCGTCGAAATCCCCTCCGGGATGGGAATCATCATTCGCACCGCCGGCGTTGGCCGCAGCGCGGAAGAGCTTCAATGGGACCTGAACTACCTTCTGCAACTGTGGGAATCGATCGACAAGGCCGCCAAAAGCGCCCCGGCACCGAACTTCCTGTTTCAGGAAAGTAACGTCATCATCCGCGCCATTCGCGACTACCTTCGCCAGGACGTCGGCGAAGTGATCGTGGATAACAAGGAAGCCTTCGATCTGGCCAACGGTTTCATCCAACAGGTGATGCCCAACTTCGGCAGCAAGGTCAAGCTGTACAACGACGACATTCCGCTGTTCAACCGTTACCAGATTGAAAGCCAGATCGAGACCGCGTTTCAGCGCGAAGTCAAACTGCCTTCCGGCGGCTCCATCGTCATTGATGTGACCGAGGCATTGGTGTCCATCGACATCAACTCCTCGCGCGCCACCAAAGGCGGCGACATCGAAGAGACCGCCCTGCAGACCAACCTGGAAGCCGCTGACGAGATCGCCCGGCAATTGCGTTTGCGGGACATGGGCGGCCTGATTGTGATCGACTTTATCGACATGCAGCCTGCCCGCAATCAACGGGAAGTGGAAAACCGCATGCGCGACGCGTTGAACATGGACCGGGCCCGCGTTCAGGTAGGCCGCATTTCACGCTTTGGCCTGCTCGAAATGTCGCGCCAGCGCCTGCGCCCTTCCCTGGGCGAAGTGCACTCGAAAGTCTGCCCCCGCTGTAACGGTCAGGGCACCATTCGCAGCACCCGCTCTCTGGCCCTGTCGATCCTGCGTCTGGTGGAAGAAGAAGCACAGAAAGAGCGCAGCGCCGAGATCCGCGCGATCGCGCCGGTTTCTGTGGCCACCTATCTGCTCAACGAAAAACGCAAAACCATTTCCAACATCGAGCAGCGCAACAGCACCCGCGTGGTCGTCGTGCCGAACGCCGACATGATGACGCCACACTTCGAAGTTCAGCGTCTGCGCGATGACGACGAGGGCACGCTGGAGACCAGCTACAAAATTGTCGCCACCGCCGACGAACACAGCGAAGAGGAAGTGGAAACCAGCAGCAAGCCGGCGCCCCTGCCCCAGCCCGCTGTGCAACCGGCCGCGCCCACAGAAGCGGCACCCACGCCCGTGGCACCCAAAGAGCCCAGCCTGTGGGAGCGTTTTGTCGCCCTGCTGGCAGGTCTGTTCAAGGGTAATGAAGAGGACAAGAAGTCATCGTCGTCGAAAGGTCGCGGCCATCAACGCAGCCGGCACAGTCGCGGCGGCAACCAGAATCGACGTCGCGAGGGCGGCAACCGCAACCGCCGCGGTGGTCGTCGTGATGAACGCGGCAACCAGCGCGATGGCGACAGTCGCCCTGAAAAGCGTCAGGACAAAGCCGCCGACAAAGCCTCGGACAACAGTCAGGACAAGGGGCAGGAAAAAAACACAGAAGGCAACAGCGGTCGCCGTTCCCGTGGTGGCAGAAACCGTCGCGGTGGCGCCGGCAACAAGCCGGAAACCCGCGGTGATAACAGCCAGCCGAAAGACGCCTCACCGCAGAAAGCCGAGGCCGCCGAGGTCAATGAGCCGGCACAAGAGCAGGCCACCAATGAGCAGCAGGAAAACCGGCCGCCCAAGCGCCCGGCGGGACGTCGCACCCGTTCCGGCCCCCGTCGCCGTAACCGCCGCGAACTGCCCGAGGAGGTGATCGAGAAGGCCAATGAAATCCAGGCCGCCAATCAGGACACCACCGACAACGTGAAGGCCGAGCGAAGCAACCGGGCTAACCGTGACCAGAAGGCAGGCTCCGAGGCCCGCAGTGACAATGCGACCGACGACAAACCCGCCAAGGCGGATACGTTGGCTCGTCGCACTGACACAGGACCAGTGACGGCTCAGGCAGACACAGACCAGAGTGAAGAGCGCGAAGCGCGGCGCACTCGCGGCAACACTGAGGCCCGCAACACCGCGACCACTGAGGAGCCTCAATCTCCGAAGGACGCCGACGCTGAAGCCACCATCAAGCCAACGGCTACGGCGGAACTTCGGGAAGAGGCGCCCCGTCGCGTCAGCCAGCGTCAAGTGGGCGAGCCTCGCCCAACCCAGGACGCCGCTGCCCCGAAAGTCGACACGGCAGAAAGTAGCACCACAAAAAGCGATACCAAAGCGGCGCAGAACGCAACGGATACTGAGGCACCCCAGGGCCGCTCGGTAACCGACGCGGGCTCGGCTGAAACCGACGCCGAGGTCTCTGCCAAAGCGGTCCAGCCGGCCACTCCAGAGCCGGTCGCTGAGCCCGCCAATACCGCCGCCCCGGCGGAGCCCGCAGCGCCCGAGGAAAATGCGCTAGCCGAGGACGAGGCAAGCAAAGAAAGCGTCACCGCCGACACTCAGGAGCCGACAACCGCTGAGGCGCCGGCAGCCACTGCAGAACCCGCAGAGGCTCCGGCCGCGCCGGCAGAGGAGACGCAGGAAGTCAGCGCACCGACTCCGGAGCCCGCACCCCGCTCGTCGGCGCGGGCGACCAATGATCCGCGTCTGGCTCCCCAGCCCAAGGTACCGACGGAGATCGTGACCGAGCACCGTCAACGCTCCGCAGCCCAGGCGCTGGATACCCGGCAACCGCCCGCGGTAAGCCACAACCCACGGCCTCTGGCGCGCCCGGCAAATGACCCGCGCAACCGGCAGGCTCCAGAGGTTGAGTCAAGCGCCAGCGAGTAAACCTCGTAACGGCAAGTACAAAGGGCGCTCTCTTCGGGGAGCGCCCTTTTTTTGGCTCTTCAATCACTACTAAGTCTTCGAAATCCTTGAGTTTTTTTCCGCCCTCCCCTTGCCCCACAGAAAAAGCTCTGTATAATTTGCCCCTCTTCGGAAGGGTGGCAGAGCGGTTGAATGCAGCGGTCTTGAAAACCGCCGTAGGTTAATAGCCTACCCAGGGTTCGAATCCCTGCCCTTCCGCCATATAAAAACCCCTGCCAGCAATGGCAGGGGTTTTTTTATGGCAAAAGGGACGGGTAAGAACCCTCCGTTCGACTAACAAATATTTACACCACCCCCCCTAGAACTCCCCCAACCCGCCCCCATCTAATGCAACAAGCTTGGCAAGTTTCCGCCGGTTCCAGTATGATCTATGTCAGGCAATATTTGTCATCAATGGAGAAAAGCAATGCGAGAGCTCTACACCCAGAATGCCCGTGCTGATATCGGCAGCAGCATTGAGGTCAACAAGGTTTTGCGCAACACCTATATGTTGCTGGCACTGACCCTGGCCTTCAGTGCCGTGACCGCGGGTATCGCCATGGCCATCAATATGTCTCACGGCATGGGGCTGATCATGAGCGTCATTGCCATCGTATTGGTCTGGTTCGTACTGCCCAAAACCGCCAACTCCTCGGCCGGTCTGGGCGTCGTGTTTGCGTTCACCGGTCTGATTGGCGCCAGCCTCGGCCCCATCGTGAATCATTACCTGGCCATGTCCAATGGCGGCTCCATCGTTTTGCAGGCCCTGGGCGGCACTGCGGTCATTTTCCTCGGGCTGTCCGGCTACACCCTGACCACTCGCAAGGACTTCAGCTTCCTGCGCGGTTTTGTTGCGGTCGGCCTGATGGTGATGATCGCCTGTATGCTGTTGCTGATCGGCGCCTCCCTGTTCGGTTTTGATGTATCTGCCCTGAGCTTGGCCTTCTCTGCCGGTATTGTGTTGCTGATGTCGGCACTGATTCTGTTCCAGACCAGCGCCATTATTCATGGCGGTGAGACCAACTACATCATGGCGACCACATCACTGTACCTGTCAATCATCAACCTCTTTACCAGCCTGCTGCACCTGCTCGGTGCCAGCAACGAGTAAAGCGGGACGCACCACCATGAAAAAAGCCCCGTAGATCGGGGCTTTTTTTGTTTCAGGAACCAGCGCTGATGAAATTCTCACTCGCCGTATACGCCGCACCCTTCAACTCAGAGGCCAGCCAGAGCGCCCTGAACTTCGCGCAGGCACTCCTGCGCCAAGGCCACGACATCTATCGCGTTTTTTTCTATCAGGAGGGAGTGGCAACAGGTAATCGGCTCGCCACTCCCGCTCAGGATGAACAGAACCTGGTGGAGGAATGGCGAACCCTGGCCCGCGAGAACGCCATCGATGTGGTCGTCTGCATCGCCGCGGCGTTGCGTCGAGGCATTCTCAATCAGGAAGAGGCTGACCGCTACGAGCACGATGTTGCCAACCTTGCACCGGAGTTCAGTTTAAGCGGTCTGGGGCAGTGGGTGGACGCAGCGGTTCATGCCGACCGGGTCGTCACGTTTGGTGCCTGATGGAAAGGAGATGGAAATGAGTTGCCGCTTATTGTTTGTGATGCGCCACGCCCCCTACGGTAGCAGCACCGCCCGGGAGGCCCTGGATGCGCTCCTGGCGACCGCGGTATTCGGCCAGGACGTCGGCGTCCTGTTCATGAATGACGGGGTTTTTCAATTGGTACGGGATCAGTCTCCCGACACCCTCCCCCAGAAAAATCTGGCGTCAAGCCTGCAGGCATTACCGATCTACGACGTCGAACGATTGTATGTACACACCCCCTCACTGACCGAACGGGGTCTGGTAATGTCCGATCTGGTCATGGACAACCTTATCGAGCTGGACAACCGTGCGGTAGGCCGCCTGTTTTCCGAGCAGGACCAACTCCTCAGCTTTTAAGGTCGTTCTTCATGAGCACACTCCATACCGTCAATAAATCCCCATTTGAACACCGGACCCTTCGCGCCTGCCTTGATGTCTGCCAACCCGGGGACGCGGTGCTTCTGATTGAAGATGGTGTCTACGGCGCCCTGCCCGCCTCACCGGAAGCGAGTGCACTGAACGACTTGCACGAACGTCAGATTGAGGTGTACGCGCTGGAAGCGGACCTTAAGGCTCGCGGCCTGATGGAACGGATCGCGAACGGAGTGTCGATCTCGGACTATGAGAAATTCGTGGCGCTATCCGTCGCGCACAACACAATCCAGAGCTGGTACTGACATGTCACTGACAGTGGACGGTAAGACGTTGAGCACAGACAAGGAAGGCTATCTGAAAGACTTGGGGGACTGGAGTCCGGCGGTCGCCGAGGCGCTGGCCAGTCGCGAAAACATTACTCTGACAGCAGAGCACTGGGAAGTGATTGAACTGCTGCGTGAATTCTACCGCGAGTTCGAACTATCCCCCGCCATGCGCCCGCTGGTCAAGCGGGTGGGGCAAAAACTCGGCACGGAAAAAGGGCGCAGCATTTACCTGATGAAACTGTTTCCGCCCAGTCCGGCCAAGATTGCCAGTAAAATCGCCGGGCTGCCCCGCCCCGACAATTGTCTGTAGCCTGAACGAAGTTTACAGACCGAGGGGGTCGGTGTTTTTGCGCGCGAAGTACTCTCGGGTCAGACCTACCACAACACTGGATAGCGCCAGTAACGCAATCAGATTGGGAATGGCCATCAGGCCATTGAGAATATCCGCAAGAATCCAGACCACACCCAGGCTCATATTGGCGCCGACCGGAATCGCCAGCACCCACAGCACCCGAAACGGCTTAACCACACGCTCACCCATCAAGTACTGGGCACAGCGTTCACCGTAGTAGCTCCAGCCCAACAGGGTCGTGAACGCAAACAGGGAGACGCTCAGTGCGATCAAATGTTGCCCCTGGGGAATCACCGATGCGAAAGCCTCTTGGGACATGGCCGCACCCTCGGCCCCTGTCTGCCAGGCCCCCGTGACGATCAACACCAGGCCCGTCACGGTGCACACCACCAGTGTGTCGATAAAGGTGCCGAGCATCGCTATCAGCCCCTGGCGTACCGGGCTGTTAGTCTGCGCCGCCGCGTGGGCAATAGGCGCGCTACCCAGGCCCGCCTCGTTAGAGAACACCCCTCGGGCAACCCCAAACTGAATCGCCATCATCACGGTGGCGCCGGCAAAACCGCCGGTCGCCGCGGTCCCGGTGAAAGCGGAGTCAACCACCAACAGGACCGCCGCCGGCAGCACCGGCAAGTGGAGCGCCAGAATCACCAGCCCCGACAGAAGGTAGACGATGGCCATGAACGGCACCAGTTTCCCGGCGACACTGGCCAGACGCTTGATACCACCGATCAGAACGGCCCCCACCAGCGCCATAAGCAGGACACTGGTAATCCAGGGGCTGATGTTGAAACTCTCGGACAGTGCATCGGCAACGGAATTGGCCTGTACCGTGTTGCCGATACCAAACCCCGCGAGCATGCCAAAAAAAGCGAACAGAGCGCCGAGCCACATCCAGCGTTTGCCCAGACCGTTCTTGATGTAATACATGGGGCCACCGACGTGGCGCCCCTGATGATCGGTTTCCCGGAACTGGACCGCACACACGGCTTCGGCGTACTTGGTCGCCATCCCCACCAGGGCGCTGCACCACATCCAGAACAACGCACCCGGGCCGCCAATGCCGATGGCCGTGGCGACCCCCACGATGTTGCCCGTGCCGATGGTCGCGGACAGCGCCGTCATGAGCGCGTTAAAGCCGCTGATGTCCCCTTCGCCCTGAGCCTGGCGGCCCTGGAAGAGTTGCCGGAAAGCGGTGCCGATGCGTCTCAGGGGCATGGCGCCGAGTCGCACCATCAGGAAAAGGCCGGTGCCCAGAATCAGCACCAGCATGAACTCCCCCCACACCAGATCACTGAGGGTCTTCAAAAAGCTTTCCAGTGAACGGATGGCGGAGGAGTCAGTCATGGATTAGATGGACTTGATGGTGCCTTTGGGCAGAACGGCGTGAACCGCAACCTTCTGGAACTTCTGCTCAATGTTTTCGCCGGTTTCCAAAACGATGTAGTTGTCGTCAACCTTGAGGATTTTGCCCAGCAGGCCGCTGGTCATGACCACTTCATCACCTTTGCTCAACGCGGACACCAGGTTCTGATGCTCTTTTTGACGCTTGCGCTGCGGGCGGATGATAAACAGGTACATGAACACAAACAGGCCCACAAACATCAGCAGAGTGACCATCGGGTTACCCTGGGGTTGCGCAGCATCTTGAGCCATTGCGGCGGGAATAAAGAAATCCATGAAACAAGCCTCATTTTTCTAGGTCGGAAAAAGGGCTAACTCTACCCTGTTTGTGCGGGGCAGGCAATTACATGGAGGGGGTTGGTCGGTGAAAATCAAGAAGCCCCAGCCGCTGGGGACGGCTGAGGCAATCGCCAAATCTGTGGTCAGGCGTAATCGCGAAACAGCTTGCGGAAGACACTCGGAGAAAGTCCGGTCCACCGCTTGAAAGCGTTGGTAAAACTGGTGCGGTCCGAAAAGTCCAATGCTTTGGATACCGCATCAACGCTCATATGCTGATCAATAAGAAACTTGATCGCATAGTGGAAACGTAGACTGTCCCGCAGTTGGGCAAAGTTTTCGCCCTGCTGCTGCAAACGACGCTGCAAAGTCCGTTTTGACAGGTCCAGATCCTCGGCAATGTAATCAATTGCCAAAGGGTCCTGACCGACGCGACGGTGCAGAACATCCAGAACCTTGGCGGCCACCCCTTCTGCCGGGGGAATACGCGCTAACTCCAGATATTCATGATAAGACCGGACACCGGGCGTGGCGAACGGGCGTGCCGCACTTTCACTGATTCGATCGTCGATACGCTGTAACTGAATCATACAGGCCTCTCCTTCTGCCAAAAACTCTGGGCATTGAAAATTAATGACGCTGGGTGGTCGCGGAGCGACTGTCAACCGAAGCCGCCAGTAACCGAGCTCGCGCGATCGTTATTGTCGACCAGCGGACAGGCCATGCCTGAGCCCTGATCGGTCCCGAGGTTTGACGGTCAACCCTGTACCTCGAGGGCCGGGCCCTCAACCTCAAGACATTTCTAGTATAGGCCAATCGAAGCGGAATTGTCGCTAACGGAGTCAAAAAACCCGACATTCAGCGGGACTAAGATCACATTTTTATTAAAAACCTGATCTTATACCGTAAAAGTCACCCTCGACTCCGATTTGGCCTAACCAGTGCGTCATTAACTTCCAAAATGCTCTCGAACCCAGGACAGAATCACCTGGTCGTGGTTTTTGGTGGTGAACTTTTCAGGGATGGCCCGCAGACGCCCTTCTTTATCAATGATGAAGGTGGTGCGAATCAGCCCCATAAACTCTTTACCGGCAAACTGCTTCAGCCCCCAGACGCCATATTTTTCGGCAATCTGGTGCTCCGGGTCGGACAGCAGGTCAAAGGTCAATCCCTGTTTGGCAATAAACTTCTGCAGTGCCGGCTCCTTGTCCGGACTCACTCCCAATACGACCGTATCGTACTGCGCCAGTTCCGCGAGCGAATCGCGCATGCCACAGGCCTGGACGGTGCAGCCCGGGGTGGAGGCCTTGGGATAGAAGTACAACACGACGTTCTGTTTACCTTTGAAGTCTTTCAGGCTGACCGCTTCACCATTCTGATTGTTCAGGGTGAAAGCCGGGGCCAGATTGCCGATTTTCGGTAATGCCATGGTTCGCTCCGAATTGCATTGTCAAAGATCATCTTGAGGCACCGCACCGAAGTAGTGCAATGCCGTTTGCCGTTACGCCGAACTCAATCCCGGTAGAGTTTGAGCAGGTCCCCGTAATGGTCCACCCGCCGATCTCTCAGGTAGGGCCAGATGCGCCGCACGTTCTCGCTGCGCGCCATATCCAGGGAGACCACGGTGTGCTCCACCTGATCTGTGCTGCCCTGGTAGAGAAACTCCCCCTGGGGGCCGGCGACAAAGCTGCTACCCCAGAAATCGATACCGGAGCCGCCGCCGGGATCGGTTTCGTGACCCATGCGGTTGACGCTGACCACGGGCACACCGTTGGCCACCGCATGGGCGCGCTGAATGGTGATCCAGGCCTGGCGCTGACGCTCCTGCTCCTCGGGGTCATCTTCCCGACTCCAGCCGATGGCGGTGGGGTAAATGAGCAGTTCCGCGCCCGCCATGGCCATCAGGCGGGCCGCTTCCGGGAACCACTGGTCCCAGCACACCAGAACTCCGAGCTTGCCCACTGAGGTCTGAATGGGCTGAAAGCCCAGATCGCCCGGGGTGAAATAGAACTTCTCGTAAAAACCCGGATCGTCCGGAATGTGCATTTTGCGGTAGGTGCCGGCGATGGTGCCATCGCGCTCCAGAACCACCGCTGTGTTGTGATACAGCCCCGGCGCCCGACGCTCGAACAGCGAGGCGACAATCACCAGGTTCAGCTCGCGGGCCAGGGCGCCCAGACGATCGGTACTGGGGCCGGGAATGGGCTCTGCCAGATCAAACTCGTCCACGTCCTCCTGCTGACAGAAATACAGGCCCCGGTGCAATTCCTGCAGCACCACCAACTGGGCGCCCTGCTCCGCCGCGCGGCGGATACCGTCAATGGAAGCCTGCAGGTTGGATTCGAGGTCGGCACTGCAGGCGTGCTGAATCAGCCCGACGTTAAGCTGGGTCATAGAGAACTCCCTCGGGTAATTGCATGGTAATACAGTGCAGGCTGCCCCCCTGCTCGATCAGTACCGAGCAGGGAATGCCGAAGATGTGATAACCGGGAAAAGCCTGCATCACCTGCTCCAGGGCCTGTTCATCACTGGGGCAGTCGTACTGCGGCACCAGAACGGCGCCATTGATGATCAGAAAGTTGGCGTAGGTGGCCGGCAGGCGCCGGCCGTCGTCGCTGTGTACCGCTCCCGGCCAGGGCAGTGGTACCAGTTGGTAGGGCTCGCCATCGGCATCGGTCATCAGCGCCAGTTCGGCTTCCATCGCCTTGAGTTCGGCGTAGTGCGAGTCCTCCGGGTCATCGCACTGTACATAGGCGATGACATTGTTTGGGCACAACCGCGCCAGGGTATCGATGTGGCTATCGGTGTCATCCCCTTCGAGATGGCCGTGCTTGAGCCAATTGACCTTGCGTACCCTGAACGCCTCCTTCAGACGCATTTCAATGGCCTCCCGACTCAACCCCGGGTTGCGGTTCTCATTCAACAGGCAGACTTCGGTGGTGAGCAGCGTGCCGCGCCCATCGACCTCAATCGAACCGCCCTCCAGCACCCAATCCTGGCGCTCCAGCGCCACCTCGGGAAAGGCGCCGTCGCGATGCAGGCGCTCGGTAATGCCGTTGTCCAGATCGTGGGCAAACTTGCCGCCCCAGCCATTAAACTGAAAGTCCAACAGGACCGGACGCTCGCCCTCGAGCACGGTTAGCGGGCCGTGGTCCCGGGCCCAGGTATCGTTGCTCGGCGCCGGGCGCAGGTGAACGCTGTCCATGGGCACATTCATCGCCTCCAGGCGGCTCTGTATGGCGTCCAGCTCCTGCTCCGGCACGACTATGATCAGGTCCGCATAGTCCGCAATCACGGTCACCAGCCCCTCATACAGCGGGATCACCTCATCGAGCAGCGGCGCCCAATCGCTGTCCCCATGGGGCCAGGTCAGCAGCACGGCGTCCTGGGGTTCCCACTCGGCGGGCAGGCGGAATTGTGGCATCAAAAGCACCTCGTTGGTTCGGCTTCAAAGGGCGGCGATTATAGCGCATCCGGGCCGCTAAGGTCCGCCGCGCTAACACTATCACCCGCCGCTCACCCTCTCTATAATAGCCGCCACTGAATACGTCGCGCTTGAGCGACCGGACGAGTTCACTATGCTTCGATTGCTTATCGCCCTGATTGTCATCATCGGCCTCTGGGCAGCCATGGCCCATATCCGGCGCCTGCCGCCGGCCGAGCGCAAGCGCCTGTACTGGCGCCTCGGTCTGTGGGGCGGCGGTCTGGGACTGATTCTGATGGTCGCCACCGGGCGGGCCCACTGGCTGTTTGCCGTGCTGGGCGCCCTGCTCCCCCTGGCGAAAACCGCCATTGCCCTGGGCCTGCAGTTTTTCCCGCTGTGGAAGCAGCGCCAGCAGCAGGCCGGCCCCGCCAGCCCGCCGAGCGGTCCCATGGATGTACGCGAAGCCATGGACACGCTGGGCCTGAAAGGCGACGAGCAGGCACTTACTCGGGAGGACATCATCGGTGCCCACCGCAAACTGATGCAGAAGCTGCACCCGGACCGGGGCGGCAATGACTATCTGGCGGCCAAGGTCAACGAGGCCAAAGAGCTGTTACTCAAACGCCTGAGCTGATGGATATCAGGTCAGGCGTTTGAGTAACACATGCACATACCGTCCGAGCGAGCGGTAGGGTTCCAACTGCGAGAGTCGCAGCTCCTGCTCCAGCACCTTGTCCGGCGCCTGCTCGCGCAGTGACTTGTCCAGAATGTAGTCGTGAAACACCCGGATGCCACTGGTGGCCAGCCGCTCCAACGGCCTCGCCGCCAGCCACTGATCCACCGTCTCCGGATAGAGCGGATTGATGGGGGACAGACTGCCCCGAAACCCGCCGTAATCCCCCCGCTCCACCTTCTTGAAGTTGGCCCGCAGCAGGTTTTTGTACACCGCGCCGTGCAGATTGTAGTAGCACAGGGAGAGGTGACCGCCGGGCTTGAGCCAGCGAATCAGGTGATCGATCAGGGCTTCCGGATCCAGCACCCATTCAAGTACCGCGTGACAGATCACCAGATCAAAAGGCTCAGCCTCTTCTGGCAAGGCGTCGTCCAGAGACTGGATGGCGCTCTGCACCAGGGTCACCCGATCGCTGACCCCCAGCTGATCCGCTTCCGCCCGGGCACCAAGCAGCATCTGCTCAGACAGGTCGCACAGGGTAATGGCATGCCCGGCCCGCGCCAGGGGCAGGGAAAACTGACCCTGGCCGCCACCGGCATCCAGAATGCGCAGGGGCGGCCGACCGGTGTCGGGCACAAAAGGCGGAAACGGCCAGTGTTGACCAAAGTCGCGGCGCAGCACGCTGAGCCGGATACGCCCTTTGAGCCCACCGTAGACATTGCGGGCGAAACGCTGGGCGAGATCGTCAAAGTTGCGGTCGCCGGTGACCGGTTGCTTGGGCATAGCGTGCCTCAGGCGGCCTGGGGCACGCCGCTGTGAAAGCGGAAGGTGTCATCCGGCGATTCGATCAGCGAACGTTCCAGTGCCAGAAACTCTTCCACCCGAGCCTCGATGGACTCCCCACCGGCGGCCTTGCGGGCCAGCTTAAGATAGTCCTGAAAGTGCCGGGCCTCGGACTTGAGCAGCGACAGATAAAACCCCTGCAGCTCTTCATCCAGGTGCGGGGCCAATTTGGCGAAGCGCTCACAGGAGCGGGCTTCGATGATCCCGCCCACAATCAGGGTATCCACGTAGCGCCCCGGCTCGTGGGTACGGATCGGCTTGCGCAGCTCGGAGGCATAGCGGCTGGGGGAAATCTGCCCGTAAGCGATGTCGCGCTTTTGCATCAGGCTCATCACTTGCTCGTAGTGACGCAGCTCTTCCCGGGCCAGCCGGGACATCTTATGCATCATCTCGAAGTCGCCCACATAGCGGTACATCAGCGTCAGCGCGGTGGACGCGGCCTTCTTTTCGCAGTTGGCATGATCGAGTAACAGCAGCGGCTCATTGGCCAGCGCCCAGCGAACCCAGGCATCCGGAGTTTCGCACTGAAGAAAATCAAGAATAGGTTTTATATCAGTCATTTACATCACAAAGTTCAAGTGTTTTGCGCTGCTTTTTGCATCGCATCCGCGGCCAAACCCGGGGCAATATAGCGCTCGTAGTGCGCGCAGGAAAGCTCGTAATAGTCGTGATCGATCTGATCGCGCAGCTCGGGTAGAGAATACGCCCGCCATTCGGGGCGCACCCGCAGACCGTAGTGCGCCGGTTCCCGGATCTGGCTGGCCCCGGCCTTGAGCAGATCGAAGATCCAGCAGTGCGGGTCCCGATCTTCGTTGAACCGCACCTGCTGGTGCCGGATCTGCTCGTGCAAAACGGCTTCGTCCAGAATCTCGAAGCGCGCCGCCACCACCTGGGTCAGAAAGGCCTCCAGGCGTTTGACGATAATGTAGCGCTGCTCCTGATCGTAGGCATTCCAGTCGATCACCTCATGGGCAAATCGCTTGCAGCCCCGGCACACGCTATCCCCGATGCCCGTTGAACAGACACCAACACAGGGGGTTTTGACCCGCTTGAATACTGCCATATCAATAAGGATATCCCGCTACATCCAGTTCAATCTGCCAGAGCGTACCCGCGCCGGTCAGGTACAGCGTCTGACGCTCGGGGCCGCCGAATGCGGCATTGGTGATATTCGCATCGACACGGATCTCCGCCAGGGATTCACCCTCAGGGGAGAACACCCGCACCCGCTGCTTGGTGTGTTCGGTGACATAGATGTTACCCAGGCAGTCAATCGCCATACCGTCGGGGACAGTCACCTCGGCCAGATCCCGCTGCCCGGTTACCTGCCCGTCCGCATCCAGCGAATACGCCCTGAGCACGCCCTGCTCGCCGCCGCCGGCGACGTAGAGGGTCTGCTCATCCGGGGACAGGGAGACACCATTGGGATTGCTCAGGGTATCGTCCACCACGGACACACCGTCGGAATCAATACGATAGACCCGGGTCTTTGGTTGTCCACCCGGTGCCGCTGAGCGCTGAAAGTCCGGGTCGGTAAAGTAGATCGCGCCATCGCGGGTCAGGGTCAGGTCGTTGGGGGAGTTGAACGGGCTGTCGGCATACTCATCCCAGACAATCTCCCGGTCGCCGGTAGAGAGCTCGTAGCGTGAGATGGCCTTGGCATCGTGGGTGGCGGCCATCAGAAAGCCTTCGGCATCCACCGCCAGGCCATTGCTGCCGCTGTCTTCCAGCGCGGTTTCCAGGGTACCTTCCGCCGTCAGGCGCTGCACTCGCGAGGGGAAGCCTTCCTGAAAGGTAAAATCGGAGAAGTACAGGGACCCACCAATCCACACCGGCCCTTCATACAGGCCCGCTTCTTCCTGGGTGGTGGCGGAGCCCGGAATCCGCTCGGCAGTCAGAGTACCCGAGGGTGCCTGACCGGCGTCTTGCGGGCACTGCCAATGGCTGTCTGGCGTGGACGCGGTACCGGGATTGTCCGGGTCGCTGTACTCGACTCCACTGGCCGCGGCATTACCGGAGGCTTCGGGTGCCGGCTGCGTCTCTTCGGCGGGTTCACAGCCCCAGAGAATCAGCGCGGTCAGTGCGGCACTCAGAGGCGCCAGGGTGTGTCGGGTGGTGTTCATGGAGGATGTCCTTGTGCCGATTTTAAGTTATTTATAGCTTTAGGTTCTGACTGTAACCCATTGTTTTTAATACAATCCAATCAATCAGAAAATCAACAATCATTATACCGATCACTTGAATCATGAGCCAGTAACTTTAGTTTGACCGCCAGTCGATCGGCGCTCTTTGCTCCTCCAAAAAGGCGCTCCGATCATAATGCTCCGATGGGGTATAGCCTTGCGAGACACGCCGTAAACCCATCCATGGGGGCTCATCACCCGCCATCCAGGCGGGTGACGGTCTCACAAGGCTATACCCCATCTCCGCAGTGCGAACGTAACGTTTCGGGAAATAGCACCTTAAGTTCAATTTGGCACTGAGGGCCGGGAAGGGAAAGCCCTTTCAAGACCGTAAGCGGAGGGACTCCGCGCGTCGAGCCCCCAGGGATGGGTTTACGGCGTGTCTTGAAAGGGCTTTCCCTTCGCGGCCCGGACTTGATGCTTTCCACCAGTCTATCTGCCATATTCGGCGTGCCTCACAAGGGTATGCCCCGTCGGAGCGCCACAACCGGAGCACCATAAGCATCGAAGCTCCATACAGCCCAACCGGGCGCCCTACACACTTAAAGGGGGTTACTGTATAATCCGCCGCCGTTGAGCCGTGCCATCAACCGCCTCCCGGGGCGCGGCGCCGGACCCTGGGTCCACTCGCATCCATGACGGTCATGGATAGTCTCTCAAGGCAGAGATCCTGTTGAGAGAGTAACCCCACAAAATCAGAGGAACTCAATCGTGCTTGAAGCCTATCGTACTCACGTCGCGGAACGCGCCGCGGAAGGCGTACCCCCCAAACCGCTGAACGCAGAACAAGTTGCCGAACTGGTCGAACTGCTCAAAAACCCACCCGCTGGCGAAGAAGACACCCTGGTCGAGCTGATCAGCCACCGCGTCCCCGCCGGTGTGGATGAAGCCGCTTACGTCAAAGCCGCTTTCCTGAGCGCCATCGTGAAAGGCGAAGCCGAAAGCCCCCTGATCTCCAAAGAACACGCCGTCAAACTGCTGGGCAACATGCACGGCGGTTACAACATCGAAACCCTGGTCGAGCTGCTCGACAACACCGCACTGGCTCCCCTGGCTGCCGACGAACTCAAGCACACCCTGCTGATGTTCGACGCCTTCCACGACGTGGAAGAAAAAGCCAAAGCCGGCAACGAATTTGCCAAAGGCGTTCTGCAATCCTGGGCCGATGCCGAGTGGTTCACCAAGCGCCAGAAAGTGCCCGAGAGCATCAAGCTGACCGTATTCAAGGTCACCGGTGAAACCAACACTGACGACCTGTCCCCAGCCCAGGACGCCTGGTCCCGCCCGGATATCCCGCTGCACGCCCTGGCGATGTACAAAAACGAGCGCGAAGGCCTGACCCCGGACGAACCCGGCACCATCGGCCCGATCAAGCAGATCGACGAGCTGAAGAAGAAAGGCTACCCGCTGGCCATGGTGGGGGATGTGGTCGGCACCGGCTCCTCGCGTAAATCCGCCACCAACTCCGTGCTCTGGTACATCGGTGAAGACATCCCGGGTGTGCCCAACAAGCGCACCGGTGGCGTCTGTATCGGCAGTAAAGTGGCGCCGATTTTCTACAACACCATGGAAGACGCCGGCGCGCTGGTATTCGAAGCGCCGGTGGACGACCTGAACATGGGTGACGTCATCGAAGTGCGTCCCTATGAAGGCAAGATTCTCAATGGCGAGACCGGCGAGCTGATTTGCGAATTTGGTCTGAAGTCCGAAGTACTGCTGGACGAAGTCCAGGCCGGCGGCCGGATTCCGCTGATCATCGGTCGCGGTCTGACCGGCAAAGCACGTGAATCCCTGGGCCTGGCCCCTTCCGACCTGTTCCGCAAGCCCGAGCAGCCCAAGGACACCGGCAAGGGTTACACCTTGGCCCAGAAGATGGTCGGCAAGGCCTGTGGCATGGAAGGTGTGCGCCCCGGTACCTACTGCGAGCCCTACATGACCACCGTCGGCTCCCAGGACACCACCGGCCCCATGACCCGCGATGAGCTGAAAGACCTGGCCTGCCTCGGCTTCTCCGCCGACCTGACCATGCAGTCCTTCTGCCACACCGCCGCTTACCCCAAGCCGGTGGACATTGACACTCAGCACACCCTGCCCGACTTCATCATGACCCGTGGCGGTGTGTCCCTGCGCCCGGCGGACGGCATCATTCACAGCTGGCTGAACCGCATGCTGCTGCCCGATACCGTGGGCACCGGCGGTGACTCCCACACCCGTTTCCCGCTGGGCATCTCCTTCCCGGCCGGTTCCGGCCTGGTGGCCTTTGCCGCGGCTACCGGCGTAATGCCGCTGGATATGCCGGAATCGGTTCTGGTGCGCTTCAAGGGCGACATGCAGCCTGGCATCACTCTGCGTGACCTGGTCAATGCAATCCCCTACTACGCGATCCAGAAAGGTCTGTTGACCGTCGAGAAGAAAGGCAAGAAAAACATCTTCTCCGGCCGCATTCTGGAAGTGGAAGGTCTGCCGGACCTGAAAGTCGAACAGGCCTTCGAAATCTCCGATGCCTCGGCCGAGCGTTCCGCCGCCGGTTGCACCATCAAGCTGGGCAAAGAGCCGATCATCGAGTACCTGAAGTCCAACATCACCATGCTGCGCTGGATGATCGAACAGGGCTACGGCGACGTGCGTACCCTGGAGCGTCGTGCGCGCAAGATGGAAGAGTGGCTGGACAATCCGGAGCTGATGGAAGCCGACGCGGACGCGGAATACACCGAAGTGATCGAAATCGATCTGGCGGAAATCACCGAGCCGCTGCTGGCCTGCCCGAACGACCCGGACGATGTGAAGAAGCTGTCCGACGTGCAGGAAACCAAAATCGATGAAGTGTTCATCGGTTCGTGCATGACCAACATCGGCCACTTCCGTGCCGCCGGCAAACTGCTGGAAGCCACCAAAGAAGAACTGGCCACCCGCCTCTGGATCGCACCGCCCACCAAAATGGACGAGCACCAGCTGATGGAGGAAGGCTACTTCAACATCTTTGGCAGCAAAGGCGCCCGCACCGAAATGCCCGGCTGCTCTCTGTGCATGGGTAACCAGGCGCGAGTGGCTCCGAACTCCACGGTGGTATCCACCTCCACCCGTAACTTCCCGAACCGTCTGGGTCAGGGTGCCAACGTCTACCTGGCCTCGGCCGAGTTGGCCGCGGTAGCCGCCATCACCGGCAAGCTGCCCACCCCGTCGGAGTACCTGGAGTACACCAAAGGCCTGAACAGCATGGCCAGCGATATCTACCGCTACCTCAACTTCAACGAAATTGAGGAATACCAGAAGTCTGCGGACGAAGGTAAGCGCATCGCGTCGGTGCAGATTGAGGAAGTGGCGGTGTAAACCGCCCTACCCTCATCGCCCACAAAAAAGCCCGCTGGCGTGAGTCAGCGGGCTTTTTTTGTGAACCGAAAAACCGACTTCACTCAGTTGTTGGCGTCATCCTCTGGAGAAGGCAAATCCAGGCAGGCATCAATTTTATCTGCGCCCGCATTCTCGAAGACGTACTCCGGCACCTCTTGTGCAGGCATCAGGATGTGGTCGTAATCATACGGCGGCGTGTACTGGCCGGTTGATTCCTCGTGGGCGCCTTCACAGGGCGGTACGCTACTGCCACAACTTCCACTGCTACTGATATCAATAAAGGCGTTGTCCTCCACTTCCCAGTAACCCAGCTCGTCACTGTAGAGCGACACAATGGGATGAGACACCCGATTGAAGACGTTACCATCAATACGCGCCTCAGCAGTCTGACGCACATTGATGCCGCTGCTTTCCACATCGAGATAATAGTTGTTGAACACATGCAGCTCGCCATAGCGGAATAGCGGCAACCGAGAGTTCACGTTCTGCCACAGGTTGTGATGGAAGGTCACGGTCCGGTTGGCTTCATCGCTGTCCGAGGAGCCCCACAGCGACGTTTTCCAACTGTCATGCAGGTGGTTGTAAGAGATGGTGATCCGACCCACATCGCCCCGACCGCTTACCAGCTCATCGTGGTAATTCTTGTTGCACTCTTCAGTGGTACAGCCCGCCGACTCGGGGGCTTCCAGCCGGTTATACAGTTCATTGTGGTCGATCCAGATATTGCGGATGGGGCCATCGCGGCCATCCAGACTGATGATGTCGCCCGAACCGTGTGACTGTGGCACATAGCGCATTCGCAGGTTGCGCACAATGATGTTTTCCACCCCTTCCGATGGCGCTTTTATTTCAATACCAACGCCTTCAAACCCGGCATTTTCACCGCGGCCGATGATCGAAACATCGGAGCGCTCAATACGAATATCACTGTTTCCCGAGTTTTCCCAGGTAATCAAATCATCAATATAAATGGTCAGGGGTTTGTCCTGATAAGGCGAGCTTGAGGAGTAAACCACTTCGCGCAACGCCTCGCCGGTACTGACACCCACCACGTAGTTCCCGTCGCCCAAATCGGCGCCACCGGTGGTGCCGGATTCCATGGAGGCAAAACCTTCCACGGTATTGATCTGCTCACAATAGTCGGCGGTCAATCCGCCGGAGGCATCGCTGCTGCTTGAGGAACTGCTTTGACTGGAGCTGGAAGAGCTGCTCGAATTCGTAGGCGTGTTGTTAGACGAAGTGCCGCCACAGGCGACCAACACGCTGGTGCAGGCCACTATCATGGCCAGGGGTAACTGCTTCATACTGCGTTCTCTCACGTTATTTCTTAATAATGCATTACTTCCGGATCGTTGCCGGAATGCGGACTCTATCATCAAGAAGGTTCAAAAGCGCCCCCTCTTGAAGAGGGGGCAGAATCAATGGGTCGTTACGATAACTAAGGCAGAGGGCTCCAACCTTCGCCATTATTGAAAGTCGAGAAAATTTTCTCGCGAGTTGAAAACTCCGCTTCGTACTCTTCTTCCGTCAGTGAATAGCTCACCCAACCGCTGGTATCCAGCGGGTCGCCATTGATATCCATGCTGTTGTATTCGCGCCAGCCGTTAGTGGCAGTGGCGGTTGCCGGGTTGGGAGTCGGGTCGGTGTGCCAGGCACTTGAACGGATGTGGTCATCCATACGGGTATTGATGAATACCACATTGTCGAAATAGTCCTGACTGCCGCCACTGCGCGCGAGGGCAAACGTATTGTCAGCCACATTGGCACCGGTCGGTCCTTCACCGCGAGTCAGTTCGCTGTTCAGGAACACAAAGCCTTTGACGCTGTCCGGTGTGCGCGCCTGAAGAATGTATCCGCCGCTGCCGCCATCGGATCGACCCACCGTGCGAATCTCACTGTTTTCAAACAGTGCCGCCTCCACATAACCCCAGATGTAATCCACGTTGCCGGCAACCAGGGACTCATAGAACCAGCTGTAGCCCTTGAGCAACAGAGTGTCCTGCTCGCTCAGAAAGGCAGCGTCTTTGGCCACCAGGCGATGCGAGCTATTGAAGTAAATGGTTTCGGCCTGACCACCATCGCCGATCAGGGTGGTGTTCTCAATCGTGAGGTGTTCAAGAACCAACATGTCCGCAGACTCGACCAGAAACAGGGGGCGACCACTGGTGCCACCATTGAGCTGCTCGTTGTTGCGGTACTCGATGCGGGTATTCTCCCGGCTCTCACCGCGCAGGGTGAGGTTGTTTTTGTTGCGCAGGTACAGCGGTTCTCGGTAGGTACCGTTCATGACATTGACGGTCACCGCATCGTCTTTCCCCAGCTCCAGCATGGCATAAGACAGTGCGCCCTGCACCGTGCGGAAATCCGCCTCGCCGCTTTCAGCCACCGTCAGCTCATTACCGGAAGGCGCGTCCGCCGTGGTACTGAACGTCCAGGCGGCGTCTTTACCGAGACCTTCAAATTCAGCCCCGTTGAGGGTGCCGTCAATCACCCCATCGGCAATGGCCACATAATAGGTCTCGCCAGGCTCCAGAACTCCGTAATGGGGCGCGATCACCACGCTGTTGCCCTCGACCCAGATCTGCTCCGTGTTGAGGGTGCGCGCACGATCGGCCGATTGCAGACTGTCCTGCTCGCCCAAGACACTGATATTGTCGATCACAGCGTCATCACTGGCGCGGTAAATACGGGCCGAGCCCGCCGCACCGAGCGTGGGAACATCGTCAAAGGTCAGTTTGATCCGGGTGTCGCGCAGAATATCGGTTGCACCAACGGCGGGAACAACTCGTTCAGCCAGATCGTAAACCGCGGTTGGCTGGACGAACGCCGGAGTGATTGTGGCTTCAATGGTCCGGACCAAAGTCGCGTCAGAGCCGCTGGTAAAGGTAACGGTCGCCTCTCCCTCGGCCAGGGGGCTCAAGTGCACCTGATTGCCCTGCACATCGACACCGACCACAGCCGTATTCGAGGATTCGACGCTGAACGTATCCGGATCGCCATTGCTCTGCACCGCCGTTACGTCGATCACATAGTCATCGGTCTGGGCCTCGGCGATCCATTCATTACTGGCCGGATCAATGGTCAACTGCACCGGTTTGTTGGCCGGATCGCCGATGACCACATCATCAATCTCAAACGACTTGTTGGCGGTAAAGAGCCCAATATCGCCAATACCGGTATAGTCGGTATCGGTATGGGAGCCGACATTTTCACCATTGAAGTAGACCGTCAGGGTATCGCCGATCAACTCAAAACGGACGGTGTACCACTGCCCGCCCTCCAGCGTATCTCTGGGGCCCTGGACGATTTCCCGGCCCACCTGGACCGGACGATCGATCGTGCCGTCCACCGACTTGGCGATCTCCACCTTGGTACTGTCGGTGTTGTTCTGCACATTCAGACCAGCGGCATACCAGTTACCTTCACTGTGATAGCGTGCCACCAGGTACAGGAACTTGTTTCCGGTGGTGCTGTTTTCGCGGGGGCGTATCCGCGCTTCCACGTAGTAGTCTTCCGACGGGATTTCAAGAGCGTTCACGTCGATAAAGGCCAACTCGCCGCCCTGACTGGCGGCGGTGAAGCGCAACACGTGGTTGTCGCCATCCTCCACCACATCGAAGGTACCGTTGGGTTCACCCTCCGGGTTATCCGGGGACGACTGCAGAACCCACTGATCGGCCGTGCCATCGGAGAAGTCGTCACAGAAGTACAACCCGCTCTCCGGGCAGACAAATACCGTCGACGCCGGCTCTGACGAGGCGCTCGCGCTGCTGGAGGAGGCCGGATTGCTTGAGGACGAACTGCTGGAGGAGGAACCGTTTTCGGGGGATGAAGAGCCGCCACAGGCGGCCAGCGCACTGCTCAACAGCAGCACGTACAGCCATTTTGGTTGATTCATTGTTTTTACTCTCACGTAATTATTTATAATATGTCATATCAAATGACCCCCAAATAATCTCAGTCGCTCGCCGGCAGGTCAAGCCCCCGGCTTAGGCTCTTTGGTTATACTGTGGTATTTCCCGACCACCCGCTATTGACGGACCCGACCATGCTGATACAAAACGACCATGTCGATCTCGACACTCCCACCGGCACCATGCGCACCTACGTGTACCGCCCCTCGGCCGAAGGTCGCTATCCGGCCATCATTTTCTACTCGGAGATTTTTCAGCAGACCGCCCCCATCGCCCGTTCAGCGGCGATCATGGCCGGGCACGGCTTCGTCGTCCTGGTACCCGAGGTGGCCCACGAGCTGAATCCGATTGGCACCGTGCTGGGCTACGACGACGCCGGCAAGGAAAAAGGCAACAACGACAAGTTCGCCAAGCCGCTGAAGGATCACGATAGCGACACCGGGGCTATGGTCGCGTTTCTGGAGAAGCAGCAATACTACTCAGGCGCGGTGGGCAGCATGGGAGTCTGCCTGGGTGGGCACCTGGCCTTTCGCGCCGCGTTGAATCCGGCGATCAAGGCGGCCTGCTGTCTGTACGCCACCGACCTGCATTCAAATACCCTACCGGCACCCGACGAAGACCAGACCCTCGCCCGGGCCGGCGAGATCCAGGGGGAGCTGCTGATGATCTGGGGCCGTCAGGACCCACACGTTCCGGATCAACCTAGGGCGGAGATCAATCGCGCTCTCAGGGACGCGGGCTGTACCTTCAGCTGGCTGGAAGTCAACGGCCAGCACGCGTTCATGCGCGATGAGGGCGATCGCTACGATCCGGAGTTGGCATTGCAGTGCTACCAGATGGCGGTCAGTCTGTTTCGGAAAGCGCTGCGCTGAGAGCGGTCAGGGACCCTGACGGTATTTCGCCGCCAATGTCCTGAGCCCACCGCACCCGTGGCTCGTCCGTATCGGTTTCGGGAGCGTACAATAGCGGTATGCGTGTTATTACCTGCCTGCTAACGACTGCCCTGCTATCCGCCTGCCAGCCAACGCCGCCGGCCGAGGCGATGCTGGACGACTACCTGACTCGGTTATCCAGGGTGTTATCCGTAGATATTCCCGCCATAGCCGCTGAGCCCGCACCCCGTATGCCGCCACCGCGGGAACTGCAGGTCGAGCTGGAGCCCCTGTCCATCAATCTATTGGATTTCTGGGGGTTTCGTCAGTGCGGCCTGGCCGAGGTACTGGGCGAACGCAACAGTATTCTCGGGCGGGTAATGGTCCCCTCCCAGCACCTGCACATGGACGGTCGTATTCTCCAGCGACTGCGCCATTGCATCCGGACACTGGACGACGCAGAACTGGTGGCGCTGGCCGAAGACCTCGAGCGGCGCAAGCAACAGCAGTGGCCGGCTCGCTACTGGAATGCCAGTGCGGCGGCACCGGAGCTGCGGGCTTTCTGGAGCCCATCCACCACGCCACTGGAACCCGGCCGGGAAGCCACTTTCCAGGAAGCGCTGACCGCCCTCGCCTTTCTATCGCGATTGCCAGAGCGCCTGGAACAGCAACAGTGGCCGGAACGTCCGGAGCTCGAATCGCAATACAAGGCGCTGGAGCAATACGCTCTGGGCGGCAAACTGCTGCAGAGCCTGGTGCTTGGCGAGCGCTATACCCAAGCGGCCAACCGGATGCTGGAACGAGCCCATCAGCAGAAAACGCTCTGCCCGGCGGGCCTGCCGAAGCGAGAGCTCGAATACGCCCGCAACGTCATGGTGAAGGTATTTGTGGGTGAGGTTCAGCCCTGGCTGGCGGCAGTCAATCGTCGGGCCAATAACGTCATGACGCACTATGAAGCGCTGCTGGACCAACAGTCCGCCGAACTGAGGCCTGCCATTCAGCCATTTTTTGATCAAGTGACCACGCAACACCTCGCCTTCCAGAACAGCCTGCGTGACCACGTGGCTCACTGGCAAACCCTGTTCGACGAGTGCGACAGCAAGGCGATTCCGTCGAGGTGACCGGGGCCGGAAAAATCCAGTACACTGCATGCCCTTCTAATGGTTCAACAAACGGCGAGATCATTCCGCATGTCCGACACCAAAACCGTTCTGGTAACCGGCGCCTCCACCGGCATTGGTTACCACTGCGCCAAAGCACTGCAACAAGACGGCTACCGCGTCATTGCCAGCTGTCGAAAACTGCCCGATGTCTCCCGCCTGCAGGCCGAGGGCCTGACCTGCATTCAATTGGATGTTGCGGACTCCGGCAGCATCCACCGGGCCGTCGAGGAAACCCTGCAATTGTGTGACGGGAGGCTGTACGCCCTGTTCAACAATGGCGCCTATGGCCAGCCCGGTGCGGTCGAAGATCTCAATCGGGACACTTTGCGCCGCCAGTTTGAAACCAACTTTTTTGGCTGGGCGGAGCTGACCAATGCCCTGCTCCCCGCCATGATTGCCGCCGGTGAAGGGCGCATCATTCAGAACAGTTCCGTGCTGGGCTTCGCCGCCATGCCTTTTCGGGGGGCTTACAATGCCAGCAAGTTTGCCCTGGAGGGATTGACCGACACCTTGCGCTTGGAGCTCGAAGGAACTGGTGTACATGTCAGCCTGATAGAGCCCGGCCCGATATTGAGTGATTTCCGTAAAAACGCACTGGCGGCGCTGAAAAGCAATATCGACATGCAGAACAGCCGGCATCGGGAAAAGTACGCTAACGCCATTCAGCGTCTGAGCAAAAAGGGGCCCACTCAGCGGTTTACTCTGGGGCCGGATGCGGTCTACAAACGCCTGAAGCACGCCCTGGAAAGTAACCGACCCAAGCCGCGCTACTACGTCACCTTTCCGACCTATCTGATGGGCTATCTGAAGCGGGTGCTGAGCACCCGGAGGCTGGATAAAATCTTGGGGAAAGTGGCCACCTGAGCGACTATCTGTCATTCATCAGACGGTAATCCACGGGCACTTTTATTGTGCCCGTTTTGCCATATACGCTTCGTAGTCCGGAATGGAGCGATCCACTTCGTTGTTGAACAGCGGCGAGGCCACCATGAAATCGGCCGATATCTGGTTGCAGGCCACGGGAATGTTCCACACCGCGGCGATACGCAATAGCGCTTTTACATCCGGGTCGTGCGGCATCGGCTCGAACGGATCCCAGAAAAAAATCAGAAAATCCACTTTGCCTTCGGTGATCAACGAACCCACTTGCTGGTCACCGCCCAGTGGACCGCTGATCAGTTTGTTGATCGGCAGTTGTGTCGCATTGGCGATCACCGTTCCGGTGGTTCCCGTGGCGTAGAGCGTATGGCTCTTCAGGGTCTCCCGGTGCTTGCTGCACCAGGCCACCAGATCCTGCTTTTTGTTGTCATGTGCCACCAACGCAATGCTTTTGTTGTTGGGCAGGGTTACGGTTTTAAATTCCATACTCCACTCGCTTTAGAATCGTTATCGGTTAATCGCGTTTCTCGGCCAGGGCCCGAGTGACATCGGCAATGAGTCGAGGCCCCTGATAGATGAATCCGGTGTACACCTGAACCAACCGGGCACCCGCGGCCATTTTTTCGACGGCACTGGCGCCATCGCTGATACCGCCCACGCCAATAATCGGCAACCGGTCCTTCAGGTGACTGTGCAAGGACGCAATGACATGCGTGCTTTTATCGCGAACCGGCAGACCACTGAGGCCACCGGTCTCTTCACTGTGCGCCAACCCCTCGACCCCTTCCCGGCCAATGGTGGTATTGGTGGCGATCACCCCGTCCATACCCTGCTTCAGCAAGACCTTGGCGACCTGCTCGATGGCCACATCATCCATGTCCGGCGCGATTTTCACGACCAGGGGGACATAGCGCCCAATGGCCTGATAGTGTTTCTGTTGCTCCACTTTCAGACGCTCAAGCATTCGGGCCAGGCTGTCGCCAAACTGAAGATCACGCAGCCCCGGGGTATTCGGAGAGGAAATATTGAACGTGATGTACTCGGCGTGTTCATACACCCGATTGAGACAGAAGAGATAGTCATCAACGGCATTTTCCAGAGGCGTGGTGGCGTTCTTGCCGATATTGATTCCCAGGATACCGGAATAACGACGACGCTTGACCTGCTCCACCAGGTGATCCACACCCAAATTGTTGAACCCCATCCGGTTGATGATCGCCTCCTGCTCCGGCAGGCGAAACAATCGCGGCTTAGGGTTTCCCGGCTGGGGCTTGGGGGTGACGGTCCCGATTTCGACAAAACCGAAACCAAGCGCGCCCAGCGCATTGAAATAATCACCGTTTTTGTCGAGTCCGGCCGCCAGGCCCAAAGGGTTGGCAAAGCGCAACCCCATGACTTCGACCGGGTTGTACGCCGCTTTGGGTTTGAACAACGGCAGCAGCTTCAGCCGCTCCGCCGCCCCCAGCCAGTCCAGGCTGATGTGGTGAGCGGTTTCAGGGTCCAGATTGAACAGGGCGTTGCGAATCAGCGAATACATGCAAGGGCTCTTTGCAGCGAGGTGAAACAGCGTCAAAACAGAGCCGAAGGATACTGGATTTCGGGTTTCTAGTCGATTTTTTCGATCTTCTTGAAGCGATTGTCGGCATCGAAGTGGATCCGGAATCGGCCCCGGATTCCCTCGCGGGTGACAAACTGCCGCAGAATCGGCGCCGGGAACCGTACACTGCGGCCATCGACGGTCTGGGCAAGCACGCTCTGAGCGCTCCCCTGGTACCAGCGCTGATATTCATCCGGGGAAATATAGAGATTGACGATTACGGCGTTCAAGGGCGATACCACAGCTCCGGGCGGTCCAGTGGGGTGTCGGGCGTCATCAGCGGGTTGTCCAGGCGAATGAGGGTACGCTCATCGAGACGGGCCCGCTTCAGGCTCTCTCCGAAGTGTGCCATAATCACCCGATCAAATGAACCATCGTCAATGGCGGCCAGCAAACCGCGCTCGATCGCTTCGGCCAGGCGCTCGTTGTTCCGGCGCACAAAAAAGTAATACGCCGATGGATAGACCAGAACCACATGCTCATCCACCGCCAGCTCCAGCTCGGAGAACACCCGCTGCTCCTTCCAGACTTCCACCACCGAACGGGGAAAGTAATCGACCCGACCGGCGTACAGCATTTTGAACATTCCTTCCCAGTGGGGCGTGCGAATCACCGGCAGGCCGTTATGTTCCAGGATGGCGCTATCTGGCCAGTCATGCCCCTGGACGGTTTTCAGATCTCGCAGCGGCTCAAGGTCAGTCATGTTGGCAAACTGGTCCTCGTCGCCTGAGCGAACCATCAGCAGTCGCCAGCCGATCAACCCTTTGAACAGGGGCACCCGGACGGGGCGCAACACCGTTTCCCGGGTGGCATTGGTGTTCATCCAGTGAATGTCGTACACGCCTTTTGCCACGGACATGACGCTGCGACTCTCACGAAAGTTTGATAGCGTGACGGGATCCAGAACATACTCTTCCCCCGCCTTTTCCAGCGCCAGGGTCAGCAGCTCCAGAAAGTAGTTGGACCAAGTCTGACCATATTCTTCGCCCAACATCGGATATCGAATCACCAGTGCCTCACCCTCAGCGGTATTGCTGTCGGCCCAGGAAACACCGCTCAGTGCCACTGCCAGGAGCACCCCTTTCAACACCGTTTTTATAACCTGAAGTCGCATTTATCTCGCCCCATCCGCATAATAGTTATTAGTCATCAAGAACTGCGGAACCATAGGCACAATAACGAATTCACGCACCAATTCAAAGCACGACGCCTTGCAATTTTCAACCAGAGGGTCGTCAGATATCGACGGTTTCGGACAGCGCGACGGCGCGCACCGCGGCCCGGTCCTCCGCCAGATCCATAGCGTGATCTGAGCGCGCCAGTGCCAGGCGGGAGTGTCGGCTTGCGGCTCGGACCATGGCCTGGTCCTCCTGCGCCGCGAGAGCACACAGCGCCTTTTGGAGCCGGATCGCCACTTCGGCAATCCCGGCACCATCTCGGGCAATTGCTGTAAAAGCGTCGTCAAACAGGTCATCCACTGACAGCTCGGGGACCCATACCCGGTCGTAGCGTGTCGCGGCTTGCTCGCCCTGCTCCAGCGGCCGGCGCCAAAGGGTGAACAGGCGCACCAGCGTGCCAATCACGTCGATCGCGGTCCCCGGATCGTTGACGCCGGGAGACAGCGCCTTATCGGCAATTTCAGACAATGCCACCAGACCAAACCGGGGATCATCCTCAAACGTCCGGGTGCGGCCGATGGTAAAGGCGGCCCGCAGCGGGTCTTCATCGATCGCACCTTCCGCCTCAACATAGGCCAGTACCCGATCGGGGCTGGCGAAGGTTCCGGGCAAGACAACCACTTCGATACGGGCACTCTGGACCTCGGCGCAGTCCTGCAAAGTCGCCAGGTCGACGTGCTGGACGTAGCCCACTCGCGAGCACATCAGGGGCTGGCCCTGCGCCCGAACGTCGCGCAGCGGGGTCGCGCAGAGCGTGGGAGCACGTCGCCGCCGCGCCAGCGCCTCAGCCGTCGACTCTTCAACCCGCTCAATGGTGTTGACCACCCTCCCCAGCCGGGCAATGCGATCAACCCAGCGAACAAAGGTAATAATGACAATGCCAAAGACCCATACGGTCAGGGCAAAGATGGTGAACAGGCCGGCCCCCTGAAAGTAGCCATTTGTGACCGCGATCAGCGCCACCAGACTGAAGATGAAAGCGCCAATAAAGGCCGAGAGCGCGTTCTGGGTGACATCATCGGCAATCACCAGGGGAATGGATCGAGGCGTGGCGGCGGCGCTCGCGGAGGCGTAGGCCGCGACCATGGAGCCCACGGCGAAGGTCGCTATCACCAGCATGCTGGATGCCATCACCGAGAGCAGCGACTCCACCGAGTCGAGACTGACGACAGGGAGAATGTCGGCAAATGGGGCGCCTTCTGCGAGCTTGGCCAGGAATACACCGCCAACAGAAAGCACGCAGAGCGCCAGAGGCTTCACCCAAAGGCGCTCTCGAATTCGCTGGATGAGAAAGCGTATCCGGTCTAACGACAGGAAAGAGGATGGTTTCATAAATGCAAATAGGCCTACCGCCATTAAGCCATAGTGCCTGAAGCGTAGGCCCGGCACCCTGAAGCGTCAAGCGTTTGGGTTCTGCGGAAAACACATCTATTATTCAATGATAGGCGTACCCAGAGCGCAACCCATCGGTAATACCTGTACCCACATAACAAGGAGCCACCATGAGCCAGCCCGTGATCGCCGACAACAAACCCGCCAAAGTGACACTCAAAAAAGGCGAAGAGTACGCTTTCTGCCGCTGCGGGCGCTCCAAGGATCAACCCTTCTGCGATGGCTCCCACTCCGGAACCGGCTTTACCCCCAAGATGTTCAAGGCCGAAAAAGACGGCGATGCCTTTCTCTGTCAATGCAAGCACACCGACGATGCCCCCTTCTGCGACGGTACTCACAAGCAGTTCAGTGATGATCAGGTGGGGAAAGAGGGGCCTGCCGGGGAAAAGGACGAGCAGAGTGGTGCTCCAACCGCCAAAGCGACACCGGAGGAGCCCACAGTCGAATTCATTCACCTGCTCGCACGGGAAGGACTGAAAAATCTCGGCAGCCACGGGCCGGTATCGGCCATGGGCGTCCCGCGCAACGAACTGCCCCACTGGGATGACCTCCAGATCATGGTCGCCCAGATGGCGACAAAGCCCCTGATGGAGGATGTCTCCATTGATACGGAACTGGTGGTCGGGCCCGAGGCGAAAAAACCACTCAGTCTGAAGATTCCCCTATTGGTCTCCGATATGAGCTTTGGCGCCTTATCGGAGGAAGCTAAAGTGGCCTTGGCCAAAGGCGCCGAGCGGGCCGGCACCGGCATCTGCTCCGGCGAAGGCGGCATGCTCCCGGAAGAAAAAGCCGAAAACAGTCGTTATTTTTACGAGCTCGCCAGCGCCAAGTTTGGCTACAAGGAGGAGCTGTTGAGCGATATCCAGGCGTTCCACTTCAAAGGGGGTCAGGGCGCCAAGACCGGCACTGGTGGTCATTTACCGGGTAACAAAAACACCGAAAAGATCGCTCAAGTTCGCCAGATAACCGCTGGCGAACCCGCCACCTCTCCACCCACGTTCAAGGACCTGTCCAGCGTCAAGGATTTCAAGCGCTTCGCTGACCGGGTGCGGGAGATATCCGGTGGCGTCCCGGTCGGTTTCAAATTGAGCGCCAACCATATCGAGCGGGACATTCAATTCGCGCTGGATGCCAGTGCGGACTACATCATTCTGGACGGTCGGGGCGGCGGCACGGGTGCGGCCCCCGAGATGTTCCGCGATCACATCAGCGTGCCCACCATTCCCGCCCTGGCGCGGGCCCGGCGCTATCTGGATGAGCAGAAAGCCAGTGGCCGGGTGACCCTCATCATCACCGGTGGACTCCGGGTTCCCATGGACTTTGTGAAGGCGCTGGCACTGGGCGCCGACGGTATCGCACTGTCCAACAGCGCCATTCAGGCGGTCGGCTGTGTGGGAGCGCGAATCTGCAATACCAACAATTGCCCCGCCGGTATCGCCACACAGCGCGAGGATCTGCGCAAGCGACTCAATGTCGATCAATCCGCCGAGCGTCTGAGTACTTTCTTTGACGCATCGGTGCAGTTGATGAGCGTCATGGCCAGGGCCTGCGGTCACAACGCGCTGCGGGACCTCAACCAGGAAGACCTGGCCACCTGGCATCGGGAGATGGCTCTCCTGTCGGGGGTTCGATACGCGGGCATCGGCACCCCCTGAACCCGCTTGTCTGGAGGCGCCCAGGGTGTGGTTGGCGCCTCCGGAGCAGACGTCACCGCAACATTCGATTATCATGGGTGGACAGACTCAACGACAGGCTCTGACCCGCCCGATGCGACTGACAGCCCTACTGCTTCTATTGGCACTCTGCCAGGCCACCTTCGCCGCCCGGTCAACGGAGGCGGCGGAAGTGGTGGTCGACATCCCCTATATGGAGCGGGCGGGGCTGCACCTGGACTATGCCATTGATTTGCTGACCCTCGCCCTGGCGCTGTCCGAGCAGCGCTATGGCCCCTATAAAATCGTGCAGCAGCCGTCCCAAACCGTTATCCGCCGTCAGTTACTTGAACTACAGAAAAATGAGCGTTTGTCGGTCGCCATCTCCATGCCCATGCCGGAATGGCTGAACAATGCCGAACAGATTCCGTTTCCTATCATGAAGGGCTTGGCCAGTTACCGCCTGTTTTTCAGCCACCGTCAGAATCTGGAGCGGGTCAATGCCATTGAAGGTCTGGCAGCGCTCAAAACCCTGAAAATCGGACAGGGCGCGGGCTGGTCTACCGCTAAAATCCTCGAGGATAACGGCTTTGAGGTCGTGTACGGCGGGCCTTACGAGACACTGTTTCCGATGCTGCTGGGAGATCGCTTCCAGTTACTCATGCGCGGGGTGTACGAAATCAAGCCCGAACTGGAGGTCTACCAGCCCGACATGCCCGACCTGGCGATGGTGGATGAGATTGCCATATACACTTACCTGCCGATGTACTTTTTTGTATCCCGAAAGCAACCGGAACTGGCCGAGCGATTGAACTTCGGTCTGAAAAAAGCGCACGAAACCGGTCAGTGGGACGCGCTGTTTTATCACTATTTCAGTGATACGCTCAGCCTGCTGAACCTCGAAACAAGACGGGTGTTTTATCTGAACAATACCAATATTGACCGTTCTTTCTATGCCAACGACAAGCCCTATCTGCTGCCGTCCATTGTGACGTTGGAGTCGCAGCGACAACAAGCCATCACCGATTGACGCCGTCCCGCTCTGAATGCCGGAACAACACCGGACACTTATCCGATTCAATCCATTTTTTGAGAGAGTGACTTTTGACCCCTACCGACTTTGCGACCCTGCCCCTCGATCCTGCTCTGCTTCGCAACCTGGATTCCCTGGCGTACCACCAGATGACGCCGGTTCAGGCCCAGAGCCTACCCGAGGTGCTGGCCGGCCGGGATGTGATCGTTCAGGCACGTACCGGTTCTGGTAAAACCGCCGCCTTCGGTCTGGGCCTGTTGCACAAGCTTCAGGCGCAACGCTTTCGCATTCAGTCACTGGTGCTGTGCCCGACCCGGGAGCTGGCCGACCAGGTGGCCGAGGAAGTGCGCACCCTGGCGCGAACCCTGACCAATATCAAAGTGTTGACGCTTTGCGGCGGTGTGCCGATCGGACCGCAGATCGGCTCTCTGGAGCACGGTGCGCACATCGTTGTGGGCACACCCGGGCGGATCGAGGACCATCTTCGCAAAGGCACGCTGAATCTGAGCACCGTGGATACCCTGGTGCTTGATGAAGCGGACCGGATGCTGGATATGGGGTTTCAACCCGTGCTGGACCGGATTGTCGAACACATCCCCTCGGACCGACAGACACTGCTGTTCAGCGCCACTTTTCCTCCGGAAATTGAATCCATCGCACAGCGGATCATGAATCAACCGGTTCGCATTACCGTTGAGGAGCGTCACGATGAGCGCAGCATTGAAGAGCTTTTTTCGCCGATTGACGGGCTGTCCCGCCCCGAAGCGGTGCGTCTGCTGCTGTTGGCGGAACGACCGAACGCCGCCCTGGTATTCTGCAATACCAAACAGGGCGTCAAAGCCCTGACCCAACACCTGAACCAGAATGGTCTCAACACCCAGGCGCTGCACGGTGATCTGGATCAGAGAGAGCGGGATCAGACCATGGTGCTGTTTGACAACAACAGCTGTTCGATCCTGGTGGCCACAGACGTCGCCGCCCGAGGGCTGGATATCGACGCCGTGGACCTGGTGATCAACCATGAAATCGCCCGGGACAGCGCGGTGCACACGCATCGGGTGGGGCGCACCGGCCGTGCCGGCCGCCAGGGGAAGGCCATTACCCTGTTTGATGAAAAAGAACGTTTCAAATTGGCCCGCCTGGGGGACTCACTCACCATCGAGCCGCTACCGGACAAGGGCATTCTCACACAGCCGCCCTATCGGGCGCCGATGGCCACCTTGCAGATCGACGGCGGGAAAAAACAGAAAGTACGCCGGGGCGATATTCTCGGTGCGCTCACCGCACCCGGCGGACTGGACGGTCAACAGGTGGGCAAAATACACCTGCAGGACCTTCGAGCCTACGTCGCGGTCAAACGCTCGGAAGCCACGCTCGCCCTGGAGATGATCAACAAAGGCAAACTGAAAGGCCGACAGTTCCGCGCCCGCCTGGTGCGATAAGCGGATGCCTCGTCAGTCGAAGTCCTGCTGTTCCATCCAGGGAATGATGCGCTCGAACGCTTTCTCGATATTGTCCATGGAGGTGGAATAGCTCAGCCGCAGGGAATTGCTGCAGCTACTGCCAAAGGTTTCCCCGGGGATGGTGCACACCCCGGTTTCCTTGAGCAGACGCAACGCGATATTGGTACCGTTGGCGCCCTCCGGCAATGACGGAAACAGGTAAAACGCCCCTTCCGGGACATAGCCGGTCATGTGCGGCGTCTGCTCCACCAGCTCCACTAGACGATCCCGGCGCGCGGTGTATTCCTTGAGCATGTGATTGATGAAATCATTGCCGCCGTGCAGTGCCGCCACCCCGGCCCACTGGAACGGGGTATTGGCCACGGTGGTGGTGAACATGTGGTAGCGACGCAGTTTTTTGATCGCCCCCTGACTGCCAATCAGCCAACCGATGCGCATACCCGCCATGCTGTAGGTTTTGGAAAAACTGCTGACCACCATGACATGATCGAGATCGCTGCAGCAGGACAACACCGATGGGTAGGTTTTTCCGTCGTAAATGAGATGGTCGTACACCTCATCACTGATGATCTGGATACCGCGATAAGCGGCTTCTTCAACAATCGCCTCCAGGGTTTCCCGCGGATAGACCGTACCGGTGGGATTACTCGGTGAATTGAGCACAATACCGTAGGTATGGGGCTCGATCGCGTCGATGACTTCCTGGGGGTCCAGTTGGTGATTGTTTTCCGCGCGGGTGGGAATTTCGGTGACCTCCCCCCCGTTCATCCGGATCAATGGGGAGTACAACATGAACGCCGGATCTGGCACGATGAAATGCCGCCCCGGCGCGGACACGGCGGTCAGCGCCAGGTAAAGCGCCTCGGTGGCGCCGGTGGTGATCATGATGTTGTCCGGGCTCAAGGTCCGCTGGTACCGCTCGCCGTAGTAGATCGCGAGCGACTCCAGCAACTCGGGCAGGCCGGCATCCATGGTGTAGCCGGTCTGGCCACGCTGCAGCGCTTCCACCCCCGCGTTGATCACATTCTGAGGCGTCGGCAGGTCCGGTTGGCCGATGGACAGATGAATCACATCGTCCATGGTGGACGCCAGGTTGACCATTTTCCGGATGCCCGGAATCGGAATGGTCATCAAGGCCGGATTCCAGATGGGATCCTCGGATTCGTAGAACTCGAAATCCATATTGCTCAGTGGCATACCGCTTCCCCCTTCAAGACATCAGTGCCGGACGACGATCGGTCAGATCGTTGGCCTGCTGATACGCATCGGCGGTTTGCAACACCAAAGCGTCATTATAGCGCGCCCCCACCAGTTGCAGGCCGATGGGCATACCACCCGAATCAAAACCACAGGGCACGGTAATGGCGGGCTGCCCGGTCATGTTGAACGGATAGGTAAAGGGCGTCCAGGTGGGCCAGCGGGTATTGGGCCAGTCCTCCGGGACTTCCCGTCCGGTCTTGAACGCGGTAATGGGCAACGTGGGCGTCAACAGCAGATCGTACTTCTGGTGGAAATTCGCCATGCGCTCACGCAGGCGCATGGATTCATCCACCGCGCCCATATAATCAATCATGGTCAGTCTGCCGGCCTTTTCCGCGACCTTGACCAACTGAGGGTCCATCCGCTCGCGTTTTTTGGTGCCCAGCTCGCGCATGGCATTGGCCGCGCCGCCGTAGAACAGATGGCCAAAGGCGGGTAAAGGATCGCTGAAGCCCGGGTCCACCCGGACCACCTCGGCGCCCAGCTCCCGGAACAGTTCAACCGACTGCGCCACCGCCCGTTCAACCTCCGGGTCAACGTCGACATAGCCCAGATTGGGACTGTAGGCGATGCGCAGCCCTTTGATACTGCGCCCCAGGTTCCCCAGATAATCAATATGTCGACGGGGAATGGCCCGGGTGTCGCGATGATCATGCTCGGTGATCACATTCATCATCAGGGCACAATCCTGCACCGTCCAAGTCATGGGGCCTGCCTGGGTCAGCGAGCCGAACGGACTGGCGGGCCAGTGGGGTACTTCGCCCGCGGAGGGTTTGAAACCCACCAGGCCGCAGAAGGACGCGGGAATACGGATGGAACCACCGGAGTCCGTGCCCAGCGCCAGTGGTGCCATCCCCAACGCCACCGCCACGGCGCTGCCGCCACTGGCACCACCGGCGGTTTTCTGTGGGTTCCAGGGGTTATTGGTTACCCCATCGACCGGATTGTCGGTCACCGCTTTCCAGCCGAATTCCGAGGTGGTGGTTTTGCCGATGGGCACATAACCGTGGCGGGCCAGTGCCGCGGTGGAGGGGGTCGTCCTGTCCAGCGTATGTTTGGGGTCCACCGCCAGAGAGCCCTTACGGGTGGGCCACATGGGGGTAAAAAACACATCCTTCACCGCCACCGGCACACCGTCGAGCGTACCCTGGGGCTGATGCTGTTGATAGCGCTGTTCGGACTCGCGCGCCAGCGCCAGGGTGGTGTCGCGATCCACCAGGCAAAACCCGTTGGTTTCGGAATCCACCCGCTCAATCTGATCGAGCATGGCCGTGGCCACCTCGACCGGTGACAGGGACCCGTCCCGATACTGCTCCAGAAGTTCTACCGCGGTCATCCGCAACATCGTTTGGCTCATCAACGGCCCTCCCCGGTCAGCCTTTGGATACCAGATTGTTCAGTGCTTCACCCGCCTGCCAGCGGGTGAAGTTGTCGGTGAATTGTTCGCCCAGCGCCCGGCGCCAGCCGATAAAGTCACCGGCCATGTGGGCGGAAATCATCACATTGGGTTTATCCCACAGGGGATGATTCTCGGGCAGGGGCTCTTCCTCGAAGACATCCAGCGCCGCCCCGGCAATGTCACCCTGTTCCAGCGCCGCAAGCAACGCCTCAGAGGCCACAATGGGCCCGCGCCCGACGTTGATCAGATGCGCCGACGGCTTCATGGCCCGAAAGGTTTCCCGGTCGAACAGGCCTTCGGTATCCGGTGTTAACGGCGCGGTGATCACCACATAATCGACATGGGGCAACACCGCCATCATGTCTTCCTGGGCGTGCACCTTGCGAAACCCTTCAATAGTCCGCTCGGTTCGGGCGGTGCCTTCAACCTCGAGCCCCGCCGCATTGAGCAACTGCCCCACCGTGGTGCCAATCGAACCGGCGCCGACTATCAGTACACGTTGGCGATCAATCAGCCGGGTTTCCCGGTGCTGCCAGCGATGCAGACGCTGGTAGTTGAGGTTCCCCATGGTGTCTTTGGCAAACAACAGAATGGCCCCCAGCACATATTCGGCAATACCTCGATTGAAAATGCCCCGGGCATTGGTCACGGGAATGTCGCTGTCGCGCAGCGCCGGGAACATCAGCGCATCCACCCCCGCGCTGGTGGCATGCACCCAACGCACGCTGGGCTTTTCAGGCCAACAGCGCTCGATCATTCCTGAACGGAAGTCGGTGACCACCAGAATGTCGGCTCGGGTCAGCGCCTCGGTCAGGGCCTGCTCGTCTCTCACGTGGGTCACCCGAACCGAATCGGGCAGCCCATCCAGGCCTGGCAGATCCGGTTCGTCGTCGGCCGTGAGTACCGCTACTTCGGTCATGATGGATCCCTTTGAGTCGATTCAGTCGTTACAGTTCAGAGGCAACGGCTTCGAGCACTTTGCCGAAACGGTCCGCCGCATCGTCCACTTCTTCCGCCGAAACCACCAGCGGCGGCAACCAGCGGATGATCTGCCCGGCGGTGCCGCAGCGCAGCAAAAGCAGTCCACGCTTCTCGGACTCCTTTGCCAGTTTTTCCGCAATGTCCGCGCGGGGTCGATCCGGGCTGTGGGCGATCTCCATGCCCAGCATCAACCCCCGACCACGCAGGTCATCGATCCAGGCGTACTCTTTCTTATACGCCTCCAACCGAGCATACAGCTGTTCGCCTCGCTCGGCGGCATTGGCGACCAGCTTCTCGCCCTCGACCACGTCGAGTGTCGCCAACGCAGCGGCACAGGCCACCGCATTGGCACCGTAGGTCCCACCCTGCGAACCGGGCAAGCCTTGGTTCATCAGCGACTGGGACGCGGCAATCGCCGACAGCGGAAAACCACTGGCCAAGCCTTTGGCGGTAATGACAATGTCTGGGTGGACATCGGCATGTTCATGGCTCCAGAAGCGCCCGGTGCGGCCGTAGCCGGCCTGGATTTCATCGGCAATCAACAGGATGTTGTGGTCTTTACAGCGCTGGGCGATGCCTTCCAGAAAGGCCTTCGGAGCCGGGTAATAGCCATATTCACCCTGCACCGGCTCAATGATCATGGCCGCAGTATCTGAGGGCGCACTGTGGGTTTTCAGGATTTCATCCAGCTCGCGCAGGCAGAACTCCACCGCCGCCTGTTCGTCCCAACCATAGCGATAGGCGTGGGGAAAGGGGGCGGTCACCACCCCGGCCATCATGGGGTGAAACCCGGTGCGCACTTTGGTACCGGAGGTAGTCATAGAGGCAGCGGCCATGGTCCGACCATGAAAACCGCCGTGAAAGGTCAGGATGTTGGCACGGCCGGTGGCGTGTCGAGCCAGCCGCAAGGCCATTTCGACCGCCTCGGAACCGGAGTTGGCAAACGCCACCGAATCGATGCCCTTGGGCATTTTTTCCACCAGGCGATCGGTCAATTTGAGCATGGGTTCATGGGTCACCGTGGTGTACTGGGCATGAATGACTTTACCCACCTGCTCCTGTGCCGCCTTGACCACCGTGGGATGGCAGTGGCCCGTACTGGTTACCCCGATACCCGAGGTAAAGTCCAGATAAGCCTGACCGTCAGTATCGTAAAGCCAGGCGCCCTCGCCGTGTTCAACGCAGACGTTACTGGACTGTTTCAGGAGTGGCGACAGATGGCTCATGGATAGTGCTCCTGTTTTCTCGATGGTGCTTTCATTTACGATCGGTGATGATATTCAATCCATTCTCATGAAAGATGCCCGAGAATGGATTGGGTGATCTCATCGGTGGTGCGCGCACCGCTGTTCTGCTCTTGTGATTGACGATGTTGTGCCTGCAGATCTTCGGCAACCGCCGAGCGCAAGGATTGCGCCGCATCCGCCAGACCGAGCCAGTCGAGCATCATCGCCGTGGTCAACAGCATGGCGCTCGGGTTTGCGATACCCTGCCCCGCGATATCCGGCGCGCTGCCGTGGGTCGGCTCGAACAGGGCCGGCCGGGACTTGTCATCGGGGTTGATGTTGCACGAGGGCGCCACACCCAGTCCACCGGCCAACACGGCGGCCAGGTCGGTCAGAATGTCGCCGTGCAGGTTGCTGGCCACCACGACATCGAACTGCCAGGGGCACTGGACAAACTTCATGCAGGCGGCGTCCACCAGTTCGTGATGCACGCCAATGTCCGGATACTCCCGCGCGACCTGTTCAAAGACCTCGGTATACATTTCACCCCAATGCGGTTGTGCATTGCGCTTTGTAATCAGGCACACCTGGGCGCCCTTCAGGCCCGAGCGGTCGCACAGGTACTCGCGCAGCTCGCCGTCCTGCTCTCGCAACGTCAGTCGCTCCCTGGCCCGATTGAAGGCATGCCGGATCAGTCGTTCGGTGGCCTTGCGGGTAAACACTTCCAGTTGGGTGGCGGTCTCATCCGGCGTGCCGGCGCGCAGTCGCCCACCCTGATTGACGTATTCGCCCTCACTGTTTTCCCGAATGACCAGCATGTCGATATCTTTGGCCCGCTCATCGGCGAGGTACTGGGGCGCTCCCGGAAGCAGGCGCGCCGGGCGCTCACAGGCCCAGAGATCCAGGCCTTTGCGGAAAGTCAGCAACGGCGCCAGAGACACACCGTCGGATAACCGGTAACGCTTGGGATCGCTGGTCGGCCCCGGATCGCCAAGCGCACCCAACAACAGGGCCTGATAGTCGCCGAGCCGCTCCAGCGCATCCGCCGGCATCATTTCGCCGTGCTCACGATGCCAGGCGGTACTCGGCCAGGGCAGTGTGTCCCAGCTCAGAGGCAGGTCATACCGCTGGCGCAAGGTGTCCAGCACCCGTTCGGCCGCGGCGACCACTTCCACACCGATACCGTCTCCGGGCATCAACGCCAGCTTGATCGGTTGCTGGGCCATGGCCGTTACTCCCCACCCATGCAGAGGTATTTGATTTCCTCGTATTCGGCCATACCGTGACTGGACCCTTCCCGTCCCAGTCCCGATGCTTTCATGCCACCGAAAGGTGCGGCGGCATTGGACACGGCGCCCTCGTTGACGCCGATAATGCCACTCTCCAGCGCATCGGCGACACGCCAGACGCGATGAATGTTCTGGCTGTAAAAGTACGCCGCCAGACCATAGGGCGTATCGTTCGCCAGGCGAATGGCGTCGTCTTCAGAGTCAAACGCCATGACCGCGGCCAGGGGGCCAAAGGTTTCTTCGTGACAGACCTGCATTTCCGGTTTGATACCGGTGAGCAACAGTGGCTCCACATAGTTGCCCCTGTCGCCCTCCGGTGCCGGACCGAAGACCCGCTTGGCCCCTTTGCTCATGGCGTCCTGATAATGCTGCTGGACCTTTTCGACCGCCGCGCGGTTGATCAATGCGGATTGATTGACCCCTTCTTCAAAACCGTCGCCGACCTTGAGTGTCTTCATGGCCTCGGTGAGTTTTTCAACGAAGGCATCGTGCACGCTGCGCTGCACCAGAAACCGGTTCGCGCACACGCAGGTCTGGCCGGTGTTGCGAAACTTGGAGGCCATCGCCCCCTCGACCGCTTTATCCAGATCGGCATCATCAAACACGATAAACGGCGCATTGCCGCCCAGCTCGAGGGACACTTTCTGAATGTGTTCGGCGCACTGGGACATGAGAATACTGCCCACCCGGGTAGAACCGGTAAAACTGAGCTTGCGCACCACCGGGCTACGGGTCAGCGCCTCGCCGATTGGTTGGGGTTTGCCGGTGATGACGTTCAGCACACCGGCGGGCACTCCAGCCTCCTCGGCCAGTTGCGCCAGCGCCAGCGCCGTATAGGGTGTTGCCTCGGCGGGTTTGACGATCATTGAGCAACCCGCTGCCAGCGCTGCGCCCGCTTTGCGGGTGATCATGGCGGCCGGGAAATTCCAGGGGGTGATACAGCAGGTCACGCCCACAGGCTGACGGGTCACCACAATATGCTGACCGGGTTTGGCGCCGGGAATGGTTTCGCCATAAGCGCGGCGCGCCTCCTCGGCAAACCATTTGATAAACGATGCGGCGTAATTCACTTCGCCCTTGGCTTCGGCCAGGGGTTTGCCCTGCTCAAGCGTCATCAGGGCACCGAGGTCATCGGTATGATCCAGCATCAACTGATACCAGCGCATCAATACCTCATTGCGCTCATTGGCCGTCTTGTGACGCCACACCTGAAAACCCTTCTCGGCTTCCGCGATGGCACGTGCCGTGTCCTGCTCATTGCAGTTAGGAACCTGGCCGATGATCTCCCCCGTTGCCGGGTTGTCCACGTCCAGCGTTGCACCGCTTTGCGCCTGCGACCATTGGCCACCGATGTAACAGGCTTGCTGAAACAGTGCCGCGTGGCGGAGTTTGATCGGGGCTGTTTGCTGGGTCTTGGCCATCGTCATCGAGCTCCTGTCCATCTCATCGTGAAATCGTAAAACGATCAATTCGTTACCTGCTCCAACTCTAGCAGACATCGGCTGGCTGAAAGCAAGTGTTTTTCCGACTTTTTGTCAATAAATGTTGACAACTTCGTTGAACCCTAACAGTTCGTGGGCAAAAGTTTTGACGCCTAAAGATTACTCCCAATCTCCGTACTGGGTGATCTGCACCAGATCGAGCAGCTCGCGCAGCGCCACGGAAAAAATCGCGTAATCGGTACCGCTGCTGTTCTGCACCTCATTCATCATGGAGCGCCAGCGATCCAGCTGCGGAGCGAACTGTTCCGCCCAGTGTGCGACCGTGTGCTCCACTGAACACTCGTTGCTTACCCATCCGCACAATGCCAACGTCAGACTGCGCAATTGCGATTCCAGATCATCCAGATAGGTTTCCCGCGCCATCGCCTGCCAGTAGCTTTCTACGGCCGCCTCAGAAATCTGGCGGGCAAACTCATGCAACTGCAATTGCTCGTTGATACTCAAATAGAGACCCAATACAGACAACAGAGGCAACTCGGTGTGACGAGAAGCCTCGGCGACGCTCAAGCCGGAATACAGATGCCCAGGAGTTGCGACGCGAGGCACCAACGCTTCAGGCACGCCAGCCTGGGTCAGATAGCCGACCTGCGCCTGCCAATCCTCCAGGGCGGCACCGCTCAGTTGCCCCGGCAAGGTGCGAATGACCTCTTCCACCAGGGGCATGAACTGTTGGATTTCCGTGCCCGGATCAAGATGACTGCGCCGGTTGCGTAAAAACCAGCGTGACGCCCGCCGAACTCGTCGCATCAAGGTTTTCATCAGCTCCATCTGCACACTGGCATCAACCTGATAATCCAGCGACTCCAGCGTCTGCCAGACATCATCCAATTGATAAATATCCCGGGCAATCACGTACGCCTTTGCCATATCTCCGGCGCCCACACCGGTGGAGTCCAACAGTCGTTGAGCAAAACTGAGCCCCATGGTATTGACCAGATCGTTGGCCACCTGGGTCGCGACCAGCTCCTGACGCAGCCGATGGCGATTGATCCACTCGGGGTAGTCTTTCTGCAGCGGCTCGGGAAAAGCACGAAACGCGAATCGGGCAATATACTCATCACTGGCAAGATCCGCTTCGGCCAGGTCGTTTTTCAAAATCACCTTGGCATAGGAAATCAGCACGGCCAACTCCGGACGTGTCAGACCTTGCCCCTGAGCCTGACGTTCCGCGAGCGTTTCCTCGTCCGGCAAAAACTCCAACTGGCGATTCAGCCGCCCCTCGGATTGCCACACGCTCATGACCCGCCGATACTCAGCATTACGACGCACCGCATCGGAACTCGCAAGGCTGATGGCCTGGGTCTGGCGATAATTGTTATCCAGAACCAGTGCCGCCACCTCCTCGGTCATGGTCTCCAACCGCTGATTGCGTTGTTTTTGCGTCAGGTCACCGTTACTCAGCACCTCGTTCAGCAGTATTTTGATATTGACCTCGTGGTCCGAACAATCCACGCCCGCCGCATTGTCAATGAAATCGGTATTACAAGCACCGCCCTGCAGCGCAAACTCGATCCGGCCGCGCTGGGTCATACCAAGGTTACCGCCCTCGCCCACCACTTTGCAGCGCAGCTCACTGCCGTCAACGCGGACTGAGTCATTGGTCTTATCTCCCACCTCCATATGACTTTCGGTACTGGCTTTGACGTAGGTCCCTATACCACCGTTCCACAAAAGATCCACCGGTGCTTTTAGCAATTGATGAATCAGCTCGTTCGGGGTCAGCTCATCGTCTTCCAGCGCAAAGCGCTGCTTCATTGCGTCGGTAAGCGGAATCGCTTTGGCGTCCCGGGAAAAAACGCCCCCGCCCTCGCTGATCAGGGATGCGTCATAATCGGCCCAGCTTGAGCCGGGCGTACTGAACAACCTCTGACGCTCCTGAAAGCTCTTTGCCACATCGGGATTCGGATCGATAAAAATATGCAGATGGTTGAACGCCGCCACCAACTGAATGTGTTCGGACAGCAGCATACCGTTGCCGAACACATCGCCACCCATATCGCCAATACCGACAACGGTAAAGTCCTCGCGTTGAATGTCCAGGCCCTGTTCCTTGAAATGCCGCTGCACCGCCACCCAGGCTCCACGTGCCGTGATCCCCATCGCCTTGTGGTCATACCCCTGGCTTCCTCCGGACGCAAAAGCGTCCCCCAGCCAGTGGCCATACTCGGCTGAAATTTCGTTGGCAATATCGGAAAAGGTCGCGGTCCCTTTATCGGCGGCCACCACCAGATAGGGATCGTCTTCATCCAGTCTGACCACCTGTTTGGGTGGCACCAACTCCCCCGCCACCCGATTGTCCGTCAGATCAAGCAGCCCGCGGATGAACGTCTGATAGCAGGTGATTGCCTCCTTTTGCAGCGCCTGTCGGTCACCCCCAGCGGGCGGACGCTTGCAGACAAAACCGCCTTTTGCGCCATTGGGCACAATGACCGCATTCTTGACCTGCTGGGCTTTGACCAACCCCAGCACTTCGGTTCGATAATCCTGCAGTCGATCCGACCAACGCAGCCCCCCGCGGGCAACCTTACCCGCGCGCAGGTGTACACCCTCCACACGCGGGGAATAGACAAAAATTTCATACAGCGGGCGGGGCTCCGGAATATCGGGAATCCGGCGGGGCATCAATTTGAAGGCCAGATATTCTTTGAAGCGGTCATCCCCATCTCGCTGAAAATAATTGGTTCGCACCGTACCATCGAGAATCGCCAGATAGCGTCGAATGATGCGATCCTCATTAAGGTTGGACACCTGATTCAGGGAATCCAGAATACGCGCGTGAATGGTGCCTCGCCGCTCGGTACGATCACCACTGGCTGATGGGTCAAATTGCGCTTTGAACAGGCTGATCAGATCCCGGGTTATGCGGGCATGATTGACCAGTGCCGAGGCGATATAACCCTCGGTAAAATTGAACAATGTCTGGTGCATATAGGCCGCCAGAGCCCGCAACACCGTCACTTCCCTCCACGTCAACCCGGCACTCAGCACCAGGCGATTGAAACCATCGCTCTCGGCGCGTTGATTCCAGACCGCCGAAAAGGCATCCTGGAATTTGTGGCGCACGGCCGGTATATCCAGAGAGGCCTCGGCATCGTAAGTGAGATGGAAGTTGTGCAGATAAACCTCATCCCCCGAGCTCGATACGATGTCGTAGGGGTGCTCCGCTACGACCCTAAGCCCCAGATGTTCAAGAACTGGAATCACATCCGACAATTCCATCGGGGCGTGTCGGCGGAACACCTTGAACCTCAACCCCTGCGCCGAACGATCCGCCGGTTGATAAAAGCTCAGGGCGAGATCACCGTCGCCGTCGAGATTCAGGATATGATCGAGGTCCTGAACCGCGATCCGCGCATCAAAGTGCTCGCGATAGGCGGAAGGGAATGCGTCCTGGTACTGTTCCAGAAGCTTGACCGCCAGTTCCTCTCCTTTTGCTTCCGTCAGCGCCTCAAGCAACTGATCCTCCCAGGACCGGGTGATTTCGATGATCTGCCGCTCGAGCTGATCGACATCGAACGGCACCGTGCTGACGTTGGATGCCGGACCATCGTCTTCCAGGCGGAAGACCAGATGCACCCGGGCCAGAATCGACTCGGAAAAGTAGGTGTTAAACTCCACTTCCTCCGCGCCCAACGCTTTGCCCAGTAGCGTCTGGATCTTGATCCGGATGCGGGTGGTGAAAAGATCCCGTGGCACGTAGACCAGACAATTGACAAAACGACCGAACGCATCGGGACGGACAAACAGGCGAACCCGGTAGCGCTCATTGATTCGGGCCACACCGGTGGCAATTTCATAAAGCTGGCTGGTACTGCTCTGGAACAACTCGTCCCGGGGAAAGGTTTCAAGAATCTGGCGCAGTGCTTTGCCATCGTGACCGCTGCGACTCAGTCCAGAGCGCTCGAATACTTCACTGACTTTTTCCCGAATCAGCGGAATTTCATAGGGGCTCAGGGTGTACACCGCCGAGGTATACAGACCCAGTAATCGGCTTTCACCACACAACTGACCGTCGGCATCAAACCGTTTGATCACGATATAATCAGAGTAGGCCTGCCGGTGCACGCGGGAACGCTGTGGTGCTTTGGAAAAGGCGATCAACTTGGGAGACAGGTGAAACTGCAGCGTGCCCGGGTTTTCGTCACTGACCGGTTTGCGATCCGCAGCGGTATCGGCATCCCGGAACAGGCCGAGACGCTTGTCCGTGCGCTCCACCAACCAGGTGTCACCGTTTTCGGTCACCAGGTCGTATTCGGTGTACGCCATGAAGGTAAAATGATCCCGAAGGAGCCAGTCCAGAAACGCCTGATTCTCCGGCACCTTATGATTCAATGGTGCCTGGGTAACCCGACTGAGCTGCTCTGCAGCGCTTGACGCGGCCTCTTTCAGCGCACTGAAATCATCCACCACCCGCCGCACCTGCTCCATCACCGTCATCAGCGACCGACTGATCTGGCGCAGTTGACGCGTATCGGTGTGCAGCCGGATCTCCATGTACACCAGCGCTTCCACGGCGCCTTTGTCAGAATCATCCGACGTCTCATCGCCCTCAGCCGGCCAGAGTCCAACCGGCCGCTGCTGCTCGTCTCTGATCACACCGAGCACCGTGCTCTTGATGCTGTGAATCGCAATATTGCGCCGATTCAGCTCGATCCGAATGGAATCGACGAGAAAGGGCATATCCCGCTGCTGAACCAACAACACACTGTGCGGACAGAGCCAACCATCCTCTTCCAGAGTTGGATTGAACAGGCGCACGGACGGCTTGCCGGGCCGGAACTGATTCATCAACCGCCAGGCGCTGTGCACCGCGCCGAAGACATCCTTGATCGGTCGACCGACCCATTCCTCCAGAGGTAAACGTGCAAAAAAAGCCCGACTGAAGGTGAGCCAGAGTGCCCATTGGCTTTCCTCAATGGAATCTCCCGCCAGGGCATCCAGGTCCGCAAACAGCTCATCCTTATCTCCGGCGTTCACCAAGCGTATATCCACACTGCCTCCTGTTCATCGTCCCGCAGACGTTATCGGTGTCGCTCAGTTTTCAGTTTGGTCCGAGGGTGTACACTTGTCGAGTGTCACTGCTTGAAAATCAGGGAACTGACGCCATTAACACAAGTCTACGGGCGCATCGCCGCAGAATTGCCGCGATTTGGTCAGCTTTTGATCAGGTCGCCCATTCATCCAGGCTCAACATCCGATCACAATAAGTGGGGACCCATGCAGGCACACGACGCATTACACACCCTCAATCATTGGCTCAATCAGCAGATTGTCGGCCAGGAACATCTGGTTCAACGCATGCTGATCGCCCTGTTGGCGGACGGCCACCTGCTGGTGGAGGGCGCCCCCGGGCTGGCGAAGACCAAGGCGATCAAAACCCTGTCCGATGCCATTGAAGGCAACTTTCAGCGCATACAGTTCACTCCCGACCTGCTGCCATCGGATGTGACCGGTACCGATATCTACCGCCCTGAGCAGGGTCGCTTTGAATTTCAACCCGGGCCCATCTTTCACAATCTGGTCTTGAGTGACGAAATCAACCGGGCGCCGGCCAAAGTACAGTCCGCCCTGCTCGAAGCCATGGCTGAACGACAGGTCAGTGTGGGCAGCACCACCTACCCGCTGCCGGACCTGTTCATGGTGATGGCGACCCAGAACCCCATTGAGCAGGAAGGGACCTACCCGCTACCGGAAGCCCAACTGGATCGTTTTCTGATGCAGGTCCTGGTGGACTACCCGAATATTGAGGCCGAGCGGAAAATCCTGAAGCTCGCCCGGGCCGAGGCCGCTCACCAGGAGACTCCGCCCCCCGCCGAAATCAGCCAAAGCCTGTTGTTTGAAGGTCGCCAGGCGGTTCTGGCGATCCACATGGCCGAGCCGGTGGAGGAGTATATCGTCCAACTGATCAATGCCAGCCGGCGCCCCGGCGACTATGACCCCGATCTGGTCAACTGGCTGGAATACGGCGCCAGCCCCCGGGCCACCATTGCCCTGGACCGGTGCGCCCGGGCCCATGCCTGGCTGGAAGGCCGGGACTATGTCAGCCCCGACGATGTGCGCGCGATTGCCCACGACGTGCTCCGCCACCGCCTGATTCTGAGCTTTGAGGCCGAGGCCACGGGGATTTCCCGTGAGCAGGTGATCGACCGACTGCTCGACGTGGTGCCGGTGGCCTGATGGCAGGAACCAAGGCCAGACCCACTGCCGCCGCGTTGGCCCCTCAGGGCGCTTACTGCGACCTGGGAGATCTGTTGCGCCTGCGCTTTGCCGCCCGGGACCTGCAACTGTTCGCCCGGCAACCGGCTCGCAGTCTGCTGACCGGCGGGGTACGCACTCGAATGCGTGGACGGGGGATCGACTTTGAGGAAGTGCGGCTCTATCAGCCCGGAGATGATGTCCGCACCATCGACTGGCGGGTCACCGCCCGGACCCAGGTGCCTCACACCAAGATCTTTCGCGAGGAGCGCGAACGCCCGGTATTTGTCGTCGTGGATCAGCGTTCACCGATGTTTTTTGGCAGCCGTACCTGTTTCAAATCGGTGCTGGCCACCCATATTGCCGGCACCCTGGCCTGGGCCGCCCTGAACCAGAGTGACCGGATTGGTGGCCTGATATTTGGCGATCATAACCAGCGGGACGTCCGGGCCCGGCGCAGCAAACACGCCGCGCTGGAACTGCTCCACCAGATGCACGACTACAACCGAGAGCTGGCAACTCCGGTGCCAGACGAGGCCATTACCTCTCTGGAGACACTGTTGGCCGATGTCCGTCGCGTCGCCAAGCCCGGCAGTGCCGTGTTCGTGATCAGTGATTTCCACGACTTCGACACCCGCTGCGAGCAGCAACTGTTCGAGCTGGCACGCCATACCGACGTAACCCTGATGCACGTATACGATCCGCTGGAGCGGGAGCTGAGCAGCAACCATTTCCTGACGGTGAGCGACGGGGAGGAGCGCCTCCAACTGCCCGCCCAGGACCCGGCGTTCCGCCAGGCCTACCGTCGGGAATTCGAGACGCAGTTGCAGGCGCTGACCGAAAGCAGCCGGCGTCTGGCGTTACCGTTGCTCTCCTACGCCACCGACGACGACATTCACACATTGCTGCGCGAGCGTTTTGGCGCCCGCCGTCACCGCGCCCGAGGCTGATTGACTGCACCCATGAATCCGCAAGACCCACTGGCACAACTGAACGACATTCATCTGCCGGAGCCCATCGGCTGGTGGCCCCTGGCCTGGGGCTGGTGGCTGTTGATTGCCCTGCTGCTGATCGTGCTCGGAGCACTGCTGTGGCAGGGTTACCGCCGTCAACGCCGGCAGCGCTACCGTCGCCAGGCAATGGCGCTACTCGAACATGCCTACCGGGACTACCAGCGGAGCGATCCGGGCCCGACCACCCGCCGACACTATGTGCAGCAGGTCAGCCAACTGCTTCGCCGAACCGCGCTGAGCGCCCTGCCCGAAGCGCGCGAAGCTGAATTGGCGGCACTGAAGGGGCCCCAGTGGCTGCGCTTTCTGGACGCCGGTGCCGGGCTGGAACCGGCGTTTACCGAAGGGCCCGGTCACATCCTGGCCGACGGCCCCTATCAACCCGATCCGAAAGTGGATGTCGAGGCCCTGCATCAATTGGCCGCACAATGGATTCGCCGCCACCGCCTGTCCGAGCGACGCGTTCAGCAATGGCTCGCGGAGGTGCACCATGCTTGAGCTGCAATGGCCCTGGCTGCTGCTGTTACTGCCGCTGCCACTGCTGATGCGCTGGGTTCCGGAAGAGCCCAGCCGCGAGGCGGCCCTGCGGGTGCCTTTCTTCAGTCGATTGAAGCGACTGCGAGGCGAAGAGTCCCGTGAAGGCGAACGGCGCTGGTTGATGGCCGCCAGCCTCTGGCTGATCTGGAGCGCCAGCCTGCTCGCCGCCAGCCACCCCCAGTGGGTCGGCGAGCCGGTCAGCCTGCCCAGCAGCGGCCGGGATCTGCTGATGGCCGTCGACATTTCCGGCAGTATGGAAATCGAGGACATGCAGTACCAAGGGCAAGCCATCAATCGTCTGCAGGCGGTCAAAGGGGTGGTGGGTGATTTTGTCCAGGAGCGCCAGACCGACCGCCTCGGTCTGATCCTGTTCGGTACCCGTGCCTACCTGCAAGCGCCACTGACCTACGATCGGCAGACCGTCTACACCCTGTTACAGGAAGCCCAGATCGGTTTTGCCGGAGAAAAAACCGCCATCGGTGATGCCATCGGGCTGGCCGTCAAACGTCTGCGGGACCGCCCCGAGGCCAGCCGGGTGCTGATTCTGCTGACCGATGGTGCCAACAACGCCGGGGAACTGACCCCACAGCGGGCCGCCTATCTGGCCGAGCAACACAACGTCAAGATCTACACCATCGGTTTTGGCGCGGAGGAAATGATCACCCAGACCATCTTTGGCCAGCGCCGGGTAAACCCCTCCCGGGACCTGGATGAAGACACCATGAGAGAAATAGCTGCCCAGACTGGCGGGCGCTATTTCCGGGCGCGCAGTCTGGAGGAGCTGTACCAGGTGCACCAGACATTGAATGAACTGGAGCCCATTGAATACGACGAGGAAACCTTCCGTCCCACCCGGAGCCTGTTTCACTGGCCCCTGGCCTTCGCCTTTGTGCTCAGCGCTCTGCTGGCCGCCGGCCGCTGGCTGAGCCCCCGACTGACCGCACGCACCTCGGGAGGATCTCGCTGATGGATACACTTCAGACAGCACTTGAGAACTTCCACTGGCTGCGGCCGCTCTGGCTGCTGGCCCTGATTCCGGCGATCGCTCTGGTTCTGTTGTTGTGGCAACAACGCCAGCAGGCTCGCCAGTGGCGCCAATTGATCGCTCCGGGTCTGCTGGAGCACCTTCTGGACCCGGCGACCCAACAAAAGCGCCGCGGCTACCTGTGGGGACTACTGGCGGCCTGGGTACTGGCCTGCCTGGCCCTGGCCGGGCCCAGTTGGGAAAAACGGCCCATGCCCGTCCACAAGACCGAGAACGCTCTGATCATCGTGCTCGATCTGTCGCCCTCCATGCTGGCCGAGGACCTGGCGCCGTCGCGTCTGGTCCGCGCCCGCCTGAAAATCGCCGATGTCCTGCGCGAACGCAAAGAAGGCTTTACCGGCCTGATCGCCTATGCGGGGGACGCCCATGTGGTCTCGCCCCTGACCGACGACACCGCCACCATCCGCAGCCTGCTCAACGCCCTGCACCCCAACGTTATGCCCCTTCCCGGCAGTCGCCCGGAGGAAGCCATCGAACAGGCCAAGACCCTGTTTGCCGACGCGGGCATCAGCGAGGGACAGATCCTGCTGCTGACGGACGGGGTTGTCGAAAAGGCGACCGCCCCCATTCTCGAGCAGCTCGGGGATACCGCATTCCGGCTGTCCATTCTCGGCGTCGGTACCCCGGATGGAGCCCCCATTCCCAACGATCGGGGTGGCTTTGAGCGGGACCGCCAGGGCAACATCGTGGTCGCCAAGCTAGAACAGGACCGCCTTGAACGTCTGGCCGGGCGCACCGGCGGGCGCTATGAGCGTATTGATGCCAGCGCCGACGACGTGCAGTGGCTGCTGGAACAACCCGGCTGGATGGAAGGCAAGGAGCGTCAGTTGGACCGACAGTTCGACACCTGGTACGACCGGGGCCACTGGCTGGTGCTGCTGTTGTTACCCATCGTGCTGTACAGTTTCCGGCGCGGTCTGCTGGTGCTGGTAGTCGCCCTGCCCCTGTGCGGCCTGCTCCCCCAACCGGCTCAGGCGGCGGACTGGCAGGCCCCATTCCTGACTCCGGATCAACGGGGCGCCCAGGCTCTGGAAGACAGTGATCCGGCCGCGGCCGCCGAGCACTTCCAGAACCCGGAATGGCGCGGCAGCGCGCTGTATCGGGCGGAGGATTACGCGGCGGCGGCGAAAGCCTTCGCCCAGAGCGACAGTGCCCGCGCCCACTACAACCGGGGCAACGCCCTGGCCAAAGCCGGTGATCTGGACGGTGCCATCGACGCTTACGAACAGGCGCTGGAAAAAGATTCGACCCTGGAAGACGCCCGGGCCAACAAGGCGCTGGTTGAACAGCTCAAACAGCAACAGGAACAACAGGAGCAGCAACAGAACGGCGACGACTCACAAGACAGTGACAATGACTCCGGGGAGTCCGGGCAGAACGAACAGGATTCACAAAGCGAACAGGACGGAGAGCAGCAATCACCCTCTGAGAGCGAGTCCTCCGGCGACAACGAACAGAACACCAGCGAAGAGAATCCATCGGATTCCGACACCAGCGACTCACCAGGCGACGACGAACCACAGAGAACCGATACGGACAGCCCATCGCCGGAGGGACAGGACGACCAGGCCGAGCGGGAACAGCCAGAATCCGGAAACCCGGAAGAGGACGGCCAAGAGGGTGACGAAGAGACCCCAGCCGCCACCCTTCAAGAGGGCGATGTCAGCGATGAAGAGCGCCAGTCCATGGAGCAGTGGCTCCGTCAGGTACCCGATGACCCCGGCGGTCTGCTGCGCCGCAAGTTTGAGTACCAGAGCCAACAGCGGCGCTTACAGCAGATGCGCGGCGAAACCGAGGGACAGGGAACCGAAGAGCGCTGGTAGCCCGAGTATACTCAACCCACATGACCATGAGACAGACACCGGACACGATGACATTCATGAAGCCATTCGCGACCCACTTGAGGGCGACATTACAGACCACGTTACTGATGATCCTGCTACTGGCCAGCCACACCCAGGCCCAGGAGCTGATCGCCAATGTCGACCGCGAGACCATCGGGTTGAACGACACCCTGACACTGACCGTGCGCCAGACCGGGCGAACCCTGACCGGGGGGCCCGATTTCGACGGGCTGCGCCGGGACTTCGACATCCTCAGCAATCAGCGCAGTCACCAGATGCGCATCGTCAACGGCGACATGGAAGGCTGGACCGAGTGGCGCCTGATGCTGGCCCCCAAACGGGCCGGCACCCTCAACATCCCCGCGTTCGAATTCGGAGGCAGCCAGAGCGAACCCATCACCGTGACGGTGCAAGAACGGCAACAGCAGCCAGATAGCGAAGGCCGGGACATTTTTGTGGAAACGGAGCTGAACAAGGAAAGGGTCCACGTTCAGGAACAGGTCCTGTTCACGGTGCGTCTGTACAGCCGGGTCAATCTGGATGGCGCGGAAATTCAGCCGCTGGAACTGAACGATGCGGTGATCAAGGCCGTCAATGAAGAAAACTACATCAGCCAGATCGACGGCCGCCAGCACATTGTTCTGGAAACCACCTTTGCCCTGTTCCCCCAGCGCAGTGGCACCCTGGAAATCCCCTCCCTGGTGTATGAACTCGCCGTCAGCCGGGGACAGCGAGATTTCTGGGGCCGCAGCAGCCGACAGCGAGTCCGTACCGACGCCCTGACTGTGACGGTGGACCCGACGCCCGATCAATACACCGGCAACACCTGGCTGCCGGCCCGCAATCTGCAGTTGAGCGAACACTGGGGTACCGATCCGGACTCCCTGCGTCAGGGTGAACCGGTGACTCGCCGAATCACCATTCAGGCGGACGGTCTGACCGCCGCGCAACTCCCCGCCCTGACGCTGGAAGAAACCCCGGGCCTGACACTCTACCCGGACCGGCCGCAAACCGAAGAGCAGGTCAATGCGAGTGGCGTCCAGAGCACCAGCACCCTGACCCTGGCGATGGTGCCCAACCAGAGCGGACGCCTCGAGATTCCAGCGGTCACCCTGACCTGGTGGGACACCGAGGCCGATCAGATGCGCACCGCCGAGCTGCCTGCTAGCACCGTCAACGTCACCGCCATACCCGGCGCCGCCCCCGCTTCCGAGGTCACACCGTCCCGGGAGCGCGAAAATGGCGAAGACGCCACCGCCCCCCGCCCGGCTGCAAGCGGGCCAGCGCCGCTGGTTACCGTAGTACTGGGCATAGCCACGGCGCTCCTGTCAGCCTTGAGCCTCTGGCTCGCCTTCCTCGTCTGGCGGCTGAAGACCGATCTTGCCGCGCGCGAGGCACAGGCCCGAGGCGAGAGAGATCGGGCCCGGGCCGCCCGCGGCCGAGCCTGGCAAGGCGTCAAACGCGCCGCCAAAGCCGATGACCTGCACGCCCTGCGCCGGGCCCTGCTCGACTGGGGAACCGCCATCTGGCCCGACGTGCCCCCCCGGGGCCTGACCGACCTGGCCGAGCGGCTCGACGACGACGTGGCGCGGGTGCGACTGCAAGAGCTGGACGCCATACTGTTCAAGGGTGAGCCCGACTCATCGTTCGACACCACCGCCCTGCTGCAGGCTCTGAATCAGAGCCGGGCCGGTCATAGATCCAGGCGCACCGATACCGGGGGACTCAAACCCCTGTACCCATACTCATGATGGCCGAGAGCCGCTGGCAGGTTTACATCATTCTCGGTGACGATGGCCGGTACTACACCGGCATCACCACCGATGTGGTACGCCGCTGGAAGGAGCACAGCGGCGGACCCCGTGGAGCCCGCTATTTTCGCGGTCGCCAGCCCCACCGGTTATGCTTTCTGGAACATCATCCCGACCGCTCCAGTGCCAGTCGACGGGAGTACGCCATCAAGCAGCTGTCGCGCGCCGCCAAAGAACAACTGATCGCCAGCGCACCCGCTCCGGCCGTCGATCCGGAGGCCGCCGAATGAGCCGTGCCCTCTGCCCCCGTTGCGAGCGTCCGGAGCGGGCCTGTATCTGCCACTGGGTTCGACCGATCGACAACGGCGTATCCCTGCTGATTCTGCAACACCCTGACGAAGCCCATCGGGCCAAAAACAGCGCCCGCCTGTTGGACCTCAGCCTGCAGAACAGTCAGCGGGTGGTGGGAGAACAGTGGTCCGATGCCGCTCTGGGGGAACTGCTGAACCGGGCCGACGAATCGATACTGCTCTACCCGGAGACCGACGATCTACCCGCCCCCCGGTATCCGGACCCGAACGACCTTACCGAGCGAAACGATACCGGGCCGCGACGCCAGCTTGTGGTGCTCGATGCCACCTGGCGCAAGAGCCGCAAGATGCTCTACCTCAACCCGCCACTGCACGCACTGCCCAGGTTGGCCCTGACCGATACGCCACCATCGCGCTATCGAATTCGTCGGGCGCGCAAGCCCGGTCAGCTCTCCACCCTGGAAGCCTGCTGTTACGCACTGGCGCATCTGGAGGGCGAGCGCGTAGACTATGAGCCTTTACTCGACGCTTTTGACGGCTTCAACGACCAGCAACTCGCGTTTCGACCCAAGCCGTAAACCGATACCGGAGATTGTGAAACTTTATGACCCACACCAGCCATGCCGCCTTTGAGCACCTGCGCAGCCAGACCATCGACTCCCTGAATCTGCGGGTGGAGGAGTACCAGCACAAAGTGACCGGTGCTCAGCACATCCATCTCGCCAGCGACAACCCGGAGAACGTCTTTCTGGTCGCCCTGCGCACCGTGCCCCAGGACTCGCGCGGGGTCGCCCACATTCTCGAACACACCGCGCTCTGTGGCAGCGAAAAGTACCCGGTACGCGATCCGTTTTTCATGATGATCCGCCGGTCCCTGAACACCTTCATGAACGCCTTCACCAGTCCGGACTGGACCGCCTACCCCTTCGCCAGCCAGAACCGCAAGGACTTCGACAACCTGCTGGATGTGTACCTGGATGCGGTGTTTTTCTCCCGCCTGGACGAGCTGGACTTTGCCCAGGAAGGTCATCGCCTGGAGTTCAAGGAACCGGATAACCCCGATTCCCCGCTGACGTTCAAAGGTGTGGTGTTCAATGAAATGAAAGGCGCCATGAGCTCGGTGCCCGCACAACTGTGGCAGTCGCTGTGTCGCTACCTGTTTCCGACCACCACCTATCACCACAACAGCGGTGGCGATCCGGAACACATCCCGGACCTGACCTACGAACAACTCCAGCAGTTCTATCGCACCCATTACCATCCGAGCAATGCGATCTTCATGACCTATGGCGATATTCCGGCGGCGGAGCATCAGGCCAAGTTTGAAGCCAAAGCTTTGCACCGTTTCAAGCGCCTGGATGATGTCATTGCCGTAGGCGAAGAGAAGCGCTACCACGCCCCCATCGCGGTGGAAGAGGCCTACCCGCTGGAGGAAGGCGAAGACCCGACCCACAAAACCCATGTCGTCATGGGTTGGCTGCTGGGCAATATCACCGACCTGGATCAAACCCTAGAAAGCCAACTGATGACCGCCGTCCTGCTGGACAATAGCGCTTCTCCCCTGCTGCACGCCCTGGAAACGTCCGACCTAGGACAGGCGCCCTCTCCACTGTGCGGACTGGATGACTCCCAGTACGAGCTGGCTTTCGGCTGTGGCCTGGAAGGCTGCCAGTTGGAGAAGGTCCCGGAGGTGGAGCAGTTGATTCTCGGTACCCTGGAGCGGGTGGCCGAAGAGGGCGTACCCCAGGAGCTGATTGACAGCGCACTGCACCAGTTGGAATTGCAGCAGCGCGAAGTCGGCGGAGACGGTTTCCCTTACGGCCTGCAACTGATCATGAACAGCCTGCCCGCCGCCACCCACCGAGCTGACCCCATTGCCCTGCTCGACCTGGATTCAGCGTTGGTGAAACTGCGGGAAAAAGTCAAAGACCCGGATTTCATTCCCTCGCTGGTGCGTCGCTGGTTGCTCGACAACCCTCACCGCCTGCGCCTGACCCTGCGCCCGGACAGCCAATTCACCCGCCGGGCCCAGGAGGCCGAGCAAAAACGTCTGGCCGATATCAACGCCAAGCTCACTGACGACGACCGCCAGTGGATAGTGCAGCGCGCCAAGGCCCTGCAGGAGCGCCAAGTACAGAAAGACGACGACAGCATCCTGCCCAAGGTCGGCCTGGAAGACATTCCCAAGACCATGGCGTATGTGGAAGGCAGCCGGGAAACCCTCGACCCGAAGAACCCCGCCAGCGACCCGCTGCGCCGCTACGGCGCCGGCACCAACGGCCTGGTGTATGAACAGGTCACCTGCAAACTGCCTGACATCAGCGAGGAGGAGCAGCCGCTGCTGCCGCTCTACTGCAACGCCCTGACCGAAGTCGGCCTGGGCAACCTCGATTACCTCGAGGCTCAACGCTGGCAGGCAAGCGCCGTGGGGGGTATCAGCGCCTCGGCGACGGTGCGTGGCACCACCGATGATGTTCAGAACATTGATGCCTATTTTTCGCTGGGCTCCAAGGCACTGAACCGCAATGCCGGGGCCATGAACGAACTGCTGCGCGCGACCCTGACCCAACCGCGTTTCGATGAGCACAACCGGCTGAAAGAATTGGTGTCGCAGATGCGCGCCCGCCGCGAACAGAGCATCACCGGCAACGGCCACAGCCTGGCCATGCTGGCCGCCTGCGCCGGCATGGCCCCGTCGGCTCGCCTGACCCACCGGATTGGCGGCCTGGAAGGCATCGCCCACCTGAAGCGGCTTGATCAGGCCCTTAAAGACGGCGAATCCCTGAAAGCCTACGCCGCGCAACTGGAGGGCATTCACGCCCGCCTGCGGGTCGCACCAAGGGAGTTTCTGCTGATTGGTGAACCCCATCAGCTCGACGAGCTGCGCGACACCGTGCAGTCGCACTGGCCCAGCGAGCCGCCGGTGGCCGACTTCCGCTCCTTCGGACTGCCCGCCGTTCACGAGCCCGTACGCGAAGGCTGGCTGACCAACACCCAGGTCAACTTCTGTGCCCAAGCCTACCCGACGGTGCCCTCGGAGCACCCGGACGCAGCCGCCCTGACGGTGCTGGCCGGCTTCCTGCGCAACGGTTATCTGCACCGCACCATTCGCGAACAGGGCGGCGCCTACGGCGGCGGTGCCAGCCAGGACAACAATATCGCGGCCTTCCGGTTCTTCTCCTACCGCGACCCCCGCCTGGCGGATACCCTGAAGGATTTCGAGGCGGCGGTGGATTGGCTGTTGTCCAGCGAACACGAATGGCAGCCGTTGGAGGAGGCGATTCTGGGGGTGGTCAGCAGCCTGGACAAGCCGGCTTCTCCGGCAGGCGAGGCCCGTCAGACGTATCAGGCGGAGTTGTTTGGCCGCACCCGGGAGAAACGCGAGACTTTCCGCAACCGGGTCCTGGGCGTCACCCTGGCCGATATCCAACGCGTGGCCAATGAGTACCTGAAACCAGAACGGGCCAGCACGGCGGTGGTCAGTCACAGCGGAGAACGAGCGGTCCTAGAAAGCCTGGGCTTGGAGTTGCGTGAGCTTTAATCAAACACCCTTCAGGCATTAGATAGGGTCTTTGTTGCTTCGCGACCGGGCCGCGAAGCGGAGACCCTTTCAAGACACGCCGTAAACCCATCCCTGGGGGCTCGACGCGCGGAGTCCCTCCGCTTACGGTCTTGAAAGGGTCTCCGCTTCACGTCCCTCAGTGCAGTAACCGAACTTGTGTGGTCTTAGCAACGGCGGATTCGCTATGCTCCGAATCGTCGGACCGATCAGCCGTACGGGTACCACGGAAGTTTGCGTAGAGCGGATAAGCGCAGCGCATCCGCCATTGCTCAAGTTGCAGTGCGAAAGGCGCTAGTTCCCGGAACGTCACGCTGGCACCGCGGAGGCTGGGTAACCCCTTGCGAGACCGTCACCCGCCTGGACGACGGGTGATGAGCCTACATGGATGTATTTACGGCGTGTCTCGCAAGGGGTTACCCAACCGCAGCTCTGCATACGAAGTCCGATTAAAAAGTCCTTTCGAAAAACCGAAGGGAATTTTGGTACGGGAGCCATCGAAAACCCAAACCGCGACCTGTTATGTAGTTTTCGACGGCAAAGTGCTTTAGGATTCCCGAGGCGATCCCAAGCCGGTAACATACGATGGTGACAACGGACTAACTATGCCCCAGCCACCCCTGGAATACAGCGCCGCCACCCACGCGGGCCACAAGCGCGACAACAACGAAGACACGCTCCTGAGCCTGCCCGAGCGCGGCCTATGGCTCGTGGCCGACGGCATGGGTGGGCACGAAGCCGGCGAAGTCGCCAGCGCCATCGTCCGGGACACCCTGCTTGACCAACAACACAAAAGCCTCACCCAGGCCATTCAGGCCTCCCACCGGGCCGTACTCAAAGCCGCCGCCAATGGCGAAGGTGCGCCGGGCATGGGTTCTACCATCGTCGCCCTGCGCAGCCTCGGGGACGACTACGAAGTCGCCTGGGTCGGCGACAGCCGGGCCTACCTCTGGACCCACACCGAAGACGGCGGTCGTCTCGAGCGACTCACCACCGATCACTCCTACGTCCAGATGCTGCTCGCCTCCGGTGTGATTGAAGAAGCGGAGGTCGAGGGCCACCCGGATAAGAACATCATCACTCAATGTCTGGGCTCCTACGAACTGCAGGAGGTCAAGGTAGACTCAGTGCGCGGCCAATGGCTGAAGGACCAGTGGATCCTGCTGTGCAGCGATGGGCTCACCGACGAATTGGATGACGAAGCCCTGGCCCGCCTTCTGTTTCGATGCCGCAGCCCGCGTGCTGCCGTCAATCGGCTGATGCGCGCCGCGTTGGACGCGGGAGGTCGCGACAATATAACCCTGCAGTTGATCCAGTCACCGCTGAGCCAGCGCTCGCGCTGGAGTACGCTGTGGCAGTGGGTGCCGCATATTACCGGTCGGCGCGGCCCGGATCTGGCCCTGTATGCCACCGCCCTGCTGTCACTGGCGTTAGTGCTCTACTGGGTGGCCCGGTAATGCATATTCCCGGCTACCGCATCATTCGCAAAATCAACCAGGGCGGGATGTCCACCGTCTACCTTGCCATTCAACTGAGCGTGGGCCGAGAAGTTGCCTTGAAAGTCATGTCTCCGGCGCTCAATGGCGATCCGGTGTTCAGCGAACGCTTTCAGCGCGAAGCCAATATCGTCGGGCAACTGTCGCACCCTAACATCGTCTCCATCTACGATATCGGGCGTTACAAGAACCTGAACTACATCGCCATGGACTATCTGGCCGGCGGTTCCATTCACGAAAAAATGGCCTCCGGGCTGAGCACTCAGGAAGTCCTGCGAATTACTCGGGAAATCGCCGGGGCGCTGGACCACGCTCACGAGAAAGGCTATATCCACCGGGATATCAAACCCGAAAACATTCTGTTCCGCGAAGACAACTCCGCGGTATTGTCCGACTTTGGGGTCGCCAAGACCGTCAGCTCCGCCTCCCGGATGACCAACGCCGGCACGGTGGTCGGCACGCCTCATTACATGAGCCCGGAGCAGACCCGGGGAAAACCCGTGGACGGTCGCGCCGATATTTACAGCCTGGGTGTGGTCTTTTACGAAATGCTGACCGGACAAGTGCCCTACCAGGCGGACGAAGCAGTGGCCATCGCCATCAAGCACCTGACCGCGCCCATTCCCAAGCTCCCGCCCCAGTATCAGGCGTACCAGAAGATTCTCAATCAGTTGCTCGCCAAAGACCCGGACAATCGCTTTCAGCGGGGCCGGGATGTGATTGCGGCAATCGATGCACTGGAGGGGCCCGCCGGCCTGGGACAGACCTATTTCACCACCGCGGACTCCACCCGGGTTCAACTCCTCTCGCTGTTCCGGGCACTGTTGGCGACCACGCTCGGAGCCTTGCGAGAACAGATACGCTTGGCATGGCAGAGCCTGTGCTCGCTGCGCTGGACGCCGCGCCGCGGCCTGTACCGCCACCCACAGATCCGGGTAACCGAAATCAAGGGGCCACTGAGTCCGCCCCAGGAACACACCACTGTCATTTCCACCCAGGTGCAGCAGGCGGCGCACTACCACAGCCTGTGGCGAGGACGCCGGTTAGTTTCCCGCACTCTGACCCTGGTGATACTGCTGACAGTCATCTGGGGTGCCTTCAGCCTGGCGTTGAACGAATGGACACTGCCCGGTGAGCGCTGGCTGCCGGACCCGGTGCAGTCACTCGCTCGTCGCACCGCGCACTTGATCGCCCCGACACCGACCGAGCCCCGCCCCCAGCCGGTCCGCACCACCGAGATTCCCACGACTCCGCTGGTCTTGCGTCCCGAGCCCGAAACCGAGAATCAGAGCAGCACGGAAGCATTGATGGGGATGAGACCCGAGACACCCGTGGAAACCCCGACGGCCGCCCCACCACGCTACGAACTGCGGGTCACGCCGGAGCCGGAAAACGCCCGGGTCCGCATTCTGAACATACCGGATCGCTATTACCCGGGCATTCCCCTGTTGCCCGGGCGCTACCACATCGAAACCAGCTATGCCGGCTACGATACCGACACCCGATGGATTGAGGTGGAAGACGAGGCGGTGACGCTGCCGGTCTCCCTGCGCAAAACACCGGTGGCAGGTGCAACCTTTTACAACGAGCTCCGCGACGGCGACCGGGGGCCCGAGATGGTGATCGTTCCCGCCGGTCGTTTCACCATGGGCAGCAAACTGGACAGCCGCAGCATGCCCGAACGGAATGTCCGGATTCCCCGGGCATTCGCCATCAGCCGATTTGAAATCACCTTCGCCGACTACGACAAGTTTGCCCGGGCCACGGACCGCCCGCTGCCCGACGACGAGCGCTGGGGACGAGACAACCGGCCGGTGATCAATGTGAGCTGGAACGATGCCCTGGCCTACGTAAACTGGCTCAGTGAGAGCACCGGCAAACGCTACCGCTTGCCGAGTGAGGCGGAGTGGGAGTACGCCGCGCGGGCGGGCACCCAAACCACTTTCTGGTGGGGAGAAGCTGGCGCCGACGCTGACGGACTCGCGAACTGCCGAAGGGGCTGCAACAGTGAGTACACCGGTCTCTTTTCCTCAAAAAGCGCACCCGTGGGTTCCTATCCGGCCAATGCCTTCGGCTTGCACAGTGTCGCGGGTAATGCGGCCGAGTGGACTCAGGACTGTTACCGGAACCACTTGCTGGAAATGCCTCAGAACGGCACGCCCCTGATCACCGAAAATTGCACCGAGCGGACTATACGCGGAGGTTCGTTTGAAGATTCGGTGGGCAATATCGCCACCCATGTTCGGCGGGGTGCGCCCACTGATTATCGGGAGAGTAACCTGGGGTTCCGGGTCGTGGTCGAGTTGTACTGACCGTTCGGCATCGGTAGCCCCGGATAAGGGGCCGGTGCGTCAGGGATAGACCCGGGGTTCGGGCTCAAGATCCACACCGTACTCCGCGGCAATGGAGTGACGAATCTCTTCGGCCAGAGCCAGCACTTCCCCACCGGACGCCCGGCCCGGATTGGTCAATACCAACGCCTGATGCGCGTGCACCGCCACCGGCCCACGGGCCACGCCTTTCCACCCCGCTCGCTCGATCAGCCATCCGGCGGCAAGCTTCACATGGCGCGCATCCACCGGGTAGGACACCAGCCCGGGATGACGCACCTGCAGTTCGAGAAACTGATCCAGCCCCACCAGCGGATTCTTGAAGAAACTTCCCACATTGGGAATCTCCACCGGGTCCGGCAGTTTGCTGCGACGAATCCGGCACACCGCCTCACTCACCGCCAGCGGCGTCAGTTCCGCCATGGGTATCGCGCCCACCGCTTCTTTCAACGCCGGATAAGTCACTTTCAGATGCGGCTGCCGAGACAGTTTCAAAGTCACCGATAAAATGATGTACCGGTCCTTACCGGCCCGTTTGAACAGGCTGTCGCGATAACCGAATTCGCAGGCGTCTTTATCGAACCGATGCACCTCACCGGTCGCCACATCCATGGCCTCCAGCTCCGAAAATACATCTTTCAGCTCCACACCGTAGGCACCAATATTCTGAATCGGCGCCGCCCCCACAGAACCCGGGATCAGCGAAAGATTTTCCAGCCCCCAGTATTCGTTCGCCAGACAATACTCAACCAGTTCATGCCAGTTTTCCCCAGCGGCCACGCGAAGCCAGCCGTGATGGCGATCTTCCTGAACCAGGGTTTTACCGGTCATGCGCATGTGCAGAACCAGGCCGGGAAAATCCTCTCGCAACACGACATTGCTACCGCCACCGAGAATCAGAAGGGGCAGATTTCGATCCCGCGCAAACTGCCGCAACGCGGGCAGTTGCGACACATCTGTGACCTCCGCATAGTGCTGCGCTTTGGCGGGCACTGCCAGGGTGTTGTAGGGTTGAAGGCTGATATTGTCTTGTATATCCACGCGTTCCGAGTCTCTCATTACCGCTGAGTTTTGATGTGTTGAAGCAGACCGTCGCAGGCGCTTTCAACCAGATCGAGCACCAATTCAAAACCGTCGCCTTCACCGTAGTAGGGGTCGGGCACTTCGCGATAGTGGTCGTTGTCACCAAACTCCAGGAATAAACCGAGATGCCCACTGTAATGAGCCGGTCTCATGGCTTGCAGGTCCTGCAGGTTGCTGTGGTCCATGGCGAGGATGTAGTGGTATTCGTCAAAGTCAGCCGGGTTCACCTGCCGGGCCCGAAGCTGACTGAGGTCGTAGCCACGTTTGAGTGCCGCACGCTGGGAACGCGCATCGGGCCCTTTACCAATATGCCAGGCACCCGTACCCGCCGAATCGATCTGGATACGTCTCTCCAATCCCGCCTGCCGGACTTTCTCCTCAAATATCCCATGGGCGGTAGGCGACCGACAGATATTCCCCAAACACACAAATAGAACATTTACGCTCATGCTTAAACCTTTGTCCGAATTAGTGCAACTTCCAGTGGTGAGTGCAAAGTCCGCAGAGGCGGCCAATACCTTTTTGGGGGACGCTACGAGCACATCCCTGTGAGCTCATCGGCGCGCCATCCCTGGCGGCCGACGCCCCCAAAAAGGTATTGGCCGCCTCTGCTCCGTGCCACGCGAAAACTTATGTGGATACAACGACTTATCACGTACTCGATTATGGTCACCACAGATTGTCCGTTGGCACGGAGGCGTCTGAGGGAGAGACACTGTTTGGAGACTCTCGGAGACATGGATGTCGACGAGAAGCCCCCATGGATGGGTTCACGGCGGGTCTCCAAACAGTGTCTCTCCCTCAGACGCCGGACTCTCACCACGCCACAGAACCAAAAACTCAGTTACCAAAAAACCGCCGAACCCGATCCAAATCAAGCTCAGTATCAACACCACCAGGAACAGGCCGACAAGCCTCAGCAACGTGAATCGACTCACCTTGCCACAGTACCCGCAACTGCTCCAACGACTCAAACCGCTCCAACGGCGCCTGATCCCAAGTCACAAACCGGTGCAACAACCCCACCCGATACGCATAAATACCAATATGCCGCCGCGCCACAAAATCCTCCGGTAACGCCCTACCCTCACCCGCAAACGCATCGCGAGGATACGGAATCGGCGCCCGACTGAAATACAGCGCACGCCCATGGGCATCCATTACCACCTTCACAATATTCGGATTACAAAAATCCTCCACCAACTCAATCGGCTCACACAAGGTTGCCACACTGGCCGAACTATCACCCGCCAGATTCTGCGCCACCTGATTGATGACCGCGGGCGGAATCAGAGGTTCATCGCCCTGCACATTGACCACAATCGCATCGTCCGGCAACCCCAACTGACTGACCACCTCCTGCAATCGGTCGGTTCCCGACTGATGATCCGCAGAGGTCATGCACACCGTCGCCCCGAACGCGCGGGCCGCCTGTTCGATGCGTTCATCATCCGTGGCGATGATCACCTGCGTGGCGGCGCTCTCGCGGGCTCGCTCGTAAACGTGCCGAATCATCGGCTTGCCGGCGATGTCTTTGAGGGGCTTGGCGGGCAACCGGGAGGAGGCGTAGCGCGCGGGGATGACAACGTAAAAGCTCATGGGATTGAATTCGTTTCAGGTGTGGATTTCAGGGATTCAATACGGTTCAGAAACTCGCTCCAGAACGCCTCCGGCAATGTCGCACTGACACTCAGATACCACCAGTCCGGCTGGGCGAAGGGCTGGCATTTGACCGCATCTTTGGCGGTCATCACAACCGGAAAGGCCGGCTGGAAAACGAGCTCGCCCGGGCGGTAGTGATGATGATCGGCGAAGCGGTGGTGAACCGGTTCCAGGCCGAGTTCTTTCAGCGTGGAAAAAAACCGGTCGGGGTTGCCGATTCCCGCCACCGCGTGCACGGATGTCTGTGGGGCAAAATGGGTCAGCGATGCGCGGGTACCATCGGACACCCGATGCCAGGCATCCGGGGTCACCTTCATGGTGTACTGGACGGTGCGAAGCGTCGGGGCCTGTTGACGCACCTTGTCCTCCGAACCGTTGACCACCACCCAATCTACTTCGTTGAGCCGTTCGACCGGTTCACGCAATGGGCCCACGGGCAGACACCAGCCGTTGCCAAACGCGCGCGCGCCATCGACCACGGCGATTTCCAGGTCCCGGGCCAAGCGGTAGTGCTGCAGGCCATCATCGCTCAACACAATATCGCAGCCCTGCTCGCGCAGCGCTTGGGCCGCTTCCACCCGATCCGGGCTGACACACACCGCGCATTGGGTGGCCCGTGCAATCGCCAGGGGTTCATCGCCACAATGCGTGACCGGGGTGTCTGCGGAAACCATGAGCGGATAGCGCGGGGCCTTGCCTCCGTAACCCCGACTGACCACGCCCGGGCGATAACCTGCCTTGCGCAGACGCTGGACCAGGGCAATGAGCAACGGGGTTTTTCCGGTGCCCCCCACACTGATATTGCCGACGACGACCACCGGCACATCAAAGGCGACCGCCCGACTTTTGAGACGGCTTCGACGCCGGCGCGCCAAAGCCCGGAACAGCCAGGCCAAAGGAGCGAACAGATACACCCAGCGGGCCTTACCGTACCAGGCATTTTCCCAGACCGAGGCCAGCGTCATGTCAAACGCCCCCGAATCACTCCCCGGACTCGGGGCGCCGGGTGGTGATACTCAGGTGCACAAACCCCAACTGGCCGGCAGCATCCATGGCCCGGACCACGCTTTCGTGGGGGGCTTTGGCATCAGCGGTAATGGTCAGAGGCAACTGATTGTTGCCCTCCGAGGCCTTTTCCAGGGCCGACTTCAAGGTCACCAGCTTACTGTTTACCAGGCTGCGACCATTGATCGAGTAATCGCCTTCCGCGGTGATCAGAATATCCAGCGGCGCATCGGCGTCCTGCTCGCTCGCTTCACCTTCGGCTTCAGGCAGGTCGATGCTCAAATGGGTTTCTTTGGTAAAGGTGGTGGACACCATAAAGAAAATCAGCAACAGAAATACCACATCGATCAATGGTGTCAGATTGATGCTGTCATTTTCTCTAGATTGACGTCGAAATTGCACCCGCTTGCTCCTCGGTCAATCAGTTGGCTTTCACATCGACCCGACGGTCGCTGTGCAGGGCGTCCACAAGTTTTACCGCTTCTTCTTCCATGGTGACCACAATGGTGTCCACCCGGCGCTGGAAAAAGCGGTGCAGAATCATCGCGGGAATGGCCACGGTCAGGCCGGCGGCGGTAGTGATCAGCGCCTCGGAAATCCCGCCGGCCAGAACGCCGGCATTGCCAGTGCCCTGTAGCATGATGGCGGTAAACACCTTGATCATACCGATCACGGTGCCGAGCAGACCGAGCAGCGGTGCGATATTGGCAATGGTGCTGAGGATGGTCAGGTAACGCTCCATCTCGTGGATGACCTGACTGGCCGCTTCCTGAATACTGTCCTTCATGACTTCCCGGCCATGGCGGGAGTTACTCAGCCCCGCGGCCAGAATGCGCCCCAGAGGGGAAGACTGTTTGAGCTCGCGGAGTTTGCCCGCGTCCAACTGGTTGTTCTTGATCCAGCTCCACACCTGTGCGAGCAGATGCCGTGGGGCGATTTTTTTGGGATCCAGGGTCCAGTAACGCTCTCCACCAATGGCGATCACCAGGATGGAACAGAGAATAATGGGGACCATCAACCAGCCACCCGCGGTAATAATCTCAAACACTGAACTTTCCTCTTTTGAATCGTTGTCTGGCCAAGGCGCCTGACCATCAGGGGCGCAAGATAGCACAGACCATTTCCAGCGGGAAAACACCCGGTCACATTTTGCGACAGTCGCCAACGGCCACCGTCACCTTATTCATACCACCAACGTCTTGGCGCATACCGGGCATACCGCTCGGTGCGCCGCCCCTGCTCATCCCATTCGAACACAATGGCCCCCAGGCTCGCGGTATTGAGCACCTCAGCACCCCGGGAGCGATAGCGCTCTACCACCGTCTCATTCGGATGGCCATGCCGCCCCTGAAAAGCGGCGCTGACCACCGCGCGGGCCGGGCGGGTCTGTTCAACCCACTCGATCGACGAGGACGTGATGGCGCCATGGTGCGGAACCTGCAGCACGTCGATGGAGCCGTTGAGCTGATCCCGGCCGACCAACCGCCACTCCACTTCCCGTTCGATATCACCGGTCAACAGGAGCCGCTGCCCCGCGTATTCAATCTCGAGAACGCAGGAGCGATTATTGCCATTCACCTGCGCCGGGAAGCCGCCGTGCAGAAACCGGAATTTCACCTGATTCCACTGCCACGAAGCCCTCTGATGGCAATCCCGCCCGAGCTTCGACGTGGACAGTGTCGCATCGCCCACCCAGAGTGCCTCGGTCGGGAGACTTTTCAGCACACTGGAAAGCCCTCCCGAGTGATCATCGTGACGATGACTGACCACCACCGCGTCCAACTGATGGACACCCAACTGCCGCCAATAGGGCACGATCACGCCAGAACCCGCATCCAGCCGCTCACTGTAGGTGGGGCCCGTATCATACACCAGCCGGTAATCCGGCGTCTGTACCGCCACCGCCAGGCCCTGCCCCACTTCCAGAAACGTCACTCTCAAGGGGGGTACCGGTGGCCCCGGGAGCAACAGCGCCAACACTATCCCGGGGTAACCCAGCCACCGTCCGGGCAGCCCTCGTGGCAACAACATCAGCAGCGTGGCCAGTCCGGCCAGGGCCAGTGCCGGCCAGGACAGCGCCGCCTGAAACAGCGTCATTGGCGCCGCGTCCTCCAGCCACTCCAACCAGGCCAGAAGTGCGGACAAGCCCAGGTCCGCCACCACCAGCGAGAGGTCACTGGCCCAGGGCCAGAGGGCGCCCAGCAGCAACGCCACAAGCAACCAGGGAACCACCATCAGGGTCACCAACGGAATCGCCAGCAGGTTGCCAATCGGCGCCACCAGGCTGACTCCGTGCACCAGTATCAGGAGCGGAACCATCAGCCCCAGAAAAACCGCCCACTGAGACCGCACCACCGTTTGCCCCCACCACTGAGCACCCGCGCGGCGCCGCCCGCCAAGTGCCAGCATCAGGACCGCGACGGCGCTGAAGCTGAGCCAGAACCCGGTATCGTAAGGGGCGAGCGGGTCCCTGACCAGAACCGCCACCCAGGCCAACAGCAAGCCGGTGGAGGCGGGTAGACTTCCCCGGCGCAGCAGCACCCATTGCACCACGCCGATCATGATTAAGGCGCGCTGGGTCGGAATGCTGAATCCGGCCAGGGCGCTGTAGAAAAGCGCGAAGCCGAGCGCGAATACCTGACCCACCGCCGAGGCGGGTATCCGATGGCACAGCGCGTTGAGTCCGCGCCCCAGAATACCGCCCAGCCAGAGTCCCGCCAGCGCCACCATGCCCACATGTAATCCGGAGATGGCCAACAGGTGATTGGTGCCCGTGCGCTGCAGTCGTGTCCAGCGCTCGGGACTCAAGGTGGAGCGATCACCGATCAGCAGCGCCAGCATCAGGTCCCGGTGAGCCACCCCGGACGGATGGTGGTCGAGCCAGCGACGAACCCGCTCCCGCCAGTGACTCAACGAGCCTGCCGCGGGTGCGCTCAACCTTCGATTATCCGCACTCTCCCGCACATAGGCCGTGGCATCCACGCCCTGGCGCATCAACCATAACTGGTAGTCGAACCCGCCGGGATTGACGAACCCCCGGGGCGGCTTGACCCTCAGCTTCAGTTGCCAGCGCTCACCGGCGTGTAGAGGCGGCCCGCCGTACCAACTGACCAGAATGTACCTGAGGGGCAGTGCCAGGGGATCGCCCTCGACCGACTCGACTTGCTCCACCCGCAGGCGGATACGCTCGCGGCGGGCATCGTGATCCGGCAGCCCGACCAGGGTCCCCTGGACCCGAATCTCGTCACCACTGAAGGAGGGGGGCAGTCGATGATCAAGCTGCCAGTGACCGAACAGCACGCCCCAGAACAATCCCAGGAGCACGAACGCCACACACTGACGCCAACGGGGCGCGCGCCAGAACAGACACGCGATCAGAGGCGCTGACAACCACAATGCAAATGGTGGCGGTAAACGGGCCGATTGGGAGGCGAGAATGATGCCCAGAGAAGCACTAAGCAGTGCAGCGTTGAGGGAGAAAGCCAGTCGTCGGCGCTTCAGCAGACGATGCACCGACTTTACCAGCGCCTGACGGCCTGGGCTTTGAACGGTTGGGGCTCCTTGAGAGGTCATCGCAGGTCCTTTGCGTAAGAGCGAAGCCCGATTATGCGCAAACCGGGACACACCACCAAGCTCAATAGAGGCTATACTGGGCTCGACTCTTATAACTGTGACAGAACCCACAGTTTTAACGCGGTATCGACAGTAATTTGACGCTTGCAGAGGGCGCGGAACAACAATGCTGGATTCGTTGACACTGACAACGATCATTCTTGGAGAGCTGGTCTTTTTACTCTCCCTGGGTTGCGCGCTGCTCGGTGTGCTGTTGCTGCGCGAGCGTCGCCATCAGAAAAAAATCATGGCTGCCTACCAGCGTCTGCGCAATACCGTACGTACCGAACGGGCCCAGAACCGCGCCGCCCCGCCGGAAGAGTCTTCAGCGGGCGACGCGGTGACTGAATACTTCTTGCGCGTGAAGGACGAAGCGCGGGATCGGTACCGGAACATTACCCAGACCAACCTGCCCCGACTGACACCGGAACACCCGTTTAACGCCAAAGTTGCCGCCCTGCGGTTCCTGTTCACCGAAGCCGAGGAGCGTGCCTACCGCAAGGAAAAAGCCTCCGGCGATGCCTGGGTCCTTCTGGAGAAGCAGCTTTATGATATCGCTCGCTGGGTGGTAGACCGACAGGAAAGCAAACCGGGACGTCAGCGCAACAATCAGGTCAAGTTACTCCAACAGCGGGTCGAAAAACTGAAAGGTTTTGAAAAACAGGCGCGGGATCTGCAACGCAAACTGGAACTGAACCGGCTCAAACGGGAGGAGTTGGAACAACTGCAGGAGGAAAACCGCCTTACCATTGAAAAGCTTCAGAAAATCAATGAAGCCTTGGGCCTTTCGGGGGATGCCGATGCCGAAAGCCTGCGCCGCCAGCTGCGCGACATCATGGATTCCGATGCACGCCCCCTGGTGGCACCACCTGAACGCCGTCTGACCAATATCGAACACTTCTCGGCCGACAACCAACGCCTGAACAGTGAGTTGGCTCGAGAGTTGCGCTCATACAACGCCGAGTTTCCCGATAACCGAAGCGATCATATGGAGCAGACCCTCAAGCGCCTGGAGGCGGAACTGTTCCGCTCTGAACAGCACATTCGGGAACTGAAGCAGCAGCGCTCGAACGCCGAGACCGAGTTACTAACCTCCACCAATGATGCCGACCGGTACCAAAGCAGTCCATGGCAGCAGACTCAGCAACGCGCCGAGTCCATGGAACAGATCGAGGAAACCCTCCGGGTGATCCACACCAACATGGCGGACAGCAGTCAGGCGCTGAATGTGGCGTCTGGCAGTGGCGGTCAGTCGCCCTACTCTCTGGCGGAGATCCAACAGCTGCGCCATAACAACACTCGCCAACGCAACCTGATCGTCGACCTGGAAGATGAGATGCGTCGCCTGCGAGACACCATCCCCCACACCGAAGACGATAACGAGCGGGCGCAGCAAACGGAAAAACTGTTCAAGCTGGAACGACTGGTCAAGGAGTGTGAGCACTGCATTCTGGCACTGGAAAGCGAGGTCGATCTTCTTTATACACAGCTCAAAGAGCGCGAACAGCGCCAAACCCAGAGCTCCGGCCCCACGGATGAGGAAGTGTCACTTGAACAGTTGCAGTCCGAGCTCAGCGCCATGGCCAATCGGCTTGAAGACGTATTGCTGAACAGCGAACGGGATTCAATCCTGAGCCAGTTTGCCCAGGCGAGCGTGCGAGTCCAGTCCATTGAAGAGCTGGCCCGGTGCGTGATCAACGCCCTGAAAAGGGGTCAACTGACTGCCGGATTTTACCTTCAGTCGAAGCTCGGGCACGCGGAGTACTATCCGGCGAAACAGTTCAGCGAGCGCGAGCGGGCCATGATCCGTCGCACCACCATCAGTCAGAATGTGGCGTACCTGAACGAGGGCATCATGTTCGCGAGCGATCATATGCACCTGCTGCTCAAGGACCCTCATGCCGACGAGCTGGAATTGCAGAAAACCGAACAGCTTCTGCAGGCCCTGATGGACATTACCGGCGCCCGGGTAGACAGCCTGGAGATAGAACAGGCCGGTCAGCACCAGCGCCGGTACTTGCAGGACTGGTCCGATGGGGCTCACAACACGCTGGTCAATATGGAAATCCGTTACGCCTACCAGGTCGAAGAGACGCAGCGCCTGGTCGACGCCCTGGTTGAGCAGATGCAGAAGGCCTGTTCCGTTCTCGAGGCCAGCGAGGCCACCCGGGCGGTGATCGACAATGCCCTGAGCGAGTGTCAGCACCGGATCCGCAGTCTCATGACCCAGGACGACAGTATTGATGAGGGTTGTACCTGGTTGTTGAGCCACCTCGACGAGCTGCCCAAGATTGCGAAATAAAGCGTCGTTTCACGGGTTTATCATCGTTTTTTCACCCGAGGACAGGCATAATAGCCCCTTTATTTTGGCCGTTATGTGATCGAGTATGGCACGCAAGCTACTACGGCGCTTTATCCCCAGCGCACACGCCATCAAGAGCAACCCCGCCCTGCATTTTCTCGGGGACCTGCTGCACGATCCCAACCTGTTTCACCTGAACCGCCACTCCGTTTCGGTCGCATTTTTTGTCGGTATTTTCGTCGCGTTCATTCCACTGCCAGGCCAGATGCCCATCGCGGCGCTGCTGGCGCTGCTGCTGCACTGCAACCTGCCTATCTCGGTGGCCCTGGTGTGGATCAGCAATCCCCTGACCATGCCCGCGATTTTCTTTTCAACCTACCAGTTGGGCCGCTGGCTGCTCGAGCTGCCTCCGGTTCAGGTCTCCCTCGAGCTGAGCTGGCACTGGCTGATGCATGAGTTCAGCCTGATCTGGAAACCGCTGTTGGTGGGCTCGTTGCTCTCGGGGTTGGTTTTCGGCGTAATGGGCTATGTGGTGATGCAACTGTTCTGGCGCTGGACTGTGGTCAAAAGCTGGCAGCGACGCAAATTGAGACGCCGCTCATCACCGCCGAAACCCGACCGCTGAGCCCACTTACTCGAAGCGCAACGCTTCGGCCGGTTGCACGCGTGTTGCCCGCCACGCAGGGTAAAGACTGGCCACCAGGCTGAGCACCAGAGCCGTCCCGGCCACCTGGGCCACATCGGGCCAGTGCAGATCCGAGGGAAGGTAACTGATGGGGTAGACGTCAGACTGCAAAAACTGAACGCCCAACAGCCCCTCAAGCCATTGAACCCAGTCCGTCACCCAATAAGACAGCGTCACGCCAAGTGCGGTACCGATACCGGTTCCGACGACGCCAATCATCCCCCCCTGAATCATGAAGATACCGAGAATTTCCGCGCTGGACGCCCCAAGCGTTCTCAGAATGGCGATATCCCCCTGCTTGTCCACGACCACCATGATGAGGGTCGAGACCAGATTGAAGGCGGCGATGGCGATAATCAGGAACAGGAGCAGACCCACCAGCTGTTTCGACATGTGAATCGCCTGGTAGAGGTTACCGTGAGTGCGGGTCCAATCCGAGCTGTAGTAGCCACCGGGCAGATCGTACACCAGATCCCGGGCCACTTGCGGCGCGGAAAACAGATCGTGTACCTGGAACCGTATGCCACTGGCAGCCCCGGGGTGCCCGGTCAGTCCGGAGGCGGTCTCCAGGGCGGTGAGGGCCAGGTTATTATCCAGCTCGGTACCGGTGTCGAACACCGCCAGGACGGCCAGGGCCTGAACCCGGGGCGCGCCCTCCCCCGCCGGCACCACCAGAATCAACTTGTCATCAACCTTGACCGACAGGGACCGGGCCAGCCCGGCCCCCAGCAGCACGCCCCGGGGGTTGTCCGCGAGGCGGTTCCATATCCCCTCGGGGAGATAGTCAGAGAGCACCGCCAGGGAATCCCGCTGCTCCGGCGGTACCCCCACCAGGCCCACGGGTGCCACCTCACGCTTGTGGGAAAGCAGCCCTTCCAACTGAACAAAAGGCGTCGCCGAGGTCACGCCGGGATGGGCATTCACCCGCGCGGCCAGATCCCGGTAATCGGCCACTCCGTCCCGGTGATACAACGCGGCGTGAGGCATGATGCCGAGAATGCGATCGCGCAGCTCCCGGTCAAAGCCGTTCATGATCGCCAGCACGGTAATCAGCAGCGCCACCCCGATCACCAGGCCGACAATGGAGACCGAGGAGATGAACGAGACCAGGTGACTATGCCGCCGTGACAGCGCATAGCGACGTCCAATCAGCCCAATATAGCCAGTGCTACCCATGCAGGGCTCCATCTTCCAGCGTCAGAGTCCGATCCATCCGCGCCGCCAGGCTCAGGTCGTGAGTCACCACGACAAAACTGGTACCGCTGTCCCGGTTCAGCTCTGTCATCAGCGCCTGAATGGATTCCGCCGTATGGCTATCGAGATTACCGGTGGGCTCGTCCATCAGAACGCAGGCGGGCGAGGTCACCAGCGCCCGGGCAATCGCCACCCGCTGACGCTCACCGCCAGACAGTTCCGAGGGTTTGTGACTGGCCCGCTCACTAAGCCCGACCCGCCCCAACATGGCGCGGGCTCTCTGGTGAGCTTCAGCTCGGGAGGACCGGCCGATCAACAGCGGCATGGCGACATTCTCCAGGGCGCTGAACTCCGGCAGCAGATGGTGGAACTGATACACAAAGCCGAGTTTGCGGTTGCGCAGGCGACCCCGTTGGTCGGCACTGAGTGTGCGCAGCGACTGCCCCGCCACTTCCACATCGCCCTCATTGGCCAGATCCAATCCACCCAGAATGTTCAGCAGGGTCGATTTACCGGAGCCGGAGGCGCCGACAATCGCCAGACGCTCACCCGGAGCCACGGCCAGATTCACCGCGTTGAGCACCGACACCGTCTGCGGGCCCTGAGCGTAGGTTTTATGGACGTTGTGGCAGCGCAATACTGCGGTTGAATCACTCATAGCGCAAAGCCTCTGCTGGTTCGATTTTCGCCGCCCGCCAGGCGGGATAGAGCGTGGCCAGGAAGCTGAGGAAAAGGGACACCGTACAGATGCTCAGAACGTCCTGCCACAACAACTGTGACGGTAAATGACTGATGAAATAAACGGAGGGATCGAATACCCGAACGTCCAACAGGCCTTCCAGAGTCGCCACAATGGGACCGATATACAGTGCCAGCACACAACCGAGCAGTGCGCCGACCAGCGTACCGACAAAACCGACCGTTGAGCCCTGCACCACAAACACCGCCATGATCTGTCGGGCCGTCATCCCCAGGGTACGCAGGACGGCGATATCGCTGCGCTTGTCGGCCACCATCAGAATCAGGCTGGAGACAATATTGAAGGCGGCCACCGCAATGATGATACCGAGCAAAACGGCGATGACGATTTTCTCCATTTTGACGGCCTGGAACAGGCTTCCCTGGGTCTGACTCCAGTCGCGCACCCGCAGCTCTCCGGGCAGTTCGGAGGCCAGCTCCCGCATCACCAGACCGGCGCGGTAAATATCCTCCACCTGCACCTGAACGCCCTGCACTCCCTCATAGCGGAACAGTCGTCGGGCATCGTCCAGATGGATCAGGGCGAGCCGTTGATCCATCTGCGCCCCCACTTCAAAGACGCCGACCAGAGTGAACCGGCGCACACGGGGGTAAACACCGGCCGGAGTGACCCGAATATCCGGCAGGGTAATCGTGACCGAATCCCCCAGCGCCAGACCGAGTTGACGGGCGAGCAGACGCCCCATGACCACCCGGAACTCACCGGGCTGCAGCTCCATAGTGGAGCCAAGTAACATGCGCGACTCCACCACCGAGACATCAGACTGGTATTCCGGCGCAATGCCCTGAATCTGGACGCCTTCCGAACCACGGCCGTAATTGACCAGCCCGAAACCTTCGATATAGGGTGCAACGCCGCGCACCTCCGGGTGCTGTCTGACGTGGTCTGCCACTGCGCGCCAATCCGCCAACTCCGGCGTGCCATCGATGAAGCCGTGGGGCACCACACTGAGAATCCGCGATTTCATCTCGCGATCGAAGCCGTTCATCACTGACAGAACGACGATGAGCGCCATCACACCCAGCGCCATGCCCAGCAGGGAAAAGGCGCTGATGAAAGAGATAAACTGGTTGCGGCGCTTGGCGCGCGTGTAGCGCAGACCGATATGTAGCGGGACGTTGATTGGCATGAGCGCATTTAACCCTATTGACCTGAACGCCACAAGTCCGGCAGGCGGATTTGCCGGGCCGCGCAGCGTCAGTGACGCCACAGAACGTCATAGTGGCGGGGCACACCGGCAACGCGGTATGCTATACCCTATTACAATGACAAAAGCCTGTTGCGGGACTGTTATGCCTGAACGACGACTCTATTTTCGCATCGACGACTACCTGGACCTGGAATACCTGGCCGTCGACGAAGACACGCTCCAGCACACGCCAGCCGAGAACCTGTTTCCCGGCGCGGCGGCGCTCAAGACTTACGCGGAGCTGAAGAAAATTGACAGCGAATCGAGCCAACTGTTCTATCAGATCAAGGACCGCGATCGGCAGATTGCCGATTACCTCTACCTGCTCAATCGGAAAATTGACCTGCTCGCCCAGCAGCTGATCAGCGAACCCCGGCTGCACGGGACCCATCCAACGGATCAGCGACGCGTCAACATCAGCGAAGGCGGACTGGCCTTCAGCAACCGGGAAGCGCTGAAGATTGGCCAGGCAGTAGCCCTGAACCTGACATTCCTGCCCACCTACGTCGGGTTGGCCATCTACGCCCGAGTCGCACGCTGTGAACCACTTCGCACCGGCGGCTACGAAATTGCGGCAGAATTCGAAACGCTGACAGACCCTCAACAACACCTTCTCAGCCAACAGATCATGCGCGCCCAGATGGCGGAGAAACGCCGCCTGCAGGATATCGATCCCGACGAAAAGGGCAACCTCTACTCCAAAGGAGCTTCTTCATGACGACGTTTCGATCCTACACCCTACTCGCCCTGGGTCTGACCCTGGGGCTGGGATTATCATCCGCCTCGATCGCCGACCGGGTGGAGATTCCGGTAGGCCAGCAGGGAGGGGCCGAAAACGCGGGCGACGTGCCGACCAATGGCATGACCCAGGAGCGCGTCGAGTCGCGTTTTGGTGCGCCGCAGGAACGCCGTGTAGCGGTCGGCGACCCACCGATCTCCAGTTGGGTTTACGAAGACTACGTAGTCTATTTTGAGCACGACAAAGTGCTGCGCACGGTATTGAAGCACCGCCCCCGGGCGGGGGCGGCACCCGCTAACGGCGGTTGATGCGGTTGATGCCGTCCAACGCCGCCAGGCGATAGGCTTCTGCCATGGTGGGATAATTGAAGGTGGTGTCGAGGAAAAACTGTATGGTGTTTCCCGCCCCACTCTGACTCATGATGGCCTGACCGATGTGAACAATCTCGGCGGCCTCTGCCCCGAAGCAGTGGACGCCCAGTATTTCCAGGCTGTCAACGTGGAACAATATTTTCAACATCCCCACGTCTTCGCCACTGATCTGTCCCCGCGCGGTGTTTTTGAACAGCGCCCGGCCCACTTCATAGGGTACTCTCGCCGCGGTCAATTCGGTTTCCGTCTGCCCGATGGAGCTGATTTCCGGCAGGGTATAAATACCGGTGGGCACATTGGTGACCGGCTTGCAGGGCTCTCCGGTGATCACCGACGCGACCGCCCGTCCCTGATCAAACGACGCACTGGCGAGACTCGGCCAGCCGATCACATCGCCGACCGCAAAAATGTTGTCCACCGAGGTTCGATAATCCTGGGACACCTTGAGATTGCCCCGGTAATCCACGTCCAGCCCGGTCGCCTCCAGATTCAGCTTATCGGTATTACCACTGCGCCCATTACACCAGAGAATCGCATCGGCCTTGAGTCGCTTGCCAGACTTCAGACGCAGCGTCACGCTGTGATCATCGGCCTCAATGGATTCGTATTCTTCGCTGTGACGTACGGTCACATCGCTGTCGCGCAAGTGGTAGCTGAGCGCGTCGGAAATCTCGTCATCCAGAAATGAAAGCAGCCGATCGCGATTGTTGATCAGATCCACTTTCACCCCGAGACCGGAAAAGATGGACGCATACTCACAGCCGATAACGCCCGCTCCATAGATGATCATATGGCGGGGGGTGTGCTGCATTTCCAGAATGGTATCGCTGTCGTAGACTCGTGGATGACTGAAATCCACATCCGCCGGCCGATACGGGCGCGAGCCGGTGGCGATGATGATCGACTCGGCGGTAATCGTTTCCTGGGCACCATCACCCGAGTCGACATTAACGGTATTGGCATCCACGAAAGAGGCCATCCCGGTGTGCAGGGTCACCCGGTTGCGGATATAAAACTCCGTGTGCAGCTCGACCTGCTTGGGAATCACCTTGGAGGCCGCCGCCAACACCCTGGGGTAGGACAGCCAGCGAGTATCCCCCATCTCCCGGAACAGACTGACACTGTTGTAGCGAATCAGTTGCTTGACCGCATGACGAAGGGATTTGGACGGAATAGTACCTTTGTGCGCACAGTTGCCGCCCACATGGGCCCGACTTTCAATTACGGCAACTCGCAGATTGGATTTTGCCGCCGACATGGCAGCGCTTTCACCCGCTGGTCCGGACCCGATTACCAGCACATCGTAGGTGTGATCAGCCACTAGGATTAATCTCCTGATTGGGTTTTGGAGGACGTTGCTCTCTCTTTACCCTCTGATGCCGCCCCCTGGCTGGCATCGTACGCCAAATCGTCGACGGGCAGACCCGCCTGCTGGCGTTCGTTGATGGTTTTGCATTTTTCTTCGTCGTTACCACACAGATCACAGACGTAGTCTTTCTCGCCCAGGGCGGCGCCGACACCGCCACAGGAACCTTTGAGAGGCTGGCGGCCGAACAGAACGCCGACGGACATCCCTACCACCACCAGAAGCATGACCAACAGGGAAACCAGAACCATACCCATGTGTTACCTCACCTGCCCTTGGGGCTTTCGTTGTGCACGTTCACTGCTGACGCTCAGCGCCAGGGTGCGAATGCACTGGAATAGTCATCAGTAAAACCGTCATCGGTTTTGACAATCATATACACGGGGAGTTTTTCCCGCTCCGCCAGCGCCATACCCGCTTCCGGCCCCAGCACATTCAGTGCCGTCGCCCAGGCATCGGCCTCCGCAGAGGTTGGGGCCAGCACCGTAACGGAGGCCAGGCGATGGGCGATCGGCCGTCCGGTGCGCGGATCGATGGTGTGTGAGTAGCGCACACCGTCGCGCTCGTAGTAATTGCGATAGTCCCCCGAAGTGGCCATCGCAATATCCGTCAACGCCAGCGCCTTGCGGCCATCACCCTGCACCAGACTGGGCTGCTCTACGCCAATACGCCAGGCATCGCCCCGGGGACTGTCACCGCTGAGCCGGACCTCGCCTCCGATTTCGACCAGATAGTGCTCGTAACCCTGTGCCTCGAGCCAATCGGCCAGATGATCCACGCCATAGCCCTTGGCCACGGCCGAGAGATCCAGTCGCACATCACTCAACCGACGGGCCCGCTGTCCATCGAGCGCCACCTGGGCATAGCCCATCGCCGAACGGGCGGCCGCAATCGCCACATCGCTGGGTACCTGTTCGGGCTCAGCCAGAGGGCCAAAGCCCCACAGGTCGACCAGCGGCCCCACCGTAATGTCGAAAGCGCCCTCACTGCGCTCACTGATGCGCCGGCTGATGGCCAACACCTCAGCCAGTGGTGCCGACAGGGACTGCCACTGCCCGACCTTCGAGCGATTGAACTGCATCAACTCGGAGTCATCGATGTAAGTCGACATCTGCTGATTGATCTGCGCCAGCTCCCGTTCCAGCCCAGCCTGAATCTTCGCGGCGTCCACCGGCGGAGACTGGTCGGTCACCACCAGGGTGACGTTGAACGTCGTGCCCATGGTGGGCCCGGAGAACCGGTGCGCCTCGTGTTCAACACGAGGCTCGCAGCCGCCCAGCAGCAAACCTAAAAACAAAAACGAGGCCAGCAGTACCGGCCCCGTTTTTATTGTTGTGAGAACCTTGAACAAATCCTGTCCTCTATTAACCGCCGAAGTCGTCCAGCATGATGTTCTCGTCTTCTACGCCCAGGTCCTTGAGCAGTTTGATGACGGCAGCGTTCATCATCGGTGGCCCACACATGTAGTACTCACAGTCTTCCGGCGCCGGATGATCCTTCAGGTACATGTCGTACAACACGTTGTGAATGAATCCGGTCGGCCCTTCCCAGTTATCTTCCGGCTGGGGATCGGACAGCGCTACGTGCCACTCGAAGTTCTCGTTCTCTTCCTGCAGCTGATCGTACTCTTCGTGGTAGAACATTTCGCGCAGTGACCGCGCACCATACCAGAAGGTGATCTTGCGATCGGTTTTGATCCGGCGCAGCTGATCAAAGATGTGTGAGCGCATGGGCGCCATACCGGCACCACCGCCGATGAAGACCATTTCCGCGTCGGTGTCCTTGGCAAAGAACTCACCAAAGGGCCCGTAAACGGTGATGGTGTCACCCGGTTTCAGGCTGAACACATAGGAGGACATGATGCCCGGCGGAATGTCCTTGGAGCCCGGAGGCGGTGTCGCGATACGGATATTGAACTTCACGATACCGACTTCTTCCGGGTAGTTCGCCATGGAGTAGGCGCGCATGACCGGCTCGTCGACCTTGGATTCCAGATCGAAGAAACCAAAGCGCTCCCAGTCGCCACGGAATTTCTCTTCAATGTCGAAGTCCTTGAACTTCACATGATGCGCCGGGCACTCAAGCTGGACGTAACCACCGGCACGGAAATCGACGTTCTCGCCTTCCGGCAGCTTCAGTGTCAACTCTTTAATGAAGGTCGCCACGTTCGGGTTTGCCTCAACGGTGCACTCCCACTGCTTCACACCAAACACGTCTTCCGGCACTTCAATGACCATGTCTTCTTTGACCGGTGTCTGGCAGGACAGACGCCACCCATCACGGGCCTCGCGCTTGGTGAAGTGACCTTCCTCGGTCGGCAGCATGGCGCCACCGCCCTGCTCTACCACACACTTACACTGCGCACAGGTGCCGCCACCGCCGCAGGCCGACGGCAGGAACAGGCCCGCATTGGCCAGGCTCTGCAGCAGCTTGCCACCGGCAGGAACCTGGATCTTCTTCTCGTGATTGATCTCGATCGTTACGTCGCCACTGCTCACCAGTTTGGCGCGGGCGCTCAGGATGATTACCACCAACGCCGCAACGATGACGGTAAACATGACCACGCCCAATATAATTTCCAAATTCATCTAGCCTACCTCGCTGGTTACAGGTCGATGCCGCCGAAAGACATAAAGCCCAGGGACATGAGACCGACAGTAATGAAGGTAATGCCCAGGCCACGCAGACCCGCCGGCACATCGCTGTACTTCATCTTCTCGCGAATACCCGCCAGAGCGGTAATCGCCAGGGCCCAACCGACGCCGGAACCGGCACCGAAGGCAACACTCTCGGCAAAGTTGTAGTCGCGCTCCACCATGAACAGCGAACTACCCAGAATGGCGCAGTTCACGGTAATCAGAGGCAGAAAGACACCCAGAGCGTTGTACAGCGCGGGCATGAACTTATCCAGCACCATTTCCAGAATCTGAACCAGCGCGGCGATCACACCAATGTAGGTAATCAGACCGAGGAAGCTCAGGTTGACATTGGGCAGACCGGCCCACGCCAGGGCCCCATCAGCCAATACGTAGGTGTAGAGCAGATTGTTCACCGGTACGGTAATCAACTGCACGACCACGACCGCAATGCCCAGGCCAAAGGCGGCACTGATTTTCTTGGAGATTGCCAGGAAGGTACACATCCCCAGGAAGAACGCCAACGCCATGTTTTCAATGAAAACGGTCCGTACAAAAATACTCAGTAACTGTTCCACGATCAGGCCTCCTGCGGCTTGGTGTTAGGCGCCATCTTGAACTCTTCTTCCTCAACCTGCTCCGGCTTCCAGGCGCGGATGGCCCAGATGAAGAAACCGATCAGGAAGAACGCGCTCGGCGGCAACAGCAACAGACCGTTCGGCACGTACCAGCCACCCTCGGTCACCGGGGTCAACAGAGTGACGCCAAACAGGCTGCCGGAGCCGAACAGCTCGCGGATGAAGGCCAGACCCAACAGGATGACGCTGTAACCCAGGCCATTACCCACGCCGTCGATAAAGCTCGGCAGCGGCGGGTTCTTCATGGCAAAGGCTTCGGCGCGGCCCATGACGATACAGTTGGTAATGATCAGGCCTACGAAGACCGACAGCTGCTTGCTGATGTCATACGCCACCGCCTTCAGCACCTGATCCACCAGAATCACCAATGAGGCGATGATGGTCATCTGCACGATGATCCGGATACTGCCCGGAATGTGATTGCGCACCATGGAGACAAACAGGTTGGCAAATGCGGTTACCGCGGTCAGGGCGATACACATCACCACCGTCACGCTCAAACTGTTGGTAACAGCCAGAGCCGAACAGATACCCAGAATCTGCAGCGCAATCGGGTTATTGTCAAAAATCGGTTCAATCAGAAGTTGCTTGAGCTTCTTCATGGCTTAGGCCTCCCCTTCGCGCAAGTTCTTCAAAAACGGCTTGAAGCCCATATCACCCAGCCAGAACTCCACCAGGTTATCCACGCCCTTGCTGGTCAGGGTAGCGCCCGAGAGGCCATCCACCTTGTACTGGGCATTGGGGTCGGAGGAGTCGACACTGCCTTTGATGACCGACAGTTGGACCTCGCCATCGTCGCCGTAGACTTTTTTACCGTCCCACTGGGCCTTCCAGCTCGGGTTATCCACCTCACCGCCGAGACCGGGGGTTTCGGCGTGTTCGTAGAAAGTAAGACCGGCAACGGTATTACCGTCGGCTTCGATTGCCATAAAGCCATAGAGGGTGGACCAGAGTCCGTACCCGCGAACCGGCAATACCAGCGTCTGCAGCTCGCCCTGCTCGTTCTCCACCAGGAAAACCTCGGCGTAGCGTTCACGACGGGAAATGCCCGCGATGTCTTCATCACCGCTTAGGTCCATGGAGCGGCTCGGATCTTTGGCCGCTTTCCACTGATCGTAGCTGTCCGGGTCCACTTCATCGGTGAACTGGCCAGATTCGAGATCCACCACACGGGTTTTGATCCGTGATTCGAAAATCTCTTCGACGCTGCCCTCTTCCCCGCTGAGACCGGCCGCAGCAATGATATTGCTTTTGAAATCCAGCTCCTGGTTCATCTGCTGCATGGGGCGCAACAGCACGGCGGCTGTCGACACCACGACGGAGCAGACGATACACAGTGCCAGAGTCACTGTGATGGTCTTTTTGATCGTATCGTTATTAGCCACGTGCCAACCTCCGCTTGATATTCGCCTGTACAACAAAGTGGTCAATCAGGGGGGCGAACAGGTTGGCAAACAGAATCGCCAACATCATCCCCTCCGGGAAGGCCGGGTTGACGACGCGGATCAACACACACATGAGGCCAATCAGAGCGCCAAACCACCAGCGACCGGCGTGAGTCATGGAGGCGGATACCGGATCCGTGGCCATGAACATCATGCCGAATGCAAAACCGCCCACGACCAGGTGCCAGTACCAGGGCATGGCAAACATCGGGTTGGTATCGGAGCCAATCGCGTTGAACAGTAGCGTGGTGGCGATCATACCCAGCATCACACCGGCCACAATCCGCCAGGAGGCAATACCCATGATCAACAGAATGCCGCCACCGATCAGAATGGCCAGTGTGGACACTTCACCAATGGAGCCGTGGATGTTGCCAATGAACGCGTCCATCCAGCTCATCTGCTGGTATACGCCGTCCATACCCTGCTGGAAGGCGACCGACAGAGCAGTAGCACCGGAGTAACCATCGACCACGGTCCAGACACTGTCGCCGGACATGGACGCCGGGTAGGCAAAGTACAGGAACGCACGACCGGTCAGTGCGGGGTTCAGGAAGTTCTTGCCGGTACCGCCGAACACTTCCTTACCGACCACAACACCGAAGCTGATACCCAGGGCCGCTTGCCACAGGGGCAGATCCGGTGGGCAGATCAGGGAGAACAGAACCGACGTAACAAAGAAACCTTCGTTCACTTCGTGACCGCGTACAGTGGCAAACAGGACTTCCCAGAAGCCGCCAACCACGAACACCACGAAGTAGATCGGGATAAAATAGGCCGCACCGTGCCAGAAAGAGGCCCAGATGCTGCTGGCGTCATAGCCGCCCATCATTTCAATAAAGGCACCCCGCCAACCTTCCACCGAGGCGATACCCATATCCGCCATGATGGTATTGGCCTGAAAGCCCATGTTGTACATGCCGTAGAACATGGCCGGGAAGGTGCACAGCCACACGGTGATCATGATGCGCTTGAGGTCGATGCCGTCGCGCACATGAGCGGTGGTTTTGGTCACACTGGCGGGGCGATAGAAAATGGTGTCCACCGCTTCGTACAGGGAGTACCACTTTTCCAGCTTGCCGCCCTTGTGGAAGTTCGGCTCGATCTTGTCGAGATAGTTGCGCAGAGCTTTCATACCTTAGCCCTCCTTCTCAATAGTGGTGAGATTGTCGCGCAGGATCGGGCCGTATTCGTATTTGCCCGGGCACACGAAGGTGCACAGGGCCAAATCTTCCTCGTCCAGCTCCAGACAACCCAATTGCTGGGCGGTCTCGGTATCCCCGACAATCAGGGAGCGCAGCAGCTGCGTCGGCAGAATATCGAGCGGCATCACGCGCTCGTAGGCACCCACCGGCACCATGGCACGCTCACTACCACCGGTGGTGGTGGTGAAGTTGAACTGCTTGCCTTTGAACAGCTTGGAGATGTAAATGCCCATGACGGAAAAGGCATTGAAACCGGCGCGCAGGTAGTGAAGCATCGGGCGATCGTTGCCCTCTTCCAACACGGACACCTGCTGGTGGTAGCGTCCCAGGTAGGCCAGCGGGCCACGACCGTTACGACCACCAAAGACCGAACCGGAAATCAGGCGGTTCTCGGCAGGCTTGAGCTCGCCAGCGGTCAGTTCTTCGAGGTTGGCACCCAGACGGGTACGCAGCAGACGGGGCTTCTCGACCTGCGGACCACCCAGAGCCACCACACGACGGTTATCCAGCTTGCCCGTGGTAAACAGCGTACCAATGGCGATCACGTCCTGATAGTTGACGGTCCAGACCAGCTTTTTGTCGCTGACCGGGTCGAGGTGGTGGATGTGGGTGCCCGCATTGCCGGCCGGGTGTACGCCACCAAACTCTTCAGTGACAAAACGCTCGCCCGAGGCAGCGGGAATATCGGCGCCAGCGGCCTTACAGACAAACACCTTGCCCTCGGTCATCCGACTGAGCACAACCAGGCCCTGCTTGAACGCCTCGGCCTGCTCGGCAACGATCACCTCCGGGTTGGCCGCCAGCGGATTGGTGTCCATGGCAGTCACAAAGATGGAATTGGGCTTGCTGTCCAGAGCCGGGACCTTGCTGAACGGGCGGGTCCGCAGCGCGGTCCACAGGCCAGATTCGTTCAACAGGGCGCGGGCGTCCTCGTCAGACACCTGCGCCGGGTCCGTGCCCTTATAGGCCTCGAAGGTCTCGGCGTCGTCGCCTTCGACATCGATCACAACGGACTGCAGCACCCGGCGTTCGCCACGATTGATGGCCGCCACGGTACCGGAGGCGGGTGCGGTATAGCGCACGCCTTCCGTCTTTTTATCGGTAAACAGTAACTGACCGAGCTTGACCTTGTCCCCCACCTGGACCGCCATGGTCGGTTTCATACCGTGGTAATCGAAACCGATGACAGCCACAGAGCGGATTTTTGGACCCTCGCTGATGGCCTGCTCGGGCACACCGGATATAGGTAAATCCAATCCCCGACGGATCTTTATCATACGTCTCTGCCTAATCACTCGTTGGATAAACTGACCTGAAGGGGAACATCCCCAACCGATCGGTGTCGTATGCCGGGCTAACGGATTGCACTTCGCACACTCAACCCCAGCGGCCCGACAGTAACTGGGTTGCGATATTCAAATGTGTGCGGATATATAGTTGTTAGAAGCGCAAGTTCCAGGTGCCTGAGCAGGTCAAACCCCGCCATCCCTCAAAAAGCACCTCAGCTATGAGATTTCTCCGCCTCAACACCCATTGCGGAGTCGATTCGGGCACATTTTCTGCCCACACCCTTGGAAAAATCGCCGCAATTATAAAGATCACAGCGCCGAAAGGCCAGTCCGCTGGCGGGTTTTTTGCAGTCACCGGATGGTACTCACAGGGTGGATGGCGCCATCATCGCAGCAGCCAAACACAATCTCATCAGGTCGGGTACAATGGCGGCTTTTTTCCGCAGCCGTCAAATCATGAGTGAACAGAACCCGCTGAACCCGCCAACCACCGTCCGCCCCGGCGATCGTCAGACCTGGGGACAACTCCACGGTGCCGCTCAGGCCCTCGCCCTGGCAAATGCCGCCCGGTCCCACGAGGGCCTGAGCCTGGTCATCGCACCGGATACCAGCACCGCTCAGCGCCTGGAGAGCGAGCTGCGCTACTTTGCGGGCGACCAACTGCCGGTACTGCACCTGGCGGACTGGGAAACCCTGCCCTACGACACGATTTCCCCGCACCAGGACATCATTTCCGAGCGCCTTCGCACCCTCTACCGACTGCCCGGCACCCGCCAGGGCATATTGGTGGTGCCGGTCACCAGTATCCTGCAGAGGCTGATGCCGCAGAGCTACCTGCTGAGCAACAGCCTGCTCCTGGAGCCGGGCGAGCGCCTGGACCTGGACGCACTGCGCAGCCGACTGGAAAAAGCCGGCTACCACTGCGTCGACACGGTGTACGAGCACGGCGAGTTTGCGGTGCGCGGCGCCCTGATCGACCTGTTCCCCATGGGCAGCGATTACCCCTACCGGATCGATCTGTTCGACGACGAGGTGGAAACCCTGCGTCGTTTCGACCCCGAAACCCAGATGACCGTCGAGCAGGTAAACCGTATCGAACTGCTCCCGGCACGAGAATTCCCTCTGGATAAAAACGGCATCAATCGCTTCCGGGATCACTGGCACGCCCGTTTTGATGTCGATCATCGCGCCTGCCCGGTCTACCAGGACGTCTGCAGTGGCATTGCCCCACCCGGGATTGAGTACTACCTGCCACTGTTTTTCGAGCAGTCGAGCCACCTGTTCGAGTACCTGCCGGAGAACACCCGGATTTTTGCCCTGGGGGAGCTGGAAGCGGCCGCCGAGCGCTTCTGGAACGAACTGCAGAACCGCTATGAGAGCCGCAAGGTCGACCCTCAGCGCCCCATCATGCCGCCGCGGGACATCTATCTCGGTGTGGACGAGCTGTTCGGCCTGATCAAACCCCTGGCCCGCACCTTCGTGCAGACCGCGCCCGTCGAGCCGGGCGCCGGCCGGTTCAACTTTGCCACCCAGGCGCCCCCGACCCTGCCGGTCAACCATCAGTCAGACACACCCCTGGCAGCGGTGGAAGCGTTTCTGATGGAATTCGACGGTCGGGTACTGTTCTGCGCCGACTCCGCCGGCCGACGTGAAACGCTGCTGGAACTGCTGGGCCGTATCCGTGTGCACCCGACCATCGTCGACAACTGGGACGCCTTTGCGCAGGACGACGCGCGCCTGGCCCTCTCCGTGGCGCCCCTGGATCAGGGCCTGCGGCTGCAGGACCCCAATGTGGTGGTCATTGCGGAATCCCAGCTGTTTGGCGACCGGGTCCGTCAGCAGCGCCGACGTCGTCAGGCACAGGACAACAGCGATCTGATCGTCAAAAACCTGACCGAGCTCAAACCCGGTGCCCCGGTGGTGCACATCGACCACGGGGTGGGCCGCTACCGCGGCCTGGAAACCCTGGAGGTGGACAGCCAGTCGACGGAATTCCTGACCCTGGAGTACGCCGAGGGCGCCAAGCTGTACGTGCCGGTCACCAACCTGCACCTGATCAGCCGGTTCAGTGGCGCCGATGAAGAACTGGCGCCCTTGCATCGCCTGGGCAGCGAACAGTGGCAGAAAGCCAAACGCAAAGCCGCCGAACAGGTGCGGGATGCGGCCGCCGAGCTACTGGATATTTATGCCCGCCGCGCCGCCCGCAAAGGCTTTGCCTTTGACGACCCCAAGGCCGCCTATGAGAGCTTTGCCGCCGCTTTCCCGTTTGAGGAGACGCCGGACCAGCAGCGGGCCATCGAAGCGGTGGTGCAGGACATGCTCTCCCCGCAACCCATGGACCGGCTGGTGTGCGGCGACGTGGGCTTTGGCAAAACCGAAGTGGCCATGCGGGCGGCCTTTATCGCCAGCTACAGCGGCAAACAGGTCGCCCTTCTGGCCCCAACAACCCTGCTCGCCCAGCAACACTTTGAATCCCTGAAAGACCGTTTCGCCGACTGGCCCATCACCATTGAAGTCCTGTCACGCTTTCGCACCACCAAAGAGGTCAACGAGGTGCTCAAGCGCGTGGAGGCGGGCAAAGTGGATATCGTTGTGGGGACTCACAAGCTGCTGCAGGGAGACCTCCGCTACAAGAATCTGGGGCTGCTCATCATCGATGAGGAGCATCGGTTCGGTGTGCGCCAGAAGGAGAAACTCAAGGCATTGCGGGCCGAGATCGATATTCTCACCCTGACCGCCACCCCGATCCCCCGGACGCTCAACCTGTCAATGTCCGGTATTAGGGATCTGTCCATCATTGCCACCCCACCGGCGCGACGACTGTCAGTCAAAACCTTTGTCCGCACCCAGGACGACGCCACCATCAAGGAGGCGATTCTGCGGGAAATCCTGCGCGGCGGGCAGGTGTATTACCTGTACAACGAAGTCAAAAATATCGAACGGATCGCCCGGGAGTTGGGGGAAATGATCCCGGAAGCCCGGGTGGGCATCGGCCACGGCCAGATGCGCGAGCGCGATCTGGAACGGGTCATGTCGGACTTTTACCACAAGCGGTTCAATGTGATGGTGTGCACCACCATTATCGAGACCGGCATCGACGTCCCGAGCGCCAACACCATCATCATTCACCGGGCCGACAAATTTGGCCTGGCCCAGTTGCACCAACTGCGGGGCCGGGTCGGCCGCTCGCACCATCAGGCCTACGCCTATCTGCTGACCCCCGAACGCCGCGCCATGACCGCCGACGCACTCAAACGCCTGGACGCCATTGCGGCGGCCCACGACCTGGGCGCCGGCTTTACCTTGGCCACCCACGACATGGAAATTCGCGGCGCCGGGGAACTGCTCGGGGAGGAACAGAGCGGCCAGATCCAGACCGTGGGCTTCTCGCTCTACATGGATATGCTGGACCGGGCCATCAAGGCCATCCGGGCCGGCAAGACGCCGGATATCGAACAGCCTCTGGACTCCGGCATCGATGTGAACCTGCGCATCCCGGCCCTGATTCCCGCGGACTATCTGCCGGATGTCCACACCCGCCTGGTGCTGTACAAGCGACTGGCCAACGCGGAATCCGATGAGGCGCTGCGCGAGCTTCAAGTGGAAATGATCGACCGGTTCGGGCTGCTACCCGAGGCGACCAAGAATCTGTTTGCGGTGACCGCCCTGAAACTGCGTGCAGAAAAGCTCGGCATCGCCAAACTCGAAGCCGGTGACCGGGCCGGTCGGCTGGAATTTTCCGAGCAAACCGAGGTCGATCCCCTGACCATTGTGCAATTGGTGCAAAGTGACCCACAAACCTACCAATTGGCAGGGGCGAATCATTTAAAATTCGTTCGAAATATGGAAAATGGCGAAACACGACTGAACGCTGTTTCAGAACTGCTGGATAAACTGACGCCCGGAAACCGCTCATGACCCACGCTTTGCGCACCTCCCGCACCTCCCTCGCTCTGGCCGCCCTGCTCGGCCTGGCCGCCACCTGCGCCATGGTGCCAACCCTGGCCGAGGACTCGGCCGACTGGTACCAGGTGGAAATGCTCGTGTTCGAGCGGATCGGCGGTGCAGACGGCATCGAACAGTGGCCACGCAACATCCAGCTGCGCTACCCATTCAACTGGGTGACACTGCAGGACCCGGAGGCCGAACCGGCGGACGCCGATGACGCCTCCGCCCCGCGCCCCTCCTGGGACAACGGCCTGGCGGCCCTGCGGGAACCGGCCCCCGCCGACCCGGCCCGGGACGCTTTTCTACCCCTGCCCGAGGACCTGCGCTCCATGGACCGGTTCGCGAACGCCATGAACCGCTCCGGTCAGTATCGGGTCCTGTTTCACGAGGCCTGGCGCCAGCCGGTCACCGAGCTGGAAGAGAGCCCCTCGCTGCTGATTCGGGGAGGCGATACCTTTGATAACCACACCGAGCTCGAGGGCAGCATCACCCTGAGCGTGTCACGCTACCTGCACCTGCACACCCGCCTGTGGTTCACCGAGTTCGAACCCAATTACGGCCAGCCCCCCGGCGCCTGGCCGGAACTGCCCCGGCGCCCCGACGCACCGCAGCCGGACACTGCCCCCACCGCCGACGGCCGTGAGGCCGCGCCACTGTGGGGCGACGAATGGCAAAGCCCCACCGGTAGCGCCTGGGACACGAGCCTGAACACCACCTCAACCCTGCCGGACTTTCTGGGAGAGGACTACCTTCCCCGCCGGATCGTGACTCTGAACCAGCAGCGGCGAATGCGCAGCGAAGAGTTGCACTACCTGGACCACCCTATCGTCGGGCTACTGATTCGCGTCATCCCTTACGAACGTCCCGACGAGGAAGAGACCGGAAGCGAAGAAGAGTAAGCGAAAAAACAGGCGGGTGAGAGGAAAATAATCGAAAGGAGAAACGGTTATTACCTTGATCAACATGAACACACCCGCCCGCTACCGGCGACGGGTGACCGCACTGGTGTCAGGCAACGGCGACGACGTCGTCGGCCTGGAGCCCTTTATCACCTTCGAGCAGTTCAAACTCCACACTCTGCCCCTCGGACAGAGAGCGGTAGCCCTCACCTCGAATGTTGCGGTAGTGCACGAAAATATCGTCACTGTCTTCGCCACAGGTGATAAACCCGTAGCCTCTGGCGTTATTGAACCATTTGACGGTTCCTGACGCTCGCTCAGCCATAGTGATACCCCATTATTCTTATGAAAAATCCTGACGTCTTTCGTCTTTGGTTTTAACGCCCGGTCACCCGGGCTTTACTCCATCCGTTATTGACGGACGCCCACGTTTTAAGCCATCTGACCCCGATTGTCCAGTCTCACCTGTGGATTTTGAGACACTCTTAGCGTTTTTGGTTATATGGACAACCAGATAGCCAGACCGTCGGACTAATGCCCACCATCAGATTCGGGAACGGCGTATAGGCCGGGCGCGTTACGCCACAGCCCCTGATAATCCATGCCAAACCCGAAAACAAAGCGATCCGGCACCGTCAGCCCAACGAAGTCCGCCTCGACCGCCGGCGGGTCAGGCAGGCGTTTTTGCACCAGCGCCGCCGTATGGATGGAGAGCGCCCCCTGAGCCCGACAGGCCTCCACAAGCCCCTTCAGCGTCAGCCCCTGATCGAGGATATCGTCAACAATCAGGATCCGTCGGCCAGCCAGCGGAGTGGCCGGTCGGTGCAGCCACCGCAACTGGTCATCGCCGTCCATCCGATGCCCATAGCGACTGGCGTGAACATAGTCCGTTTCCAGCGGCATCGACAGGCGCGGCAGCAAGTGTCCGGCGGTCACCAGGCCGCCATGCATCACCGTGAGCACCAATAATGGCTCAGGCCCGGTCAACCTGTCGCCTATTTCGCGCGATAGACGATCGAGCGCCCGCTCCAGCTCGTTGCGGGTATACAGGCACTCCGCCGACTCGGGCCAATTGGCATCAATCACCATCGCCACCGGATTGCTCGCCGTCCACCTCAGGACCATAGGTCGCATCGCCCGCCGAGCGATTGCTCGGTTCTTGATTCTTGCCTGAGGCCCGGTCTGCTCCCTTATTCTCCGCCGGTGATTCACGCTCGGACTGGGATGTCCCCCCACCGTCATGGCCCGACAGACGGACCGGCTCAGGCACATGCAGTGTGGAAGTCGGGAACGCAATTTCCGCACCGTACCCAGCAATAATGTCGGCGATTTTCAGCATGACATCCTGCTTGATTTCGTGAAACTCCACCCAATTGACAGTTTTGGTAAAGGTGTAGACGAAGAAGTCCAGCGAACTGGCGGCAAAGGTGTTGAAATTGACAATGAGCGTCTGATGGTCCGTTTCAATGCGCTCATCGTCCAGCAACATCTGTCGGACATCGGCAACAATATCACCCATCTTGTCGACATCATCATAGCGGATGCCGATGGTTTCCAGAATCCGCCGATTTTCCATGCGCGACGGGTTCTCCACCGAAATCTGGGTGAAGGTAGCGTTGGGCACATACAGTGGCCGGCGGTCAAAGGTGCGGATACGGGTCTGACGCCAACCGATATTTTCCACCACACCCTCAATCTCCTTGTCCGGTGACCGCACCCAGTCACCGACCGCGAACGGTCGATCCATATAAATCGTCAGACCACCAAAAAAGTTCGCCAGCAGGTCCTTCGCGGCAAAACCCACTGCGATACCGCCGACACCACCAAAGGCAAGTACCCCGGAGATACTGTACCCGAGCGCCTGCAGCAGCCCCAGCACCGCGGTGATGACCACCGAGGCCCGTAACAGCTTACTGACCGCACCTACCGTGGTGGGATCACCCGGCTCCCCGACTCTCGGGTTCAGAAACTCTTTCTCTCCCAACCGGATAAAGCGCACCAGAAACCACGTAACCAGCAACACAATACCCACCTGACGAATGGTCTCAACCGCACCCATCAGCTCGATATCCGCCCCCTGATGGGTCAGGTAGCTGGCCCAACTGATGCCCATCAGCCAGATGATGCCCTTCAATGGCGGTCGAACCGAGCGGAACGCCATCATCAGCCAGATGGCGTTCGCGCTGTCTGCCTTCTTCTCCAGGCGTTTGACAATAAAGCTGACCACCATGGCCACTACCAGAGTGGCCAACACCACAGCAAATGCATGCAGTATCCAGAGCTGATCCCGATCGGCCAGATCGGTCAGGAAGGTCTTTATCGGATCCAATAATTCCATGGCAATCACTCAAACATGTTTAGACAAAGTTTTTATGTAAAACTCTGCCGATAGATTCATTTAGACTCAGCGGAGTATACCCACGCCGAGGCAAAAGCCAAAACCTCAAGGAAAATTAGGCAATTACCGCGACCGACCCCACGAGTTCCCGGACAACTCGCTTCCTGAGCGTCCTCCCGCCGCTCGCGCACCGCTTGCTAGGGAGCGGAAAAGCCATGGTAAGGTAACTCATCGGCGATTCCGCCGCACCGCGGACGCTTTTCATTCACGCAAATGGGAGCATTGAGTCATGGGCTTTCAGTCTCCAAGCATTGGCGCCTGGTACTTTGATCGCGAAGACCAGCAGGTCTTTGAAGTGGTCGCGCTGGATGAGCAGCAGGGTACCATTGAGGTGCAGTATCTCGACGGTGCCATCGGTGAATTTGACCTGGAAACCTGGCCCCTACTGCCACTGGTGCCCGCGGCCGCCCCGGAGGACTCCGAAGCCGGCTACGAACTCAGCCAGGAGGATCGCTGGAACGACGATGACGTGCTGGTCCCGGACTCCTGGAACAACCCCCTGAACGACATCGAGCCCGACCTCTTCCCCGGCTACGACGACTGACCCCGCCGCCAACCCGCCCTGCCCCCAACCACTTTTGTCACCTGTGCTTGCATACAGGTGATAACTGTATATAATCACAATATCTGTATAAAAACCCAGACCACACTGGTCCCCACAGAACTGCCACGGAGCTCGCCATGTACAACTTGACCCCTCGCCAGGAAAAGGTGTTGCAGTTGATCAAGAATTACGCGGAAGAAACCGGCTATCCGCCAACCCGCGCCGAGATTGCCCGCATTCTGGGGTACAAATCCGCCAATGCGGCCGAGGAGCACATCAAGGCCCTGGCCCGCAAAGGCGCCATCGAAGTGATTCCCGGCGCCTCCCGCGGCATCAAGCTGGTCGAGCCCCAGCAGGGACTGCCACTGGTCGGACGGGTCGCGGCCGGCAGCCCCATTCTCGCACAGGAACACATCGAAGATTACTGCCAGCTCCCCCACAGCTTCTTTACCCCGCAGGCGGATTACCTGCTGCGCGTACACGGTATGAGCATGAAAGACGCGGGCATTCTGGATGGCGATCTGCTGGCGGTTCACCGCACTCAACAGGTCCGCAACGGTCAGATTGTGGTCGCTCGCATTGGTGAGGAGGTCACAGTAAAACGCTTCAAGCGAGTCGGCAACCGCGCCCAGGTGGAGCTCTGGCCGGAAAATCCGGATTTCGATGTCATTGAGGTGGACTTGCGCGATCAGGAGTTCACTATTGAAGGTCTCAGTGTAGGAGTCATTCGCCGTGATTAACGCCCCCATTCAATCGGCATCACCGGCACCCGCCGGCGGCATTACCGAGCTGGTACTGACCCACAACGCCCCGGAGCAGACCCAACTGTTACTGCCCATGGTGGCGCACCTGAGCCGAACCCCGAGCGATCGTTGGCTGACCTGGATCAGTCCCGGCCCGGTGGACCGCAGGTTGCTCGAGCGGTACGGCGTGGATACACGCAGCATTCGCCTGATTCACGCACCGGAAACCGACGACAACCGCTGGATACTCTGGGAAGCCCTTGCCAAAGGCAACAGCCACACCGTCATTGCAAGCCCGGGTGCCTTGAGCGATCGCGAGCTAAAGCAACTCGAAGCCGCCGCCTTGCAGGGGCAATGTCAGGCTCTGTTATTGCGGGTTCGATAGCGGAGGGACAGGCGGCCTGCGCTCCAGGACTGGAGCGGCTCTGTACTGCTTGAAACGCTAACTCTTCGCCGCGCGTGAGCGCGGCTCATGGGGCACGAGACTGTGACCTGAGTGGAGGCTGTGACCTGAGTGGAGGCTGTGACCTGATTGGAGACTGTGACCTCAGTGGAGACTGCGGCCTCAGTGATAAACCGGCTTTTCCTCGGTATCGGCAAACTCACCCAGAAAATCTTCCGCGCCGTCTTCGGCAATCTCACTGGCGGCTTCCATTCCCGCCTCAATCATGGCCTTGGCCACATCCAGCTTGCCTTCGCGCATATAGGACAGGGAGTCGGCAGAGAACCGGATGCTCACCAGAGGCTCGCCATTCTCATCGGCCCGCTGCAGAACCACATCGCCATTGGCCAGCTCCACAATTTCATACAGGGATGATGACATAACTTCTCCGCCTTCTTCGATGACAACTGGGCGTCAGTTTACCACAGGCTGCCAGACCTGGGCCCTCAGTATTCCGCGCTGGTCTCCCGCTGTCGTTCCACCAACTCGTTGAACGCCTCAAACCACAGGGTCATCCGGGCCTGAGTAACCTTTCCCGGAGCGCCGTCGGGCGACTCCAGGTCCAGCACCTCAATGCGCGCGACCGGCGCCGCTCCTGAGGCGGCCCAGCAGGCGTCGAAGGCCTCTTGGAGGGCACCGAGCCAACTGTCCGGATTGGTGCGAAGGGTGAGCAGCTCACGGGCTTCTGAGGGGTTCTTGCCGAAACGCTCGAGCGCCTCCAGCAAGTCCTGCTCGGTGGTGATACGACTCACGTCGGGAACCGAGTAGTTTTCGGCCAACTCCCGCAGATAATGCCGGTAGCCACAGAGCAAGTGAAATGCCGCTCCATCGAGCAACGCCTGCTGGCGCAGGCGTTCGTTGGCATTCCCGGGCGCGCCGTCCCGGGCCAGCTGCTTGAGCAGCGCGCGACAATAGGCCAGCTTCTGATTGACCCGTGTCAGACTGGTTCCAGCCATTAACAAACCTCATCAACAGCCCGGCGGCTGATTACTTGTTGGCGACCCACTTGCCTTTTTCATAAAAGGCTTTCCAGCCGGTCGCCTTACCATCCACTTCGGACTGTACATACTGCTCTTTGGTCTTGCGGCTGTAGCGAATCACCGTTTTGTTGCCATCCGGGTCTTCCGTCGGCGCGGAAAAGAGAAACTTGTATTTGGGATCGATCTCTTTTTTGTGCGGCACAATTTCCGCCACCAGAGGCGCGCGGGTCTCCCGGTTTTTGGGGAACTGGCTCGCCGCCAGGAACAGGCCGGATGCGCCATCGCGCAGGACGTAGGTGTCATCCACCTTCTCGCACTTGAGCTCCGGCATGGGTACCGGGTCCATTTTCGGTGGCGCAGGCTCACCGCTCTTGAGCAGCTTGCGGGTATTTTTACACTCGCTGTTGGTGCAGCCGAAGTACTTACCGAAACGGCCGGTCTTGAGCTGCATTTCGCTGCCGCACTTGTCGCACTCAAGAGTCGGACCTTCGTAGCCTTTCAGCTTGAAGCTGCCCTCTTCCACTTCGTATCCCGGACAGTCCGGGTTATTGCCACAGATGTGCAATTTACGCTTGCTGTCGAGCAGATAGCTGTCCATTGCGGTATTGCACAATTTGCACCGGCGCTTGGTGCGCAGCAGCCTGGACTCGGCCTCTTCATCCGCATCCGCATCCAGCGCTTCGTCGCCGGAGACCAGGTTCATAGTGTTTTTACAACGCTCTTTGGGCGGCAGACTGTAGCCCGAGCAGCCCAGGAACACACCGGTACTCCCGGTGCGGATCTGCATTGGCCGACCGCACTGTTCGCACTTGATATCGGTATCGGTGGGCGAGTTGGCCCGCATACCGTTGTCACTGCTCTGGGCCTGCTCCAGTTTACGGGTGAACTCCGCATAGAATTCATCGAGTAGCTGCTGCCAGTTTTTCTCACCCTGGGCAACATCGTCGAGGGAGTCTTCCATACTGGCGGTAAAGCCGTAGTCCATCAGGTCATCAAAACTCTCCACCAGACGCTCGGTGACGATATCGCCCATTTTTTCCGCGTAGAACCGGCGATTTTCCTGACGCACGTAACCGCGATCCTGGATCGTGGAAATGATCGACGCGTAGGTCGATGGGCGCCCAATCGCCCGCTTCTCCAGCTCTTTTACCAGGCTCGCTTCGGTAAAGCGCGCCGGCGGTTTGGTGAAGTGCTGGGAGGGTTCAAGTTTGATCAGAGGCAGCACCTGCCCCACTTTAATATCCGGCAGCACTACGTCTTCATCTTTTTTGGCCACCGGAGGCAGCACCTTCAGGAAGCCGTCAAAGCGAATGACCCGGCCGCGGGTGCGCAGCTCGAAGTCCTCGGCCTTGACCACGATCGAGGTGCTGGTAAATTCCGCCGGGCTCATCTGACAGGCCACAAACTGCTGCCAGATCAAAGTGTAGAGACGCTCGGCATCACGCTCCATACCACTGAGGTGGTTGGGCTTGACCGTTACATTGGAGGGACGGATCGCTTCGTGTGCCTCCTGGGCCCCCTCCTTGCTGGAGTAGACCACGGGGCTTTCCGGCAGATAGCGCTTGCCGTACTCGTCCTGAATAAAGTCGCGGCAGTTGGCCACTGCTTCCTGACTCAGATTGGTGGAGTCGGTTCTCATGTAGGTGATGTAACCCGCCTCATACAGGCGCTGGGCCATCATCATGGTTTTTTTGACCCCAAACCCCAGCCGGGTACTCGCGGCCTGCTGAAGGGTAGAGGTAATAAATGGCGCGGGCGGTTTGGACTTGGTGGGCTTGTCCTCCCGGTCCGCCACCTCGTAGCGTGCCCCTTCCAGCGCCTTGACCGCGGCCATGGCCTGGGACTCATTGAGCGGCTTGAACGCCTTGTCTCCCTGCTTTTTGACTTCGAAGCGCACCGCCTCGCCACCACCGGCTTTCAGTTGGGCTGCCAGGGTCCAGTATTCCTCGGGCACGAAGGCGCGAATTTCCCGCTCGCGCTCAACCACCAGGCGCACCGCGACCGATTGTACCCGCCCGGCCGACAGACCGCGGGCGATTTTCTCCCACAGCAGCGGCGACAGCATATAGCCGACCACCCGGTCCAGGAACCGGCGCGCCTGCTGGGCATTGACCCGGTCCCGATCGATACGACCGGGCTGCTTGAAGGCGTTCTGAATCGCGCTTTTGGTAATTTCGTTGAACACCACTCGCCGATACTGCTCGGGCTGACCACCAATGGCCTCCTGCAGGTGCCAGGCAATCGCCTCCCCTTCGCGGTCCAAGTCCGTTGCGAGGTAGATGGTGTCAGCCTTGGCCGCGAGCTTGCGCAGCTCATCGACCACCTTTTCCTTGCCCGGCAGAATTTCATAGTGGGCGTCCCAGCCGTGCTCGGGATCAATACCCATCCGTTTGATCAACTGCTCTTTCTGCTTCTTCGCCTTGTACTTGGCCTTTTCGGCCGGTGACAGCTTGCGGGTCTTGGCCGCCTGGCGGGCGCGCTCTTTGGGATCGACCGGTTTGGAGTTGCCACTGGTGGGCAGATCCCGAATGTGACCGACACTGGACTTGACGATAAAATCGTTGCCCAGATATTTATTGATCGTCTTGGCCTTGGCCGGGGATTCGACAATAACTAAGGATTTACCCATGCGACTCTTCTTTGTCCGTTCCGAGTGAGAGCGGCTAGCCGGATGGCCAGAGCGCTGCAAAATGCCGGTTGAGGTGCGCATATATAAGTCCTCAACCGGGCTGGGTCAAGTCGCGAACTTCCTCAAGGCGTCGATCAACACCGCCAGAACCGTCGCTCAGGTGCTTCCCTCACAGCGCTGGCAGGGTCGCCGACGGCCCCGGGAAGACGCGTCTATCTGCTTGATTTACAAGGGTTTGATAAAAATAGATCATAAAGCTTTGGCAACGCGAGCCGACAACCTGAAAAGCGGGCCCAACCCCGTCAGGAATTATTTCTTCCATTGATGACCCCCGGAGCGTCATGGCCAGCTTATTGCTGCTGACATCACTGCTGTTTCTATCGCTGCTGATCGTGCATCTGGTCAACCAGCGCGAGGAACGCTTTCGCCAGATCCGATTGCGGCAGCGCCGGGTTCGCTGGCGGATTGACGCCCTGGAGGAGGTCTTGGTCGGGATCGAAGAAACGCTGCGCAACCGCGCCATCGCCCGTTGTATCAACCGGGAAATACTGCACCTGCTCGAGCAGATGCTGGAGCTCGAGGAGGGCGACAAAACCCACCTGGAAACCCGGATCGCCCATGTCCGGGAGCGGGCGGACGAAATGTTGCACGATCAAGAGCCGAGCCACGCCGGCCGCCTGAGGGAGAGCGACGCCGAGATGGCACGCGCCAGGGAGTGCCTTGATCAGGCCGCTCAGGTATTGCGCCGACAGGACAACGAGGGGCGCCTGGAGGGGGGCACGCTCAGTGACTACCTGCTCGACCTGTCCTGGACCCGACTGATGATCGATGTGGTGACCTACATCGCCGAGGGCCACAAGGCGTTGCAGCGCGGCGATATCACTACGTCCCAGGCGTATTACAAACGCGCCCAGGGGCTGCTGATCGGTTCCGATCACCCCTACCCGCAACGCATGGCGATGATCCGGGAGCTCGGGGAGGTGATTCAGGGCAAGCGCAAGGCGCTCAGCCAGGAGCTGATGCCGGAGACGGACTACAACCCCTGAGGGCGGCCAGAGTCTCCTCGACAACCGCGAGCGCCCGGTCACCCCCCGCTTCGGTCCAATAGATCGACCACCCCCCCGGGTCACCACTGAGGGCGCGTACCGAGCGCGGCATTCGGGGCAGACACTCGCGCAAACAGGCTCGCTCAGCGGGCGTAGCTCGGCCCTTTCCCTGCCAGGCCCATACCCCCATAAAATGCGACTCGTGCTCGTAGGCGGCCCGCACCAGCATCCAGTCCCGGGCCGGCCCTCCCCCTTTGGCCGCGGGCTGGCGATAGACCGGCAGTCGCTCCGGTTCACTGAGATCGGTTGCCTGTCTAGGCAAGGCTTCCAGAGTGACCCGCAGGCCTTTTTCGGTCGCCCGCCGACGCACCGCTTCCTGCTGGCGGTCGCGCTCGCTGGGTTGAAGCATCATGACCGGCCCCAGCACCATGGCGAGCACGCCCAGTAAAATGACGACTATCCAGATATTCACCGCTCACACTCCTCCCGGTATTGACTGTTCCACTGATCCCGCTCTTTAAAAGTGCTACTATCAATAGCATCGGAGAGCAAAATATCTCTCCCAGTTACAGGTCGTTCGCCAACCAGTTACGGGACGTCAGATTATGGCAGTTTACAAACATATTATTGCTGGCCTGGACTTGTCCGAGGAGTCGCCCCAGGTTCTGCAGAGAGCCACCGAGCTCGCCCAGGCCTGCCAGGCTACGGTCAGTGTCGCCCATGTCATCGAGCCGCTGACATTCGCCTACGGCGGCGACATGCCCGTGGATCTGTCAGAGGTTCAGGAGCAACTGCAACTCAAAGCCGAACAGGAGCTGCATCGTCTGACCCAGCACGTCGATTTCCCCATTCAGCAGGAACATGTGCTGGTGGGCCAACCGGCCACCGAGTTGCACTATCTCGCCAATCAGGAAGGAGCCGACCTGATCATTGTCGGCAGCCACGGCCGCAAAGGTTTTGCGCTACTGCTCGGCTCCACCTCCAACAGTGTTCTGCACGGTGCCAGTTGCGACGTGCTCGCGGTCCGGGTAGCGGAATCCGACACCCGAGAGACCTGATGTTTGCGCCAGGGCGCTCTCAGGCGCCCTGCATGTCCTCCAGCTCGGCCCAGCGTTCAAAACACGTCTCCAACTCCGCCTCCACATCGGCCAGCGCTTTCAAATGCGCATCCACCTTGTCCTGTGGCTCGCTGTAGAACGCCGGATCCGCGGCCTGCTGCTGCAATGCGTCCAGCCGGGCGTCCAGCGCTTCAATCCGCTCCGGCAACTGATCAAACTCCCGCTGCAGTTTATAGCTGAGCTTTTTGGGCTTGGTCGCCGGCGCCGCCGGGGCCGACGGCGCGGAGGAGACCCCGGCGGCGGCTGGCTCAGACGGCGCGCTATCATCAGTCCAGCGTCCCCCCTGGCGCAACCAGTCGTCGTAGCCCCCGACATACTCACGCACCCGACCGCGCCCCTCAAAGGCGATGACACTGGTGACGATATTGTTGAGGAATGCCCGGTCGTGGCTGACCAGCAATACGGTGCCGTCGTAATCAGTCAGCAAGTCCTCAAGCAGCTCGAGCGTCTCGACATCCAGGTCATTGGTCGGCTCATCCATGACCAGAAGGTTGGCCGGCTTACTGAACAGCTTGGCCAGCAGAACCCGGTTGCGCTCGCCCCCGGACAGCGCACGCAAGGGGGTTCTCGCCCGCTCCCCGGTGAACAGAAAGTCGCCCAGATAGGAAATGATGTGCCGCGACTTGCCGTTGAGCTCGATGAATTCGCGCCCCTCGGCAATATTGTCCACCGCGCTCTGATCGAGGTTAAGCTGTTCCCGCAACTGATCAAAATACGCCACCTGCAACTGGGTACCCAGGCGCACCCGTCCTTCCTGAGGTTCCAGCTCCCCGAGAATCAACTTCAGCAGCGTACTCTTGCCGGCGCCATTGGCACCGATCAGGCCAATACGGTCACCGCGCATGATGACGGAGGAAAAGTCCGAGACAATTGCTTTCTCCGGGAAGCCGTAGGACACCTTTTCCAGCTCCGCCACCAGCTTGCCGGAACGCTCCCCGGAGCTGACCGAGAACGAGGCCTTGCCCTGGAGCTCCCGGCGCTCATTGCGGGTTTCCCGCATGGCTTTCAGAGCGCGAACCCGTCCTTCGTTGCGGGTGCGGCGCGCCTTTATGCCCTGACGGATCCAGACTTCCTCCTGGGCCAGTTTCTTGTCAAACAGCGCATTGTGACGCGCCTCTTCCGCCAGAGCCTGCTCCCGGTACTCCAAGTACCGGTCGTAAGTCCCCGACCAGGTGCGCAAATGCCCCCGATCCAGCTCGGCAATGTCGGTGGCAAGTTTCTGCAACAGAGACCGATCGTGGGTAATGAACACCAGGGCGCCCGGGAACTGGAGCAACTGCTGTTCGAGCCACTCAATGGCGGCAATGTCGAGGTGGTTGGTGGGCTCATCGAGCAGCAGTACGTCCGGCCCGGACACCAGCGCCTGAGCCAGAGCCACCCGGCGGCGCCAGCCGCCGGAGAGGTTGGCCATGGCCCAGTCGCCTTCGAGCCCCAGGCGGGTCAGGGTGGTATCCACCTTCTGCTGGAACTGCCAGCCGTCCTGCGCTTCGATCTGCTGTTGCAGGCGCGCCAACTCACTCATATCACTCTCGCCACCGGCGTGGGACAGGTGATGGAATTTCTGCAGCAACTCGCCCACATCCCCCAGCCCCTCGGCCACCAGGTCAAACACGGTTTTGTCATCGGCCTCGGGAAGATCCTGGGCCAACCGCGCCACCTTGACCTCGGGACCCACCTGCACGGTACCGCCATCCAGATCGACCTCACCGGCCAGCACTTTCATCAGGCTGGACTTGCCGGCCCCATTGCGGCCTATCAGGCAGAGTCGGCGACCTTTTTCAACCGACAGGTCAACGCCATCCAGAAGCACTTGCAGGCCATAACTGAGTTGGGCATTTTCTAAGCGAATCAATGACATGGGAACACTTTTTGATGTACTGCACAAAGGGAATAAAAATCCGGTTTTTATCGCGGAACGCCAGTAGCGCGGGCCCCGGGGGCCTGTTATGCTGAGCTGACAAGCGCGGGACGGATGGGCATCATACAGCCTTCCTTCTCGTCACAGAAGAATAATCCGGTCAATCCGCGAATTACCGGTTCATGTACGAGAGAATGAGGTAGCAACACCATGTGGTCGCTGCGTATTCGGTCCCACGTCTTCCTGTTCGCCGTTTTTGTCGGCCTGTCCCTGGCCGTACCCAAAGTACTCGCGGATCCCTCGTCGCAAGACGCCGCATGGCCGGACGCCACCACGGCAAGCTCTGAACGTCTGGCCCAGCGCCAGACATTTCTGGAGGCCCGGGATGCCCTGTCCCGGCGACAGATGACCCGCTACGAGACCCTTCTTGAGCAACTGGAGGGGTATCCCCTCGCCCCCTACCTTACCTACCGGGAACTGACCCGCAACCTGCAGAAAGCCTCCCCCGAGGCGGTCGGGAATTTTCTGGAGGCCGAGTCGGGCTCCTATCTCGCCCATCAACTCCAGCGCCAGTGGTTGCACAGCCTCGCCCGCCAGAAGCGCTGGGAACAGTACCTCAGCGATTACCCGGGCGCCCTTGGGGACACCGAGCTGGCCTGCCACGCCCTCCACGCCCGCCTGACCCGGGGCGACAAGAGTGCCCTGGATGAGGTCGAACCCCTGTGGAATGTGGCGCGTTCGCAACCGGAGGCCTGTGACCCGGTATTCGACCGCTGGATGGCCGAAGGGCGTCTGACACCGGCCATCACCTGGGAGCGCCATACCAAGGCCATCAAAGGACGCGCCTACGGCCTGGCCAACTACCTTGCGCGACAGATGCCGGATAGCTGGCAAGGCAAAGCCAGATTGATGCGAGAGGTGAACCGCAACCCCAAGGCGCTCGCCCAGACCGCACGTTTTCGCGAGCAGTCCGAGGCCATGCAGGACATCATCAGCCACGGCATTCAACGCCTTGCGCGCCGGGATGCGCTTCAGGCTCTTGCGCTCTGGCGCGGTTACGATGCCCAGCAACTGTTTTCCCACACAGAGCGCCTGGCCACCCAGGAGACCATTGCCCAGCGCTTGATCTTCCAGGGCCACCGGGAGCAGGCCGATCAACTGCTGGCCACCGTCCCGGCACTGGGCAATACCGAGCTGGTCGAATCCCTGATCCGAGACGCCCTGGAGCAACTGGACTGGGAGCGCGCCTATACCTGGCTCAACCAGCTCCCCGCCGAGGCTCAGGACAGCGAGCGGTGGCGCTACTGGCGCGCCCGGATGATCGAGGAACTGGCGCTGGAGAACACCGGCCCCGAACCGAGAGATCTCTACGCCGCCGTGGCCGCCACCCGGAGCTTTTACGGGTTTCTCTCCGCCGACAAGCTGGGTTTCGAGTACCGACTCCTGGACCAGCCAGCACCGGTTTCAGACGCCGTGCTGACCGAAATGGAACAGCACCCGGCGTTGCAGCGCGCCTATGAATGGTTGATGATCGGCGACACCGTTGCGGCCAGCCGCGAGTGGTATTACACCGTACCCGGGCTGGAGCACGAGCGGATCATGGCGGCCGGCAAACTGGCCCAGCGCTGGGGCTGGCACCGCAAAGGCATTCAGGCAATGATCAGCGCTCGTTTCTGGGACGACCTGCAGATGCGCTTTCCCCTCGCCTATCAGGAGCATGTCCAGACCGCCGCCCGGGACACCGCCATCCACCCTCACCTGCTGTTCGCCATTGCCCGCCAGGAGAGCGCCTTCATGCCCCACGCCCGCTCACCGGCCGGCGCCATGGGGCTTATGCAGCTGATGCCCGCCACCGCTCAGCAGACCGCCCGAAAAGCGGGCGTGCCCTACCGACGCGCCGATCTGCTCAGCCCGGAGAAGAACATCGCGCTGGGGAGCCGTTACCTGAATGAACTGCTGACCGAGTTCGGCGGCAACCGGATTCTCGCCACGGCGGCCTACAACGCCGGCCCCTATCGAGTAAAGCAATGGTTGCGAGAGAAGACCCACAAGTTGCCCTACGACGTCTGGATTGAAACCATACCGTTTCGGGAAACCCGGGGCTATGTACAGAACGTGCTGTCTTACTCGGTGATTTACGGCTACCGGATGGGAGAGAAAAGTCCCTTCATTACCGCAGAGGAAGCAAGCGCGCCCTTCTGATCGAGCGCGCTACCGGAATCAGAGGTTCAGGTAGGCTTTCAGCCGGGCCTGAACCACACTGGCCAACTCGTCCGGCGCGAACTTTGACAGAAAGGCATCACAGCCCACCTTGGATACCATCGCCTGATTGAACCCGCCGCTGAGCGAGGTATGCATGACCACGTGCAGGTCCCCGAAATCCACCGACTGACGAATTTCCGCAGTCAGTCGATAACCGTCCATTTCGGGCATCTCCGCATCGGTGATCAGCATGACCACCTCATCGGTAACCCGCTTACCCTCGGCGACCCACGCCTGCAGTTGCCGCAGCGCTTTCAGGCCGTCTTGCACCGCAATCAGCTCGAGCCCCAGCTCGCTGAGCGTCTCCCGGACCTGGGCGACGGCGGTTGCCGAGTCCTCGGCGAGCAGCACCTTCAGCCCCCGTGCCCGGGCTTCGCGGGCCAGCGTATGATCCAGCGTCTGATCGGATACCGCGGTGTTCAGCGCCGCCACTTCAGCCAGAACCCGCTCAACATCCAGAATTTCCACCAGCCGGCCGTCCACACGGGTGATCGAGGTCAGAAAGTGACCGCGTCCCGCCCCTTCCGGTGGCGGCAATACCTCCTCCCAGTTCAGATTGACAATACGGTCTACCGGCCCGGTCATGAAGGCCTGTACCGAGCGGTTGTACTCCGTGACGATCAGGTTCTGTTCGGTGCCCGGTGGCAGAGCCCGGGCGCCGATCGCGGCACTCAAATCCAGTACCGGAATCGTCTGTCCGCGCCACTGGGTCACGCCACAAACCTGGGAGTAACTGTGAGGCACCCGGCGCAACCGGGGCATTTTGACCACTTCCTGGACCTTGAAGACATTGATTGCGAACAACTGGGCGCCCCCCAATCGGAACAACAGCAGCTCCAACCGGTTTTCGCCCACCAGGCGGGTTCGCTGATCCACGGTACTGAGCAGGTTTGCCATAGTGAAATCCCCGAAAGAAGGCGCGCTTGATTATTGTCTGATGAGCATTGCAGCGGCGCCAGATACCGCCCAGTCTAGCAGAAATGGCACAATATTCATCAATTTGGCCTTACCCATTTCCCCGGCTTCCGCTCCCGACGATTGTGTACAAGGACCGGACCGGGCTAAACTGGCCCACTGGTTCGATTTAAGGATAACGCAGTAGCCCCCATGTCTGAGCTTCTACCGCTGCTGGCGCGGCAGCCCATTTTCAACCGTTCCATGCAGGTCGTCGCCTACGAACTGCTGTGTCGCTCAGGCTCCGGAAACCTGGCTTCCTTCACCAATGGTGACTCCGCCAGCTCGCAGGTACTGCTGCACACCTTCACCGATCTCTCACTGGAAAAAGTGGTCGGTAAACTCAAGGCCTACATCAATTTCACCCGGACACTGTTGATCACGCCCCCGCCCTTCGACCGACGCCAGATGGTGGTGGAAGTTCTGGAGGATCAGGTGGTCGATCAGGCACTGCTGACCGGCCTGACGCAGTTGCGCTCCGAGGGCTATACCATTGCCCTGGATGATTTTGTGCTCACCGAGCAGACCCGCCCTCTGCTGGAGTACGCCGACATCGTCAAGCTCGACGTACTGCAACTATCGGAAGCCGAGCTGCTGGATCATATAGAACACCTCAAACCTCTGGGCCTCACCTTGCTGGCCGAAAAGGTGGAAACCTACGAAATGCTCGAGCGCTGCCGGGCCCTGGGGTTCGACCTGTTTCAGGGCTATTTCCTCGCGCGTCCGAAAATTCTCTCGGGTCACAAAATCTCGGAAAGCAAGCAGGCCGTTCTGCAACTGCTCGCTGCCCTGCACGATCCTGACGTATCCATTCTGCGCGTCGAGCAGTTGCTCTCCCAGGACCCGGTACTGAGCTATAAACTGTTGCGCCTGGTCAACTCCGCCGCCTTTGCCCTACCGCGAACCATCGAGTCCTTACGCCAGGCCATCACCCTGCTCGGCCTGGATATCATCAAAAACTGGGTCAATCTGTTGGCCATGGCCAACCTCGGCAACAAACCCACCGAACTGAGTGTGGCGGCGCTGACCCGCGCCCGAATGTGCGAGACCCTCGCCAGTGCCATGCAAAGAGAGGCCCGTCAGGACGCGTTCTTCACCGTCGGCCTGCTGTCCACCCTGGATGCGTTCATGGACGTACCGCTTGATGTGCTGTTGGGGAACCTGTCCCTGAGCCCGGAACTGAGCGAGGCCCTGCTGCGCCACCAGGGGCACGAGGGACGGATTCTGGATATCGTGGAGCATTATGAGCGAGGCGCCTGGGGGGCGATCGACTGGTCCTATCTGAGCAGCGTGGGCATCACGGCCAGCCAGCTCTCACAAGCCTACCTGGAAGCCATTCAGTGGGTTTCCGACACCATGGATCAGATCGGGATAAAGCTCTGAGCCGACCGGAGGTCGCACTATCCTTCGAGTAATCCCGTTACCTCACCCGAACTGAAGGGCCAGCCCAGTTCCGCTCCGGAATCGGACCGGGCGACCACCGGAATGCGCGTTCCGTAGCGAGCCATCAGGCTATCCGAGTCCGCTATATCCACCTCTTCCAACCGCCACCCGGTCTGTGTCAGTGCAGGCCAGAGTTCATCTTTGGCCTGTTCGCACAGATGACAGCCGAGGGTGGTGTACAGGATCAGAACCGGTTCCGACAATCAGGCCTCCCCGGACGTATCACCGACATCAGCCGAAGAACGCTGAGGCGGTTCGGCACCCACCGGGTCGGTGGTCAGCGTCTCCAGCATCTGCGCCATGAACCCGCGCAGGGACTGGGCTGGAGTCTCGGTTTGATCAGACGGCAGCATACGCTCGGCGACGTCCAGAAGCAGCGTTTCAGGACCCGCAGACACCCGGGATGCGTCGGCCAGCGCTGCCTCCAGGCCCCGGAGAAACTGTCCCAAGGGCGCCAGTCGCTCCTGAAGCCCGGGCCCCTGCTCGGGCTTTCCGGTGCTCCGACCATAAGTTTCACTGACCTGCCGGATTGACGATTGACTCAGATTCAGGGAGAAGCTGGCCACTTGCTCGCGGTCGTAACCGAGCGCCATGGCCGATTCCAGCGCCCCATTCAGATCACCGGAGAAGAACTGTTCGGCCAGACGATCAACGCCCCCCAGAAGGGATTCGATCGCGGACCGTTCATCGGCATTCAGATCGCCCTCCACAGACCAACTCAATGACCGGCTGGCCGCAGCGGAAAAGGAGGACCCATTGCCCGACCCACTGAGCGACACAGCGGCACTGCTGTTGGCCTGTATGGCAACGCGGTCCCCCTCGGCGGTCATCAGCTCGAAGCTGAACCGACTGGCGCGGGCCTGTTCATATCGATAGGCGAGCGGTCCCTCGGACCGGGAGGTATTGGCACCATCAGCGCGCTCATCCGACGGGGATTGACCCAGTTGGGATTGACCTAGTTGTTGGTCAACAATCCGCTGCCTGAGGTCTTCGACACCGGCTAACACCCGTTCGCGGGTATCATCGATATCGGCCTGGATTTCGGGGGTAAAGCTCGCCAGGGCTTCCAGTTGCTTCTGCGCCTCGGCAAAGCCCTTTTTGAAGCCCTCCAATCCGGCATCCAGGCGCGCCTGCAGTTGAGCTTCGGTGGCGCCTTCGGCCGCGTCTTTGAGGAGTCGACGTTCGATAAAACCAAGTATATTACCCGCGACTTTTTCGGCGCTCAGGGGCTCAAAGCGGTCGAACGCCTGAGCCGCGCCACCGCGCTTCGAGGCGAGCTTTTCGTAGCCCATGGCCAGGGTCTGCTCGATGGTCTGGAACGCTTTCTGTCGGCGTTCCTCCAGGCTGGAGGTCTCGGCACCCGGGGATCGCTCCGATGCCACTGCTCCCTGAGAAGCAGCCCCACCATTGCGCCCGGACTGCTCGGGGAGAAGATCCGCCGGGCGACCGGAGGCACTGTGAATTGAGGAAATGGGCATTATGCACCTCCCGGGAGGCGAGTGAATTTACGATACGCTTTCCCGGTATCGGCCGACGCCAGCAAACCTTTAGGTTATTTTTTGACCAACCACACGACAACCACCGCTGCCAGCAGCCCCAACAGGACCAAGCCTCCGACCCAGCCCCGCTGGCGGGCGGTCCGTTCGGAGCCAGCGGTCGACGCCGTCGGCTGAGGCTGAACCGTCTGAGGCTCCTTGGCCGCTTCCCGTCGGGTCGTCTCGTCCACTCTGGGTTTCTGCGCGCTCGCCTTTGCTGCGGGTGCCCTGGTCGGAGCAGTGCTGCGTACGGTGGTTTTCCCGAGATCATCGGAGGGGCCAATGACACCGAAGCTCAGGGTATCAAAGCGCAGCTCGTCACCCCGACGAACCCGCGCCTCGGTGACCCGCTCACCATTGAGGAAAGTGCCGTTGGAAGAGCCGAGATCCTTAACGTACAGCAGACCATCCAGAATCTGAAGCTGAGCGTGTCGGCGTGACAGGTGTGCGACCGCCAGATGAATATCACACTCGCTTGAACGCCCCACTACCGTCGTCTGGGCGAGCGGAAATACCCGAGAGCCGAGCGCCGCGCTATTGGGCTTGAGGCTCCACTCGGTAAGCGCCGGCGGGGCCTGGCCAACATCTTTTTTCGGGTCGATGATCTCCAGCTCCAGATCACCAAGGGTTATCCGGTCGCCCTCCTGAAGCCTGCAGCGGTCATCGATGAGTTTGTCATTGACCCGCAATGGCGTTTCCGGCGCTCGGTTTTTGAGAATGAGGCGGTCGGCGCGAACACCGATGACGAACTGCAGGCTGGCCACGCTGGCGTGGTCCAGGATCAAATCGTTGGAGGCTGAACGCCCCACTTTAACTCCCGGTTCTACCAGCCACACGGACTGGTGCTTATTATGTCGGGCTCGAAGTTTCAGCATAGTTATTATGAATTGCCTGTTAAGGGTTTCAGTGCCCGGCCATCACGGCAGGGTCAGAGTCAGAATGCCACCGCCCAGCGGGCCATCATTGGCCAGTTTAAGGCTGCCGCGGATGCCGTGAGCGCGATGCAACTGGACAATCCGGGCCGCAAACAGCAGCCCCAGGTTGGTACTGCCACTGGAAAAAGAAACGCCCGCGTTCATCTCCAGTGGGGCATCCAGCATTGACTGGGGGTAACCCTGTCCATCATCGGCAATGCGGATGTCCAGCCCCCGGTCCGTCACCTCAGCGCTGATCAACAGTTGCGAGTGCGAGTACCGGGCACAATTTACCAGAATATTGTTGATCACGCCGCCAAGCAATTCGCTGTCAAAGTACCATTTGAGATCCGGATCACACTTTACTGTCACCTCCAGGTCCCGAGCCTGGAACAGCACATCGTTCCGGTCCACCTGGTCCTCCAGCAGGTCCACCACGTGGTGCTCGTCGACCTGAACCCGCAGCGATTCGTGCTGCATGCGATACAGGGTCAACAGCTGAACAAGCTCACTGTTGATTCGCGATGCTTCGTAGCCGAGCACAGAGAAGGTTTTCCGCTGTGCATCATTTTCCGGCGGGTTGTCCGCCAACATGGACTCCAGAGTATGCAGCAGCATACCCAGCGAGTTTTTCATGTCATGAACGCTGGAGGCCAGTACAAAGCTGAAATCCAGACCCTCATCTTGTTCGTCCATTGCTCTCCCCTCTTGGGTGTTCAGGGTTTGATTCACCAATGCCACGTCACACCCTCAACTACCGATTTTGACTTTGTTCTCGACTTGCCGATGCAGATCCTGAAGCTGCCGGAAGCGACGGAACTGCTCGTGGTTGGGCAGGATGGTGTCAGTCACAAACTGAAGAGTAACCGACACTTTGGCCAGGTCGCTCTCATGAGCACCTTCCCGATCGATTTTATCCAGCAACGCTTGAGCGAGGTTAAGGCGGACGCCGATATGTCGCGGAAACTTGCGCAACGCTTCATCAAAGCATTCAATTGCATCCCGATACTGTTGCTGCTCATAGAAACTGATGCCGCGCTGGTTGATTTCGGCCACCAGCTGCCGGTTTTTATGGCTGACCGGCTCTTCCAGCAGCCGGTCAATTTTTTCCAGATCACGCTCCTGACCGGCGTGCAGAGACGTCAACTCCTCCAGCAATTCGCTGGCCTCGGTGGCCCGATCCGTAGCGCGATAGGTCTTCGCCAGCTCAAGCGACGCATCCAGACTCAGGACCAGACCCTCATCCGCCAGCAGCGACTGAGTCTGCTCGAGCAATTGCTCCGCCAGTTTTTTATCGCCCTGTCCCGCTGCGATCTGAGCTTCAATCAACAACGCTTCCGCTTTACGATCGGTCTGTTTCCCAAACCGCTGCTCGTAATCGCTGAGGGTTTTCAGCGCATCCCGGGCGTATTGCTTGGCCAGCGTTTTGTCTTCGGCGAACAGGGTCGCCGTCGCCCGGGCAAAATCCAGATGAACATCGGCCCGGTCATACACCGAATTCTCGCCCAGCCGAACCGCTTTGCGGTAAGCCGTTGCCGCGGTAACCACATCGTGGTTTTCCATCGCCGTTTCGGCCAGCGTCTGTTGTCGTAAAATCGCGAGCGGAGAGACTTCAACGGCGTGTTCAAGCACTTTCTGAAGACGGTCACGGGCGCCCTGCTCGCGACATATTTGCGCCTGCAGGTCATAGGCCTTCATGAACAACGGGTGTTCCTGCACCGTTTCTTCCAACCATTGCTGCGCCCCCAGAAGATCGCCCCGCGCGCGCTTGACCTCCGCCATGCCGACCATCGCCCAGTCCAGTGAGCGGTGCTCGAGCGCTTCGCGATACAGCGCCTCGGCGGCATCAACATCTCCCATCTCGAGATACAGGTGACCGAGCATTTTCTGGCAGTGAGCCGCGAACCGGCCGTCGGAGGCCACTTCTTTGCGACACAGCTGAATGGCGACATCAAACTGCTTGCCATTGATGGCCCGATACACCGGTGTCAACTTGTCGCGCCGGGCCATCAGGCGATCGAGACGCCGCTGCAGGGATCGGGTGGTGATCGGTTTGGCCAGGTATTCGTCCGGCTCCGAGTCGTAGGCGGCCATCACCATACTGCGGCTGGACTCCGCCGAAATCAGGATAAAAACCGCCGTGGGATCAAGAATTTTGTGATAGCGAAGATCTTCGAGTACCTGCTGCCCCGTTTTCCCTTTCCCCAGATTGTGGTCACACAGAATCAGGTCGTACATTTTGGCCTTGCACAGGCGCAGGGCTTCAGCGCCATTGCTGGCGGTATCAATCGAGTTTACGCCCATTTCCTGAAGCATTTTGCTGACGGTCATACGAAAGCTGTCAAAGTCGTCCACAATCAGTGCGTGCAGCTTTTTGTAGCCCGCATAGGCCATAGGGGAGTCTCCGGAACCGAGTCATACAGGGCATCAACGCCTGCCCACAGAATAGCGTATTTACGGAGGGGGTGACAGAAAATCGAGAAAATTCAGGAGCCTGCAGCAGCGCCGGTCATGTGGGCTGGCGCCGGCGGGACTCAAACAGTGAGTTGCCGCCCTGCGCTTTGGCGCTGTGCTTTGCCTCGGCCAGTAACTGAGCCACCTGGTGATGGGTTCTGCAATGTACGGGATCGGGAGTCACACAACCGATGGACAGTGTCAGGGGACCGAAGCGCTGACGCTGACCAGTGCGATCGTGGCTCCAGTAGTCCCGCTGCTCCGGGGGCATGAGGTCGGCTGCGTCCTCGATGAACTGCGCCAGAATACGCTGGCAGCGAATGCGCCAATCATCACTGCGAAAGACCACGACAAAATCATCACCACCAACATGTCCGACAAAATCCAGAGCCTCGTGGGCGTGCTTGACCAGAAGCGTCCCCAGCATCAGGATCACATCGTCTCCCAACCCGTAACCGAAGGCATCGTTGAACGGTTTGAACTGGTTGATATCGCAATAGGCGACCGTAAAGGGTCGGGCATCGAGAAGTAGCTGGTCTATCCACTCGTACAGAGGCACGTTCCCCGGGAGCTGGGTCAGCGGGTTGCTGTGTCTCGCGAGCCGCATTTTTTCCTCGGTGATACAGCGCAACAGCCGTCCCACCCGAACGACGCCGGCATAGCGGCCCTCCCGTTCAACCAGCAGATCCACGCTCAGATTCTGCAGGGGGTCCTCCGTGACCATCTGGCCGGCCAGTTTCAGTTCGCAATCAACATCAACTCGGATGGTGCGCTTACATATGAAGGTCGCGATCGGTTTACCCGCGTGCAGTTCATAAGAATATCGATGCGAGAAGATGTTCAAGAGCTCGCTGCGGCTGACCATCCCCAAAGGCCGCCCCTCTTCCACGACCGGCAGGCAGGTCAGTTGCTGATCGGCCCGAAACCGTTCGACCACTGACAGGGTTGAAACCGTTGGCTCGACGGCCTCGGCGTACTGAACAATGTCACCAACCCGCTGACGGAAGGTGAAGGTGTCGTGCAGTCGCGGCCGAAAACCGACCAGTCCCTCGAGCCCCACCATCTGCTTGGGCGGGTGGCTGCAGGGCCTCAGCAACAGGTACCCCTGCACATACTCGACCCCCAGTGCGGCGAGCGTACGCAATTCCTCTTCGCGCTCGATACCCTCGGCAATCACCCGATTTCCGAGCCGATTTGCAATGTCCAGCATGGCGCGCACAAATTCCCGTTTGACCGGATCGGCGTCGATATCGCTGATAAAATGTCGATCAATTTTGACGTAATCGGGATTGAGCTCACTCCAGACCCGCAGCCCCGCGTAGCCGGCGCCCAGATCATCCAGTGCCACCGCGAACCCCTGGTGGCGAAAGTGATCCGTGGCCGCCCGGAGCGAGACAAACTCATCCAGCGGCTGGCGTTCGGTCAATTCAAAGACCACCCGCTCGGGATCCAGGCCGACCCGGGTCAGAATCTCCCGGGTGACCCCTTCCCGGTAGTGCCGGTCGGTAAAGCTCAATGGCGACATATTAAGAAACAGCTTACCCGGCAGCGCCTGTGCCACAAAGGCCTCGCAGGCCACTTCCCGACAGGCGTATTCCAGGGCGGCCAATTGCTGACTGCACCGGGCCGCATCAAACAACTGGGCCGGGCTGTGCAGGTCGCTGTCCTCGGGCCCCCGAATCAGCGCCTCGTAACCAACGATCCTGCCACCATCAAGTGCGATGATGGGCTGGAACAGTGGCGTCAGCAGCTTCCGGTCAATCAGGCGCTGCAACGCCTCCGATGGGGCGGATACCGGGGAAAGCGGGCCATTGGCCAGACAGGACGAGAGATTGGCAGACATTTCTGCATGGTGAAACATCGATGTGACAATTCCGTGACAGGCGGGCTCTGCCAATTCGGGACCGCAATCGGTACAATTCGCGCCTGAACTTGCCCGACTCATCTGGAAATGCCCATGTCCGACAGCCACTCCGACCAACTCTACGCCGACCCACTCGCTGAAGTCAGCCGTTTCGCCTTCGATCAGAAGGTTGTGGAGGTCTTTCCGGATATGATCAAGCGCTCGGTTCCGGGCTACGCCACCATCATCAATATGATCGGCGACCTCGCCGAGCGCTACGCGACCTCGAACAGTCGCTGCTACGACCTGGGCTGCTCTCTGGGGGCTGCCACTCTGGCCATGCGACACCGGATTCGCGCCAGCAACTGCGACATCGTGGCGGTCGACAACTCCCCCGCCATGATTGAACGATGCCGCCAGGTGCTCGCCGCCGACACCGCCGAACCCCCGGTGCAGCTGCTCTGTGCCAACCTGCAGAGCACCCCGGTTAGCGGCGCCTCCATGGCGGTCCTCAATTTCACGCTGCAGTTCATCCCCCCCGGCGAACGTCAGGCCGTGCTCGACCAGATCGCCGAGGGCCTGCAGCCGGGCGGCATTCTGATCCTGTCGGAAAAAGTGGCGTTCAAGGATCCGCTGCACAATGAGCTGATGATCGAGCTGCATCACAACTTCAAACGCGCCAACGGCTACAGCGATCTGGAAATCGCCCAGAAGCGCAGTGCGCTGGAAGAGGTCCTGATCCCGGAAACGCTCGAAACCCATCGCGACCGTCTCCGCCAGGCCGGGTTTACCAGCGTGGACGTCTGGTTCCAGTGTTTCAATTTCGCATCGATGATTGCTATCAAATGATTGAGTATTACCACACCCTCCTCGAGACGCTTCGCCTCGACCCGGTCTTGTCTCGCTGGGCTGAACAACTGCCCGAGCAGATCCGTCGGGGACTGGACACCCGTCGCTACGGCGACCTTCCCGACTGGCTCAATGCGCTGGACCAGTTGCCCGATATTCATGCCGACTCGATCGAGCTGAACAACGAGGTTCGAATCGAGACCGATGACGCGCTTGATGCCGACACCCTCCAGCAATTGCGAAGCGCGCTGGAAGCGTTGATTCCCTGGCGCAAGGGGCCCTACCACCTCCACGGTATTCATCTGGATACCGAGTGGCGCTCGGACTGGAAGTGGGATCGGGTCAGCCCCCATCTGGCGGACCTGACCCACCGGCGGGTGCTGGACGTGGGCTGCGGCAACGGTTATCACTGCTGGCGGATGCTCGGCGCGGGCGCATCACGGGTCATCGGCATTGATCCATCACCGCGTTTTGTCGTGCAGTTTCTCGCCATTAAACGATTGCTCGGCGGGAACCCGCCGGTCGACGTGGTACCAGTAGGCATAGAAGCCCTCCCCCCCAAACTGGAGGCCTTCGATACCGTGTTCTCGATGGGTGTTCTCTATCACCGGCGCTCCCCCATGGATCACCTTCGGGAGCTGAAAGAGGCGCTGCGCCCTGGCGGTCAAGTGGTACTGGAGACGCTGGTGATCGAAGGCGGACTGGGTGAGGTGCTGGTGCCCGAAGGCCGGTACGCCAAAATGAATAACGTGTGGTTTTTACCCAGCGGCCCCAGTCTCCTGAGCTGGCTGCGCAAAGCCGGCTTCCGGAGCCCGCGCATGGTCGATTTCTGCCCCACCACTACGGAAGAGCAGCGCGCCACTGACTGGATGAGGTTTCACTCACTGCCGGAGTTTCTGGACCCGGACGATCCGAACCGAACCGCCGAGGGTCATCCCGCTCCGATTCGGGCGGTGTTCATCGCTGAAACCTGAATCAGGTCAGTCGTCGCTCAGCGAGCTCAAGGGAGTAGTCAACCCAAATGCCTGATGGATCTGCTCGCACCAGAGATTCAGCCGGCTGAGGGTCAGTTCTTCCTGCTGATCTTCATCCAGAGCCAAGCCGACAAACAGGCCCTCGCCGGGAATTTCGGCCTTGGACGCCTCATAATCATAGCCTTCCGTGGGCCAGTGCCCCACGATAGTGGCGCCGCCGGCGACCACCACATCGTGCAACATTCCCATGGCATCAAGGAAGTAGTCACCGTAACCAAACTGATCACCCAGGCCAAACAGCGCGATGGTCTTGCCACTGAAGTCCACTTCAGCCACATCATCCCAGAACTCTTCCCAATCCGACTGAATCTGTCCGAAATCCCAGGTCGGGATGCCGAGAATCATCTGGTTGTAATCCGCCAGATCCAGTTGGGTCACATCGGCGATATCGTGCACGGCGACCACATCCTCGCCCAGACACTGCTGGATCAGGTAAGCCACCCGTTCGGTGTTACCCTCGTCGCTTCCAAAAAACAAGCCTATCTGCGCCACATGCACCTCTGCTGGTATCACTCCGGATGGACGGGAATTCTCCCAATTCTGGCCCCGGCAGGCAAGTGCGGGAGCCATGTTAAAAAAGGTTAAATTGTGTCCCACGCCATGACAGACGGCGGAGGCTGTAGCACACTACACACTCGGCATTCAAACGAGGCAAGAACCGACACTACCATGGTGAAACTGCTACTGATCGACGATGACCAGGAACTCTGCCAGCTACTCAACGAGTATCTGACTGCAGAGGGGTTCGAAGTGGACGTTGCCCACGACGGCGAGCAGGCGCTGGAGCAAGTCAACCGCGGCCATTACGCGGCGATCATCCTGGATGTGATGCTGCCCAAGCGCAGCGGATTTGACGTGCTCAAGTCGGTGCGTCAGAAGTACACCACCCCGGTGCTCATGCTCACCGCCAAGGGAGACACCATCGATCGGGTCGTAGGCCTGGAAATCGGGGCCGATGACTACCTGCCCAAGCCCTGTGATCCCCGGGAGCTGGTTGCCCGCCTGCGGGCCGTGCTGCGCCGGGCCGGCAGTGCCGTGCAGTCACCGGGCGGCGCCGAAACCCTTCAGGTGGAGGCACTGCGCCTGCACCTGGGCAGCCGAAGCGCCCACTGGCAGGATCACGATGTCCCCCTGACGGGCACCGAGTTCAGCGTACTGGAGCTGCTGGTTCGCCAGGCCGGCCAGGTGATCAGCAAGGATGAGCTCACCGAGCAGGCGCTGAACCGCAAACTGACCCCCTACGACCGCAGTATCGACGTGCATGTCAGTAATATCCGCAAAAAGCTGACCAGTGCCGGAGCCCGACGGGAAATGATCATCAACGTCCGCGGCGCCGGTTATATGCTCACCCTGAACGATACCCACGAGGGTGGCCTAGCCTCCGCATGACACGACTTTACCTGAAAGTATTTTTCACCTTCTGGCTGATCACGGCCACGATCATTGTGGCCACCAATGTGCTGGTGCACTGGTTTGATCTGGCGCCGGACGCCAAGCTACACCAACACCGCTATGACAAGGACTACGCCCCGGCCCGCCGCCTGTTGTTTCAGATGGTCGGCTCGGCCATCAACCGCAATACCGAAGAACTGATTCAGGACATGAGGGCCATGCCCGGCTGGTCCACACAGTATTTCTATATTGTCGACGAACAAGGTGAGGACCTGTTGGATCGCCCGGTGCCTCAGGGCGTCCAAGCGCTCATTCCCGAGCTGACCAGCATCAAGCCCTACGGCCGGCACATCGAAGGTCATCAGAAAATCTATGGCCGCTACCTCTCGCTCAATGATGGCCGAAAGATCAAGGTGATTACAGTGTCGTCCACCCACGACGACCCCTCCGAAGCGGATATCATGTGGCAGCTGTTTATCAGCAACATCTGGCCGCTACTGCTGGTCTCGATTCTGATCTGCGGGGTGGCTTGCTACTTCCTTGCCCGACATTTTTCCCGTAGCGTTGCCACTCTGCAGAAAGCCACCAAGCAGATCGCCAATGGCGACCTGAGTGTACGCGTCAGCCCCCACTTTGCCGGACGGCGGGATGAAATTGCGAGCCTGGGCCGGGATTTCGACCACATGACCGAACGGCTCGAAAAGGCCATGCTGGAGCAGAAGCGCCTGATCAAAGATGTGTCTCACGAGCTTCGCTCTCCCCTCGCCCGACTCCAGGTGGCACTCGGCATTGCCCAGCAGCGCAGCAATGGTTCGGTAGACAAGGAACTGGATCGGATCAAGAAAGCCGCCGACTATCTGGGCGATGTCATCTCCGACATTCTGGCGCTGCCCGTACACGACAACGGCGGCTGGGAGCTGGACGACACCCTGGACTTGCGGGCCCTGCTGGAAACCCTGATGGAAAACTATGGCGCCGAGGCGAGACGTAAGGGTGTGACCCTGGTGCTGGATTCGGAGCTGGACGAAGCTCTGGTCCCGACCCACGGCAACATGCTGGTCGGCGTGTTCGAGAACATCCTGCGCAACGCCCTGCATTACACCGATCCCGCCTCGACTGTCCGCCTGTCACTCAGCGCCGACAAACCCCATAAGCCCGACGATCCGTACTACTGCGTGCAGGTCTGCGATCAGGGGCCTGGGGTGCCGGCAGAGAGCCTTTCTGACATCTTCCAGCCCTTCTACCGTACGGACGAGGACCGCAACCGGGAAAGCGGTGGTTACGGGCTCGGGCTGGCCATTGCCCAGCGCAGTGTCGCGCTGCACCAGGGCACCATTGATGCGCAGAACCAGCCGGAAGGCGGGCTTTGCGTCCGTGTCTGCCTGCCGGCCGTGAACGAAAGCTGACGGCAGCGTGCGCGCTGAACGGGCGGCACCGGCAAGGTTTGACCGCCCGGCGGCAAACCTTGTCAAAATTCCGCCACCACATCGCATTTTGATGGTTTACACGCCAAAAACCGTCAACGAACCCCTCGGTTTTTACAACAAAAACAACAAGTTAACATTCATTTTCTGAATCTGGCATAAAAATCGCTTGAGAGACTACTCGAGAACCACGTTACGGAGTATTTCCTTTACCCGGCAAACGTGACCAACAGACAGAGCGAACCCGTTCATGCCAGACGACGCCCAACCGCTACATCGCCAACAACCTCGTGCGCCCCAGAAAGACGCTGCCGAGCAGCGACTAGGTCTGTTGCAGCGCCTGATGACCACCCAGGAACCGGGCACCATGGTCACCCGTTTCTATGACGGGGTGGCTCCACTGCTGAGTCTGAAAGGGGTGCGCTATGAAGCGCCGGTGCCGGGGGGCATTGTGGATATCGGCAATACCGGACGACACCAGTGTGATTACGCGCTGCACGGCTCCGGCCAGCCCCTCGGTTCACTGCTGTTCTATCGGGATCGTCGGTTTTCCGAAATGGAGCTGGCGCGACTGGAGGAGTGGCTGAGCCTGCTGGTGGTCCCTCTTAGCAATGCCCTCAACTACCAGAATGCTGTGCGCCTGGCCTCTGTGGACGCCCTGACTGGTCTGGGCAACCGGGCCGCCCTCGACGCCGCACTTCACCGGGAATTGCGCCTGGCAGAACGCTGCGGCAGCGAATTTTCCCTGTTGCTGGTCGACGTGGATCACTTCAAACAGATCAACGATCGCTGGGGCCACAGTCGGGGCGATCAGGTTCTGAGAGAGGTGGGTAAAGCGATCAGCCACGCCTGTCGAGAAACCGACTTGGTGTATCGCTACGGGGGCGAAGAGTTTGTCGTGCTGCTCAGTGGCACCGATGCAGGCGGCGCCCAGACCTTCGCAGAGCGATTGCGCAAAGCGGTCCAGACTTGGCTTTCCGACATGGAGCGACTTTCGGTCACTGTCAGCATCGGAGTCAGCACTCGTAAACCGGAGGGTGAAACCTCTATCCACAGCCTGTTCGACCGGGCAGACCAGGCGCTCTACCGGGCGAAAGCCCAGGGGCGCAACCGGGTGGCGATGGAGTTGACCTGCCACACCGGTGAAGCCCCCTGCGTTCAGGCGGGGTAGTCCGCTGCGCTCAACTGTCCTTGGGCGCTCTGGGCTTCTTCTGTTTTACGGCGGGAGAACGCTTGCCGACCCCGGCTCGCAGACGCTTTTCCTGTCGCTCCATGCGCTTTCGTTCGTCCGGTGTCAGACGGCTCACTTTGGGCCGCTCAATCCCCGCGGTCAGCAGAAGATCCCGAATTTCCTTGTCGTTCAGCTCAATCCACTGACCCACCCGGACGTGGGAGGGAATGAAAATATTCCCGTAGCGTACGCGCTTCAGACGGCTGACTTTTACCCCCTGGGACTCCCACAGGCGGCGCACCTCCCGGTTACGCCCTTCCATCACGACGCAATAGAACCAGCGGTTGCGCCCTTCCCCGGCGCCCTCAACAATATCGGTGAAACGTGCTACGCCGTCGTCCAGCAGTACGCCTTCGACCAACTGGCGCTTCATTTCATCGTCCACCGCACCCTGAATCCGCACCAGGTACTCCCGGTCGATGACTGAGGAGGGGTGCATCAACTTGTTGGCCAGTTCACCGTCGTTGGTGAACAGCAGCAGACCGCTGGTGTTGTAATCAAGGCGCCCCACCGAAATCCAGCGCTCGCCCTGTAACGCGGGGAGGTTCTCGAACACGGTGCGCCGCCCTTCCGGGTCCTGACGGGAACAGATTTCGCCTTCCGGCTTGTTGTACAGAATCACCCGCTGACGGGATACCTGGGTACGCACCTGAACCCGCTCACCCTTGAAAAAGATGGCGTCATCGGGCGTCACTCGATCCCCCAGATGCGCCGGGCGGTCATTGACTTTTACCAGACCGGCCTCGATGGCGCGCTCCATTTCCCGGCGGGAGCCCAGCCCGGAGCGGGCCAGCACTTTCTGCAGCTTTTCATCCAACGGTGCCTCAGCCACGGGCTTTTTTTCCCGGGGAGCCGCAGGTGCCTTGCCTTTGGCGGCCTTTGGCGGAGCGCCACGACCGCTCTTGCCGGGGGCTGCTGGCTTGCTGGTGTTGCTCGACGGCCCAAAGGGGCCTGGTCGTTTCGATTTACTCATAGGGACGATTGGTCTGCCTCGGGGTTCTGACGCGGCTCGGCGTCTGTATCATTCGTTTCGTCGCGCTCAAACAGCGAACCTTCATAGTATTCGGTCTCGGTGGACGCATCCTCCGGGTCTTGCTCACCGTCGGGGTCTTGAGAGGCTTCTGACGTTGCTGACTCATCGACATCCTCTTCTGTCGCTTCGTCTGCTGCGGCTTCCGTGTGCTCTACCTCATCCGAAGTGGACGGTTCGGCCTCGTCGTTCACCGGCTCGGCCTGCGCCTGAGTCTCGTCGAGATCATCGCTACCCGCTTCAGCCTCGGCTGTGTGTTCAGCCCCGTCGTTCTGGTCATGGCTCTCAGCCGCGTTATCGTCAACGTTTTCCTCGGGACTCGCTTGAGTAGCGGAATCGTCATTCGTGTCGTCATCGCTGTTCCCCTCCGCTTCCGTGTCGAGGTCCAGCGCCGCATTGATGTCGTTGAGGTCACGGATTTCACCCAGGCTCGGCAACTCGTCCAGACTTTTCAGATTGAAATAGTCCAGAAATTGCCGGGTGGTGGCATACAGGGACGGACGGCCCGGCACATCCCGGTGACCGACGACCTTGATCCACTCCCGCTCGGTCAGTGTCTTGATGATATGGGAGCTGACCGCGACGCCGCGGATCTCTTCAATATCGCCGCGGGTGATGGGCTGGCGATAGGCCACCAGCGCCAAGGTCTCCAGTAATGCCCGGGAGTACTTCTGGGGTTTTTCTTCCCACAGTCGGTTGATCCAGGGCGCCACCTCGGTCCGCACCTGGAAGCGCCAGCCAGAGCCGACCTCCTTCAACTCGAACCCCCGGCCCTCGCAATCCGCTGCGATGGCTTCCAGAGCCGATTTCAACGCATCGGTTTCCGGCTCTTCACCCTCTTCGAACAGGGCTTTGAGTCGATTGAGATTCAGCGGTTGTCCCGCGGCCAGTAGAGCACCTTCAACAATATTGCGCAGCTGGGTCGATTCCATGGTCATGCTTGGTTCACACTGATTGATCGGGAGTACCCGGGCATGGCTATTGCACCCGGGCCTTTACGTGAATGGGGCCAAACGGCTCGCTCTGGACAATCTCCACCAGGGATTCCTTGATCAGCTCCATGACCGCCAGAAACGTCACTACGACGCCAAGACGGCCCTCCTCCACGCGGAACAGGGCAACAAAGGGCATAAACTGATTGTGGGCCAACCGGTCCAGCACCTGAGCCATTCGTTCCCGAGTGGACAGCTTTTCCTTTTCCACATGGTGGCTTTCAAACATATCGGCCCGCCGCAACACCTCGGACAGCGCCAGGAGAATCTCCTTGAGCTCGACATCCGGGTCGGGGCGGGTCAGGTTCCGGTCTGGCGCCTCCGCGCTGGCCTGGAAAACCTCGCGCCCCACCCGGGGCAGCTCATCCAGGTCCTCAGCCGCTTCTTTGAAGCGCTCGTACTCCTGCAGACGACGGATCAGCGCCGCCCGGGGATCCTCTTCTTCCTCTTCTTCCTCGCTGGAGCGCGGCAGGAGCATCCGCGACTTGATCTCCGCGAGCATGGCCGCCATCACCAGATACTCCGCCGCCAGCTCAAAGTGCGCGGCGTCCATCAGCTCCACATAGGCCATGTACTGACGGGTGATTTCGGACACATCGACGTCCAGAATATCCAGGTTCTGGCGCCGAATCAGGTATAGCAACAGATCCAGCGGCCCCTCGAACGCTTCCAGGAACACTTCCAGGGCATCCGGTGGAATGTACAGGTCCTTGGGCAGCTCGGTGTAGGCCTTGCCCTGAACGATCGCGAAGGGCATCTCCTCCTGGCTGGGGCGATGCGTCAACTCAGCCGCCGGCTGTTGCTCTGCCGGGTCGTCGCGCTCGGCTGCTTCGGCCGTATTGTCTGCGGATGAACTCATTCACTCTCTCGCCCCGAGGCTACTCGGGATGGCTAACGGGTTGACGGGCATGCGGCTTGACGCCACTGGCCGGGCATTATAACGATTTAACCCGCCGGGGCCTACTCGGCGCTCACGGGGCATCGCGCGGGTCCTGCTGACAGGGTCTAATCCGGAATGAACGCGGAGGCATCGCCCTTACCCTGGCGGGTTACCTCGGGCACGGCCCCGGTCAGGTCAATGACCGTGGTCGGCTCGAGGCCGCAATTGCCCCCGTCGATGACCAGCTCCAACTGATGTTCAAGCCGATCGCGAATATCTTCGGGATCGCTCATGGGCAGGTCATCGCCGGGCAGCAGCAGACTGCTGGTCATCAGGGGTTCACCCAGTGCCTCCATCAACGCGAGTGCAATCCGGTTGTCGGGCACCCGCAGGCCGATGGTTTTTCTTTTGGGGTGCATCAGTCGGCGAGGCACTTCCGAGGTGCCGGGCAAAATGAAGGTAAAGGGGCCGGGGGTGTGGTTTTTCAGCAGCCGGAAGGCCTGATTATCCACCTTGGCGAAGGTCGCCAGCTCGGAAAGATCCCGACACATCAGGGTAAAGTTGTGGTGCTTATCCAGGCGACGCATCTGGCGGATGCGATCCAGCGCGTTTTTGTCACCGATATGACACCCCAGGGCATAGGCCGAATCGGTCGGGTAAGCAATGATGCCCCCGCTGCGAATGATATCGACCGCCTGGCGGATCAGGCGATCCTGGGGGTTATCCGGATGAATCTGAAAATACTGGGCCATAATCGTGCTCTTGTTGTCATGGGTGTATCTGACCTCGTGCGGGTCGCTCACGGCGCGAATCCGGGAAGCTCCCACACCGGTCGGCAGCGCTCGGGCAGTGGGCCGAAATTCCCCAGCTCCTGCCAGGGAGCGTCCGGGCGATGAAAGTCACTGCCACAGGAGGCCGCGAGCCCTTCCCGCTCGGCAATGCGCGCGAGATCATCGGCGACCCCGGAGGGTTGCTGGCCGCTGACCACCTCCAGCGCGTCGCCGCCGAGGTCGGCAAAATCCGAGATCAGGGCGCACATTTTGGTTCGGGTCAGCGGATACTTCTTCGGGTGCGCGAGCACCGCGAGCCCGCCGGCCTGATGGATCCAGCCGATCACCTGCTCCATGCCCGGCCACTGGAATTTCACATCGGCCGGTTTACCGGCGCCGAGATATTTCTTGAAGGCGGCGCCCACGTCCTTTACTTTCCCCTGAGCCACCAGAAACTGTGCAAAGTGGGGGCGTCCGAGCTGGCCACCACCGGATTCGCGTCGCGCACCGGCCAGGGCACCGGGAATCCCGAGCTGCTCAAGCCGCTCGGCGATGGCCTCAGCCCGACTCGCACGAGCCCCCTGCTGAGCCCGAATGGCCGCCTGCAGCGCTGGCGACTCGATATCGATGCCCAACCCGACAATATGGACCCCGCCTTTACCCCACTGGCTGGAGAACTCAATACCGGGAATCAGTGTCAGACCGATATCGGCAGCCGCAGCCCGGGCCCGGCTTACGCCCTCCACGGTATCATGGTCAGTCAGCGCCAACGCGGACACGCCCTGGTCCCTGGCCCTCGACATCAGCGCCTCAGGGCTTAAAATACCGTCTGAGCAGTGACTGTGGCTGTGTAAATCGTACAAAAACAGGGCTCCCGCCGTAAAAGCGGCATTATGGCACGTCTGAGCGCCCGGGAGCCAACGAACCTTGCAACCCCTGACTTTCAACATCGAGGCCCGAATGACCGACAGCGACAGCGTCACCGAAAAAACCGCCAAACTCGGCCCTAACCCCAAACGGGAAAGCCTGCTGGCCAACCTGCTGCTGAACATTGTGATTCCCACCGTCATCCTGACCAAATTCAGTGGCGAGGATCACCTGGGCATTAAAATGGGCATCGTGGTCGCCCTGGCCTTTCCGCTGATCTACGGTGCGCGGGATTTTATCGTCAGCCGCAAGCTCAACGTATTCTCCGCCTTGGGCTTTGTCAGCATTCTGCTCACCGGCGGCATCAGTCTGCTGGAGCTCGATCCCAAATACATCGCCATCAAGGAAGCCGCCATCCCCGGCCTGATTGGCCTGGCCACGCTGTTCTCTCTGAAAACCCGTTACCCGCTGGTCAAAACCTTTCTTTATAACGACAAAGTACTCAAGGTAAACAAAGTCGCCACTGCCCTGCGCGAGTACAACAATGAGAGCGCCTTCGAGCAGACCCTGCGCAACGCCTCCTATCTTATTGCCGGCTCGTTTTTTCTCTCGTCATTCCTGAATTACGTGCTGGCCAAACTCATTCTGGTGAGCGATCCCGGCACCGTGGCCTTTAACGAGGAACTGGGCAAAATGACCGCGCTCAGTTTTCCGGTCATTGCAGTGCCCGCCATGTTGGTAATGATGTTTGCCCTGTTCTATCTGTTCCGTCGGATTCGGCAATTGACCCACCTGGCGCTGGACGAAGTCATCAATGACGGAAGCGACAACTGATCCCACCGGCTTAACCCCCGGAATTCAACTGTTTGACAAGGAGCCACCATGTTTTATGCCATAATCAGCGAAGACGTTCCCAACAGCCTGGAGAAGCGCAAAGGGGCTCGCACCGATCACCTGGCCCGATTGAACGCACTCAAGGACGCCGGCCGCCTGCTACTGGCCGGCCCCCACCCGGCCACGGACAGTGAAGATCCCGGCCTGGCCGGTTTTACCGGCAGCCTGGTGGTCGCCGAGTTTACTTCGCTGGAGGAGGCGCGCACCTGGGCGGATGCTGATCCCTATGTCTCCGCCGGGGTTTATGCCCGGGTGACCGTCAAGCCGTTCAAGCGGGTATTCCCCTGACCATGAGAGTGATGCGCCATCGGTCACTGAGGTTGAAATTTGTGGCCTGTGCCACTTGGTTTGTACCGTCTTTGGCGTACAATCCCGACGTTTAACCAACTTAAAAAGACTACGGGTATCAGCGTGAACAAACTTCTGATCAGTCTCTGCCTCATCGCCCTGGCCTCGCCCTTACTGAGCGTCTCGGCCCAGGCTCAGGATCGCTACATCTCCGACGTGTTGTACGTGCCGCTGCGCAGCGGTATGGGCAACCAGTACCGGATCGTGCACAGCGGGTTGCCCAGTGGCACGCGCCTGGAGCTGGTCCGCGAGGAGCAGAGCAGCGACGGTGAAAACTGGAGCCTGGTCCGTCTGGAAGACGGCGAGGAAGGCTGGATCCGCAGCCAATTCCTGCTGGCGGAACCCACCGCCGAACTTAAATTGAGCAGCGCTCAACAGCGCGCGCAACGTGCCGCGCAAGAAAGCCAGGCGCTGCGCGATCAACTGACCGAAGCGCAGCAACAGGTGGAACAGTTACAGACCGAGCTGTCCGATGTGCGCTCCCGATACGAAGCACTTCAGCAGGAGCATGAGCGGCTGCGCACACTGTCTTCAGACGCAGTAGGCTTACACGAGCAGCACCAGGAGTTGAGCGAAAACTATCAGGTACTGCAGACCCGCTACGACGTCGTTCAGGCCGACAATGAACGCTTGAAACGGGACCGTCGTTACCAGGACTGGCTGTTTGGTGGTGGTATTCTGGTGGCCGGCGTCATCCTGTCCCTTATTCTGCAGGCGATCGGAAAACGTCGTCGCCAATCTGAATGGCGCTAAAGGAGCAACTCCGATAATGAAGTTTCTGGCCCTGCTTGGTTTGCTCACTCTGTCTGTCGCCGTTCAGGCAGAGAACGATAGCCCCCGGGTCGAGCTGACCACGGATGAGGGCACCATCGTTCTGGAACTGTTCCCCGACAAGGCACCAATTACCGTGTCGAACTTTCTGCAGTATGTCGATGACGGCTACTACGACGGTACGATTTTCCACCGGGTCATTCCCGGCTTTGTGGCCCAGGGCGGAGGACTGACCTACGATTTCACCCGCAAGCCGCCGCGCGATCCGATTGCCAACGAATCGGATAACGGGTTGAGCAACAAACCCATGACCCTGGCCATGGCCCGGCACAGTGATCCGGACAGTGCCACGTCTCAGTTCTACATCAATCTGAACCACAACCCGGGCCTTGACGCGACCGAGGAACGTCCCGGTTACACCGTGTTCGGGCAGGTCGTGGACGGCTACGATACAATCATCACCATCGTCCAGGCCCCCAAAGGTAACTACAAACAGTTCCCGGATGCACCCAATGTCCCCATCCGGATTCTGGAGGCCCGCCGGCTGTCGGCTCCGGCCGATACCACGGCGGACGGGAAGGAGTCATCGCAATGAATGCCACCAAACTGAGCGTCAACCTGAACAAGGTTGCACTGATCCGCAACTCCCGGGAAGGCAACTACCCGGATGTGACCACCTTCGGGCAGATCTGCCTGGACGCCGGTGCCCACGGGCTGACGGTTCACCCCCGCCCGGATCAGCGCCATATCCGCCCCGGCGATGTGTTCGCGCTGAGCGATCTGGTGCAACAGCACCCGGGCATCGAGTTCAATATCGAAGGCAACCCGAACGCTGGCGCCCTGGGCGACTATCCCGGCTTTATGACGTTGGTCCGCCAGACCCTGCCGCACCAGTGCACTCTGGTCCCGGACAGCAATGAGCAATTGACCTCGGATCATGGCTTTGACCTGACCCGCAGTGGCGATGCGCTGCGCCCCATCATCGAAGAGCTGCGCGAGCTCGGTTGTCGGGTCAGCCTGTTCATGGACCCGGACCCGGCACAGATTGATCTGGCACGGGCGGTCGGCGCCGACCGGATTGAGCTATACACGGGTCCCTACGCGGCCGCCCACAAGGCGCACAACTCGGAAATGCACAAGCTGCTGGACCAGTACCGCTATGCCACGGAGCACGCCCGTGATATCGGGCTGGGGGTCAATGCCGGGCACGACCTTAACCTGGACAACCTGGAGCAGTTTCTGCACATCCCGGGTATTGATGAAGTGTCTATCGGACACGCCCTGACCGTCGACGCACTGACCATGGGTATGGCCACCGCCGTGCACGCTTACCTTCGACTCTGCCACCATCAGTAAGGCAGAAGGCGAGGATCCATCGGGCAAGTGCCCGTTTATCGGCTATCCTTAAGGTGTAAGTCAGACGGTTTTACCCGCCGTAAACAAAGGAGTCAGCCATGCATTCGATTTTGGTAAAAGACTATATGCAGCCGGCCGCCCATGCCATTTCCGTAACCGCCAACACGGCAGAGGTGGTCGAGCGGCTACTGAAAAGCGGATTGACCGGCGTCCCCGTGATTGATGAGCGTGAAGCGGTCGTGGGTTTTGTCTCGGAACAGGATTGCATCAAGGAGATGCTCAACGATGCGTTCTTTTGCGAAGAGCCCGCCAGCGTCAGAAAACTGATGAGTGAAACAGTGCTTACCGTGACCCCCAACACCAGCATCGTCGAGCTCGCCCAGACCATGATGCGCGAAAAACCCAAGAACTACCCGGTGGTCAGTGACGGCAAACTGGTAGGCATCATCACCCGCCGACACGTGCTCCAGGCATTGATCGACAATGACGAGGACTGCTACCTGCGTACCTGATTGAGCCTCGGACACACCGCCCCCCAGCGCCCCCATGGCGAGCCGCACACCCGGCTCGTCACCGCCTGACTTCTCCATGCACCTCAGACCGCGCAGACAATAGCGCGGTCGACACGTTATAATTCCCGGCCACACTTCCCAACGATGGTCACTATGCCCAAGCCAGACAGACCCCAGCAGGACTCGGCCAGCTATCGAGCCAAGAAACAGTTTTTCGATTCACTGCTGACGGTGTACGGACGCAAGCCGGTGCTCGAGGCGCTGCGCGATCCGGCGGTCAAGCTGTTTCGCCTGCACCTGGCGGAGAGCAACAAACCCGCCGGGATTCTCGATGAAATCCTGGGCATCGCCAAGTCCCAGGGTGCGGACATTCAGCACCATGACCGCAAGGCGCTATCTCGCATCTCCAAAAACAGCAAGCAGGATCAGGGAGTGGCGGCGGATCTACAATGCAAAGCTTACCAGTCGCTCGAACAGTTCTTGAGTCAACCACCCCGCGCAGATTTTCGATTGTTGGCCCTGGACCGAATCACCAATCCGCAAAACCTGGGGATGATCATCCGTTCGGCGTGCGCGGGCAATGTGGACGGCATTCTGTTACCACAGAAAGGCGGCGCACAGATTGATGCCCTGGTGATCAAGGCAAGCGCGGGCACGGTGTTCCGGGCTCCGATCATTCACTGCCCTACTCTGCCCGAGGCGTTGGCCAAACTCAGAGAAGCCGGCGCCACCATCTGCGCATTATCCTCACACGCTCGTCAGACGCTGGGTGATTTCAACCCATCCGGCGGTAGTGTGTATGTGTTGGGAAATGAAACGGAGGGGGTTTCGACGGAGACGGCCAAGCACTGCAATCACCAGCTTTCCATCCCAATGAACAACGGCGTCGAGTCACTCAACGTAGCGGTCACCGCCGCCCTGATCGCTTTTCAGGACGCTATCTGAAGTTCTCGCCTTTTACAGATCAACGCCACTGGTTTGGCACTCCGCCTAAAGTGCTGCGGGTGGGTATACCAGTGTGAGACACGCCGTGAATACGTCCCTGTAGGCTCATCACCCGCCATCCAGGCAGGTGACGGTCTCACACTGGTACACCCACCCTCCGCGGCGCCAAATTGACGTTTCGGGAACTAGCTCCTTTCGTACGGCAACTTGGGCAACGGCGGATGCGCCTTCGGCTTATCCGCCCTACGGATAGCGCGTCGGCTTGGCGTAGGGCGGATAAGCCGAAGGCGCATCCGCCGAAACACGTTACGTCAGTTAGATTTGGCACTGAGGGCCGGTGAGGGGAAAGCCTTTCAAGACCGTAAGCGGAGGGACTCCGCGCGTCGAGCCCCCATGGATGGGTTTACGGCGTGTCTTGAAAGGCTTTCCCCTCATCGGCCCGGACTCGATGAACACCTCAGTAGAGTGTCTCAGAGGGGATTACCGTGCCGCAGCACACCCTACGAAGCACACACAATAACCAGCCCTAAAGCTTGTACCCCTCTTCCTCATGATGGGTAATATCGAGGCCAATCAATTCTTCTTCGCGAGTCACCCGCAATCCAGAGGTCAGAACACCGGTCACTTTCAACAGAATGAAGGTCACCACCCCGGTGTACACCGTTGCCACGACAACGCCAACCACCTGAACTCCGAACTGCTGGCCCATCGTCTCGATACCGTCGGCAAAACCCTGACCACTGAACACACCCAGTTGAGTCGAAGCAAAGACCCCGGCCAACAGCGTACCCAGCATACCGCCGACACCGTGTACCGGAAACACATCCAGCGAATCATCGATCTTGAACACCCGCTTCATCGCCTGGGTCGCGTAGAAACAGACAATGCCCGCCGAAACACCGATAATCAGAGCACCGCCGGGGCCCACGAAGCCCGACGCCGGTGTGATGGTTCCCAGACCGGCCACCATGCCGGTCACGATACCCAGCACACTCGGGCGACCGAACTTCACCCACTCCATCGTCATCCAGGCCAATGAGCCGGCAGCGGCGGAAATGTGGGTTACCAGCATCGCCATGCTGGCGTCACCGTTGGCCGCCAGCGCGCTGCCGCCGTTAAAGCCAAACCAACCGACCCAGAGCATGCCCGCACCGGTCACCGTCATGGTCATATTGTGTGGAGGCATCGCCGTTTTCGGGAAGCCGTCGCGCGGGCCGAGCACCAGCGCTGCCACCAGCGCCGCCACCCCGGCGGTGATGTGCACAACAATGCCCCCGGCGAAATCCAGTACCCCCATGGCGCCCAACCAGCCGCCACCCCAGACCCAGTGACAGATCGGAAAGTACACCCCGAACAGCCACAGCGTTGAAAAAATCAGGACTGAAGAAAACTTCATCCGCTCGGCGAAGGCCCCAACGATAAGAGCCGGCGTAATGACGGCAAAGGTCATCTGAAACAGGCTGAACAGGCTCTCGGGAATATCGCCAGACAGGGAGTCCGATTCCATGCCCGAAAACAGAATCCGGCTTGCATCCCCGATCCAGGCATTGCCTTCGCCAAAGCTCAGGCTGTACCCGGCCACCAGCCAGATCAGTGAGGCGATACAGGCAATCGCGAAACACTGCATCAGAATCGACAAAATATTTTTCGACCGGACCAGGCCGCCATAAAACAGAGACAGGCCCGGCAAGGTCATAAACAGAACCAGAGCCGTTGCCGTCAGGATCCAGGCGGTGTTGGCGCCATTGAGTTCCGCTTGTGCCAGCGCGGTACCGGGCAACAGTGCCAGGCTGATCAACCCGAAAGCGACAGGTCGCTTGTTCATACGCTCATCCTCATTTTGTGCGTCGGCCCAAGGTCGCCGACTATTATTGAGTCACTGCAATGCCCCCGATCGGTGCAGACAAGAGAGGGCAACCCACTGAAAGTACGGGCAACACCGACCAGGAAATTCCAGCAACTGGAACCTCCGAAGACGGCGTTGCACGAGAGTGCAGAGCGCTTTGGGAAGCAGGAATCGTGCCTCAACATTTTTTCTTTTTATATCAATGACTTAGAAAAATTACCGGAAGAGATCATTGATGATTGGCACCAACACCGTGCACGGCGGACACTTTTGTGCACCACAGAAGAACACAGTGCGGGAGAATTGCCTGATCACCGTGCGTCCGTCGAAGCAGGCGCACCAGGATCAGGCAGGAGGGGTTTCAGGGGTCGTTCGCGCGCCTCTGAACGCCGTCACCGCGCGGGCCAGATCGGTCAGCGCGGCTCGGTTGTCGCCATAGCTCACACGCTCGTAAAGATCCGCAATGCGGATCAGGGCCGGCTCCAGTTCGGCCTGTTGGCGCCCCAACCGGCGAGCCAGCGCGGTCAAGGGTTCTCCCCGTCGGCGCGGACACCCCATGCGTCTCAGTTTGCGCTCCAGGCGCGCGAGTTGGCGATCGGCCGGATAGCGGTAGTGCGGGCGTTGTCGCCAGAACATCCAGAGCAGCAGCACCGACACCAGCGAGGCACCGGTCAGCACCACCGCCAGGGCGATCCGCCACAGATCGGCGCCGCCGAGCCAGTCTTCCAGAAACGCGTCCTGGCGCCCTTGATCGTAACCGAGCACCCAGCGGTGCCATTCGTAATTGAGCGCATCCCAGCGCAGTTGCAGCTGCATCACAAAGGGTAAATCGGCACCAAAGGGTCTCTGCAGCATGTCGCCGTCGGTGGCGCTCAGCGAGACGTCCAGACCTTGCTCGATTCGCTCCGGTGCCACAGCGCCGGTCGGGTCAAAACGCACCCAGCCTTCTCCCTCCAGCCACACCTCCGCCCAGGCGTGAGCATCCCGTTGGCGGACGGTCCAATAATCCTCCAGAGGATTGTGGGTGGCGCCGAGATACCCCACCACCACCCGGGCGGGAATGCCCGCCGCGCGCAGGAAAAATACAAAGCTGCTGGCGAAGTGCTCACAGAAGCCCTCTTGCGCCTGCCACAAAAATTCATCGACGCTGTGCTGTCCCAGTGTCTGTGGACGCAGGGTGTAACGAAACCGCTCCCGGTAAAGCCCCATCAGTCGCTCTATCAGCTCGCTGGGCGATCTGGCGTCCCGCGCCCACTGCCGGGCCGTCGCTCGGGTTTCCGGGTTGGAGTCCCGGGGCAACTGCAACTCCTGGCGTCGCTCCCACTCACTCAGCCCGGAGCGCTGGAACCCATACCTGGTGTGCGACTGAACCCGGTAAGCGGTGCGCTGCATGACCGGATCATCCCGTTGTAGCCGCATCTCCTGCCCTACTCCGATGTCGTCACTCCAGCTGACCGGTGCCGCCAGCGCATACAGCCAGGGTTGGCGGGTCGGTTCCAGCATGACCTCATAGGCCACCGGTTCACCCAGGGGATCGACCTGGTTCATCCATTGCCGGACATCATCCTCGCGCCAGCTCATAAAGTGCGTCGCCCGCTGACGTTCGGTAGGTTGCCATTGCCGTCCATCGAAATAGGAAAACACCAGGCCACGCCAGTAACGATCTCTGGGCGACGGCGCCTCGCCATCAAAAGTGACCCGAAAGGCCAGCGCATTGGATTGTGCCAGCTCACCGATATCCCCCGGAGACATGCTGTCACTGATGCCCGTGGTCGCGGCCCGGCGGTCCTGCGGAACCGACCAGAGCGCACCGGTGCGGGGAATGACCAGAAACAGGATCAGCATGAGGGGCGTCGCCTGTAACACCAACCACCCCGCCTGCCGAATACTGGGCCAAAAGCGGACATTGCCCAACGACTGGTGCGCCGCCAACAGCGTCGCCGTCAATAACAACAACGACAGGACACCATACACGCCCGCCAGCGGCCCCGAATGAAACAGGAATTGGGTCGCGGAAACAAAGTAGCCCAGATAAACGGTGACCAGCAGATCCCGACGTCGGCGCAGCTCCAGCAATTTGAGAATAAAGCCGGCCAGCAACAAACCGACCATGGCAGTCATATCAAACCGGGCGCCGTAGCTCATCACCAGACCACCGCCGAACCCCGCCATCAGTCCGAGCCGCACCCACAACGAGGGGAAGCTCCAGGCACCGCGAAAGATCTGCCAGCGCCAGACCACCACGCACAACCAACCAGCCCACAGCCAGAGCGGCGCATGGACCGAGTGCGGCAACAGAATGATGGCCTGGGCCACCAGCAGCCAGGCGAGACTGGTGCGGGTAACCTGTTCCCGTTCAGCCACGTTCACCTCCCTCGGCCTGCTCCGGCATACCGTAGAGCGCCAGGGCCCGCAGTACCCGCTCCTGATGGGCCTGCCCACGCCCCAGCGGAATATCCAGCCCCGGAAGGCGCAGGCCGTATTCAGCGGAGGTTTTGCCGTACTCCACGGCCCAGAAACACAGGCGGCTCAATCGGCTTTCCTGATCCAGCCCCGGGAGGGCGTCCCAGTCCAGCCAGACCTGTTCACTCTGGTAACCGGCGTAATCTTTCAGATAGAGCCCCTGCTCCCGGGCGTAGAGCTTCCAGGCCACATGGGCCATCGGGGCACCGACCTGATAGGGCCGAAACCCCTGAAACTCTTCCTGATTCTCTGCCGAAAGCTGCTCTCCGACCTCGCCGCTCAGATGCGCTTGCGGTGGGTGGTCGCTGGAGCGCGGTGCGGGGTAAATCAGTGCCCGCCCATCCAGGTGAACCCAGGACCAGACCCGAAACAGCCCCAGAGGGTAATAACTCTGTACCCGGAGGCGCTCCGGAACCAGCCAGCCTCGCCGGCGGGCACGGTACGCCAGCGTCACCGTGCGCTCTGCCCGGTGGGGCACATCGGCTTCAACGGTCAGGTCCCGATCCCACCCGAGCAGCAGGGCTTCGTGGCGCGAGCCCGAGGCAGGTTGCAGCATCAGGTCAAACTCGGCCCACTCCCCGGCGAAGGCGGGATGAGCCCGCTGTACCGAGAGGGTCAACCCGGACAGGTTACGGAACGCATGCACCACCGACACCGTCATCAGACTGAGCAGCAGAAAAGCGGAGGCCAACACCAGATTGTTTTCGTAGTTGGTGCCCAACAGCCACAGCAGTGTGATGACCAACAGAAAGCCGATCCCCTGCGCCGTCGGCAGAACATAGATGGATTTGTGACGCAGACGGACCGACTCGGCCCGGGGCGCGCGACGCACCACCCAGTGCCAGAACCAGTGTGTCAGAGTATCGGGTAAACGCATCGGGGCTCAGTGATTCATCGAACTCGGGCCCTTACCTTACCCTGTCCACCATAAAAAAAGCCACCGGTCGATCGACCGGTGGCTTTTTTACTGTCGCGAGCGACGGACTAGGGTGCGCTACTGTATAGAGCCGCCACATCGTCAGCGCTCAAGGGCACATCATAGATGCTCAGCTCATCCACCAACCCGTCATAGGGGGTATCCCAGTAATTGACGCCCACCCCGAATACCGTGGTTTCCGCGGGCGTAAACACATCCGGGAAACCCTCCCCGGTGAACACCGCTTCACCATCGAGATACAGCGTCAGGTTACCCGCGTTGTTGACCGCCACAAAGTGGGTCCAGGTATTCGTAGCAATCTGCGTCCCGGTATCGCCATCAAACCAGTCCGTACCGGACCAAAGCATGGTGTTGCCGGCACCGGGACCATTGGGCACTACACTGATCCAGCTGTCGGCAGACGCCGCTCCGAAGAATGCAGTGGTGAACTGGGTCAATGCGGACGGATTGAGCCACATCGATACAGTGTAGGTTGCATCGGTAATCAGATTGTCCGGCAGTGCAACACCATAGGTACCGTCGAGACTGAGTGCGCTACCGACGCGCCCCTCGTCAAAGCTGAGCGAGCCTCCGGTGTTGTCCAGCCGGTTACCGGTCACCGTACCCGAACCCATATTGCCCGTAGCATCGTCGAGATGATCATCGAAGCTGAAGCGCGCGGCGGGCTCCGGCATACCTTCCGACAGAACGGTGACCGTAATGTCGCGGGTGACCGATTGCCCCTCCAGACTCAGGGTCGCGGTCAGGGTCACATCGGCATCGCTAGCCGCCGGCCGGGTCACCTGTGCGGTGGCCCCATCAACTTCAACGACGCTGCTGTCTGACGAAGTCCAACTGACCGCGGTCGCAAACGGTCCGCTTACCGGCAGCGCAAAGTCTTCAATCACAGCGCTGGTATCGCCGAGCGTCAACTGGTCACGGGCAACGCCGAGCAGCTCCGAGGTGGACAACCGATCAATATCCAGTGCCTGAACTTCGGCGGCGCTGAGCGCAGCATCGTACACATTGAACTCATCCACCAGACCGTTGAAGGGCAGATCCCAGTAATTGACGCCAAGAGCGAAACGCCCCGTATTGTCGGTAAAGAAGTCCGCTACTGAACCACCGGCATACGCCTGCTGACCGTCGATATAGACCTGCACATAGCCCTGGGAGACCGACACCGCCAGGTGACTCCACTCCCCTGCGGGAATGGTTTCGCCCGTCGCTCCGTCAAACCACGCATCGTTATTCCGGCTCCAGAACATGACATTCTCATCCCAGGAACTGGGCAGGAAGCTGAACCACTGGCTCGGTTCAACCAAGGGGTCTGAGGTATCCCCCGGCACTTCACCAAACACCAGTGTGGAGAACTGGGTGATGACGTTGGGACGTACCCACAGAGACAGGGTGTATTCATAGTTGTTTATCAAGCCGTCGGGCAACCGTACACCGCTGCTACCATCCAGCGACACCGCCTGTCCGGCACTGCCCGTGGTGTAACTGAGGTTGCCCTCGCCCACTTTATGAATACGGTCACCCGTACTCATGGCGGCCTCATACTGACCAGTACTGTCGGTCAGGTCGTTTTCAAACTCAAACCGCGCCACCCGGTTGAAGGGCATACGTTCGGGCACCAGTACCTCGAGGGTGACCGTTTCCTCTTCGCCCTGATACAGAATGGTCGCGGTGAGATTGACCGACGCATCACCGGATCCCGGCGCGGGGCGCTCGACTTGTCCATCGGTACCGATGACGGCTTCATTGCCGCTCTCCCAGAGAATCTGGGCACCGCGAATTCCGTCGGTGGGCAACGTCAGCGCATCGCCTTTGAAGGTTTCCGGCAGAGTCAGCTCGGCGGCAACCGCAGCCAACACCTCGGTTGCTGACTGTGCGGGCAACCGGGTTCCCCAGACACTTTCACCGCTACCGGACACCGCCGAAAACGCCGGCACGAGTTCTGCAATACGCTCATCCCACTGCCAGCGCAGCTGGCCCTCAAAGGCGCCAAGGCCATCCAATTGCAACACGATGCGATTGAGCGCTTCCGGGTCCAGTTGATAGGTGCCGGTCACTTCGCCGGTGATGGTGCCGTCGTCATGCAGGGTCATCGCCTGCGACTGACGCGCTTCCCGGTTGATGTCCTTGCCATGATTGATGAACTGGTAGTCCCCAACCACATCCTCGCTGTCCACCACATTGTCGCCCTCAATGGGCGCGTAGCGGTGCGGCGATGCAACCAGCCAGCCATCGGCGGTGGCCATCAACTCATGGACCCGAATGGCATGCTGCTCACCCCGATTGGGGAAACGGGTGTGGGTGATCAGGAAATGCTGCCCCGTGGCTTCGTCGTAGTACGCCGAGTTGTGTCCCGGTGCCAGGTAACCCCGGCTGCCGTGGTCGTCACCGGTGCGCGAACGGAAGTTGAAGCCTCCCATCAGCTTGACGCCATAGGGCGCGATACCGTCCCAACCGCCCCGAGCCAGGGCCATGTCGTTACCCTCGGCATCGAGGTAGGGACCATCGGGCGTGCGCGAGCGGGCAATGCGTATGTTGTACCCGTCGGTCGAGACAAAACCGCCAAAGGAGGCGAACATGTAGTAGTAATCGGTCTCGGGGCTGTAGAGCACAAAGGTGCCCTCGATAGCGCTATGGTCGCCCCCGGTCAGATGTTTGCCGTAGCCCTGCCCCGGTTCGGGCAGCCCGGTTGACTCATCCATGGCGAGAATGTGAATACCGCCCGCGTAAGAGCCATAGATCATCCAGAGGTTGCCATCCTTGTCATGAAAAGTGTGAGGATCGATGGCATTGGGATGGATGTTGCCGTTATAGGATTCGATGTCCCCGACACCGTAACCCTGATCAATTTCGGCGTCTGTCTGCCCGGACCAGAGGAATATGCCCTGGTTTTCATAGGGGCCGAAAACGCTGTCCTCCGAGGTGGCCAGACCGAGGTAGGAACGCGGCGCATCGCAGACGCCGCTGGCCGGGTTGGTGCAGTGATTGAAGTAGAAATAGTACTTGCCGTCGGCCAGTTTACGGATGTCCGACGCCCAGGAACCTACATAACCACCGGTCCACTCAATGCCTTCGGCCACTTCCGTTTCATAGTTGCCAAACAGCGGGTAATCAGTGAGGTCGGGATTCTCCAGCGCGATGCCCGGCGCCTCTGAAGTCCAGGTAATCAGATCCTGGGAGCTGGCCATCGCCAAGTGGGAACCCACCACATAGTAAGTGCCGTCGTCGTCCCTGAAGACCGAGGGATCGTGCACTGCCACATCGTTGTACTGAATCAATTCGCTGTTGACGGTGGGATTGGCCCGGGGCTCCACTCGCGCGAGACTCGACGAGCTGGAGGATTCAGAGGAGCTCGATGACACTTGTGATGCGCTGGAACTGGAGCTGGATGCCACCGATGAGCTGGACCCACCACTGTCTCCACCGCTACCGCCACAGGCCGCCAGAACCAGCGTACTCCCCAGCACCCAGGATAGTCGTTGTATTTTCATGATCTAATGCCTCTGCTGCGTTTATTGTTAGACAGAACTGCAACATAAATAGTATTACAATACTACCTTAATTGGTAGGCATATAATCACACAATTAGGCGCTAACCAGAACGGATTTGGACTAAAAAAGGCGAACCCTTAGATCATAAAGCAATTTTACCCGCCAAACAGCAAAAACTCCGCCTTTATTTGTATTATTTATATTAGGCGGGAACGATGTCAACGGCGTTCAACAGTTCCGTGATCAGCGCCTGCTCGTGCCCCTCGGTGCCGCTGGCAGCCGGGGCAATTCGGTGCGCCACCACGGGAGGCAGCAGCGTCTGTAGGTCTTCAGGAATGACGTAACTCCGCCCGTGCATGAACGCCCAGGTCTTAGAGGCACGAAGTAGCGCCAGAGCCCCTCGTGGGGAGAGGCCGCAGGCAAACTCGGGGGAGTGCCGGGTGTGGTGAACCAGCCGTTGCAGGTAATCCAGAAGGCTGTCTGAGGTTTTGACCTGTTCCGCAGCCTGCCGGATCTTGGGCAGCTGCTCGGGCTTCAGACGGGTTTTGACTCCGGCCAGTTTTTGGCGGGGATCACCGCCGAGAAACATCTGACGCTCAGCATCCGCACTGGGGTAACCGAGGCTGATGCGCATCAGAAAGCGGTCCAGTTGCGATTCGGGCAGCGGGAAAGTCCCCATCTGGGACAGGGGATTCTGAGTGGCAATGACGAAAAAAGGGTCTTCGAGCTTACGGGTCTCCCCTTCTACCGTGACCTGACGTTCCTCCATCGCCTCCAGCAATGCGCTCTGGGTTTTCGGCGTGGTCCGGTTGATCTCGTCGGCCAACAGCAACTGAGTGAATACCGGGCCGGGATGGAAGGTAAAGCGCGACTGCTCCCGCTCAAACACCGATACGCCGATAATATCGGCGGGCAGCATATCGCTGGTAAACTGGATCCGCTGATAAGACAAGCCCAGCACCTTGGCAAGCGCATGGGCCAGGGTGGTTTTCCCCATGCCGGGCAGGTCTTCAATCAACAGATGCCCGTCGGACAGCAGACACGCCAGGGCGAGCTTTATCTTGTCTTCCTTGCCCAACAAAACCTGGCCGATTTCATCGACAACAACCTGGATAAAATCCCGCATTGACCCTCTGCCCTGTTCTGGTGGGTTCGGCGGACTCAGGACAGTCCGCGCAACAAATCGTTTTTCAGATCCTCGACATCCTCCAGCCCCACCGCCAACCGGATCAGATTGTCGGCAATGCCGGATTCGGCCCGCTGCTCCGGTGTCAGGCGTCCATGGGTGGTCGTGGCCGGATGCACGATGGTGGTTTTTGCATCACCGAGGTTGGCAGTGAGCGAGCAGATCCGGGTGCTGTCGATCACGCGCCAGGCGGCAGCCTGATCCCCTTTGACCTGAAAGGACAGCACCCCACCGAAAGCAGACTGCTGCTTGCGCGCCAATTCATGCCCGGGGTGTTCGGGCAGACCGGCGTAGTACACACGCTCGACCTGGGGCTGACGCTGGAGCCATTCGGCCAGCGCCTGCGCATTGCGTGAGTGGGCCTCCATCCGCAGACGCAGGGTTTCCAGCCCTTTCAGGAACACCCAGGCATTGAAGGCACTCAGGGTGGGTCCGGCACTGCGGACAAACGCCAAAACGTCATTGATGGTGTCCTGATCTCCGGCAACCACGCCACCCAGGCAGCGCCCCTGGCCATCGATGTATTTCGTCGCCGAGTGAATGATCAGGTCGGCACCGAACTCGATCGGGCGTTGCAGTGCCGGGGTGCAGAAACAGTTGTCCACCACCAGCCTGGCACCCCGGGCATGGGTCAGATCCGCCAACGCCTGGAGGTCGACGACATCGCACAGAGGGTTGGACGGGGTTTCCACAAACACCAACCGGGTGTTGGCCTGAAAACCGCGCTCCCACGCGGTCAGATCGGTGGGGTCGACAAAGGTTACCCCAACCCCGAACCGCTGCAGATACTTGGTAAACAGAACCGTGGTTGTGCCGAATACACTCCGGGAGCAGAGGATATGATCTCCCACCTGCAGCAGTGCCATGCAAGTGCTGAGAATGGCCGACATGCCGGAAGCCGTCGCAATGGCACTTTCGGCCTTTTCCAGAGCGGCAATGCGCTCCTCAAACGCGCGCACCGTCGGATTGGTATAACGCGAATACACGTTGCCGGGAGCGTCGCCAGAGAAGCGGTCCGCCGCTTCCTGGGCGCTGCCAAACACATAACTGGAGGTCAGGAACAGCGCTTCGCTGTGTTCCCCTTCCGCCGTGCGGTGACATCCCGCACGAACGGCCAGGGTGTCCAGGCCAGCACCGGTCAAGCTGTCATCATATTCACTCATGAGCGATCTCGTCAGGGGTTTTCCGCCACATCATTGTGCAGGCCGATCAGCGTGCCCTCCGGCTTGGCCGCTTTCTTGTGCGCATTACTCTTGGCGCCATCGTTGCGCTCGGCCTCGAGTTTCTCCAGATAGGCATCATCCACATCACCGGTCACATACTCACCGTTGAACACGGCACAGTCAAACTCGGTAACCTTGCGGGTCCCTTCCGCCGAGGCGGCCACCAGGTCTTCCAGATCCTGATAGATCAGCCAGTCGGCACCGATCTCCCGACAGATTTCTTCGTGACTACGACCGTGAGCGATCAGTTCTTTGACTGTGGGCATATCGATGCCGTAGACATTCGGATAGATGACCGGTGGTGCCGCCGAGGCAAAATACACTTTGGCGGCGCCAGCATCGCGGGCCATTTCGATAATCTGCTGACAGGTGGTGCCACGGACAATGGAATCATCCACCAGCAGCACGTTCTTGCCACGAAACTCCAGCTCGATGGCATTGAGCTTCTGGCGCACAGACTTCTTACGCTGCTGCTGCCCGGGCATGATGAAGGTCCGACCAATGTAGCGGTTTTTCACCAGCCCTTCCCGGAACTTCACACCCAGATTGTAGGCCAGTGCCTGCCCGGCCACCCGGCTGCTGTCGGGAATCGGCACCACCACATCGATATCATGGTCGGGACGTTCGCGCAGAATTTTTTCCGCGAGCTTTTCACCCTGGCGCAGGCGAGCCTTGTACACCGAGATGCCGTCCATGATCGAATCCGGGCGGGCGAAGTACACATGCTCAAAGATACAGGGCCGCAACCGGGTATTCTCGGCACACTGACGACGATGAAGCTCGCCCTCGGCGGTGATGTAAATCGCCTCACCGGGGGCTACATCGGCAATCAGATCAAAGCCGAGCACATCCAGCGCAACGCTTTCCGAGGCAACCATGTACTCGACTCCACCCTCGGTTTCCCGCTTGCCATAGACCAGGGGACGAATACCGTTTGGATCGCGGAACGCAATCAGGCCGTAGCGGGCAATCATCGACACCACCGCGTAACCACCGCTGACCCGACGATGCACGCCGGCAATGGCTTCAAAGATGTCATCCTCATTGGGCTGCAACTTACCCTGGGACTGCAGCTCGTGGGCAAACACGTTGAGCAACACCTCGGAGTCCGAGTCGGTGTTGACATGACGCAGGTCGGTTTTGAAAAGCTCTTCGCTGAGCTGGTCCGCGTTGGTCAGGTTGCCGTTGTGGGCCAAGGCAATACCGTAGGGAGAGTTCACATAGAAAGGCTGGGCGAGCGCCGGGCCCGAGCTGCCCGCCGTCGGATAGCGCACGTGGCCGATACCGATATTGCCCACCAGCCGCTGCATATGACGGGTCCGGAAAACGTCTTTCACCAAGCCGTTGGCCTTCTGCTGAGCCAGCTTGCCGCCGTCACAGGTCATGATACCCGCCGCATCCTGGCCGCGATGTTGGAGTATGGTCAGCGCGTCATAGAGCTGCAAATTGACATCGCTTTTACCCACAATACCCACAATGCCGCACATAGAAAAACCACCTTTACGTCATAAAAAAACGGAACACCCGGGCGGCGTCCCGGGATTAAAACCACTGAAAAAAGAAGCGGGTTGTCTCAGCCGCCAGTGCGCGAGCCCAATCTTCGAACGCGAGAAAATGCGGTACCAGGGCTGACTCGCGCCACCACTCGTCCTGGTCAACGGGAATGATCGAGGGCAACAGAATCAGCAGCGCCATGACCACCACCAGGCCACGGGCCAGCCCAAACAACATGCCGAACAGTCGGTCGGTGCCCGACAGACCGGTCATCCGGACCAGCTCGCCGATCAGATAATTCACCATGGCGCCGACAATCAGTGTCGCCGCGAACAGAATGACGAAGGCCGCCATTTCTCGAATGGAAGGGGTGGGAATCAAGTCCGTGAGCAGCACTGCCAGGCGATCGCCGAACAGCACAGCCACCACAAAGGCCACCAGCCAGGTGACCAACGACAGGGCTTCTTTGACGAAGCCGCGTTTGATGCTGATAAGGCTGGACACCAACAGTATGCCCAGTATGGCCCAATCTGCCCAGTTCATTCGCTGGCCCGACTCATGCTATGGAAAGCTCCCCGGTTGCTTGCGCGCGCATTTTAGCAGAGGCACCGCGGATCAGATACCCCCGGCGCCCGTCGGTGCCACCGGAGAGGCTCAAGGCTGAAAGCGCAGAATCAGCGCATCGACCTTCAGGGCCTGATCGACCGCCGCCTTGGTCGACTCGGCCTCCGAACGGCTCACTTTCGGACCGATAAACACCCGGCTGACCGCCCCGGCGTCGGTGCTGGCAGAGCGCACGTAGGCACGGTAGCCCTCTCCCTGCAAGCGATCCCGCAGCGCCCGCGCGGTATCCGGGTCGCGGAAACTGGCGACCTGGATGACCCAGGCTGTACCTTCATCGGTATTCACCTCCGTCGCCTCAGATTCCGGCGCAGAACGTTCCGGCGGCGGATCGGCCTGAGCCTCCGTCGGCTCGGACTGGGCCTCTTCCAGGGAGTCCACTACCGGCTGGGAGTCATCTTCGGGCATAAACATGGTGTCGGGCTCCGGTGCCGGCTCAATATTATCCGGCGCCGAGGGCGCTTCGAAGACCATGGTGTCCCGAGAGGGACGGTCGGGAATCAGCGTCTGGGTACTGACCGGCTCCACCTGCCGATCCCGCAGGATGCTGGGCACTACCAGAATGCCAATCGCGATAAGGACGATCGCACCCACCAGGCGCTGTTTCAGACCGCTATTCATGGTTACTCTCTATATTGTCGCGCAGAGGGTCTGGCCTATCGCTCTCAGCATCCAGCCAGTCGAGGGCCGCGCTGACCGTGTAAAAAGACCCCATTATCACAATCCGATCTCCGGGCCGGGATTCCCGCCTCAGTCGCCCCATCACCTCGGCTACTGTACCACAGCCGCGTGCCGAGACATTGAGCGCCGCCAGGTCCTGCTCCAATTGTGCCACGGTGGCGGCCCTGGGGATCTCCGGAAGCGATACCAGCCAACAGTGAGTCATCAATGGATAAAGCGGTGCCAGAGTGGCGACCCGATCCTTATCCGCCATCATGCCGACCACGAGGTGGGTATCTACCGGGCCAGCGCTCGTCAGACGGGTCGCCAGATGCCTGGCAGCGGCCGGGTTGTGTGCAACATCCAGCACCAGGGTTCGCCCCGCCCAGGGGCGAGTCTGATAGCGCCCGGGCAGCGTCAGCCGATCGAGCCTGGAGGCTTGCGCCAATGGCTCGACCTGATGGCCCAGTTGAGCGACAACCTGCAGGGCAGCGGCAATACTTGGCCAGGGCAGCACCGGCCGCTCGAGCTGGCACTGTTGCGGCTGACCATCACGGCCCTGCCCCCACCAGCACCAGCCCCCATCCTGTCCAGTAAATCCAAACCGCTCGCCAATGCGCTGTAACTCGACTCCAATTGCCCCGGCCGCCGACAGCAGGCCGGCCGGAGGTCGCTCATCAGCGCACAGTGAAATCTGACCGGCACGGTAGATACCGGCTTTTTCCCGACCGATACTGTCGCGGTCATTGCCCAACCAGGCCTGATGATCCAGGTCGACACTGGTGACCACTGCCACATCGGCATCCAGCAGGTTGACCGCATCAAGACGTCCACCCAGCCCCACTTCGAGCACCATGACATCCACAGCCTGCTCCTGAAAAATCAGCAGAGCGGCCAGGGTGCCGAACTCGAAGTAGGTCAAACTGATGTCGGTGCTCGCGGCATCAATGCGGGCAAACGCACGGCACAACTCACCGTCGCCGACCGGGACACCGTCGATCTGGATGCGCTCGTTATAGTGCTGTAGATGGGGAGAGGTATAGGCACCGACCCGCTGCCCGGCCGCCCGCAACAGCGCGGAGCAGGCGGCCACGCAGGAGCCCTTGCCGTTGGTACCCGCTATGCTGACCACCCGGGCCTGGGGGGATAGCAGGTCGAGGCGCTCGGCCACCGCACGGATTCGGGTCAGGCCGAGTTCAATTTCAGTGGGATGGTGGCTTTCGAGCCAGTGTAACCAGTCGTCCAGGCGCTCAAAGCGCATTGCTGGTGCCAATCAGACCGCCTCGCGGCGAGTGAATTTAGCCAACAGGCGCGCGAGCGTATCGCGCATGTCCCGACGATGGATGATCATGTCGATGGCACCCTTATCGAGCAGGAACTCACTGCGCTGGAAACCTTTGGGCAGCTTCTGCCGAATGGTCTGCTCAATGATATTGGGACCGGCAAAACCGGCCCGGGCATTGGGCTCGGCGGCATTGATGTCACCCAGCAACGCGAGACTCGCGGATACGCCGCCGTAGACCGGATCGGTCATGACTGACACGTAAGGGGTGCCCTGACGCTTCAGACGTTCGATGACAGCGCTGGTCTTGGCCATCTGCATCAGGGAGATCAACGCCTCCTGCATGCGGGCACCACCGGTGGCCGAAAAACACACCAGAGGAACATCTTCTTCCAGCGCCACTTTGGCCGCCCGGGCAAAGCGCTCGCCGACGACGTAGCCCATGGAGCCGCCGTGGAAGGCAAACTCAAACGCCACTGCCACCACCGGCATGCCTTTCAGAGTCCCCTTCATGGCCACCAGGGCGTCTTTTTCGCCCGTGGTTTTCTGGGCAGTTGACAGGCGATCCTTGTATTTTTTCACATCGCGGAACTTCAGCCGATCGATCGGCTCAACGTCAGTCGCCAGTTCCTGACGATTTTCCTCATCCAGAAACAGGTTCAGCCGGGTTCTGGCGCCAATGCGCATGTGATGGTCGCATTTGGGGCAGACATCCAGGTTGCGCTCCAGCTCAGGACGATAGAGGACCGCCTGACACTTGACGCATTTTTTCCAGAGCCCTTCCGGTACCTTGCTGCCACCACGCTTACCCTCTGCACGGGCCATGCTCGGTACAATCTTTTCTAGCCAACTCATGTCGATTCTCTCTGCGAAATCTTGAGGTTTTCAGTCTCTGTCGGGCTGCCGGGCCCGACTCGGGTATTCGTTACTCGGAGCGATCAGGCATCCAGCGCTGTGCGGATACCGCCAACAATATCTCCCACGGCGGCGGCTATCTGCTCGGGCGACTGTTCGTACCGATCACCCATGGTGCTCACCAGGACGCTACCGATCACAACGCCGTCGGCCAGCGCGGACAGCTTGCGAGCCGTTTCCGGATCCTTGATGCCGAAGCCGATACATAGGGGCAGATCGGTCAGTTTACCAAACTCGTCCAGCTTGGCCTTGACCGCGTCCACATCCAGGTGTCCTGCGCCGGTCACCCCCTTGAGGGAGACATAGTAAATAAAGCCGCTGGCGAGGGCGGACACCTGCCGGGCGCGTTCAACACTGGTGGTCGGCGCCAGCAGCAGGATGTTGTCCATGCCCACGGCGGTCAACTCGCGCTTGAGCGGCTCCGCCTCTTCCGGCGGCAGGTCAACCGTGAGCAGCCCGTCGACGCCCGCCTCGGAGGCCAGCTGCGCAATGGTGTCGTAACCCATGCGCTCGATCGGGTTGGCGTACCCCATCAGTACCACCGGCGTATCGGCATCGGTTTCCCGAAACTGGCGCACCAGCTCCAGAGTGCCGCGCAAGCTGATTTTGTGCTCCAGCGCCCGCTCGTGGCCCCGCTGGATCACCGGCCCCTCCGCCATCGGGTCAGAAAAGGGAACCCCCAGCTCGATGATATCGGCCCCCTGCCTGACCAGTTCGTGCATCGCGGGCAGCGTGGCTTCGGGGTAAGGGTCACCATTGACGATATAGGTCACCAGGGCTTTTCTTCCCTGCGAGCGCAGGTCCTGCAGGCGTTTGGCAATACGACTCATGAATTCTCTATCCTGATTCTGCGCTTACACTTCGATGCCATCGAGCTTGGCAACGGTAAGAATGTCTTTGTCTCCACGGCCGGAGAGGTTCACCACAATACTCTGATCCGGACGCATGGTCGGCGCCAGCTTTTCGGCATAGGCCAGGGCATGGCTCGACTCGAGCGCGGGCATGATACCTTCGGTCAGGGTCGTTTTACGGAACGCCGCCAGAGCTTCCTGGTCATTGATCGCCACGTAATTGACCCGTCCCTGATCTTTCAACCAGGCGTGCTCCGGACCCACACCCGGATAATCCAGACCGGCGGAGACCGAGTGGGTCTCGATGATCTGGCCGTTTTCGTCTTCCATCAGATAGGTCCGGTTGCCGTGCAGCACCCCGGGGATACCGGCGCTCAGCGGTGCGGCATGGCGTCCGGTCTCAACGCCGTCACCGCCGGCCTCGACGCCGTACATTTCGACACTGTCATCCCCGAGGAAGGGGTGGAACAGGCCGATGGCGTTGGAGCCGCCGCCCACACAGGCCACCAAGGCATCGGGCAGACGACCGGTCTGCTCCAGACACTGGGCCCGGGCTTCGCGACCGATCACTGATTGGAAATCGCGCACCAACTGAGGATAGGGGTGCGGACCGGCCACGGTGCCGATAATGTAGAAGGTGTCGTCGACGTTGGTGGCCCAGTCACGCATGGCCTCGTTCATCGCATCCTTGAGGGTGCGGGAACCGGAGGTCACGGGAATGACTTCGGCACCGAGCAGCTTCATCCGATAGACGTTCAGGGACTGGCGCTGGACGTCCTCAGCCCCCATGTATACGCAACACTTGAGACCGAGCCGCGCCGCCACAGTGGCCGATGCCACGCCGTGCTGCCCTGCCCCGGTCTCGGCAATCACCCGCTGCTTACCGGTGAACTTGGCCAGCAGTGCCTGACCAATGGTGTTGTTCACCTTGTGGGCACCGGTGTGGTTCAGGTCTTCCCGCTTGAGGTAAATCTGGGCGCCACCCAGTTCGCGACTCCAGCGCTCGGCGTGGTACAGCGGGGATGGGCGCCCGACGTAGTAGGCCAGATCCTTGTCGAATTCCGCCTGAAAATCCGGATCGTTTTTCAGGTCCCCGTAGATGCGCTTGAGCTCATCCAGGGCATAAATCAATGTCTCGGACACAAACCGCCCGCCATAAGGGCCAAAGTGGCCATCGGCGCTGGGAAACTGGCTGTAGTCGGTGTCAGAGTACCGTTTGCTTGAAAACGCTTGAGTCTTAGAGTTCACCTTGATCACCGTTGAGGGCGTTAAACATAAACTGGTTTACTTTGCCGGCATCCTTGAGACCGGGCGACGCTTCTACCCCGCCACTGACATCCACGCCATAAGGGCGGGTCGCGGAGATCGCCTGACGGACGTTGTCGGGCGTCAGGCCACCGGCCAGAATGACCGGTCGCTCAGGGTTGCGAGGCACCCGCTCCCAGTCAAAGGTTTCTCCGGTGCCGCCCGGGACCCCTTTGCGGTAGGCATCCAGCAAAAAACCAGACGCGTGTGGATGCTCTGCCATGGCGGCCATCACATCCAACTCAGGACGCATACGCAACGCTTTGATATATGGACGCCCGTACCGGACGCATTCGTCGGCCGTTTCATCGCCATGGAACTGCAGCAGCTGCAGAGGCACTTCGTTCAGGACCGCGTCGATCGTGGCCGGAGCGGCATTTACAAACAGCCCGACGAGGGTCGCGAACGGCCCTACGGTGCGGGCGACGGCTTTTGCCTGCTCAATGTCCACGGCCCGGGGGCTGGCCGGATAGAACACCAACCCCAGGGCGTGAGCGCCGGCTCTGAGCGCCAGTCGGGCGTCTTCCGAGCGCGTAATGCCGCATATTTTAACCCGAATGTCCTGACTCATGTCCGCCCTGTCCGCCGCTGTGAAAACAGACCGGGGATACTAGCAGAAATCCGCACAAATTGCTGCCAGAGGCCGCCGGATCAGGGATTTTCCATCAATCCACCCAAGGGCTCAGGCACAAAAATCGGGCCCGGCTGACCGCTGGGCAGGCCAAAGGCCGCCGGGTAATCGACATGGACCAGGTACAGTCCAAAGGGGCGCGCCGTCACCCCACCGGCGCTGCGGTCCCGGGCCACCAGGATATCCGCCGCCCAGCCAATGTCCGCCTCGCCGGCGCCAATCGCAAGCAGAACGCCCACGATATTGCGCACCATATGGTGTAAAAACGCGTTGGCCCGGACTTCGAGCACAATCAGGTCGCCGCGCCGGACGAGATGCAGGTAGTCTATCCGGCGAACCGGGCTGCGCGCCTGGCACTGACTGGCCCGAAAGGAGGTGAAGTCGTGCTCCCCGACCAAGGCCTGGGCCGCCTCACGCATGGCCCCGACGTTCAACCGCTTGCGGGACCAGGTAATGTGCTGGTGGGTCAGCGCCGAGTAGGTGTCGCGATCGGAAATCAGGTAGCGGTAGGTGCGTGAGCGGGCACTGAAGCGCGCGTGAAAACCGGGCTCAACCGGCCTGGCCCAGCGTACCGCTATATCAAAGGGCAACTGAGCACGGGTGCCGAGCACCCAGGCCTTTTCCGGCCTCTCGGCCATCGTGTCGAAGTGGACAATCTGACCGGTGGCGTGAACCCCCGCATCGGTCCGGCCGGCGCAGATCAGGGAAATCGGCTCGTTGGCCACGGCGCTGAGCGCCCGCTCCAGATGCCCCTGCACCGTCGGAACCCCACTGGGTTGCGTCTGGAATCCGTGGTAGTGGGTTCCCTGATACTCGACCGCCAACGCGACCCGGTGCATCCCCTCGGGCCACTCGGTATCGGGAAAGATTTCGGCGTTGCGCTTGTAGGCTCTGGGCTGGGCCTGACTGGTTTCGGTCATCACTTACTCTTGCCTCGACAATCGGCCGCTTTAGAGAACTCAATCAGCCCCCCAAAAACCGCCAATCCTGAAAAACATTGCCACCCCTGAAAAAACAAAGCCCTGCGCACAGGATGCGCAAGGCTTTGCAGGAGAACCAGCCGGAAAAATCAGCTTTCGATTCGACCCAACAGCTCCTCCGCTTCCTGCTGCTGCTGTTCGTTGCCCTCCTGGCGCACCTCTTCCAGAATATCGCGGGCACCGTCCGCATCACCCATATCGATATAGGCACGGGCCAGATCCAGCTTGGTCGCCGCCTCATCGGTGTCGGCGAGGAAATCCAGCTCCGCATCCATATCCTCATCGGACTCTTGAGAATCCGACTCCGTGGCCGCTGAATCATCGGAGGCCAACCCAGACAACGCCTCTTCAAACACCTGGTCTTCATCGACATCGGCCGAAGCCGGCTCTGGCGTCTGAGCGGCGGTGTCCGCCTGGGGAGTGTTTTCAGGCTCTGAATCGGACGCACCTTCGAGGTCGGCATCCAGATCGCTCATTTCTTCATCCAGTGAGGACAGATCCAGATCACCGGTTTCCAGGGCATCCAGGTCAAAATCGTCACTGTCATCCGCTGCGGGCTTCGCCTCCACTCCGGGCTCCTGGTCACGCTGAGCATCAGACCAGTCTTCGGCCAATGCATCGTCCAGGTCCGCAAACGCATCCTGACCCGCCTCCTGTTCATCCTCAGAGGTCGCGTCCCGGTCCAGGCCGGATTCGTGTACGGTCAACTCGTCATCCGCGTCATCCTGAAAATCCAATGACAGGTCGTCGTCTTCAGCGACCGATTCAGAACCTTTGTCTGAATCCGCACCATCCATTGGCTCCAACGTCAGGGAAGAGGTCTCCGCAGGCTCCTCGTCCAGATCGGAAAGCGCATCGTCCAGAGCTTCGATACCACCTTCGGAGGAGGTCTCATCCAGCTCAAAATTCCAGTCATCATCGGTGCTGACGCTGTCGGTGACTGGCGCATCGCTTTCGCCCACTTCATCGTCCAGCTTGAGATCCAGCTCGGGGAAATCATCCTGATCGCCATCCCCCGCTTCAGCGGTTTTTTCCGACTGCAGGGTGACCTGATCATCCTCATCGTCCAGATCAAAGTCCAGAGAGAACTCCTCGTCAGCTGCCGCTGGTTCGGACTCGTCAAAGGACAGGTCATAGCGGTTCGATGAGGCATCCAGATCCGACTCGGTGGTGACCGGCTCGACGGTTTCCTCCTCCAGGTCCAGATCATCGTCCAGATCGAAGTTGAAGTCATCGTCCAGGCTCAACTCATTGTCATCCGCCGCCTTCTGGTCACTCTGCGACGCCTTGGGCTCTTCCTCCAGATCGAGATTGAAGTCGAAATCATCGCTGTCGCTCTGTTCGAGCGAGCTGAAATCGTCCTGCTCATCAACAGGCGCAGTGGCGCCGGTATCCAGTGCGTTGACATCAAATTCTCCGGCACCGGGAATCGTGTCCCGCAGTTCACCGGCACGCTGAATGGCCGACCGATCATCGGTACCCAGCAGGGTGGAATAGTGGCGATCAAACGCCTCTACGTCGCGATTTTCGGCATAGACTTCCAGCAGCTTGGACAGGATGGCCGGAGAAGCGGGCTCTTTTTCCAGCCCCTTGAGCAGCAGCTCTTCCGCCTGATCCAGTTTGCCATAGGCGATGTAAATATCCGCCTCACCAACCACATCACCGGTTTCGGCTTCAACGGAATCATCGGTCTGCTCATCCCAGGCGTCCGGCTCCTCCGGTTCGGCATCTTCCTGCGCCAGATCAATACTGTCGTGGTCACTGCCCGACTCATCGGGCTCAAACTCTTCCGCGAATCCCTCTTCGTCAAACGCTGGCTCAAAATCGTCATCACTGTCTCGTTCAACCGGGGTTTCACCACTCTGGCGTCGACGCAGCAGCGCCAACACACCCAGCAGGATGACCAGGACACCGGCACCGATCCACAGGAGGTTGTCCATCACGTGATCCATCAGGGTTTTTTCCTGAGGAATGGAGCGCACGACCCGCTTGCTGCGGTCCACCGGCTCTTCCTGTGCGGGCGCGGCGGCCTCAGAGGTGTCCGCCGCGGCGGCGGGAGTCTCAGCCTCTGCCTCGGCTTCCGGAGAAGGCTCAGCCGCAGCCACGTCAGAGGCTTCTTCCTGCGCCTGCTCCGCTTCGCGGTTTTGTTGGGCGCTGGTCTGAAGGGCCCGCAACTGCTCGTTGCTGGCCTCAATCAGGCTTTCCATGGTATCGATCTGCGCTTCCAGCTCTTCCACGCGAGAAGACAGCTCCCGGTTCTCACGGCGGCTCTTTTCAAGTTCTTCCTGGGCGGCTGACAGCTCAGCCTGCAGCTCGGAGCCGGAATCCGTGCTGGCACCTCCGCCCTGCCCGGCCTCACCGGAGTTACCCTGGCTCGGCGCCGCCAGGCGCACCTGACCGCTGACATCGCTGGGACCGCTGCGCTGGCTGGCGCCGCGCTGACCGGCATCCAATTGGGCTCCCAGGGCGCCACCCGACCACTCACGATTGTGCTCGGCCACTTCGCGTACCGCATTCTGCGGGTTCAGGTTGCGAATTTCGTCGCGGTTGGGCAGGCGCAGAACCTGACCCTCGCGGAGAAGATTGATGTTGCCATTGATGAAGGCTTCGGGATTTTTACGCTGAATCGCCAGCATGGTCTGCTGAACTGACAGGTCGCGACCCGGACGAACCCGCAGAGCAATCTCCCACAGGGTGTCATTGGACGTGACCGAATAGGTATCGCCGTCGTAGCCCGCCTGGGGACGGGTTTCAGATTCAGCACGCTGACGCGGCTGCGGACGTGCTTCGGGTTGGCGTTCGGCGGCCGACCGGGTACCGCCCGACGTGGCGGATTGCACCGGCTGGGCCTGACGCTCGTCATCGAAGGTGGGCAGATCCAGCAGGAAGGTGTATTCGCGCAGCAGACGGCCACTGGCCCAACGCGCCTCCACCAGGAAGTTCATGTAGGGCTCCCGCACCGGCTGTTGCGTGGTCACCCGCACAATTGGGCCTTCGGGATGGTCCAGCAACAATTCGAACTCAAGCTGACCGTAGAACGCCATGCGCTCAAGGCCGGCACGCTCAAAATCTTCCTGGGAAGCCAGCCGGACGATAATCTCGTTGCGACTCAACCCTCTCAGGTTGGTCAACTGGATGTCCGCCTGGAAGGGCTGATTGAGCGCCGACTTCAACTCGGACTCCCCAAGCCCCAGGGCAAATCCCGGTTGAGCAACCAGCAAGGCGGCCAATCCGATTACAAAACTCAGCTTACGAAGCAGATGCATAGGACGATCCTTTATTATCTCCCTGGCCCCATGTGCCCGACTGAAGTCATCGACTCTCCCGTCGATTTTGACGGCACGGTGAACCTGATTTGGCTTAGCAGGAGTTATAAAACCTAGAATAATTCTTCACTAATGGCTGTAAGTATTCATTATAAGTAGCTTTTTATCAACACTTAAGCCCGTCAACTGGGGGGCTTTATGGCATGTTTTTATACATTATTTGCACCGCCGCACAAAAAATAACGATTTTGACGCCGGCGGCGGGGAACTTTTCTGAGATCCAGATCGACCGCCCCACCCTTTCATAAAAAAAGCCCCGCGCGGTCAGACCGGGCGGGGCTCGTCTTGCCCGAGGACAATCAGGCCTCTTTGAGAATGCGCAATACGCGACGAAGCGGCTCGGCAGCACCCCAGAGAAGCTGGTCGCCCACCGTGAAGGCGGACAGGTACTGGGAACCCATATTCATTTTGCGCAAGCGACCCACCGGCACCGTGAGGGTACCTGTCACCGCGGTCGGTGTCAGGTCACGCAGGGTGGCTTCACGCTCGTTCGGCACCACTTTGGCCCACTGGTTGGCCTCGGCCAGCATGGACTCGATTTCATCCAGCGGCACATCTTTGTTCAGTTTGATGGTCAGTGCCTGACTGTGGCAGCGCATGGAGCCGATGCGCACACAGAGCCCATCGATGGGCACCGGGTTGTCGCTGCGACCGAGAATCTTGTTGGTCTCTACATGCCCTTTCCACTCTTCCTTGCTCTGGCGGTTGTCCAGCTGCTTATCGATAAACGGCAGCAGGCTCCCCGCCAGGGGCGCTCCGAACTGGTCGGTCGGGAAGTCGTCGCTGCGCATGGCGGCGGCCACTTTGCGGTCGATATCCAGGATCGCCGAGGCGGGATCTTCCAGCTCACTGGCGACCGAGTCGCGCAGGCCACCCATCTGGTTGAGCAGTTCGCGCATGTTCTGGGCGCCGGCACCACTGGCGGCCTGGTAGGTCATGGAGGTGGCCCACTCGACCAGGTTGTTCTGGAACAGGCCACCGAGGCCCATCAGCATGAGGCTGACGGTGCAGTTGCCACCGACGTAGTTTTTCACGCCTTTGGCGATGCTGTCTTTGATGACGTCCAGGTTGACCGGGTCCAGCACCAGAGCGGCGTCGTCGGCCATACGCAGGGTGGAGGCGGCGTCGATCCAGTAGCCTTTCCAGCCGCTGTCGCGCAGTTTTCCGAACACTTCAGTGGTGTAGTCGCCGCCCTGACAGGTGACAATGGCGTCGAGGGCCTTGAGGGCGTCCAGGTCAAAGGCATCTTTCAGGGGCGGCACGCCGTCCACCACCGCGGGGGCTTTACCACCGGCGTTGGAGGTGGAGAAGAACACCGGCTCGATGTCCGCAAAGTCGTTCTCTGCCTGCATGCGCTCCATCAATACGGAGCCGACCATGCCGCGCCATCCGATAAAACCTACTTTCATAATAGTTCTCTCTTTCTCAGTGAGTGAATTCTGTTGTTGCCTTGAATGTTTGTGGTCTTATGGTAGTCCGGTCTGAGGTGGAGGATACCGTTCGAAGACCCGCCGTAAACCCGTCCCTGGGGGCTTCTCATCGGCATCCATGCCTCAGAGAGTCTTCGAACGGTATCCTCCACCTCAGACCTCAGTGCCAAAGTTTGCGTAGGGCGGATAAGCGCGAAGCGCGCATCCGCCGTTACCCACGCAATGACACCACATGGATACCCTACGAATTAAGCGCCGCAACCACCGCATCGCCCATTTCCGCCGTGGACACCTTGCGACTACCCTCGGTGACGATATCCGCGGTGCGCAACCCCTGGTCCAGCACTTTGCCCACGGCCGCCTCAATGGCGTCAGCCGCATCGGTCATAGACAGAGAATAGCGCAACATCATCGCGGCGGACAGTATGGTCGCCAGCGGGTTGGCGATGCCCTGGCCGGCAATATCCGGGGCCGAGCCGTGGCAGGGCTCGTACATGCCGCAGCCATTTTTATCCAGGGACGCCGAGGGCAACATGCCGATGGAGCCGGTAAGCATGGCGGCGGCGTCGGAGAGGATGTCGCCGAACATGTTGCCGGTGACGATCACGTCAAATTGCTTGGGCTCGCGCACCAGTTGCATGGCGGCGTTGTCCACGTACATATGAGACAGTTCCACGTCCGGGTACTCCGGCGCCAGGCGGTCCATGACTTCGCGCCAGAGCATGGTGGCTTCCAACACGTTGGCTTTGTCTACCGAGCAGACTTTCTTGTTCCGTTTGCGAGCCATTTCGAACGCGGTACGACCGATTCGCTCGATCTCGCTTTCGCTGTATTTGTAGGTGTTGAACCCTTCCCGTTCGCCATTCTCCAGGGTGCGGATGCCTCGGGGCTCTCCAAAGTAGATGCCACCGGTGAGCTCGCGGACGATCAGGATATCCAGCCCGGACACCACTTCCGGCTTGAGGCTGGAGGCTTCCACCAGTTGCGGGTAGAGCATGGCCGGGCGCAGGTTGGCGTATAGCTCCAGGGAAGAGCGGATTTTCAACAGGCCTTTTTCCGGCCGGATGGCCCGATCCAGCTTGTCCCATTTCGGGCCACCCACAGCGCCGAGCAGAATCGCATCGGACTGGCGGGCTTTTTCCAGGGCTTCGTCGGCCAGAGGTACACCGTGTTTGTCGATGGAGCAACCGCCCATCAGGTCTTCTTCAAAGCTCAGGCCGAGCTGGAACTGGTCGTTGACCACATCCAGTACTTTTTTGGCTTCGGCCACGATTTCCGGACCAATGCCGTCGCCCGGGAGTAGTAGAATCTGTTTTCCCACTGGGGGTCTCCTGTTTAATTCCTGGTAGATATTTGTAATCTTCGGTCTACGGTAAATTCGGATATTGTGTTAACGGCGGATGCGGGCTTCGCCCTTATCCGCCCTACGAATAGCAAGGCAGTTCGCGTAGGGCGGATAAGCAAAGCGCATCCGCCGTCACCCAGCTATTTCTTTACCGCAATCCGTCAAAAAGCCAGGGGGCGTCTTTGCGGCGCTGCGCTTCGTAGGCCTCGATCGCATCGGCATGTTCAAGCGTCAGACCGATATCATCCAGACCATTCAGCAGACAGTGCTTGCGAAACTCATCGATCTCGAATGCAAACGACTCGCCGCTCGGTGTGGTGACCGTCTGCTGCTCCAGATCGATGGTCAACTGATACCCTTCCTGTTCATACATCTCGTTGAACAGGCGGTCGACAACCTTCGCATCCAGAACGATCGGCAAAAGACCGTTCTTGAAGCAGTTGTTGTAAAAAATCTCCGCAAAACTCGGCGCGATCACACAGCGGAAGCCGTAATCGTCCAGCGCCCAGGGCGCGTGCTCACGACTGGAACCACAGCCGAAGTTTTCCCGGGCAAGCAGCACCGTCGCACCCTGATAGCGCTCGAAATTGAGCGGAAATTCCGGGTTGAGCGGGCGCCCGGTGCACTCCTGATCCGGTTGCCCCTCGTCGAGGTAGCGCAGTTCGTCAAACAGGTTTTTGCCAAACCCGGTGCGCTTGATCGACTTCAAAAACTGCTTGGGGATGATCATGTCGGTATCGACATTGGCGCGATCCATGGGCGCCGCAATGCCGGTCATCTGGGTAAAGGATTTCATGCGGCCTGCCCTCCAGTAATTTCACGCACATCGACAAAATGGCCCGCAATGGCGGCCGCCGCGGCCATTGCCGGACTGACCAGGTGGGTGCGGCCACCGTAGCCCTGACGTCCCTCGAAGTTTCGGTTCGAGGTGGAGGCACAGTGCTCACCGGCACCCAACTTGTCGGCGTTCATGGCCAGACACATGGAACAGCCCGGCTCACGCCATTCGATACCGGCGTCGATAAAGATTTTATCCAGGCCTTCTTTTTCCGCCTGAGCTTTCACGGTACCGGAGCCCGGCACCACAATCGCTTCCTTGACTGAATCGGCTTTGCGTTTGCCTTTGACCACCGCGGCCGCCGCCCGAATGTCTTCAATCCGGGAGTTGGTGCAGGAGCCGATAAACACCCGATCGAGCTTGATGGAGCGCATCGGCTGACCGGCCTGAAGCCCCATATACTGCAGAGCCCGCTTCATGCTTTCGCGCTTGACCGCATCTGCTTCCGCCTCCGGGTCCGGCACAGAGTCGTCAATGGACACCACCATCTCCGGCGAAGTCCCCCAACTGACCTGGGGCTTGATGTCCTCACCGCGCATTTCCACCACGCGGTCGAAGTGCGCGCCTTCGTCGCTCTTGAGGTCGCGCCAGGCTTCTACCGCCTTGGTCCAGTTTTCGCCTTTGGGCGCGTAAGGCCGACCTTCCACGTAGTCGATGGTGGTCTGATCCACTGCCACCATGCCCGCGCGGGCACCGGCTTCGATGGCCATATTGCAGACGGTCATCCGCCCTTCCATGCTCATATTGCGGAACACATCGCCACCAAACTCGATGGCATAACCCGTACCGCCGGCAGTACCGATCTTGGCAATGATGGCCAAGACCACATCTTTCGGAGTGACACCGGGGCCGAGTTCACCGTCGACCCGGATCAACATGTTCTTCATTTTCTTGGCGACCAGACACTGGGTGGCCATCACATGCTCCACCTCACTGGTACCAATGCCGTGCGCCAAGGCACCCAAGGCACCGTTGGTGGCGGTATGGGAGTCGCCACAAACGATGGTCATGCCCGGCAGACTGGCGCCGGACTCCGGCCCGATCACATGCACAATGCCCTGGCGCTGATCGTTGATCTTGTACTCGGTGATACCGTACTCGTCGCAGTTGTCGTCGAGGGTTTTCACCTGGATCAGGGACACCGGATCCTGAATACCGGACACGCCCGAGGCCCGCTCTTTCGAGGTGGTCGGGACGTTGTGGTCCGGCGTGGCCAGGATGGAATCGGCCCGCCAGGGTTTACGACCCGCCAAGCGCAGGCCTTCAAAGGCCTGGGGCGAAGTCACTTCGTGGATGATGTGCCGATCAATATAGATCAAGGCGGAGCCATCGTCGCGCTTTTGCACGAGGTGGGCATCCCACAATTTGTCGTAAAGGGTTCTGGCGCTCATAAGGGTTGTCTTCTCAAAGCAGATCACGATTTGAGGGTATTTTAAGGGCCCACAACCAATAAAACAAATTTATAATTTTTATCTATTGCATTCCATTCCGGAATGGATAGACTGACAGCTTATGGATACCCAACACCTGCAAGCCTTTGTCGCCGTCGCCGAAACCGGCTCGTTTTCCGCCGCCGGCCAGCGCCTGCACCTGACCCAGCCCGCCGTAAGCAAGCGCATCGCCACCCTGGAGCAACAACTGAACAGCCCCCTGTTCGACCGGGTGGGCCGGCAGATCAGTCTCACCCATGCCGGTTTATCGTTACTGCCCAATGCCAAGCGGATCCTGCAGGAGGTGGCGGACGCCGAACGCGCCATTACCGACCTTCAGGGCGAGGTGCGCGGCGCGCTGAGTATTGCCACCAGTCACCACATCGGCCTGCACCGCCTGCCCCCTACACTTCGCCACTTCACCGAGCGCTACCCCGAGGTGAAACTGGATCTGCACTTTCTGGATTCGGAGCAGGCCTATGGGGAAGTGCTGCAAGGACGCTTTGACCTGGGCATTGTCACCCTGGCGCCGGAATCGGACCCTCGCATGGCCGAGGACATCATCTGGCGCGACCAACTGCACTTCGTGGTGTCGCACAATCACCCCCTGGCCCAGCGAAAGTCCCTGACATTGGCGGATCTCAGCCCCTGGCAGGCGATTTTGCCGGATACCAACACCTATACCACCCGACTCGTTCAGGCGCTGTTCGACGAGCAGTCCCTGACGCTTGATGTGGGCATGGTGACCAACCACCTCGACACCCTGAAGATGATGGTTTCGATTGGCCTCGGCTGGGGAGTGCTACCGCAGACTCTGCTGGGTGATGGTCAAGTACACCCTTTGCCCCTGGACCACACGGTGATCACCCGCAACCTCGGGGCCATTCATCACAAACAACGCAGCTTGAACAATGCCGCGCGAGTCTTCCTGCAGTTATTACAGGGATAATACCCAGCCGCGCTGATTTGCTCTGCGTCACACTTTTTGTAGCCTGCTCTGCTAAGATACGGGGCAGTCCATTCACCCAACCAACACAATGGGAACGATGTTATGAAAAAAGTAATGCTTGCAAGTGGTCTGATGCTGGCTGCACCGCTCGCCTCAGCGGATTTTCTCGGCGTATACGCGGGCGCTGGCCAATGGCAAAGCGATTACTCCGGCGTCATCGGTGATGCCAATAACGATATTGATGTCAACGAGCTGGGCCTGAACGAAAGCGACAACAACTTCTTTTACGTCGCGTTTGAACACCCGATTCCGCTGCTTCCCAATGTGCGTCTTCAGCACACCGACCTGAGCAGCTCTCAGTCGGCCACCATCGTCGACACCTTCACCCTGGACGGCGAGACTTTTACCCCCGGCGAAGTGGCCACAGACGTTGACCTGACCCATATCGATGGCACTTTGTATTATGAATTACTGGATAACTGGGTGAGCTTTGACCTGGGCCTGACCATCCGAAAATTCGATGGCTATGTACAGGCCGAAAGCGAAACGGTCGGCAATTCTCAAAACGTCGTGTTGGATGAAGCCATTCCCATGGTGTACGGCAAGGCCCGTTTTGATCTGCCGTTGACCGGCCTGTCTGTGGGCGGCCAGGCGAACGTGATCAATTACGACGACAACAGCCTGAGCGACATGAGCGTCAACGTGGCTTATGACTTTATTGACTCTATGGCGCTGGATCTGGGTATCGAAGTCGGCTACCGGCAGATGAACCTGGAGATCAATGAAGACGTGACCGCCGATGTGGAATTGAGCGGGCCTTATGCGTCGCTGAATCTGCATTTTTAAGAGACAGCATTCAGAGTCTGGTGACGGCGGATGCGGGCTTCGCCCTTATCCGCCCTACGGCCGAGCGCAGCGGTATAAACAAGCGTAGGGCGGATCGGTCCGACGCATCGGAGCGAAGCGCATCCGCCGTTACCCAATCAGAGCCAACACTCAGCGCAAAATCTCAAACCCATCCGCATCCAGATGGGCGGGAAATGACTCACGATATTGGGTCAGCCTTTCCGCACTGAGCACCGTGGTAAAACACCCTTCGCTATCCTCTGCATTGACCAACACCTCGCCGGCCGGACCATAAATCGCGCTGTCACCACGGTAATCCTGATCCTTCTCATCCACGCCGATACGATTCACGCCCGCCACATAGCTCAGGTTTTCAATCGCCCTCGCCTGCAAAAGGTGCCGCCAGTGTAACGATCGGGCAGCCGGCCAGTTGGCGACATACAGGGCCAGATCATAATCGCCCCGGTTGCGACTCCACACCGGGAATCGCAGGTCATAGCAGATCATCGGCAGAACACGCCAGCCATTCAACTCGACCAACACCCGCTCCTGTCCCACGGCGTAACGCTTGTGCTCGCCGGCCATACGAAACAGGTGCCGCTTGTCATAGTGTACCCAGCTACCGTCGGGGCGCATCCACACCAAGCGATTGCTGTATTGGTCATTGTCCTTCACCACCAGAGAGCCGGTCACCACGGCATTCAGCTCGGACGCCCAGTGCGCCAGCCACTGCCAGGCTCGCCCGCCCACGACTTCAGCGTGGTCACGCGCCGTGGCGCTGAATCCGGTGGTGAACACTTCGGGGAGTATCACCAGGTCACTGCCCCGGGCCCGCTCCAGCCAGGGTTCATAACCGGCCAGGTTACGCTCGGGGTCATCCGGTGCAATGGTGGTCTGAATCAGGGATAAAGTGAGGTCTTGCATACACAGGCTCCCGGAGATTCTCGGAGCCCGGCAGGTCAGGAAGGTGGCATGCCGGGATAAAGGCCCAGCATGCCACAATCGCCACGGGGAATCACGACTGTGCGGGAATCACCGGCGTATCGACACGTACGTCCGCATTCTGTGCCCGGTGACGCAGGCTGTGATCCATCAGCACCAGAGCCAGCATCGCCTCGGCAATGGGGGTTGCGCGAATGCCCACACAAGGGTCGTGACGTCCGGTGGTGATCACCTCCACCGGCTCGCCCTGGACGTCAATGCTGCGCCCGGGCACCCGCAGACTGGAGGTGGGTTTGAGGGCCAGATGAGCCACTATGTCCTGGCCGGAGGAAATGCCGCCCAGAATGCCGCCGGCGTTGTTGGAGGTAAAGCCTTCCGGGGTCAGCTCGTCACGGTGCTCGGTGCCTTTCTGGGCCACCGAATCAAAGCCCGCACCGATCTCCACCCCTTTCACGGCGTTGATGCTCATCAGCGCGTGGGCGATATCCGCATCCAGGCGATCAAAAATCGGCTCGCCCAGCCCCGGCTGCACGCCACTGGCCACCACGGAAATCTTGGCGCCTACGGAATTGCCCTCTTTGGCCAGCGCCTGCATGTAGGTTTCCATCTCCGCCACCTTGGTGGCGTCGGGGCAGAAGAAGGGGTTCTCGCTGATCTGATCCCAATCCACCGACTCAATCGCAATGGGCCCCAACTGCGAAAGGTACCCACGCACTTCGATGCCGTAGCGCTCGCGCAGGTATTTTTTCGCGATCGCACCGGCCGCCACCCGCATGGCGGTTTCCCGGGCGGATGAACGGCCGCCGCCGCGATAGTCGCGCACGCCGTACTTGTGGTGATAGGTGTAGTCCGCATGCGCCGGGCGGAACTGATCCTTAATCTTGGAGTAATCCTTGGAGCGCTGATCGGTGTTTTCAATCAACAGGCCAATGGGCGTACCCGTGGTTTTGCCCTCGAACACGCCGGACAGAATCCGCACCTGATCGGCTTCGCGCCGCTGGGTGGTATAGCGGGACTGACCGGGCTTGCGCCGGTCCAGGTCGAACTGCAGGTCTTCCTCGGACAGCGCCAAGCCCGGAGGGCAGCCATCCACCACGGCGCCCAGCGCCGGGCCGTGGCTTTCGCCAAAAGTGGTCAGGGTAAACAGTTTGCCAAAGCTATTGCCGGACATAATCGGTTCCGAATTTCTCTTAAACGCAAAAGGAGGAATTATACCTCAGAAAAGGCCGCCAGCGCCCGAGCGCTCAGCACGAACACCCCGTGACCGCCCCGCTCGAACTCCACCCAGGTAAAGGGCAGCTTGGGAAAAGCCTGCTCCAGAGCCACCTGGGAGTTGCCCACCTCCACCACCAGAACCCCGTCCTCGGTCAAGTGTCGAGGCGCCTCGGCGAGCAGGCGCCGGGTAAAGTCCAGGCCATCATCCCCGGAGCCCAGCCCCAGCTCAGGCTCGGCATGATACTCCGCCGGCATGCTGGCCAGATCACGAGCATCCACATAGGGCGGATTGCTGACGATCAGATCGTAGCGACGCTCACCGAGGGCCGCAAACCCATCGGACTCCAGGGCCTCAACCCGCCCCTCCAACTGGTGGGCCTTGATGTTGGCCCGGGCGACGTCCAGCGCATCCGGGGAAATATCGCTCAGGTCGACCTGAGCCTCAGGAAAGGCATAGGCACACGCAATACCGATACAGCCACTTCCGGCACACAGATCCAGCACCCGCTCCGGCTCCAGCTCCAGCCAGGGCTGAAACCCGGCTTCGATCAACTCGGCGATAGGCGAGCGCGGGACCAGCACCCGCTCGTCCACCGCAAAACGCAAGCCACAGAACCAGGCCTCGCCGGTCAGATAGGCTGCCGGCACCCGCTCGCGGATGCGTCGGTCCAACAGCGCAGCAACCGTCTCTCGCTCGGCATCAGTCAAACGCGCATCCAGCCATTCCTGGCGACTGTTCTGAACCGGCAAGTGCAGTGCATGCAACACCAGTTGGACTGCCTCATCCCAGGCGTTGTCGGTACCGTGGCCGAAGAACAGCCCCTCGGCATTGAAGCGACTGGCACCCCAGCGAATAAAATCTCGAACGGTTTTCAGTGGCGCCCAGGGCGGCAAGACATCAGCAGATGACACGAGGCGGATCCTTTGTGATGCGGTAAAAAAACGCTATTGTACCGATTCTGAGGCACCCGTGGGTCGCATTTCTCCCAATCGGGACAGGTGATCCCAAACGATAGACAGGTCGTAAAAAGCCCTTTACCAATTTGGCCGCTTGACGTAGGGTAGCCGCCCTCCTGATAAGCTTGCAGGCCCCTACAGGGTTGAGGAACAGACAATGAAAGAACATTTTGCCCGGATTATTGAAGGCATCGGCGAAGATCTGACACGTCCGGGACTGGTGGATACCCCCAAGCGGGCCGCCAAAGCCTTCCAGTTTTTGACCAAAGGATACGAGCAGGACCTGGAGGAAGTCGTCAATGGCGCCCTCTTCCCCTCCGACTCCAGCGAAATGATCATGGTCAAGGACATCGAGCTGTACTCCCTGTGCGAGCACCATCTGCTGCCCTTTATCGGTAAGGCTCATGTCGCCTACATTCCCACCGGGCATGTGTTGGGTCTGTCAAAGGTGGCCCGGATTGTGGACATGTTTGCGCGCAGACTGCAGATTCAGGAGCAACTTACGGTACAGATTGCCGAATCCATCCAGAACATCACCGGCGCCTCGGGCGTGGGCGTGATCATCGAGGCACAGCACATGTGCATGATGATGCGCGGCGTGGAAAAACAGAATTCGGTGATGAAAACCTCGGCCATGCTGGGCACCTTCCGCAGCAATCAGGCGACCCGCACCGAATTTCTGTCACTGCTTCGCTAGCCAGGTTCAAACGTCCGATAATCAGCGCTCGGGTAAACGCACCACCTCCACCCGGGCGCTGCGCTCCCCCTTGCCCGCCGGAGACAGACTTCCCAACCCAAAGACCGGGATCCGTTGCTCACTGACTCCCTGCGCTTTGAGTTTTTCCCGCACCTGTTCGGCGTAATGCAGCGACTGGGATTGCTGCGCCTCCAGAGAGTCCGCACCGTAGTCATGGCCGACCAGCGCCACGACCCAACCGGATTCCTGCCGCAACAGGGTGGCCAGCGCATCGATGGCCGATTCGGAAACCGACACCCGCCAATCCTGCGCCGAACCCACGACATCAAACCCGGGCAGCACAAAATAGCCTGCCTCACGCAAGCGCTCACCCAGCACCGCAGGACTCAGGGTCAGCGCCGGCCGATCCACTTCCGGCATCTGCACCAGGTCCAACTGGACGTACACCCGCCGGTTCCCGCGACGCACAGAGTACAGGCTCGCGTAATAAACCGTGTCATCGCGCACGATTTCATACACACTGTAGTACTGGAATTGATCCAGACCGTATAGCTGAATCACGTTGAAGTGGTTGTTGGCCCAGTTGATACTCCCGCCGCACTCACGCTCCTCACAGGCAAACAGCTCGCGGGCACGACCGCTGGTCAACTGCTCTTCGTAAAACCGGAAACCTTCGCGAGCACTAAAACCCGACGGCAACTCGAGCGTGCGGCTGAGGACATTGCCCTGGACTCGTTGCTCCCGCTCCGCCGACCAGGTTCCGCCGACTTTCTTGAAGGTGGACAGCGCCAGTACATACGTCTGATCCGGGCGGTACTCACGCATCATGACCCGGGCTTCCGGAAAATCCTCCAACCCCAGAAGTTCCGGTACTTGCGTACCATTCTGCGCAACCGCACCGGTTGCGGCCAGCAAAAGAGCCCACCCCGTCAGCGCCATCGACAAAACAAAAGGCAGGGTGCGATAACACTTCAATCGCATGTCATTCTCCCATCAAGATCGGACCACCGAGTGGAGCTATTCATTGGGGGAGTTCATTCCATCCCAACGCCTGGCCGTTGAAAAACCGGCGTAAACATTCGGCCACCTGTGGCGCCTGGGATTCCAGATGCAGGTGATGCCCTCCGGGCAACTCAATCCAGTCGAGCCGATCGGGAAACCGCTGCAGAGCCTCCCGATAATGACTGAATAATCGCGGAATGCCGTCCCGCCCGAGAATCATTGCCATATCCGCCGTGGCACTGGTAAGAAACGCCTCGATATAATCCTCGGTCAGTTTTATCGCAGACGGCGCGAGCAGCCGTTGATCGGTACTCCAGGAGTAGCCGCCATCAACGGCTTTGGTCCCACGCTCGGTCAGCGCCCGGGCCGCGTCGATACTCAGCGGAAACATGCCTCTGGCACGCGCTTTGGCCGCCCGGGCCAGATCCCGGTACACACTGAGCGGTTTACTCCGCAAAGCACTCATCTCCAGGATCGAGCGGGCCAGTTGTCGCGGGGCCGCCTGGGGTTGATGCACTTCCGGCCACAGCGCTTCAATCAGGGCCAACCGGGTAATACGTTCGGGAAACGTGCCCGCCGCTATCATGCCGATAATCCCGCCGCGCGAGTGCCCCAGCAGCGAAAACCGGTCCCACCCCAGTTGATCCGCCACCTCAAACAACTCCGAAACATCTTCCCAGATATTATAGGGGCCGACACCGGCGCGGTGTCCGCTGCGACCGTGTCCCGCGAGATCCAGCGCGACGATGTGGGTATCTGGAAGCAGCGGCGCCAGCGCATTGAAGGTGGCGCTGTTATCAAGCCAACCGTGCAGCGCCAGAATCGGTTCACCGCCCGGCTCACCCCACTCCTGGGCCGCCAGGGTCATACCCGGGAGAGAAAAGGTCCGCTCGCGACTCATGGGCGACCCACTTTATGCTGCGCCGAATCAGCGATGACATCGTCCGTCATGTCGGGGTGCCACCACAACTCGGAACGATCCAGAGGCGTGCGCTCCGGCAGCAGAGGATTGGTCAGTTTCAGCACGTGGCGCTCGGACAATTCCGCGCGCTCAAAAATCGGGCGCTGACTCGGGTGCTGAAAGAACAGCTCATCAAAACTGCCATCCGCGATCGCCCGCTCGAGCCCCTGCTCCAGCCGTTGCGCAAGTGCCGCGTTCTGACGACGCACGAAAAAATAACTGGCCGCCGGGTAGTGCAGCAACAGCCTCGGCTCGACCTTAAGATCAAGTTCCGGACGCTGCGCCACTTCCGCCCAGGGTTCATTCAGAGCGCGGGGGATATAATCAATGCGTCCGTGCCGCAACATGGTGAACAGGGAAAAATAACCACTCGTGGTAACGGGCAGCTCATTGTGCCGAAGGATATCGGTATCCGGCCAATCCGCCGCTTGCCCGGCGACATGTCGGGCGAGTGCTTCCAGAGTCGTCGCATCGGCAAAACGGGCGTGATCGTCGCTTCTGACCACCAGCAACCGGTAACCCGCCATCCCCTTGGTCAGTGGGATGCGCACAGGCCTTAAGTGGCGCTCGCGATTGCGCGTGGTCATACTCCAGAGCACGTCGATCTTTTCGCCTGCGGAAAGCAATCGGAGGATACGCCCCTGGGGAACGCGCAAGGGCACCGCCTGCAGACGGTAATCGCCGAAATCGTCCCGCGTTTTCTCCAGAGCCAAGCGTAGCAGTTGCTCGAAATAGTCGTTTCGCTGGTCCAGGGGGCTGCTCATATCCGGGTAGCGCACCACCAGCGGCTCGCCGCCTTCGGTCGACGCCAGCGAGGCTCCACTCCATAGGATCAAGGTGGCAATTCCGGAACACAGCATTCGAGACCAGGTCGCCACCGGAACCACCATTATCAGTCTTCCCGGTGACGGAGCCAGCGTAATTCTCCGACACCACCGGCGACCACATCCAGGGTCAGACAGGCGACGGACGCCGTACCCATGGTATAGCGACCCGGTTCGGCGCCAGTCAGATAATGAATAAGATCGCCGACCAATGGCATGTGACTGACCAGCATCAGGTTATCCTCCTCACAGGCCTGCAACTGGGCACACAGCGCCTCGAGGTCGGCCTCCGGGGTGAGCAGCTCGGTCTCGACCGGCTCGGCCCCGCGGCCAAGGACCTGATTGACGATTGCGGCCGTCTGCCGGGCGCGGCGGTAAGGGCTGACCCACAACTGATCCAGATCGGACAGCTCGTCGCTCAGCGCGTTGGCCACCCGCTCGACATCCGCCTCACCCCGGGCGGTCAGGGGGCGCTCGGCATCCGATGACGCTTTGGTCTGAGCCTGACCGTGACGCATAATGAACAGGGTTTTCATTCAGACACCTCAGTTGCGCGAATGATCGTCGCCGGTCTCTTCCCGCTCGTCTTGTCGGGGTGCTGGTGACTCAGCCTCCGGCCAGTCACTGAATGGAAATGGCTTGTCATCGCTACTGTAGGTGAGAAACTCCAGAGCGCGATAAATATACAGCGCCAGCGACTTTCCAAACTGGCGCAGATTCCGGTTGGGGCTTCCGGTCAGCAGTGCAAACAGGAATTGCAGGACGATCACAACCCCCATAACCACCCCGGCGACATAAAGCAGTACGGCAAACAACAGCATATAGACCAGCCGCAGCCAATGCTTGCCCGAGGTCACATTGGTTTTCAGAGTTTCGCTATCCATCAGTCTGCTCCCATATATTCCACGTCGTGGTTTTGTTCACCCAACATCAGTTTCCGGGCGACATCGGCGATTGCCTCACCTTCGAATAGTACCGCAAATAGCCCCGAAACCAGAGGCATATAAACACCCAGCTCGTCCGCCTTCTGTTTGACCTGGCGCAGGGTGTTGACCCCCTCCGCCACCTGCCCCAGCCCCTGGATGACCTCCTCCAGAGGCTGTCCCTGCCCGAGCGCGTAGCCTACCCGGTAATTACGGCTCAGGTCCGAGGTGCAGGTGAGGATCAGATCGCCCACACCCGCCAACCCCAGAAAGGTCATCGGGTTCGCCCCCATGGCGGCAGCAAAACGCCCCATTTCCGCCAGGCTTCGGGTCAACAGCATCGCCTGGGTGTTATGCCCCGCCCCAAGGGCAGCGGCCATGCCACACACAATGGCATAAATGTTCTTCAGTGCGCCACCAAGTTCCACTCCGTAGCGATCGGGGTTGGCATAGACCCGGAAGGTCTCCGAGCGCAGGCAACTCTGCACCTGTTGGATCAACGCCTCGCTCTCGCTCGCCACCACGGTACCGGTCTGCTGTCGGGCGACAATTTCCTTGGCGAAATTCGGACCGCTGAGCACGCCAATGGCGTGGTCGGGCAACTCCTGCTCGAGAACCTGGCTCATCAGGGTGAAGCCCTCCGGCTCAATGCCCTTCGCCGTACTGATCACCATCGCCTCTTTGCGCAGCAGCGGCGCAATCTGTCGGGTGACTGCCCGAAAGGAATGGCTGGGAATCGATACGAACACCAGGTCACTGTCGGACACCGCCCGGGTCAGATCCGACGTCACCTCCAGGCCGTCAGCCAGACGCTGCCCCGGCAGGTAGCGCCGATTCTCCCGCGTTGACTGGGTCTCGGTGGCACTGGCGGAGTCCCGCATCCAGAGAAAGGTGCGAACGCCGTTCTCGGCAATGATATTGGCAATGGCCGTTCCGAAGCTTCCGCCTCCGAGTACGGCCACCGTGAGCTTTTGGGTCATAGGATTAGATCCGTCCTGCATTGATACCGATCGCTTTAAAGTGTAGCCCGCTTCGGCGGGCCGGGAGATGACAACCCACCTATTCAAGGAAGGCGGGTTGGAGACATAAAAAATTCACATTTTTCTTGTCCACATTTTCTGTGGATAACTTGGTGGATACTTTTTGGGAAAGTGCCTCGAAGCCGCATCATCTCTGACCGTTGCACAGATTGTCCAAAAAATAACCGGCTCAATTTTTTCTTTATTTATCAATATGTTACGAATGTCAACCAGGGATATAGCGAAGTTTTCGCACTCTGTCGGAACCCTTGACAAGTACCGCACTGCTAATGTGCATAAACCAGTTAGTGAACCTTAACCGCGAAACTCCCGTAGCCACAAAACTTTCATAAAGCAAGCGTATTATTGCGCGCTTTCGGGATCACTTTGACGCCATCCGTGCGCCCGAACGAGGCGCACCGAAGCCATCGCCAAACACCTCCCGAGTTTCAGCGGGGCGCCAGCACGCCGTAGCCGCCATCGACATATATCAGCGGGTCTACCGCCAGCTCACCGAGCTTCACTTCGTGAATCCGGGCCACCACGATATGGTGGGTGCCATAAGTCATAATCTGGTCCGACTCGCAGAAGAAGGTCGCCTGGGCGTCCGCCAGGTAAGGCACCTCATCCCGCCCCTGACGCCAGTCCCCGATACTGAAGCGCGGTTGATCGCCCTCGAAACCGGCACACCGATTGGAGATGGCCTGCTGATCAGACCCCAGGATATTGATGGCAAAAGGCGTGCCTGGCGTGGATAGATGCCCTTCCAGCGCCACTTGTTTGTTCACACAGACCAACAAGGACGCGGGATTGTCTGAGACCGAGGTCACCGAAGAGACCGTCATCGCATGACGCTCACCATCGTCCGAACGGGTGGATAACACCGATACGCCGGAGGCCAGGCGACGCATCCCCATCTTCATGGCCATACCCAGTTCGGCCTCTTGCGGGTGATCGACCTCTTGTTGCTTGGGGGTATCCTGCATGCTTACTCCTCACATCTGGTAAGCCGCTATTCTGACTAGCCGCCGTGACAGACACAAGTGCCACTGAACGCCCGAACCTTGCGAGACCAAATTACCGTTGACGCGGTGGGGTACCATCGGTATTATGCGCACCTCGCGAATGACGGCGTCCACTGGATGGCCATTCGGTCTACGGCGGAGTGTAGCGCAGCCTGGTAGCGCGTCTGCTTTGGGAGCAGAATGTCGGGGGTTCGAATCCCTCCACTCCGACCACTCGCCTGCGAGATTTCCCAGCCATGCGCCCGTAGCTCAGCTGGATAGAGCACCCGCCTTCTAAGCGGGTGGTCGCAGGTTCGAGTCCTGCCGGGCGCGCCATCTTCAAGTGGGGCAATGAATCCACTGAAAGATCGGAAGGCTCGTCAGACGACAAACCTGTATCAGGGTAAGACCTCAAAGGTCTGGATTCATACCGAAAACTTCGGTAGAGTACGCGCCCTGAAATTGACCCCGGCAATCGGGGACAACACCTTGCAATGGTGGCTGTAGCTCAGTTGGTAGAGTCCTGGATTGTGATTCCAGTTGTCGCGGGTTCGAGCCCCGTCAGCCACCCCACTTCCCCCCTTTCTGATTCCCCTGCAACACTACAACGGCGCTTTGCCTGAGCGGAGCACTGTGGGACAATAGCGCCCTTTTCTACTCCAGCCCAGCATGAGGAATTCGGTCCATGCCAGCACAGATTCTCGACGGTAAAGCCCTCGCCAAAAAAACCGAGCAGGAGCTCGCCCAGCGCGTTGCCGATCTCAAGGCCCGCAGCAATGGCCAGGCCCCGATTCTCGCCACCATTCTGGTCGGCGATGACCCCGCCTCCGCCACCTACGTAAAAATGAAAGGCAACGCCTGCGAGCGCATCGGGATGGAATCCCTGCGCATCGAGCTGCCCGCGAGCACCAGCACCGACGAACTGCTGGCCAAAATCGATGAGCTGAACAACGACCCCAACGTGCACGGCATTCTGCTGCAGCACCCGGTACCCGAGCAGATTGACGAACGTCGCTGCTTCGATGCCATCAGCCTGGAAAAAGACGTCGACGGCGTCACCTGTCTCGGCTTTGGCCGGATGAGCATGGGCGAAGAAGCCTACGGCTGTGCGACCCCCAAAGGCATCATGCGCCTGCTGGAAGCCTACGACATCGAACTGGAAGGCAAGCACGCGGTCGTGGTCGGTCGCAGCGCCATTCTGGGCAAGCCCATGGCCATGATGCTGCTCGGCGCCAACGCCACCGTCACCATCTGTCACTCGCGCACCAAAAACCTGCCCGAACTGGTTCGCCAGGCCGACATCGTCGTGGGCGCGGTTGGCCGCCCGGAATTCATCAAAGCGGACTGGATCAAAGACGGCGCCGTGGTGGTCGATGCCGGCTACCACCCGGAAAAAGTGGGCGACATTGAACTCGAACCCCTGGTCGACCGGGTCAGCGCCTACACCCCGGTGCCCGGCGGCGTCGGCCCCATGACCATCAACACCCTGATTTACCAGACCGTAGAGTCCGGCGAAAAGAGCATCGGCCAGTAGCGAGTTCGGCATGGCCATGCGCCTGGACAAATACATCAGCCAATGCACCGGCCTTTCCCGCAAGGGTGTGCGCATCGCCCTCTACGGCAAGCGGGTGCAGGTCAATGGCGTCACTACCAAAAGTGTCAGCCAGGCACTGACGGGGAACGAGCAGGTGACGCTGGACGGCGAACCTCTCGCCCTCCCCCGGGCCCGCTACCTGATGCTGCACAAACCCGCTGGCACCCTAAGTGCCACCCAGGACAGCAGCCAGCCCTGCGTGCTGGATCTGCTGCCGCCGGCATTGGCGGACGGCCTTCAGATTGTCGGCCGCCTGGATAAAGACACGACCGGCCTGCTGCTGTTGACCGACGACGGCGCCTGGAACCACCGGATCACCTCCCCCCGGCGCGCCTGCGCCAAGGTGTATGACGTCACCACCGCCGACCCTATTGCGCCGGATATCGCCAAACAGTTTGCCGACGGTATTCTGCTTAACAATGAAAGCAAGCCGACCCTGCCGGCCACTCTGGAACAACTGGACGAGCGGCGGGCCCGAGTCACACTTCAGGAAGGTCGCTACCATCAGGTCAAACGCATGTTCGCCGCCACGGGAAATCGGGTCGTCGAACTGCACCGGCTCGCCGTGGGTGGCATTGTGCTCGACCCCGAACTGGCACCCGGCGACTTCCGCTCGCTGACCGAGGATGAGATCGCCCGTGTCTGACAGCGCCTCTCAATGGCTTCTGGAACAGATCCATTCGGCCCGGGGAATGGCCAGCCTCTGGTGTCTGGATGAGCACGCCCAGGGCGACACCCTGCCAAACGCTTCATCCCTCAGCGTGATCACCAACCGTTGGGATCAGTCCGAACTCACCCGCCACGCCGGCCTGAATACCCACTTCAGTGATTTTGATTTCTCGCCTCGGGCCGACGGTTCACTGGATCGAGTATTCTATCGCGTCTCCAAAGAAAAACCGGTCGTGCACCACATCATCAACGAAGCCGGCCGCTGCCTGAAGCCCGGTGGTGAGCTGGTCCTGTGCGGGCACAAAACCGACGGCACCAAAACCTATATCGACAAAGCCTCCGCGTATCTGGGCCAGCGCGAGAAGGCCAAAAAAATGGGGCAACTCTACGTCGCGCGCCTGGTCCGGTCCGATAGCCTGGCAACGCCACTGGATGACAGCGACTACACCATTCCCCGCCCCATTTTCACCGACGATGACGTTCAGTTTTTCAGCAAACCGGGGCTGTTCGGCTGGCAGAAACGGGACCGGGGCAGTGCCATGTTGTGGGAACAGGCGGCGCCCCGTCTGCAGACTTCCGTCGCTGAAACCCTGCTGGACCTCGGCTGCGGCTACGGCTATCTGGGGCTTATGACTCAGCGCCTGCCACTGAAGCGGAGAGTGTTGACCGACAATAATGCTGCCGCCCTGGCCATGGCGGCCTACAATGCCGAACACAATGGTATTCCCGCCGAAGTGATCGGCGCCGACTGTGGCGAGCGCATTACCGACACCTTTGATGCCGTGCTGTGCAACCCGCCCTTTCATCACGGGTTCGGTGTCAGCGGGGATTTGACCGACCGGTTTTTACGCAGTGCCCACACCCACCTGACGCCCAATGGTCGAGCCTGGTTTGTGGTGAACCGGTTTATTCCCCTGGAACAGAAAGCCCGCGGCCTCTTTACGCACGCCGAGGTACTGGCTGACCGGGACGGTTTCAAAGTGATTGAGCTCCGCCGCTAACCCCGATCAACCCCCCAAGGCCTTGCGGCGATACCGCAGCCGGCATTGCGCCCGCCGCTGGTCCAGTTCGGGATGCACCTGCAACCGGGCTTCAAACGTCTCCCACTCCGGCGCCTGCCGAAAGAAGGCCCCAATAGCATTGGCGTAATGCTGCGTGCTAAGGCGCTGCGCCTCGGCCCAGAGTCGGCGGATAACGCGATCTTTGCAGAGCGCCGACGCAAGCAACTGCGCCTCACTCTCAAAATTCATCACCAGAGCACCGCCCGGCGCCACCACCGACCAGAGGGCGCTGCACCAGTTTGCATCAGCCGCAATGGCGCGCTCTGCTTCGCCGCCCACATGGCCGAACAGGTCATCAATCACCAGATCAAACCCCGGCCCCCGATACTGTGCCAACCACTCCCGCGCGTCCGCCTCAAGCAGGCAGACATTGGCTGCCGAGGCACCGAACACCTCTCGCGCCACCTGCAAATGGACCGGGTTCAACTCAATCCCGACAATCAGGTCCGGGCTCAGAAACCGGTTGAGCTGGCACACCACAGCGCCACCGCCAACGCCCAGCAGCAACACCCGCGACGGACGCCCAGACCGGAGTGCAAAAGCGGGCAGCAACAACAGGTCCCAGACGCTGCCGGTTACCGGCTCGGCGGGATTGTACTGACTGTGGAATACGCCGTTGGTGTACAGGCGCAGACTGTTGCCCGCCCGGCGGACCTCGTAGCGATCCTCACCCTGTTGGCGCAACCAGAACAGCGCCACCGGCTAGCGACCCCGCCCTAGTACCGCCATGGCAGCGTTGATCTGCTGCAGACGTCGCTCGGAGCCGCCCCGATCCGGATGGTGGTCCATCGCCAGACGACGGTAGCGCTGCTTGATTTCCTCCCGGGTAACCGGGTCGGTCAGCTCCAGCGTTGCCAGGGCATCGGCCCGCTCCTGGTCGGAGGGAGCCGCCCCCTGCCCCAGACGCTTCCAGAAACCCGCCAGCAGTTCTACCACCGTCTCTTCGGTCGCGTTGTCGTAATACGACCAATCCAGGTAGAACTCGCGTAAGGGCCCCGCCTCCGCCTCGGATACCGCCCGGGCACTCTCCCCGTCCGCCAGCGGCCGCAGATAGATCGCCAGGGGCGAGATCACCAGCGCCTGCCCCTGGCAGGCAAACTCCTCCTGGAGCCGATGCAGGGCGTTGAACACCTGAAAGTGCACCCGGAACAGGGTCAGCGGATGAAAACTGTAGTCCCGATCCACCAGCCCCCGGGTCTTGAGGCCTTTGATCAGGGTAAACTCGGTCTGGGCCACCCCCTGGGCGGCCTGCAGTAGCTCCCGAACGGGGCCGATCAGCGGGTTGCGCTCCCCCTCGTCGGGCAGCCTTTGTGTCTGTTCAGTCATAGCCGCCAGTATAGGGAAAGCGGCCTGGATTACCAGCAGAAGACCCGACGCCAGGCACCAGCCCACTCAATCTAACCCGTTGAAAAAGCACCAGTTATTACCCAAAGTGCACAGAGAACACCCAAATTGCACAAACCGTCACCAGGCCACCCCAAAAGGGGCACTTTTTTCTGAAAAAAGGGTTGACCGATCCAAATCCGGACTATAGGATACGCACCACTTCCAGACAGGAAGGCGCCACTCCGCCTTAGCTCAGTTGGTAGAGCAAATGACTGTTAATCATTGGGTCGCTGGTTCGAGCCCAGCAGGCGGAGCCAAATTACTAGCCAAACGCTAGACCAGAAACCACCCACCTCGGGTGGTTTTTTTATGCTTGTTGATTAACCTCCCACGACACTTTCATACAGTTATTCCACTTCAGCCTCGCACTCCGGCGTCCACTCCTGCTCCGGGTGATCCAGAAAACGGCCCAGTGCTGACTCTACACAGGTGTCCGACCATATCACCGAGTGGCCGACTTCTTCGGCAATATAGAGCTGGGCCTCTGGCCAGCGACGGGACACATCGCGAGACCATTGCGCCGGTGTGACGGGGTCCAGTTCGCCGGCCAATATCAGCGTAGGTGTGGCGGGCGGTTCGAGGGGTGGCAGAGGTTCATCGGCGGAGCCCAACCAGCGACAGATGTAACTGTCCCAACGATCCATATAGGCGGCGTAGCGTGGGTAACGGGCCAACTCGGCATTGTAGGCGACCTCGGTGCCCAGCGTATGATCAAAGCAGTCCACTGCCATGAACGTCAGCCTTGATAGGCCGCCCTCCAACGCCTGGTTGATAAAAGACTCCACCAGCGGGGTCACTCGTTCGGGCTCTTCGCTCACAACCCCCTGCAGCGCCTCGACAATCATCGGCCAATCGCCATGGTTATACAGGGCGCTGAATACCGTGGTCATCATTCGGTGATCGTCCAGTACCACTTCGATGGATTCCGTTCGGTACCAACTGTCCACGGACAATTCCAACGGCTGACTCTCCAGCGTTTTGAGGGCCTGCATCAGCAAGGCGTTCAGGTCCGGCACCGACTCGGCGCAGCCCTGGCGCCCTTGGCACCAGCGGATGAAACGCTCAATGCTTTGGGTTACCACACCGGGCCAACTGATCAACCCACCCTGGTCCGGTGGGTAGAGCGCATCCAGAACCAATGTTCGCACCGGCGGCGGCTCTTCAGGGTTCAACGCTACGGTCGCCAGAGCGAGGCGCGTACCGTAGGACACGCCGATCAGATTGAACTGGTCGTAGGGCAAGAGGCGCATCAGTGCAGCCAGATCGGCGGCGCTTTGCCGGGTACCAAACTGATCCTGACGAAAGTGCCCCGCAGCCTCCAAGTCCGCAAAACAGGCTTGCAGCAACTCGGCGGCTTCCCGCGCTTCCCGCTGCGGCTCAATATGCTGAGCAACGGCCTGCTCACTGTAGATGTCATACTCCGGGCAGGTCAGTGCGGGCTCGCTTTGCCCCACGCCGCGCCGATCCATCAGAATCAGGTCACGGTGCAGATTGCTGTATTCCTGCCAGGACTGCCAGAATTCGATGCTGTGTTTGTCGAGTCCGGCCGAACCACCGGGGCCGCCGGGCAAGTAGATCACCGGGTCGTCCCGTCGCTCGGCCGAACTGGAACGGAGGATGACCACCGGCAGGTGAAAACGCTGCTCACCCGAGTCGGTCGCATAGCCGGGCGTCAACAGGTCGGCGCAGCGGACGTCTTTACGCCAGTGGCTCTGGAAGTCGCAACGGCGGTAACGGAGCTCATAGTCCGTAGCAATTGCCGGTGCATTATCAGGCGTCGATTCCGTCGCTCTGGCCGTTATCGTTTCAGGGGAAACGTCAATAAACCAACAGGTGGCCGCCGCGCCCGCAATGCCCAAACACAAGACCCATATCCACCAGAGTTTGCGCATCAAGCGTTGACCGTTTGCTGCAGAACCAGAGCCCGGTATTCATCGCCCGGCATGGGACGGGCCAGCCAAAAGCCTTGCAGGTAGTCCACACCCAGGCCTTCCAACGCCAGACTCTGGGTTTGCGTTTCCACGCCTTCGGCCACGACTTTCAGATTGAGTGCCTGAGCCATGGCCACACTCGCTTCCACCAGAGCTCGATCCTGCCGGGACTGGTCCATGCCCTGCACAAAGCTGCGATCAATTTTCAGATAACTGAAGGGGTGTTGGCGCAGGTAACTGAGTGACGAGTAGCCCTGACCAAAGTCATCCATGGAGATGGCGACCCCCAGGTCGGTCAATTGATTGAGAACTTCCGCCGCTTCGATCACGTTATTCAGTAGCACGCCTTCGGTGATTTCCAGAATCACGCACCGCGGGTCGATGCCGGATTCGTGCAACGCCTGTTGCAGGTCACTGACGATGTACCCGTGCACAAACTGTTTGGGGGAGACGTTTACCGAGATGGTCAGCGCCTGCCCACTCTCCTTGATCAAGGCGACGGTGTGGGAAAACGCTTTTCTGAGCACCATCATTCCCAGTTTTCGGATCTGCCCGCTCTGCTCCGCGACCGGAATAAAGTCCGCCGGTGAAATAAACCCTTCCGCCGTGCGCCAACGCACCAGGGCTTCGGAGCCGGTGCAGCGCCCCTCAACCGGCTCGTACACCGGCTGGAAGAAAACCTCCAACCCATTCTCATCCAGCGCTTCGCGCAACTTCTGTTGAAGATCAAAGCGATGCTGCAGGCTGGTGGCCATTTCCGGTTGATAAAAGTTGAAGCAGTGTTTGTATTTTTTGCTGTGATGCAACGCCAGATCGACGCTGCGCATCAGGCCCAACAGCTGTCGACCATCATCCGGATAGCAGGCCACCCCGGCACTGGCGGTGACGGTCAGCTCCATACCATCAAGCGTAACCGGCTCGGTCAGTGCTTCGAGCAGCGCACCGGCACGGGCCGCCACCCGATGGCGGCTTTCGGTACCGGCGCACATCATCAGAAACTCATCGCCGCCCTGGCGCACCAGGTGCTCACCAAGGCCGAGCTGGGCCTTGAGCCGCTCGGCAAGCGCGACGATCAGTTGATCCCCCGCCCTGTGGCCCAGACTGTCATTGACCTGCTTGAAGTCATCCAGGTCCAGCAGAATGACACAGAAACCTTTGTCGCTGCGTTCGGCCTGCCCCAGCAACCGCCGCATGACCCGCAGGCCGAAGCGGCGGTTCGGCAATCCCGTCAGGTAATCGGTGTAGGCTTTGCGGCGCACGAGCGACAGGTGTCGGCGTTTCAGATCGAGCTGCCGGGAGAGCGCCCAGTTCAGCCGAAAGGCCAGCAGGTAAATGATGACGCTGGAGGCGATGACAAACAGCCAGCCTTTGGTGGTCTGCCAGAACAGGAAGCTGGTGGAGTCTGCGGCGACCAACCAGTACAGCACCCGGTCGGATAGCAATATCCACAAGGAGGCGAGCGCGAGGTAGATCAGGGCTATCCGTACTGGGGTCATAAATGGTCAGTATCACTTCAACAGGCTTGACTTGAGGATAGCAGCCATAGAACGATGCGACCATATGTCGGCGCTTTTTTGCTCCACAATAGACTATGGCAATCACTGTTATAGCGACTGCCCGTTGCTATACTAGGCGCAGGTGTCCGCCGAGGGCTGCGCAGTGACGGGAGTTTCGCCCCTACGAGCGCCCATCTCGGCGCTCCTGATGCCGGTCCCCCGCGGCGGCAAGCGCCTCGGAAAATCCCCTCAGGGCCGGTCAATCAGCCGACAGACGGCAGCCCAGCGGACACCCTCTTCCCTGCCTCCCGGCGCATCAGCGCTACTCGTACAGGGGTGGCAGGTCGGCCTCAAACAGGGTCGCCGGATGTTCGTGGAACTCAATGAAGTTGTCCGCCGCCGAATGGCCCGAGTACGGCACATAAAAGTGATTCCGGCTTTCCCGTTCGCGATTGGCGTTACGCCACACTTGCACATACACGATCTGTCGCGTCCACTCGTTTGCCTGCCAACCTTTGAGCAACCGTTCGGTGAAGAAGTCTGACTCGAACAGCGTATCCTGCCCACCTTCGGTCATGGCCGCCAGTTTGCCGCGCTGCGCCGCCAATTTGGCCAAGGCACCCAGACTGGCAATAAACCGCGCGGCATCTTCCTCCGGTGTGGCGGTGTTGGCGGAATGGCCCAGATCCCAGTAGTTATCAATACCGAGAATATCCACGTAGTCATCGCCGGGGTAGCCGTAAAGATAGGACGACTCAAACTGGTCCAGATTCAACCGACTGCGATCCGGAGAAAACGCGAACAGCAACTGGTCGAGCTGTTGCTCTTGGGCCAAATAGTCCACGGTAAAGCGCCACAAGGCTCGATAATCCTCCTCGGATGTCGGCCCCTTGCCCCACCAGAACCAGTCGCCATTGTGTTCGTGCCAGGGCCGGAAAATCAGTGGCATGGGTCCGGTGCGGCCATCGGGCAACGACACCTCCAGGGAGCGGGCGAACGCCGCAAATTGATCCAGCGCCAGGCGCAGATCCTTATGGTATTGCCCGCCCGGCAGCAGCTCGGCGGCGCCGGTGTCGGTTTCCCAGGAGCTGCTGCCAGTGCCCGGGTGGGTCATATGCCAGGAGACACTCACTACACCACCGCGGCGGTAGGCATCACGCATCCAGTCGCGCATTTTCGCAAAGGGGACGCCGTCCAGGTTCCGGGCATCGTTCAGCTCCAGGCGTCCCAGATCCCAGCCGTAAAGCGCGGGGTAGTCACCCGTGGTGAGTTTGACATCGGAGCGCCCGGAGTCATCACGCCACTGTACCCCGTACGCCAGGCTGTCCTGGTGACCGAATAGAAAGCCCTCGCCTTTCAGCCGGTGCAGGTTGCGCCAGAGCGCCTGGGCGGCGGGATCAATGTTCTCAGTGATGGGCTCGACGGAGCCTGCGGTTTGTTGCGGGGCGTCAGATTGAGGCGCTGAGCAAGCCGTCAGCAAGGCAACCAGGCCCGCCAGCAGGCCGTGAAAGACGGTGGTCCTGACCATATCACACCTTGTTTATTGGGTTATTGACGTTGTTTTGGCACGCTGCCGTCGACCGGAGAGGTTCGACGCCAACCGATTGTAATCGGTTACACAGCCAGAATGCAATTTCTCTGTGTCAGAAGAGAAAAACATTAAGGGGAAATCCCCGAGGCGAAACCCCGGGGAGGCAGGTGGATCAGCGGTTGAGCAATGACCGGACAGCGTCGACTTTTTCCTTATCGTCATCGGACATACGGGACTCCAGCTCCTCTTTCAGAGCGCCCTCGGCCTCCGAACGCACTTCCGCTTCCACCCGCTGGCGGGCCTGCTGCAGAAGCGGGTCGAGAATCGCCCGGGTCAGCTGGGCCGGGGTCAACCCCTGCTGACGGTCACCCAGGTTTTCCAGATTGATGTCCCTCAGCGTCAATTCACGATTGCCCAGTTCGTCCGAACTCAAGCTCAAGCCGGCGTTGGTGAAGCTCAGTTTCTCCACCATAAAGCGCACATCGGGGCTGGCGGTGGTGGACTTGGGTGTTTCTTCCTGGGAGCCGGAACTCATCTGGTCCAGCAGGGTTTTGAGGTTGATCTGGGTCAGGTCTCGATGCTCGGCGTTGAGCTGGGCACCGTCGACTTTGATTTCCTCAATAACCACCACATCCTCGGTGATCGAACTTGGGCGAATATCCAACGTCACATCGCCCACGCGAAAAATCGGCTGATCCGAATAGCCTTGCGGGTTGGCGATGGACAAGCCACTGATGGTACCCCGCCCCTCGGTCAATTCAATGTGTACCCCATCCACCTGCACGTCCGTTTTGGTCACCGTGGGTCCGACCGACTCGATGGCCGCTTCGACCAGAGTGTCCAGGTTGCGCAGGCCGATAAACACCGCAATGGCGATGACAACGATCAGGGCCACCAGAATGCTGACTATGATTTTTGTGGCTTTCATGGAGGTTCCTCGGTTTTTGACAGGGTGTTGTATGGGGTGCGACATGGTCGCAGACCACTAAAAGCCTTATGATAGCGGCCAGCTTGAACTCACGCCAATGCCATTTTCGGCCCGACAGTGAAGGTTGCCATGTTCGACGATGTATTTGCTCTGAAATTGCTGACCATTCTGGTCCTGATTTTTGTCACCCTGATCGGGGTCGGGTTGCTCACCGTGGCCGCCATGTATGTGGTGGATGTTACCCAGCGCAAACACACCATTCGGCGGAACTATCCGGTGATCGGTCGCTTTCGGTATTGGTTCGAGCACCTGGGCGAATTTTTCCGGCAGTATTTTTTCGCCATGGACCGCGAGGAAATGCCGTTCAACCGGGCCGAACGCGCCTGGGTTTACCGGGCAGCCAAAAACCTCGACCTCAACCTGGCCTTCGGCTCCACCCGGGACCTGAACCCGTCGGGCACGGTGCTGTTTCTGAACTCGGCCTTCCCCACTCTGGAGCAGGACGCCGCCATACCCTCGGCGGTCACTGTTGGCCCCTACTGTCGGCATCCCTACACGACCTCGGCCTTTTTCCACATTTCCGGCATGAGTTATGGCGCCCTCTCCGCGCCGGCGGTGCGCGCCCTATCCCGAGGCGCCGCCAAGGCCGGTTGCTGGCTGAACACCGGTGAGGGCGGCCTCTCGCCCTTCCATGAAGAGGGAGGCGGCGATCTGGTATTTCAGTTGGGCACCGCCAAGTACGGCGCCCGGGACCTGGACGGCAAACTCTCGGACGAAAAATTGATCCAGCTGTCGGCCAAAGAATCGGTCAAGATGTTTGAGATCAAACTCAGCCAGGGAGCAAAGCCCGGCAAGGGGGGCATTCTGCCGGCGGAAAAAGTCTCCGCCGAAATCGCCGCCATTCGAGGAATTCCCGAAGGGCATCCCTCCATCAGCCCCAACGGCCACCCGGATATCCGCTCGGTGGACGACCTGCTGGATATGATTGATCACATTCGCCAGGTGACCGGCAAACCCGTGGGCTTCAAAACCGTGCTGGGCGATAAGCAATGGTTGCGGGATATGGTGGCCGCTATCCGCATTCGCGGTGTGGATCGGGCGCCGGATTTCATCACCCTGGACAGCGCCGACGGCGGCACCGGTGCCGCCCCGCAACCGCTGATGGATTACGTCGGGCTACCGCTCAAGGAAAGCCTGCCCTGGCTGTGCAACCTGCTTAGTGAAGCGGGCCTGAAAGAGCGTGTGCGCGTGATCGCCTCCGGCAAGCTGATCAACCCCTCCATGGTGGCCTGGGCCATCGCGTGCGGCGCCGACTTCGTGACCAGCGCCCGGGGGTTCATGTTTTCCCTGGGCTGCATTCAGGCCATGCAGTGCCACAAAAACACCTGCCCGACCGGGGTAACCACCCACGACCCGAAACTGCAACGGGGCCTGGACCCCACCGACAAGGCCGAGCGGGTGGCCCACTATCAGCGCAATCTGACCTACAGCGTCGGGCTGATCGCCCACGCCTGCGGCGTTCCGGAGCCGCGCCTGCTGCGCCGCCACCATGTGCACATGGTGTTACAATCCGGCCTGTCTCAGCCCTTGAATGAACTCTACCCGGAGCCCATCACTCTGATAGAGAATGGCGAGGATTCGCCCGCACTGGACTCCAAACCCAAAGAGGTAACCCATGAATAAATTGTGTTTCGGTCTGGGCCTGCTGCTCCTGCTTGCCAGCCCGGCCACTCTGGCCCAGGAGGTCACAATTGAGGACCTGGCCTGGATGGACCGCAACCACATGGCCCAACAGGTACAGCGCGTGGACGACCTGGCACGCACCCGGGTCGGAAGCCAGATTCGCGAGGATCTGAGCGATCTGACCACACTGCAGCGGATTGTCGATCGGGAGCTGGTCGATCAGGACGACCGGTTGACGCTTCAGGCGCTGGGCGCGGTGCTGGGCAATGTGATGGCCGCCGAAGTGGACGAGCTGGAGTGGAAGATTTACGAGGACAACCGGGGCCGTAGCCGGGCGCTATGTGTCGAGGGCACCGAGGAGTGCCTGTTCCCCATCACCATGCTCTCCCGAAGGATGGAGGTGGGACTGAAGCCCGATGTGCGTCAGGTGTATAAAGACGCGCTGGCGCTGATTGAACCCTATTTGCCGGAGTTGCCCTACGGCGGGGCTGCCAGCCGTCGCTGAAGCCCGGCCATCACGGCCCCTCGGAGCCCCGCCGGAGAACGGCGAACGATTCGCATTTGACTTGCGGGGCAACACTTTCTAAAATGCAGCCCTCTCTCGGGGGAGTAATCGGCCAGCGCGCAGTATCGCTGGCGTTACTGTCAACATAATTGCGCCACAGCGCATGGCAGTAACACCCCACCCTGCGGCTCCGCCGCACGGGTCGGGCTGATGAGACCTGAGGTACAGACGCTTATCCCGGCGGGGTGGTGTGTGTATCTCTGTCTAACAGCCCCGCCCGGACGACGTTTTTGATGGAAGCACTGATCGGATCGACTCTCGCCGTGGCTCTGGCCGAAATCGGCGACAAAACCCAGCTCCTGGCGCTGCTTCTCATTTCCCGCTATCACCGCCCCTACGCCATTGCCGCCGGCATCCTGGTCGCCACCCTGATCAACCATGCCCTGTCCGCCCTGCTGGGCAGTTGGCTGGCGGACCTGATACCCGCACAGTGGGTGCCCTGGATACTCGCCAGCAGCTTTCTGATTGTCGCCCTGTGGACCCTGATTCCCGATAAGGCCAGCGATGAGCCTGGCCGCTTCCATCAATACGGGCCATTCGTGGCCACTCTGGTGCTGTTTTTCCTGGCGGAAATCGGCGACAAGACCCAGGTCGCCACGGTGGTGCTGGCGGCCAAATTTGACGCCTTTCTGATGGTGGTGATCGGCACCACGGTGGGCATGTTATTGGCCAATATCCCGGTGCTGTTTGCGGGCCGCTGGCTGATGGACAAGATTCCGCTCAAGTACGCCCGCATCAGCGCCTTCATGTTGTTCGTGATTCTGGCGGTGGTGACGTTGATTCATACCAATGGGCAAGTACATTGACGTGTTACATAGGGTTCAGCTTGGGTTACGGCGGATGCGCGCTCACGCGCTTATCCGCCCTACGCGTGTCTATGCCGCTGCGCTCCGCCGTAAACAAAACCCGACCACACCCGCCAATTTAACTCAAATCCGCTTCACCATGCCCCTGGGCAACCAACACCTTGCGAATCTTCTGCGCCGCCTCCGCCAGATCCTCGGCGTCAGCGCTGCTCGCATGGTCAAAACTCAAATCCCCCATTGAATCCAACGGCACCAGGTGTATATGGGTGTGCGGCACTTCCAGACCGGCGATCATCATTCCCACCCGCTTCGCCGGATAGGCCTCTTTCAGGCCCTTGGTCACTTTCTGGCTCACCTGAATCAGGTGGCTGAGTAAGGCCGGCGGCAGGTCATCCCAGTGATCCACCTCCTCACGCGGCACCACCAGTACATGGCCCTCACGAATCGGTTGAATGGTCATGAAGACCACGGCGTTGTCGTCTTTCCAGACAAAATGGCCGGGGAATTCGCCGGAAATCACTTTCGAAAATACGCTTGCCATAATTCGCTCCTTTATTGACATCAGGTTGTTACTGACAAGGATAACATTGCGCGGGCGATGAAATGCGCCTATAATCCGCGCCTCTTCAGTTAAGCCCTCTATGCGTTTGGGGAAATGGTGTTACGGGGCAGAGCTGAGACGACAGGGACCTGTCATGGCTGCAAGAGTGCAGCCCAGGCGACCGCCCACTGGCGGAACACACGCCCAACGTGCCGCGATAAGGCCCCGGACCTGCCGAGATCGCACCCTCTGATCACCCGACAACACCCCCTGACCACGCCGCGCCCATTATCCCGCTGCTCCGGCCGCCGCGCGCCTATTGCATATTGAGGCTAACACTCCATGACCGAACAAACCCCCTTGCTGTTTACCGACCTGGGCCTGTCTGAACCCGTGCTTCAGGCCATCCAGTCCGTCGGCTACGAACAGCCCTCGCCGATCCAGGCGGCCGCCATTCCGGCCCTGCTTGATGGCAAAGACATCGTGGGCATGGCCCAGACCGGCACCGGTAAAACCGCCGCGTTTGCCCTGCCCCTGCTCTCGCGCTTCAACCCCGAGCAGCGCGAGCCGCAGATTCTGGTGCTGGCACCGACCCGCGAGCTGGCCATTCAGGTGGCCGAAGCGTTTCAGCGCTATGCCAGCAAGCTGAACAACTTTCACGTACTGCCGATTTACGGCGGCGGCGACATGGGCGGCCAGTTGCGCCAGCTCAAACGCGGCGCCCAGGTGGTTGTGGGCACCCCGGGTCGGGTAATGGACCACCTGCGTCGCGGTACGCTGGACCTGTCCAAGCTGCAGAGCCTGGTGCTCGATGAAGCCGACGAAATGCTGCGCATGGGCTTTATCGACGACGTCGAATGGATTCTGGAGCACACACCCAAGGAGCGCCAGACCGCCCTGTTCTCGGCCACCATGCCCAGCCAGATCCGCAAGGTTGCCAGCCAGTATCTGAACAGCCCTCAGGAAATCAAAATTGCCAGCAGCACCTCCACCGGCGCCAACATCGAGCAGGTGTACTGGATGGTCAGCGGCACCAACAAGCTCGATGCCCTGACCCGCATTCTGGAAGTCGAGCCGTTCGACGGCATGATCATTTTCGCCCGCACCAAGAACGCCACTGTGGAGTTGGCGGAGAAACTTGAGGCCCGCGGTTATGCAGCGTCCGCGCTGAACGGCGACATGAACCAGCAACTGCGCGAACGCACCATTGAGCGGCTGAAAAACGGCAAGCTGGATATCGTGATCGCCACCGACGTGGCCGCCCGTGGTATCGACGTGGAGCGGGTCAGCCACGTACTCAACTACGACATTCCGTACGACAGTGAAGCCTACGTGCACCGCATTGGCCGCACCGGTCGTGCCGGTCGCAGCGGTAAGGCGATTCTGTTTGTGGCACCGCGCGAGAAGCGCCTGCTGTACGTGATCGAAAAGGCGACCCGCCAGCCGATCAAGCACATGGAGTTGCCGACCGGCGCCGCCGTGACCGCTCATCGCATTGATCAGTTCAAGCAGTCGATTCAGCAGGTATTTGATACCAGTGTGGATCTGAGTTTCTTTAACGATCTGTTGGCCGATTTCAGTCATCAGACGGACCGTTCACCGGAGGAGATTGCCTCGGCCCTCGCCTATCTGGTGCAGAAAGAGCGCCCGCTGCAGGTGAAGCTGGCCGAGATTCGTCCGGAAAAGCCCAGCACCAAGGGCAAGAACAAGCTGGCTCGTGAAGCCAAGGCCGGCAAAGGGCCGAAGCCCCGCGTCAATGATTCGGACCTGCAGCGTTATCGGCTGGATGTGGGTCGCAGTCATGAGGTTCGTCCGGGGGATATCGTCGGCGCCATTGCCAATGAGGCGGGTATCGACAGTCAGTATATTGGTCACATCAAGTTGTTTGATGAGTTTTCCACGGTGGATCTGCCCAAGGGTATGTCGCCGGAGGTGATGCAGTTGCTGAAGAAGGTGCGGGTGCGCAATCGGCCGCTGAATATTGCCGAGGACACGGGTCCGCGCAACGATGGTCCGGCGCCGGATTTCAAGCGTCGCGGTCCGAAACCGGGCGATAAGCGTGCGCCGGGTAAGTTTGCGGGTAAGGGCAAGCCGGATGGTAAAGGTAAGCCGAAAGCGAAAGTGCGTGATCGGGATGTGAAGAATAAAGGGTATCGCGCGAAGAAAGTATAGAATCCAGATTCCACCCGTTTGCACCTACCATGGTGGGTAACGGGGACCACGGCGGCCACGGTATAAACCGGTTGGAGACCCGCCGTGAACCCATCCCTGGGGGCTTCTCGTCGGCATCCATGCCTCCGAGAGTCTCCAACCGGTTTATACCGTGGCCGCCTCAGTGCCAGATTATTGTATCGGTGTCCTACTCATCAAACATCTGAATCATGTAGCCGCCTTTGATGGCGGCCTGCATCGCTTTGTCGGCTTCCACGACGCGGGGGTCTTTGCGCAGGGTGTCGGCGACGTATTTGCGGTTTTCAATTTCGATCTCGGTGAAGCCCGCGCGCATCAGGTAGATTTTGCACAGTTGTTCCGCACCGAATAAATCCACGTAGTCGATGTAGACGATAAACGGCTTTTTGTCGCCGGCTTTGATGTCGTCGCGATCCGCACGTGCGGTGCCATTGGCGGAAAATATATACATTCAGAATCCTCTGGGACGGCCGGGCCGTCATACCGTCATGATGACACGCACTGCGTCCATTCGCAGTTGCGCACGATTCAAATACTGCTCGGAATCCGTCAGCTGTTTTTCAAGCGTTTCGATTTCCTGGTGGCGAACGTTCGGGTTCACTTCGGCCAATGCCCTCAGGCGCTCAAGCTCTGCGGACAGCGCTTGGGTCACTCGTGTGCGTGCGTCGTCGATCAGGGCCTGTTGCTTGGGTGCAACCAGGGCTTCGGCTTGGTCCATCATTTCCGCCAGTTGTGGGCGGGCGTGGCGGACGAGGTCCTGGGCGCTGGGGCGTGGGACTTTTTGCAGGAGGCTGTCGAGCTTGCCCGCTGCGAGTGCGCCGCTGAGGTCTTTGCCTTTTGGATCGAGCAGAACCCGCAGGACCGATTCGGGCAGGTAGCGGTCCAGTTGCAGTGCGCGCGGCGCCGGGCAGTGCAGTACGAACAGGGCTTCCAGCAGTAGGGTGCCGGGCTTCAGAGGCGGCAGCTTGATGGTGGCCAGGGCGGTGTTGCCGAATTCGCTGTGGGCAATCATTTCCTGGGCGCCGTGTACCATTGGGTGCTCCCAGGTCAGGTAGTGCATGTCTTCCCGGGACAGGGCGAGGTCGCGATCAAAGGTCACGGTCATGCCCTCTTCCACCAGACCGGGGAAGTGGGAGACGCGCATCTGTTCGCTCGGGTGCACCACCCAGCTCTGTTCGCCGTGCTCGTCCTGATCAATCCCGAAAGCGTCGAACACCCGCTCCAGGTAGGCCGGCAGGGTTTCATCGGAGTCCTGTTGTTCCAGCGCCTCGACCAGAGGTGCGGCTTTTTCCGGCTGGCAGGAGTTCAGCTCCAACAGGCGATCCCGTCCGGCCTGCAATTGCGCCCGCAGGGCTTCAGCCCGCTCGCGGGTGTCGTCCAGCAGCGAATCAAATGCGGTGTCGTCTACATCGGTGAGCGAGGCGAGCAGTCGCGCTTCAAACTCATCGTACAGTGTCCGGCCAATGGCACAGGTGTGCTCGAAGGCATCCAGGCCACGGTGATACCAATACAGCAGGTGTTCCTGGGCGGTATCCGCGTAGTGCGGCGTATGGATATTGACCTGTCCCTGTTGGCCGATGCGGTCCAGGCGACCGATGCGTTGCTCCAGCAGGTCCGGGTTCAGAGGCAGGTCAAACAGCACCAGGTCCTGGGCGAACTGGAAGTTGCGCCCCTCACTGCCGATCTCCGAACAGATCAATACCTGAGCGCCGGCTTCCTGATCAGCAAAATAGGCGGCGGCCCGGTCGCGCTCCAGCAGACTCAGGTGCTCATGAAAAACGGCCGAGGCGATGCCTTTGCGCAAGCGCAAATAGAGTTCCAGTGCCTGGGCGCTATCGGCACTGGCGCAGATGACCAGTACCTTGTTACCGCGTTGGCTTTTGAGGAAATCACTCAGCCAGTCGACCCGTGGGTCCACCAGCCACCAGTCGGCCCCCCGGTGTTCAAACCAGAAATTTTCCGGTCGCAGTTGTTCATCCAATGGCCGCTCGCTCAGGGCCATCAGGTCGTCATCATCCAGGTCCAGGGGATGGTTGTGCAGCTTGCGCTCCGGGAAGCCGGATACGGACGCACGGGTATTGCGAAACAGTACCCGGCCGGTGCCGTGACGATCCAGCAGGGCGTGAATTGCCTGCCCCACGGCTTCACCCGGCTGATCCTTGGCCTGGGTCTTGAGGCGCTTGAGTTCCGCCTCCGACAGATAGTCGGTCAGGGCGCCATCCAATGCGTTTACCACATCGCTTGAGCTCCCGTCGCGGGCGGCCAACAAACCCTGTACCCGCTGGTTGAGCGCTTCGTAGCCATCGTGCTCGGCGAGAAAGGCGTTCAGGTCATGGTAGCGATCCGGATCCAGCAGGCGCAGACGGGCAAAGTGGCTTTCCACACCCAACTGCTCCGGTGTCGCGGTCAGCAGCAACAGACCGTCCGAGACTTTCGACAGCCCCTCAATGCAGCGATAGGAGGCGCTGGGCTCGCCATCGTGCCACTGCAGGTGATGAGCCTCATCCACCAAGAGCAGGTCCCAGCCGGCTTCCACCGCCTGCTGGTAGCGCTGCTCACTGCCGCTCAGAAACTCCAGGGAACAGAGAATCAGCTGTTCGCTTTCAAACGGATTGTCCTCGGCCTCGGCAATGACGATTTCCTCGTCATCGGGTAACAGGGACGGATCGATATCGTCCAGTCCGGCCATGCCCTGGCAGCGCGCTTCATCCAGTAGCGTAAAGCTCAGGTTGAAGCGTCGCAGCATTTCCACCAGCCACTGATGCTGCAGACTTTCGGGCACCACTACCAGCGCGCGACGGACCCGCCCGGTCATCAGCTGCTGATGCAGAATGAGGCCCGCTTCGATGGTTTTACCCAGGCCAACCTCATCCGCCAAGAGCACACGAGGCGCCTGACGTCGCCCCACTTCGCTGGCAATGTATAACTGGTGTGGCAGCGGTTGAATGCGCGGACCACTCAGGCCATAAACCGCGCTCTGCCGGTGGCGGTGCAGGGTGTCCAGGGTCTGGTGGCGCAGGCTGAAGTGGGTGTACTTGTCGATCTGGCCGGAAAACAGGCGCTCGCGCGGCGTGCTGAATTGGACAAAGCTGTCCAGTTCAAACTCCGGGATCAGGTGCTCGTCCCCTTCCTCGGTATAACCTTTGTAGGCCAGCAACAGCCCCTGCTCCATGACTTCGGCGATGGTGATGGTGGTGCCGTCCTGGTGGCTGATCACCTCGTCCACCTGATAACGGACCCGACTGACCGGCGCACTGCGCAGCGCGTAAGTCCGACGCTGACCGGCGGCCGGGAACCCCAGGGTGACCTGTCGCTCGTCGGTTTCCAGGACAATGCCCAGACCCAGTTCCGCTTCGGTGTCGCTTACCCACCGCTGACCAATGACAAATTGCTGTTGACTCACGCCGGCCTCTTTCTTTCGCTGATTTCAGGGTGCGCATGATACTGGCTGCGTGGCCGAAAGCCAAAGGGTGAGCGGGCGGCGGAGCAAAATAGCCGGTGTTGCCGCCGGCAACATGGTCTGTTTTCCCCCATTTGGCGTAAAATAGGACGGTTTTTCTTCACAACGTCCGTCGACGAGGAGTCACTATGCCCGCATTGGCCGATCTGGTGCGCCCCTACGCGGGGATCACTTTGACCGACAGCAAAACCCTGTTTCCCGACGCCCAGGGCACGGGACTGCCCCTGATTCGCATTGACACCGACCTGTGTCAGGCCGTGGTCGCCCCCCAGGGCGCCCAGTTGCTGTCCTTCACCAAGGCCGACGGCACACCCCTGCTCTGGCTGAGCCCGCAGTGCCAGTTCGAGCCGGGCAAGGCGCTGCGCGGCGGGGTACCGGTCTGTCTGCCCTGGTTTGGCCCCCACCCTGACGACAATAAACCCCAGCACGGGTTTGCCCGCACCTCCGACTGGGCGCTGACGCAGGTCGCCCAGGCCGATAACGGTCGCTGCGAACTCTGGTTTGAACTGGAACACCCCGGCGATGAGCGGTTTAGGCAACCCTTTACTGCAGCCCTGCGAATGGTATTGGGTCAGACCATTGAGCTGGAACTGAGCCTGACCAATCACGACTCCCACGCTGCGGATTTTACCTGGGCGCTGCATAGCTATCTGCCGGTGCAGACACTGAGCGATGTTCGGGTGCCGGTGCTTGCCGGACGGGACTATCTGGACAACCTGCAGAACCACGCCCGCCTGACGCAAGGTGGCCCCCTGACATTCACCGGGGAGGTGGACCGGGTGTTCCCCGACGTGGAATCCGAGGTGACTCTGGAGCCAACACCGCGCCTGCGGCTGAGCCATGAAAATTGTCCCAGCCTGGTCACATGGAATCCCGGCGCCGAAAAAGCGGCGGCCATGGACGATATGGGAGAAGGCAACGAACAGGGGTTTGTGTGTCTGGAACGGGGGGCGGTACTGGATGAGGGATGGACATTGGCACCCGGCGAAACCCGCCGAGGGAAGGTGACGATCAGTGCGCTGTAGTTTTCAGTCGAGAGGTGAGGTGTCGGATTACGCGCTGGGCGCTAATCCGACCTACGGGCCGACCATATTCAGTAGGTCGGATTAGGCCCGAAGGGCCGTAATCCGACACCACTTCAGGAGCCGCCTTATGCCGGCAGCAGATCCTTCACCGCATCACGCTCTTCCTGCAGTTCTTTTTCGGTGGCCTGCATCTTCTCGCGGGAGAAATCATTGATCTCCACGCCCTGAACAATTTCCCAGTCGCCGTTTTTGCATACGCAGGGGAAAGAGTAAATCAGGCCCTTGTCGATGCCGTAGCTGCCATCGCTGTGCACGCCCATGCTGACCCAGTCACCTTCAGCACTGCCCAGAGCCCAGTCGCGCATATGGAAAATGGCCGCATTGGCCGCAGATGCCGCGGAAGAGGCACCACGGGCATCAATGATAGCCGCACCGCGCTTCTGGACCACCGGAATGAAGTCACTCTCGTACCAGGACTGGTCAACCAGTTCCATGGCGTTGGTGCCGGCCACTTTGGTCTGGTGAATGTCCGGATACTGAGTCGAGGAGTGATTGCCCCAGATGGTCAGGTGGGTGATATCGTTGATGGTTTTGCCGGTTTTCTGGGCCAGTTGAGTCAGGGCACGGTTGTGGTCCAGGCGGGTCATGGCGGTGAACTGACGCGGATCCAGATCCGGGGCGTTGCGTTGGGCGATCAGGGCGTTGGTGTTGGCGGGGTTGCCGACCACCAACACTTTTACGTCGCGGGAGGCGTGGTCATTCAGCGCCTTACCCTGAACAGAGAAAATCTTGGCGTTGGCTTCCAGCAGGTCCTTACGCTCCATACCGGGACCACGGGGACGGGCACCTACGAGCAGCGCGTAATCGGTGTCTTTGAAAGCCACCGCCGGGTCGTCGGTGCAGGTCATGCCTGCCAGCAGCGGAAAGGCACAGTCGTCCAGCTCCATGGCTACGCCTTCGAGGGCCTTGAGCGCCGGAGTGATTTCCAGCAGTTGCAGAATGACCGGCTGATCTTTGCCCAGCATTTCGCCAGCGGCGATGCGGAACAGAAGTGAGTAGCTGATTTGACCGGCGGCGCCGGTGACAGTAACGCGTACAGGTGCTTTCACAATGTGTCTCCGTTTTGGGTATAAATTCAGTGGCTTCCCCGGCGCCCGTAACCAATAAGGGGGCGGCTTCATCCGGCGGAAGTAGTGGCTGTCTTGTTGTGGGAGGTTGAACCGACGCAGCCTGACGGCCGGACATTATAGGGGATTGGGAGAAAATTTCACCCGTTTGGCGCCTATTAACTCCTGCGATGGAGGGAACACTACCGCCGAACCGGTACTACTCCCCTTCCACCCCGGTAATAGGTGTGATGCTGCCCCAGGTCTTGCAGCTGGGACACAGCCAGTGCAGCTGGTTGCCGGTGAATCCACATTTGCGGCAGTGGTGGCTGGGCTTGGCTTCCAACACCTGATCCACCAGTTGCTTGAGCAGTTGCAGGTTGTCTCGCGCCCTGCCCTCGGAGTGCAGCAGATACAGCTCGACCAGCCGGTTCAACAGCTTGATGGTGGGCCGCTGACGCAGATGCTCGGCGATAAAATCCGCCGCCGCGTAATCATCCCGTGCCCAGCGCACCTGCTCGGCCATTTTGATCACCAGGGAGCTGCTCGGATATTGGGCCAGCAGCTCTTCCAGATAACGCTGCAGCCCTTTACTGTCACCCAGGCGCTCGTAGCAGGCACATACCAGCTCCAGACTCTCCACCACCAGCTCAGGGTCCTGGTGGGGAATGCGCTGCAGAATTTTCAGCGCTTCGCGTTCATTACCCTGGCCGTGTTCCAACTGGCCCCAGAGCAGGCTGGCGCGCACCGACTGGCGATCAAAGCCCAGCGCTTTCTGCAACTGGCGGCGCGCGGTGAGCAGATCGTTCCGTTCCATGGCGTCTTCCGCCAGCTCACAACAAAAGTGCGCCCGCGCTATGGCCCGCTCGCCGGTGTTTCGGCCAAAGCGACGCTGGCCGATCTGATTGGCGGCCTCAATGGCTTTTTCCCAGTCTTTTTCGTCCTGGTAGATTTCAATCAGGTGGGTGAGCGCTTCGGATTTATATTGGCTGTTTACATCCACCAACTCGTGGAGCAAGCCTTCCGCACGATCCAACAGCCCCGCCCGGATAAAGTCGCGGGCCAGTTCCAGCTGGGCTTCATGGAGTTGCGGAGTGGTCAGACTGGGGCGAGCCAACAGGTTCTGGTGAATGCGGGTGGCTTTGGCAATTTCACCCTTGCGACGCAGAAGATTGCCCAGGGCCAGGTGGGTTTCGAGGGTATCAGAGTTGACCTCCAGGGACTCGATAAAGGCATCCACGGCGCTGTCGGCCTGTTCATTCAGCAGGTAACTGAGCCCCTTGAAATACTTGGGGCCATAGTGCTGGTTCTCCTGCTGCAGGCGACGACCACGCTGCCGCCAGCCGAGCACAAAGCCCGCCGCAATCGCCACCATGATCAGGCCAAACAAGCCGATATCGACCATGGGCATCAATCCCGGATGGGTTGCAGGCGAAGTTGCTTGAGCTCTTTCTCGCACCGGGCGAGTTGACGTTCACGGGCGCGCAACTGACGGCGCAACCGCAGCACTGTCGGCAGACTGACCGCCATGCCCAACAGGGTACCCAACGCGGTGAAGATCAACAGCCAGACGCCCAGAGACAGGCTGGGAAGCCCCAATCCCATAAGAGTGACCGGTACCGCCTGAGCGTTTTCCAGCGCGAACCAGACGCCCAGCAGAAACGCGAGCACCAACAGGGCGACTTTAATCCAACGCAGAAGTGGTTTCATGGTGCGATAACCTTGGGATAGGGTGCGTCAGTGGTGCAGGCTTTCGTTAACACGATCGCGCATCTCCTTACCCGGCTTGAAGTGAGGGACATACTTGCCTTCGAGTTCAACCGTTTCGCCGGTTTTCGGGTTGCGGCCCATACGGGGGGCCCGGTAGTGCAGAGAGAAGCTTCCAAAGCCGCGTATTTCGATCCGCTCGCCGGATGAGAGTACGTCGGCCATGTGGTCGAGAATGAGCTTGACCGCTAACTCAATGTCTTTGACCGGCAGTTGGTCCTGTTGCTCGGCAATGTACTCGATCAGTTCCGATTTGGTCATGGCATTTGCCCTGTTATTGGAGAAGAGGGTCCCCGCTGTTTACGTCGCTGGGCACCCCGTGCTGGCCTTGCACTTATTTTTGTCCAATTTCAACAACTTAGGCTAGCTTATACCGGACCAGAGGCACAAGCAAGGGGGCGGATTTCAGGTCAAAGTCTTGGGTAACGGCGGATGCGGCGGATTTGGGTAACGGCGGATGCGCTGCGCTCCGATGCGTCGGAGGCCAGAGGCCGCCCGCCGTTGCCCAACCACCGCAGCACGCGTAGGGCGGATAAGCCGAAGGCGCATCCGCCGTTGCCAAACCATGATGGCCTTTAGTGGCTCAATTCCAACAGCAGCTTGTTCAGCCGCTGCACGTAAGCCGCCGGGTCTTCCAACTGGGTGCCCTCGGCCAGGTTGGCCTGATCGAACAGCACTTTGGCCAGATCGGCAAAGCGGTCTTCATCGGGCTCCTGATCCAGTTTCTGTACCAGCGGATGGTCCGGATTGAGCTCGAAACTGGGCTTGGACTCGGGCACTTTCTGTCCGGCCTGCTCCAGAATACGGCGCATCTGGGCGCCCATTTCATGCTCGGCCACCACCACACAGGCGGGCGACTCGGTCAGGCGATGGGTAATGCGCACCTCGGCCACGTCGTTCTCCAGGGCCTTCTTGACCCGTTCCAGCAGCGGCTTGAGTTCCTCGGCCTGCTTCTCCTGAGCCTGCTTTTCGTCCTCGGAGTCCAGCTTGCCCAGATCCAGCTCGCCCTTGCCCGCGTCCTGGAATGACTTGCCGTCGTATTCCATCAGGTGGCTCATCAACCACTCGTCCACCCGATCGAACATCAGCAGCACCTCGATGCCCTTCTTGCGGAACACTTCCAGATGCGGGCTGTTCTTGGCGGTGTTGAAGTTCTCCGCCGCAATGTAATAGATCTTGTCCTGGCCTTCCTGCATCCGGCTGATGTAATCGTCCAGGGACTGATCCTGCTCCGGCTTGTCAGTGTGGGTGCTGGCGAAGCGCAACAGCTTGGCGATTTTCTCGCGGTTGGCGAAATCCTCCGCCGGCCCCTCTTTCAGCACCTGACCAAACTCGGTCCAGAACTTCGCGTACTGCTCCGGCTCGTTCTTGGCCATTTTGGTCAGCATATCCAGCACCCGCTTGGTCAGCGCGGTGCGCATGGTGTCGATGTTCGGGTCTTTCTGCAGGATTTCCCGCGAGACGTTCAGGGACAGATCGTTGGAATCCACTACCCCTTTGATAAAGCGCAGATACAGCGGCAGAAACTGCTCGGCGTCATCCATGATGAAAGTGCGCTGTACGTAAAGCTTCAGGCCGCGAGCGCCGTCCCGGTTGTACAGATCAAACGGGGCATGCTCCGGCACGTACAATAGGCTGGTGTAGTCCAGCTTGCCTTCCACCCGGTTGTGGCTCCAGGTCAGCGGATCGGCATAATCGTGGCTGACATGCTTGTAAAACTCTTTGTACTCTTCATCGCTGATATCGGAACGAGAGCGGGTCCAGAGCGCGGTCGCGGTGTTGACCACTTCGTCCTCGGGCGCCTTATCCTTGTCCTCTTCCGAGGTCTGCAGCTTCTGCATCAGCACCGGAATATCGATGTGGTCGGAGTACTTTTTGATGATCGAGCGCAGGCGCCAGTCATCGGCAAACTCGTCGGCATCGCTGCGCAGGTGCAGCTCAATAGACGTACCACGGTCAGCCTTCTCGACGGTTTCGACACTGAATTCGGCCTCACCGGCACTTTCCCAGCGCACCGCTTCGCTGGCCGGAAAGCCGGCCTTGCGGGTGGTCACCACAACCTTGTCGGCGACGATAAAGGCGGAGTAAAAACCCACCCCGAATTGACCAATCAGTTTGGAGTCTTTCTTCTGGTCACCGGTCAGGTTTTTAAGAAACTGGGCGGTACCGGACTTGGCGATGGTGCCCAGATGCTCGATGACCTCGTCCCGGGACATGCCGATGCCGTTGTCGCTGATGGTGAGCGTCCTGGCTTCTTTGTCGACGCTGACACGCACTTTGAGGTCACTGTCGCCTTCGTAGAGGCTGTCATTTTCCAGGGCTTCGAAGCGCAGTTTGTCCGCCGCATCGGAGGCGTTGGAGATGAGCTCGCGCAGGAAGATCTCGCGGTTGGAGTAGAGCGAGTGGATCATCAGGTGCAGCAGTTGTTTGGCTTCGGTCTGGAATCCAAGCGTTTCTTTATGGGCGTCCACGGTCATGGGTGCGTAGCTCCTGTCATACAATTGGCATTGAACACGACTCCCAACCATCACTGGTCGGGGTTTGAATTCTGTGGGTGGGTAATGGGGGCTTTCGGGGGAATATCAAGGGTTGGGGCTTTTACGTTACCTGGGGGCAGGTACTCCGGCCACAGGGCTGCGGATGTTTGGAACGAGAGGGTGCTATTTCCCTGGACGCGAATCTACTGAAGCGGAGAGCGGGTACACCGTTGTGAGACCGTCACCCGCCTGGACGGCGGGTGACGAGCCTACATGGATGTATTTACGGCGTGTCTCACAACGGTGTACCCGCTCGCAGCCATTTGGCCGGAGCACCTTAATCAACACGTTCTTGTTAAATAAAACCTTTTTCAACGCGTACACCCGAGAAAGTTAGCTCCAGCTCGCCTTCGGTCGCGAGACTGAAGGGCTCGAGGACGCGGGTGAAGAACTCTTCCGGGGGGAGGACCAGGCCGAAATCCGACCCGACGTCGGGGAAGCGGTCCAGGGCGATGGACAGCGTCTGCCAGCCCTGCCCCGCCAGAGCGCGCAGCTCTTCAGTGACATCCACCTGAGACAGTGCCGACGGGCCACAGCCGACGCGCCACTGCACCGGTGCCGTAGGTGCGCGATCCACCTTCACGTCCACCACCAACGCCCCGTTGGCCTTCCAGTAATCCGTCAGCACCTGACGATCCCGGGTCGCCAGCGCCATAGCGCCGAAACCATCACCATTCCAGATCACCTGCCGGGCATCCTCCTGCACCTCACGGTCTACCGCATTCACCGTTACCGTGGACACCTGCACCTGGTTGCCCTTCATCACCGCCTTGTCGTTCACCTGGCCCTCGACTTCCACCTGCCAGGCGTCCAGCGGGCGCATCTTGAACAGCGTCCAGACATCCTCGGTAGCGGGTAGTTGCAGGCCCTCCTCCGACAGATCGTCGCCCAGCGGATCGTCCTGTCCATACGCCAGGCTGTAGCCAAAGGGAAACAGCGGCGCGTAGCCTGGCTCGCCCATATTCAGGGGGCACTGATCTGGGCGGTCGGGCCAGGAGAAACTCAGCTTGCCCTTGATTGGATGACGCACCTGACCCTCGGTGTCGGTAAACAACACGTCGGCAACGCCTCCCCCTTCGGTGCCCGGCTGCCAGATGACCACAAATGCATCGGAGGCGTTCAGCTCGCGGTTCACCCACAGCGGACGACCAGTAATAAACAGGGATACCACCGGAATGCCCCGGGCCTTGAGGGACTTGAGCAGTTGCCAGTCTCGTGTGTCGCGGGGCTTGTATTGGACATTCTGCACGTCGCCCTGCATTTCGGCGTAGGGGTCCTCCCCGAACAGGACGATGGCCACATCCACGGACTCATCGCACTGACCGTCCAGGCTGACGAACACCTCGCCTCCCGCCTCCCGAATGGTGGCGTCAATGCCGGCGCTGACGGTGGTGGCGCCCGGAAAGTCCCGAGCGTCCGTTCCGGTGCCCTGCCAGGTGACCGACCAGCCGCCCACCTGCTTGCTGATATTGTCGATACCGTCGCCCGCCAAAAGCACCCGCTGTTTTGGGTTGAGCGGAAGCAGCTGATCGCGGTTTTTCAATAGCACCAGAGATTCGCGCACCGCCTGACGGGCCACGTCCCGATGTTCTGGGGCACCAATGAGTGACTGACGACCCGCAAGGGTCCGGCTTGAGGGACGATCCCGCTCAAACAGACCCGCGCGCAACTTCACCCGCAGAATCCGACGCACCGCATCATCGATTCGGGATTGCGCAATGGTGCCGTCGCGCACTTGCGCCACAGTGTTGTGGAACAGGGTTTTCCACTCGGGGTGTGGCACCATGAAAATATCGAGCCCGGCATTGATCGCCTGAGGACAGTTCAGCACATCGGCGCCGGGGATGAAGGCGTGACCATTCCAGTCCCCCACCACCAGGCCATCAAAGCCCATCTGTTCTTTCAGGACACGGGTCAGCAGGTGATGATGACCGTGGAGCGGCTCACCGTGCCAGCTATTGAATGACGCCATCACGGCCTGCACGCCGGACTCGATCGCGCTGAAATAGCCCGCACCGTGAATGTCCCGCAAGCGCTCCTCGGAATCGACATTGTCACCCCGATCGATGCCGTTCACCGTGCCACCGTCACCGATAAAGTGTTTGGCGGTAGCAATGACATGCTGCTCATCCAGGCAAGCCTCGCCCTGCCCCTGAAGCCCCCGCACCATCTCACCGGCATAGGCACGCACCAGCTCCGGGTCTTCCGCCCAGGATTCATAGGTCCGCCCCCAGCGATCATCTCTGGCCACGGCAACGGTGGGCGAAAAATCCCAGTCCAGACCGGTTGCGACAATCTCCCGAGCGGTAGCCTCGCCAATGCGGCGAATCAGTTCGGGATTGTGGGCGGCGCCAAGCGCAATATTGTGTGGAAACAGGGTGGCCCCCACCAGGTTGCCCACCCCGTGCACCGCATCGGTTCCCCACATGATGGGAATGGGCAGGCGTCCATCCCGGTCATCCATAGAGGCTTCCCAAAACTGATCGGCCAGGGCGACCCAGTCACTCGCCTGAGCGTAACGGTCATTGTTGGGCACACTGCCGCCGCCGTTGAGCACGGAACCCAGGTGGAAGTCCCGGATATCGTCCGGGGTTACCTGTTTGATCTCCGGTTGAATCATCTGACCCACTTTCTGTTCGAGGGTCATTCGATGCAATAGCGCGTCGATACGCTGCTCAATGGCATCATCCCTGGAAATGGCGCTTTTCAGGCGCGGCCAGGTCACTTGGCGGGAAGCGTTGAACATGACGACAGGGGCTCCGATTATTAAATGGTTTTACGGACTATAAGGTGGGGCATTCTAGCACAGTCGCCAATCCCTTAAAGTCGGGGCTGCAAATTCAACAACACCGCGTTACCCTTTGTGTCTGCATGACGTCGAGTGCGCCATTTCTGGCGCCGACGTCCTCCACGCGACCGACCGATACAGGCAGATAACCTATGTGGCAACAGACTGAATTTCGCCTGCCCCCCAAAAGCCGGGGCTTCCACCTGGTCACCCAGGAAGTGCTCAGAGCGCTGCCCCCGCTGGACCACCTTCGCTGCGGCCTGCTGCACCTGTTTATTCAGCACACCTCCGCATCACTGACCATTAACGAAAACGCTGACCCGACCGTACGCGGCGACCTGGAGCGACACTTCAATCAGTTTGTCCCCGAGCGGGCCCCCTACTACGAGCATGACTACGAAGGCGACGACGACATGCCCGCCCACATCAAATGCACCACCATTGGTGCCAGCCTGACCATTCCGATTACCGACGGTCGTCTGAACCTGGGAACCTGGCAGGGAATTTACCTGTGCGAGCATCGCAATCACGCCGGTAGCCGCACCCTGGTCGCCACCGTTCAGGGAGAGTAAGTGCCATACTTGATGAATATCAATTTGCCCCAACCATTTAGGCGCTAAGGTTTGTTCGTATTGGGTTCCTGTGATTCGCGAGGTCACCGATGGAATACAAGGACTACTACAAGACCCTTGGGGTCGAGAGAAACGCCGGCCAGGATGAGATCAAACGCGCCTACCGGAAGCTGGCACGCAAGTATCATCCGGATGTCAACAAGGATGCCGGGGCGGAAGACCAGTTCAAGGAGCTGGGCGAGGCCTACGAGGTATTGAAGGACCCGGAAAAACGCGCCGCTTACGATCAGCTCGGCAGCAACTGGCAGCGCGGCCAGGACTTTGAACCGCCCCCAGATTGGGGGAAGGACTTCGATTTTGCCGGCGCCGGGCGTCACTACCGCGGCGGTATGGGCAGTGGCGATTTCAGTGACTTTTTCGAGAATCTGTTCGGCGGTGGTTTTCACGGCGGAGGCTTCACCCAGAACAGCAGGTTCGGCCAAGATGGCGGTTTTCGGGCTCGCGGCGAAGATCAGCATGCCCGCATTCAGATCGACTTGGAAGACGCCTTCAGCGGCGCCTCCCGGCAGATTACCCTGCGCAGCCAACAGGCGGATGCCCAGGGACGAATCCAGGCCGTCCCCCGTACCCTGAACATCAAAATTCCCAAAGGGATAAAGCCCGGACAGAATATCCGCCTGGCGGGCCAGGGATCGCCTGGTTTGGGTGGTGGGCCCAGTGGCGATCTCTATCTTGAGGTGGAATTCAGACCTCACCGGTACTTCCGGCTGGACGGGCGAGACCTGTTTCTCGATTTGCCCCTCACCCCCTGGGAGGCGGCATTGGGTACCAAAGTGAAAATCCCCACGCCCACCGGCAAAGTCGACCTGAAGATTCCCGAGGCATCCCAAAGCGGCCGCAAACTCCGGCTCAAGGAGCGCGGACTGCCCGGCTCTCCGTCGGGAGACCTGTACGTTGAGCTGAGCATTCACACGCCGCCCGCCCAAAACGCCTCGACGCGAGCGGCTTACGAGCAGTTGGCAAACGCCGCGCCGTTCAACCCACGCCGCCACCTGGAGAGCTGATTATGTCGGGAGATACCCATCGCCTGATGGCAGGCACCATTCTGGAAGAAGACGTTGAATTGACGCTGGGCGAGCTCTGCCGACATTGCCAGGTGGAGGCCGACTTCGTGGTCGAACTCATCCATGAAGGGGTCATCGATCCGATCACCCCTTCAAGCCCGCGCTGGACCTTCAGAGGACACTGCCTCACCCGATTGAAGCGTGCCCGTCGCCTGCAACGGGACCTGGGGTTGAACCTCGCCGGTATCGCGCTGGCACTGGAGCTGCTCGATGAGCGCGAGCGCCTGTACGCCGAGCTGGCCCGCTGGCAGCGGGCGGATCGCGAAACAGAATAGTCCGGCGGAGTTAATCCTTTTCCCGGCGGTTTTTCTGCATGGCTTCGCTGAACGCTGCTGCCATGATTCCCGTCGGCATGGCGATGATGCCAATACCCGAAAGTGCCGTCAGCGCCGCAAAAAACCGCCCGAGCCCGGTCACCGGATACACGTCGCCGTAACCCACTGTGGTCAAGGTGGCCACTGACCACCACATGGAGCGGAGCACACTGCCGAATGCCTCCGGCTGCACCCCTCCCTCCAACAGATACAACATGATGGACGAGGTCAATAGCACCAAAAACGCCAACCCGAAACTGACATACAGTTCAAACTGACGCAGCCGGACCGCATGCCCCAACTCCCGCAGGGCTTTGGAGAAACGCCCCAGCCTCGCCAGACGCAAGATCCGCAGCACCCGGATCAGACGCATGAACAGGGCTTCCATGCCCACCAGCCCCAAAAACAGCGGCAAAATGGCCAGCAGGTCAACCACCGCGGCAAAGCTGCCCAGATAGCGAAGGCGGCCCCACACCGGGTGGGCATAGCGGGCGCCCTCCACAGCCACCCAGGCTCGAATCAGGTATTCCAGCAGAAAAATCGCTCCCACCACCCACTCGAAAGCGACGAACCACGGCTCACGCCCTACCCTGATGGCGGGCTCGGTTTCCAGTAATGCCACCAACACCGCCACTGTGATCAGCGCGCAGATCCATCGGTTGGCCGGGGAAAGCCCCTGATCAGGCCAGGCGCCCGGCTCCAATTGCCGATATAACCGGGCTCGCCAGGGGTGCTTTGCGGAGGATGACGAGTGAACCATGAACAGGCTCCTAAAACGGTACGACCGACTCAAAAGAGGCAGCCTCACCCGATTCCGGGTGGGCAAAGCTGAGCGTTGACGCGTGCAGCAGCAGACGTGTCGCCTGCTGGCGCACCGACTCCGGCGCATAGAACTCACAACCCAGAATCGGATGCCCCAGCTCGGCACAGTGTAGGCGCAACTGGTGCGAACGTCCGGTGACCGGAGAGAGCGCCAGGCGCGTGGTGTTGTCCTCCCGGTTGCGGGACAGCACCCGGTAATGGGTCAGCGCCGGCTTGCCGTCCTCAGAGATTTTACTCCGTGGACGCCGCTCCGGGTCGGGGGCAATCGGCCACTCCATGACGCCCTGATCTTCCAGTACCAGGCCGTGTACTACCGCCGTATAGGTTTTCTTCACTGTACGAGCCTGAAATTGGCGACTGAGGTTGGATAGGCTGGCCTTGGTAAGGGGAATCACCAACAGTCCGGAGGTGTCGAAATCCAACCGGTGAACCGCGTGAACATCCGGGTAAGTCTCCCGCAGCCGGGCGATGACACTGTCACGATTGGCCGGATGACGGCCGGGAACGGTCAACAGCCGGGTCGGCTTATCCACCACCACAAAGCTGCTCTCCTGGCGTACAATCCCAACGTCCTCCTCACAGGGGGGCAGAACGGTCAGATGATCCGTTGAAGACGACATAATACGACTCGCAAATAAGACTATGAGGCCGAAACATGAGTGCCCCTGAAGACCCGGATAAAAAACCCAACCTGTTTCAGATCATCATCAGCACTCTGGCCGCTGCGTTTGGTGTGCAAAGCAGCAAAAACCGCGAGCGCGACTTCAAGCACGGCAGCATTGCCGCCTACATCATTTCCGGGGTGTTGTTCACCGCGATCTTTATCCTGATCATGGTGTTCGTGGTTCGACTGGTGCTCTCTCAGGCCGGACAGTAAGTCAGACGTGCTTCCAGAGCTGCGTGCTATCGATATCAACGGCTTTGAGCAGCTTCTGAATATTACCCTTGAATGCCCGAAGCTCCGTCGGATGCAACTGATTCAGAAAGCGGTTCTGGTGGGTGACAGCCAACTCATTGAGCGTTTCGACCAGTGCGTGTCCCGACCGGGTCAGGTGCACTTTCACGGAGCGACGGTCCAGACCGTCGTGCTCACGCTGCACCAGTTGCTTGGTTTCCAGGCGGTCCAGAAGACGGGTGACCGCTGAGCGATCCACCGCGATATTATCAGCAATCTGGGCCGGCGTATTGGCCAGCTCATGGAACAGCACGTTGAGGATCATCCACTGGGGCCAACTGACCTCATGCTCGGTCAGCGCCTCATTGAACGCCTCCCGCATCTGACTGGCCAGACGGTTGATCCAGAAGGTGAAACTGTTGTGCAGGTGCAGGCCTTTGGTGGCCGCTCGATCAGAACCCAGCATGACTCCCTCGCAATGACATCAGACAGGTGAAAGGAATCCTGCCAGACATTAATTGACAACGCAATTATTTCAATGCAAAGAGTCGGAAAGACATCGGGTGGGATCGGGGCGCTCTGATGGCAACGTCAAAGACACCCCCGGTCGATCAGTGTGCCGGCAAGAAAATCTTATTGGCCACTGACCCAGTAAACACAGGTGACCACGAAGATGGCAATCAGCGCCACCGCCGCCATGGCATCGGCAAACGCATCGCCCTCGTGGGCTTCATGGGTCTCATTTTTCATAACATCAGTCTGCTCAGACATTATTGTTATTCTCCTCTCGCCAAACGTGGTAAGGATAGGAGCGCTTTACAGCCATCAGCTGAGCCGCTTTACGCCCCCAACAGGACAGTCGAATCTAATCACACCCCACCCGGATTGACAAGCGACCGCCACCGGATATAACCAAAAAGCATTAGGATAGCGGAAAACATTCGTTCAAACCGGCCCCCGGTCTCTGGTATTTTTGCGCCCTCTGAGACGGGTGTGTGGCCTGCCACCGGGCCGACCACCACCTCCGTTCAGGGTCGCGCCGAAGCGGGTTTTGCTGTATCCTCCGCCGCGACAATACACCGGTTTACGGGCGCTATTGCATTAGCGTTCGCTAACATACCCAACCTTTCCCGGAAGTACAGGTAATACAGCCCTCTATGTACATCTATGACGAATACGACCGCCGCATCCAGGGGCAGCGCGTTACCCAGTTTCGCGCGCAGATGGAGCGGTATCTGGACGGCCAATTGGAAGAAGCGGAATTTCTTCCCCTACGCCTGCAAAACGGCCTCTATGTTCAGCGCCTGGCGCCGATGCTGCGCATTTGCGTGCCCTACGGCCTGATGAACAGCCGCCAGTTGCGCAAAATGGCCCACATTACCCGTACCTACGACAAGGGTTACTGCCACATCAGTACCCGCCAGAACATCCAGCTCAACTGGCCCCAACTGGAAGAAGTGCCGGACATTCTGGCGGAACTGCTGGAGGTGGAGATGCACTGCAACCAGACCAGCGGTAACTGCATCCGCAACACCACCACCGATCAGTTTGCCGGTGTCGCGACCGATGAGCTGGTGGACCCCCGCCCCTATTGCGAACTGATCCGTCAGTGGTCCACCTTCCACCCGGAATTTGCCTTTCTACCGCGCAAGTTCAAGATCGCCGTGAGCGCCACTCAGGAAGACCGGGCCGCCATCCGCGTACACGATATCGGCTTGCAGATTGTGCGTAACGAGGCCGGCGAACTGGGCTTCTCTGTCTTCGTGGGCGGCGGTCTGGGTCGCACCCCGGTCATTGGCAGTCTGATCAATGAATTCGTACCGGAGCAGCATCTACTGACCTACCTGGAAGCGATTCTGCGCATCTACAACCAGTTCGGCCGCCGGGACAACAAATTCAAGGCCCGCATCAAGATTCTGGTGCGCGCCATGACCCCCGAAGTATTCGCCGAAAAGGTCGAGCAGGAATGGCAACACCTGCGCGATGGCAGCGCCACCCTCACTCAGGCAGAAATCGACCGGGCCCACAGTTACTTCACCGAGCCGGCCTATGAAAGCCTGGATGATGCCGCCGCACAGGCCGAGCTAGACACGCTCGCCAGCGACAACAAAGCCTTCTCCAACTGGCTTAAGCGCAACGTGCGCGATCACAAGAAGCCCGGCTACGCCGCCGTCAACCTGTCGCTCAAACCGACCGGTATCGCGCCCGGCGACATTACCGACCGGCAGTTGGAAATCATCGCCGATCTGGCCGATGACTTCAGCTTTGGCGAAGTGCGCACCACCCACGAGCAGAACATGGTGTTGGCGGATGTGAAGAAAGCCGATCTTTTCGACCTCTGGCAGAAAGCCAAGGCCGCCGGCTTTGCCACGCCCAACATCGGCACCCTGACGGACATCATCTGCTGCCCGGGTGGCGATTTCTGCTCACTGGCCAATGCCAAATCCATTCCGATTGCCGAGGCCATCCAGCGTCAGTTTGAAGATCTGGACTACCTCTACGATCTGGGTGACATCGACCTGAACATCTCCGGCTGCATGAACGCCTGCGGGCATCATCACGTCGGTCACATCGGCGTTCTCGGGGTCGACAAGAAAGGCGAGGAGTTCTACCAGGTGACCCTGGGTGGCAACTCCAGCAACGATGCCGCCCTTGGCAAGGTGATCGGCCCCTCTTTCACTGCCGAGGATATGCCCTCGGTGGTCCAGAAAATCATCGATGTGTACGTCGAGAAGCGGACCGAAGAAGAGCCCTTTATCGACACCGTCAACCGACTGGGTATTGCCCCCTTCAAGGAGCGTGTCTATGCCAAAGCTAGTTAAAGACGGCGCCATCGTCGACAACGAATGGACCCTGATGGCCAAGCCCGAGGGCGAGGCAGCCGAGGCGGAAGTACCCGCCGGACAGATCATTGTCCCGCTCTCGGCCTGGCTTGCCCAGAAGGATAAGCTGTCCGCCCGTGACGATATCGGCGTATGGATCGATACCGACGAGACCGCCGATCAACTCGGTGAAGACGCGCAGCGTTTCCCGCTGGTCGCAGTGCACTTCCCGGCCTTTGCCGACGGTCGCGCCTTTACCAATGCGAGGATGCTGCGCGAGCGCTTCGGATTCACCGGTGAGCTACGTGCCGTTGGGTATTTCCTGGCCGAACAGGCCTGTTACCTGCGCCGCTGTGGCGTCAACGCGTTCGATTTCGGCGCGGATCGGGAACAGCACCTGCAGGCGACGGTCGATGCACTGCAGGATTTCACCGAGTACTATCAAGCCTCGGTCGACGAGCCCCTGCCGCTGTTTCGCCGCCGGGCGTCCTGAGGGACTTTCATATCGAAGAGCTCCCAGCATAGCGAGGGCCTCCCGGCCCTCGCTTGATCAATTCCGCTCGCTGTGACACGCTTTGGGGACAACAACATAACCCCAGAGAATCAACCTGATGACACCATCTTCCCAGATACCGAAGACTCTGATCCTCGGCATATTAGTCTGTGCCGCCGCCAGTTGCAGCACTTCCCGTTCAACGCCCGATGACAACGACAGCACCCTGTGGAGACTTGATCGCCTGGACCGGGCGGGCTCTGTGCCGGCTCGAGCTGAGGGCAATCCAACCTTGGTGGACACCGTCCACGGCCCCGCGATTCACTTCGATGGCGATGAAGACCGACTGCTGGTTGAGCACAATCCGCTGGCCGAGCAGAATCAATTTACCATCGAGGTCTGGTTCAACCCGGCAGATGTTTGGCCGGCGAACTGGGAACCGCGCTTCTTCCACATCGAATCACTCGACAACCCCGATCGTCGGATCACAGTCGAGCTTCGGCTGAATGATCAACAGCAGTGGTACCTCGACGGGTTTCTGAAGTCCGAGCGGGACGCCCTGACGCTAATTGACGAGACGCTAGTCCACCCGGTGAATCAATGGCACCACGCCGCCCTCACCTTTGATGGAACCACGATGCGTACTTACGTCAACGGTGCACTGGAGCTGGAGGGTACAGTAGACTTTGAACCGATTGGTACCCTCGCGCGCACTTCAATAGGCGCCCGATTGAATCGGGTTCACTGGTTCAATGGTTTGATGCTTGCAGTGAGAATGACGCCCCAGGCCCTGGAGCCCGAAGCGTTTCTGGACTGGGAAAAACTGCCCGACTAGACCGTCTCGGGCTTCCTTGCAGAGTACTTGAGCGAAGGATAGTCGGTATAGCCTTCCGGGCCCGAGGCATAAAATGTTGTCGGATCCGGTTCGTTCAGGGGAGCGTCCTGAGCAAAACGTTCCGCCAGGTCCGGATTGGCGATATAGAGTCTGCCAAACGCGACGGCATCCGCTTTGCCTTCGGCCAGCCAGCGCTCGGCGCTGGTCTTCTCATAGTTTTCGTTAGCAATGTAGACGCCGCCGAACTGCGCTTTCAGGTCCGGACCCAGGCTGTCCTCCGCTTCGTGCTCCCGCGAGCACAGAAAGGCTAACTCGCGCTTGCCAAGCTCCCGCGCCACATAACCGAACAGCGCGGCCGGGTCTTCATCCCCCATGTCGTGGCCATCACCGCGCGGCGCCAGATGCACCCCGACCCTACCCGGCTCCCAAACGCTCAGTACCGCATCGGTCACTTCCAGCAGCAGTCGGGCACGGTTTTCGATCGAGCCCCCGTACTGATCGGTGCGCTGGTTACTGTTGGTCTGCAGAAACTGATCCAGCAGATAACCATTGGCGCCGTGAATTTCCACTCCATCAAACCCCGCACGCCGAGCGTTCTCGGCCCCGCGTCGATAGGCTTCGACCAACTCCGGAATTTCATCCAGGGTCAGCGCTCGCGGCGTGACATATTCTTTTTTCGGACGAATCAGACTGACGTGCCCTTCCGGACGAATCGCACTGGGGGCGACCGGTAATTCGCCCTCCAGATACACCGGGTCCGAAATCCGGCCAACGTGCCACAGCTGCAAGAGAATTTTTCCACCCTCAGCGTGCACCGCCTGTGTCACCTTGCGCCAGCCCGCTACCTGATCTTCCGACCAGATTCCCGGGGTGTTCGGGTAACCAACGCCCATGTGCGTCACGGAGGTGGCCTCGGTCAGAATCATGCCCGCACCGGCACGCTGGCGATAGTACTCCGCCATCATATCGTTGGGCACCCGGCCTTTGGAGGCGCGACAGCGCGTCAGGGGCGCCATGATGATGCGATTGGACAACTGTAGGTCGCCAATCCGGATTGGGTCGGTCAAATGGGGCATGTTTCGTTCTCCTGAACAAAATCCGTAGAGCACGGAAAATCAATGAACGGATGTACGTGAACCCCTATTGCTTGGGATCATTTCCCCCTTTTAAATCCTCCCCGAGATGACCTTTACCTTCCTTTACGTGAGGCCCAGCTCTCGTCTCTGACACAGCACACGCTATAGCGCTTGAATCGAAGCCCAGAGTGCAGCATCAACCGGTATGCCGCGCTGCTGATTCTCCGCACGTCGAGCCATTACCGCTTCACCCGGATAGCGGATAACGCCGTCGGGCTTTGCCGGCCGGGAGCGATGGAGATCGTCGATGATCGACTGGACCGCGCCGCGTAAAGCGGGGCGATCTCCCAGTTGGTTGAGATCAATGGCGATAAAAACCTGAGACACACCATACTCCAGTGTCTGCTGACTGATATCCGCCGTGGAGCGGCCACCACTGAGCAGGGTGGCGAGCAGGTCCAGCATCAGCGACAGCCCTGCGCCTTTCCAGTAACCCACGGGCACTGGCCGCTGACTTTCGAGAATTGCCCGGGGATCGTCAGTCATGTGCCCGGCGGTATCGTAACCCCCGGGCACGGAAAGCTTGCGCTGCTGTTCGACCGCCAACTCCATCGCACCGTAGGAAAATTGCGATTGCGCCATATCCAGGACAACCGCACCCGGTTCGTGAGGTACCGCCATCACCAACGGATTGTTCCCCAAACGACAATCCGCAGCCCCCCAGGCCGGCAGGTTGGCGATGGTGTTGGTCCAACCGATAAACACAAACCCGCGCTCAGCGGCTTGCCAACCATAGGTACCACCGCGCATCCAGTGGTTGGTGTTCGCCAGTCCCACACAGCCCAATCCGTGAGATTCGGCCAACACCATGGCCCGTTCCGTGGCGGTGCAGGCGTTGAGTATCCCCGCCCCCAGGTGTCCGTCCCACTGCTCAAGAGCGCCCGCCGCCAGAGTGCACTCGGGCTTCGCCGAGGGCACGACATGGCCGCGACGGATCAGGTCGACAAAACGGGGAAAGCGGTTCAGTCCGTGGGTGTAGACACCATCAATACTGTTATCGGTGAAAGTCTTCGCCAGGTGCGCCGCCTCGGTTTCTGCGAAACCCTCCCGGCGCAGAATGTCGCTCAACGTCTGTACGCTGAGCGCCGGACTGATCAAAAGATTCTGAGCCTTATGGGACGACATATACCCCTCGCCTTCATTGAATTACTGGAGAATCGACTCGTGACGATATCGACGCACGGCCATCGACATCAATAACACCGCCAGCGCAACGCAGCTGGCACTCGAAAGCACCCAGTGCACCGGAACAATCGACTGCCCATTTACCAGTTGAGTCATCAGTTGGTACTGACCGAGCAGTGGAATCGCCATGGTGAGACTCTGCTCGGGAATATTCAGGAACTGCAGTAGAAAAAACGGCAACATGGGCACCAGCATGGCAATGCCCAACTGCGTCTGAGCCTCCTTGGTCGAACGGGCAAACGCCGCAATGACAAACAGGAACGCGGTCATCAACAGGGCGACCGGCAAATGCAAAAACGCTGCGGCGACGAACGTCGATGCCGAAAAATCATAACGGCTGGTGAATACTCCATCGTCCAGCAACCCGAACAGAACGAAGCCGCTGATCAACGGGAGAATGAGAGACATCAGGACGAACGCCAGTATGGCGACATACTTACCCAGTACCAGTTGCCAACGCGGGACGGGTAAAGCCAGCAAGGGCTCAAGCGATAACCGCTCCCGCTCTCCGGCGGTCGTGTCCACCGCCAGATAGAAGCCGCCCATCATCATGGAGAAGAGCAACATGAACGGCAGGATCAAGCCCATGAACGCCTCACCCGGCACTTGGGTGGAAACATCCCGCTCGCTGATATGGAGCGGGTCAAAGACCTGCTCGTCCATCCCCCGGGCCAGAAACCGCAGGCTTCTCAACCGGGAATCATACCCATCGAGCACCGCCCGTAGTCGCCGCCGCTGCTGGGTCGCGTCGTCACCTCCGCTGTGATAATGGATCACCACCGGGGCGGGTCTGGCGTTGCGCAAAGCCGGTTCATAGTCCTCCGGAATTTCCATAACCAGCGGCAATTCACCACGGCGCAGTGGCTCAATGAAGTCCTCTTCCGTCGTCTCGGTATTGATGTTGTGCTCGGCGAGAAAGGCCATCAGGTTGGGGGCTCGCTCGCGCCCGACCACCGCCACTGACAGTGGCTGTTCCGTATCGACACTGAATTTATTGACGTTGAATACCAAGGGCCCGATCATCAACGCGGGTAACAGCAGAGGGCCGTATAACAGGGTGAAAAACATGGAGCGCCGATCCCGCAGGTTGTCCCGTATCTCCTTCAGCAGAATGACCCAGAACGACTTCATGGCTGCACCTCGGGCTGTTCACCAATGGCGGCCACGAAGGCATCTTCCAGATCATTTTGCCCGGTACGTTCCAGAATGCCGGTCACGGTATCGGTCATGGCAATGCGTCCCTCACTGATGATGGCCACCCGGTCACACAGACGGGACACCTCCTGCATGATGTGGCTGGAAATCAACACACAATGACCTTCGTCCCGAAGGCGGCGGAGAATCGTCCGCAGGTTGCGTGTGGCCATGACATCCAGGCCATTGGTTGGCTCATCAAGAATGAGGGTGCTCGGGTTATGAATCAAGGCGCGCCCCAGCGCCACCCGGGTTCTCTGTCCCTGGGAAAACCCTTCGGCCCTTCGGTCGGCAAAGCCTTCCATATCAAGCCGCTCAATGAGATCACTGGCCCGATGATGCGCCTCCTCGGCACTCAATCCGCACAACTGCCCGTAGTACACCAGGTTTTCCCGACTGGTCAGCCTCGGGTACAGTCCGGCATTGTGTGGCAAAAACCCCAACCGCCGGCGGGCCGCCAGGGGCGCTTTCACCACATCATGACCATCCACTCTGGCCAGGCCGCGGTCAGGTTTTACCAGCCCGGCCAGAATTCTCAGGGTGGTGGATTTACCGGCACCGTTGGGGCCGAGCAGACCGGTGATTTCCCCATCCTGCGCGTCAAAGCTGACATTCACCAGCGCCTGGACCAGTGTCTTCTTGCGGCCCCTGGGATGAAAGGATTTTACTAATGCCTGGGTGTAAATCACGTCAGTGCCGCCTCAGGGTGATGGTCCGTTTCGGTCCAGAAACAGGGGAACCGTCTGCACTCTGTCCAGACAGTCGGCCGACAATGAACCCGGCTCCGCCGAGATGACAAAGCGCGCGATGATATCCGGCACACACCCCAGCAAGCCGACCTGGTGTCCCCGCTCCGGCACCACCAGGTGGCGCGCATTGCCCAGGGTCTGCATGAGCTGATCACCGTAGGCCGGTGGCGTAATCGGATCCCTCCCACCGCTGAGCAACAAGGTGGGAATGTCCGATTTCAGGGGCGCTTTGAATTGCTCGCCCATCTCTCCGCGAGGCCAGGGTTCGCACATGGCTTTCAGCCCCGCCAGAAAGCCCGGCCCCATATAGGTGCCCTCGCCTTCCTCCGCATCGACCTGCGGATAAAAGGGCGCGTCCTCGGTACAGACCACACTATTGTGCATACCCAGTGCGATATCGTCACTGATATCGAGCCGCTGGGCGAGCCGCGCCAGAGCGACCAGATTGTTGTCCCGAGCCGCGGAGTCAATCATCGGCGACAGCACCGAAAGCACATCGCTGTTATACAGCGCCATGCGAATCACGTTGACCAAGTGGGCGCGGGTGAACCTCAACGTTTGCCAGCTTCCATCGCGAAGGGATTCATAGCGAACCTCCACCGGCTCCGATTCAAGCCGATCCAGCAGTTGGGTAATGTCCCGTTGCAGTTCGGGAAACCGCTCCCGACAGGGAGATGATTGATCGCACTGACGAATCAGTGCATCCAGGGCGGCCTGGCTGTGAACGGCTATTTGGGGGCCGAGACTGACATCGGCGGGCAGCACACCGTCCAGAACGGCCGTTCGGACAGCGTCCGGATAGCGGCGCATGTAAGTCTGCGCTACCCGAGTGCCATAGGAAACACCGTACAGGTTCCAGCGGGACACCCCGAGCGCCTGACGCACCCGCTCCAGATCCCGCACGGCCACCTCGGTTGTATAGTGGCGCGGGTCGCCGTTGAAATCCTGCAAACAGGCCCTTGCCAGAGAGGACAATTGCGCGGGGTCCGGGTCGGCCAATGGCATGGCAGCATCATCCACCGCACAAGGCTGCGGGTTCGATTGTCCCGTGCCGCGTTGATCCACCAGATAGATATCACGCCGCCGGGCCAGTTGGGCAAAGGCCCGATCCAGGCGGAGAAAACTGCGACTGGCCGCCTGACCGGGGCCGCCGGCAATCGCCAGAACCGGATCATCCTGGACCTGAGCGGCAGTGGCCGGAAGACGCACGATCAGCAGATCGATCCAGACATCGTCCGGCCCCTGCTGCTCATAATTCTCCGGAACGCTCAAACGGGCGCACTGCACATGGCGAAGTCGTTCGTTGGCCGTGAGGGCACAGTCGGAAAACTCCAGTTCTTTCCCCGAGGATGACAACGCCCCGACCTTACCCGCTTGAGGTTTATCGTCCGCCGCCAGGGCAAAGCCTGTTACTGATACCAAAGCAGGCAACAGTAGTGCGAACCAACGGTGCCCGAATTTTCGCTGTTGCATGAACATCGACGGAGCCTCCCGGGTTACCCGCTTGTGACTCCAAAAAACGGCTTGAGTCGATCGGCTTCCCACATGGTGTCCTGGTAACCGAGTTCCATCAATTCGCCGATGAAAGACTGGTGAAACAACAGATAACTGGCCGCTGTCGCACCGCCTCCCTTGGCGGTCGCACCGATGGCACGCAGGAAAAAACGCAGGCTTTTGGGCAGGTTCCGCACCTTGCGCCCGGCGATATTATCCAGCTCCCGGGAGGGGGAAATGATCCGGTTATCCACCGCGCGCAGCGGTAAATCGGCGGCGGCGAGCTTGTCTTCGGGAATCATTCCAACCAGTTCATTGATGCGTTCCAGATGCTCCAGGTCTCCTTCCAGTGCATCGATGAAAGCGCTGTTGAAAAGCTGCCCGACAATCTGGGCCATGGAGGGCGAGTGCCGTACGGTACGACGATGCACCGGCTTGCGGGCTTCACGATTGCCACTGACCCCGACAATAAACAGGGATTCCGCCCCGAGGTGTAACGCCGGGCTGATGGGCGCCAACTGGCGAAGCGCACCGTCACCGAAATATTCCCGATTGATGCGAACCGCCGGGAAAATGGTCGGAATGGCCGACGAGGCCAATAAATGTTCCAGTTTCAGTCGGGTCGGCATACCGACTCTACGATGGCGATTCCAGCCCTCCAGCTCGGGCGCCCCCTGAAAGAAACTGACCGACTGCCCCGAGCTGTAACCCATGGCGTTGACCGCCACTGCATGCAGCTTACCGCTGGCAATGGCGGCATCGAGATTTTCAAAACGTACCGACGTCCCCAACAGATGCCACAGGGGGCCGTTATCCAGCATCGACAGAGGCCGCGTACGCCCCACCCCTTCGTTGAACAGGGAGAACCCGAGCAGACCCAACCCGCGGGCCAGATCACTCCAGCCGTGGCGATAGACCTGGCCGGGGGTCAACCGCTGCCAGATGCCCGCCAGCGACTGGACTGATTCGCGAAAATTGCCCGGGTGGCACGCCAGCGCCAGCGCATTGATCGCCCCGGCGGAAGTGCCGCAAATGATCGGAAACGGATTGACGGTGTCCGCTGGCAGAATATTGGCCAGCGCCTGTAAAACACCCACCTGGTAAGCGGCACGCGCGCCACCTCCAGAGAGAATCAGGGCTCTTTTCATGAACACTCTCTAGCTGATGTCACGCACGGCCGGTTTTCGCTGGTTCCTCGTCCCGCAACTCACGCCGCAGCACTTTGCCCACGTTGGATTTGGGCAACTCGTCCCGGAACTCGACATCGTGCGGCACTTTGTAAGGGGTCAGATTTTTCTTGGCAAATTCCCGGACTTCTTTCACGGTCATGTCCCGGTTGGTGACGATATAGGCTTTAACCAGCTCACCGCTTTCCTCGTCGGGTACACCCACGACCGCCGCCTCGACAATGTCCGGATGGGTGCAGAGCACATCCTCCACTTCGTTCGGGAAGACCTTGAACCCGGACACATTAATCATATCCTTCTTGCGATCGACAATCCGGATGTAGCCATCCTCCTGAATGACCGCCATATCGCCGGTTCTGAACCAGCCATCCTCATCGAGTACCTGTCGGGTTTCATCGGGTCGATTCCAATAGCCCTTCATGACCTGGGGGCCACGCACGCACAGCTCACCGGGCTCACCGTTGGGCAGCGACTGCCCCTCTTCGTCAATGACCTTGCACTCCGTGTCCGGCATGGGTAGCCCGACAGTACCCTGCTGAATCGCACCCGGCGGATTAATGGAAACCACCGGAGAGGTTTCGGTCAGGCCGTAGCCTTCAAAAATGCCGACACCGGTGACTTCTTTCCAGCGCCGTGCGGCAGCGGCCGTCAGCGCCATGCCACCGGAGGCGGTCAGTCGCAAATGGCTGAAGTCCAGCTTGACGAAATCCGGATCCCGGCACAGGGCATTGAACAGGGTGTTCAACCCGACAAAGCAGGTAAAGGGCTTGTCTTTGAGGGTTTTGACAAAGCCTTTGATATCCCGGGGGTTGGGAATGAGCAGGTTGTGATTGCCCAGGGACAGCGCCGAGGTGATGTGCAGCGTAAACGCATAGATATGGTAGAGCGGCAACGGGGCAATATAGTATTCCTGATTGACCCGGAACTCACCCTCCATGTGCTTGTTCACCTGAAGCATATTGGCAACCAGGTTGCGGTGCGTCAGCATGGCGCCTTTGGCAACGCCGGTTGTGCCGCCGGTGTACTGGAGCACGGCGACATCGTCCGGAGACTGCTCGACTTTGCGATAGGCACCCTGAGCAAGCCCGAGCGCCTGGCGGAACTCAACCTGATGGGGGAAGTGAAAGCTCGGCACCATGCGTTTGATGTACTTGATGACGGTGTTGAGCAGCACCCGTTTCACGGGTGGATGGAGGTCCGCCAGCTCAGTAACGATCACCTGCTCGACCTCGGTGTCAGCCACAATCGAGGCAGCTTTGTCCGCGATGTTGGCCAACACCACCAGCGCCCGTGCGCCGGAGTCCTGCAACTGATGTTTGACTTCCCGGGCGGTATACAGTGGGTTGGTGTTGACCACCACCAGCCCCGCGCGCAGGGCGCCCAAGAGAGCCACCGGGTACTGGAGAATGTTGGGAAGCTGGATGGCAATGCGGTCGCCGGGCTGCAGGTCCGTGTGCTGCTGTAGATAGGCCGCAAACTGGCTGGAGAGACGGTCCAGATCGCCGTAGGTCAGCGTATGGCCGAGACAGGTGAACGAATCGCTGCGTTCATACTGTCGCAGAGCCTCATCCAGAACCGACACGACGGTACGGTCATAATCTAGGGTCATAATCACTGTACTCCATTTCAGGGCCCGCTCCGTCTTCCTGTGAACCGCGGTGCCGGGCTTGATTTAGTGTTATCTACAGTGATTATCGGTGCCCCGCCAGGGACTTGCAACCGATGTCCCGCACTTTTGCTCCGCCACCCCGACATTGCTTGCCAAAGTGGCAGAACACCGGCAACCCGCTAGCGGAACAGGTCCTCAAGGAACTGTTGCGTCTTGTGCCAAGAATCCGCATCGGCACTGGCGTCATAGCTCAGCGGGAGCTCGAATTGACGCCCCAGCTCGGTCGCCTCCGGGTTGGTAAAACCATGTTGGGCACCGGCGTAGTTCACCAGTTCGTAGTCCACGTCGGCCTGACGCATTTCCGCCTCAAAGTCCGCCACCTGCTGGGCGGGCACCATCGGGTCCGCCTCACCGTTGAACACCCTGACGGCGGCCTTCACGTCTCCCGGCTGCGCGGGCGAATCCGCAGCCAGCATACCGTGATAACTCACCACCCCGTCCAGGTCCACACCGGCGCGGGCCATGTTCAACACCACGGCGCCACCAAAGCAATAGCCCAGCGCGGCAATATCATCCGGTGCCACCATGGGTTGCTCACGCAACACCGAAAGCGCCTCGGTGAAGCGCGCTTTGGCCGCCTCTTTATCGCTCATCACCGCCTGCATGAACTCATTCGCCTGGCTGGGATGTTCCGCGTATTTATCCGAGCCATACATGTCCAGCGCGAAGGCGGCATAACCGAGTTTGGCCAGCATCTCGGCGCGCTGGCGGACATACTCCCCATGCCCCCACCATTCATGCACGATCAATACACCCGGTCGGGTTCCGCTATGCGCATCGTCATACGCCAGGTAGCCGGTGAACGTCTCACCATCGACCTGATAATCAATTTCACGGGTCTGCAGCTCGGCCTGGGCGCTCAGGCAGACCGAAAGCAGGCTGCCGGCAAGCGTCCATAGAATCAAACGGGGGAACAGGTTGTTCATGACGAGTACTCCTTTTTCCTTTGGGGGATAAACATTGGGTAGAGCTATACGCCGCAACCACCGCCTTGTATCACTTTGGATCCTTACTGAAACCGGAAAACCCGGGACTCACAGTTCGGCCAGCTGCCAGACGTCGTACGCCGGTTCTTCATAGGGATGGGCCGCCCTCAGGGCCGAGATGGCGGGGCGGATCAGATCGTCGGCGCACACAAGCTCAACGCGATACTCGGCTACGCGCTCAACCTCGCCCTGACGCCCGAGAAACGGTTGACTGCCCGCCAGAGGTCGAAACTGTCCCTGCCCAAGACTCTGCCAGCAACAGCTGTCGTAATCACCGATACGCCCGGCCCCGGTGGCAAAGACGGCGGCTTTGACGGTTTCAAGATGACTCTCGGGAACGAAAAAAGCCAGTTTATACACGGCGTTTCTCCTCTCTCATCCTCTCTCGGGTCATTCGCTATTTGGCGCGATAGAGAATACCGGGGTCACACCGGACCATTTCGAACAGATGGGACGCCCCCGCCAAGCCTTCAGAGGAACCCAGAAAAAGAATACCGCCCGGTTTGAGCGAGCCGTGGATTTTTTCCAGAATCCGACGCTTGAGGTCAGCGTTAAAATAGATCAGAACGTTGCGGCAAAAGACGATATCAAACTTGCCCAAGCCCGCGTAGGAATCCAACAGGTTCCAGGCTTTGAACTCTATTCGGTCCCGCACCAGCGGCTTCACCCGCCAGACATTCTCCCGCGGGTTGTCAAAATAACGCTCCAGCCGCTCCGTCGACAGTCCGCGCACCACCGACAGGCGATCGTATTCGCCCCGCTTGGCCTGGTCCAGCACGATGGATGACAGGTCGGTCCCGACAATCTGTACCGGTCGGGCCAGGGCGCCCATCCGCTGACGCCGGAACTCCTCCACCATCATGCTGATTGAATAGGGTTCCTGGCCCGAGGAACAGGCGGCAGACCAGATGCGGATCGGCCCGGCCATGCGGTGTTCGGTCTGCATCCAGGACGGCAGCAGGGTGTTGCGCAGATACTCGAAGGGATAAATGTCACGAAACCAGAAAGTTTCGTTGGTGGTCATGACATCAATGACCTGCTCTTTCAAACGACGGTTAGTGTTCTGCTTGAGCGCTCTGACCAGGTCACTGAACGAGGACAGTTGATACTCTTCCAGCAGGCGCCGGATGCGATTGGAGACCAGGTACTGTTTATTGTCCCCCAGCGCAATGCCGCAGGCGTCCTGCAGAAACTGACGAAAGTGATCAAACTCCGCCTGATCAAAATTGTCGCGTTTTCCCGCCGCATTACTCATCAATACTTACCGCTCAAAAGTATGCTCCCACGGCGGCCTGAGCCACCCCTCATTAGCTCTGCTCCAGCAGATCTTCGCCCGTGATGGCTCTGACCCGGTCATTGACCTGGCGCGCCAGCTCATCCGGACTGAACTTGGCCAGGAAGGCATCCGCCCCCACTTTCTTGACCATTGCCTGATTGAAAACGCCACTGAGCGAAGTGTGCAGCAAAATGTGCAGTCCCTTCAAATCCGGGTGATTACGCACCTCGGCGGTGAAGGTATAGCCATCCATCTCCGGCATTTCGATATCCGAGATGATCATCACCAACGCCTCATCCGGGTTCTGACCTTGAGCGACCATATCCAACAGATAGTTCAGCGCTTCGCGCCCGTCTTTTTTCAAGGTTGTCTGGATTCCGATGGACTGCATCACCCGCTGCACCTGCTTGCGGGCAATGACCGAGTCATCCACGATCAGAACATGCTTCTGGACCACCCGCTCGCTGATGCCGTCTTCAATGACACCTTCGCTGATCTGCTCATTGACCGGAGCCGCTTCCGCCAGAATTTTTTCGACATCCACGATCTCCACCAGCTCGCCATCGACCTCGGTTACCGCCGTCAGGTAGTGGGCTTTGCCGGCTCCCCGCGGTGGCGGATGGATATCGCTCCAGTTCATATTGACGATCCGGTCCACTCCACGCACCAGAAACCCTTGGGCTGTGCGGTTATACTCGGTAATGATGACAAAACTCGACCGTATGTCTTCCAATGGCGCCTTGCCGATGGCCTGATTCATATCCATGATCGACAGGGTGCCGCCGCGGATATGAGCGACCCCACGTACCACCGGGTTACGTCCGGGAATGGCATTCAGCGGCGGGCAGGGTAACACCTCTTTCACCTTGAACACGTTGATACCGTACAGCTGCCGTCCCCCCAAGCGGAACAATAGCAGCTCCAGCCGGTTTTCACCCACCAGACGCGTTCTCTGGTTCACGTTATCCAATACTCCGGCCATGGAAGCCCCTTCTACCTCTGATTTGTTGAACGTTAGTTAACCCATTGGTCGCGAGGATAAACCCCCACCCCATACGCGTATGCGCCACTGCTCCCCGCTAGCACTACTCCAGGCGGCACGCTCCTTGCTTTATTACCACCTGTAATGCCGTTAACGGCTGAAAACCGTCACGCTTTAACCTTTACGGTCATGCACAAAGAATAGGACAAAAGATGGGTCCCTGTCGCCTTTTTCAGAGCCTGAGCGAATGCTCCACCCGAGGAGTCGGGCCGCTGTGCGGGCGACTGGCGGGCGCATTGCTGCTGGCTCTGCTCGCCGCGGCGCCCCAGGCAACGCCGGAGAGCGCGCCATATCAGGACTTGAGCGAGCTCAGGGCCGAAGTACAACAGTTCCTGGAGGCACACTACCGAATTCCGTCAGTAAATCGCACCAAGATTACCGTGGGCAGGCTTGACAGCCGCCTCCGCCTGAAAGCCTGCGAGGCCCCTCTGGCGCTGTCGGTCAGCGATGAGGAGCGCAGCGGCGGAAATCTGACAGTGCACACCCGCTGTCCCGGCCCCAACGCCTGGGCGCTGTACGTCCCGGCACAGGTGGCGGTATACCGGGAGGTCGCCGTCGCCAGCCGGAGTCTGGGACGAGGCCACCGGATCGCCCAGGACGATATGACAATGGCATTGCGAGACACCGGCCAATTGCGTCAAGGTTTTGTCGTTGATGCAACGTCGGCCTTGGGGAAGGAGTTGCGCCGCCCGCTGAAGGCCGGCGAGCCGGTCCGCCTGGGGCTACTGATCGAGCCAACCATCGTCGAACGGGGCGACCAGGTGCGCCTGCGCGCCCGGATGGGCACCATCAGTGTTGATACCACGGGCACCGCCCTGAGCTCCGGGCGGGTGGGAGAGCAGATCCGGGTGCGGAATGACCGCTCTGAACGTATCGTCAGAGGGCGAATCACCGGACCCGGGACGGTCGACGTGATTTTATAACGCGAAATGGGTCACATTTATACACAAAGAGTATTAAAGTTATAAGGATGCCGGCCGATAGACTGGTCAGAAGCCCGCATTTTGGCTGGCTTCCGGCCCTCTGGCCGGCATCATCGAACATTTTGTTGGGGAACAAAATATGGTTATTGACTCAAACAACGGTATCAAGCCCGGCAATAACGGCGGCAACAGCCGCCCCAGCACCGTGGCACCCCGAGAATCCGGTCCACAATCCGGAGCCGCTGGCAGCAGCCCGCGTCCGGCGAGCCGCGACAGTGTTGAACTCAGTGCGGAGGCACAGAGCATGAACCGCCTGGAAGAGAACCTGGCGCAACTGCCGGATGTCGACGTCGAGCGCGTCGCGAGTCTGAAACAGGCCATTGCCGAGGGTCGATTTGAAATCGACCCCGAACGCATCGCCCAGAATATGCTCAATCAGGACGACCTGCTGGGATAACCCCCCGCTGGCCCGGCGGGCCCCCAACACCGCCCGGGCCAAGCAGCATTCGATTTTCGATGATCCGCCATGACCGAGGCCAATATGACTCCCTCAGCCGAATCCGTCAGCCAGATGCTGGCACACGACGCCCAAGCCATTGAAGAGCTCAGTCAGGTGCTGTTGCAAGAGCGCGAAGCGCTGGAGCAGCGCGATCTGGACGCCCTTCCCCCGCTCATCGACGCCAAAAACCGGCTCATGGCCGCACTCGGAGAGCACGCCCTGCAACGCCAAAGCTGGCTGGATGCTGCCACGCTTCCCCACAACCACGAAGGCTGGCAGAAGTGGTTGCACCAGCGCCCGGACACCCGCGGACAGGCCCCACAATGGCAAGAGCTCGCCGAGCACTTTGAGGCCTGTCGGGCACTCAACGATATCAACGGCAAAATCATTCAGCGCTCCCGGCAGACGGTGGGCACGCTTCTGGATCTGCTAAGAGGGCAAAGTAACGACGGTCCCTCGCTGTACAACGCCCAAGGGCGCTCCGGGCCCCAGGGCGGCTCCCAGACCCTGGTCAAGGCCTGATCGCCCCTTACGCCGGCTTGTGCCGGCGTAAGGCTTTTTAGTATAGTTGCCGACCCTGTCGGCGCCCCCGGGCCAGCGCGGCAGCGGATGTCCCCGTCGATTAACAGGATAAATCCTCCGCCTCCTAAGCGGAAGCTCCAGGTTCGAGTCCTGGCGGGGACGCCATTTTGTCGATTCAACGCCCGCAACCGGTCACCCCCAATGAACTTACTGCTGCTTGCCGACAGCGACCTGCTCAGTCCCACGGTGGCCGACCTGTCGGATAAGCGCCGACTCGACCATATTCTTCAGGTACTCAAACCCCAGCTCGGTGACCGCCTGACCGTTGGCCGGCTGAACGGCGACTGGGGTACTGGCGAGGTGACCGAACTGAGCCGGGAACGAATCCGGTTATCCCTGACGCTGAATCGCCCGCCTCCGGAACCTCTGCCCTTGACCCTGGTTCTCGCCCTGCCCCGTCCCCAACAGATCAAGCGTATATTGCAGACCGTCGCCGGTAGCGGCGTCAAAGAGCTGCACCTGATTCACAGCCGTCGAGTGGAAAAAAGCTACTGGCAGTCACCCAGCATCCATCCGGACGCGGTGGAGACTCAGCTGCAACTGGGGCTGGAACAGGGGTGCGACACGGTGATGCCACAGGTGCACTATCATCGCCAGTTCAAACCGTTTGTAGAGGACACACTGCCCGGGTTGATCGAAGGTCGACGCGCCATGGTGGCCCACCCCTACGACGCCATTGCCTGCCCGGCTCAGGTGCAGGAACCGGTCACCTTACTGGTGGGCCCGGAAGGTGGGTTCAATGAATACGAGATCGGTCGACTCGGTGAACTGGGGGTTCAGGCGGTACACCTGGGGCCCCGCATTCTCAAAACCGAAGTGGCCATCCCCTACCTGCTGGGACGCCTGTTCTGATACCCGGCCCTCAAGCGGATACGGTATGCTCCGCCAGCATGGTATCGAACGCCGACAGGGTAACGCCGGGGCTGAAATAGAAGCCCTGATAGTAGTGACAGCCGTAACGCTGGAGAATATCGAACTGGGCCTCCAATTCCACGCCCTCAGCGACCACATCAAGATCCAGCAGCCGACCCATGGTAATGATGGTTTCCACCAACACCCGGTCGTTGTGATCATCCACAATATCCCGAACAAAACTCTGATCGATTTTGAGCACGGTCACCGGTAGCTGTTTGAGGTAGCTGATGGAGGAGTAGCCGGTCCCGAAATCATCCAGAGAGAAGCTGATCCCCTGCTCTGCCAGGCGCCGCATGGTGACAATCGCCTCGTCCACCTGCTGAATCACAATGCCCTCGGTCACCTCCATTTCCAGCGAATTCTCAGGTATCGGATAGCGTTTCAAGGTGCGCAGGACGTCATCGGCAAAGGCGGCGCGCCGAAACTGCCGGGGGCTGATATTGATGCTCAGACGCATACCCGGTTTCCACCAGCCCTGCGCCTGCCAGTGCACCAGAGTATCACAGGCGGTTTCCAGCACCCATTGGCCAACGTCCAGAATCAGCCCGGAAGTTTCAAGAACGGGAATGAAATCCGCCGGCGAGATCAGTCCCTTGGTGGGATGATGCCAACGCAACAAGGCTTCGGCGCCGACAATGGTTCCAGTGCCCATATCAACTTTGGGCTGATAGTGCAGCGCAAACTGTTTGCCCTCGAGCGCACGATGCAGATCGCCTTCCATAACCAACTGCCGGCTGACTTTGTCCGCCATATCCTCGTTGAAAAACTCGATCGCATCGCGTCCCTTTTCTTTAACCTGGTACATGGCGGTATCGGCAAAGCGCAGCAGCTCATGCACCGAGCTGTTTTTATCCGGATAGATCACCACCCCGACGCTGCAGCTGATTCGCAAATCCAGGCTGTCCGTGTGGAAGGGGCGGGAAATGATACGCCGGATTTTTTCACTGATTTCCCCCGCCCTCAACGCGGCGGTCGACAGGTCTTTATCCAACACTGTCAACACCACGACAAATTCATCGCCGCTCAGCCGGGCAACCAGGTCCTCCTCCCGGACCGAGCTGACCAGGCGCTGTGCCACTTCCTTGAGAACCTTGTCGCCCACGGGATGGCCCAGTGAATCGTTGATGTTCTTGAACTGATCCAGATCGATAAACAGCACCGCACCGCAATAACCGTGCCTGGCCGCACGACGGATTTCAAGATCCAGGCGCTCGACCAGTTGGACCCGATTGGGCAGATTGGTCAGGGCGTCGTGATGGGCCATGTGCTCCATCTTTGCCTGAGCATTCTTGCGCTCGGTAATGTCCACGGACACGATCAGAGCAACTGTCTGATCGTAGTAATGGAGCGGCATGACGTGACTCTGCAGGTAGAGTTTTCTGCCTTCACGAGTCAAAAAGGCCTCTTCATTGATTTCAACATCAATGCCCTGACGAATCACCCGCTGATCGTTCTGCAGAATCAGTTCCACATCATCCACGGCATGGCGGAACAGGTCCCGCACATCCTGTCCGCGCATGGTGTCAACATCGCGACCCACCATGCTCGCCAGCGCCTTGTTGGCAAACAGGTAGCGTCCCTCAATATCCCGGGCGCCGATCATCACTGGCAAACTGTCGATAATCTGGCGCAGATGCCCTTCGCTCTTTCGCAACGCCAACTCTACCGCGCGACGCTTGGCAAGCGACAGATCTACTGCGTTCAACAATTGGTTACTGCTGTCGAGCAGTTGCGCCAGCTCATCATGTCGTCCGGGCAACGGAGTTAGTCGACGGACGCCGGGTTCTTCCGGGTTGATGCTTTTGATTTCGCGGGACAGGCGCGCGAGGGGTTTGGCCACCACAAAGTAAAAGGCGAAAAACAACAACACCACCAGCATCGCATTGCGAACCAGCCCGGTGATCAGGTTGAGGCTCGATCGCTCATAAAAAGCCTGTAGCGCCTGGTCCATATCGACGGTAAACGCCAGACCACCGGACGCGGTCTGGCCGTAGCCCGGGATGATCAGGTCGGAATACAGCTCCCGGGTCTCGTCGCTGATCAGCGAGGTCAGCCACCGGGTCTGGGAGGGTTTCTGTGCTGTCTGCCCCTCGGCCAGGGTATTACCCAACTCATCGGTGACGCGCACGCCGATGACAAAGTCATAGGCCAACAGCCCATTGACCACTTCAGCGGACAGGTCATCATCCAGGGTGTGAACGGCGCGCATCGCCGGCGGCGTGGCCACTTCCATGACCCGACTGAACAGCAGGTTAAGCTCCTCACGCTGGTTGTCCAGGTCAAGATACAACTGCACCGAGCTCATCAACAGGCCGAGTAGAAAGGCCAGGATGATGCCGATTTTCGCCAGTTGGAAAGAAACCCCCTGGAAAAGCGACGGTTCGTTCGTCATTTATGATTATTGTCCCGTTAATGTCGTTTGTTTCAACAATTGATAGCTTACTCCGGTCCGCTGCCGAACGCTACCCAGGGTTTGCCAAGCGCCCGGGCGACCGCCTCATGGGTGATATGGCCCCCGTGCACGTTCAGGCCCGCCCTCAGGCCGGGGTCCCGCCTCAGGGCCTCCAGGCCATTCTGCGCCAGCGCCTGTACATATGGCAAGGTGGCGTGACTCAACGCCAGAGTGGCGGTTCGGGCCGCCGCCGAGGGGATATTCGCAACGCAGTAGTGAACCACGCCATCGAGCGAAAAGGTGGGCTGACGGTGCGTGGTGGGCCGGGAGGTGGCGAAGCATCCCCCCTGGTCAATGGCCACATCCACCAATACCGCCCCCGTGGGCAACGCCCCCAGTTGCTCCCGGGACAGCAGCTTGGGCGCCGAATCGCCGGTTACCAGTACCGCGCCGATCAGCAGATCGGTCTGCGGTAGCGCCTGCTCCAGCGCGTCTTCGGTCGCGTACTCGCAGACCAGTCGCCCGTGAAACAGCGCATCCAGCTCCCGCAGGCGCACCAGAGACTTGTCCAGAATTCTGACCTGCGCCCCCAGCCCCAAAGCCATGCGCGCCGCCTGAGTCCCCACCACTCCCCCGCCGATGATGGTGACTCCCGCCGGCGGTACTCCCGGAACCCCTCCGAGCAGGATGCCCCGCCCGCCCTGATGCAGCTCCAGGTGATGGGCGCCCGCCTGGGTGGCGAGCCGCCCGGCCACTTCGGACATGGGGGTCAACAGCGGCAGGCGTCCCGCCTGGTCCGTGACGGTTTCGTAGGCAATGCAGGACGCGCCCGAGGCCAGCAGCCCCTCGGCCTGCTCGGGGTCTGGCGCCAGGTGCAGAAAGGTGAACAGAATCTGATCAGGATGGAGCTGGCGATACTCCTCCGGCTGCGGCTCCTTGACCTTGACGATCAACTCGGCCTGGGCGAATACCGCTGAGGCCGAGTCCACCAGAGTGGCCCCCGCCGCTTCGTAGGAGGCATCATCCAGGCCCACCGCAGCGCCCGCCTCCCGTTCGACCAACACGCTGTGGCCCTGGCCCGCCAATTCCCGCACAGCACTGGGCGTCAGCCCTACGCGGTATTCATCGGTTTTGATTTCCCGGGGTACGCCAATCCTCATAGACACCTCTCTGCCTGAGACCCGTGCATAGGGCCGATGTACCCCGAGTATAGGAGCTGGCCGCCGGCCGGGCTAACTCAGGATACTTGCAGAGCCGGGATAAACTGCTGAACGCCGGCCTCAGCCTGGGCCTCATCCCCGGCGTCGGCCACAGCATCCGGATCCACTTTCAATCCGGCAAAGTCAAACAGCGCGGTATCCGCCAACTGAGAGGGCGCCACATTGCGGATGGCGGAAAAGATGGTCTCGGTACGTCCGGGGTACTGGCGTTCCCAGTCGGTCAGCATCTGCTTGATCACCTGCCGCTGGAGGTTCTCCTGGGAGCCGCAGAGATTGCAGGGAATGATCGGGAACGCCTTGTAATCGGCAAAATCCGCCAGGTCCTGCTCTTTGCAGTAGGCGAGCGGACGAATCAGGACGTTGCGTTTGTCGTCGGCGAGCAGCTTGGGCGGCATGGCCTTGAGTTTGCCACCGTAGAACATGTTGAGGAAGAGGGTCTCGATGATGTCGTCCCGGTGGTGACCCAGGGCGATTTTGGTCGCCCCGATCTCATTGGCGAAGCTGTACAGGGTACCGCGCCGCAACCGCGAGCAGAGCCCACAGGTGGTTTTGCCCTCGGGAATCACGTCTTTGACGATGCTGTAGGTGTCGCGCTCGATGATATGGTACGGCACCCCGACCTGTTCGAGATATTCTGGCAATATGTGCTCGGGAAAGCCGGGCTGTTTCTGATCCATGTTGACGGCGATCAGTTCGAAGCGGATGGGGGCGGTTTTCTGCAGGCTCATGAGGATGTCGAGCATGCCGTAAGAGTCTTTGCCACCGGAGAGGCAGACCATGATCCGGTCGCCCTCTTCAATCATGTTGTAATCGGCAATGGCACTGCCGACCTGACGACGCAGGCGCTTTTGCAGTTTGTTGTATTCGAGGCGCTCTTTGCGCACGGCGGGCTGACTCATAATACTCTCGATGTTCGACGGTCCGAAAAATGCCGCCATTGTACGGATTTTAGCCGCCCCAGGGAATTGCCGCCCACAGCGGCAACCGACTGCCGCTTTGCCTACTGAGAATTGGCTCTTAGGGGACTTCGCATTGAGGGCTGCGGGAGGGCTCCCATGCGGCGCCAGTTTGGGAGTGAGGTGACGGCGGATGCGCGCTCCGCGCTTATCCGCCCTACGCGACCTGCCGTGTTATCCGTAGGGCGGATCGGTCCGACGCATCGGAGCGAAGCGCATCCGCCGCGACCAAAACCAAACGTACAGCGGCCCCACGCGGTGCCCGTGCTCGACACACCACGTGCTACCTCCACCGCCATTGACGTTGGCACTAGCGGAGGGAGGGTGAACCCCTTCGGGACCGTCACCGGCCTTGGACGCCCCACATGGATGTGGGAAGTGTCCCGAAGCGCCTGGAGCGCGAAGGGGACCGGCCGGTGCAGAGCGTACAGGGATGTATTCACAGCGTGTCCCGAAGGGGTTCACCCTCCCGCAGCCCTCCATGCGAAGTCCCAAAATCGGTGTGTGAACTTGCTAATTTCCCGCAGCCGTCTATTCGAAGCCCTTTCGACAAGTACTCCACTACCTGGCACACCCCTTGCAAAACCCTTGGCGGAAGTACCAATAACCGGCAAAGAACCGTCCGTTTTATCGACCTGGAATACGAGTCACCTATGGCCCTGTTGCGAGCACTGCTGCAAAAACTCTCCGCCAACGAACCCACTGAGCGGCCGGCACCCATACCGCAGGCTCCTGCGCCCGAAGCCGAGTGCGTCAAACACCTGCGCCCGCTCGCCGAACGTCGGCAACTGCTCGCCGTGCGCCATCAAGGCAGCGAATACCAAAGCCTCATCCTCGCCCTCGACACACAACGGCAACTCCTCTGGCTCGACGAACTCTTCCCCCGGGCGCTCAACCTCGAACCCGGCGACGAACTGACCGTCAGCTACCACGAAAACGGCCGCCTGTTCGAATTCAACGCCCCGGTGGTTGGCTGGAGCACGCCCCAGCGAAGCGGTGGGCTCGCCCTGCCCTTGCCCGAACAGTTCTACCTCGGCCCCAGACGTCGCTGGCCCCGCCTGGACGTCTTTGGCTGGTACCCGATCAGCGCCCGCCTGGGTGTCCCCGGTCTATCACCCCTGTGCGGGGAAGTTCTCAACCTGTCCGCGGGCGGTATACGACTCGGGCTCACCGGCGACTGGCGGCCGTTCCTGCATCACCGGGACATTCTGCCGCTGTGCGAATTCACCGTCGCTCCGGGGCTCAAGGTTCGCTGCCGGGTGAGCGTCTGTGCGTTCAATCTCAGCCAGCGGCCCTGGCGTCAGACCCGGGTCAGCCTGTCTTTTGTCGACCTGCCCACCGATACCCGAAATGCCCTGGCGGCCTTTGTTGTTAACCAGCAGAGCCGCGCCCTGGCCGCCTGAACGCGCGAGAATTCACTCAACTTAACGCCTGTGCGGTCGATAACGCCAATAGGTCGACTACCCTTAGGGGGGGTAGTTTCATCTAACATCGGCAATTAAACGCCGGCTAGAAGTTATCGCGGTTACCGCTGAGGACACTGTATGCGCAATAACGGCCCCGTGACCGGCCGCAACGTTCCGGTGAAACCCGGCGATGAACTGGTTTCATCGACGGACACCAAAGGCACCATCCAATTCTGCAACGACACCTTTCAGGAAATTTCCGGCTTTACACGGAATGAGCTGATCGGCCAGCCGCACAATATGATTCGCCACCCTGAAATGCCCGAGGCAGTCTTCGGTGTGATGTGGGGCGCGCTGAAAAGCGGTCGGCCCTGGATGGGCATTGTCAAAAACCGATGCAAGAGCGGCGATCACTACTGGGTGGATGCCTACGTCACCCCGCTCAAAGACCGCGGCCAGGTGCAGGGCTACGAGTCGGTTCGGGTTCACCCGGACGCGGAGCGGGTCGCCCGGGCTGAGGCGAGTTATCAACGGATGCGTGCCGGCAAGCCGGCCTGTCCGCGCTGGTTGAGCCTGTGGCATGCGACTCGAACACCGGTTCAGATCGGCGGCATTGCGTTGCTCGTGCTGTTACTGGGCAGTTGGCTGCTGGGATTGCTGACCCCGGCCGTGGCGCTTGCCGCCCTACTGGGTAGCACCGTCATCGGCGGCGCTACCCAAGCCTTACTGGCACAACACCTCAACGTCAGCCTGAACCGGGCCCGTGCCATCATGCACGACCCGATCGCGGCCTATATTTACACCGGCCGCAGTGACGCTTTGGGTGAAATCGAGTTTGCGCAACTGGCGCTGCGGGCGCGTCTGCGTACCGCGCTGGGGCGCTTTGGCGAATCCGCCCGGGAATTGCATGGCCACGCCGCACAGGCGCAGGCCCAGGCAGCACAATCCCACCGGGGGATGGACGAGCAACAGCGGGAAACCACCCGGGTGGCCGTAGCCATGCAACAGATGGCCCAGGCGGTGCAGGAAGTGGCCAGCGGGGCCTCGGACACGTCCGTGGCCACCCAAAGCGCCCTTGGCGAAGTCCAGCGTGGCGGCACGGTCATCAACACCGCCAGCGGCGCCATTAGTGACCTGTCCCGACAGGTGGACAATCTGGGGCAAGTACTGGAGCGCCTGACCGCCGACAGCGGAGAAATTGCCAAAGTGGTGGATGTCATTCGGGGTATTGCCGAACAGACCAACCTGCTGGCTCTGAATGCGGCGATCGAAGCCGCCCGCGCCGGTGAGCAGGGACGCGGGTTTGCGGTGGTGGCCGATGAGGTGCGCACCCTGGCTCAACGTACCCAGGACTCCACCGGGCACATTCGCAACATCATTGAGAAGCTCGGTGAAGCCACGGGGCAAGCTGGGGAGAGTATGGAGCAGTGCCTGCAGTTGGTCGACCGTAGCGTAGGCGAGATGGACAATGTGAAGCAGGCGTTGTCGCTCATTTCCGCCGCGGTGGAAAAAATCGACCAGATGTCACATCAGATTGCCTCCGCCGCCGAGGAACAGTCGGCGACGGCCGTGGATATCGAGCAGAACACCCAGCATATCAGCGACATTTCCGACCGCACCCAGAAAGAGGTCGCAGATGCTGAAGCGCTCAACAAGGAAATGGAGCACTTGTCCGAACGTCAATTGAACCTGATTGTGCGTTTCGATTAGCGAGCAGTAACCGTCGTCACTCATTGACGCGGGCGACCGGCTGACGCAAAGTGACAAACTCTTCCGCCAACGTTGGATGAATACCGATGGTGCGATCAAAGTCCGCTTTGGTCGCACCGGCGGTCATGGCCACACCCAGGCCCTGCATGATCTCACCCGCCTCCGGGCCCACCATGTGGCAACCCAGAACCCGGTCCGTATCCCGATCGACGATCAGTTTCACCAACGCCCGCTCGTCCAGATCCGGCAAGGTATATTGCATCGGCCGGAAGGCGCCCCGGTAAATATCCACGTGAACGCACTCCTTTCTGGCTTCTTCCTCGGTCAGACCGCAGCTTGCCATGGGCGGCTGACTGAACACCGCGGTGGGAATGTGCCGGTAGTCCACCCGCTCATTCATGCCGCCGAACAGGTTGCGGGCCAGGGCCATTCCCTGAGCCAGGGCAACTGGCGTCAGTTCATCGGGCCCGGTCACGTCGCCCAGTGCGTAGATGGACGGCTCGTCGGTCTGAAATTCCTCGTTCACCTGAATACGGCCCGCATCACTCAACCGCACCGCCGTGTTCTCCAACCCGAGCCCATCGGTTTTCGGCTTGCGCCCGGTAGCGTACATGACCTGCCCGACCGATAGCGTATTTCCCTGATCGGTATGAACCGTCAGCACATCGTCCGCGTTTTTCTCAATACGAGTGATGTCGGTGTTAAAGTGCAGGTGGATGCCTTTCTTGGGTAGCTCTTGTGCAAGGTGCGTCCGCAGATCCTCATCGAAACCACGCAGAAACAGCTCCCCGCGATAGCACAAGTGGGTTTCAACACCGAGGCCATTAAAAATCCCGGCAAACTCCACCGCGATATAACCACCGCCAACGATGACGATGCGCTCGGGAAGACTGTCCAGATAAAACGCTTCGTTGGAGCTAATGGCGTGCTCGACACCTGGCACTTCCGGCATCCAGGGCCAACCGCCCACAGCAATCAGGATGCGTTCGGCGGTGTAGGTATTTTCGCCTACGGCGACGGTGTGCCCGTCAACCAAGCTACCGGTGCCGTTGATGATTTCTACCCCAGCGGTGTTGAGCAGTTTGTCGTACACCTGATTGAGCCGTTCGATTTCGCGATCTTTGTTTGCACGCAGTTCCTGCCAATCAAACTTGATGGCCCCAGCGTGCCAGCCATAACCGGGGGCGGCGTGAAAGGTTTCTCGGTAGTGGGAAGCAAACACAAACAGTTTTTTGGGCACGCAACCGACATTGACGCAGGTACCACCAAGGTAGCGTTCTTCGATAATGCCCACTCTCGCCCCAAACTGCGCCGCAAACCGACTGGCCCGAACCCCACCGGACCCCGCGCCGATCACCAGCAAATCGTAATCGTATTGGCTCATTTTTGTCATTGCTCCTGTCGGTTTTCGTTCTCGAAACATTAGTCAACATTTAATCAATCGCAGCGTCACGACCGGTTCGGGAAGGGGGATACCTTTTCAAGACACGCCGTAAACCCGGTCCCCTTCGCGCTCCCGGCGCTTCGGGACACTTCCCACATCCATGTGGGGCGTCCACGGGGGCTCGACGCGCGGAGTCCCTCCGCTTACGGTCTTGAAAAGGTATCCCCCTTCCCGACCCTCAGTGCCACATCCAAATCTTGGCGTAGGTTCTATTTCCCGAAACGTTACGTTGGCACTGCGGAGGCTGGGTAACCCCTTGCGAGACCGTCACCCGCCTGGACGGCGGGTGATGAGCCTACAGGGATGTATTCACGGCGTGTCTCGCAAGGGGTGACCCAGCCGCAGCACTCAATTCGAAGCGCTACGCTCGAAACACTGAGCTCGAAATACAAAGTCAAACCCAACTGGTTTTTTCTTCCCGCGAAAACGCCTCGTCCAAGGAAACCCGTAACTGATGTTCCACCCAACGAACCAGAGCATCCTGATGTTTGGCCTGCCAACGCCCCTGCTGAAGTCGTTTTGCCCAACCCAACAGTTGCACCTGCTCCTCTCTTGGCCACGTACCCGCCTCAGAACGCAACACCACCGCACTGCGCTCCGCGTGCGGTTTCAACCACAACTGACGGGTGAAGGTCAGCGCCCGCGCCATCACCACCAGCGGAAAATTGGGGTGCTTTACCGGCCCCATCACCTGCTTTTGACGGGCCAGCGGCAGCCAGCCCAAACGCTTGCCCGGCAACTCCCGGCTGGCCAACCAACCGCCTACCGAACCGATGACACCACCGGAAATCGCACCGGTCAACAGCGAGGCACCGCCCAGACCAGCGTCCACCGCCAAGCCGGTCGCCGCGCCCGCACTGCCGCTGACCCAGAGCAGATCCCGCTGCTTGAGGCCCCAGAGATACCAGGTTTCCGTATTCATCAACTGATCCGCGTCCAGCTCCCAACCGCTGTCCCGCTCCAGTTCGCTGGTGCGATGGCCCCAGGCTTCACGCAGGTGACGGAAGAAATCGGTTTCGCGCTCATCCAATGCGCGCCGCAACTGTCCCTCGGCCCGCTGGCGACCGATCGCGCCGGGCACCTGCACCGCCTGGCGTTCCAATAGCTGCTCGGCCCAGTAGGCGGCCAGGGCATCGCTGACATTGGTCAGACGCTGTTGGTCGCGCGCGGCCAGCCCCTGGATAAGCCCCTTTATCGGGGCAGACCATTCCGGGGTCAATTCCCCCATGGCGCGCAGCAACGCCTGGCGAGCCGGCAGCGTCGCGGTAAGCGGGTTGAAGACCCGTACCCACTGAAAAAACTGACCCAGGGTTCGCTGCCAGCTCTCGGTTTGCGACTGCGGCGCCATGGGGTTGATTACCGCCAGCCTCGGCTGTCCGGTCCAGCGCAGGATTTCCATTTCCGCTTCGTCCATCGGCGAGGGCGCCTGGGCACCGTCCACCACATAGAGAATACCCGCACCTTCCATGATCGGCCGGAGCAGAGCGACCTCATCGGGGAAGCGTTCAGCGTGACCCGGTTCCGCTAAAAAGGCGCGCACCCGGTCTGGCCGTGCGCCGGGGCTGACCGGTTCGCGCTCCAGCCAGGCCTGTACCTGACGCGCCCGCTGAAAACCCGGCGTATCGATCAGGGTCAGCAACACTCGGCCATCCAGCGAGAACTCGAACCGATCCGCCCGGCGCGTGGTACCGGAGGCCGGGCTGATCCGCACGCTGTCGTTCTCGGTCAGCGTTGAGACGATGGAAGACTTCCCCCGATTGGGGTGGCCCACCACGCACAGCCTGGGCGTCGAGTATGACGATCCGGATCGGCTCATTCGGTCACCCATTGCAGTTGGTGTTCACCGGCGAACTGACGCCAACTGGCCAGGTGCCGTTCGGGTTGAGTCTGGGCATCCACTATGGCCCGAAGTCCCTGTCGGGCAACGCCGGTATTTCTTACTTGTGCGACCAGGTCGGCCAGCTCTCCCACGGGGGAGCGATTGGCGGGCACTTGCCACAACACGGCGGAGGGCGGTTTGGCCAACAGGGCCTCCAACTGAAGTTCGTCGTCAGACCAGAGTTCGCCCCCCAGGGTCGGTTGACCCTGTTGGTGTCGTTCCCAGTTGATCACCAGGGCGCCGTCCCAGGCACTCAGAGGCGAGGCCACTACGGGCGCCAGCCTTGCGCCGCCACCCTGGCTGGTCCCGCGGATTGCGGGCCCGGGAGGCTGAGCTTTCAGTTGACGTAGGCGGATCACCCCGACCACCGCGAGCAGTGCCCGCGGCACCAGGTTGTAAAACAGCAGGCTGGCCATCAGAAACGGCCACCAGTCCCCTGCCCGCTCGGTGCCCGACGCCCGGGGGTCAATTCGCACATAGCGCGTCGCGTCCAACAAAGAGGCGTCCGGCACCGCCGCCGACCAGAACCACGCCCAGGGCATCGCCAACCACTGCAGCAAGCGCAGAGGGCTCTGATCGCCATCGAGCAAGGTGGAACTCCAGCCAAAGGCCAGATCGGTGAACAGGAGAAGCGTCAGGAACCCCAGGATCATGCCCAGCCCGAGCAGAAGCCAAAAGCTCTGCAGACCGATCAGCATTTGCCAGCGCTGGCCGGGCTTGGGATACCAGTGGAGGGTTTTATGGCCCCAGCGGAACAACCAGGGCCGGTCGCGCCCAAAGGCGGCGGCCCCGGCGGCCACCAGGGTGCCCAGGAGGGGGATTCCGGCCCACAGCCACCAGAGCCAGAGCACGTTCAGTCGGCCACCCGGCGCGTAGCTCAGTGATGCAGCGGCAATCAGCCAGCCGATGATCACCGCAAGCGGCCAGAGCCAGAAAGGTAATTGCAGGCGGGCATCAGCGATGCCATTGGAGTGGGTCATTCCGTCCCCGGGTCAATCGAAAGATCAGGGGAGATTTAACCACATTCGGAGGGGCGCCCGCGAGCGTTAAGGCCCGCGGGCAGCGGTGCGGTCACCCGAGGGCGTAAGCGTCACACCTCGATATCGATTTTGCGCCGGCGCCGCCGGTCACGGGAGCGCATGTCCACCAGGGGTTTGATATCCCGGCGGCGGCGATCACCTCGACGACGCTCGCGAATGGGCGCCACGGGTGTGGTATCCAGCACCTGCTCGCTCACCGGCATGGTTTCGTCTTTGGCCCGCGTGGTGTTGATCTTGGTGCGGGCCGACGGTGGCAAGGTGCTGGTTGGGCCTATGTAGGTCATGCTGACCTCCGATTCAGTTCGGACCGTCAAAACGACGGCGCTTACCTCTCATATCGGTCTTTGACCCGAAATCTTGACTGGAAGTTCGTTATTTTGTGATCAAAGTCTCGCCGCTGTCAATTTATTGACTGCCGGACCGCTCCGGAGAAAACCAGCTCAGCTCGTGATGTAACTGCACCACCTCACCCACAATCAGCAGCGTCGGACCGTGCACATCGCTCTCGGCCACCCGCTGGGGCATGGTTTCCAGGGTCCCGATCAGTACCCGCTGATCCTGGGTCGTGCCCTTCTCCACCAGTGCCACCGGCGTCTGGGGTGACCGGCCATGGCGAATCAGAACCTGACAGATTTCCTCCAACCCCACCAGGCTCATATAGAACACCAGCGTCTGCCCCGGCAACGCCAACTCCGGCCATGTCAGGTTCGGGTTGTCGGTTTTCAGGTGCCCGGTGATAAAGCGCACCGATTGGGAATGATCGCGGTGGGTGAGCGGAATACCGGCATAGGCCGCACAGCCCGAGGCGGCGGTAATGCCCGGCACCACCTGAAAGGGGATCTGGTGCGCCGCCAGCAGGTCGATCTCTTCGCCACCACGACCAAAGATGAACGGATCGCCGCCCTTCAGGCGCAGCACCCGCTTGCCCTCCTGGGCGAGCTTGAGCAGCAGCTCGTTGATATTCTCCTGCGGCATATGATGATCACTGCGCCGCTTGCCGACATAAATCCGGTCCGCGTCCCGACGTACCAGCTCCATCACTTCCGGGGACACCAGCCGGTCGTAGAGCACCACATCGGCCTGCTGCATCAGACGCAGAGCTTTCAGGGTCAACAACTCCGGATCCCCGGGGCCGCCACCCACCAGGTACACCTCGCCCTGGGTATCGACATAATCGGGATTGGCCAGATCCTCGGCAATGGCCCGTTCGGCCTGCTCATCCTGACCACTGAAAACCAGCTCGGCAATCGGCCCCTGCAATACCTTCTCCCAGAACCGGCGTCGATTCTCCTCACTGAACGACTGCTTCACCCGCTCCCGCCAGCGGCTGGCCAACTGAGCCAGACGGCCATAGCTTTTGGGGATCAGGGTTTCCAGCTTGGCCCGAACCATCCTCGCTAACACAGGCGCCTCACCGCCGCTGGAAATGGCAATCACCAGGGGCGAGCGATCGACAATCGCCGGGGTGATAAAACTGCAGAGTTTGGGGCTGTCCACCACGTTGGTGGGAAGGTAGCGGGCCTGGGACTCTTCCGAAATGCGAACGTTGAGTTCGTTGTCATCCGTGGCGGAGCACACCAGCACCACGTCATTCAGATCGCTGGACTCGTACTCGCGATAATGCAATTCGCCACCGCCTTGCTCAGCCAGGTGTTTGAGCTCGTCCGAAATCTCGGGAGCCACAATGCACAGCCGGGCACCGGCACGGGCCAGCAAGCGGCCTTTGCGGGTGGCAATGTCGCCGCCGCCGACCAGAAGGCAGCGGCGGTTTTTCAAATCCAGAAAGACGGGGAAATAATCCATGGGGTATCACCGAGGGTGGAGCGAACTTTATTTGAAGATACGGTAACGTAGACGTACACCGAGCCGCTCCGATTGGAGGGCTGCGGTTGGCACGGGAGTTGGCGTAGGGCGGATAAGCGGCCTCGCCGCGCATCCGCCGTTCCTGACGCTCGAATTAAACGTTTAAACCGGGGTGTTTACGCCCAGGCTTTTCAGTCCACCCATATACGGCTGCAAGACTTCCGGGATGGTGATGCTGCCATCTTCCTGCTGGTAGTTTTCCAGCACCGCCAATAGCGTGCGACCAATCGCCAGGCCGGAACCATTCAGCGTGTGCAGCAGCTCCGGCTTGCCGGTTTCCGGGTTGCGGTAGCGGGCCTTCATGCGGCGCGCCTGGAAATCCCGGAAATTACTGCAGGATGAAATCTCCCGGTAGCGCTCCTGAGACGGTACCCACACTTCGATATCGTAAGTTTTCGCAGCCGAGAAACCAATATCGCCGCCGCACAAGATGACAGTGCGGTAAGGCAGACCCAGTTTCTGCAAAATCGCTTCGGCGTGGCCGGTCAGTTTCTCCAGGGTCTCATCGGACTCTTCCGGACGGACAAACTGCACCAGCTCCACCTTTTCAAACTGGTGCTGACGGATCAGGCCGCGAGTGTCTTTACCGTGCGAGCCGGCTTCACTGCGAAAACAAGGCGTGTGGCTGACAAACTTCATCGGCAACTGATCCGCTCCATCGAGCAGCACATTGCGCAGAATATTGGTCACCGGCACTTCCGCCGTAGGAATCAGGTAAAAACACCGCTCATCATCCAGCTTGAACAGGTCTTCCTCAAACTTGGGCAACTGGCCGGTGCCAGTCAGCGAATCCGAGTTCACAATAAAGGGCACATTCACTTCCTCGTAACCGTGCTCCTCGATGTGGGTGTCCAACATGAACTGCGCCAGGGCCCGATGCAGACGGGCAATGCCCGAGCGCAGCAACGCGAAGCGCGCACCGGTCAGCTTGCTCGCGGTATCAAAATCCAGCCCACCCAGGCGCGCGCCCAGATCCACGTGATCGACAATCGGAAAACCGAACTCGCGCGGCGAACCCCAGCGGCGCACCTCGACATTATCGTCTTCGCTTTTACCTTCAGGCACTTCATCGGCGGGAATATTGGGAATGCCACTTAACAGGTCATCCAACTCCGCCTGAATCTCATCCAACTCTGCTTCGGCTTTACCCAGGGCCTCTTTCAGCTCACTGACCTGGGCCAGCAGGGGCTCCACATCTTCACCCCGCTGCTTCGCCTGGCCAATCGATTTGGCGCTGGCATTGCGCTCCTTCTGCAGGTTCTCGGTCTTCACCTGCACATCACGACGGCGCTCCTCCAACGACGTCAGGCGCGCAACGTCCAACTCATAACCACGCTTCTTCAGCGCCTCGGCCACCGATTCGGGATTGCTACGAACAAGTTTAGGATCCAGCATAAAAATGTCTTATTTAGTTCAGAGGGTTAAAAATTTGATGTTCTAAAATAACTCTCGGTACGGTCTACTCTCTAAGTTCCCAGAACTTGGAGTTTACTGCCAGCGGATACGGGTACTGATACCCGGGACCGTCGGAGGCATGGATGCCGACGCAGAGCCTACAGGGACGTACTTGCCGCGGGTCCCGGGTAACAGTACCCGTATCCGCCCCCAATCAAAACAAAAGCACTAGAAAAACATGCGCGAAAAATACACTGACACAACAACGGCGAGCAAACAGCTCAACAAGGTGACCAGCGAATAAACCACCGCCACCGTCGGCGCCCCATTCTGCCAGAGCAACAACGCATCCAACGAAAACGTCGAGAAAGTCGTCAACGCCCCCAGAAAACCCGTAATCACAAAGGGCCGGTACTCCGGCGCAACAAGCCCCTTATCGACAATCAACACAAAGGCCAGGCCCACAAGAAGACACCCGAGCACATTCGCCACCAGCGTTCCCAATGGAAAGCGCGTCCCCATCACCGGAAACAGCCAGGTCGTCAAACCAAACCGACCCATCGCCCCCAGAGCACCGCCCAAGGCCACGGCCAACCACTGCATCAATCGCTCTCCTGGCTATAACGCCGAATCGGACTCTTGGCATCCAGCTCGCGGAAATAGGCCAACTTCTCCCGAATCCGTTGCTCAAGCCCCCGCTCCACCGGCTCGTAATAGACTCGATCCGCCAACTCTGGCGGCAAATAACTCTCACCCGCAGCGTAAGCACCGGGCTCATGGTGGGCGTAACGATACTCCGCCCCGTAATCCATGGACTTCATCAGCTTGGTGGGGGCGTTGCGCAGGTGCACCGGCACCTCATAGCCCGGCTGCTCGCGCACCTCGGCCATCACCGTATTGAAGGCATTATACACAGCATTGCTTTTGGGTGCCGAGGCCATATAAACCACGGCCTGGGCGATGGCCAACTCACCCTCCGGACTGCCCAGGCGCTCCTGGGTATCCCAGGCCGCCAGCGCCAGAGGCAGCGCGCGCGGGTCGGCATTGCCGATATCCTCACTGGCGATGCGGACAATGCGCCGGGCGATATAGAGCGGATCGCAACCGCCATCGAGCATCCTGGCAAACCAGTACAGCGCGCCGTCCGGGGAGGACCCCCTCACCGATTTATGTAAGGCCGAAATCTGCTCATAAAACAGATCCCCGCCCTTATCAAACCGGCGGACATCAGCGGCCAGCACCTCCTCCAGCACCGCCCGGTCGATCACTTTCTTACCGTCGCGCTCCTCCGCCAGATCCGAGGCAATCTCGAGCAGGTTCAGCGCCTTGCGCGCATCGCCGTCCGCCGCCTTGGCCAGCGTGTCAATCCATTCCTCCTCGATCCGGATGCCGTCGTTTCCGAGACCTCTCTCGGTATCCTCCAGCGCCTGGTGTAACACTTGGCGAATATGGTCAAACTCCAGGCCACGCAGTACATACACCCGGCACCGGGAGAGCAGCGCGTTGTTCAACTCAAACGAGGGGTTCTCAGTCGTAGCTCCAATAAAGATCAGCGTGCCGTCTTCCACATAAGGCAAAAACGCATCTTGCTGCGCCTTGTTGAAACGGTGCACCTCATCGACAAACAGGATCGTCTTGCGCCCCCGGGCGGCCCGCTCCTGTTCGGCCACCTGCACCGCCGCGCGAATATCCTTCACGCCCGCCAGCACGGCCGAAATGGTCTGAAAACGCGCATCCGCCTGCTCAGCGAACAGTCGCGCCAGGGTGGTCTTACCCACCCCCGGCGGCCCCCACAGAATCATGGAGTGCAGATGACCGCGCTCAATGGCGTCACGCAGCGGCTTGCCGGGCGCAAGTAAATGCTCCTGACCGATATAGTCCGCCAGGTTCCGCGGCCGCATCCGCGCCGCCAGGGGCTGATAGACCGGCTCGCTTTGAAACAGATCGCCCGCCATCAATCCACCAACACATCAACGCCGTCGGGGACCTCAAAGGTAAACCGACCGTCATCGATGGACTCATTACGTTTCAGATCGGACAGAGTAAACCGGGTGATCTGGTCCAGATTGTCATCCATCCGGATTTCCCGCAGCAGATTGCCGTCAAACGTCAGCACCAGCGCCGCGAACAGACTGTCATCATCCTTGGGCTCCAGGCGGAACGCATCCCAACCCTCATCCGTTACCGTGTCGGTGATCTCAAACTGCTCATTCAGCGCGGTCAGCTCATCACTGAGAATCAGCGCCGGCGTATCCTGCAACTCCTCATCGAACTCACGTACCGTCACCTGCATCAGATCCGGGTCGTACAGCCAGATGGACTCGTGATCCGACACCAGACGTTGCTCAAACGGCTCCCGCGTGTGCCAGTCAAACTTGCCCGGGCGAGCCATGGCAAAATCCCCCGAGCTCTCCTCCAGCACCTCGCCGTCCATATCGATCAAGACCTGGGTGAACTCGCCTTGCAGGCTGGTCATGGCGTCCAGGCGGGAGCGCAGTTCCGCGGTCGAGTCGGCGTGGAGGGGGGTGCTCAGCAGGAGCAGGGTTGAGGTGATCAGAGCGTAGAGTCGGTTCATAAATAGTGGCTCGGTTGTTTGGTTGTGTTCTTTGGACCCAGGAAGGTGGTAATAAAGTTCCGGGGGTCGTTTTGTCGGATTACGGACTTTGGCCTAATCCGACCTACGGATATTTTGGTGGTTTTTTTGGTGGATGACGCCCTTTGGGCTCCGATACGTCGGACCGATCCACCCTACGTCATTACCGCAGCATCTGGTATTGGGTTACGGCGGGTGCGCCTTCGGCTTACCCGCCCTACGCGACCTCAGGTGGAAGCTGGCACTGAGGCGAGAGAGGGGAATACCCCTCGGAGACTCTCGGAGGCATGGATGCCGACGAGAAGCCCCCAAGGATGGGTTTACGGCGGGTCTCCGAGGGGTATTCCCCTCTCTCGCCGGTCTCTCTCGAAACCACCATACGAAATCAGTTTTTGGGGACCAGGACCTCGCGGTTGCCGTTGTGGCCGGCTTCGGAGACCACGCCGGCGGCTTCCATGGTGTCGATCAGGCGGGCCGCACGGTTGTAGCCGATGCGCAGCTTGCGCTGAACCCCTGAAATCGACGCCTTGCGTGAATCAATCACAAACGCCACCGCCTCATCGTAAAGGGCATCCCCCTCACCGGCATCACCGCCCTCTTCCCCTCCGGGCATACCCGGTACCGGAATCGAACTGGTCGTACTCTCATCCGTCACCCCATCAATATAATTCGGCTCACCGCGCTTCTTCCAATCCGCCACCACCTTGTGCACCTCATGATCATCAACAAAAGCGCCGTGAACACGCACCGGATTGCTCGTACCGGGAGGCAGATACAACATATCCCCGTGGCCCAGCAACTGCTCCGCCCCACCCTGATCCAGAATCGTGCGTGAATCAATCTTCGAGGACACCTGAAACGCAATCCGCGTCGGCACGTTCGCCTTGATCAGACCGGTGATCACATCCACCGACGGGCGCTGGGTCGCCAGAATCAGATGGATACCCGCTGCCCGTGCCTTCTGGGCAATACGGGCAATCAACTGTTCCACCTTCTTGCCGACGATCATCATCATATCGGCAAACTCATCGATCACCACCACAATCGCCGGCAGGTGCTCCAGATCCGGCGCCGTGGCCTCCTCGGCCCCCGGCTCGTAGTTCTCTTCCGGTTTGAACAGCGGGTCTTTCAGCGGCTCTCCGGCCTTGCGGGCCTCATCCACCTTACGGTTATAGCCGGCCAGGTTGCGAACCCCCAGGGCGGCCATCAGCTTGTAACGCCGCTCCATTTCCCCGACGCACCAGCGCAGGCCGTTGGCGGCGTCTTTCATATCGGTAATGACCGGGGTCAACAGGTGCGGAATGCCCTCATAGACCGACAGCTCCAGCATCTTCGGGTCCACCAGCATCAGTCGTACTTCGTCCGGAGAGGATTTGTACAACAGGCTGAGCAGCATCACGTTCACGCCCACGGATTTCCCCGAGCCAGTGGTACCCGCCACCAGCAAGTGGGGCATTTTGGCCAGATCCGCCACGATGGGTTCGCCGGAGATATCGTGACCCAGGGCCATGGTGAGCACGGATTTGGCCTTGGCATACACATCCGAGGCCAACACTTCACTCAGGCGCACGATTTCCCGGTGCTCGTTGGGAATCTCAATCCCCACCACCGATTTGCCGGGAATCACTTCCACCACCCGCACGCTGATCACCGCCAGCGAACGGGCCAGGTCTTTGGCCAGATTGGTAATCCGGCTGGCCTTGACCCCGGGGGCGGGCTGAATCTCGAACCGGGTCACCACAGGCCCGGGCTGCACCGAGACCACCTCGACCTCGATCCCGAAGTCCTTGAGCTTCAGCTCTAGAAGACGGGACATGGCTTCCAGGGACTCTTTGGAATAGGACTTGTCACTGTGTTCATCGGCCGGATCCAGCAGATCAATCGAGGGCAAGTCACCCTCCGGAGGTGAACTGTCCTTGGTATCGAACAGCGAAGCCTGCCGGGCCGGCTTGGGCTGGGGTTTGGGCGGGGCCTTCTTGACCGGTTCGCTGATCGTGGGCGGCACCCGCTTGGCGGTTTTCTCAACCTGCTTGGCAACGGCTTCCCGGCGCGTGCGCTGGGCCTCTCTCGCGGCTTTGCGCTCGGCCCGCTGGTGCTGCCAGTGCTGGAAGCCCGAGCGGATTTTATCGAGCAGTACCAGGGTCAAGCGCCCGGTTTCATCCATCAGTGCCAACCAGGACAGGTCCGTAAAGATGGTGATACCGAACAGGAAAATCGACAGCAGAATCAGGGTGCCACCGGTGTAGCTGAAGGCGCCTTCAACGGCCTCGGCCACCGAAGCGCCCATCAGACCACCATTGGAAAACGGCAGGCTGGCCCCATCGGGGTAGTGCATACTGGCAATACCGGTACCCGCTACCATCACCAGGATCAGGCCCACCACCCGCAGCGAGATTAGCAACCAGTCGAACCCCGGCTGACGCTCCCGATCCCGAAATACCTGCCAGGCCCGGTAGGCCAGAAGTACCGGAAACAGGTAGGCCAGATAGCCAAACAACGACAGGAACACATCGGCCAACCAGGCCCCGGCCGGGCCGCCGGCATTGCGAATGCGGCTGTTTTCGCCCGTGTGCGACCAGCCCGGGTCCCCGGCGTCATAGGTCACCAGTGCCAACATCAGGTACACACTGATGGCGGCCAGGCCGATCAGGGCGCCTTCTTTGACGATGCGCACCAGCACACTGTCGGCGGGCGCGGCGTCGTTACTGGCGGTGGAGGTTTGAGAACGCTTCAAACGGGTTAATCCTGTTGAGTTGTAAGAATGACGGCGGCTATTCTATCGGCCCGAACGGGGTTTGCAAAAGCGACCCGTTCATAGACTCGCCCCGGACCCGAAGGGACCGATGATAGCGCAAAGCGATAAAACCGAGAGATTACCATTAAAGAAAGCAATACTTGGCATTGGTTCATACTATTTTGCGCCCCGAGAGCGATTCACTTATGATGAGCGCCTTCAAATTTCCCCCTCACTCTCAATTGACGTAAAGGACAGCAAATCATGAGCGAAGCACAGCATCATCGCCTGATTATCCTCGGTTCGGGTCCCGCCGGTTACACAGCGGCCATCTACGCGGCCCGCGCCAACCTGAATCCGGTGCTGATCACCGGTATGCAGCAGGGTGGCCAGCTGACTACCACCACGGATGTGGAAAACTGGCCGGGCGGTGTGTCCGACCTCCAGGGGCCCGACCTGATGGTCGAGATGCAGCAGCACGCTGAGCGTTTTGACACTCAGATCATTTTCGATCATATCCACGAAACCGACCTGAGCGAGCGCCCTTACAAGCTGATCGGTAACGAGACCTACACCTGTGACGCCCTGATCATCGCCACCGGCGCCTCCGCCCAGTATATCGGCCTGCCCTCGGAAGAAGCGTTTATGGGCAAGGGCGTCAGCGCCTGCGCTACCTGTGATGGTTTCTTCTACCGCGATCAGAAAGTCGCCGTGGTCGGCGGTGGCAACACGGCGGTTGAAGAGGCTCTATACCTGTCCAATATCGCCAGCGAAGTCACACTGATTCACCGTCGCGACAAGCTGCGAGCGGAAAAAATTCTGCAGGACAAGCTGTTCGCCAAGGCCGAAAATGGCAACGTGAAGATCGTCTGGGACCACACCTTGGACGAAGTGCTGGGCGATGACAACGGCGTTACCGGCGCCCGTCTGCGCAGTATGCTCAATGAAAGCACTCATGAAATTGACGTCCAGGGCGTATTTATCGCCATTGGCCACAAGCCCAATACCGATATCTTCGCCGGTCAGCTGGACATGAAAGACGGCTACATCAAGATCAAGAGCGGCCTGAATGGCAACGCCACCGCCACCAGTGTGCCCGGTGTGTTCGCCGCGGGCGACGTATCCGACCACGTCTACCGTCAGGCCATCACCTCGGCCGGTGCCGGCTGCATGGCGGCGCTGGACGCGGAAAAGTATCTGGACGACCTGTAACGGGGTCCCTCCAGACCTGTTCACCGGCCCTTCGGGGCCGGCTTGACGCACTCATGATTACCCTTCCCTGGCTTGAGCCCAACACTCTGGACTTTCCGCCCACGACCGAAGCTCTGGATGAACCCAACGGGCTGCTCGCCGGTGGCGGCGACCTGTCTCCGGAGCGACTGATGCGCGCCTACCGCCTGGGTATTTTTCCCTGGTACGAGGAGGGTCAGCCCATTCTGTGGTGGACGCCAGACCCTCGCGCCGTGCTCTTTCCCGACCATCTGCACGTGTCCCGTTCCCTGCGCAAAACCCTCAAACGAGGGGAATATAGGGTCACCTGTGACCAGGCTTTCGAGGCGGTCATGCGCGCCTGCGCCGCCCCCCGCGACGGCGCCTCCGGCACCTGGATTACCGATGACATGCTGGCCGCCTACACGCGCCTTCACCGTCAGGGAGTGGCGCATTCCATCGAAGTCTGGCAGGAAGAGCGCCTGGTGGGAGGGCTTTACGGCCTCGCCCTGGGCCGCGTCTTTTTTGGCGAGTCCATGTTCACCCGGGCGGACAATGCCTCCAAGGTCGGCTTTGTCCACCTGGTCGCCCAACTCAAGGCGTGGCATTTTGAGCTCATCGACTGCCAGGTGGGCAGCGCACACCTGTTCAGCCTTGGGGCGGAGGAAATTTCTCGTGAAGCCTTCGAAAAAATCCTGCTAGACTATGCCTATCTGCCCTCGATCAGCGGTCCCTGGCACCTTAATCAGCCCGTGCTATAGACCGACGCCCAGAGATAGACTTCCCGACGGGAGGAGACACCATGACCGACCTGTCGAACCTCAAACTCTTCGCCACCCAGCCCCACCCCTGCAGTTATCTGGAGGGAGAGGAAGCCACTACCCTGTTTATCGACCCCAACGCGCCGGTTGATCAGGACCTGTACAGCCAACTGTCCCAGATTGGCTTCCGCCGCAGCGGCGCGCACCTGTACCGGCCGCACTGCGCCCAGTGCAGTGCCTGTGTGTCCTGTCGCATTCCGGTCGAACACTTCCGCCCCAACCGAAAGCAGCGCCGTTGCTGGCGGCGCAATGAGGACCTGACGCTGGCCATGGTGGAGCGGATTGATGCCGATGAGCACTACGAGCTGTACGCCCATTACATCAACACCCGCCACCGGGACGGGGACATGTACCCACCCTCACGAGCCCAGTACGAAGCGTTTTTAAGCCGGGCCTGGGGCGTGACTCAGTACCTTGAGGTGCGGAATGCTGAGGACCGACTGCTGGCGGTTGCGGTGTGCGACCGACTGGACGACGGGCTGTCGGCGGTGTACACCTTTTTTGACAGCCGGGAAGACCGCCGCAGCCTGGGGGTCTTTGGCATTCTGGCCCAGGTGGAACAGGCCAAAGCCCTGGGATTGCGATATGTGTATCTGGGGTATTGGATCAAGCAGTGTCGGAAGATGGATTACAAGACCCAGTATCGGCCGTTGGAGATGTTGGTCAATCGGCGCTGGGTGCGGGTGAATTAGTTTTTTGGCTTTGCAGCTTCGAACCGGGCCGCTACGGGAGGGCAGGCTTCTCCGAGACACGCCGTAAACCCATCCCTGGGGGCTCGATTACCCGCCATCCAGGCGGGTAACGGTCCCGGAGAAGCCTGCCCTCCCTCCGCCGGTGCCAAGGTGACCCTGTTTTGAGATAGCTACCTCTCCGAGCACCAGTTATCGGATGGATCGGATCGGTCCGACGCGTGACTATTTGGCACTGAGGTCCGGTGGGCGGTGCCCTGTTCCCGGACTGTGGAGCGGGGGACCCGCGATTCGAGCCTACGTGGACGACCCACATGGATGTGGGAAGTGTCCGTAAGCGCCAGGAGCGCGTAGGACCGTATTTACGGCGTGTCCGGGAACAGGGCACCGTGCAGCGGACCGGACGTTCTGCGACTCTAAAGCTCAATAAACCACCTTTTATCCTGCCAGCACTTGGCCTTTCGGCTCATTTCAGGCACAATTCACGCCTATTTTTGGCCCTGCGGGGCAATCATTCAGACTTACCCTGTGCACGATGTCTGAAGTTCGACGACAATGCACTCACAGAAAGCTGAGGAAACGGCCGAATGGCGAAAGAAGACAATATTGAATTTGAAGGTGAAGTAGTCGACACCCTGCCCAATACCACTTTCCGCGTAAAGCTGGAAAACGGGCACGTGGTGACCGCGCACATCTCCGGCAAGATGCGTAAAAACTATATCCGCATCCTCACCGGCGACAAGGTCAAGGTCGAAATGACCCCCTACGACCTCACCAAAGGTCGCATCACCTACCGCTCCCGCTAAGCACCCCTTCGGCGCCCTGCCCGCCCGGCGCCGAACAGCCTGGTTACCGACAAAAAACCCGCGCCTCCTGACGGTGGCGCGGGTTTCGTTATGCCTGCGGGAAAGTGAGTCGGTCAGGCCTTGCCATCTACCCTGATCGCCAGCTCGTCCTTGTCCGGATCCACGCCCACATACACAGAGCCGCCATTTTCGGCCAGTTCTCCGAAAAGCACCGCTTCCGCCAAAGGCTTCTTGACCTTCTCCTGAATTAGACGAGCCATGGGTCGGGCGCCCATTTTTTCGTCATAACCGTGCTCGGCCAGCCACTGACGAGCCTCGTCGGTCACCTCCAGAGTGACTTTCTTGTCGTCCAACTGGGACTGCAGTTCCACCAGGAACTTGTCCACCACGGTCTTGATCACGTCCATACTCAGGGCGCCGAACTGCACGACCGCATCCAGCCGGTTGCGGAACTCGGGGGTAAAGGACTTTTTGATCGCCTCTTTACCATCGGTGGTGTGATCCTGATGGGTGAAGCCGATGGACGGCCGACTCATGTCCTCCGCACCCGCATTAGTGGTCATCACCAGAATGACGTTGCGGAAGTCCGCCTTGCGGCCGTTGTTGTCGGTCAGGGTCCCGTGGTCCATCACCTGCAGGAGCAGGTTGAACACCTCGGGGTGCGCCTTCTCGATCTCATCGAGCAACACCACACTGTGGGGATGCTTGGTTACCGCATCGGTGAGCAGGCCACCCTGATCAAACCCGACATAGCCCGGAGGCGCACCGATCAGACGGGACACCGTGTGCCGCTCCATGTACTCGGACATATCGAAACGGATCAACTCCACACCCAGGCACTTGGCCAACTGCCGGGTCACCTCGGTCTTACCGACACCGGTGGGACCGGCGAACAGGAAGGAACCGATGGGTTTCTCAGCGGAGCCCAGGCCGGCGCGCGACAGCTTAATCGCGGTCGACAGGGTGTCGATGGCCTCGTCCTGTCCGAAGACGGTCATCTTCAGGTTGTCATCCAGCTTGCGCAATTGCTCCTTGTCCGAAGAGGACACGCTCTTCGGGGGAATGCGCGCAATCTTGGCAACCACCGCCTCGATATCGGACACACCGACGGTTTTCTTGCGCTTGCTCGGCGGCTGCAACTGCTGGTAGGCCCCGGCCTCGTCAATCACGTCGATCGCCTTGTCGGGCAGGAAGCGTTCATTGATGTAACGCTCGGACAGCTCCGCCGCCGTGCGCAGTGCCGGGTCGGTGTAGCGAAGTCCATGGTGCTTCTCAAAGCGGCTCTTGAGCCCTTTCAGGATCTGATAGGTCTCATCCACCGTGGGTTCTTTGACGTCCACCTTCTGGAAGCGCCGGGACAGGGCCCGGTCCTTCTCAAACACGCCCCGGTATTCCTGATAGGTAGTGGACCCCATGCAGCGCAATTCGCCGGAGGACAGCAGAGGCTTGAGCAGGTTGGAGGCGTCCATGACACCGCCGGAGGCCGCCCCCGCACCGATGATGGTATGAATTTCGTCGATGAACAGAATCGCATTCTTCTGCTTTTTCAGCTCACCGAGCAGCCCTTTGAAGCGCTTTTCAAAGTCACCACGGTATTTGGTGCCTGCGAGCAGCGCTCCCATATCCAGGGAATAGACCACGCTGTCCGCCAGCGCTTCGGGCACATTGCCGTCCACCACGCGCTTCGCCAGCCCTTCGGCAATGGCGGTTTTACCCACCCCGGACTCGCCCACCAGCAGCGGGTTGTTCTTGCGCCGACGGGAGAGAATCTGGCTGACCCGCTCCACCTCGTACTCGCGCCCCACCAGGGGATCAATACGCCCCTGCATGGCCTGCTCGTTCAGGTTGGCCGCAAAACTCTCCAGCGGGCTCTGGCTGGGCGACTCACCGCCGATGGCATCATCGTCGTGCTGCTCCTGGGCGGAGTCGTTGCCGTGATCGGACTGTCCGGCCACCTTATGGATGCCGTGGGTGATGTAGTTGACCACATCAATGCGGGCAATACTCTGCTGCTTCAGGTAGTAGACCGCCTGACTTTCCTGCTCACTGAAGATGGCCACCAGCACATTGGCCCCGGTCACCTCCTGCTTTCCCGAGGACTGAACGTGGAATACCGCGCGCTGCAGTACCCGTTGGAAGCCCAGTGTCGGTTGGGTTTCCCGCTCGGTGTCGTCTTCCGGAATCAGAGGCGTGGTGGAGTCGACAAATTCGATCAACTCCTTGCGCAACTGGCCCAGGTCCGCACCGCAGGCACGCAGGACATTCGCCGCCGATTCATTGTCGATCAACGCCAGCAACAGGTGCTCAACGGTCATGAATTCATGCCGCTTTGAGCGCGCGCCCTTGAACGCCAGGTTCAGGGTAATTTCGAGATCTTTACTTAGCATCGCTGATAACCTCTACTGCAGAGTCACCGGTCGTCGTCTTCCACTGCTTCGATTTCGCACAACAGCGGATGTTCATTGTCCTTGGCAAATTGATTGACCTGGGCCGCCTTGGTCTCGGCAATATCCCGAGTATAGACACCACATACGGCTTTACCTTGGGTATGTACTTTGATCATGACCTGGGTTGCCTTCTCCCGGTTCATGGAAAAAAAGATTTCCAGCGTCTCCACCACAAAATCCATCGGTGTGTAGTCATCGTTGAACATGACTACCTTGTACATTGGCGGGCGGCGCAGTTTGGGCTTGTCCTCCTGCACCGCCACATTGCCGTCCCCTTCGGCCGCATCCGGCTCTTTGGCCAGCATCGGCTCTTTACTTAAGGTTAGATGATAGATCGTCATTTTTCCCATCAGTACCGAAAAAGGTTGCGTAAAAATGTGTAATCTAGCCGGGCTGCCCGACCGGGATATACGCTTCATTGTACCGGAACGATGCCCCGGTCACCTACCACCTTCCCGAGCCGCACACTTGACACGGGAAGGAAACTTCGCTAAAACGAGTGACGTTGGTCAAAAAAGCAACAAAGTGACGGGCTAGTTAAACACTTTGAGCAATAAACCAACACACTCTAATAACGATTAACGATGAGGCCTGTGCGCCTCTCCGCAACAGAAGGATACCCCCCATGCCTACAGGTACCGTCAAGTGGTTCAATAACGCCAAAGGCTATGGCTTTATCCTGCCGGACGAAGGTGGCGAAGATCTGTTCGCGCACTATTCGGCCATCCAGATGGAGGGTTATAAAACCCTTAAGGCGGGTCAACTGGTCGCGTTCGATATCACCAAAGGTGATAAAGGCTACCACGCCACCAACATCATTTCTTCCGATGCCCATCAGGCCGACGAGCGCGCCGCCGCCAACAATGGCGCCGGAGAGCGACGGGACTTCGATTCCGCCCCCGGCAAGCCGGCCGCCGTCACGACTCACTGACCGAGTCGCCACGCACCGATCCTGATCCGATCTGAAACAAAAACCCCCGGCGCCCTGATGGACCCCGGGGGTTTTTCGCACCATCAAGCACCCTTCCCTGTGCTGTATATGGCATCGATCAGGCGTTTTTCAAGGCATCCAGCGCGGCATTGAGCGTTGCGCTCGGGCGCATGACGTCAGACACCTTGCGGGTGACCGGACGGTAGTAGCCACCGATGTCCACCGGCTTGCCCTGCACGCCGTTCAGTTCGGCCACGATCTTGTCTTCCTCGGCCCTCAGGGTTTTCGCCAGCTCGGTGAAACGCTGCTTGAGCTCGGCATCGTCAGACTGAGCCGCCAGTGCTTCTGCCCAGTACAGTGCCAGGTAGAAGTGGCTGCCCCGGTTGTCCAGCTCGCCGGTTTTGCGCGAGGGTGACTTGTTGTTTTCCAGGAAGTCCGCATTGGCCTTGTCCAGTGCATCGGCCAGCACCTTCGCCTTGGCATTGCCGGTGACCTTGCCGAAGTGACGCAGTGATTCCACCATCGCCAGGAATTCACCCAGGGAGTCCCAACGCAGGTGATTCTCCTCCAGCAGCTGCTGAACATGCTTGGGGGCCGAGCCGCCAGCACCGGTCTCAAACAGGCCGCCGCCATTCATCAGCGGCACAATAGAGAGCATCTTCGCACTGGTGCCCAACTCCATGATCGGGAACAGATCGGTCAGGTAGTCGCGCAGCACGTTACCGGTCACGGAAATGGTGTCCTTGCCCTGACGGATACGCTCCAGGGAGAAGGTCATCGCATCCACCGGCGCCATGATGTGAATTTCCAGGCCACTGGTGTCGTGCTCTTTCAGATACTGCTCCACTTTCTTGGTGACCTGGGCGTCGTGAGCACGCTTGGAGTCCAGCCAGAACACGGCCGGGGCGCCACTTTCGCGAGCACGGTTGACCGCCAGCTTGACCCAGTCGCGGATCGGCGCATCTTTGACCTGGCACATGCGGAAGATATCACCCGCTTCGACGCTCTGCTCGATCAGCACCTGGCCGCTGGCATCCTCCACCTGAACCTTGCCGCTGGCCGGCACTTCAAAGGTCTTGTCGTGTGAACCGTACTCTTCGGCCTTCTGGGCCATCAGACCAACGTTGGACACGCTGCCCATGGTGGTCGGATCGAAAGCGCCATTGGCTTTACAGTCGTCAATCACAGCCTGGTAAATGGTGGCGTAGCAGCGATCCGGGATCACGGCCTTGGCATCGTGGCGAGCATTGTCCGCGCCCCACATCTTGCCGGAATCACGGATCATGGCGGGCATGGAGGCATCGATGATCACATCGCTGGGGACGTGCAGGTTGGTGATGCCTTTATCGGAGTTGACCATGGCCAGACGGGGGCGTTCGTTGTACACCGCCTCCACATCGGCAATGATGGCCTTGCGCTGATCTTCCGGCAGTTGCTCAACACAGGAGTAGAGATCGCCAATACCGTTGTTGGCATCAAAGCCGACCGACTTCAGGGCCGCCTCATGTTTTTTCAGAGCGTCGGCATAGAACACTTCCACGGTATGACCAAACAGAATCGGGTCGGAGACCTTCATCATGGTCGCCTTCAGATGCAGCGAAAAGAGCACGTCTTTGGCTTTGGCATCGTTGATCTCGGCTTCCAGGAAGTCCCGCAACGCCTGCTTGCTCATGACCGCCGCGTCAATGATCTCGCCGTCGAGCAGCGCGGTTTTCTCTTTCAGGATCTGAGTGTCGCCCGCATCGGTGACCAGCTGAATTTTTACGTCGGTGGCTTTCTCCACCAGCACGGACTGCTCGCTGCCGTAAAAATCGCCGTGGGACATGTGAGACACGTGAGACTTGGAGTCGGCGGACCAGGCACCCATTTTGTGCGGGTTCTTGCGCGCATACTGCTTGACCGAGACCGGAGCCCGACGGTCGGAGTTGCCTTCGCGCAGGACCGGGTTAACGGCACTGCCTTTCACCTTGTCGTACTTGGCTTTGACCGCTTTCTCTTCATCGGTCTTGGGCTCATCCGGGTAGTCCGGCAGGTCGTAGCCCTGCTTCTGCAGCTCTTTGATGGCCGCCTTCAACTGGGGAATGGACGCACTGATATTGGGCAGTTTGACGATGTTGGCTTCCGGCGTTTTGGCCAGCTCGCCCAGCTCAGCCAGATCATCAGCGATGCGCTGTTCTTCGCTCAGACGCCCGGGAAACTGGGAGATGATCCGTCCGGACAGGGAGATGTCACGGGTCTCAATCGCGACGCCGCAGGGTTCGGCAAAGGCGCGAACGATGGGCAGCAGAGAGTAGGTCGCCAGCGCGGGCGCCTCGTCAGTTTCCGTGTAGATGATTTTGGATTCGGTCATGATAAGCTGTCACTCCATCTTGTCTGGGGGTGTGCCGGTGTTTTGATCGCGCGCATTATACCAGTAATGACCACGCCCGGCATGAAACGAGGTTATCTGTGGCACGTCTGTTGTTGTTCAATAAACCTTATGGGGTACTCACCCAGTTCACCGATGCTCAGGGCCGGGACACTCTGGCCCGTTACATTGATGTCCCCGGTGTCTACCCGGCCGGCCGTCTGGATCGCGACTCCGAGGGCCTGCTGTTGCTCACCGATGATGGCCAGGTACAGCACCAGATCGCCCACCCGCTGCACAAGCTGCCCAAGGTGTATTGGGTGCAGGTGGAGGGCGCGCCCGACAAGTCGGCTCTGCAGGCGTTGCGTGAGGGTGTCACGCTCAACGACGGCCGGACTCGCCCGGCCAAGGTAAAAGTGATTCCCGAACCGCCCCTCTGGCCCCGGAACCCGCCGGTGCGGGAGCGCAAATCCGTTCCCACCACCTGGCTGGAGCTGACCATCACCGAGGGCCGTAACCGTCAGGTCCGCCGGATGACAGCGGCGGTCGGCCACCCCACCCTGCGCCTGGTCCGCGCCCGGATCGGCACCTGGTCCCTGGATCAGTTGCAACCCGGCCAGTACCGGACGGAAAAACTTCATCTGCCCAAAGCGCCGGCCAAGCCTTCATTGCGTAAGCGTTGAGTTGCTGCTCTCGGCGGAACCTTACCAAGCACTTCGCATTGTGGCGCTGCGGGTGGGTATACCACTGCAAGACACGCCGTAAACCCATCCCTGGGGGCTCATTACCCGCCGTCCAGGCGGGTAACGGTCTTGCAGTGGTATACCCACCCTCCGCTGGTGCCAACTGAGCGTTGTTTGGAGATAGCGCCTGGTGCCACCGGGCATTCGTTGGCACTGAGGTGGCTGTGGGGTATACCGTTTGGAGACTCTCTGAGGCATGGATGCCGATGAGAAGCCTACAGGGATGTATTCACGGCGGGTCTCCAAACGGTATACCCCGCAGACACCGGTCGTTAATAGAACCACCCAAGCCAAACAACAGACACAAAAAAGGCGGCTCGCAGGCCGCCTTTTTTGACTGAAAGACTTACCAACCAGTGGCTTCTTTCAACGCCTGGCCGATGTCCGCCAGGCTGCGTACGGTTTTCACACCGGCGTCTTCCAGAGCGGCGAACTTCTCGTCAGCCGTACCCTTACCGCCGGCAATGATCGCGCCCGCGTGGCCCATGCGCTTACCCTTCGGTGCCGTGACACCCGCGATGTAAGACACCACCGGCTTGGTGACGTTGGCCTTGATGTAAGCGGCGGCTTCTTCTTCCGCGCTACCGCCAATCTCACCGATCATCACAATGGCTTCGGTCTTCGGATCGTTCTGGAACATCTCCAGAATATCGATGAAGTTGGAGCCCGGGATCGGGTCACCACCGATGCCGACGCAGGTGGACTGACCGTAACCGAAGTCGGTGGTCTGCTTGACCGCTTCATAGGTCAGGGTACCGGAGCGGGACACGATGCCCACCTTGCCCGGCTTGTGAATGTGGCCCGGCATAATGCCGATCTTGCACTCACCCGGTGTGATCACACCCGGGCAGTTGGGGCCGATCAAGCGCACGCCCAGCTCATCGCACTTCACTTTACAGTCGAGCATATCCAGAGTCGGAATGCCCTCAGTGATGCACACGATCAGCTTGATGCCGGCGTTGGCCGCTTCCAGGATCGAGTCCTTACAGAACGGAGCCGGTACGTAGATGACGGACGCTTCAGCGCCGGTTTCGGCCACGGCTTCCGCCACGGTGTTGAACACCGGCAGGCCAAGATGAGTCTGGCCACCCTTACCCGGAGTAACACCGCCGACCATCTTGGTGCCGTAGGCAATTGCCTGCTCAGAGTGGAAGGTACCTTGGGCACCGGTGAAACCCTGGCAGATCACTTTGGTATCTTTGTTGATCAAAACGCTCATTGTTGAGTCCTCAAATTCTGTGTTGCTGCGGAGTGTGAAACCGTCCCTGGTGTTTGGGTCCGGCCCGGCCGTCCTGGCCGGTCGCTAAGGGCGCTGCGGAAACATTCAGTTTCCGGTCGCCCTTAGCCCTCCGCGGCTTTAACCACTTGCTGAGCAGCGTCAGTCAAGCTGGTCGCGGCGATGATGTTCAGACCGCTGTCCGCCAGTACTTTGGCGCCCAGCTCGGCGTTGTTACCTTCCAGGCGGACAACCACGGGCACCTTCACGCCCACCTCTTCCACGGCGCCAATCACGCCCTCGGCGATCAGGTCACAGCGAACGATACCGCCGAAGATGTTGATCAGAACGGCTTTGACGTTTTCATCAGACAGAATGATTTTGAACGCTTCCACAACGCGCTCCTTGGTGGCACCGCCACCGACGTCCAGGAAGTTCGCCGGCGCACCACCGTGCAGCTTGACGATGTCCATGGTGCCCATGGCCAGACCCGCGCCGTTTACCATGCAGCCGATGTTGCCATCGAGCGCCACGTAGTTCAGCTCCCACTTGGCGGCGTGAGCTTCACGGGCGTCTTCCTGGGACGGGTCGTGCATTTCATGCAGGTCGTCGTGACGGTACAGGGCGTTGCCGTCGATCGCCACTTTGGCGTCCAGGCAGTGCAGGTCACCGGCCGGAGTGATCACCAGCGGGTTGATCTCGATCAGTGCCACGTCCTTTTCTTTGAACAGTTTGGCCAGGCCCAGGAAAATCTGCACGAACTGCTTGATCTGCTTGCCTTCCAGGCCCAGCTTAAAGGCCAGGTCGCGGCCCTGGTACGGCTGAGCACCAACCAGCGGATCGATGGTGGCCTTGAGGATTTTTTCCGGCGTTTCCTCAGCCACTTTTTCAATTTCCACACCGCCTTCGGTAGACGCCATGAATACGATGCGGCGGGTGGAACGATCGACGACCGCACCCAGATACAGTTCTTTATCGATGTCGGTGCAGGTTTCAACCAGAATGCGGCTGACCGGCTGACCATTTTCATCCGTCTGGTAGGTCACCAGGTTTTTGCCCAACCACTGTTTGGCAAACGCCTCGATTTCCGCCTTTGACTTGACCAGCTTGACGCCACCGGCCTTACCGCGGCCACCGGCGTGAACCTGGGCCTTGACGACGAACTCGGTACCACCGATGGTGTCCGCTGCCGCTACCGCTTCAGCGGGAGTCTGGGCTGCGACACCCTTGGAGACGGGCAGTCCGTACTGAGCAAACAGTTGCTTACCCTGATATTCATGCAAATTCATGGTGCAGTTCCACATTGTCTGTTGCCGGACCGAGGTCTCTTACGGCATTTCCGGCAAGAATGACCAATTAGCAGACCGCGCCTTGGCGGCCTGCCCCCTGGGTTGAGTTCTCTAACTCAGTGTCATTTCTCGTTATTATTAGCGCTTCTTCTTATTGGCGACATGGATCGCATGACCATGAACCGCCAAGGCTGCTTCATGCACAGCTTCAGACAGAGTCGGGTGGCCAAAGACCATCAGACCCAGATCTTCCGCACTGCTGCCGAACTCCATTGCAATCGCCACCTGCTGAACCAGATCGGCCGCACTCGGTCCCACAATGTGAGCGCCGAGAATGCGATCGGTGTCCGCATGGGCGATGATTTTGACTAGACCGCCGGTTTCATTGGCCGCCATGGCACGACCGCTGGCCGCAAACGGGAAGGTACCGACGTTGTAGGGCTCGCCATCGGCTTTGATCTGCTCTTCGGTACGACCGACGGAAGCCACTTCCGGATGAGTGTAGATCACATTGGGCACCACATCGTAGTTCATGACGGTTTTCTGACCGGCGATACGCTCGGCTACCATCACGCCCTCTTCGGAGCCCTTGTGCGCCAGCATCGGGCCGCGCACCACATCGCCAACAGCCCAAACACCGGGGGCACCGGTCGCACACAGGTCGTTGACGTAAATAAAGCCGCGCTCGTCCAGGTTCACACCGCTGTCTTCCGCCAGCAGGCCTTCGGTGTACGGGCGACGCCCGACACAGACGATGAGCTTATCAAAGGTCTCCTTCTGCTCTTTACCGTCTTTGTCGGTAAAGGTCACGGTCACTTCCTTGCCCTTGACTTCGGAGCCGGTCACCCGGCAGCTCAGACGAATATCCAGGCCCTGCTTGGTGAGGATTTTCTGGGTTTCTTTGGCAATCTGCTGATCCATGATGGACAGGAATTTGTCCATCGCTTCAAGCACCACCACATCGGAGCCCAGACGGTTCCAGACACTGCCCAGTTCCAGACCGATCACACCCGCGCCGATCACGCCCAGACGCTTGGGTACCGAATCAAACTCGAGGGCACCGGTGGAGTCGACGATCACGTCATTATCAATTTTGGCGACCGGAATATCGATGGGCTTGGAGCCCGACGCCAAAATGACGTTATCCGCCTCGAGGGTTTTGGTTTTGCCGTCGTGACCGGTCACTTCCACCTTGCGGTTGGCGAGCAGTTTGCCGGTACCGAAGATCGAGGTGACGCCGTTGGCTTTGAACAGGGACGAAATACCGCCCGTCAGCTGCTTGACGATGTTGTCTTTGCGCTGAATCATTGAGGGCACATCAATCTCGATGCCCTTGGTCGAAATACCGTGTACTTTGAAGTCGTCTTTGGCTTCGTGATACTTGTAGGAACTGTCCAGAAGCGCCTTGGACGGGATACAGCCCACATTCAGGCAGGTGCCACCATTGACGCCCTTGCCTTCGCTGTTCTGCCACTTTTCAACACACGCCGTTTTCAGGCCCAGCTGCGCCGCGCGAATCGCCGCAACGTATCCGGCCGGGCCAGAACCAATGACTACCACATCAAATTTATCAGACATATTTCATTTCCCAGGTTTACAAGGCTGCCTGGCCACCGCTTCATCGGGCCAAACACCATAATTCGGTCAGTGAGCTATAACAAAGCGGGCAGTAACCAGCCCGCTTTGTTCATCAGATTTCCAGAAGGATCCGCGCTGGATCTTCCAGCAGGTCCTTGATGGTGACCAGGAACTGAACGGCTTCTTTACCATCCAGCAGACGGTGGTCGTAGGAGAGCGCCAGGTACATCATCGGCAGAATTTTCACCTCGCCATTGACCGCCATCGGGCGCTCCTGAATCTTGTGCATGCCCAGAATGGCGGATTGCGGAAGATTCAGAATCGGAGTGGACAACAGAGAACCGAAGACCCCACCGTTGGTGATGGTGAACGTACCGCCGGTCATTTCCTCAATACCCAGCTTGCCATCACGGGCACGCAGACCGTAATCGCGAATGGTGCTTTCGATATCCGCCAGCCCCATGCTCTCAGCGTTGCGCAATACCGGCACGACCAGGCCCTTGTCGGTAGAAACCGCCACACCGATATCCTGATAGCCGTGGTAGACAACATCATTGTTGTCGATAGAGGCGTTGACGGCGGGGAAGCGACGCAGCGCTTCGGCGGCGGCCTTCACGAAGAAGCCCATAAAGCCCAGACGGGTACCGTCGTGCGACTTTTCGAACTGATCTTTGTACTTGGCCCGCAGCTCCATGATCGGCCCCATGTTCACCTCGTTGAAGGTGGTCAACATGGCGGTGGTGTTGGAAGCCTCGAGCAGACGCTCGGCAATGCGCTTGCGCAGACGGGTCATCGGCACACGCTTTTCGGCACGATCGCCGGCGGGTGCTTCGACTTCAGCCGCTTTGGCCGGAGCGCTGCTGGGTGCACTGGCGGCTTTGCTGCCACCGGATTTGAGGAAGTTGGCCACATCCTCTTTAGTGACCCGACCGTCTTTCCCGGTACCTGGAACGCTGTTGGGGTCAATGTTGTTTTCATCGGCCATTTTGCGCGCAGCGGGGCTGAGCAGTTTTTCACCGTCATCGCTGGTGGCCGGCTGTTCGCCGCTGTCTGCGGGCTTGCTCTCGGACTTCTCTTCCGATTTCTTCTCGTCGGCGCTGTCGCCTTTGTCGTCACTCTTCGAGCCGGCCGCGCCTTCTTCAAACTTGGCAATGACTTCATTGCTCAGGACGGTATCGCCCTCTTCTTTCAGGATTTCAGACAGGCTGCCATCTGCCGGTGCCACCACTTCCAGCACCACTTTGTCGGTTTCAATATCGACAATCAATTCGTCGCGGGAAACAGCCTCACCGGGCTTTTTATGCCAGGTGGCGATGCTCCCGTCCTGAACAGATTCGGGGAAAGTCGGGGCTTTGATCTCAATAGTCATTCTTTGTCCTTAGCAATCGCTGTGGATTCTTTGTCGAACACAGGCTCCGGCGTCAAACGCTCAGAGCCTCATTGATGAAACGCTTCTGCTCTTCCAGATGCACGGAGGCATAACCCGCGGCCGGTGCCGCTGATGGGTCGCGCCCCACATAGCTGAGATAGAGGTCCGGGTTGTGATCATTCACCACACGCCGCATGTGGTGCTGGCTGCTGTACCAGGCACCCTGGTTCATGGGCTCTTCCTGACACCAGACGATATCCTTCAGATTTTTGAAAGGCGCCAGCGCCTCTTTCAATTCTTCTTCCGGGAAGGGGTAGAGCTGCTCCAGACGGACCAGAGCCACGTCATCCTGTTCACGTTCCATGCGCTCTTCCAGCAGGTGGTAGTACACCTTGCCGGAACAGAGCACCACCCGCTTGGCTTTCGCCGGGTCAACCTGCTCATCGGTGATCACATTGTGGAAGTGACCGTTGGCCAGATCTTCCAGGCTGGAGGTCGCCAGCTTGTGACGCAGAATCCATTTCGGACTCATGACCACCAGTGGGCGACGCATCGGGCGGATCACCTGACGGCGCAGCATGTGAAACACCTGAGCCGGGGTGGTCGGAATACAGACCTGAATGTTGTGCTCGGCACACAGCTGCATAAAGCGCTCCAGACGCGCGGAGGAGTGCTCCGGGCCCTGCCCTTCGTAGCCGTGTGGCAACAGCATGGTCAAGCCACACAAGCGACCCCACTTGTGCTCACCACTGGTGATGAACTGGTCGATGACCACCTGCGCGCCGTTGGCGAAATCGCCAAATTGGGCTTCCCAGATGATCAGGCCGTTCGGGGTGGTGGTGGCATAGCCATACTCGAACGCCAGCACCGCCTCTTCGGACAGGAAGGAGTCATACAGATCCAGCGCTGGCTGATCCTCTTTGAGGTGACGCAGCGGGATATAGGTGGAACCGTCTTTCTGACTGTGCACTACTGCGTGACGGTGTGAGAAGGTGCCTCGCCCGACATCCTGACCGGTCAGGCGGACGCCGTAGCCCTGATCCAGCAGCGTTGCGTAGGCGAGCGTTTCCGCCATGCCCCAGTTGATGGGCAGAGCGCCACCGGCCATCTTGCGACGGTCGTCGTAAATCTTGCCGACCTGCTTTTGCACCACCACGCCGTCGGGAATCTCGCACATCTTGTGACCGAGTTCCTGCAGACGTTTCAGGTCGAAGCTGGTATCGCCCGGCGTATTCCAGTCGTGGCCGATGTAGGGCGTCCAGTCGACAAACAGCGAGCGGTCCGGCTCACTGACCAGGCCGTTGGCCACACTTTCACCGCGGTCCAGGGCGGCGCGGTAGTTGTTCATCATTTCGTCAACTTTTTCCGCGGTCACCACGCCAGCTTCCACCAGTTTGTCGGCGTAGAGCGCACGGGTGGTTTTTTGCTTGCGGATCAGTTGATACATCAAAGGCTGGGTCGCCGAGGGATCATCAGCCTCATTGTGGCCGCGACGACGGTAACAGACCAGATCGATCACCACGTCTTTCTTGAACTCATAGCGATAGTCCGCCGCCAACTGGGCCGCAAACAGCACCGCGTCCGGATCGTCACCATTGACGTGGAAAATCGGCGCTTCCACCATCTTGGCCACGTCGGTGCAGTACTCGGTGGAGCGCATGTCTTCGCGCTTGCTGGTGGTAAAGCCCACCTGGTTATTGATCACCAGGTGTACGGTGCCGCCGGTGGCATAGGCTCGAGTCTGGGACATCTGGAAGGTTTCCATGACCACGCCCTGACCGGCGAAGGCCGCGTCCCCGTGCACCACGATGGGCAGCACCTTGGCCCCGATCGGGTCTTCACGGCGATCCTGGCGGGCCCGTACCGACCCTTCAACCACCGGAGAGACGATCTCCAGGTGCGACGGGTTGAAGGCCATGGCCATGTGCAGTTCGCCGCCCGGGGTCATGATATTGGAGGAGAACCCCTGGTGGTATTTCACATCGCCTGAGGTGTCCACCAGACGCTTGGTGCCTTCGAACTCGCCAAACAGTTCTGACGGGCTCTTACCGAAGATGTTGACCAGGGTGTTCAGACGGCCACGGTGAGCCATACCCAGCACGATTTCTTTTGCGCCGTAACCGCCCGCGCGGTTGACGATCGCATCCACCAGCGGAATAAAGCTCTCGCCCCCCTCCAGACCAAAACGCTTGGTCCCGGGGTATTTGCTATCAAGGTGCCGCTCCAGCCCTTCGGCCGCCACCAGACGGTCCAACACGGCCAGGCGCTGCTCATCGCTGAAGTCCGGCTTGGAACGCACACTCTCCAGGCGCTGCTGAAGCCACTGCTTCTCCGCCAGGTTGGTGATATGCATGATTTCCGGACCGACGTGCCCGCAGTAGGTCTGCTCCAGAGCATCGACAATGTCCTTGAGCGGCGCCTCTTCCCGGCCGATGAACAGGTTGCCGGTGTTGAAAACCGTGTCCAGATCCGCTTCTGTCAGACCATGAAATCCCAGCTCCAGGTCAGGAACTCGTTCACGATCCATCAGGCTGAGGGGGTCGAGTTGGGCTTTCTGGTGGCCGCGGAAGCGGTAGGAGCTGATCAGCTGAAGAACTTTGACCTGCTTGCGCTCGTGCTCGAGGCTGACGGAGCCCGCCGCCGTGGCCGACGCGGTCGCTGAGCGGGTTTTGGCGAGACGCTGGAACTGCTCGCGGATTACGGAGTGCGGAACGTCTTGGGTGACTACCCCGTTGACCCGGGGCAATTGCTCAAAGTAATTGCGCCACTCATCGGGAACCGCATTGGGATCGTGTAGATATGTGTCGTAGAGCGCTTCGACGTAGGCGGCATTCCCTCCGGAGATATGGGACGTGCGCCAAAATTGCTCCATGATGCTGTCTTGCATTACACCCACCTTGTCATGGGGTTCGCCAACCACCGGTTCACCGGGATGGCTGGCGGCCGGATCGGGTGTTACCCGATACTCCCCCTGCTAGTCTCTAGCCGTTAGCTACCATAACGCACTCCGCTTGTGGCAGAACGCGCCGCTCAAATACTCAGGCACACCCTTGAGGGTGTGCCGAACAGCCGGGCTCTCGGCCCGACCCATGTTGCTCACATCTGAGTGTGATCAGGTCGCACTTTGCAGCAGCATGGTGCGAATATGACCGATCGCCCGGGTCGGGTTCAACCCTTTGGGGCACACGGACACACAGTTCTGAATGCCGTGACAGCGGAAGACGCTGAAGGGGTCATCCAGGTTCGACAAGCGTTTCTCTGTGGCCAGGTCGCGGCTGTCCGCCAGGAAGCGGTAGGCCTGGAGCAGACCGGCCGGACCAATGAACTTGTCCGGATTCCACCAGAACGACGGGCAGCTGGTTGAGCAGCAGGCGCACAGAATACACTCGTACAGACCGTCCAGCTTGGCACGATCTTCGGGAGATTGTAACCGCTCGATTGCCGGAGCGGGGGTATCATTTTGCAAATAGGGCTCGATTTTCTTGTACTGATCGTAGAACTGGGTCATATCGATGACCAGATCACGAATCACCGGAAGTCCAGGCAGTGGCCGAACCACCAACTTGTTGTTCTTTACCGCCTGAGACAGCGGCGTGATACAGGCCAGCCCATTAACGCCGTTGATATTCATGCCATCCGAGCCACAAACCCCCTCGCGGCAGGAGCGACGGTAAGCCAGGGATTCGTCCTGTTCCTTGAGCATACCCAGCACGTCGAGCACCATCAGGTCCTTACCCTGAGTGTCCACTTCGTAGGACTTCATGTAAGGCGCTTTGTCGGTCTCGGGGTTGTAGCGATAGACTTCAACTTTCAACATAACTCGTACCCCTTAATAAACACGTGCTTTCGGTTCGAACGCGTCCATGGTGCGCGGGGCAAAGTTCACGCCGCGCTTACCCACCCGCTTGTCGACCGGATAGTACATGGAGTGGCACAGCCAGTTCTTGTCGTCGCGCTCCTGGAAGTCCTCGCGGGCATGGGCGCCGCGAGACTCGGTGCGCTCATTGGCCGCGATGGCAGTGGCCTCGGCCACTTCCAGCAGGTTCTGCAACTCCAGAGCTTCAATCCGGGCCGTATTGAACGCATCGCTCTTGTCGTCGATAGACACGTTTTCAATGCGCTCGCGCAGGGCGGCCAGCTTTTTGATGCCCTCGGCCATGAAGTCACCCTTGCGGAATACGCCAAAGTGGTTTTGCATCACTTCCTGCAGCTCTTTGCGCAGTACCGCACTGCTCTCCCCACCGGTCGAGCTGTTCAGGCGATTCAGTCGGGCCAGCGACGCTTCGATATCGCTCTCGCGCGGCGCCTGCTGCTCTGCGCCTTCACGCAGCACTTTCTCGATGTGCTTGCCGGCCGCCCGGCCGAACACCACCAGGTCGAGCAGCGAGTTGCCGCCCAGGCGGTTGGCACCGTGCACCGATACGCAGGCCGCTTCGCCGCAGGCGAACAGACCTTCGATCGGAACGTCCTTGCCATCCGCGTCCACGGTCAGGGCCTGGCCGTTCACGTTGGTCGGAATACCACCCATCATATAGTGGCAGGTGGGCACCACCGGGATCGGTTCTTTGACCGGATCCACGTGGGCAAAAGTACGGGACAGTTCACAGATGCCGGGCAGGCGGCTTTCCAGCACCTCCTCACCCAGATGATCGAGCTTGAGCAGTACGTGATCGCCATTGGGGCCACAACCGCGGCCCTCCAGAATCTCCATGACCATGGAGCGCGCCACCACGTCGCGGCCCGCCAGATCTTTGGCGTTGGGCGCGTAACGCTCCATAAAGCGCTCACCGTCCTTATTGATGAGATAGCCGCCCTCACCGCGGCAACCTTCGGTCACCAGGGTGCCCGCACCGTGAATGCCGGTGGGGTGGAACTGCCACATTTCCATATCCTGGACCGGGAAGCCCGCGCGCAGCGCCATACCGATACCGTCGCCGGTGTTGATGTGCGCGTTGGTGGTGGAGGCGTAAATACGACCGGCACCGCCCGTCGCCAGCACTGTGGCCTTGGAGCGGACAAACACCGTCTCGCCGTCTTCAATGTTGATGGCAATTACGCCCACAACAGCGTTATCGGCGTTCTTCACCAGATCCACGGCATACCATTCGTTCATGAACACCGTGTTGCTCTTGATATTACCCTGGTACAGGGTGTGCAGCAGCGCATGACCCGTGCGGTCCGCCGCCGCGCAGGTGCGCGCCGCCTGGCCGCCGCGGCCAAAATCCTTGGATTGACCACCAAACGGACGCTGATAAATGCGCCCCTCTTCGGTACGGGAGAATGGCAGCCCCATGTGCTCCAGCTCGAACACGGCTTCCGGACCCACGGAGCACATATACTCAATGGCGTCCTGATCACCGATATAATCGGAGCCTTTTACCGTGTCATACATGTGCCAACGCCAATCGTCATTGGGGTCAGAACTGGCAATGGCGCAGGTGATGCCGCCCTGGGCGGACACGGTGTGCGACCGGGTCGGGAATACTTTGGTGATCACCGCGGTTTTGTAACCGGAGCTGGCCAACTGAAGGGCCGCGCGCATACCCGCGCCGCCACCACCGACGACGATGCCGTCAAAGGAAATCGTGCGCATAGTTTAAAACCCCCAGATAATTTCGACACCCCAGAGGGTGTAAGTCACGGCGACTACCGCCAGCAGTACTTGAGCCAGCAGACGCAACACCAGGGCTTTGCCGCCCATCATCCGCTCGGTGATGTAGTCCGTCAGGACCGCCCACAGGCCGATCCAGGCGTGGGCCACCACGGACAGCAGGGTCATGAGGGTGAACACCCTCATCCACAGCTGACCAAACAGGCCCTGCCACTGCTCAAAACTCAGTTCGGGGGTTATTACGATATAAGCCACAATAAAGACGGTGTAGACGGCCATGATCACTGCGCTCACGCGCTGAATCAGCCAGTCGTACAGGCCGCTGCGGCCGAGATTGGTTACCGCGGTTACCATATCCAGACTCCTGCCAGAACAATCAGTACAACGGCCACCGCCAGTGCGAGCTTCGCACCGAGGCGACCACCTTTCAGGCTTTCACCAATGCCACAATCCATAATCAGGTGCCGGACCCCCATCACCATGTGATAGGCGAGCGCGGCGACAACTGCCCAGACGACGATCTGCCAGACCGGCTGGGTCAGCGTTTCCTGCAGAGCCACAAACTGCTCTTCGGAGGCAAGACTGCCATCAAGCAGCCAGAGAAGTACGGCCACACCGGCAAAAAGAAAAACACCGGAGACGCGGTGAAGAATGGAAACAATAGCGGTAATCGGAAGTTTGATGGTGGAGATATCGAGATTGACAGGTCTTTGGTTTTTCACGGTTGATAGTCACCTTCTAGCCCAGCTAATGTAGGCAGGTTAGCGAAATAGCGCCAAGCGCATCTCTCCAGAGCACACAGGGCGGTCGCCAGGTTGATTTGTTTATGCGCCGTCCGCGCCAATGTCTGTTCTCAGAGCATGGTCTGGACCGGCGATTGGCTCTCTCACCGCTGCCTGCAAGTCGCGGCGTATTATAGAGAGTCGAATCCTGAAACACAAACAAAAACCCGGGCAAAAATCCCCCGGAAATGCCCGATTGGCGTGCACTGGAGCCGCTTGATGCTCCATTTGGAGGCAAATCACCACCGGATTGTTCACCACCCCGTCCCCGGGGGTAAAATCCGACAGCGCTGTCACCTGTTACGACGTTCCCACCACTGCCGGATCATTGCCTCCAGTCAAAGCCTCCGTGATGCCGGGCACCCCGGCACCAACGGGCCGGCCACTACACGGGCGCCCTCGCCGTCAAGTGGATTTTTTGCCAACCCGATCTCGAAAAACTACCGAAATCAGGCCTTCTCCTCTATAATGCCGCCTCCCATCAACCCGTGGGCTGTTTGACAAACCCACGCCGGGGCTTATAGTGACGCCCCGATTAAAAACCCGGTCTGGCCATCCAGCCATTCCTGGAAGCCTTAAAAGTTTGTAAACCACAGGAGTCCGTAATGACTGACAGAAAAGCACGGTTAACGGTCGACGGCCTGGATGCGCCTATTGATCTGCCTGTTTACCCGAGCACTGCCGGCCCTGACGTGATTGATGTCTCCGGCCTGACCAAAAAGGGTTTTTTCACCTACGATCCGGGGTTCATGTCCACCGCCCCCTGCGAGTCCAAAATTACCTTCATCGATGGCGCCAAAGGCGTGCTTCTGCACCGTGGCTACCCCATCGATCAGTTAGCCGAGCACTCTGACTACCTCGAGACCTGCTACCTTCTGCTGAACGGCGAACTCCCCTCCAAAGAACAAAAAGCGACGTTCGCCGACGAAGTCAAAAAGCACTCCAAGGTCGACGACTCAGTGGCTCAGATCATCAAAGGCTTCAGTCGCAACGCTCACCCCATGGCCATCATGGGCAGCGCAGTGAACGCTCTGGCCGCGGTTTACCATGAAGAGACCGACATCACCAGCGAAGAGAGTCGTCGGGTTACGGCCTACCGGTTGATCGGTCAGATGCCGACCCTTGCCGCCATGGCCCACAAGCACCGCCAGGGCGAAGAGTTCATCGCCCCGGACGCCGATCTCGCCTACGCTGAAAACTACCTGAACATGACCTTTGGTACCGCCGGGCAAAGCCCCAAGGTCAACCAGGTATTGGCCAAAGCCATGGACCGGATCTTCCTGCTGCACGCCGACCACGAGCAGAACGCCTCCACCTCCACCGTGCGTCTGTCCGGCTCGTCCGGCACCAACCCCTTTGCCGCCATCGCAGCGGGTATCGCTACCCTGTGGGGCCCCGCCCACGGTGGTGCGAACGAAGCCGTTCTCAACATGCTTGAGGAAATTGGCAGCGTCGACAACATCGACACCTATGTCGCCAAAGCCAAAGACAAGAACGATCCCTTCCGTCTGATGGGCTTCGGTCACCGGGTCTACAAGAACTTTGATCCGCGCGCCAAGGTGATGAAACAGGCCGCTGACGAAGTACTGTCCGAGCTGGGCCTGGAAAACGATCCGCTGCTGGCGATCGCCAAGCGCCTGGAGAAAATCGCCCTGGAAGACGAGTACTTCATCCAGAAGAAACTCTACCCCAATGTGGATTTCTACTCCGGCATCATCATGAAGGCCATCGGCATTCCCACCGAAGCCTTTACCGTGATTTTTGCCACAGGCCGCGCCGTCGGCTGGTACGCCCACTGGCAGGAAATGGTGAGCGCACCCTACAAGATCGGCCGTCCACGCCAGCTTTACACCGGCTACAGCAAGCGCGATTACCCCGCCTGAGGCCGACACACCACCGGGCCTTTACCGACCCACCCTGGGGCCGCACTTAGTGCGGCCCCAGTGCGTTCTGGGGAACTCTTGCGCCGATTTACCTTTCTAAACGTCTCCCGAACCCACTCCGGTAGCCATACTCCGGGGGCTATAGTAGTATGAAACCCAGTATTAACGCCGCTTCCAGTGTCACTGGCGATAGTCAACCACAGTTCGCTGGCCACCGGAAACAAAGCAGGATTGAACCTATGCTCAACGTCCCGAAGTTCCTGCGCAGCAGTCTCGCCATTTCGGCCCTGTTGTTCAGCGCCCCAGCGCTCTGGGCTGCCGCCCTGGCCCCCCTGGAAATCACCGATCAGCACCGCCAGGTCACGGCGAGCGTGGTCCAGCAACTGAGCGAGCACCATTACCGGGACCAGTCCCTCAATGACGACCTGTCGTCCGAGTATCTGGACAATTACCTGAAAACCCTGGACCCCACCAAAAGCTACTTCTTCCAGGCTGATATCGACGGATTCAACCGTCACCGTGAGAAGTTCGACAACTGGCTCGCCAAGGGCAACCTGAATGAAGCCTTCGACATCTTCGATATCTACCGGCAGCGCCTGACGACGCGGCTGGAATCGGTGATTGAGCGGCTGGAGAGTGATGAGATCAAGTACGACTTCACCACCGACGATCAGCTCGTGGTGGATTGGGAGCAGGCCGAGTGGCCCGAGGACAAGAAAACCGCTGATGAGCTCTGGCACCGCAGGGTCAAAGCCAGCCTGTTGGATCTGGTACTGGCCGGGAAGGACCTGGAAGAGAGCAAGGAGCTCCTGCGCAAACGCTATGAAAACCAACTGCGCCGGGTTCGCCAGCAGGACAGCGATGATGCCTTTGAGGTCGTGATCAACAGCCTGACCACCCTGTACGATCCGCACACCAACTACCTGTCGCCGAGAACACTCGAAAACTTCAATATCAACATGTCACTCTCCCTGGAGGGGATTGGGGCCGTACTCCAGACCGAGGACGAACACACCAAGGTGATGCGTCTGGTTCCCGCCGGGCCGGCGGACAAGCAGGGGGAACTTCGCCCAGCGGATCGCATCGTCGCAGTCGGCCAGGGCGAAGAAGGTGAAATGACCGATGTGGTCGGTTGGCGCCTCGACGAAGTGGTGGAGCAGATTCGCGGCAAAAAAGACACGGTTGTCCGCCTTGAAGTGCTCCCGGCCAAGGCCCCCACCGACAGTGCGACCAAAGTCATCACCATCACCCGGGACAAGGTCAAACTTGAGGAACAGGCGGCGAAGCACGACGTATTCGAGGTTATGAATGGGCGCGACCGCTACAAAATTGGCGTGATTCGTGTACCCACCTTCTACATGGATTTCGAGGCTTATCGCAAGCGCGACCCGAACTTCAAGAGCACCACCCGTGACGTGCACCGGATTCTTCAAGAGCTGGAAAAAGAAAACGTCGACGGGATTGTGCTTGATCTGCGCGGCAATGGCGGTGGGTCCCTGCAGGAGGCCACTACCCTGACCGACCTGTTTATCGATCGCGGGCCCGTGGTACAGATTCGCCAGACCAATGAACTGATTTCACGCAATTATCAATCACACTCCCGGGCGGCCTACCGCGGGCCGCTGGTGGTGCTGATTGATCGGTTGAGTGCATCGGCTTCGGAAATTTTTGCCGGCGCCATCCAGGATTACGGCCGGGGCATCATTGTTGGCACCCAGAGCTTCGGCAAAGGCTCCGTGCAATCGCTGGTACCGGTCGATGCCGGCCAGCTGAAGCTGACGGAGTCCAAGTTCTATCGCGTCTCGGGCGAGAGCACACAGCATCGCGGAGTTATTCCCGACATGACGCTGCCTAGCCTGGTCAACGTAGACGATGTCGGCGAGAGCACTTACGACAACGCCTTACCCTGGGACAAGATTCACGCGGTTCCGCACTCTCGTTACTTTGACATTCAGGCGCTTCTTCCACACCTGAACCCATTGCACGAGCAGCGCGTAGAGAAGAACCCGGATTTCATCTACCTGCGCGATCAGATGGCGCTGACGGAGAAGAACAAGGACCGCACGGTCGTCTCCCTGAATGAAAAACAGCGTCGAAACGAACAGGAATCCCTGGAAGCGTCTCTGTTGCAACTCGAAAACGAGCGCCGGAAAGCCAAAGGGCTGTCCCTGTATGACAGTTACGAAGACATTGACCGCCTGGCCGGCAGCGACGACGAGGACGCGACCGAGGGCGCGGACGCCGGAGAAGCGGCCAACGACGACGAAGAAGAAGGCGACTTGGTCAGCTTCAGTGCGCTTTCACGCAGTGAAATCAACCCGGACAAGGATCCGTTTCTCAACGAAGCCGGACATATTCTGGTGGACTTCATTGAGCAGCTCGAATCCATGGATGAACAGGACCGGGATCGCGTCGCCAACTGGTAACCAACATCCAAACCCGAGCCCCGATACCGCACAGGCCTTTTCCCTCGGTGCGTTTTCGGGGTATTTTTTAACCCACGCCTCCATCAGATCGGACTCAGGAATTGAACCGCATGAACGCCGTTTCCTTCAACGTAAACAGCATCCGCACCCGCCTTCACCAGTTGCAAGCAGTGATCGATAAATATCAGCCGGACTTCATCGGCCTGCAGGAAACCAAAGTCACCGACGAGCAGTTTCCCGAGCAGGAAATCCGGGACATGGGTTACCACGTAGAGTTCTACGGCCAGAAAACGCACTACGGCGTAGCGCTAATGTCCCGCCACCCCTTCAAGCAGGTGATCAAGGGTTTCCCCGGAGATCTGGAAGAATCCCAACGGCGTTTTATCGGAGGGGTATTCGACTCCCCCCTCGGCGGCGAAGTGACCGTTCTGAATGGTTACTTCCCCCAGGGTGAAAATCGCGACCACCCGGTCAAATTTCCCAATAAGCGCAAGTTCTACCAGGACCTGATGGCCTTCCTGAACGACCAGTGCGACCCCTCTAAACCGCTGCTTGTCATGGGCGATATGAACGTCTCTCATACTGACCGGGATATCGGTATTGGCGAGCAGAACCGCAAGCGCTGGTTGCGCGACGGAAAGTGCAGCTTTTTGCCGGAAGAGCGGGAATGGCTGGATACTCTGCTGGACTGGGGTCTGAAGGATACCTTCCGTCAACACCAGCCGGACGAAGAGCGTACCTTCAGCTGGTTTGACTATCGTAGCAAAGGCTTTGATGCCGACCCCAAACGGGGCCTGAGAATCGACCTCATTCTGGCAACCGAGCCGTTACTCGAACGATGCACGGAGGCGGGCGTCGATTATGACATCCGGGGTATGGAGCGCCCGTCCGATCACTGCCCCATCTGGGCGTCGTTTTCGTAGCCGGTCCGCACAAAAAAGCGCCGGGGTAAAAACACCGGCGCCAAGCATGCCAACAATATCGGCGGCTTCCCTACCGCCGGGTCTCACCTAAAAATTGGCCCTGAGGGTCAATGCATAGCGCGTATCGTTCAGGAAGTAAGAAGCGTAGTGGTCTCCCGCTGCGTTCTGCTTCATGATCGTGCGCGTTTCCGAATTGAGGATGTTGTTCACTTCCAGGCCGAGTGACAGCATGTCGGTGATGTCGTAGAAGATCGACCCATCCATCTGACCGTAATCGTCGTTATACACCGGCAGGCGCCAGGTGATATCGCGATCGGTGCCGTTAAAGCCATTGGGGCCAACGGACATCAGGAAGTCACTCCGCCAGTTATACGCCAGACGAACAGACAGCGGCCCCTTCTCGTACATACCCACCAGATTGTAGGAATGCTCCGACAGCCCCTCAAAGGGCATCTGCCCGTATTCACTGCCGTCGGTATCGACCGGATTGGAGCCCTCATCGCGAGGCACATCGGTGCTGCTGTCGATGTAGGTGTAGTTGGCCTGCATACCCAGACCATCAAAGGGCTCGGGAAGCTGATCAAAGAACTGGCTCCAGCCCAACTCGACACCCCGGATATCAGCGGTGCCGGTGTTGACCGGACGGGTCACCGTATAATCCCACCCACCGTGTTCTTCGCGGATCGTCTGGTTGCGGATAAACCCTTCAATGTCCTTACTGAAGGCATTGACGTGGGCCATACCACCGGCGTCATTGAAGTACCACTCCAGCGAGATATCAAACTGGGTCGCCTCCATCGGCTCGAGCATCGGGTTGGAGCCGGAGGAGGACGTCAGCCGGAAATCCTCCGGCGGCACATACTGGTCTTCCGGCACCCCTTCCGGGCGGCCCGCGCTCAAGGTCTGGAACGCCTGCATCTGATTGTACGCAGGCCGCGCCATGGCTTTGGAGGCGGCGAAGCGCAGGAACAGATCATCACGCAATTCCACGCGCAAGTTCAGGTTCGGGAGCACGTTGGTATAGGAATTCTCCGCCACGATATCTTCCGGATCCTGATACCAGGGGCGGCTTTCCGTCTCCCCATCCTCTCCCACCACGATGGTTTCGGGGTAGCGGATCATGCCCGATGCCGCGCTGTCGGTCTGCACCACGCGAATACCGATATTACCGTCTACCGGCAGCGCCCAGTCGTCGACACCGAAACCGAGCAGGAAGTACGCCGCGTAGGTCTGCTCTTCCTGTTCGTTAATGCGGCTCGGATCGTCCATGGTTGCCGGCATGTAGTCGTCACAGCAGATATAGTTCTCACTGGCATCCGCATGCAGTTGATCGAAGCTCTCCGGATAGCCCTCAACCAGCGATATGTGAGGCGCATAGACAGCCCCCGGGCTCGGTGCCTTGCCCCGGAAAAAGTTATCAAAGGTGTTGAGCGACATCTGGCTGGCGTCTTCCACCGGAGGCATCTGGTCGTCGGGCAGCTTCCACCAGGCCATCCACGGCTGGTAGATTGCCTGCCAGTGGTAGCCGCTGTTGATGTTGGTGGCTTCCCGGTCCGTCAGCCGAACGCCGGTCTTGATGTAGCGCACAACGTCGGTGTCATTGAAGTTGTATTTCACGTCCGCACGCCAGGCGAACTGCTCGGCTTCGTTGTCCTCGATAAAGGGCATGGTGAAGCCCCAGTAGTAATTGCCCGGATCGGACAGGTACTCATCGTCGGCCTGAACCAGCGGTCGTTCACCGCGCAGATCAATATCGATGTACGGCAGGTTGATGCCCGTCGCGATGGTGGCATCCAGACCCTCCGTTGTTGCCTTGGTGTACTGGAGGTCGGTACTGAATTCCAGCTGGTCACCCGGCAACCACTTGTAACCGGCGGAAAAATCGCTGGTGACTGACTCGCGATTGGCCACGCGGATATCGGCCCCGAAGGGGATTCCCCCGGGCTGGGTCAGGCGACCCGACAGAAAGACATTATTGTCATCGACAACAAACTCTTTGCCCTCGCCCGGCTGGATGGCATAGGCATCGTTCTGGACAAAGATGGCATCCTCATCCCACTGCATGTCATATTCGGAACGGAACGCCTGGAAATAGAATTCTGACGCATCGCTGGGCCGCCACTGAGTCGCCAGGTAGGACCCCAACCGCTCGCGATTGAAATCCATGGAGCGCCAGTCCGCCCCACGCGGTACCTGGATAGTAGTCCCCTCGTAACCCTGCAGGTCATCGCGGGGGAAAAACGGACGATTGAAAATGCCGTCGGTGCGGGTCGAAATTTCCGAAAAAGCGACATCCACCAACAGACCGAACTCACCGGCGGAGGTGTCCCAGCGGTTGCTGTAAAGAGCCGATACCGACGGGTCGGCCTCTTCGATAAAGTCACCGTAATTCACGCTGGCCGTCGCCGCCATTACCTGACCATCACTGTCAAAAGGCATACGAGTACGCAGGTTGACGGTGCCGCCCAGGCCACCTTCGATCATGTCCGCCGAAGGGTTTTTATAGACGTCCACCCCGGCCATAAGCTCCGCGGGCACATCTTCAAAGCTCAGGCTCCGCCCACCGTTTGCGGTAAAGCTGTCGCGTCCATTGAGCTCACTACGCACCTGGGTCAAACCGCGCACGGCGACGCCACTGCCTTCAGCTGAGAAGTGCTCCGGATCCCCGAGAGACATGAAGTGATCAATGGTCACACCCGGAATGCGCTGCAAGGTTTCGGTCACCGAGCGATCGGGCAGCTTGCCGATGTCATCCGCGACAATCGAGTCGACGATCTGTTCAGCACTCTGCTTGATCATCTGGGCCGACTGAATGCTGCTGCGCTGACCGGACACCACGATCTCTTCCAGTGCGGTCGGCTGCTCCGGCTCCGCCGGTGTGGCTTCCTGTGCAAAGCCGGCGCCATGCCAGCCAACCGCACCTGCGACCAGTAACTGTGAACTCCAGTGAATGGCGCGCGCCAGCCTGGTGCGCCGAAATGCCGAACGAGGTGTCAAGCCCTGAGTCTTGTTCATTATTGTCATCGCTTATTCTCCGCTTACCCGATAATGGATCTGCATTGTTTATTGTTGTTGCGCCAGCACGCCTCCCTGCCCCTGTGATTGACCTGCGCCATAGTCGGACGCTGCTGTGGGTGTCACAGGTAGCGCACTGCCTTTATAACTCCATATTTTCATTAGCGCAACAATTTTTCTATATGATATACGGCTATCCCGCCTCCTTCTTTGGCCAGGCTTGCTTTATCATGGCGGTTGAGCACGCTGAAAAGTCGAATACGAACTGGAGCCGAACGTCATGAACCTCCCGCCGGATACCCCCGAGCAATCTGAGTTGATTGATGGACCAGACGCCTTTCGCCAGGCACTACTCCACTGCGCGAGCGAGACTCGCCGCACTTTCTCACTCTACTCACCCGACCTGGCCAGAGAGGTTTACGACCTGCCGGAGCTGGCCGAAGCACTCTCCGAGATTGCCCGTAGACATCGCCAGGCGCAGGTACAGCTGCTGGTCCGGGACACCCGGGCGCTGGTTGAATACGGGCACGGCCTGGTTCGCCTGGCCCAGAGGCTGCCGAGCAAGGTGACCCTGCGCCGGCTGACCAACGACATTGAAACCCAGGCCATCGCATTTGCGCTGGGCGACCGGGAGCACCTGGTCTATCAGAATGATCCGGACAACTATCACGGCTTTTACGATTGGCAGGCGGGTGCGCGGGTAAAAACGCTGAGGGAGATTTTCGATCGGGCCTGGGAAACCGCTGAAGAGGATCCACGCCTGAGACAATTGGCGCTATAGCGGTAAAAAAGCGGTTTTTTGGGTTGCTGATCGTCGTTTTATCCTTTATATATAGTGCCAGCCGTACACGGTGCGGTTAATACGCTATATATTCAGGCTTTTTCCTCGGCCTGACTCAATAAACACTTGACCATCAACAAGGATCATATTATGGCTGCTCGCAAAACTGCTGCCAAAAAGGCACCCGCAAAGAAAGCTCCCGCCAAGAAAGCTGCTGCCAAGCAGCCGGCTGCCAAGAAAGTAAAGGCGATCTCCGAGCGTTACAACAAAACCCAGATTCTGAATCAGATCGCGGAAAATACCGAGCTGAGCAAAAAGCAGGTCCAGTCGGTACTGGACGAGCTGTCTGACATCATTGAAGGTCACGTCAAGAAGCGTGCCGTGGGCGAATTCGTAATGCCCGGCTTGCTGAAGATCACCACCGTGAAGAAGCCCGCCACCAAGGCGCGCAAGGGCATCAACCCCTTCACTGGCGAAGAGACCGTGTTCAAAGCGAAACCGGCCTCCATCGCCGTCAAGGTACGTCCTTTGAAGAAGCTCAAGGAAATGGCTCTGTAAGCGCCATACCTGCTCAACAGGGCCCCTCTCGGGGCCCTGTTCTCAATACCAGTCGCCCGGCCCCGTTGTATCCACCGGATCGACCTCCAGATCCTCCAGTGACTCCAATACCTCAAAGTCGTCCCCGACCAGGGCGGATCTCAGGTGATCCAGTCGGTCCTGCAACTGCGCCTCAGAATAGCCTGCAGCGGGCTTGACGCCCCAAATCGGCTGCGGCCAGGCCGGGTCCGTCTCAAAGCGGGCAATGTGGTGTACATGTAACTGGGGGACCACATTGCCGAGCGCCGCCACGTTCATCTTGTCGGCATCAAACACGCTGGTCATCACCTCGGCCAGACGACAGGATTCGCGCATCAGCTGCTGCTGATCCCACTCACCCAAATGATGAATTTCAAACACATCCTCCCGCAGAGGCACCAGCAGGCACCAGGGATAGTTGGCATCTTTGCTGAGCAGCAGCAGTGACAGCGGGAAGCGCCCTACCGGCACGGTATCCTCGGCCAGGCGTGAATGCAGTTGAAACATGACCCTCTCCTCATCGACTTCTTTGGGTGGTTCGGTACTCAGTGCGCATCGGGAGTCTGTACCCGAGCTGGTAAGCACCGTAGAATAAGCGTTTTCTCTGTTTACCAGTATAGCCACTAAGAAGCCAATCTATGCGAGCCAGTCGTTTTTTAATCGCCACACTGAAAGAAACGCCCTCCGACGCCGAGGTCATCAGCCACCAATTGATGCTGCGCGCGGGCATGATCCGCAAACTGGCCTCGGGGCTGTATACCTGGATGCCTCTCGGGCTGCGTGTACTGCGCAAGGTCGAGCGCATCATCCGGGAGGAAATGGACCGCTCCGGCGCCCAGGAAGTTCTGATGCCGGTGGTTCAGCCCGCCGAGCTCTGGGAAGAGTCCGGACGCTGGCAGCAGTACGGCCCCGAGCTGTTGCGCATCAATGACCGCCACCAGCGGGATTTCTGCCTCGGCCCCACCCACGAAGAGGTCATTACCGACCTGATTCGCGGTGAGATCAACAGCTACAAACAGCTGCCGGCCAATTTCTATCAGATTCAGACCAAATTCCGCGACGAAATCCGTCCCCGATTCGGGGTCATGCGGGCCCGCGAGTTCACCATGAAGGATGCCTACTCGTTCCACTTGAGTCAGGAATCCCTGCAGGAAACCTACGAGGTCATGCACCGCACCTACTGCGCCATTTTTGACCGCATTGGCCTGGCCTATCGCCCCGTGTTGGCCGATACCGGCTCCATCGGCGGCGCTTTCTCGCACGAATTTCACGTACTGGCCGACAGCGGTGAAGATGACATCGCGTTCAGTAACGGCAGCGACTATGCCGCCAACATCGAAAAAGCTGAAGCCCTGGCGCCGAGCGACGCACGCCCCAGTGCCAGCGAAGCCATGACCGAGGTTGCCACTGCGGATCAGCACACCATCGAACAGGTCGCAGGCTTTCTGAAGGTCGCGCCGGAGCAGACCGTCAAGACCCTGATCGTACTGGGCGAAGCCCCGGAAGAGGGCTCCGCGCCCCTGGTGGCTCTGGTGCTGCGCGGCGATCACGAGCTTAACGACATCAAGGCCGAAAAAATCGAGGGCATTGCCACACCGCTGACCTTTGCCCCGGAGGAACGCATTGAAGCAGAGCTGGGCGCGGGTGTGGGCTCCCTCGGCCCGGTGGGCCTGACCATTCGCGTATTGGTGGACCGGGCGGCCGCCCAGCTGGCGGACTTCGTCTGCGGGGCCAACCGGAATGGCTATCACCTGACCGGCGTCAACTGGGAGCGCGATGTACCCCTGAACGACGTGGTGGATCTGCGCAACGTGGTGGCCGGAGACCCGAGCCCCGACGGCAAGGGCCAATTGGAGATCAAGCGCGGCATTGAGGTCGGCCACATCTTCCAGCTGGGCACCAAGTACAGCGAGGCGATGAATGCGCGCGTGCTGGATGAGAACGGCAAAGAAAAACCCATGATCATGGGTTGCTACGGTATCGGGGTATCCCGTGTGGTCGCGGCGGCCATTGAGCAGAACCATGACCAGAATGGCATCATCTGGCCCCAGAGTATTGCGCCCTTCCAGCTCGCACTGGTGCCAATCAACCCGCACAAATCCCCGGCGGTGGCCGAACAGTGTGAGACACTGTACCAGCAGCTCACCGAACTGGGCGTTGAAGTCCTGTACATGGACGAAGACAAAGCGCGCCTCGGTGTCATGCTCGCCAATACCGACCTGATGGGTATTCCACACCGTCTGGTGGTGGGCGATCGCGGTCTGGAGAAAGGTACTCTGGAGTACAAAGGACGCCGGGACGAACAGGCTCAGGACGTTCCACTGGAACAGGTGGTCGAGTTTATCCGCGAGCGCCTGGCGGACTGACCTCGATGCGTGGGCCGGGCGTGAAGAAAACCGCGTTCAGTGTTCTGGTGGCACTGTGGATGGCGAGCGCCGCCAGTTTCACCTGGGCACAATCGAACACCCTGGCCTATGCCGAACCGGCCATTGAAGTGGATGACCAGCTTCGGCAGAAGCTGCTCGATAACATTCGCGCGGCGGACAGTTTCGAGGATCGCTTTGATGCCGAGGCCTGGCTGATGCTGATGTCGGGACGCCTGGAGCGTTATGTGCGCGATCCGGATCGACGCCTGCGCCTGCTGCGCAAAATCCACAGCGCGGCCCGCCAGACCGACCTTCAGCCCGAGCTGGTATTAGCGGTCATTGAGGTGGAGAGCCACTTCAATCACTATGCGGTGTCACCGGTGGGTGCTCAGGGGATCATGCAGGTCATGCCGTTCTGGAAGAACGAGATTGGCCGACCGGAAGACAACCTGATCGACCTGGAAACCAACCTGCGGTACGGCTGCACCATCCTCAAGCATTACCTGGAACGATCAGAGGGGCGCCTGGCGGAAGCCTTGGCACGCTATAACGGCAGTTATGGCAGCTACCGCTATGCTGCGAAAGTCATGGATGCCTGGGAGCGTTGGCGATAGCCTCTCGCACCTGTTCGTGGGAAAACCCGCGGTATTGAAGGAATCGGGCCTGACGGGCTTTCTCTTTGGGGGCTTCCACCGGTGCGTCACCGAAGCGCTTTCGGCGCACTTCATTGGCGAGATCCCACCAGCGCTCATCCCCTTCATCGAGATAAAGGCTGACCAGAGAGTCTGAAACGCCTTTTTGCCGCAATTCCTGGGCAATACGCAGAGGCCCCTTGCCCTGCCGCTCCCGAGCGGTGACAAATGCCTCGGTGAAGCGCTCATCGCTCTGAAGCCCCTGCTCTTCCAGCCGGGCCAGCGCCTGATCCACCGTCTTAACCCGTTCACCCTCCGAACCAAAGCGCTTGAGTAATTTGGTCCGAAGCTCGTCACGAGCATGCTCGCGACGAGCCAACAGGTTCATGGCCGTCAGTCGCACTTCGCCCATCGTGGGCTCGCTCGACTCATCCCGCTCTGTCATAACGACTCAACGTACCGGTGGGAAATTCGACAGTACCTCGGTCACTGCGGCAGAGAGCCGCTGACGCTGTTCCTGAGGCGTCAGACCATCATACAGACGCTGCTCGGCGACGCCCCGCCACAGCGGTTTGTTGTCTTCAGCGCGAGCGATGTCAATGATCAGAGTTCCCTGGCGGTAGACCCGTGGACTGGGTCCATGGGAATAGGGGTAACGGTACCAGGGGCCATAACCGTAGTACCCAAAGCCATAGCGTTGATCGTAGCTGCGTACATCCAGTCGGTCTTCCACCACGATGTGGTAGCGGACCACGAAATCCGCCTCCCCATCTTCGCCCGCAGATTCATAGCGCGACGCCAAATGGCTTTCAATCACCCGCTGCAGGTGACTCAGGGTGAACGGAGAGATCAGCAGGCTGTTGCCGTCTTCCTGCTCGGCCAGTTCAACCCGAAAACGGGTGAGCTCTCCAAACGAAAATTCAGGATCGTAATCGGTCACCACCGAGGGCGTACTGGTACAGCCAGCCAGAAGGCCCAGCACCAACAATAGTCCAACACCCAAACGAATCAGTCGCACAGCCGCTTTCCTCTTATTACTTGGCGTTGCCTTGGCGGCGCCACAGGCTCCGCCCAAGGGGTATCATGAGTATCACGTCAGTTGGACCACAGACAAGAGACCCGGGTTCAACCCGGGTCTCTTCTAGTTTGACAGGACGGCGAGGCTCAGGCCTCGCTTTCCTCTTCTTCCTTCTCTTCGGCCTTTACCGGGATGTTCAGCAGTTCGCCGCGTACCCGCTTCTCCATCTCCTGGGCGATGGTGGGATTCTCATGAAGGAACTTCACCACGTTGTTTTTGCCCTGGCCAATCTTGTCGCCATTGTAGCTGTACCAGGCACCCGCCTTGTCCACGATGCCAAGCTTGACGCCGTAATCAATGACCTCACCGAAGCGGTTGATGCCCGTGCCGTACAGAATCTGGAACTCGGTTTGCTTGAACGGCGGTGCCACCTTGTTTTTCACCACCTTCACTCGGGTCTCGTTCCCGATGACCTCATCGCCCTCTTTCACCGAACCAATGCGGCGGATATCCAGGCGAACCGAGGAGTAGAACTTGAGCGCATTACCACCGGTGGTGGTTTCCGGGCTGCCGAACATCACACCGATCTTCATGCGGATCTGGTTAATGAAGATCACCAGGCAGTTGGCGTTCTTGATGTTACCGGTAATTTTACGCAGCGCCTGGGACATCAGGCGGGCCTGCAGGCCCACGTGCTGATCACCCATCTCGCCTTCAATTTCCGCCCGGGGCGTCAGCGCCGCCACCGAGTCCACCACCAACACGTCAACCGCACCGGAGCGCACCAGCATATCGCTGACCTCCAGGGCCTGCTCACCGGTATCCGGCTGGGAGATGATCAGATCATCCACATTCACGCCCAGTTTTTCGGCGTAAATCGGATCCAGCGCGTGCTCGGCGTCAATAAAGGCACAGGTACCGCCCTGGCGCTGGGCTTCAGCAATCACCTGCAGCGTCAAAGTGGTTTTACCGGACGATTCCGGCCCGTAAATCTCTACCACCCGCCCCTTGGGCAGGCCACCAATACCGAGGGCGGCATCCAGCCCCAGAGAGCCCGTGGAAATGGCGGGAATCGCCACCCGCTCACGATCGCCCATGCGCATGACCGTGCCCTTACCAAATTGACGTTCAATCTGGCCTAAGGCGGCCTGTAGCGCTTTCTCTTTATTCGCGTCCATCCGACACCTCGATCAATGCTGTGAAATTAGAACTTGAAATGGTTTCAATACAACTGCCGACAGCATACACGAAAAACCTGTATGCGCAAACAGTAACTCGATATTTATACAGTAGTCTTGCCGCCCGTAGTCAAAGCCAACAACTGCTGCAACGCGGCGGTCACGGTCTGCCCTCGCACGGCGGCCCGATCGCCTTCAAACCGATGCAGGTGAGCATCGCTGAGCAGCGCCTCGCCGCGCCGATACGCCCAGCCCAACCAGACGGTACCCACCGGTTTTTCCTCTGAGCCACCTTCCGGCCCGGCAACGCCGCTCACCGCAATGGCCAGATCCGCGCCAGAAATCCGCGCCGCACCCTCCGCCATGGCGCGCACCACCGATTCACTGACCGCACCGTTCTGTATCAGCATCTGCTCGGGAACGCCCAACATGCGAACCTTGGCGTCGTTGGAATACGTCACCAGACCATAGCCAAACCAGCCCGAACTGCCGGGAATGTCGGTGATCGCGGCGGCAATACCACCACCAGTGCAGGATTCCGCCGCGGCCACGGTCCAGTGGTTTGCCGTCAGCGCCTGTCCCAGGCGGGTCGCGAGGGCCTGCTGTTCGGCGGCGGAAGTGGTCAGGGGTTCGGTCATGGGCTCAAGGTATGCCAGGCGCGAGACGAGTGCAAGCCCCGGATGAATTCCGTAGAATAGCGCAGCTTCCAATCACCCGATAACACCCAGGCAACGCCGTTTTATGAGCAAAACATCCGACGCCCCAAGCCAGCACACGCCGATGATGCAGCAGTACCTGCGGATCAAGGCGGAGCATCCGCAGGAGCTGGTGTTCTATCGCATGGGCGACTTCTACGAATTGTTCTACGACGACGCCAAGCGGGCCGCCGAACTGCTGGACGTGACCCTCACGGCCCGCGGCAAGTCCAACGGTGAGCCCATTCCCATGGCGGGCATTCCGTTTCACGCCGCCGACGGCTACCTGGCCAAGCTGGTGAGGGCTGGCGTCTCGGTGGCCATCTGCGAGCAGATCGGCGATCCGGCGACGTCCAAGGGGCCCGTGGAGCGCAAAGTGGTGCGCATCGTCACGCCGGGCACCGTCAGCGACGAAGCCCTTCTGGACTCCGGTCGGGACAACCTGCTGGTGGCCCTGCACCAGCAGGGCGACACCTATGGACTGGCGTCTCTGGATATCGCCAGCGGCCGTTTTTACGTGCTGGAGGTCGAGGGGCTGGACGCGGCCCTCGGTGAGCTGCAGCGACTGCGCCCGGCCGAGCTGCTGGTCAGCGATGACCTGACCACGCCCGAACTGCTGGAGAACCGCAAGGGCGTGCGCCGCCGGGGCCCCTGGGAGTTCGAGCTGGACAGCGCCCGACGCCTGCTGACCCAGCAGTTCGGCACCCAGGATCTGGCAGGCTTTGGTTGCGACCATCTGGACGCCGCCATCGCCGCCGCCGGCTGTCTGCTCAACTACGCCCGGGAAACCCAGCGCGCCGCCCTGCCCCACGTGCGCGGCCTGAGCCACGAAAACCGGGAGCAGGCGGTGATCATGGATGCCGCCACCCGGCGCAACCTGGAACTGGATATCAACCTCGGGGGTACCGAAGAAAACACCCTGTACAGCGTTCTGAACCGCTGCGCCACCGCCATGGGCTCCCGCCTGCTGCGCCGCTGGCTGAACCGCCCGCTGCGCGACCTGCCGATTCTGCAATCCCGTCAGGACGCAGTGGCGGAGCTGCAACACCAGTACACCTTCGAGGTGATTCACCGGATTCTCAAACGCATCGGCGATATGGAGCGGATCCTCGGCCGCCTGGCCCTGCGTTCGGCCCGCCCGCGGGATCTCGCCCGGCTGCACGCCTCCCTGGCCTGCTACCCGGAGCTGCGCAGCGAGCTGGCCAAGCTCGGCGCGCCGCACCTGTCCGAGCTGGCACAACAGCTGGGAGAATTCCCCAAGGCCGTTGATCTGCTGGGACGCGCCCTGATTGAAAATCCACCGGTGGTCATTCGCGATGGCGGCGTGATCGCCGAGGGCTACGATGAAGAACTGGACGAGCTGCGCAATATCAGCAACAACGCCGGCCAGTACCTGGTGGACCTGGAAACCCGGGAGCGAGAGCGCACCGGCATCAGCACGCTGAAGGTGGGCTACAACCGGGTGCACGGCTACTTTATCGAGCTCAGCCGCGCCCAGGCCGAACAGGCCCCGGCGGACTATATCCGCCGCCAGACCCTGAAAAACGCCGAGCGTTTTATCACCCCGGAGCTGAAAGAATTCGAGGACAAGGCGCTGTCCGCCAAAAGTCGCGCTCTGGCCCGGGAAAAGCTGCTCTACGATCAGCTGATCGACATTCTCAACGACGACCTGATCCCCCTGCAGCAGTCCGCCGCCGCCGTGGCGGAGCTGGACCTGCTGACCAATCTGGCCGAACGCGCCGACAGCCTTGGCTGGAGCCGCCCCATCCTGAACGCCGACCCCGGTATCGACATTCAGGGCGGGCGACATCCGGTGGTCGAGCACGTCAACGAAGCGCCGTTTGTTCCCAACGATCTGTGCTTTGGCGATCAGCGCCACATGCTGGTGGTCACTGGTCCGAACATGGGCGGTAAATCCACCTACATGCGCCAGGCGGCGCTGATCGCCGTGCTGGCCCATATCGGCAGCTTTGTGCCCGCAGCGGAAGCGAGAGTGGGCATGCTGGACCGGATCTTTACCCGGATCGGCTCCTCCGATGACCTGGCCGGTGGGCGCTCCACTTTTATGGTGGAAATGACCGAGACCGCCAACATTCTGCATAACGCCACGCCGCGCAGCCTGGTGCTGATGGACGAGATCGGCCGGGGCACCAGTACCTTTGACGGTCTGGCCCTGGCCTGGGCCTGCGCCCGCCATCTGGCGGAAAACGTCAAGGCGTACACCCTGTTCGCCACCCACTACTTTGAACTGACCCGGCTGCCCGACGAGCTACCGGGCATCGTCAATGTCCACCTGGATGCCACCGAGCACCACGACAGCATTGTCTTTCTGCACAAGGTTCAGGAGGGGCCGGCGAGCAAGAGCTACGGCCTGCAGGTGGCCAAACTCGCGGGCATACCCGATGGCGTGCTGGCCCAGGCCAAGACCCAACTGGCGGAACTGGAGGGCGACGCCCAGCGCGGCAGCTCGACTCCCCAGCCACCCAAACCCGAACCGGCACCGGCGGCCGACACGCCCGTTCAGGGCGGCCTGTTCGACAGCGCGCCCCACCCGGTGGTGGAAGCGCTGGGCGAGGTTCAGCCGGATGATCTCAGCCCCCGTGAGGCGCTGGAGCAACTTTATGCCCTAAAGGCGCTTATGACTGGCAAAAGCTAAGAATACTGCTAGAATAAGCGCCCAAAATCCGAACCGTGTTAGCTGGAGTCCGCTATGACATTTGTTGTTGGGGAAAACTGCATTAAATGCAAACACACAGACTGCGTTGAAGTCTGCCCCGTTGACTGCTTTTATGAAGGCCCCAATTTCCTGGTGATTCACCCGGACGAGTGCATTGACTGCGCTCTTTGTGAGCCCGAGTGTCCGGTGGATGCCATCTTCTCGGAAGATGAACTGCCCGAAGGGCAGGAAGTGTTCCTGGAGCTGAACGCCGAATTGGCGGAAGTCTGGCCCAATATTACCGAGAAGAAAGACGCTCCGGCGGACGCCGAAGAGTGGGATGGTGTGGAAGGGAAACTGCAGTACCTCGAACGCTGAACCGTCTGCACCGACAAATCTGCAGCCACAAAAAAGCCGGGCCATCAAAGCCCGGCTTTTTTGTACCTCAGACAGAGGTACCGCATCAAACGCTGAACAGCGCCTCGCTATTGAGCCCCTGCTTTTCGATGATTTCCCGCAACCGCTTCAGGGCTTCCACCTGAATCTGGCGCACCCTTTCTCGGGTCAATCCGATTTCATGGCCCACCTCTTCCAGGGTGCACACCTCATGGCCACGCAACCCGAAACGCCGGGCCAGGACTTCACGCTGCTTTTCACTCAGGTCGTCCAGCCAACGATCCAGACTGTCATTTAGATCGCCATCCTGCATCAGAAAAGCGGGGTCGGAGTTGTTGATGTCCGGGATGGTGTCCACCACGGCCCGATCGGAGGCATTGCCCACCGGGCTGTCCACCGACGTGACCCGCTCATTCAGCCCCAACATACGCTCCACGTCGGCCACCGGCTTGTGCAACAGCGTGGCGATTTCATCCGAGGAGGGTTCGTGGTCCAGCTTCTGGGTCAGCTCCCGAGCCGCCCGCAGGTAGATATTGAGCTCTTTCACCACATGAATGGGCAGACGGATGGTGCGGGTCTGGTTCATGATCGCCCGCTCGATGGTCTGACGGATCCACCAGGTCGCGTAGGTGGAGAAGCGGAAACCCCGCTCCGGGTCAAACTTCTCGACCGCGCGGATCAACCCCAGGTTGCCCTCTTCAATCAGATCCAACAGGGCCAGACCCCGATTGACGTAGCGGCGTGAAATTTTCACCACCAGACGCAGATTGCTTTCGATCATCCGCTTCCGGGACGCCTCATCTCCACGCAGTGCGCGGCGGGCAAAATAGACCTCTTCCTCGGCGGTCAGCAAGGGCGAGAAGCCAATTTCGTTCAGGTAAAGTTGTGTCGCATCGAGACTTTTGGAGAAGTGATCGTCGGAGTGCCGATCAGCGGTGGCGCGCCCTCGTCGGGCGGAGGTGGGTGCTGCGGTGGTCGGTTCCTCTTCAACCACAACATCATCATTAAAATCAATTTCGTGAACCGCCGCGGCTGACTCACGATCCGCTTTTGTATCCCGTTCTTGCAGTGCCATAGATCACCCCTCGCTCTACATACGGCTCCTGGTGCCGCCCCTATGGCATCCAACAGCCTTAACCCAAGTTATCGTTATACTGCGACACTATTGTTAACGTTTAGCGTTAACGTTTGGGTAGATACCCAATTGGGTCAACGGGTTTCCCATCACGCCGAATTTCAAAGTGCAGACGCACACTGTCGGTGCCACTGGAACCCATTTCGGCAATCACCTCTCCTGCTTTTACCGCGTCACCTTCGGCTACCTTCAGGCGACGGTTGTGGGCATAAGCGCTGAGGTACGTGTCATTGTGTTTGATGATCACGAGATTGCCATACCCACGCAGCCCGCTGCCCGCATAAACCACTTGCCCTGCAGCAGCTGCTTGCACAGAGTCTCCCAATTTACCGCTGATATCAATACCCTGATTGAGCCCCGTAGAGGCGCCGAAGGCGGCAATCACCCGCCCCTTCACGGGCCACCGCCAATCGGGGTTGCCCGCAACCAGGGCCGGGGCGGCAGACGCCTTTGGGCGAGATGTTTTATTTTCTTGACGGTCAGCAGGCGCTTTCGGGGTCGGCTTACTGGCGACTTTCGGGGGCGTCGCCCGTGGAGAGGGCCTGGAAGGCGCGGCCATATTATGCACATCGAGGCGCAGTGTCTGGCCGGGGTAAATGGTGAAAGGTGGGCTGATACCGTTGTGTTGCGCCAGCTTGCGGTGATCCACGTCGTAGCGCCAGGCAATGGAATAGAGCGTTTCTCCGGCGCTCACCCAGTGCTTCTGAATCTCCCGACCCGGCGGCTGGCCCCGCTCCACCACATCCGCCCGCTGGGTAGCGCAGCCTCCCAGAACCACCAAACTGATCAATATATAAACCAGTGGGCCGTATTTCCTCCAGCGGTGGGTTGACCAGTCCTGCATAAACACACTCACGTTAAGGGCTGATGCGAAGGCCCCGTTTATTTGGATTCGCAATTAACGCCGGGCCCTTATTAGAAAATACTCTAAAATACGGGTTGCCACTGTGAATTATTAATGAGTCGACCGTTTCGCCCAAAATTCCAGGGCGAGCACCAGCAACAACCCCAACGCCATGAGAACCAGAACCATTGCTGTCTGTGGGTCAGACCCGACAATATTCTCATAGTGCCACGGCACCAGGTTTTCCTGAACCAACGGTACCTGCTCACCGTGACGGTTGGTATAGGTCTCCAGAGTATGCTTCCAGGGCCAGATAATGTTCAACGAGCCCACCAGAAAGCCGGTCAGCACCGCCAGCGTCCGGTCATGATAATGTCGCAACAGCCAGCCCAGAAAGTGGGAAAACAGTAACAGGCCGGTCACACAGCCCGCGAGAAAGCACGCCAGTATCCACCAATTCAGATCCACCACCGCCTGAATAAACACCGGGTACATCCCCATCAGCAGCAACAGGAAACTGCCGGAAACGCCGGGAAGGATCATGGCGCATATTGCGATGCAGCCAGCGAGGTACACCATCCACCACTCGGCGGGCAGCTGAACCGGCTTGCCTACCGAGATTGCCAGCGCCACCAGGGTGCCAAGGCCCAGTCCCAACCAGATGACCGGAGAGCGAAGCGGCAGCTGTCGCCCGATATAAACGACCGACGCCACCACAAGTCCGAAAAAGAACCCCCAGACCAGCAGGGGATGAAATTCCAGCAGATAGTGCACCAGATTCGCCAGGGAAAAGATGCTGAGCAGTACGCCGCCAAAGACCGTCAGCAGAAAGCCGCCATTGACGTGGCGCCAAAAGGCGGCCGTGCCCTGCCGCCGCCAGATGCCCAGCGCTGCGGGTGTCCAACGCCGCAGAGAATCGATCAATTCTTCATAGATTCCGGAGATAAACGCAATGGTCCCACCGGATACACCGGGAACCACATCAGCCGCCCCCATCGCCATCCCTTTCAGGCATAGAATCAGTCGGGCTTGCAGGGTCATGGGAGTCCTTGTCATTGGGCAGCAAAATCAGACATGAAACGTCAGCGGCTGGTGCCGGAGAGCAGCGGAACGAACTTGACCGGTTCGAGCACCTGGGTCACAAAGTTCTCGCTGTCACCATCGCGAATGATCAGGTTGAGGGATTGGGTCTGATCGCCCACCGGGATAACCAGCACGCCGTTTGGCGCCAATTGATTCAGCAACCCCTGGGGAACAAAGCGCGGTGCGGCGGTGCTCAGGATACCGTCAAACGGCCCCGCCTCCGGCCAACCGAAACCGCCATCGGCGTGCTTGAGGTGAACGTTGCGCAACCCCAACTCCCGCAGCCGCTCACGGGCCTTATCCTGCAGAGGCTTGATCCGCTCGACGCTGTACACTTCGTCCACCAACTGCGCCAGAATGCTGGTCTGGTAGCCTGAACCAGTGCCCACTTCCAGCACTTTGTGCAGTCGTTTGCCGGCGGCACCGAGCAGAATTTCCGTCATTCGAGCGACGATATAGGGCTGGGAGAGTGTCTGGCCATAGCCGATGGGCAGCGCGGTGTCCTCGTAGGCGCGATGGGACAACGCTTCATCCAGAAACCAGTGCCGGGGCGTGTTGCGCAGAGTGTCCAGCACCTGCAGATTGGTGACGCCCTTGTCGGCCAGCCTTTGCACCAGACGCTCCCGCGTGCGCTGGGAGGTCATTCCCACACCTTCCAAATTAAGACTCGTCACTGCGTATTTCCCCGGAATTCTAGCCGTCAATATTGTTCTGATGAAAAGCGATCACTATAGCACAGTGGCGCCCCGAGCTGCTTCCATCTGGGTCGTATCGAGCTGGGCCACCTCCGCCAGCAATGCGGTGGCAAAGGTCCCCGGCGGCAGGGCAAAAGACAGCACCATGTCGCCCTGCTCCCAGTGCCACGCCAGACCCTGTGGGTTCAGTGCCAGGGCGCGTCGCTCCTGGTTCAGGCCAACATGTTCCAGGCCGTCGCACCAGCCTTTCCAGGGTGCCAACACCCGGGATTCCAACTGAGCGGTCTGGGCGTCACTCATCAGTCGACCACGGCCCCAGAGCGGGCCGGAAGGTTCATCCTGCGGTTCGCCCGCAAGGCACTCAAGCCAGGTACCCTCACGCACACGTTCCGCCAGTACCTGATTGAACAGCCAGGAGCGGGCGGCGGACATCACCATGCCCCGCTGTTGGCGGTTCTTGATACGCTCACCCTCCACCAGCCAGCGCTGCGCCTGATGCAAGTTGCCCGCGTCTCGGCCAAAGCGCTGCTCACCAAAGTAGTTGGGCGCCCCCTGCTCCGCCACCCGGGCCAGCGTCTGTTCAAGCCGTTCCAGGGCGCCATCTTCCAGGGCCTGCAGCGCCCGCAGTCGAATGACGAAGTGGTTGGCCTGGTGCTGGCCCCGGCGCAGCTTGCGCGAATGACGGGAGCAGCTGAGCACGGTGGGGCCGATCTGTTCCAATGCGGTCCAGTCGGGCTCCACGGCTTTGGGTTGATAGATACTGAACCACTGTGTGGTCACCGCGTGGCGATCCTTGAGGCCACAGAAGCCCACATCCCGACTGGTGACGCCGGCACAGCGCGCCAGTTGTCCGGCCACCCAGGCGGTGTTATCTCCGCGTTTGCGAACCTGAACCAGCCAGTGTTCGCCCTCGCCCTCAGGCTCAAACCCGAGAATTTCGTCCACTTGAAAGTCTTCCGGCGTCACCCGAAATCCGGCGGACACGCGGGGGCCGCCCCAGGCGGTGGGCATTCGGATGTCAAACTCGGGGGTCATGGCTTCTCCCGGCCAAAGTGTTGCAAAAATCGTCGTTCAAGCCACCAGTCACCCGGGCCCTGCCAGAATCCGACGTGGCCACCAGTGCGGGGCGCTTCAAAAATCAGATGGTCATGGGCCTCGGCTTCCTCGGTCGGGAAACAGCGATCGTTGAAGAAGGGGTCGTTGCGCGCGGTAACCAGCAGGGTGGGAACGCGGATATCCCGCAGAAAAAATCGGCTGCTGCAGCGGGCGTAATAGTCGGCCGCATCGCGAAAGCCATTGAGGGGCGCCGTATAGTGCTCGTCCAGAGCCCAGAGGGTTTTCATCTGCTTCAGTCGCTGCAGATCGAAATGCCCGGGAAATTGGGCGGCCTTGGCTTTGAGCCGACGTTTCATCGAACGGACAAAGTGTTTGTGGTACAGCCAGTTGGCCGGACGCTCCAGAGTCAACACGCACGCGAGCAGGTCCAGCGGCACCGAGGCCGTAGCCGCCGCCTCCACACCGCGCTCGCGCGCCGCCTCGCCCTGCTCACCCAGCCACTTCAGGGTGACGTTGCCCCCGAGCGAGAAGCCTCCCAGATGCAGGCGGGGAAAGCCCGCACCCGTGGCCCAGCTGATCACCGCGTCCAGATCATCACTACAGCCCGAGTGGTAGATACGCGGGGTACGATTGAGCTGGTCACCGCAACTGCGCAGATTCCAGGCGAGTACCGACCAGCCCTTGGCCAGCGCCGCCCGGGTAGTCCCGAGGATATAACCACTACGGGCACTGCCCTCCAGGCCGTGAGAGAGAATCAGCAGCGGAGCATCCGGTTCAGGGCTGCGATACAACTCGGCGTGCAACCGGTCGCCATCGGGTAAGTCGATGTCTACCGGCTCACCGGTCAGTGTCAGACGACGAATATAGCGGGGCACCAGTGTCTGGAGATGTCCGCCGGGCAGCCATGTTGGTGCCCGGTAATCCGCGTCATTTACCGGCATACGGAAAGCGTCCTCAGAGTTGTTGCGGCTCGAGCAGCACCACCGCCTGAGCGGCGATGCCCTCTTCCCGGCCGGTAAAACCCAGCCGCTCGGTGGTGGTGGCCTTGATGTTGAGCTGTCCCGTGGTACAGCTGAGATCATCTGCGATCCGCTCAATCATGGAGGGGACGTGGCGGGCCATTTTCGGAGCCTGGGCAATTACCGTCATATCCGCATTGACCAACCGCCACCCCTGTGCCCGGACCTTGGCATAAACCATGCGCAACAGCGCCCGGCTGTCGGCGTTTTTGAAGCCCGGATCGGTATCCGGAAAGTGCCGACCGATGTCCCCCAAGGCGGCGGCCCCCAGGAGGGCGTCACACAAGGCATGCAGCAGCACGTCGCCGTCCGAGTGGGCGATCAGCCCCCGGTCGTGCGCAATGGCCACACCACCGATCACTACTTTATCGCCCGGCCCGAAGGCGTGCACATCGAAGCCCTGTCCCACTCGCATCAGTGTTGCTCCTGTCGCTGTAAAATCGCCTCGGCCAGAGCCAGATCCTCCGGCCGGGTCACTTTGATATTGTCGGTGCGCCCTTCAACCATCAGCGGCTGATAGCCTGCCAGCTCCATCGCCGATGCCTCATCGGTCACCACCTCACCTTGCCCCAAGGCCCGAGCCAGGCACTGATGCAGCAACTGGTAGCGGAACAGCTGTGGCGTCTGCGCCTGCCAGAGTCCTCGCCGGTCGCAGGTATCGAGAATCACGTTGCGGGGACCGACACGCTTGAGGGTATCCCCCACCGGAACGCCGAGAATGCCACCCACGGGATGATTGGCGGTGTGTCGCCGCAGGCTGGCAATGGCACTGGGCGTGATACAGGGACGGGCGGCGTCGTGCACCAGAATCCAGTCCTCCGCCTCAGCTTGCAGGGTCAGGTAGTTCAGGGCATTGAGCACAGAGCGGCTGCGTTCACTGCCGCCATCGACAACCGCAATCCGGACATTGCCGGCCAGCGGCAACTGCTCCCAGTAGGGGTCAGTCGGGCTCAGAGCCAACACCACTCCGGCCAGGTCGGGAATGGCCAGTAGACGTTCCAGCGTATGTTCCAGAAGGGTTTTGCCTCGCAGCCGCAGATACTGCTTGGGCAGATCTGAACGCATGCGGGTGCCAATACCCGCTGCGGGAACAATGGCCCAGCAAGGGTTCGAGGCATCGGAACGGAGGTGATTGCCCATATACGTTTCCGAAGACGTCTGAGGTCGGTTTATTCTTGGGGATCGACGACCATGAAGAAGGTCTCGCCGTCGCGGATCATGCCCAAATCCTCTCGGGCCCGCTCTTCGATGCTGTCCAGCCCTTCCTTGAGTTCATCCACTTCCACGGCCAGCCGACGGTTGCGCGCTTTGAGCCGCTCGTTGGCCAGCTCCTGCGCCCGAATGTCGCGGTCCAGTCGCGTCACGTCTGCCCAGCTTCCTTCTGCAATCCACAAGCGGTATTGCAGGGCGGTGAATAGCACTATCAGGATGGCCAACAGAATTTTCATTGTTACCAACTCCTGGTTAGTGGATCGTGGGGTAGATGCTCTCGGGTAAGCGGTGGATGACGCGCTTTGCGCTTATCCACCCTACATAGCTGCGGTTACGGCGGATGGCACCGTGGTTTGCGTAGGGCGGATAAGGCCAAAGGCCGCATCCGCCGTTACACCATCCCTACTTCAAACCGATCCGCCGTTTCCCGCCGATCTTACGCCTTGAATTCCGCACGGCCCTTGTACGGCGCCGAGCCATTCAGCTCCGCTTCGATGCGCAGCAGGCGGTTGTACTTGGATACACGGTCGGAACGACACAGAGAGCCGGTCTTGATCTGACCCGCTGCGGTCGCCACGGCCAGATCGGCAATGGTGGTGTCTTCGGTTTCACCGGAACGGTGGGAGATCACCGCGGTGTAACCGGCGTCCTGGGCCATCTTGATCGCATCCAGCGTTTCGGACAGCGAGCCGATCTGGTTGAACTTGATCAGGATGGAGTTACCGATCTTCTTGTCGATACCTTCTTTCAGAATCTTGGTGTTGGTCACGAACAGGTCGTCGCCCACCAGTTGGATCTTGTTGCCCAGCTTCTGGGTCAGGTAAGCCCAACCGTCCCAGTCGCTCTCATCCAGACCATCTTCGATTGAGATGATCGGGTACTTGGCCGACAGGTCTGCCAGGTAGTCAGAGAACTCTTCGGCACTGAACACCTTGCCTTCGCCAGACAGGTCGTACTTGCCATCTTTATAGAACTCGGACGCGGCGCAGTCCAGTGCCAGGGTCACATCTTCACCCAGTTTGTAGCCGGCATTGGCCACGGCCTGACCGATGACCTGCAGAGCCTCTTCATTGGACGGCAGGTTGGGTGCGAAACCACCTTCGTCACCGACCGCGGTGCTCAGGCCCTTTTCGTTCAGAACTTTTTTCAGGGCGTGGAAAATTTCCGCACCGGTGCGCAGCGCTTCGGAGAAGGTCTTGGCGGAAACCGGCTGAATCATGAATTCCTGAATGTCGACGTTGTTGTCGGCGTGCTCACCACCGTTCAGGATGTTCATCATCGGTACCGGCATGGAGTACTTACCGGCGGTGCCGTTGACTTCAGCAATGTGCTGGTACAGGGGGATGCCCTTGTCGATGGCAGCGGCTTTGGCAGCGGCCAGGGACACGGCCAGAATGGCGTTGGCGCCAAACTTGGACTTGTTCTCGGTGCCGTCGGCATCGATCATGATTTTGTCCAGCGCGCGCTGATCGGCGGCGTCTTTACCCACCAACAGATCTTTGATGGTGTCGTTGATGTGGCCCACGGCCTTCAGTACGCCCTTGCCCAGGTAGCGGGACTTGTCGCCGTCGCGCAGTTCCAGTGCTTCGCGCGAACCGGTAGAGGCGCCAGAGGGGGCGCAGGCGGAGCCTACGGCACCGCTTTCCAGAATGACTTCAGCGCTGACGGTCGGGTTACCGCGACTGTCCAGAACTTCGAAAGCTTTGATGTCGACAATTTTACTCATGCGTAGATTGCTCCGTTTGCCAATAAATAAATGAAAAAGGGTTCGTTACTGCGTTCGTTACTGAATATCCAGTGGCGGCAACTGCTTCACCACATCGTCAATGGCTTTGATCTGGGCCAGGAACGGCTCCAGCTTCTCCAGCGGCAGCGCGCTGGGACCGTCACACTTCGCGTTGTCCGGGTCCGGGTGGGCTTCCAGAAACAGCCCCGCCAGGCCGACGGCCATACCGGCACGGGCCAGTTCGGCAACCTGGTGACGGCGGCCACCCGAGGCTTCGCCCAGCGGGTCACGACACTGCAGCGCGTGGGTGGCGTCAAAGATAATCGGCGCCCCACCGCTGACTTCCCGCATGGTGCGGAAGCCGAGCATATCCACCACCAGATTGTCGTAACCGAAGTTGCTGCCGCGCTCACACAGAATGATCTGGTCGTTGCCGCATTCGCGGAATTTTTCCACGATGTTTTTCATCTGGCCCGGACTCAGAAACTGGGGCTTCTTGATGTTGATGACCGCTCCGGTCTTTGCCATGGCCTGCACCAGGTCGGTCTGGCGTGCCAGAAAGGCGGGCAACTGAATCACATCACAGACCTCCGCCACCGGCTGACACTGATACTGCTCGTGCACATCGGTAATGACCGGCACACCGAAGGTGTCTTTGATTTCCTGAAAAATCTTCAGGCCTTCTTCCATGCCCGGGCCGCGAAAGGAATGGATGGAAGAGCGGTTGGCCTTGTCAAACGAGGCCTTGAACACATAGGGAATGCCCAGCTTTTCGGTCACCTTGACGTAGGCTTCGGCCACCTGCATTGCCATGTCCCGAGATTCGAGGACATTCATGCCACCGAACAGGGTAAAGGGACGTTGGTTGCCCACCGTCAGTTTGGCAATGGCAATATCTCGATCAGTCACAGCATTCTCACTCTATCGTTGGCGAGCCCCGCAGGGCCCGCGAGGCGGATCAGGAGGATTGGTTGGTCAGCGCGGCGCGGACAAAGCTGGTAAACAGCGGGTGGCCGTCGCGCGGGGTGGAGGTGAATTCCGGGTGGAACTGGCAGGCGACAAACCAGGGATGATCCGGCAGCTCCACCGCTTCCACCAGGGTATCGTCCGCCGACCATCCGCCGATGCGCAGGCCGGCTTTCTGCAGCTGGTCCACGTAATTGTTGTTCACTTCATAGCGATGCCGATGGCGCTCGACAATCACATCCTTACCGTAAATGTCCCGGGTCTTGGAGCCGGCCACCAGACGACTCTCCTGACCACCGAGACGCATGGTGCCGCCCAGGTCGGAGGTTTCGTCGCGTTGTTCGCGGCGTCCACTGTTATCCACCCACTCGGTAATCAGACCGATCACCGGATCCGGGGTATGCTTATCAAATTCGGTGCTGTTGGCATTTTTCAGGCCCAGCACGTTGCGGGCAAACTCAATCACCACCGATTGCATACCCAGGCAGATACCCAGGTACGGCACCTTGTTCTCGCGGGCATAGCGCACCGCCATCAGCTTGCCTTCGACCCCGCGGTTACCGAAACCGCCGGGCACCAGAATCGCATCCGCTTCGCGCAGCAGGCTGTCGCCCTGCTCTTCCAGTTGTTCGGCGTCCACGTATTGCATATTCACTTTGGTACGAGTATGAATGCCGGCGTGAATCATCGCCTCGATCAGGGACTTGTAGGCATCCAGCAGTTCCATGTACTTGCCGACCATGGCGATGGTGACTTCATGCTCGGGATGCAGTTTGCCATCCACCACGCGATCCCACTCACTCAGGTCCGCCGGACCGCAGTCGAGCTCGAACTGCTCGACGATAATGTCGTCCAGACCGAATTCGTGCAGCATGCGCGGGATGGCGTAAATGGTACCGGCATCCGGCAGCGGGACCACCGCGCGCTCATCCACGTTGGTGAACAGGGCAATTTTGCGGCGGGAGTCTTCATCGACTTCCCGCTCGGAGCGACACAGCAGAATATTGGGCTGCAAGCCGATTGAGCGCAGCTCTTTCACCGAATGCTGAGTCGGTTTGGTCTTGGTCTCACCGGCGGTGGCAATATAGGGCACCAGAGTCAGGTGCATCAGAATGGAATTCTTGGGGCCCAGCTCGACTTTGAGCTGACGCACGGCTTCGAGGAACGGCTGGGACTCGATATCCCCCACGGTACCGCCGATTTCCACCAGCGCCACATCGGCATCGCGGCCGCCTTCGATAATCCGGCGCTTGATTTCGTCGGTAATGTGGGGAATCACCTGAACGGTGCCGCCCAGGTAGTCACCGCGGCGCTCTTTGCGCAGCACGGTTTCGTACACGCGACCAGTGGTGAAGTTGTTGCGACGGGTCATTTTGGTGCGAATGAAGCGCTCGTAATGCCCGAGATCCAGATCCGTCTCGGCCCCGTCTTCGGTGACAAACACCTCGCCGTGCTGAAAAGGGCTCATGGTACCCGGATCCACATTGATGTAGGGATCCAGCTTCATGATGGTGACGTTCACGCCCCGAGACTCGAGAATTGCCGCCAGAGAAGCCGAGGCAATACCCTTGCCCAAAGACGAAACCACACCACCGGTAACGAAAATATATCGCGTCATGTAAAACCTTGTTCAGTACGATCGAGGGACAGACAAATACCGGACGCCAACGCTGTGCTTGTCGTTGGGGTATTTCTCTTCAGGACGGGGCGCCAGAGTACCAGAAAGGCGGGATAGCCTCAATCAAAAGTTGTACCACCTCAGGCGGTAGCCCGGCTGGCCCGGGGCCGCCGAGAAGCCCTTGCAGACCCACAGATCCCCGGCGGCCACCAGAGTCTCGCCGCTGTAAATCAGTGGCAGCCTGGCCCGCCACCAAGGGGCCAGGGCGTACTCCTGCAGCAGCTTCTTCAGGGTCTGTGAGTGGGCCCGCCCCTCAGGCTGACAGCGTTCACCCCCCTGACGCCACCGAATCGAGAGCTCCGTCAGCCCCGCCGCCAGGCGGGAACCATTGCCGCCGAAATCGTCCCTTTCAAAGACCAAAACAGCGCCCCCCGGCAACACCACCCGCCCCGATCCGCTCAATTCCACGGGGATAGGCTGCGAAGGCAGAGGGGCCTCAAGCGGGGTACCGTTCAGCAAGTACAGGCCCTGACGAAACCGCCGCAACGCCCAGCCCTCCCAGGCCACACACGCCCCGGCGTCCTCCCGCCCGTCAATCAACTGGCGGTCGACCTCCGCCAACCGATCACGATTCAACCCCGGCACCCCACGCTCCCTGAACCAGACCCGCAGCACCTGATGGCGCCGCGCCGGCGACAGGCCCTGTAACCCCGGAAGACTGAGCACCCACCCCGCAGCAGCGTGCGGATCGGCAGACTCAGGGGTCAGACGCGCCAAGTCCTCCCGCGCGTATTCTTCCAGGAGTACCTCGGACTCGGCGCACAGCGCCGCACTCTGCCCCCAACTATCCACCAGATGCGGCCAGCGCTCCCGCAACGTGGGCATGACCCGGTGGCGGAGAAAGTTGCGATCAAATTGCAGGTCGTCGTTGCTCTCATCCTCAATCCAGGATAAGCGGTGACTGCGGGCATAATCTTCAAGCTCACTCCGGCTAACGCCCAGCAGCGGACGCCAGAGCTCCCCCGCTCCCAACGGCCGCCGCGCCGCCATCCCCGCCAACCCCCGAACCCCGGATCCGCGCCCCAGGCGCATCAGCAGGGTTTCCACCTGATCGTCCCCGTGGTGGGCGGTGAGCAGTATTTCATCGGGCTGGAGCTGTTGAATGAACGCCTGGTAACGCGCTTCACGCGCGGCGTCTTCCAGTCCCTTGCCGTCTTTCCGAACATCGACGGTCACCACGTCCAAAGGCACGCCGAGCTGTTCACACAGTGTTTCGCAGTGACGCTGCCATTGGTCGGCATTAGGAGACAAGCCATGATGAACATGCACCGCCCGCACCTCCGAACACCGACGCGCCACCGCATGCAGCAACACGCTGGAATCCAACCCACCACTGAGCGCGACGCAATAGCGACGGTCTTCTGGAAGTGTTTGGATGGACTGTTTTAAGGGCATCTCAGTTACTGTGAAAGTGTTGTCTTTACATTGAGTCCGGCGGGCAGGCGGTATACCGGTTCGAGACCCGCCGTGAACCCATCCATGGGGGCTTCTCGTCGACATCCATGTCTCCGAGAGTCTCGAACCGGTATACCGCCTGCCCGCCTCAGTGCCAACCTGAAATCCTGCAGTAACGTCTCAACCAGTGGAGACAGACAGTATGAAGCTCATCGGTTGGCACGTAGGCCTCGGCAAGGTGAACCCTTTGGAGACTCTCGGAGGCAGGGAGCCGACGAGAAGCCTACAGGGATGTATTCACGGCGGGTCTCCAAAGGGTTCACCTTGCCGAGGCCGGACGCTCCAAGAACCTCGAAGTCACAAAACCGAACCACATTGATAAACCGCCAACGATCACTGACAATGAAGGCATTGTCACCGTTTGGTTAGGGGTTGTCCACGACCACCCACCGAACGACTCAACCAACCGCGACAGGACTCCTATGGCTACCACCGCCCCTTACGGAAGTTGGGCCTCGCCCATCAAAGCCCAGACCCTCACCCAGGGCACCGTCCGCCTCAGCGAACCCGCCATCGACGGCGACGACATCTACTGGCTCGAATCCCGCCCCAGCGAAAAAGGCCGCAGCGTACTCGTGCGGCTCAACGCCCAGGGCCTGCGCCAGGATGTTACCCCCCATCCCCACAGCGTACGCACCCGCGCCAACGAATACGGCGGCGGCAGCTACTGCGTGCAGGACGGCGTCGTCTACTGCGTACTCGACAGCGATCAACGCATCTATCGGCTCATCGGCAAAGAGCTCACCGCTATCTCCCCGGAAGGCGATTATCGCTATGCCGACCTCACACTGGATAGCGAGCGTCAGCGTCTGATCTGTGTGCGTGAAGGTCACACCGACAGCGGTACCGAGGAGAAAGCGGAGATTGTCGCCATCGCACTGGACAGCAGTGGCGAAACCCGGGTGCTTGCCTCCGGTGCGGATTTTTACAGCAACCCGCGCCTGAGCCCCGATGGAACCCAGTTCTGCTACCTGTGCTGGAATCACCCCAATATGCCCTGGGACAGCACCGAGTGCCATCTGGCGGAGGTATCCGAGGATGGGGCACTGAAGAATGTCCGGATGATCGCCGGGGGCGAGGACGAGTCAGTGTTTCAGCCGCAGTGGGCCCCGGATGGTGAGCTGTATTTTGTCTCGGATCGCAACAACTGGTGGAACCTGTACCGCTGGACCGGGGAGGATGCGGAAACCCTGTGCCACCTGGACGCGGAGTTTGCCACGCCCCAGTGGGTGTTCGGCATGTCCACTTACGATTTTCTCGGCCCCAATACCGTACTGTGCACCTACACCCAGGAAGGCTATTGGCTGTTGGCGCGACTGGACCTGACCCACGGCAGCCTGACCCGGATCGAGACCGGCATGACCGATATCAGCTCGGTCCGCTGTGGCGGCGGCAAGGGCCTGTTTCTGGGGGCCAACGCGCAGCACAACACCTGCCTCTGGGCTTTCCGCCCCGAGGGCACCGAGGCGCTGGTGCCGCTGGCCCGTTCAGCGTCAACGGACCCGGACCATCACTACCTGTCCAACCCGGAACCCATGACCTTCGAAACCGCCGATGGCGAAGAGGCGCACGGTTTCTATTACCCGCCCCACAATCCCGACTTTGTGGCACCGGAAAGCGAACGCCCGCCGCTGCTGGTGATGTGCCACGGCGGCCCCACCGGCGCCACCCAGACTGCCCTGAACCTTAAAATCCAGTTCTGGACCAGCCGCGGTTTTGCCGTGCTGGATGTCAATTACCGTGGCAGTACCGGTTACGGCCGCCGTTATCGCGAACGACTCAAGGGCAACTGGGGTGTGACCGATGTGATCGATGTAAGCAGCGGCGCCGAGGCCCTGGCGCAACAGGGGCTGGCGGATCCGGAACGCTGCGCCATTCGCGGCAGCAGTGCCGGGGGCTACACAGTGCTGGCCGCCCTCACCTTCCGCGACACTTTTCAGGCCGGCGCCAGCCTCTATGGCATTGGCGATCTGGAAGCCCTGGCCCGGGATACCCACAAGTTTGAATCCCGCTACCTCGACACTCTGGTGGGCCCCTACCCCGCACAGCAAGCCGTGTATCAGGAGCGCTCCCCGATCAGGCACATTGAACAACTCCAGTGCCCGGTGATTTTCCTGCAGGGTGAAGAGGACAAGATCGTTCCCCCCAACCAGGCCGAAGCCATGGTCAAGGCACTGACCGACAAGGGCATCGCCAACGCGCTGGTACTGTTTCCCGAAGAGGGCCACGGTTTCCGCCAGGGCCCGAACATCGAGCGAGCCCTGGAGGCCGAGCTGTATTTTTATGGCCAGGTTTTCGGTTTCACGCCAGCCGACAACATTGAACCGGTGCCCATCGCTCACCTGAAGGAGATCCACTGAGTATGGGCCGCTGGCGTCCCCCCGCCCCCCGAAGCTCGCCCTACATCACGCCGACGGGCGCCCGCCGGCTCAAGGAAGAGCTGACCCAACTGTGGAAGGTTGAACGCCCGCAGGTCACCCAGACCGTGCACGAGGCCGCAAAAAACGGCGACCGCTCGGAAAATGGCGATTACATCTACGGCAAAAAACGCCTGCGGGAAATCGACCGCCGGGTGCGCTACCTGAGCAAACGCCTGGAAAACGTGACCATTGTCGATCGCCTGCCTGAGGACCGGAGCAAAATTTTCTTCGGTGCCTGGGTGACGCTGGAAGATGAGGACGGTGAAGAGCGCACTTACCAGATCGTCGGGCCGGACGAGTTTGATCTCAGCAAGGGGCAGCTCAGCGTCGACTCGCCACTGGCCCGGCAGCTACTCGGAAAGCGGGTGGACGATGAAGTGGCGGTAAGGACCCCGGAACACGGGGAGCTGGTTTATTGGGTGGCGGCCATTGAATACCGCCCATACGATGACCCGCTGATCTCGGCCAACCAGACAGTGCCGCCATCACTCGGCTGAGGACAGAATCCAGACATGTAAAAAATAGTTGACATCACTAAAGGTGTCCAATATATTTTACTTTCCGTCAAATATAGAGGACACCGAAATGTCACTCAGCTATCGTGAGAAAAGCCAATGGCTTATGTTACTGGCCCTGATTCTGGTTTACGGGCACTACTTTGTGCGGGTCATACCTGGTCATGGCGCTGATGTCAGCGACCACCAAGTCTGGCTCATTGGGGGCACCATCATCGCCATTATTATCCTTAGTGTTATCGGCCAGGTCGTGCTGGCGATCCTGGAAAAGCCAGAACCGTCAGATGAGCGTGACCAGCTTATCGCGCTCAGGGGAACGAAAATCAAATCCATACTACTGGCCGTCGGCGCTATTGGCGCGATAACCGCGGCAGTGACCTTGACCGGTAACTTTTGGCTGGTACAGATTCTGATTTTCAGCCTGGTCCTGTCAGAAATAGCTGACACCGCCGTGCAGCTATACCATTACCGCTGGGGCATGTCATGGTGAAGTCTGACGAAAAAAGCAAGTCCACAGGCATTGGTAATCACATTCGTACTCTGCGGTTTCATCATGGAGAGCTTTCACAAAAGGCCCTGGCTGAACGAGTCGGTGTGACCCGACAAACCATCAACGCCATCGAGCAGAACAAGTATTCTCCCTCACTGGAGCTGGCTTTCAAAATCAGTCATGTGTTCGAACGACCAATTACCGACGTTTTCTACTACGAAGCAGAGCGGTAACCCGCTCTGCTTTATTGGCCTCTTAATATTTTAATGATACGACTGTAGATGACCTCAGAAATGGTCCAGGCATTCCCACCGTTGGTACTCACGAACTGCACCACGACGGCGTCGATATCTTCGTGGTACCGAGCGATACTCTGGTAACCAGGCACCAGCCCAGTGTGTTCATAGACGTAAACAGAGGAATAAATACTCTGCTCCTGCTCAGTCAGCAAGGATCCGTCATTCAAGGCACGCAGGAAAATACCGACGTCCTCTGCCGTGGCCAGCATTGAACCATGATTGTTTTCCTTAACGTCATGCTCCCAGCCCACCGCGTACCCACTCATCACTTCATCCAGATCAACCTCCTTCAACGAGCCAAAGGTATGGGTCAGGCCGAGAGGTGTCAGGATTTCCTCTTTGATAAATCGCTGGTGGCTGTACCCTAGCGTGCGGTCAAGCAACTCGGATATCAACAAGTAGTTGGTATTTGAGTAGGCATAGCTTTGACCTGGCTCGAAGTCCGCCGGCTGATCCAGCGCATACTTCAGCGCTGCCTCAGGACTCTTCGGTGGGTCCCCCCAGGGAAAATCGGGGTGATCCGTCAGGTTAGGAATGCCACTTCGGTGTTGCAGCATCATCTTGAGGGTGATGGTGTCCGCGTTCTCTACCCGGCCCACCAGCTCCGGGAAGTGCTCGGCTAGCGTATCATCCAGTGACAATCGTTGATCAGCCACCAGCTTAGAGGCTGCGGCGGCTACGTACAGCTTGCCGATACTGGCAATTTTAAATAACGCACGCGGGTCTGCGGGGATTCTGTTTTCTCGATTTTTCCAACCCGCAGCGTAGAGGGCAGGTTTCTGCCCTACTTTGTCAACATAGACGATGATGCCGTCGAGCCCATGTCCGGGGGCACCCTCCACTTGTTCTTGCACCGAGTCAGGCAAAGGCTTCAACCATGCCCAGACGATATCCCAGGGCGGCAACACGACAAGACAAACAACCGCCACGGCGGGCATCACCACCCTGAGCACTCGGACAAGACCGTTATTCTTGGACATTTTGGGCAATCCCTCTGAAGACCCAGGAAGGATAGCACCAGAGTGCTTTACCTGAAACTGTGCCAATACATGGTGAACATACTGACCTCAGGCGACATCAAGACGCCGTCCGAAACACCAGCCCCTTCTCCCTATATTCGGCCACACTGATGCCGTAGGTGCCATCTTTAAGCGCCCGCTGAATCAGAAAGTCTTCTTTCAAATGACCCCGTTCCACATCCGCCAGGTTGATGACCTGCTCTTTTTTGAGTGGTCGCTCGCCTCGCTTGATCAGAATGACTTTGGGCAGGTGGCGGTATTTTTGACTGGTTTCCAGCACGATACCCACCAGCTCGTTGCGCAGCTGTACGATGGTGCCCGGGGGATAGAGGCCGATGCTTTTGATGAATTCCAGGGCGAGCTTCTCATCGAAGTGGGTGCCGCGATCCTTGTAAATGTTTTTCAGCGCGGCGGTGGTCGGTATCGCCTCCGCGTAACAGCGGTTGGCGGTCATGGCATCGTAGGCGTCTACCAGCGCAATGATGCGGGCGAAGCGGGAAATTTTTTCCGCCGGCAGTTTGCGCGGATAACCGGTGCCGTCGATGCGTTCGTGGTGGGTGTAGGCCACGTCCACCACCACGCTGAAAATGCCCGGCGTAGACAGCAAAAGGTTGCGTCCGTGCACGGTATGGGCCCGGATCATATTGAACTCTTTGGGTGTGAGGGCACCGGCCTTGTTCAGGATGTCCAACGGCACGCGCATTTTGCCCACGTCGTGGAGCAGACCGCACAAGCCCAGCTTTTCCAGATCGGTCTCTTCCATGCCCAGGTGCCGCCCGAAGGCGATGGCCAGAATACAGACGTTCAGGCAGTGCTCGGCGGTGTATTCGTCTTCATTGCGGATCTTGGTCATCCACAGGAGCGCATCGGGGTTGCGCAGGATGCTGTCGACGCAGGTCCGAACCGTGGCTTTGGCCTGCTCGGTATTGATGGCACCCCCAAGTCGAATGTCGTCAACCAGGGTTTTGGTGAGCTGGCGGGCCTGGCGAAACACCTTGATCGCCTGGCCGTGCTCTTCCCGAGCGGAGACTTTGTTGATGTAGGTGGCTTTCGGGCGAATGGCGGCTTTCAGGCCAGTGCGCTGTTCCGGGGGCCGCCAATTCGTCGGCACGGCGTCGATCCAGACATACTCGGCGTATTCAGCCACGGTGTCGGCATCTTCCGGGCCTTCGATCATAAAGCCCTGCACCAGGAACGGCGTCTCGAGCCAATCCCGGTCGAGTTTGGAGACGAACATGCCGACTCTGAGCTCGGAGACGTGGATTTTGATGGAGCTGGTGCTCCGGTCCATCGAATCCGGTTGGACGTCTTGCCAATTCACCGTTACTTCTCCTGGCCGAGATTCCATCACTTTTATTGTAGTTCACGGATTGGAGGTTAACCGATTTCATTGGAGTGGTCACAGAGTTTTTGTTTATAAGAAGAAGGCGGATTTCAGCGCCAAGGTCATAAGGTGGCGCTGCGAAGGGGTTAGTAGGTCGGCTTAGGCCGAAGGCCATAAGCCGACATGGTGGGGAACGGGTTGGGATTGTCGGATTACGCGCTGTGCGCTCCGATGCGTCGGACCGATCCGACCGACCTTACGCCTGGGTTTTGGCTTGGTTCCAGAGGGTATCGAGGGTTTCGAGGGAGTGATCGTTCAAATTTCCCTCGGCATTCTGTTCGACGTAGCGGAAGCGCTGCTCGAATTTGCGATTGGCCTGACGCAGGGCCGCTTCGGGGTCGATTTTCAGGTGGCGGGCGACATTGGTGACGGCGAACAGCAGATCGCCCAGTTCTTCGGTCAGGTGTGCCTGGTCGCCAGCCTCCAGCGCCTCTGTCAACTCGTCGGTCTCCTCCCGGATTTTGCCGAGGGGACCGCGGACGTCCGGCCAGTCGAAGCCGACGTTGGCGGCACGTTTTTGCAGCTTGGCCGCGCGGCTGAGGGCCGGGAGATTCAGGGGCACATCGTCGAGTACACCCTGCACGCCCTTCTCTTCCCGCTCCTGCTGTTTGATGGCCTCCCAGCGCTGTTTGACATCCGCCGGCAATGAGGACTGGTCGTCCACACGACTGTCCAGGGTGCCATCGGGGAAGACGTGCGGGTGACGGCGAATCAGTTTGCTCACCAGGCCATCGACGATCTGGCCAAAATCAAAGCGGTCCTCTTCCTTGCCCAGTTGGCTGTAGAAAATCACCTGAAACAGCAGGTCTCCGAGCTCTTCGCGCAGGTGGTCATAGTCGCCCCGCTCGATGGTGTCCACCACTTCGTAGGCCTCTTCCAGGGTGGAGGGGGCGATGGTGCGGTAGGACTGTTTCAGGTCCCAGGGACAGCCGGTGTTGGGCTCGCGCAGGCGGGACATGAGATAGAGTAAGTCGTCTATAGTGTGAGGCATGATCGTGATGGTCCCGAGTGTTTGGGTTGCGGCGGATGCGGCCGTTGGCCTTATCCGCCCTACGGGTCGCTTCGGTGCCAACACTCAGTGTTTGCGGCGGGCCGAGGCGATGTTGGGGAGCTGGTTGAGGCGCGTGAGAATCCGACTGAGTTCGTCGATGCTGCGAATCTCGGCGCTGACCAGCATATCCACGGTGTTTTTACGCTTGTCGGACAGCGTCTGCATGGCGCTGATGTTGATACGCTCGCTGTCCAGCAGTGTGGTGATGTCCCGCAACAGACCCTGACGGTCGTAGGCTTCGATGATGATATCCACAGAGTAGCTACTCTGCGGCGTCTCACCCCAGGACACCTTGATGATCCGCTGGGGCTCATCGGCCTGAAGCTGCAGAATGTTGCTGCAATCCTGTCGGTGAATGGACACGCCTTTACCCAGGGTTATGTAGCCGGTAATGGCATCCCCGGGAACCGGGTTACAGCAACTGGCAATCTGGGTGAGCAGGTTGCCCACACCTTCGATGTAGACATCCGAATCTTTCTTGCGCTTGCCGGATTTGGCCTTGAACGGGATGACCAGCTCTTCCGGGCGCGATGCCTTGAGCAGTCGCTGAGCGGCGCTCAACACCTGGCCGACACCGATATCGCTGGCGCCTACGGCGGCGTAGAGGTCGTCCAGACTCTGCATATTCAGTTTGTTGGCCAGGGCTTCGAAATCCAGATCCAGCAGCGCCAACCGTTTGAATTCCCGATCCAACAGCGCCTGCCCTTCGGCAATGTTCTGATCCCGGGCCTGCACCTTGAACCAGTGCTGCACCTTGGCCCGGGCCCGGGCGGTGTTGATATAGCCCAGTGCCGGCGACAGCCAATCCCGGCTGGGCGCCTCCCGCTTGCCGGTGAGAATTTCCACCTGATCGGCGGTATTCAGATGATAGTTCAGGGGCACAATACGGTTGTTGACCTTGGCACCGCGACAGCGATGGCCCACATCGGTGTGAATGCGGTAGGCAAAGTCCAGCGGCGTGGCGGTTTTGGGCAGATCCACCACGTGGCCTTCCGGGGTAAACACGTAGATGCGATCCTGATCCACCGCGCGCAGGCCTTCCTTGAGCGGCTGGCCGTCGCCGCCCAACTCGTCGTGCCACTCGAGCACCTGACGCAGCCAGGCAATTTTCTGCTCGTAGCTTTTTTCACTGGCATCGGTATCGGTACCTTTGTACCGCCAGTGGGCACACACCCCCAACTCCGCTTCATCGTGCATGGCGAAGGTGCGGATCTGAATTTCCAATACTTTGTTGTCTGGACCAATGACCGCAGTATGCAGTGAACGGTAGCCATTCTCCTTGGGTGAGGCGATGTAGTCATCAAATTCGTGGGGGATGTTGCGCCACTGACTGTGCACGATACCCAGCACCGTGTAGCAGTCGCGCACGGTGGGTACCAGTATGCGTACGGCCCGAATGTCGTACACCTGGGAGAAGCTGATGCCCTTGCGCTGCATTTTCCGCCAGATGCTGTAGATATGCTTGGCCCGGCCGGTGACCTCACCGTCAATATGGGCGTCTTTCAGCTCATCGCGCAACACTCTCAGGACATTGTCGATATATTCCTGGCGCGCCAGCCGCCGTTCATCCAGCAGTGTGGCAATGCGCTTGTAATCCGCCGGCTCCAGGTAGCGAAAGGCCAGGTCTTCCAGTTCCCACTTGATGTGGCCAATGCCCAACCGATGGGCCAGGGGGGCGTAGACGTCCGCCACTTCCCGGGCGACCTGTCGCCGCCGTTGGGAGCCTGCGTCCTTGACCGCGCGTATGGCGCAGGTGCGTTCGGCCAGTTTGATCAGCGCCACGCGCACATCATCGACCATGGCCACCAGCATCTTGCGGATATTTTCCGCCTGCTCTTCGGATTGCCGACCGAACACCCGCTCGTCACCGTCGCCACGCTGATAGCTGATCGCGGCCATGCGCAATACGCCTTTGATCAGCTTGGCCACCGTCTCGCCAAAGGCTTTCTGGACGGCCTCAAGGGTGAGGCGTTCTTCGCGCACCGCCCGGTAGAGAATGGCCGACACCAGGGTGTCCTGATCCAGTTGCAGATCCGCCAGCAACTCGGCCATATCCAGCCCGATACTCAGACAACTGCTGCCCCAGTCATACTCGACCTGAGTGTTTACCCGGTCAGCTTCGGCACTGAGGGCGCAGGCCCGGCGCAGCTGAACTTGGCTTTCTTCTGAGCGCTCCGCCGCCCCGGGCAATCGCTCAAGCCAGGCCTCAATGTCAATGGTGCCGTCGTCGGCAACGGGATGGTCTTCTCGAACTTTTACCATCGGTCTTGTTCACCCTCGCCCCCCGACCGTCAAAAAGCCCGGAGATCGTCCTGTCGGTGTTAGCGGCGCTCGAACAGCGCCATGGATTCCACATGCTCGGTGTGCGGGAACATATCCAGCACGCCGACGGATTGCAAGTCATAACCCGACTTGGCCAATTCGGCGGCATCCCGCGCCAGGGTGGCGGGATTGCAGGACACATAGACCAGACGGCCCGGCCGGAGTTTTATCACTGTGTCCAATACCTCGCGCGCGCCATCCCGCGGAGGGTCAATCAGCACCGCATCCGGCTTACCCCAACGGCGGCGCATGGCGGGGCTGGGATCGGCCAGGTTGGCCTGAGCGAAGGTCGCCTCCAGATGATTGTGCCGGGCGTTCTCCTCGCCCCGGCTCACCATGCTGGCGGCCCCCTCCAGCCCCAATACCCGGACGCCGGAGCGGGCCAAGGGTAGCGTAAAGTTGCCGATGCCACAAAACAGGTCCAGCACCTGTTCTCCGGGCCCTGGCGCCAACCAGTCTACTGCCTGGCGAACCATGCGGCGGTTGACCCCGGCATTCACCTGGGTGAAGTCCTGAGGATGAAACGCCAGGTTGAGATCGAACTCAGGCAGCTCGTAGCTCAGTCGGGGATCGCAGGGCTCTCCGCCCAGGGTGAGTAGCGTGCTCTGGTCGTTGATCTGGCGCCAGATCCGCTCCGGCGGGACGCTGGGCAGCGCGCTCACCAGTGCCTCCCGGTCAGCGTCTTTCAGGGTTTTGATTTCCCGAAGTACCAGCGCTGGCCCTTCACTCGCCAGAATCAGCTCGATATGACTGATGGCGCCGCGCGCCTGCAACCCGGACAGCCAGTGATTCAAGGGTTCAATCACGGCATTGAGTTCCGGTGCCAACACATCGCAGTGCCCGATACTCACCAGCTCCCGCTGGCCCCGACGACGAAACCCGAGCGTGACCTGGCCGCGCTTGTCTGTCCAGACACCCAGACGGGCCCGATGGCGATAGCCCTCACTGGGAGATTCGATAGCGGGTGCAACCTGGCGCGGTACAACGCCACCCCACCGGGACAACTGGTCCAGCAGGGCCTGCTGCTTGAAGGCGAGCTGCGCATCGGGCCGCACGTGCTGCAACTGACAGCCGCCACACTCCTGAAAATGCGGACAGGGCGGGGTTTGCCGTTCCGGTGCCGGCGCGAGCACTTCGGCGGCGGAGCCCTCGGCGTACCGGCTCTGCTCCCCTTCCAGGAGCACGCGGACCGATTCCCCCGGTAGAGCGCCGGCGACAAACAGCGTCTTGCCCTGCCAGCGGACAATGCCCCGGCCGTCGTGGCTCAGGCGCTCCACGGTCAGGGCATCGGGCAGATGTCTGGCTTGAAACCGGGGTTTGCGCCCCGAGCGGGCTCGCCGGCCGGGACGCGCGGGTGGCCGGCGGCTCATGCCCGGTATACGCCGGACGACAGGTAGCGATCGCCCCGATCACAGACGATGGCCACAATCACCGCATTGCTGACCTGTCGGCTCAACTCCAGCGCCGCCGCCACCGAACCGCCGGAAGAGACCCCGGCAAAAATGCCCTCCTGACGGGCCAAGGCCCGCATGGTCTCTTCCGCCAGTTGCTGGGGCATATTGACGATATGGTCGACCCGGGACGCGTCGTAGATTTTCGGCAGATAGGCTTCCGGCCAACGGCGAATCCCCGGGATTTTGGCGTTTTCATCCGGCTGCAGGCCAATGATTTCGATGTTCGGATTCTGTTCCTTGAAATAGCGGGAGCACCCCATGATGGTCCCCGTGGTCCCCATGGAGCTGATGAAGTGGGTGATCCGCCCGTCGGTCTGACGCCAGATTTCCGGGCCGGTGGTCTCGTAGTGGGCCTGGGGGTTGGAGGCGTTGCCAAACTGATCGAGTACCCGACCACGCCCTTCGGCCTGCATCTTCAGCGCCAGATCGCGGGCACCTTCCATGCCCTCCTCCTCGGTCACCTGAATCAGCTCGGCGCCGTAGGCCGTCATGGCGTCCTTGCGCTCCTGGGTGCTGTTATCGGGCATGATCAGGATCATCCGATACCCTTTGATCGCCGCCACCATTGCCAGGGCAATGCCGGTGTTGCCGCTGGTGGCCTCGATCAGGGTATCGCCCGGCTGGATCAATCCCTGGGCCTCAGCCTGCTGGATCATCCACAGGGCCGGCCGGTCCTTGACCGAACCCGCCGGGTTATTGCCTTCGAGCTTGACCAGGATCTCGTTGCTGGTGTCGCCGGGCAGCCGCTGCAGGCGCACCAGCGGTGTATTGCCAACACAGGACTCAATCGTGGGAAAAGGGGATACCGCCATAATCTGAACGCCATAACCATCGATGGGACGGGGCTGGGAACCGCTTCACAGACCCCGCAAAAGCCCGCTATTCTACCGCTGAATATGCTAAGGTGAAACCAAACCAGCGGACTTGGCCGCACACGGAACGGAAACGATAACAAGCCCCATGAGACTGACCGACATCAAAACCCAGATATGGCGCCTGGTACTCTTCCCCGCCCTGGGTGTCACCCTGATCCTCGCCTTCACCCTGACCTACCTGTATCTGGCGCAATTGAACAAGTTTGTCAGCCAGCGCGGGGGCGCACTGAGTGAGAAACTGGCCGAAATCAGCGCCGAAACCCTGAGCCGAAATGACCCGGATCTGTTGCGCTCAGTGATTGAGGCTTCTCTGGAAGAGCCCTATATCCGGGCCGTCGAGCTGTATCTCAAAGACAGCGGCACCACCATTCACAGCGGCCCTCGGATGCTGCCGCTGGTCAATCCCGCACCGGCGGATCTGAGCCAACCCCAACAGCGGGAAACCCCCAAGTCGATCCGCTTTGCCCATCCGGTCCCGGGCCGGAACGGCGCGCCATCGCCCGGCTGGATTGAGGTGGAGCTGCTGGCCTCACCGTTTCTGGTACTGCGTTACCAGACCATCCTGATCACCCTGGTACTGACGCTGGTATGCCTGGCGCTGTGTGCCTGGTTCTCCACCCGTCTTTACAAGCGGTTGACCCGCCCACTGAACCAGATCCGGGAAACGATCCAGGGCATGGCCCGCGGCCAGATGGACCGTCGTCTACCGAGTATGGAAAGCCGTGAGCTGGACGAGCTGGCCCGAGCGGTGAACGATACCGCCGAATCCCTGGAGCAGGCTCACCGGGATATGCAGGTGAACATCGACCAGTCCACCGAGGACCTGCGCGAGACCCTGGAAACCATTGAGATCCAGAATATCGAGCTGAACATGGCCCGCAAGGAGGCCCTGGAAGCCAGCCGGATCAAGTCGGAATTCCTGGCCAACACCAGTCACGAAATCCGCACCCCGCTCAACGGCATTCTCGGGTTCACCAATCTGGCCCTGAAAACCGACCTGGACGAACAGCAGAAAGAGTACCTGGAGACCATCCGGGACTCCTCCCAGAACCTGCTGACCGTGATCAACGACATTCTGGACTTCTCCAAAATCGAGTCCGGCAAATTGACTCTGGATTACGTCCCCCTGCCCTTGCGCAAAGTCGTTGAGGAAGCGGTACACATTCTGGCGCCGGATGCCCACGAGAAAAACCTGCAACTGGTAACGCTGCTCGACGACAACCTGCCGCTGCACCTGCTCGGTGACCCGCTGCGCTTCAAACAGGTGCTGACCAACCTGGTGAGCAACGCGATCAAGTTCAGCCAACAGGGCAACATTGTCGTGCATGCCGCCCTGATCAACCGCCAGGAAACCCAGCTCACCCTCAAGGTCAGCGTCAGTGACAACGGCATCGGCCTCACCGCCGAACAGAAAGAACGGCTGTTCAGCGCGTTCAACCAGGCCGACACCTCCAGCTCCCGGGAATACGGTGGCACCGGACTCGGCCTGGTGATCTGCAAGGGACTGGTGGAGCGCATGGGGGGCGAAATCGGTGTGGAGAGCCAGCCCGAACAGGGTTCCCGGTTCTGGTTCACCGCCCGTCTGGGTATCGACAAGAGCTTGCCGGACGCCCCGGCCGAACGTCTGCTACTGGGTGAGCGGGCCCTGATCTGCAGCGACAACCCCCCTTCCGGCCACCAACTGGAGCAACTCCTGCATCTGTGGCAGGCCGACACGGACACCATTTCCTCCATTCACGATATTTTCCCGGCCCTGCGCAAAGCCCAGGAGCGGGACGATGCGTTTCGCCTGGTGTTCATGGATATCGCACCGAGCGAGCGCAAGCTCCAGGCGCCCCTGCTGGAAAGCCTGACCCAACAGCTGCGCCGCGAATTCGACTGCATTCTGGTCGCCTGCTGCACCCCGGCACACCAGCGCCTGTTCCGCCAGGGCGTGGACAGCTGCAGCACCACTTTCATCAATAAACCGATCAGCTACGAGGCATTGCTGGAGACCCTGGCGCGGCAGATGGACATTCCCCTGAAGCGCCCGGGCGACGCCCAGAGCAAAGGCCCGAACGCCGGCGACAAACCCGCCGCCCGCATTCTGGTGGTCGATGACAACCCCGCCAACCTGCAGCTGGCCGGAGAGCTGCTGCGCGGTCTGAACACCGAGGTGGTATTGGCCACCAGCGGCAAGGAAGCAATGGAGTGGTGTCGGAAACAGGAATTCGACCTGATTTTCATGGACATCCAGATGCCCGGCATGGACGGCATTGAGACCACCAAACGCCTGCGCATCGATCACCCCCGGCGGCGCACGCCGATTATTGCCCTCACCGCCCACTCCATGACCGAGCAGAAAGCAGAATTGTTGATCGCCGGGATGGACGACTGCGTCAGCAAGCCGGTCAGCGAAAACCAGTTGGCCCATATCGTCAATCGCTGGGTGCCGCTCAATGGGCGTCAGGCCGTGGAGGGCCCGGTTCACGGCACGCCGACCCAACCCAGGCTGCCCGCCATTGAACTGGCAGAGGATGAACAGCCCAGCCCGGTGGACATTCCCCTGTGCCTCAAGCTCGCCAACCACAAGCCAACCCTGGCCCGGGACATGCTGGAAATGCTGATCAAGAACCTGAGCGGTGAGCGGGATGCCATCAACCAGGCCTTCGACAACCAGGATTTCGAGCAGCTCGAAGAGCTGGTGCACCGACTTTACGGTAGCTGCTGCTACTGTGGCGTACCCCGACTGAAGCGGATCAGCGGCCTTCTCGACAAGATACTTCAGGCCCGTCAGTATGATCAGGTCGCCAGCCCGATCAAAGCGCTCGACAACGAGGTGGACGAGATTTTGCGCTGGGCCTACGAGCGGGATATCAGCGCTTTGTTCGACGTCGACCCGTAAATTTACCGATTCCGGCGCAATCGGTGATTCTCAGACCGCCGCTTTAAATGATATGATAATACTTTAATAAGTAGGTTCCTTTCTTGGGAGCCATCCAATAACGCTAACTCTTAGCCTAAAAAAACCAGGGTGGTAGATAACGATGATTCCATTCAGTGGTCTGGACTGGGCCGTTCTCGGCCTGTTCTTCCTGATTCTTCTTGGGGTAGTGGTCTGGTCCTTCATGGAGAAGGAAAAAGACACCACCGATTACTTTCTGGCGGGCCGCAACGCGGGCTGGCTGGTAATCGGGGCCTCCATTTTCGCTTCCAACATCGGTTCCGAGCATCTGGTTGGCCTGTCGGGCGCCGGCGCCCAGACGGGCATGGCCATGGCTCACTGGGAGCTGCAGTCGTGGATTATCATCATTCTCGGCTGGGTGTTTGCGCCCTTTTACTGGAGCGCCAAGGTCTACACCATGCCCGAGTACCTGGAGCGCCGTTACTCCAGTAGCTCACGCACCTTCCTCTCGTTCATCTCCCTGATCAGTTACGTTCTGACCAAAGTGTCGGTCACGGTCTACGCCGGTGGTGTGGTGCTGAAAACCGTACTGGGCATCGACTCCCTCTGGGGCATCGACTTCTTCTGGATTGCCGCTATGGGCCTGGTATTGGTTACCGGCCTGTACACCGTCGCCGGTGGCATGAAGGCCATTCTCGTCACCTCGGTCATTCAGACGCCGATCCTGATCCTGGGCTCCCTGGTGATCCTGTTTGTGGGCATGGACAAAGTCGGCGGCATGGAAGAGCTGGAGCGCATCAACGCCGAACGTATGAGCCTGATGCGGCCACTGGACGACCCGGAATTCCCCTGGCTGGGCGTGATCGGCGGCTCCATCATCATCGGTCTGTGGTACTGGTGTACTGACCAGTACATTGTTCAGCGTGTGCTGACCGCCAAAGGCATTCAGGCCGCCCGTCGCGGTACCATCTTCGCCGGTTACCTGAAGCTGCTGCCGGTATTCATCTTCCTGTTCCCGGGCATGATCGCCTACGCACTGCACGAGCAGGGCCAGATCAACCTGGCCAGTGCGGACCAGGCCTTTGCCACGCTGGTAACCGAGTTACTGCCCTCGGGTATCAAGGGCATTGTGATCGGTGGTCTGATCGCGGCGCTGATGAGCTCCCTGGCCTCGCTGTTCAACTCCTCGGCGACCCTGTTCACCATCGATTTCTACAAGAAGTACAAGCCCCAGTCGAGCGAACAGCATCTGGTGAAAGTGGGCCGTTATGCCACCGTAGCGGTGGTTGCACTGGGTATTCTGTGGATTCCGATCATGCAGTCCATCGCCGATGTGCTGTATGAGTATCTGCAGCTGGTTCAATCGCTGATTGCACCGGGTATTGCCGCGGTATTCCTGCTGGGTGTGTTCTCCCGCAAGATCACCCCCGCCGCCGGTATCACCGGTCTGGTCGCCGGTTTCGTGATCGGCATGACGCGCCTGGTGCTGACCATTTTCGAAGACAGCCTGCCCGAGGGCAGTATCTGGATGGGCATGGTCGAGCTGAACTGGCTGTACTTCTGCTCGGTCCTGTTTATCGCCATTGTACTGTTGGTCATCGGGGTGAGCTTCTTCACCCGTCAGGCCAGCGACGAGCAGGTGGCCGGTCTGACTTATGGGTCGATCAGTAAGGAACAGCGCGCCGAAATCAAGGCCGGCATTGATAAGTGGGATATCATCCACACCGTTATCATTCTCGGCATCACCGCCTTCATTTACGTGCGGTTCTGGTAAGGCATTGAACGTTCGGCAAGGATGCCGATGAACATTCCGAAAACGGCTCACCTTTTGGGGTGGGCCGTTTTTTTGTTTGGTTACTTCGTCGTGGAGTGCTGCGGGAGGGTGTCCCCCTTTGAGACACGCCGTAAACCCATCCATGGGGGCTCGATCGCCTGCCATCCAGGCAGGCGACGGTCTCAAAGGGGGACACCCTCCCTCCGCCAGTGCCGGATTAGACCGTGTTAGAAATAGAGAGGGTCGAGGTCGTCGATTTTAAACTCCTCAGGCTGCGTAGGGCGTGGTAAGCGCAAAGCGCGCACCCGCCGTTCCCGCACTTGGACACCCATACAGAACATTGATGTGGCGTAACGCAAGGGTAACGGCGGGTCTCCAACCGGTATACACACCCGCAGCACTACCCTACGAAGTCACCATGCCCAAACCCAGAAACAAAAAAACCGCCCAAGGCCTGCGGCCAGGGGCGGTTAATGCGCTCCGTTCTTTCGAACGTTTTACTTCACATCAAACCGGAAACTCATGCTGGTTTCATATACCTCACCCGGCTCCAGAATGGTGCTCGGGAATTCCGGCTGGTTGGGTGAATCCGGGTAATGCTGCGGCTCCAGACAGAAGCCGCCGTGGAGGACAAAATCGCGCTCGCCATCGGACAGCGAACCGTCCAGGAAATTACCGGAATAGAACTGAATCGCCGGCTCCTCGGTCAGCACTTCCAGTACCCGGCCGGTGCTCGGGTCTTCGGCGCGGGCCGCTACGATCAACCCATCCCGACCCTCGCGGTTCAAAATAAAGTTGTGGTCAAAACCACCGCCCACACGCATCAGCTGCGGATGATCCGCGTTAATGTCCTGGCCAATCGGCTTGGGCTCGGTGAAGTCCAGCGGGGTACCGGCAACGGGTGCCAGCTCGCCGGTCGGGATCAGACCGCTGTCCACGGGCGTGTAGCGATCGGCATTGATCTGCAGAGTGTGATCCAGAATCTTGCCTTCACCGGAGAGGTTGAAGTAGGTGTGCTGGGTCAGGTTCACCGGCGTCGCCTTGTCGGTTTCCGCGCGGAATTCCGTGATCAGCTCGTTATCATCGGTCAGGACATAACGGGTGGTCACTTCCAGATTACCCGGATAACCCTGATCCCCGTCTTCGCTCAGCAGGAACAGCTCGACCGCCAGGCCCCGCTCGTCGGAGACAAATCTGGCGTCCCACAGCTTCTTATCAAAGCCCACAACCCCACCGTGCAGGTGGTTGTCGCCGTCGTTCTGATCCAGCGTGATGGTCTCACCGTTCAGGTCAAACCGGCCGTTGGCGATACGGTTGCCATAGCGGCCAATCAGCGCGCCGAAGTACGGCGGGTTCTGTTCCAGATAGTCGTTCAGCGTCTCAAAGCCCAATACCACGTTATCCAGCTCACCGTTCTGATCCGGTACGGTCAGGTGCGTGATGATGCCACCGTAGTTCATCAGCTTGACCTCCATGCCTTCACCATTGTTCAGGGTGAAGCGGGTCACTTCGCGGCCGTCGGGCAACTCGCCAAACGATTCTTTGCTGATATACGCGCGGCCATACTCAGAGGCGTCCGCATTGGAATCTTCGTACTGCTCGGGGTTCAGGTGGTGGTTGTCCGGTCGGTTCTGGTAGAACTCCGGAAATCCGTCCTCATCCCATCCGATCACCCGCACCCGGGCGTGGCGGTTGGGATCGGTCAGCGGGTTGCCCTTGAGCTCTTTGTAGCTGCGAGTGTGGTAGACCATCAGGTCCGTCTCGCCATCTTCCGCCACAGTGAAGCTGTTGTGGCCGGGGCCGAAACGCTCCAGAGACTCGTTGGTGTGGAACACCGGCTCGGGGGATTTTTTCCAGGAGGCGGGATCGGTCAGATCGGCGTCGTCATCCGCCCATACCAGACCCACGGCATAGTTGTGATCCGTGGCCGCTGCAGAGTAGGTCACGAAAATCCGGCCGTTGCGCTTGAGCACCGAGGCCCCTTCGTTGACCTTGTAGCCCACCTGTTCCCAATCGAGCTCGGGCTCGGTAATGGCGATCACCGGCCCGGTAATGGACGTGGGGCTGTCCATTTCGGCCAGGTAGAGTGCGGAATTGTACCGCTCCTGCTGATCGCGCTGGGCCCAGATCAGGTAGCGCTTGCCATTGTGCTCAAAGGTAGTGGCATCGAGGGAGAAGCTCTCCCAAGGGGTCTCGATTGCGCCCTCGTCGGTCCACTCACCGGTCATCGGGTCTTCGTTGGCGTTCGACAGCACATGCATCCGCATGCGGAACGGCTGATCGCCGTGGCCCAACGCCACATGCACATACCAGACGCCATCAATACGGTGCAGCTCCGGTGCCCAGACGTTCCCCGCGGTGGGGCCTTCGTCCGGACGCTGCCAGATCACTTTGGGCTCGGCGTCAGCCAGGCCATTGAGGGTATCGGCAGTGACCAGCTCGATCCGGTCAAACTCCGGCGCGGTGGAAATAAAGTAATATTGACCGTCTTCGGTGCGGTGAATCCAGGGATCGGCCCCGAATTCGACCAGGGGTACCTGATACTCAGGCAATCCGTTGTCGACGCTCGCGTTGGCAGAGGAGGCTTCGTCAGGCGCCTCGGAACAGGCAACCAGGCCCAATCCGGCAGCCACCAGGGCGCCCCCGGCCAACAGCTGTCGCAGAGGAGAGATACTCGTCATAATCCATACCTTCTATCGTTGTCGTTATCAGCGTTATTCGTACCGGTTATTCTACGAAAGGCCTTATTATAATACAATAAATTGATGCCACACGACCGCTCCTTCAGTACAAACTCCCGCACCCAATCACCCCGCTCCCACCCGCTTCTCTGGTGACGGGGAAGAGGACGAGAATTGTCGTCAGAAACTGTGTAAAGTGAACCCCTACCGGCGACGACCGGTACGGCAGACCACAATAAAATAACGACACTGGAGGCAATATGATCGGTCACTACCTGACGCACTACACTCGCCGCGTGAGCTACTGGGCATGCATGCTCAGCCTGGCCCTGCTCATTGGCTGCTCGGATCAACATCAGGAATCAGCCACCACGGAGAGCGACCTTCCTGTGTACCAACAGTGGCACAGCATCACTCTCAATTTTGCGGGACCTGACACCTCAGAGCAAGACGCGGACAACCCCTTTCTGAATTACCGGCTCATGGTCACCTTCACTCATGACGGCCAGGAATACCCCATTCGCGGCTACTATGCCGCCGACGGCCAGGCCAGCGAGAGCGGCGCCGATGCCGGCAACATCTGGCAGGTGAAGTTCAGAGCCCCGGAGACCGGCCAGTGGCAGTACCGCGCCCGACTTGAGCGGGGGGAGAAAATCGCGCTCGGCGCAGACTCCGGTGAAAGCCTGCCACTCGACAACGCCACCGGAACCTTCATGGTTGAGGCCAGCGACAAACGCGCACCGGATTTTCGCGCGCTGGGCCGACTGTCGGTGAACGATGGTCATTTTTACTTCCCCGGTACCGACCGGTACTGGCTCAAGGGCGGCAGCAACAGCCCGGAGAACTTTCTCGCCTACGAAGGGTTCGATGGCACTTACCGGATCGCCGCATCGGCTCGCGAGGGTGAAGCCAGCGCCAATAGCGAACTGCACCAGTACGAGTCACACCGACAAGACTGGCAACCGGGCGACCCCACCCTGCGCGGGGAGGCTGGTAAATCCATCTTCGGCGCCGTCAACTACCTCGCCGAAAAGGGTATGAACGCCATTTATCTCCTGACCATGAATATCGAGGGCGACGGCAAAGATGTCTGGCCTTACACCAGCCCGGAAGATTTCACCCGCTTTGATGTGAGCCGATTGGCACAGTGGGAGCAGCTATTTCAGCACATGCAGAATAAAGGCATTCTCATTCACCTGGTCACTCAGGAAACCGAGAATGAGCGACTGCTGGATGAAGGCGATGTCGGTCCAATGCGTACACTCTACTATCAGGAACTGATCGCCCGCTTTGGCCACCATCTCGGCCTGATCTGGAATCTTGGCGAAGAGAACGGGTACGCCGAGTGGTCTCCTCCGGCGCAAAATACCGAACAACGCAAAGCCATGATCCGCTTTTTTGAGCAGGCGGACCCCTACCAGAACCCCGTGCTTCTTCACACCCACGCGGAAATAGGCACCCGTGAGCCCGTACTTGAACCCCTGCTGGGCGTCGAGGGGCTTGATGGTCTATCGCTGCAAGCACACGACCGGCAGCACGCTCATCAGGTGGTGATGAAGTGGAAACAGCGTTCCGAGCAGGCCGGTCGAAGCTGGTTGATCACCATGGATGAAATCGGCATGTGGCACACCGGTGCCGACACCGACGCGAATGATCCCGGTCACCCGAGCTTGCGCGGCGATGTGCTCTGGGGAACCCTGCTGTCCGGGGCAGCCGGGGTGGAGTGGTATTTCGGCGCTAATGTTCCCCACAACGACTTGACCTCAGAGGACTGGCGCCAGCGGGACGAGCTTTGGTCACTGACCCGTCACGCCATGACGTTCTTCCAGGCCTACTTGCCCTGGTGGGAGATGGCGCCAGCACACGATCTTTTGGCTCGGGAAGGTGCCTTCTGTCTGGCCAAGCACGACGACATCTATGCCCTGTATTTCCCCACCGGCACCGAGCAGTATCAGATTGATCTGCGCGGGCTGAGCAACGACTTCGAGGTCCATTGGTACAACCCGGTGTCCGGTGGCGACCTGTCCTCGGGAAGCGTGACCAACGTACAGGGCGGCGCGGAGGTCAGTCTGGGCAAGCCGCCCAGCCGGCCGACAGAGGACTGGGTGGTTCTGTTGCGCAAAACCGGACGCTAACGGCGACCATTAAGCCAGCTCAACTGCGCGCTCCTTGCAGTCGCCGGTGGCCCGGAGGATACTGAATCCACTCCTCCGGGCCATCGAGGTCGCCGACCATGTCCAGAGCCCTGCCCGCCTGCTGTCTGTCGTTATTTCTGCTCGCCAGCTGTACTCAGCGAGACGAACCGCTGGTGCTGACCTACGGCACTCTGACCGAGACGCCCCGACCGATCGCCGAGTTCCGGTTGACCGACCAGACAGGGGCCGCCTTTTCCAGAACCAACCTGCTGGGTCAGTGGACCCTGCTGTTTTCCGGCTTTACCCACTGCCCCGATATCTGCCCACTGACTTTGGGCATCATCCGCAACGCCGAGGATAAACTGGAGACACCCGGGCATCACCGGGTGGTTTTTGTCAGTGTCGATTCCGAACGGGACACGCCGGCGCTGTTGCAGGAGTACCTGGGGTGGTTTGACCCAGACTGGGTGGGCCTGTCCGGAACCCGCGCGGCACTCAACCCCTTGCTCGACAGCCTGGAGTTGGGCTATGTGCGGGTGCCGCTGGGCTCGGAAGGCGACTACACCATGGACCATTCGACGGCTGTGGTATTGATCGATCCGGAAGCACGGCTGGTCGGTTACTGGAAGGCGCCCCTGGACGCGGAGCGACTGGCGGCGGATCTGGCCACCCTGCCCGCCCCTTGAGCGGATCGGGCAGAGCGCCAGGCGATACCTCAGAGCCTGGAAGAGGTCAGGGTAATATCCGCGTGGGCCCAGGCCTTTTCAAAACGCTCGCCAATAGCGTCGGCATTGTCATTTTTCCCCTGGGCGCGCAGCGCCTGCTCTAATCCGAACAGGGACCAACCATTTTCCGGGTTCCGGCGAAGCTCAGCGCGGTAAGTCGCCTCCGCCTCCACCGGTCGCTCGGCCTCGAGCAATATGGCGCCCAGGGTCTGGCGCACGGGGGCATGCCAGGCCGGTGGCTCGTCGTAGGGCAATTCGCCCTCAATGGCCATCCCCTCATTGAGCGCCGACAGTGCACCGTCGAGGTCTTTCTCGGCCCAGGCGATTTCCCCGGCGAGCGTCCGCTCGGCTACACGCACGCCGTGCACCAGAGAGTACCGATTCCAGACCCGCATGGCCTCAATGCGCGGGTCTTCGGTGAGTGCCATCAGCGCCGCATGATGTTCCTGCGCTTCAGATAGCCGTCCACTGCGCAGCGCGGCCATCCCCTGAGCATACTCCCACATGGCGACCATGTAAGGCAGATCCTCCGCCGGCTTTGGAGTACTGGCGATCTCGTCCCAAAGCCCGAACCGCACCCGGGCGAACAAGGGAGACAGAGCAAAGTTCTGCATGGCCTCCAGACCTGGCGCCCGCATCAATTCCTCATCACTGGTTCGCCCGTAAGTCGACTCTGCCGCCGCCAATGCGGTCGCCCGATTACCCGTCATGCTCGCGGCAAACCACAGAAAGTGATGGTTGTGGGGAACGTATCCCAGGGGATAGACCCCGGGACCGGGTCGACAGGCGGCCAGATAGGTATTGTCGGCTTCGATCGCGCGCTGGTTGGCGAGTACCGCGTCTTGCCAACGCCCCACCCGGGCGTAGATATGCGCGGGCATGTGCACCAGGTGGCCAGAGCCCGGGATCAGATCACGCAGCCGGTCTGCCGCCATCACTCCTCGCTCCGGTTCGTTCGACGCCTCTACCGCGTGCACATAGAGGTGAAGGGCACCGGCGTGTTCGTCATTGCGCTCGATAACGCTTTCCAGCACTTCGACAATCTCGGCCGTATTACGCTTAGGATTGCCTTCGCCGTCCCAGTAATCCCAGGGCTGCAGGTCCATCAGCGCTTCGGCGTAGAAAGCGGCCGCATCCAGATCGTCGGGATACTGCTCCATCAATTCGGCCATGGCATCGGCGTAGGCACGATCCAGTGCTGAGCGGTCTTCCGGGGGACTCTCGGCGTAGCGGGCCCCCAGAGCACGAATGTAGGCCTGTTCGCGAGGAGTCGCGTTGTCTGCCAGAGCTTGCGCTGCCTGCAGGCGCTCCCAGGCGGCCTGATTGTTGGCCGGGTCCATGCCGGCATTGACGTGTGGGCCCAGCACCAGCGCCGCACCCCACCAGCACATGGCGCACCCCGGGTCCAGCTCGACGGCTTTCAGAAAGGAGCGTTCGGCGGCCTGATGATTGAACCCGTAGGTCAGCATCAGCGCCTGATCAAACCATCGCTGGGCCTCGGAGTTCTGGTGACTGATCGGAAAGTGGTAATCACCCAAGCCATCGAGCAGGGTGGCGCCAACGGGGGCAATTTCGGGCAGGTAATTATCGGGCGAAGTATCGGAAGTGGCGGTGCGGTCGGTCGTATCGCGCTGGCAGGCTGCAGCCAGCAATGCAATCAGAATCAAACCTGGAAACCAGGGAGGGCGGAACCGTTTCATGGGATTTACCTCACAATTCCGTTTAGGGGCATTCCAAGCTACGCCCCGCCCTACCGCCTGTCAATCGGTTGTTTTCCGGCCTCGCCGCCATGACCGGCTCCAGGCATCAGCCACTCATCAGGCCGGGCGGAACAGGTCCCGACTTTTCAATGGCTTACTCCCCAACAGCGGGTGCAGCATCAGTCGGCTGAGGCGCTTGGCGGTCATCAAGGTCTGGGGCTCGGAAAAGTCGGCCTGGGCGCAGGCCAGCAGGTCCGCGCCCACAAACAGCTTGGGGGTTTCCTGCGGATCACGGCTACTATAGGTGGGAATGAAGCCGGCTTCGGGGTCGAAGCGATAGAGAGCGTCGGCGCGCACCGGTTCGCCGGTGTCCGCCTCCTCGGTAAAGCTGATCCCATACCCCAATCCGTCCAGCAGGCGCCACTCGAACTGACGCAATACCGGCTCGGGCGAGGCATCCGCCGGGTTGGTGGACAGGGCATTCATCGTCCAACGGTAATCGTCAAACAGATCGGGGTTGGGATCCTGCTCTCCGAGCAGACGGACAATCAGCTCATTGACGTAAAAGCCACTGTAGAGCGACAGGCCGGCCAGCCGATGGCCGATACCGTCCGCCTCCACCGCCGTGAGGGTTTTCAGGCTGCTCCGGCCACCGAGCGAGACCAGTATGGGAATGAAGGGGTTGAGCAAGGGGCGACGCTGGCTTTTACCCCGGCGCACCCCTTTGGCGACGGCGCCAATCCGGCCATAATCCGGCGTCAACAGATCCAGCAACAGGCTGGTGTCCCGGTAAGGACGGGTGTGCAATACATAAGCGGGCTGGAACTCTATGCGCATGACGCGCCCCCGCCGTTACAGGTCGTCGTAACCCAGACTGCGCAGGGCGCGGCTGTCATCGGACCAACCCGATTTCACTTTGACCCAGAGCTTGAGCATCACCTTCTGATCAAACAGTTTTTCCATATCCAGTCGGGCCTGCTGACCAATCTGCTTGATACGCTCGCCACGGTCGCCAATCAGAATACGCTTCTGGCCATCCCGCTCCACCAGCACCACAGCGGAGATGTGCAGAATCCGGCCATCGTCTTTGAACTCTTCGATTTCCACCGCCATCTGATAGGGAAGCTCATCACCCAGCTGGCGGGTGATTTTTTCACGCACCATTTCCGCTGCCATGAAGCGCGAGCTTTTGTCCGTCAGCTGATCTTCCGGAAACAGGTGTATCCCCTCCGGCAACCGCTCGACAATCAAGTCCTCGAGCCGATCCAGGTTGGTGTTGCGCAACGCGGACAGCGGGATCATTTCCGCCTTGGGAAACCGCTCGCTCAGCTTCTGCAGGTGCGGCAACAGTGTGTCTTTCTGTTCAATCTTGTCGACCTTGTTGATGGCCAGAATCAGCGGACAGGAAAGGTTTTCCAGCCGCTGCGCCACCATTTCGTCTTCCTCGGTCCAGGCCAGTCGGTCCACCAGAAAAATCACCACATCCACGTCCTTGATGGCGGTGGTTGCCGCCTGGTTCATGTAGCGGTTGATGGCCTTGGTTTCCGCCCGATGCAGCCCCGGTGTATCGACAAAGACGATCTGGGTATCGCCCTCGGTCTTGATGCCCTGAACATTGTTCCGGGTCGTCTGGGGCTTGCGGGAGGTGATGCTGACCTTCTGGCCGAGCATATGGTTGAGCAGTGTGGATTTGCCCACATTGGGGCGGCCCACAATGGCCACATAGCCGCAACGTTGTTTTGAATCTGTCATGGCCTAACCCTTGCGCTTCGGTTTGAGGGTGATTTTCTGCAACTTTTCCAGCATTTCCGCCGCCGCCTGTTTTTCGGCCACTCGCCGACTGCTGGCCTGGGCCCGAACGGCTTCCTTGATGGGCGTCACCCGGCACTCGATCGTAAACTGGTGCGCATGGGCCTCGCCCTCCACCTCGACCACGTCATATTCCGGCAGCGGCAGCTTGTGCGCCTGGAGAAATTCCTGCAAGCGGGTTTTGGCATCCTTGGCGGGCTGAGCCAGGGAAAGTGCCTGAAGGCGGGACTGGTACCAGGCATTGACCCGCTCAGCACAGACCTGAAAGCCGGACTCCAGATAGATGGCCCCGATCAGGGCTTCCACCGTATCGGCGAGAATCGACTCGCGGCGGTGGCCACCACTTTTCATTTCCCCTTCGCCCAAGCGCAGGCATTCGCCGAGCTCAAACTCGCGCGCCAACATGGCCAGGGTTTCTCCTTTGACCATCTGGGAGCGCAAACGGCTCAACTGCCCTTCCCTTGCCTCAGGAAACTGCTGGTAAAGCGCCTCACCGATGATGAAGTTGAGGATGGAGTCGCCCAGAAATTCCAGGCGCTCGTTATTGCGGGCACCGTGACTGCGATGGGTCAGTGCCAGGTCAAGCTGGGCCGGGTCACGAAACTCGTAACCCAGGCGGGCCTGCAAGCGTTGTTTGAGAAGGTCGGACACTAATTACCACTGTTGCTTTCTAGGGGTTTACAGCACCGCTCGGGGGCGGAGCTGTCGAGCTGATTATTGAAGGTGAATACCAGCTCAATGTTATGGATGAAGGGAATCCGCTCTTCGTAGGCGATGGTGATCAACACCTTACTGGCGCGCTTATCAATATCAATATTGCGCCGGCCTTCGGTACGGACATTGTTGACCGTATAGAATTTGGTGAGCTGGGCGCGAATGTCCGACGGGCTCATGCTGAACAGGTCATTGTTATTCCTGGCCAACGACTTGAGGGCCGAGGTAATGTATCGGTTCTCGGCGTAAACCGGCACCACCTTGAAGGCGGTAAACAGCACGGCCACGGCAACCAGCACCACAAATACGAACCCAAGGGTAGAAATGCCGCGTTGAGATTGTCGAAATTGCATGCGTACGCCCTCTTTGGTGAACGCCTAACGGTTAATGGATGGCGCCGGCGCGCTCGAAGCTCGGCACACTGAACAGGGAGTCCCAGTGCATCCAGATGGCGAACGCCTTACCCACAATGGCATCTTCCGATACAAAACTCAGGTCCGGGCCATTACCGGAGTTGAATTCGTTCCAACCCCGACTGTCGTGACTGCCATCGCGGTTATCGCCCATCATGAAGTAGTGCCCCTCGGGCACCACCCAGGAACCGTACTGGCTGTAGCGGCCGGGTTCCAGATGCTTGCGCACAGTATAGGTGTTATCGCCGAGCGTTTCCTGCACTACCCGGTAGGGGTAACGAGAGGAACGGTTCACTTCAACCACTTCTTCCTCCACCGGCTCTCCATTGATGGTCAGTTGATGGTCGATGTAGCTCACCGTATCACCAGGCAACCCGATGACCCGCTTGATGAAATAAGTCTCCGGCTGGTGAGGTGGGAAAAACACCATCACTTCACCACGCTCGGGTTTATTGACCGGAATCACTTCGTTATTCAGCACCGGCAGCCGGATACCGTAGGTGAACTTGTTCACCACGATAAAATCCCCCACTTCCAGGGTCGGCTCCATAGAACCGGAGGGAATCTGAAACGGCTCAGCGATAAATGAGCGCAACACAAATACCAGCGCCAACACCGGGAAGAAGGACTTGGAGTACTCGACCCACACCGGTTCCTTGCCGGCCGCCTCAAGCGCTTGCTGATAAGCCTCTTTCTGGTGTTTGTCCGCCAGGTTGGCGCGCTCAAACTGTTTGTCCACCGCGTCAAGTTTCTGCTTGCGCGGCTTGGCCAGAACCAGGGAGTCATACAACCAGACCAACCCCGTAACGAACACTGCCAGGGTCAGAATCAGGGGTAAGTTAATGCTGCTCATAAGCGTTCCATGATTATGGTTATCAGTTATCAACCTTCAGTACGGCGAGGAAGGCGTCCTGGGGAATCTCCACCCGGCCGACCTGCTTCATCCGCTTTTTACCGGCTTTCTGCTTTTCCAGCAGCTTTTTCTTGCGCGAGGCGTCGCCGCCGTAACACTTCGCGGTCACGTTCTTGCGCAGGGCTTTGACCGTGGAGCGGGCAATCACATTGCCACCGATGGCCGCCTGAATGGCGACATCAAACATCTGCCGGGGAATCAGTTCTTTCATTTTCTCAACCAGCGAGCGACCAATGCTCTGGGAGTGATCCCGGTGCACGATCAACGCCAGGGCATCGACCTTATCACCGTTGATCAGCACATCCAGGCGCACCAGGTTGGCCGGTTCAAACCGGTCGAAGCTGTAGTCCAGCGAGGCGAAGCCGCGACTGGCGGACTTCAGCCGATCGAAGAAATCCATCACCACTTCGTTCATCGGCATGTCGTAGCGCAGCGTGACCTGAGTGCCGGTGTACTGCATGTCTTTCTGCATGCCGCGTTTTTCACTGCACAGGGTGATCACATTGCCGAGATACTCCTGGGGCACCAGAATGTTGGCCTCGACAATCGGCTCGCGCATTTCTTCGATCTCGCCCGGATCGGGCAGGTTCGAGGGGCTGGACACATACAGCGTCTCGCCCTTGGTGGTGATCACTTCATACACCACGGTCGGCGCGGTGGTGATCAGGTCCAGGTCGTATTCCCGTTCCAGTCGCTCCTGGATGATTTCCATGTGCAGCATCCCGAGGAAGCCGCAGCGGAAACCAAAACCCAGGGCATCGGAGCTTTCCGGTTCGAAAAACAGGGAGGCATCGTTCAGCGTCAGTTTGGACAGGGCCTCGCGGAAATCCTCAAAGTCATCGGCATCGACCGGGAACATGCCCGCATACACTTGCGGCTTGACCTTCTTGAAACCCGGCAACGCGGGCGTTTCCGGCGTATTGGCGTGGGTCAGGGTGTCCCCCACCGGCGCGCCCAGAATGTCCTTGATACCGGCAATCACAAATCCCACTTCGCCGGCCTTGAGTTCCTTGAGCTTGGTCAGTTTGGGATTGAACACGCCGACGCTGTCCACCACGTGGGACTTGCCGATGGACTTGGTGATGATTTTGTCTTTGACCTTGAGGGTGCCCTGCTTGACCCGCACCAGCGAGACCACGCCCATGTATTTGTCGAACCAGGAGTCAATGATCAGCGCCTGCAGCGGGGCGTCCACATCCCCTTCCGGCGGCGGTACCAGCCGCACCAGTTCTTCCAGAACATCCTCGATGCCCACGCCGGACTTGGCGCTGCAGCGCATCGCTTCGGTGGCCTCGATCCCGATGATGTCTTCAATTTCCTGGGCCACGCGCTCGGGCTCGGCCTGGGGCAGATCCATCTTGTTCAATACCGGAATCACTTCCAGCCCCTGCTCGATGGCGGTGTAGCAGTTGGCCACGGACTGGGCTTCCACCCCCTGACCGGCATCCACCACCAGCAGCGCCCCTTCACAGGCAAACAGGGAGCGGGAGACTTCGTAGGAAAAGTCCACATGCCCCGGGGTGTCAATAAAGTTGAGCTGGTAGGTTTTGCCATCACGGGCTTTATAGCTCAGGGTCACGCTCTGAGCCTTGATGGTGATGCCCCGCTCGCGCTCCAGGTCCATGGAGTCGAGCACCTGCTCGGCCATCTCCCGATCGGTCAGACCGCCGCAGACCTGGATGAAGCGGTCGGCGATGGTGGATTTACCGTGGTCAATGTGGGCGATGATGGAAAAGTTGCGGATATGGCTGAGATCAGTCACTGGGCGTCAAATTCTTAGGTTGGTGCGGTTGGCAAAACGGCGGGAGGGGCCGGGTGCCCGTTGGGGGCACTACCGGAGCCCGATGGAGCCGCCGGACAAAGGCGGCCAGTTTAGCGTATTTGGCTGACCCCGGCTATGGGGAGCCCGGCCAGCCAGCCCGTCCCTGGGCCGGTTTGTGCAGGGCTACTCAATCCGCAGGGTGGTAAACGCCGGCTGCCCATCGCGCAGGAAGCGTACGGCCACCGGCTTGTTTTTGGGCAGATCGCTGACCAGAGCCCGATAGCGGCTCACCGAGTCCACACTGTCATAGCCCAGCTGCGTAATAATATCGCCGGGACGCAAGCCGGCACCGGCGGCGGCACTACCGCGAGTTACGCGGGTCACCAGCACCCCGGTCTCCTGGGCATCGGAGGGTAACGCCTCCACCATCAGGCCGAGGGGGTCTCCCGTGGGGGCGGCATCCGGGCCGCTGTCGGCCACCTGACCGTCCCGGTCCGGCAACAGGCCGATTTCCACATCAATGGTGCGCTCATCGCCCCGTCTCATCACCACCACGGGCACTTCCGAGCCGGGCTCGGTACGCCCCACCAGCGGGGGCAGATCTCCGGACTCACCGATGGTGCGACCGTCAAATTTGAGAATGATATCGCCCACTTCCAGGCCGGAGCGGGCCGCCGGACCCTCGGGATCCATATTGGAAATCAGGGCCCCGGTGGCCCGGCGCAGGCCAAAGGACTGGGCCAGGTCCCGATTCACGCCCTGGATTACCACGCCGAGCCAACCGCGTTCCACCCGGCCTTTGTCTTTCAACTGAGCCACCACTTCTTTGGCCAGCCCCGCCGGAATGGCGAACGACAGGCCGATGGAGCCACCGGAGCGGGTGTAAATCTGGGAGTTGATACCCACCACTTCGCCGTCGAGGTTGAACAGCGGACCGCCGGAGTTACCCGGATTGATCGCCACGTCCGTCTGAATGAACGGTACATAGGTATCGTTGTTCGGGCCGGGTATGCTGCGACCAATGGCACTGATGATCCCGGAGCTGACCGAGTAATCCAGACCAAAGGGCGAGCCGATGGCCAGCACCCATTCCCCGACCTTGACACTATCGGAGTCCGCAAAGCGCAGATACGGCAGATCGTCGGCATCCACCTTCAACAGGGCGAGATCAGACCGGGCGTCCGTACCGATCACCTCGGCGGTATACTCTCGCCGGTCGATCAGGCGCACGTAGATATTGTCAGCGTTTTCAATGACGTGATAGTTGGTCAGGATGTAACCATCTTCAGAGATCACAAACCCGGACCCCATGGAACGCACATCCCGCTCCTGGGGCATGCGTCGTTCAAAAAACTCCCGGAACATATCCGGAATGTCTTCCTGATAGGGAATCCGGTTGCCGGTTTCGACGCGGCCCTGAGTCGTAATTTTGACCACAGCGGGAGAATGCGCTTCCACCAGCTCGGTGAAATCCGGCAGGTCGCGCGCCTGTGCCGGCAATGCCAGCGCGAACAGGCAGACCAGACTCATCAGATAAACCGCCAGCGGCGAACGGGACACCTTCGTATGGGGCATGAACCATTCCTCTCAAGTCAATAACGGTAAGTTCAATGGATAGCGCCAGCTTTGACTGAAGCTGGCATCATAAATTCCATGGATCGTTACATTGATCTGTCTGAATCGACAATGAGGGCGGATATTGAAAGGTCAAGGGCAACTGAGAGGGGTCAATCTGTCCGGGCAGACAGGCGCTCGTCCCGGCGCTCGAGACGGACCGTCACCCGCCGGTTTTCGGCGCGACCTTCCGGGTCGCGATTCGAACCAACCGGATAGCGCTCCCCGTGCCAGCGGGTGATGATTTTTTGCTCGGGGACGCCTCGCTCAACCAGATACTGGGTGACCATTTCCGCCCGTTCCCGGGACAGCTCGAGATTTTCGGCTCTGAGGCCCAGGCCATCCGTATGACCGTCCACATAGAAATGGGTGACCCGGTCATCGGCCGACGCGTACAACGCGATGCGATCCAGCTTTTCCAGCTCAGACTCGGGAAGGTCGGCATAACCGGCCGGAAAATACAGTGCATTGCGCTCCACCTGGTCAAAATTGACCGGCAACAATCCGGACAGGCAGTCGTTAAAACCATCCAGACCCGCGCGAAACCCCACCGGCTCGAGCACAATTTCCGCCGCTTGCGCGCGTCCATCCCAGGGGGCATAAGAAATGATCAAGCGCCGACCGGTGCGCAACTCCGCCGCCAGACGCTGGGAGCGCTGCCAGTCCACAACCAGAGGTTGGGCGCCGGACTGCACCGAGACGGCATCCAGCGTCTCCGGCTGAGCGGTCTCGCGCCACTCGGGGTGCTCGGAGCGGATCTGAGCCTCACCACTCGCCAGATGCCGGTTCGCCTGCTGCAACACAAACCGCTGCGCCTCGCCCGCCCGACGGGTAAATACCGCGCTGCCAAACCGGGGAATGGGCTGAACCAGACGACACTCGAACACGGAAGCATCCAACTGCCAGCTTGCGTTGGCAACCGGCCCGCGAAACTGCTCGGCTCGCGCCCCAAGGGCCAGCGCGCAAGCCCACAGCAGACACCATAGCGGCGCCCACCGAACGTTCCTGCGGTATTGCGGCACAACACGGGGCCCTGAAGGCGTCATCATGGGTTATCGCTCATCGGCTGTCTCACACTCATACCGTCTCTATCGGCACCGGATGGCTGCGCTTTAACGGCAATTTTGGTAGCATGCCCGCTCTTTAGCCCGATTCCAGCCCAACGACGGTGTCCATGACTCAGCAACTGACCCTTACCCGCCCCGATGACTGGCACATCCACTTGCGCGACGGCGATGCCCTGCCGCGAACCGTGGGTGATGCGGCGGCGCAGTTCCAGCGCGCCATTGTCATGCCCAATCTGGTGCCGCCGGTCACCACGGCCGAAGCCGCCGTGGCGTATCGGGATCGCATCCTGGCCGCGCGACCGGCCGGCAGTACCTTCGAGCCCCTGATGGTGCTGTACTTGACCGACAACACCACACCGGAAGACATTCGCGCCGCCAAGGCCGCCGGCGTGGTCGCGTGCAAGCTCTACCCGGCGGGCGCCACCACCAACTCGGATTCCGGCGTGACCAACATCGACGGGCTCTACCCGGTCCTGGAGACCATGGAAAAAGAGGGGCTGCGGTTTCTGTTGCACGGTGAAGTGACCGACTCCGACATCGATATTTTTGATCGTGAGCGGATCTTTCTGGAGCGCACCTTCAGCCGCCTGGTGGCGGACTTTCCGGCGCTGCACACGGTGCTGGAGCACATCACCACCGCCGACTCGGTCGATTTTGTCCGCCAGGCCGGCGATCGCGTCGCCGCCACGATTACCGCCCACCACCTGCGCTACAACCGCAATCACATGTTGGTGGGCGGCATCCGTCCACATTATTACTGCCTGCCGATTCTCAAGCGCAACCGCCACCAACAGGCGCTGATTGAAGCGGCCACCAGCGGCAGTCCCAAATTCTTTCTGGGCACCGACTCGGCACCTCACGCCAAGGGCCGCAAGGAAGCCAGCTGCGGCTGTGCGGGCTGCTACACCGCCTACTCGGCGATTGAGCTCTACGCCGAGGTATTTGAAGACGCTGGAGCGCTGGACAGACTCGAAGCATTTGCCAGCCATTTCGGGCCGGATTTCTACGGTCTGCCCCGGAATACCGACACCGTCACTCTTACCCGAACGGAGTGGCAGCTGCCACAGGCACTGCCCATGGCGGACACCGAGGTAGTCCCTTTGGGCGCTCAGGAAACGCTGCGCTGGAAACTTGAAACTCCTCGGGCAGAGGGGGCGGCGTGAATCAACCGGAAGCCGCCAAAGACCCGAATTCGCCCATGGCCAGCCGCTTTCGCGGCTACCTGCCCGTGGTTATTGACGTCGAGACAGGGGGGTTCAACGCCGCCACCGACGCTCTGCTGGAAATTGCCGCCGTCACCCTGACCATGGACGATGACGGCACCCTGCGCCCGGACGAGACCTTCGACTTCCATGTCGACCCCTTTGAAGGCGCGAATATCGAGCAATCGGCCCTGGATTTCACCGGTATCGATCTGGAGAGCCCGGACCGGCCCGCCGAACCGGAATCCATGGTGATGCCGGACCTGATGAAGGCGATACGCCGCGCCGTGCGTGCCCATGGCTGCACTCGGGCGGTGATGGTGGCGCATAACGCCCATTTCGACCTGGGGTTTGTCAACGCCGCCGTGGCGCGCTGCAACATCAAGCGCAACCCCTTCCATCCGTTTTCCTGCTTTGATACCGCGACCCTGGCCGGATTGGCCTGTGGACAGACCGTGCTCGCCAAGGCCTGCCGGGTAGCCGGCATAGAGTTCAGCAACAGCGCAGCGCACAGCGCCGGTTACGACGCCGAAAAGACCGCCGAGCTGTTCTGCTATATCGTCAACCAGTGGAAGCACTTGGGGGGCTGGACCCCGCCCATGCCGGGCGAGACCGAGGATTCTGAATCAGTATAGGCGGCCTTCCGGCCGCTTACTTCTGCTGTGCTGAACGCTTGGGGTAGCCACTATTGCGCTGGCGGCGCTCCTCTTCCTTGCGCTTGCGGGACTCATGGCTCGCCTTGACCCATTCATCCGACCGTCTCTGCCACTGCTTGTCATTCGGCATGATGCTCATCTCCTGTCATAGTGGGGAACTTTTACCCCCATAGTAATCCAAATTCGTCGCTAACCCCATGACCCCGGGGGAAAAATTATCTCTGTAAAAACGTTTCTCCGATTGCTATGCTTAGCGTTTAACACTAAAAACAATCAAGGTATCGAATTCGAACCACAGCAGGAGCCACTATGACGACCCCTCAACAGAAAATTTTTGTCGTTGTCGATCCCAACGACGAGCAGCACATCGCCCTGGAGCGCGTGGCGGTAACCGCCAAGCTGCTTGATGTTAAACCCTACGTCTATGTGTTCGTCGCCGTTGACGGTGACGCGGTGGATACCCGGGCCAGTAACGACAAACTGTTCCGCGACCAGCGCTGGTTCGATGCCATGATCAAAAAGCCTCTGGAAGATGCCGGCATTGAGTACCTGATCGAAGTGTCCTGGTCCAGCGAGTGGCAGGCGTCCATCATGCAGTCCGCCAAGCGCTTTAGCGCTGACCTGATTTACCTGCCGGTACACGCCAAGGTGAACTACACCCGCTTCACCTTTACCGAATCCAAATGGGAACTGCTCAAAGGCGCGCCCTGCCCTGTGGTCCTGATCCGTCCGGGTGCCAAAGAAGCCCGCAAGGTCATTCTGGCCGCGGTCAACTTCCAGGCGCAGCGTGATGTACAGCGCGAGCTGAACAAAATCATCCTGGAACAAGCCCGTCATTACGCCCAGCTGTACAATGCCGAGCTGCACGTTGTGAATGCCTACCTGGATTCCATGAATTACCCGGACCGCGGTCGCCTGGTGCGTGAAACCGGTCTGGAGCAGGATCGCATTCACGTGAACAATGGCTATACCTCGGAAGTGGTTGCCCAAGTGGCGGATGAGATCAATGCCGACCTGGTGGTGATGGGTACCCTGGGGCAGAACGGTATGACCACCTCACGTCGCGGTAACACCGCCGAGCGCCTGATTGCGGGGCTGGATGACGATGTGATGGTGATTAACCACGAGTAAAGTTTAAGGCCACAGCTTAGTTACGGCGGATGCGCGCCTGGCGGCGCTTATCCGCCCTACGCAACCTACTCTGCTAACGTAACCGATCCTACGCCTCGCAAACGCACGGAGTTCGCGTGGGGCGGATCGGTCCGACGCATCGGAGCGAAGCGCATCCGCCGTAACAATCCCTACTGACGCAACGCGTCCAATTCTTCCCGAAACCACGCCATCCATTCGAGAAACGCCCTTTGCACCTGCATGGCGGTCAATGGACTGTTGCGCTCGTTCAACGAGCGATCAATCGGTTGCCGACTGGTCATGGTTGCCACCAGATCGCCGGACACACTGTCGTACAGATCCAATGTCAGCAACATCACGATGGTGCCCCGCGGCGCATTGGCGCCCTCTTCCGGCGCCTGAATGGCCTGACGCAGCTGCCCTTGCACCTCCAGCACACTCGGCCCGGGGTCAATGGCCAACGCATAGTCGCCGCGCATCACCAGGGTATGCACCAAGGTCTCGGTATAGGTCTGACGGAAAAACTGGCGGTCGTTGCTGTTCAGGTCTTTGAGGGGTAGCTCCCGGCCGGCCGGGCGCCACTGATCCAGGTTCAGCGCCGGCACCCGCAGGGAGTTATAGCCGCTGAAATCCACCCCCGGCACCACAAACACACCATCTAGTGCGGGGTCGTCCAGAGTGGCCACCAGGGCGTCGGCCTCACGTGCCGACTCAGCGCGTTCACGCTCATCAGATTCCGGTGTACTGGCACAGCCCGCCACCAGCAGGCTTATCGCCAGCAAGCCCAGCCATTGGGGACCACCGGAAAGACGACGCTGCATAACTCCCCTCTTCTGATCAGTCTACAAAGACCCGGGCATTGCGGAACATACGCAACCAGGGGCCATCATCGCCCCAACTGTCCGGGTGCCAGGAATTGGTCACGGAGCGGTAAACCCGCTCCGGGTGCGGCATCATGATAGTGACCCGACCATCGCGACTGGTCACCCCGGTGATGCCTTTCGGCGATCCATTCGGGTTGGCCGGGTAGCGCTCGGTCACCGCCAGGTGATTGTCGAGATACCGCAGGGATACCAGGCCGCTGGTGTCACACTGTGACAACTGATCGGCAGAAAATTCCGCCCGACCTTCGCCGTGGGCCACCGCCACCGGCAGGTGAGAGCCGGCCATACCCTTGAGCAATACCGACGGTGAATCGTCGATACGGACCAGGCTGACACGGGCCTCGAACTGTTCAGAGCGGTTGCGCACAAAGTGCGGCCAGTGCTCGGTGCCCGGTATCAGGGATTTGAGATTGGACATCATCTGACAGCCGTTGCACACCCCGAGACTGAACGTATCCGCCCGATCAAAGAAGGCGGCAAATTGATCCCGGGCGCGCGGGTTGAACAGGATGGTTTTGGCCCAGCCCTCACCGGCACCCAGCACATCACCGTAGGAGAAACCACCACAAGCCACCAGCCCTTTGAACTCCTCCAGCGAACGACGGCCGGAGAGAATGTCGCTCATGTGCACATCTACCGCCTGGAAGCCGGCGCGATCAAACGCGGCCGCCATTTCCACCTGACCGTTGACGCCCTGCTCGCGCAGCACGGCAATCGCCGGGCGGGCACCGGTCTGAATATAGGGTGCGGCAACATCCTCGGCGGGATCAAAAGTCAGCTCGGCGCTCAGGCCCGGATCATCGCTCAGCAGTTGTTCAAACTCCTGGCGGGCGCACTCGGGGTTATCCCGCAGGGCTTGCATGCGGTAACTGGTTTCCGCCCAGAGGGTTTGCAGAATGGCCCGGGACTGATCAAAGATCAGCTCGCCGTCGGCTTTGAGGTGCACCCAATCCTCATCATTGGGCTGGCCGATAACGCTGGCGGGTACCCCGGCCTGCTCAAAGCGGGCCAGCACAGCATCGCGGTGTTCACGCCGGACCTGCAATACCGCACCCGGCTCCTCACTGAACAGCGCCGCCAGAGCGTCGTCACCCAGCCCGGTCAGGTCCGCATCCAGGCCGCAGTGGCCGGCAAAGGCCATCTCCACCAGGGTCGCGAACAGACCACCGTCACTGCGGTCGTGATAAGCCAACAGCTGCTCTTCGGCCAGACTCGCCTGAACCGCGTTGAAAAAACCTTTCAGTTGTTCGGCGCTGTCGAGGTCCGGGGACTGCTCACCCATCTGGTTATAGACCTGCGCCAGAATGGAACCGCCGAGGCGATTCTTGCCGTTCCCCAGATCCACCAGAATCAGGTCGGTATCGCCCTTATCCAGGCGCAATTGCGGGGTGACCGTCTGACGGACATCCAGCACGGGCGAGAACGCTGAAATCACCAGCGACAGCGGCGCGGTCACGGCTTTCTCCTGCCCTTCATCCTGCCAGGCGGTGCGCATGGACATGGAGTCTTTACCCACCGGAATGGTGATACCCAAGGCCGGACACAACTCCATACCCACCGCCTCGACGGTGCGGTAGAGTTTTTCGTCTTCGCCCTTATGGCCCGCCGCGCACATCCAGTTGGCGGACAGCTTGATGTCCGAGAGCTTCTCGATGCGGGTCGCGGCAATGTTGGTGATGGCTTCGACAATGGCCAGCCGACCCGAGGCCGGCGCATCCAGCAGCGCCACTGGCGTGCGCTCGCCCATGCTCATGGCTTCGCCCCGGTAGCTGTCGTAACTGACCGTGGTCACGGCGCAGTCCGCCACCGGCACCTGCCAGGGGCCTACCATCTGGTCGCGAGCGACCATGCCGGTAACCGAGCGATCACCAATGGTGATCAGGAAGTTCTTGCTGGCCACTGCCGGATGCTTGAGCACCCGCTCGGCCGCCTCATTGAGGTCCAGCTCGGCCGTGCCGAAGCTCTGGGTGGCCGCCTGATAGCGCTCGGCGCTGCGGTGCATCTTGGGCGGTTTGCCAAACAGCACGGACATGGGCAAATCGACCGGCTTGGCATCGAAGTGTTTGTCGTTCACCAAGAGGTGCTTCTCGCTGGTTGCCTCACCCACCACAGCGTAGGGGCAACGCTCGCGCTGGCAGATGGCTTCAAAGCGCTCCAGGTCTTCGGGCTGAATGGCGAGTACGTAGCGCTCCTGGGATTCATTACACCAGATCGCCAGCGGGCTCATGCCCGGCTCGTCGTTGGGCACATTGCGCAACTCGAAAGCGCCGCCGCAGCCACCGTCTTTCACCAGCTCGGGGAAGGCGTTGGACAGGCCACCCGCCCCCACGTCGTGAATAAAGGCGATGGGGTTCTGACCGCCCTGCTGCCAGCAGCGGTCGATCACTTCCTGACAGCGACGCTCGATTTCCGGGTTCTGACGCTGCACCGAAGCGAAGTCCAGATCCTCGGTGGAGCTACCCGAGTCCATAGAGGAAGCAGCACCACCACCCAGGCCGATCAGCATGGCCGGGCCACCGAGCACCACCAATTTGGCGCCGGCATTAAACGGCGGTTTGTCGACGTGTTCGGTTTTGATGTTGCCGTAGCCGCCGGCCAGCATGATCGGCTTGTGGTAGCCGCGACGCTCGCCGTCAAAGTCGTCCTCGAAGGTCCGGAAGTAACCATTGATGTTGGGGCGGCCAAATTCGTTGTTGAACGCAGCCCCACCAATCGGCCCCTCCAGCATGATATTCAGAGGGCTGGCGATACGGCCGGGGCGACCGTAGCTCTGCTCCCAAGGCTGCTCAAAATCGGGAATCTGCAGGTTGGAAACGGTAAAGCCGTTCAGGCCCACCTTGGGCTTGGAGCCCCGGCCCACGGCGCCCTCATCCCGAATCTCACCACCGGCACCGGTACCCGCGCCCGGGAAAGGCGCAATGGCCGTGGGGTGGTTGTGGGTTTCCACCTTCATCAACAGGTTGATCGGCTCTTGATGGAAGCTGTAGGTCTGGGAGTCCGGGTCTGGATAAAATCGCCCCGCTTCCGGCCCTTCGACCACGGCGGCGTTATCCGCGTAGGCGGACAGCACCTGCTCGCCGCCCTGCTCGTGGGTGTTCTTGATCATCTTGAACAGGCTGCGCGGCTGATCTTCACCGTCCAGGGTCCAGGACGCATTGAAAATCTTGTGGCGGCAGTGCTCGGAGTTCGCCTGGGCAAACATCATCAGCTCGACATCGACCGGATTGCGGCCCAGTCCCTGAAAGCTCTCCACCAGGTAGTCGATTTCATCGTCCGCCAGGGCCAGGCCCAGCTCCCGGTTGGCCACCACCAGAGCCTCGCGGCCACCGGACAGGATGTCCACGCTGGTTTGCGGCGCCGGCGCCTGCTTCTGGAACAGACGGCTGGCCTGCTCCAACTCCGACATCACGGTTTCCACCATACGATCGTGCAGCAACTCGGCGATGGCCGAGTGATCCGTGTCGCCAAATTCACCGTTTACGTAGAACGCTGTGCCGCGCTCCAGCCGGCGAATCTGAGTCAGACCGCAGTTGCGGGCGATATCCGTCGCCTTCGACGCCCAAGGCGAAATGGTGCCCGGACGGGGCACCACCAGGAACAGTTGGCCGTCATGACCCGCTTCGGTTTCCGGCTTGGGGCCGTAGGTCAGCAGTTGGGCCAACGTCTGTTGCTGGTCGTCCGACAGGGGACTGTCCAGGTCGGCAAAATGCACATATTCGGCGCTCAGGCCAGTAATGGCGGGAACCCGGGCCTGCAGGCCGGCCAGGAGTTTTTCGGAGCGGAAAGAGGAAAGTGCGGGGGCGCCGCGCAAAATCAGCATGTCGATCAGGACCTCAGAGGTTCGGAGGGTTTTGAAGAGGGCGCAATTGTACTTGAAATGTCCGCCAATGGCAGCTCTTACCGGGCGCCAGCCTCACAAGCCCGAGGGAACCGTTCGTCGGGAATCTGGCGCCCAAGTCGACACAGCCCGCCTGATCGACTAAAATTTGAACAAACGCCATGCCGTTTAACCCATTTTTGATCAGAAAACAAGCTAGCAGTTCACAGCCACAAGCTTTAGAATTGCGCAAATTTTGCACGGGCCAGATGGGATCTGGCGCCACATCCGACAACATCGGAGAGGAGAAGCCGTAAATGGAAGTCCGCAAAACCCCCCGCCTTATCCAGGCGGCCGCCAAACATCTTTTCAGCCTGACGGTCATCAGCGTCAGCCTGCTTCTGGTCGGCAGTAAACTGCCTACCACGCTTGAGCGTGTCTATGCCTTGGGCGAATTGCGCGTGATTTCCCGCAATGGCCCCACCACCTATTATGAAGGCCCCCACGGCCAGACCGGTTTTGAATACCTGCTACTGCAACAGTTCGCCAATGAACTGGGCGTGCGCCTGGTGATTGAGGATGAAGAGAGCCTTGACACCATGCTCAACAAGGTCGGCAGGGGCCAGACCCACTTTGCCGCCGCCGGACTGAGCATTACCGAGCGTCGCCGGCAGCGCGTGCGCTTCAACCAACCTTATATGACCATCCGTCAGCAGGTGCTGTATAACAGCCGAACGCCGGCGCCCCGTTCGGTCGAGGACCTGATCGGCAAAGACATTCTGGTTATTGCCAACTCCTCCCACGCCGAACGTCTGGAGGCCATCAAGACCCACTACCCGGCCCTGACCTGGCGCGAGTCCTCTTCGGTAGAAATGATCGACCTGCTGGAAAAGGTACACAGCGGTGAAGTGGACTATGCCGTGGTCGACTCCAACGCCTACGACCTTAACCGGCACACCTTTCCCCGGGCCCGCGCCGCCTTTGATCTGGGCGCACCTCAAGAGCTGGCCTGGGCGTTTCCCCGCAGCCGGGACGAGAGCCTGTACCGAGCGGCCGAGGATTACCTGAACCGCATCAAACAGGATGGCACACTCGCGGCCATCAGCGAGCGGTTCTACGACCATATCGACGAGGTCACCACCGGTGGCGCCCTGCTGTTCTCCTATCGACTGGAAAAGCGCCTGCCACAGTGGCAGACCTTGCTGCAGGAAGCCGCCGACGAGTTTGACCTGGACTGGCAACTCCTGGCCGCCATCAGCTATCAGGAAAGCCACTGGAACCCCAACGCCCGCTCCCGCACCGGGGTGCGCGGCCTGATGATGCTGACCCTGGCCGCCGCCAGCGATATGGGCATTGAGAACCGGATCGACCCCAAGCAGAGCATTCACGGGGGAGCCAAGTACTTCCGTAACCTTTACGACCGCCTGCCCGAGCGCATTCAGGGTGAGGATCGCACCTGGCTGGCACTGGCGGCCTACAATGTGGGCATGGGCCACCTGGAAGACGCCCGCAAGATCACCCAGGCATTGGGGGGCGACCCGGACCGCTGGGTGGATGTGCGCGAACACCTGCCGCTGCTCGCCAAGCGCTCCTACTACAAGTACACCCGGCACGGTTACGCCCGCGGCTGGGAGCCGGTGACCTACGTGCGCAACATCCGCAACTTCTACAGCATCATCGCCTGGCACCAACAGCAGGAACAGCGCCAGATTGCGGCGCAAGAGGCGGAAACCGACGAACAACGTATCCAGCGCAAAGTCAGCAGTAACCGCACGCTGAACATGCCCCTGTCTGTGCTCTGACTGCGGCACTGCCGGCCACCAGAGCAGGCGCCATTTGTGGTTTAATGGCGCCATGAACGATACCCCTCCCCCACAAGCCCCCTACCGTGTGCTGGCCGAACCCTGTCAGCACACCCTGGAAGAAAAGCGCAGCCTGTTCCACACCTACCTGTTTCCGGTTCAGGAGCGCGAACCGGCATTGGCTCATGTCGAGGCCTTGCGCCAATCCCAACCCGGCGCCTCCCACTATTGCTGGGCGTATATTCTCGGCCCGGCGGATCAGCCACGCCGTCAGGCGTTCAGCGATGACGGAGAACCCTCCGGCACCGCGGGAAAGCCCATGTTGCACGTGCTGACCCAGCGCGGCGCAGGCGATACCCTGGCGGTGATTGTGCGCATTTTCGGGGGCGTAAAGCTAGGCGCTGGCGGGTTGGTGCGCGCTTACGGCGGCGCGGTATCCCAGGCGCTGGATCTCGCCCAGTGGCGAGAGATCACCCCGAGCACCGAGATCAGCATTACCGTGGACTTCGCTCTGGAGGAGCGGATTCGGCACTGCGCCCAACAACGCGGGCTGGCCGTTATTGGTGTCGACTACCAACAACAGGTGCGTCTGACCCTCGCCGTACCCCAGGCCGAGGTGGGGGCATTACAGGACGAGGTTCAGCAGCTGACCAGCGGCCAATTTCAATGGCAGCCATGATCGGTGCGGGGAGCGGTGTCGTGGCGCGCCCCGCTCAACTCAGCTGGATACCGCTGGCGCCGTGGATCGTATCTGCCAGACGCACAGCGCCACCACCACAGCGATAACCAAAGGCACCATGGTCAGGTTCAACACTACCCATCCCCACAGATGGAACAGCGTACCCGCCAGCAGTGAGCCGATCGCCACCAACGACAGGACAATCAGGTCATTGATACCCTGAACCTTGCCCCGCTCGGACTCGGAGTGAGTGCCGGCCAACATCACGCTGCCGCCGACAAACAGAAAGTTCCAACCGACCCCCAGCAACACCAGGGCCACCCAGAAATGGGCAAAGCTCGCGCCCGAGGCCGCCGTTGCGCTCGACAGCAGCAGCGCTCCAGCACCCGCCATCAACACCCGGTACTGCCCCAACCGGGCGATCAGGCTACCGGTGAAAAACGAGGGCACAAACATGCCCAGCACATGCCACTGCATGATGGTGGCCACCTGCCCCATCCCGAAGCCCTTGGAAAGCATCGCCAAGGGCGTCGCGGTCATGACCAGAATCATGATCGCGTAGCCAACCGCACTGGCCAACACGGCCACCTGAAAGCGACCCTGCCCGGCAATGTCCCTCATGGGCCGCACCACATCGTCGGAGCGGGGCTCCCCCTGAGGCGGCACGCGCAATAGGGCCAGTAACAGGCTCGCCAACAACGCGAGCAACGCCATCACCAAATAGGGGCCACCATCGGGTACCGAGGTCAACCACTCATAATTGGCGCTGGCATTCCACGGGCCGAGAAAGGCCGCCGCCACACCCCCGGCCATGACCCAGGAGATGGCGCGACTGCGAATCGCCGGACGTGCCACATCCGCCGCGGCAAACCGGTAGTACATGGCAAACCCCTGATACAACCCCACCAGCAAGTTACCCAGGCAAAACCCGATGAAGGTGCCCTCCGCAATGGACCAGAAGGACAAAAGGCTGCCCGCCAAGCCGCCCAGCAGCGCCCCCACCAGAAAGCCCGGTCGGCGCCCTACCCGTTTCATGAACAGCGACGCGGGCAAGGTGGACACCACCGCGCCAACCATGGTCAGGGCAATCGGCAGGGTCGCCAGTGACGGCGTGTCGCTCAGTCGGCCACCGACCACGCCACTGAGCGTCATCACGGTAATGGCCGCCACCATAAACAGCGTCTGGTTGACCACCAGAATCGCAATATTGAGTATTTCCCGGCGCGTTTCAGCTCCTGTCACTCGTCAATCTCCACCATCTCAAAGTCCTGTTTGCCCGCACCGCAGTCCGGACACTCCCAGTCATCCGGCACATCCGCTCAGCGGGTCCCGGGGGCTATGCCATCGTCGGGCCAGCCCTCCTGTTCATCGTAAATGAAACCACAAATCAGGCATTGCCACCGTTTCATACTGCCTCCGGTCTTTATGTCCAACCTTACGAGATTTTTTACGCTCAAGCTGGCATCATGCGCGCTCATCCGGTCACCCGAAGAGAGTTCCCGAATGCGCCGCCCCTACGGACCGACACCGCCCCGAGACGCCAGCATACCCCGTTTGAACCTGCGTGAAGTATGGGGCTATTTATGGCCCTACCTCTGGGACTTCAAAGGGCGGGTAATCCTGGCCATTATGGCACTGCTGGCCGCCAAGGGGGCGACGCTGGCCATGCCCTGGGCGCTCAAGCATATCATTGATGGTGTGGACCGGAGCCTGCAGCCCGAACTGGTACTGCCCATCGCCTTTCTCCTGTTCTACGGTTTTTTGCGCTTTGGTGGGGTGTTTTTCGGGGAGCTGCGGGACGCTATTTTCAGTCGGGTCACCGAACGGGCCATGCGCCGGATCGGGCTTCGGGTGTTCGAGCACCTGCACCGGCTGGAGCTGAACTTTCACCTGAGCCGTCAGACCGGTGGCATCAGTCGGGACATCGAGCGCGGCACCAGCGCCATCAGTTTTTTGATGCGCTTTCTCATGTTCAATATCGTGCCGACCCTGTTTGAAATCGTCATGGTCGCCGCCATTTTTACCTTGGCGTTCTCCGTCTGGTACGCCCTGATCATTCTTGTGGCCGTGATCATCTACATCGGCTTTACCGTGATCACCACGGAGTGGCGCACCCGCTTTGTGCGCGAAGCCAACCAGGCCGACTCTTCCACCAATACCCGAGCGGTGGACAGCCTGCTCAACTATGAAACGGTCAAGTACTTCAATAACGAAGCCTTTGAAGCCCAGACCTATGACACCTTTCTGGAAACCTGGGAAAAAGCCAAACTCAAAAATCGTCTGTCACTACTGGCTTTGAACTCCGGCCAGGCATTGATCATCGCCGCGGCCATTACCGGGATGATGATCATGGCCACCCAGTCGGTCATCGACAAGAACATGACGCTGGGTGATCTGGCCATGGTGAACGCCTATATGATTCAGTTGTTCATACCGCTGAACTTTCTGGGCTTTGTATATCGGGAAATGCGCCGGGCGCTGACGGATCTGGAAAACATGCTGGGCCTACTGCAGCGTGAACCGCGCATTGAAGACGCCGCCGATGCCCGCGAGCTGAGTGTGCCTGAAGGCGAGATCCGCTTTCACGACGTATCGTTTGGCTACCACCGCGACCGGCCGATTCTCAAGGGGCTGGATTTCACCGTGCAGGCCGGGCACCGGGTGGCGATCGTCGGGGCCTCGGGCGCCGGCAAAAGCACCATCGCCCGATTGTTGTACCGGTTTTATGACATTGATGATGGCCGCATCACCATTGACGGTCAGGACATTCGCGACGTGACACTGGACAGCCTGCGCCGCGCCATTGCCATCGTTCCTCAGGACACGGTGCTGTTCAATACCAGCATCCGGGAGAACATTGCTTACGGCAATCCATCCGCGCCCGATGAGGCCATTGATCGAGCCATTCGCATGGCCCACTTGGAAGACTTTATTGCCGCCCTACCCCAGGGCGATCAGACGTTGGTGGGTGAGCGCGGGCTGAAAGTCTCGGGTGGCGAGAAGCAGCGCATTGCCATTGCCCGGGTGTTGCTCAAAGGCGCACCCATTCTGATTTTCGATGAGGCCACCTCCGCCCTGGACTCCCGAGCCGAAGCAGCCATTGTGGCCGCCATGCGGGAAGTCTCGTCCGGGCATACCAGCCTTGTAATCGCCCACCGGCTGTCGACCATTGTCGACGCCGATACCATTCTGGTTCTGGACGAGGGCCGGTTGGTCGAACAGGGCTCTCATGAGGCATTGCTGGCGCACGACGGCCGCTACGCGCAGTTGTGGAGACTGCAACAGCAATCCGCCGAGCCATGATGATTGTTTAGAACGACAACCCCGCCTGTAAGGCAAGGCCCCACTCATCGCCATTGGTGCTCTTCGCGGCGCCGATGTCCAGGTGAGCGCGCCGTCCGCCAAAACCCAGCCCCACCGAGGGCAAGGTCTCATCGTCAACCACGTTGTGCCGCAGACCCGCGCGCAGCGCCGTGTTGCGCCACAGAAACCATTCGGTTCCTACGCTCAGGTACTGCTTGTCGGGGTCAAACCCCAACGGTTCATTGCGCGTGAGGTCCCAATCCACACTGACCCGGAATGGCTCCGTTCGAAAGCCGAGCCCCACCCGCGCGACCGGACGCTGGGTGATACGATCGCCCAGCGCCGTCTCGAATTCATGCGGCACCAGATTGCGGACCACCAGTCCCCATTGAAAAGGGCCGGGTAAGTCATGCACCAGCCCGGCATCCATATTAAAGCGGGTATGTTCGCGCCGGTGCACCGACTCGCTGTACACATCGAGCTCGAACTCGTTCACCGGCTGCTCAAAATGAATCGTGGTGAAGTGCACCTGTTTCAACGTAACGCCAAAATGAAACCGATCGCTCCGATCCGTCATGAAACTACGGGCAACGCTGAGCGCCTGCTCGGTCACCTCCGCGCCCTGACTTTCTATGGTCGAATAAAACTCCGTAGGCAGCGGCTCTCTCAGGTAATCCTGAACGCCTTTGCCGCTGGTTTGATCCGCGAGGGCATCATCGTATAGCGCACCGAAATCCACATACTCATTCAAGGCCTGCGCGGCATCCCAGAGTCGCCGAACCTGGGCAACGACCTCCTCCAGGGTGAGGGCGTCGGGGTTTTCCACCATGGCTTCAGTGGCCATCACTTCATCCAGCAGATCGGCAAAACGATCCACGGTGTTGGTCACCCGCTCGATGTTCGCATTATCCCGTTCGGACACCCGGACCATGCTACCCATCACCAGAAACTGGCGGTGATAACCCCCAAACGCCCATTGACCCGCCGGGTAACCAAATGAAGCGCCGTAGGAGGCACTGACCCGCAGCGGTTTATCAGAGAGGTGATTGATATCGCGCTGAACATTCCGAATCCGGGCGGTCGCCTCCCGCAGCTCGGCACCGGACTCAAAATCCGGTGAATCCAGCGCGATCGACGACATGATCACGTCCTCGAGGTCAACGCCCTCATAGCGATCGGAGAACTCATCGGCCGTCTGCAGAAAGTTGTCGCGATCAAGGAGTCTCGCCCCGACGTAGGTGTGGGCGTGCAATCGTGACAAGCGCTTGGGATCGTGATTGATCAGTAACGCGGGGTTGAACAGACTCGCATTGTGCGAGCGCGCCGTCACCACGCCAGTGCCGGCCATCGACAGTGAACGCGCATCAAAGGAGAGAAAGGAAATGGCGTTGGCGCTACTGGTCCACAGACCCAACACCGTTGTCCATATGACCGCATACCGCGGTGGCTTGCGCCCGGTGCCCGAGCGCTGTCCTGTATTGAGCATCATGCCCTTCCTACTGACTGAATCCTGGAGTTGAATGGGCCCCACTTTACCATGGGGCCGCCACACGCCTCTAACCGGAATCAGTCCTCTGCGGATTCCGCCTCAGAGCGCAGTGCATTATAACGTTCAACGGCACGCCGGTGGGCTGCGAATGCCGCCTCCCGACTCTCGAACTCATACATCTGCCGGATCGTGCAGTGATCGTCCCGGACATAAACCTTGTGCATACCGCCACCGCAGACTTCACTGAAACGCTCTTCAAAGAGCGCGGCCGGTGAGGTCTCCAGGGCGTTGCAGCCCGGTAACACGGTCGCCAGGTAGTAATTGCGCCGCGCGTCAATGGAAATCACCTCGTGATCCAGAACCCCATAGCCCCGGATGTCATTCTGGCGGACACAGGCACGGCCATTCTGCCCCGCCGTCTCGGCCAGCACATCATAAAAGGAAGGGACCGACTCACCAGTCGTGGTACAGGCGGATAGCGCGGCCAACAGCGGCGCGGTGGCGCACAGCTTCCATAGTCTCATAGTTCACCTCTCTGAATCATCGACATCAATGTGGCGCAGGAAATCATTTCCCTTGACCCTTTAAATGTTAATCACTATCATTTGCATCATCGTTGTCATGCATTGTTTCTGCTACCTGTCATAGGAGTACCACTACCGTGTCTTTGTTCCGCCCCTCTGTATTGGCCGTCGCCGTAGGCTCGCTGCTGACCTCCGGCTACACCCTTGCCCAGTCTGCCCCCTCCGAAATCCAGGAAATTCAGGTAACGGGGCAACTGTCCCGCTATTCCGCCCTGAAGTCCGATACCCCGATCATGGAAACCGCCCGCTCGGTGTCGATTGAAGGGCTGCAAGACATCATCGACAAGGGCGCCATTACCCTGGACGACGTGTTCACCTACTCCTCCGGTGTCTACGGCAAGACCTACGGCTTTGCCACCCGAGGTGACTGGGTCAAGGTCCGGGGCCTGGACGTGCCTCAGTATCAGGATAGTCTGCAATCGCTGTTTGGCAATTACAACAACACCCGCCCGGACGTCTACACCCTGGAACAGGTGGAGGTGCTCAAAGGACCGGCCTCGGTATTGTACGGACAGGGCTCTCCCGGCGGGATTGTGAATGTGGTAAGCAAGCTGCCCAAAGCGGAATCCGCGCACGAACTGCTGGCCGAGCTGGGCAGCTTCGATCGCCAGCAACTGGCGTTCGACAGCACCGGCGCCCTGGACTCCGACGAGCAGTGGCTCTACCGGGCGGTGGGTGTCTACCGCGACACCGATACCCAGGTCGATCAGGTGAATGAAAACACCCGGGTGTTCGCCCCCTCAATCACCTGGCAGCCGAACCAGCAGACCCGCGTGACCGCCCTGCTCAACCGCACCGAAACGGACAGCGACGTCGGCGCCCAATTCCTGCCGGTCTACGGTACCCTTCTGCCCGCCCCTAACGGCCAGTTTATCGACAACAGCACCTACACCGGCGATCCGGACTTCAACTATTACGACACCGAGACCACTTCCCTGACCCTGCTGGCCGAGCATCAATTCAACTCGGTCTGGAGCCTGGAGCTCACCTCCCGCTACACCGATGCGAAGGCCGACTATCAACAAGCCTGGACCGCGTTTATTGGCGGAGACCGCTACGTGCGCAATGCCGATGGCAGCCTGTATGGCGACGGGCTGGTCCCGCGCTCCTTCTATGGCAGCAAATCCACCTCCGAACAGGCGGCACTGGATGCCCGTCTGCGCGCCAACTTCCAGACCGGTGCCCTGTTCCACGAAGTGCTGATCGGCACCCAGTATCAGGATGTCACGCTGGGAGAAAGCGGCTTTTACGACTATGCCCGTGGTTACGATGTCGCCACCGGAACCGTCCTGGATGACAGCACCTGGATCAACGTGTTTGATCCTCAATACGGCAATATTCCCGCCGCCAGTGAATTCACCTACGCCGTTTCACCGGACAGCACCACCGAAGACCTGGGCCTGTATATCAATGACCAGATCAGCGTGGGCAACTGGCGCATCACCGCCGGGGTACGTTTCGACGATACCGAAACCCGTACCGGCACCAGCAGCCAGAGTGACGATGCCGTCAGCACCAGCGTGGGCGCCCTGTATCAGTTTGATAACGGCCTGTCGCCCTACGTGAGCTTCGCCGAATCCTTTGATCCGGTGATCGGCGACAACGGCAACGGCGAGCCGCTCGATCCTCAGGAAGGCGAACAGTGGGAAGCCGGTTTCAAATACCAGCCGAGCACCTTCCCGGCCATGTTTACCCTGGCGTACTTTGATATCACCCAAACCAACTTGAACGACCCCAGCGCCCTGGTGGGCGAGTACCAGCAACAACGGGGCGAGGCGTCAATCACCGGTGTGGAATTGGAAGGTATTGTGTTCATGGGTGACCTGAGCCTTGAGCTCAATGCCAGCCAACTGGATACCGAGAGCGCGGAAGGCTATCGCCTGGCGAGCGTACCGGAGCGTCAGGCCTCCACCTGGCTGACCTGGCGTCCGGGCGACTTCGAAGGGTTCAAGGCCGGCGCGGGCCTGCGTTACGTGGGCGAAAGCTGGGACGGCACCGATCAACTGCGCACACCTTCTTACACCCTGGGCGACCTGATGGTGGGCTACCAGACCGGACCCTGGGACCTGACCCTGAACGCACGGAACGTCGCGGATAAAGAGTTCCAGGCGACCTGCCTGTCTCGGGGGGACTGCTTCCCCGGCGAGGCCCGCTCCGTGGTCGGTCGCGTTCGCTATCAGTTCTGATCCCCTCTCACGCCGCAGGGACGCGGCGCTACTTCTTGGGCGTCGGCGGCACAAGCACCCGCCAGGGCTTGCCTTCACAGGATTCAAAGTTCTTGCAGGTCGGCAGGCAGCCGCGACAGGGAAGACGGTGCGGTGATTCCGGCTTGGATACAGGTTGGTTCACATCAGACTCCGATTGGTTATTCGCTTGCGTTATTTACGTTCCGGAACCGCGTACAGATAACTGTCGCTCATACATCAGCCCGATTCTCAGGCCTGACGCCGATCCGGCACCCGCCCGACACGTCCCTGGGCCACTTCCCCTCTGCAAGACACTCCCAACCGACGGCCCTACCCCGGTATACACTGAAAGCGGTAATAGCAGGTAATCTTTTCACAAAAATCTGACGTAAAGGTCGTGTCGTCTGAGCAATCATGCCATGCCATCACATAAGGGGGACACTTATATGAAAACGTCTACAGCGTTACTATCGGCCGCACTCCTGCAGGCCCTGTTATTGCAACCCGCACTGGCGCAGGACGAAAAGACCGCCCTGGTGCCCTTACCCTCGATTGAAGACTTCACGAGAGGTGAAGACGGCTTCGCCTTTGGCCTTGGCCTGGGTATTGAGTATGAAGCGGCCTACGAGGGGTCCGATGAATTCGGTGTCGAGGTCGACCCGGCGGGAGCGGTCCAATGGCGCAACGACGACGATATTTTCTTCTGGGCCGGTGAAGCGCTCGGATGGCGCGGCCTTCGTTCCGACACCTGGCTGTTCGAGGCCGTTGTGGGCTTCGAAGAAGGTCGAGAGGAAGGCGACTCCGATGACGGTCGACTGGATGGGCTCGGCGCTACCGACGAGGCGGTCGAGTTCGCCCTGCAAGCCCGCCGGGCGTTCGACGCCGACTGGCGTTACTGGCTGGATGGCCGCTTGGTGACCAGCGACAACGGCACCCTGGGTATCTTCGGCGTGGGCCGCCGCTTCGGCGACCAGATGGACGGTACCGGCTCCGAACTGGCGATTGTGGCGGTGTACCACGATAGCGATCTCGCCAACACCGAATTCGGCATAACCCCCGCCCAGTCCGCCGCCTCGGGACTGGCCGAAACCGAGATGAGTGGCGGGTTCCGCTCGATTGGACTGAATTACAGCTACCGCAACTACATCCGCGAGAACTGGCAGATTTTCGGTGAAGTGCTCTATGAGCATTTCAGTAGCGATATTCAGGATAGTCCGATTGCGCGTAGTGACTACGAGGCTGAAGTGGGGGTTGGGTTTATTTACATATTTTAGTGCACATCAAACCCCAAAGCCCGATAGCGTAAGGAGGGAGCTAACGGGCTTTTCTTTGCGCAATGTACTCCAACGCCTCCGGATCGGCGTTGATCTGGCGTTCCAGAATTTTTAACAGAGTCGCCCTTGAAACATAGCGGTAGGAGCCAGCGCCGTATGTGGATGTGCCCAAAATGAAAGCGGCCAACACCAAGTACTTCGTATAATCATGAAGGCTCGGAAAGAAGGTCGTTAAAGCCGCCATTGCCGCAATCAATACCGCCAGCGCGTAAACGACGTTTGCGTACGAAAACCTGTCTTTCGCTTTCAGGTACAGCTCTATATCATCTCTTGTCATGACCAGTTCCTTGAGGAAAACCTATGGCTTGTTGAGCCAACTGCCAATTATCCGGCACCCTATTCTTTCGGGATATTCTTACATTTACTTTTTCGAAGAGCTATACCAAAAACAACACCGCCAACGATTCCAAACCCCACACCAAGCGCCGGATTATCCATCGCTGCACCAAAACCCGCACCAACGCCGACTCCAATACAAAGACCAAACGCGAAAGGGTTGTCGACCTGACGAACCCGAGGCTTCTTGAATGTCATTTCATTTCCCTCCCTAAAACCACTCTCAGAAACCCCAAGGAAAATTATTTCTGTACCTGCGTTACATTGCTTCAATGGACATTATTACCAACGGAACAGACAACACTGCAGTAAAATATATGAGTTCCGGCTGACGTGCTTTCGATGGTACTAAGTGGCCAACGGCCAACCCAACAAACAACGCCGCGAGCGGCACCCACCATTCAGAAAAAATAAAGCCTGCTATAAAAAAGGCACAAAATGCTAAAGTACAAACCACCCCAAGGATGTGAATACTTTTCCCTAAAAGCCGGCGGCCCTTACTGCTTACACAGCCAATGTACTGCATTGAGCCTAGCTGGAGAATAACTAAAGAGGATAGCAGGTAAAACGTCATACAAAGTCCCTTATAACGAACGATACGAGCCTGCGAGCGTCCCACCGACGCTTGTCGTGGTGATTAGTGCGCCTTTACGCATCTCTGTCCAATGATAACGCGATGGCAAAGCGCATCGAGTTTACGAGAGTCCGGCGTCCGGCAGGGCGCAAACTAATGCACATAGTTAGCATTTTTTAACTATCACTGGAAGGGAATATCCGCATAGCCCCAAATCCCAGTTCCAGCAACAATCAGAACTATCGCTATAACTTGCTTCAGGCTCTTTGCTGTAATTATTTCATGGATCTCGATCGAGAAATTTCTTGTCTTAGCAAGATCTTCGTATAATTCTGTCACCGAAATACCCTTTCCCTCTGCAATCTTGTCGTCAAAGCTTGGCATTTCTCTTTCGCGGTTTTGGGCCCTCTGCCAGTTAGTACGTATAGAGGAGTATTGTAACTCTGCACCCGCCAGAACCAAAAGCGAACCACTTCGTTGAAACCAATTATTTCCGTCGTAGGTTAATACATCCGCAAGAAGGGAAACCACTGCAATAATCACCATTGTCAGCGTGAAAAGTATTGAAAACCTATTACTTATTAGAACGTTCATAAACTCCCTGCTGAACTATTTGAATGCTAAGGCCAAGTACACCGGTGCGACCTCTCGAGAATCCGACAGATGAAGGCTGCGCACCACTGCGTTTGGTTATATTTTCTAGATCCAGGAGGCGACTTCATGGATTCCTCCTGGTAAGATTTTCATTCGCATATTTATGATCTGTCAAATATATAGCTAGCATGTAGTATTCATTTTCTAGGAGTGGGTAGCTACGCAGCTCGCAAGAAATAGAAATCAAAGTCCTGTCGCTATCCTCATTTGACCACAAGAATGTGTAACCGTACGGATGTTCTGAGTCTGACCGTCTAAAAGATTCATCGTAATTACTGGTTAAAGACCTTACAACATTCTCAGCTCTTTCAATGCATCCAGCTTCGCTGTCACGCGACTCTATAGTCTCCGTTGCCACCAATCTAAAAACCTCTCTATTATCGTTTATATTAATTTGAACATTGTACGCGGACGGAGATATATCTCTATTAGTTCCCCAGCACGTGGCATCGTTATCCGAACAACTTAGAATTCTATCTGATGTGGAAGAGATAATTTCTCCAAACTGATAGCCAAAAACTCCGCATATAGCTTTGTCACATTCACCTAAGGCGTGGAGCGGAAGAGCTAACACAGAAAGAGCAAAAGTTATTCTGCCGTAGTTCATTAACACCGCCTAAAATATCGCCGCGCTCATCGGAAGTTTTGGAGCATAGCGGAAAAATTGTCCGCGTGCAGCGCATTGCAATACGATTCTTTGTCTCCCGATAACCAGAAGTACTCTGTCGCTTTTAAATTATCGAGAAATTCATCTTCTGAAAGTGAGCTATAGTTCTTCACGGATTGGAGGCACGAGTCAGCTTTAGAGCCTTCTTCTACATAAGCATACCCCACGTAGTACTTGAAGGTTTGTTTTGGCAAAGGACGAGGCGCGAAAAAAAATTCTTTCTCGATATGCATTGATGAAAATTTATCGAGCATATTCTTTAGCTTTGCCCTATTGGTTTGAATCCTAATAAATATCAAAATAAAGACTCCTTAGGCTCAACGTTTCCCCTCTCGTCGATCTTTATCCCGTATTTCTCTTTTACAGCTTTTTGAAAGTCAGAGATCGCATTCTTGTGATTTCTTAGAAACCAATTGACATGATTCTTTAAATACTCAGCTCTAATTATGGGATCTCTTAAATCATTAGGGACACGCTCCATACGAGGATCAACACTATCAAACCCACAGAATGGCTCACTTAACCTTCTTTTTGTCATTTCAATATATTCGGGATTAACCTCAATCCCAATAGCATTTCTATTGGTCTGCTGGCAAACGCGGACCGTCGTTCCACTTCCAGAAAATGGATCTAATACAAGATTTCCCTCGTCCGATGAAGCCAAAACCATACGTTCAACAAGCCCTTCTGGTTTCTGCGTAGGGTGGTCTTGGCGATTCGGATTGGAATAGTGAACGTGAGAAAACTCCCAAACGTCACCCGGATTTGCTCCCCGCATATTATTTCTCTGGCGATAGTACTTTTGTGGGACACGAATATCATCGAGGTTAAACGTAAACGATGATGATTTCGTAAACATCAGTATGTCATCATGACGTGGAGAAAACCCTTTTGTTTTTCCCATTCCTTGCGTGTAGTGCCACACTATCCATGCGTGGAAATGCAACTTCAAATCACGTTCTAAGATATCGTATAGGTACGATATAAAGCGGAATCCCATAAAAACGTAAATAGTTCCATGCGGCTTTAAAACGCGAGAAGCCTCCGTAAGCCACTCTTTTGAGAAAACTAGATATTCATCAAATGTCTTCTTATCAATATTGTTTTGATAATTTTTACCAAGATTGTAAGGCGGATCTGCAACAATTAAGTCGATAGACCCCGATCTAATATCTTGCATTTGCTGAACCGCATCGCCAGCAATAAGCTTTAAATCAGTCATCTTTCTTAATCCAGCCCTTAGTTTCCGCAAGACTCAGCCATTGTTCAAAAGTACGTCTACTTGACTGTAAGTATTTCTTGTCCAGAAGCTGGCAGAACTCCCATGTATTCCGCTTTTCTATATCCACATAGTGAATGTCTCGCACTTGTATCTGCCCCGTACCTAATGCAGGATTGTAATTTAAATCCCTTGAAGATATGTACTTCAAATCATAGGCGTTGTATTTGACAACCTCCATTATTCCATCCATAAGCCCGGATTCTTGGTTTCGAGTGGAGTAAACCCTATGCTTCAAAGACAAAATGATAAAAATGTAGTCTGGATCTTCTACATATGCTGTTCTAATTCGTGCAAACGAAGTGATGTTTGGAGACTTTCCGCTGTTGTCAATGTCTTCCGCAGTCGCCTTAACATCCACCTCTGCAGTTACTCCACTCTCGACTTTACGTTGTCGTTTAAATTGAAGAATAACATCGGCCATATGAAGCCTTTCAACGGCCTCTACATTCATCAATGAATATTTGTTGGACTTGTCATCCGCAATTAACTGAAACGTTTCTGATGCCCATGCCTCAACAAATGGCCCAGCAATTTTGTTGATATTCTCCATTGGCAACCCGAGCTTCAGGTTTGTATTGATGAATATTTTATTCTGCCCACTCTCAATAGCATTCTTAATAATCTCCTCTACGGTATTCGTGACGAAGGTTGAACATTCCTCATAGTCTTCTGATTCTCGAGGAATTTTGAATACTTGACTTTCGTAGCTCATAAATTATCTCTAATGTCAACTTGTCCATGGTTTTTCGTATAACAGCTGTATATCGAGCCGGCACGATTTTGCACGCAGGGGGAAAGACGGAGTAACGACACTTAGGCTCTAAAGCATAAAGAATTTTTCGACAATCATCCGTTTAGCTCTGGGTGTAAAAGTGTGCTGGCACGCTTATTACTGCCCGGCTCCCGTAAGTCTTTGATTTAACCGCTAGCATTACTCTCGTAGGGGCAGAAAGCGTGCGCCACCTTGAGCTAAAGTGTGCACTATTTTCCTTAGAATTCAAATATCGCATACAGACCCATCAAATCACCTGTCCGGCACAGTGCCCACTAGCCCAGGCCCATTGGAAGTTATAGCCCCCCAACCATCCGGTCACGTCGAGCACTTCACCGATAAAGTACAGCCCCGGTACCGCTCTTGCCTCAAAGGTCTTGGAGGATACCGCCTGGGTGTCCACCCCGCCGCGGGTGACTTCGGCGGTACGGTAGCCTTCGGTGCCCGGGGGGACGATCTGCCAGCGGTGGAAGCCTTCGCACAGGGCGTCCATGTCGGCGCGGCTCCATTCGGCCAGGGGTTTGTCCTGTAGGCCGCTCGGAAAACTCGGCAGTTCCAGCCAGGTTTCCACAAAGCGCTTGGGTAGATGGCGGGACAGGCGATTTTTCAGGGTGGTTTTCTGGCCGTCGGAGCGCCATTGGTTCAGTAAATCCGCGAGGGATTCGCCGGGCAGAAAGTCGATGGTGATGGCTTCCTGACGATGCCAGTAGTTGGAAATTTGCAAGATGGCCGGGCCACTCAGGCCCCGGTGGGTGAACAGCAGCGCTTCGGCAAAGCGCTGCTCACCGCACTCGACCGTCACTGGCAGTGACACGCCTGAGAGCGAGCGGGCAATCTCCAGCCACTGGCCGCTCAAGGTGAAGGGCACCAGTGCGGCTTCGCGTTCGGTGACCGGCAGGCCGAACTGTTTGGCGATCTGGTAGCCGAAGCCGGTGGCGCCCATGGTGGGAATGGACAGTCCACCGGTCGCCACCACCAGGGATTCGCACTGCACACCGCCGTTGGTGGTGGCCAAAGTGAAACCCTTGTCGGTTTGTTCGATGGACTCAATGGTGCAGCGGGTCTGGATGCTCACGCCGGCTTGGTCGCACTCGGCCAACAGGATGTCGAGAATATCTTTGGATTTGTGATCGCAAAACAACTGGCCCAGGGCTTTCTCGTGGTACTGGAGATCGTACCGCTGCACCAGCGCCAGAAAGTCATAGGGGGTGTACCGGCGCAGGGCGGAGATACAGAAGTGGGGGTTGTCGGAAATAAAGTTTTCGGGCGAGACGTCGTAGTTGGTGAAATTACAGCGGCCACCACCGGACATCAGAATTTTTTTGCCCACTTTGTTAGCGTGGTCCAGCACCGCCACGCTTCGCCCACGAAAACCGGCGGTGGCGGCGCACATCAGCCCGGCGGCGCCTCCGCCGATAATCACGCAGTCGTAGTATTTCATGAGGGGGATTGGGCCTGCTTGCGCGCCTTGGCCTCGGCCCGGCGCTGGCGGAAAAAGTCGGTCAGTTGCTGCTGGCAGGCGTCGGCGAGTACGCCGCCCTGCACTTCCAGCCAGTGATTGTAGTAGTCCGTCTGTGCCAGTTGATTGCGGCTTTCCACCACGCCGGCTTTGGGTTCGGTGGTGCCGTAGACCAGTCGCGCCACGCGGGCGTGAATGAGCGCGCCGATGCACATGGTGCAGGGCTCCAGGGTCACATACAGGGTGGTGTCCGGCAGACGGTAGTTCTGCTCCCCTGCGGCGGCCTGACGCAGCGCCACTACTTCGGCGTGGGCCGTGGGGTCCTTCGCGCCGATGGGTTGATTGAAGCCTTCGCCCAGCACATCATCGTGGCGCACCAGCACGGCGCCCACCGGCACTTCGCCCTGTTGGGCGCCCTGCTCGGCCAGTGCCAGGGCCCGCTGCATCCAGTATTCGTCCCGTTTGTTCTGATCGTCCGTCGTTACTGTCCCGCCCACAGGTGATCCTTCTCCATGGGTTCGACATAGGCAAAACGCGGTACGGTTTCCCCCGCGACTTCCACCGATTCGTTAAACATGGACAGCGGTCGGACCCAGAGGCTGTAGTCGCCGTAGAGGCAGCGATAAACCACCATGGCCTCCCCGGTTTCGCTGTGGGTGGCCACTTCGAGTACCTGGTAGTCCTTGCCTTTGTAGTGGCGATAGCGGCCGGGTTTGAGCGGCTCGTCGGGTCGTTCTTCGGTTTTGTTCATAGCAGATTACTCGTTCTATCGCGCGTCGTATCGCGCCGCTACACAATGCCCTGTTCGCGCAAATGACTCAAGTCCTCGGCGCTCAGGCCCAGCGCTTCCTGCAAGACACCATCGGTGTGTTGCCCCACCTCGGGGCCAGGCCAGTTGGTGCCGCCGGGGGTACTCTCCAGGCGCGGCATCATGGCCGGGATTTTCAGCGGCTTGCCATTGATTTCCACCTGCTCGAACAGGCCCCGCGCCTGAAAGTGCGGATCGGCCATCATATCCGCGACATTGTAGATCGGGCCCGAGGGCACCCGCGCCGCTTCGAGTTTGGCCAGAACCTCTGAGGACTCGAGGGAGCCACACCAGTCGGACAGAGCACCGTCGATGGCTTCCACGCATTCGACCCGCCCGGCGTTGGTGGCCATGCGCGGGTCGTCCGCCATGTCCGGCCGGTCCGCCGCGCGCATCAGGCGCTGAAAAATGGAATCGCCGTTGCCGCCGATCACCACGTATTTGCCGTCTTTGCACCGGTAGGTGTTGGTGGGCACGATGCCGGTAACGGTGGTGCCCGAGGGCTCGCGGATGATGCCAGCGCCGTCGTATTCCGGCACCACTGCTTCCATCAGGTTGAACATGGCCTCATACAGGGCGACATCCACCACCTGCCCCTCTCCGCCCGGCTGCCGCTCGCGTTCGAACAACGCCAGGGTAATGCCCAGGGCGGCGTGCAGGCCGGCGATGGTATCACCAATGCTCAGGTTGGGCCGCACCGGGGCCTGATCCGGGTGGCCGTTAACGTAGCGGAAGCCGCTCATGCCTTCACAGACCGAGGCGAAGCCCGGCTTTTTGGCGTAGGGGCCGGTCTGGCCGAAGCCGGAAATGCGGCAGTAGACCAGTGCCGGGTTGCTCTGCTTGATGACGTCGGGGCCGAGGCGCCAATCTTCCATGACGCCGGGGCGGAAGTTTTCGATCAGGACGTCGGCACTGTCGATCAGTTGCCGGGCGATCTCGCGGCCTTTGTCCTGTTTGAGGTCGAGGGTGACGCTTTTTTTGTTGCGGCCCAGGCTGCGCCACCACAGGGAGGTGCCGTCTTCCACCACGCGCCAGCCGCGCAGGGCGTCGCCTTTGCCCGGCGGTTCGATTTTGATGACCTCGGCCCCGAAGTAGGCGAGCATGCAGCCGGCGAAGGGACCGGCAATGAGTTGGCCCAGTTCGATGACGCGGATGCCTTCGAGGGGACGGTGGGGGGTGGCTTTTGTCATAGGTTGATAATGGCTTTGCCGATCAGGGTGTTGGATTCCATTAGCTCGTGGGCTTTTTGGGTGTCACTTATTGCGAAACGGTGATTGATCAAAGGCCTCACACGTCCGAGGGCGATCAGCGGCCAGACGCGTTGTTCCAGTTCGCGGGCGATGCCGGCTTTTACTTCGGCGCTCTGGGCTCTGAGTGTCGAACCGGTCAGGGTCAGCCGCTTGAGCATGAGCGGCATCAAGTCTACCTCGACTTTACTGCCGTTCAGAAACGCGATATTGACGATGCGCCCTTCTTTGGCAGCCGCTTTGATGTTGCGTTGGACGTAGTCACCGCCGACCATATCCAGAATTACATCGGCGCCCTGCCCGTCGGTGAAGGCTTTGACTTCGGTGACAAAATCCTCTTCGCGGTAGTTGATCGCCCGGTCGGCTCCGAGTGCCAGACAGGCCTCGCACTTTTCCGGGCTGCCGGCGGTCACGATGACCCGCTGATCCAGCGCCTTGGCCAACTGGATGGCGGTGGTGCCAATACCACTGGCGCCGCCGTGAACCAGCAGGGTTTCGCCCGGCTGGATTCCGGCCCGCTGCCACAGGTTGTGCCAGACGGTGAACAGGGTTTCCGGCAGCGCGGCGGCATCCTCAAGGGCTACACCGTCGGGTACCGGCAGGCATTGGTCGGCCGGGGCGACGGCGTATTCGGCGTAGCCGCCACCGTTGACCAGGGCACAGACCCGGTCGCCCAACTGCCAACGCTGAACGCCCTCGCCAACGGCAACGACCGTTCCCGAGACTTCCAGGCCGAGCACCGGGGAGGCATCGTCCGGCGGTGGGTAGAGTCCCTGCCGCTGCAGTACGTCCGGGCGGTTAACCCCGGCGGCGGCCACCTGAATCAGCACCTCATCGGGGCGTGGCTCCGGCGCGGGGCCCTCGGCCAGGGTCAAGACCGAGGGCTTGCCAGGGGCATCGTAGTGTACGTAACGCATGGGGGTAACACTGGGCATTGCTACGGCTCCAGCCGGTCGATGGTCCAGTTGCCATCGGGCTGCAGGTTGTACTCAAACCGGTCGTGCAGGCGGTGGGCTCCGCCCTGCCAGAATTCCATCTGGTGGGGGCGAACCCGGTAACCGCCCCAGAACTCCGGCAGCGGGATGTCCTGCCCCTTAAAACGCTGTTCCAGTTCCCGAACGTGGGCCATCAGTGTCTCGCGGGAATCGACCGCGCGACTCTGATGGGACGCCCAGGCGGACAGTTGGCTTTCCCGGGGGCGGGAATGAAAATAACGCTCGGACTCCTCCGCCGACAGCGATTCGGCGATACCACAGACATCCACCTGGCGCTCCAGGGTATGCCAGGGAAAGTGCAGGCTGACTTTGGGGTTGGCGGCCAGTTCTCGCCCCTTGCGACTGGTGCGGTTGGTGTAGAACACGAAGCCGTCGGCATCCAGCCCCTTGAGCAGCACAATACGTTGGGAGGGCTGCCCGTCCGGGGAGGCGGAGGCGAGTACCATGGCGGTGGGGTCGGGAATCTCTGCCTTCACCGCCTGCTCCATCCAGACTTCAAACTGGTCTATGGGGTTGGCACTCAAATCTTCCAGGTTCAAACCTCCGCGCAAGTACTCCCGGCGCAGACTCTGCAAATCAAGACCCATACTCAAGACTCCGGTGAAAACCGACCCCGCAGGCGCGGAATCGTTAAAAAAATCGACACAAAACAGTCGCGCGTTTAATCTCTTACCGCGTATAGTACTGGTAAAACCCGACACCGTTAACCAGAGATTATGAACGACAGACCCCAGATTCCGGGCATTATCCTTGCCGGAGGACTCGCCCGCCGCATGGGCGGCGGCGATAAGTGCCTGCTGCCGCTGGGCGGCCAGACCCTGCTCCAGCGGGCGATTGCCAAAGCCAGGCCCCAGGTCACCGAGCTGCTGCTCAACGCCAACGGTAACCATCTGAGGTTTACCCGCAGCGGGCTGACGGTGCTGTCCGACGAGTATCCCAACTTCCCCGGCCCTCTGGCGGGCATTCACGCCGGTTTGCAGTGGCTGGAAAACCATCGCCCCGACCATCAATGGATGGCCAGTTTTGCCAGTGACACGCCGTTTTTCCCCGACAACCTGGTCAGTGAACTGTACCAGCGCGCTCTGGAGACAGAGGCATCTCTGATCCTGGCTCGCTCCGGCGAGCAGACTCACCCGATTTTCGGGTTGTGGCACCGCTCTCTGCTGCCGGCCGTGCGCGATGCGCTGCGGTCGGACCAGACGCCACGACTACAAGACTGGGCACGGGAGCAGAAGGCCGAATCGGTGACCTTTGAGCAGACCGGCTATGACCCGTTTTTCAACATCAATCGCCCTCAGGATCTGTACGATGCCGAGGCGCTACTGCCGCTGACCGACCGCGCCCGCTAGCCCCTGTTACCCAGGGCCGAGCCCGTGCAATACGAGCCCCTTTCCGGTATACTCCGCCGCCTTCAAACCAAGCCACCGGCCTCACGGCATGCGCGCCGTTCCAGTCTGGGTGCTGATGATAACGATACTCATCACCGGTCTCGCGACTTGGCAGTTGACCCCGGGCATTAAGCCCTGAAGGTTGGCCCACGGAAGTTCCCGTTGCCCGCCCAGTTGACTTGTAAACCGCCTCCTATCGGCCGGTTTGCCAGCCGGTTTTCTCTTTTCAAAACCATCGGTGACGCCCACCCTGTGCGGCCGTCCACGGTATTGACTTCGATCTGCTGGAAGATACTTATGCTCGCAAACATTCGACAGGATTGGTTCTCGAATTTCAAAGGCGACAGCCTCGCCGGCATTGTGGTGGCGCTGGCGCTGATTCCCGAAGCCATCGCCTTCTCTATCATTGCCGGAGTCGACCCCAAGGTCGGCCTCTACGCCTCTTTCTGCATTGCCGTGGTCACCGCGTTTGTGGGTGGCCGCCCGGGCATGATTTCCGCCGCCACTGGCGCCATGGCGCTGCTGATGGTCACGCTGGTGAAAGAGCATGGGCTGGAATACCTCCTCGCCGCCACCTTGCTGACCGGGGTCTTTCAGATTATTGCCGGAATGTTAAAGCTGGGGGCACTGATGCGGTTTGTTTCCCGCTCGGTGGTGACCGGGTTTGTGAATGCCCTGGCAATTCTGATTTTCCTGGCTCAGCTGCCGGAAATCACCGGGCAAAATGCCACCCTGCCGGTGTATATCATGCTTGCGGCGGGCCTCGGTATCATCTATCTGTTTCCGCTGCTGACCAAAGCCGTTCCCTCCCCGCTGGTGTGCATCATTGTCCTGACCGGTATCGCCATGTACCTCGGTATGGACATCCGCACCGTGGGCGATATGGGCGAGCTGCCGGACAGCCTGCCGGTATTCCTGTGGCCCGACGTACCGCTGACCTTTGAAACCCTGCAGATCATTTTCCCGTACTCAATCACCCTGGCGGTGGTCGGCCTGTTGGAGTCCATGATGACCGCCACCATCGTGGATGACCTGACCGACACCCCGAGTAACAAGAACCGGGAGTGCATTGGCCAGGGTACCGCCAATATCGGCTCGGGCCTGCTCGGTGGTATGGCCGGTTGTGCCATGATCGGCCAGTCGGTGATCAACGTGAAATCCGGCGGTCGCACCCGTCTTTCGACCTTGACCGCCGGGGTCGTGCTGCTGATTCTGGTGGTCTTTCTGGACGAGTGGGTCGCTGCAATCCCCATGGCCGCTCTGGTGGCGGTGATGATCATGGTGTCGATTGGTACCTTCAGCTGGTCTTCGGTCAAGAACCTCAAAGACAACCCCAAGAGCTCCAGCATCGTCATGGTCAGCACGGTGGTTGTGGTGGTCGCCACCCACAACCTGGCGCTCGGTGTGCTGGTGGGCGTGCTGTTGAGCGCGCTGTTCTTCGCTCGCAAAGTGGGCGATATTCTGTACATCGGCTCCAGCCTCTCGGACGACGGCGAGCATCGTACCTACCATGTGGTCGGGCAGGTATTCTTCACCTCCGCCGAGCAATTTATTGACGGGTTCGATTTCAAAGAGGCGATTGAAAAGGTTACCATCGATCTGCACCGCGCCCACTTCTGGGACATTACGGCGATCAGTTCCCTCGATAAAGTGGTGCTGAAGTTCCGCCGCGAAGGGACCGATGTGGAGTTGATTGGCCTGAACGAGGCCAGCGCGACACTGGTGGACCGCTTCGCCGTGCACGACAAGCCGGACGCTGTTGAACGCCTGATGGGCCACTAACCGAGAGAATGAGTATGCACAACAAAGTGATTGCCTGTATCGATGACTCTCAATACGCCGAATCCGTCTGTGATTACGCGGCCTGGTCCGCCCAGCGCATGGATGCACCGCTGAGCCTGGTGCACGTGCTGGACGAACCCACTCAGGGCAGAAAACAGAACCTGAGCGGCAGCATCGGCTTTGGCTCTCAGGAGGCGCTGCTGGAAGAGCTCGCCAGCCTGGACGAGCAACGCTCCAAAGTGGCCATGGAACACGGCCGACTGATGCTCAAGGCCGCCCGTGAACGGGTGGAGCAGAACGGTGTACCCGAGGTGGAAACCCGCCAGCGTCACGGCGAGCTGGTCAGCGCTCTGGCCGAGCTGGAAACCGAAACCCGAATGCTGGTGGTGGGCAAGCGCGGTGCGGACACCGCCTCGGCCCACGGGCATATCGGCAGTCACCTGGAACAGATCATCCGCACCCTGCACCGGCCGATTCTCATTGCCCAACAGAGTTTTGAGCCGCCCAAGGCGATCATGTTCGCCTTTGACGGCAGTGCCACCACCCGCAAGGGCGTGGACATGGTAGCCGCCAGCCCATTGTTCAAAGGCATTCCGATTCACCTGGTCACGGTCGGTGCCGACGTCGACAGCAACCGCGAACAGTTGGACTGGGCCAAGAACAAACTGACCGAAGCGGGTTTTGAAACCGAGGCCACCATTATTGCCGGTGACCCGGAAACCGTTCTGGAAGAGTATCAGCACACCCACAATATCGATCTGCTGATCATGGGCGCCTACGGCCATTCGCGTATTCGCCAGTTGATCGTGGGTAGCACCACCACTCACATGATCAGCAAAACCCGCATTTCACTGATGGTGCTGCGCTGAGTATGACCGTTCCGGCGTGGTGGCGGCCGCTGTGCCGGTGGCAGTTCGTCCTGCTACTGGCGATTTACAGCTACTTTGGGCTCACCACCGCTTCCGGCCCCCATATTCCGCAATACAACGACAAGCTGATGCATTTTCTCGGCTATGGCGTTGCCGGCTGGTCAATCACCGTTGCCTTGCCGGGCTGGCCGGTGTGGCAGCGTCTTCTGGTGTTGGTGGCGTACTCGACGGGCATTGAAGTGATCCAGCATTTCTTGCCGCCGCGCACCTTCAGCCTCGGCGATATTCTGGCGAATATCGGCGGCGCCCTCTTGGGTCTCGGGTCGGCCGAGCTGGCTCGCCGGCTTGCACCCAACCTCAGCCGAACGTTACTCGAACGCTGACTCCGGACCTCGGGCGCCCCGGGTCATTCGCTGACGTCGATGCAGCACCGCGGAGTAGGTTCCCAGCGCCGCCACCAGCGCCAGCACCCAACCGAATATCCGCAAAATAAATACTGGCAACCAGTGAGTATCGCCCGTACGGGTCTGAACCACAAACTCCCAGTCCCGCCCGGAAGTCAGTCGTACTGTCTCATCCTGGCTGAACAGCGTCGATTCGCCCCAGAGGTAAACGGGCGGCTGATTTCGCCGGTTCGCCCGCACCGAAAAACGGTGCCGACTGTCACCTTCCATGACCGCGAACATGGCCTCCAGCAGGGGCTCAGCGTCAATCACGGTCGAGAGCAGCCCCCAGTAAGCATCATCGATGTAAATCGGATCGCGGTACACAAACGCCTCACCTCCCTGCAGCAGTTTGACCCCTTCAGACAAGATGGGCCGACGTTGCTCTACCGCACGCTTTACATCCGGCCACTGCGATTCCAGCTCGCGGTAATCCAGACCAATGGCGGCCTGGTTGCCCTCTTCTGGATAGACGTAGGTCAGTTTATAGTCGACCGCCACCCCAAAATTGCGGATCAGGGGGCTGGTCTGATAGGCGACGCGCAGAATGCTGAGAATTTCTTCCCGCTCCAGGGAATCGTGCCGCACGGAAAAGTAGCTGCTTAAGCCCCGCGTCAGATACAGCACGTTGTTCAGTTCCCGTTCGGCGTTAGAGCGAAGATCGGCCGCGAACGTCAGCGCCTGCAGCCGCTGTTCGCTATAGAGTTTCCCCTTATAGGCAAAGATGACCCCCTCAACCACTCCGATCACCAACAGGAAAATCAGTGCGGGCAGAATCAGGGGCGAGCGTTTCCCAGGCGGTTGACTCAAACCGGAATTACCTCCATATCAAAGCGACGCAGAACCATCATACGCCTCACTCTACGGCGCTGCCAGAGCCGCTCCATAAGCGCTGAAGAAAAGCCGCGATCTCGTCAGCGGTGGGTTGCAGCCACGGATCAAACAGCCAGAACGTGTGCGGCGTATTATCAAAGCGCCGAACGTGATACTCGATTCCCAGGGGCTTCATTTTCGCTATCATTTCATCACGGCCGACACCAAAACGCTCCTGGGCACTGTTCAAATACAGGATGGGCGGCATCTCGGCATGGACGTAGTACGTCGGCGAGCCTTTATGCCAGAGCTCGGTTTGCTCGGCATAGCGTCCACCGAACCAGGAGCCGGCCGACGACGGGGTCTTGCTCGGATCATCCTCATAGTAGCGAGCCTCTTCCGAGGTAAAATCGGACAGACCGTCAATATTCAGTATCGCTTGCACGTCGCTCGATATCGAGCTGTGCTTTTGCTGCGGATCAAAATACGGATCGCCGGCCGTAATACCGGTCAGGCTGGCAATTTGCCCACCCGCCGAAGTACCACCCACGGCAATCTGGTCCGGGTTAACGTCGTAGGCCTCGGCATGCTCGCGCAGCCACCGAATCGCCGCTTTGACATCGTGAATGGCGGCGGGAAAGCGCGCCTCGGGCGCCAGACGATAACTGATATTGGCCACCACAAACCCTCGCTCTGCCAGCGCGTTGGCCAGGGGTGTCAGGTTTTTCCGGTAACCCGAGCGCCAACCGCCCCCGTGCACCAGAACCACCGCCGGACGAAAGCTCCCCGCCTCCGGCCGATGCAGATCCAGTTGCAGTGCTCGCCGACCGTATTGCACATAGGTCACATCCCGTTCGACGCGTACTCCGTCGGGCGTGTCGAGACTGGCGATTTCAATATGCGGGAAGTGCTTAACTTCTTTTTGATAAGTATTTTCCGCCGTATAGGTGTTTTCAAATGGCACAGGAGGTTCGGTGATGACGGAACGAGCGCAGCCAAAAAAAAACAGGGGGACGAATAATAAAGCGAGTTGTTTCATGGTGTTCTCTCATTGGTTTTATGATTTTGATTGGTTGATTTGGCACCCTGTGGGCGCCGATACACACAAAAAAGGCCAGCAAACGCTGGCCTTTTTCGTTACAGCTACACTTCACCCAAACTCAGAGCAGCAGGCGACGCACGTCCGCCAGCGCTCCAGCCAGGAAAGTGAAGAAGCGTCCGGCATCGGCACCGTTGATGGCGCGATGATCGTAGGACAGACAGATTGGCAGCATATTGCGCGGCACAAACTCCGTGCCATTCCACACCGGCTTGATCTGGGCGCGAGACACACCCAGGATGCCGACTTCCGGGGCATTCACAATCGGCGTAAAGCCGCTGCCACCCATGGCGCCCAAGCTGGAGATGGTAAAGCAACCGCCCTGCATTTCTGCCGCCGTCAGCTTACCGTCACGCGCTTTCTTCGCCATGGCATTGACCTCTTCGGTCAACTGCCACAAGCCTTTCTTGTTGACGTCACGAATGACCGGTACGACCAGACCATTGGGAGTGTCCACCGCGATACCGATGTGCACATATTTTTTCTGGACAATATGCTCACCGTCGTGGTGCAAAGACACGTTGAAGCTCGGTTCGGCTTCAAGCGCCGCCGCGCAGGCTTTGAGCAGGAACGGCAACGGCGTGAGCTTGGTGCCACGCTTTTCCGCCTCGGCTTTCAGGCCTTTGCGGAAGTCTTCCATATCGGTGATATCGGCATCGTCCCACTGGGTAACGTGGGGGATGTTCAGCCAGTTGCGGGTCATGTTGTCCGCGGTGAGCTTTTTGATCTTGCTCATCTTCACTTCTTCGACTTCACCGAACTTGCTGAAGTCGATCGGCGGAATACGCGGAATGGCACCGCCGCCGGCGGCCGGTGCAGCACCGGACTGAGACGCCGTGACAATGTTTTTCACATAGCTGCGCACATCGTCTTTGGTGATACGACCGCGAGGACCGGACCCTTTCACCTTGGCCAGATCCACACCCAACTGGCGACCCAGTCGACGCACGGCGGGACCCGCGTAGACATCACCACTGTTGATGACTTCGGCACTGGCACCGGTGGCGGTGGCCGGAGAAGACGACTCGGCTTTGGGCGCCGGCTCGCTCTTGGCGGGCGCTTCGCTTTTGGCCGGAGCAGACGGTGCCGGCGCGGCACTGCCTTCGGCTTCAATAACACCGATCAGATCGCCCTGGGATACCTTGTCGCCCTCTTTCAAGGCAATGCTCTTGATCTTGCCGGAGGCGGGAGCGGGAATTTCCATCGAGGCCTTGTCGGTTTCCAGCACGATGAGGGTGTCGCCTTCGGACACCTCATCGCCGGCCTTGACGCTGACTTCGATCACTTCCACGCCTTCCGCACCGCCGATATCCGGCACCGGCATGTCCTGCTCACCACCGCCCTGAGGCGCGGCTGGAGCGGCACTTTCCGATTCGGACTGGCTCGCCGGCTCGCTCTGCGCGGGGGCTTCGCCACCGGCGGTTTTCATCTTACCGATGACATCGCCTTCAGACACTTTATCGCCTTCTTTCAACGCGATGCTGCTGATGGTGCCGCTGGCCGGAGCCGGGATTTCCATGGAGGCTTTGTCGGTTTCCAACACGATCAATGAATCCCCTTCGGAGACCTCATCACCGGCTTTGACGCACACCTCAATAACTTCAACACCCTCGGAGCCGCCAATATCCGGTACCGGGATATCCATTTCACTGCCGCCGGAGGCCTTGGGGGCCTCTTGCGATGCCTTGGACTCTGCGGCGTTGTCCGAAGAGGACGATTCAGCGCTCTCGGCCTGACTATCGTCACCGGCGCCCTCGCCTTCCAGTTCCAGCTCGAGAATGGCGGAACCTTCCGAGACCTTGTCGCCCTCTTTGACGGAAATGGCGGTGACCTTACCCGCCTTGGGGCAAGGGATGTCCATGGACGCTTTGTCTGTTTCCAGCACAACCAGCGTGTCTTCAGCGGCGACGGTATCCCCCACCGAGACGCTGATCTCAATCACTTCTACATCTTCGGAGCCGCCGATATCGGGGACTTTGATGGTTTCTGTGGCCACAGTAACTCCTCACATATTCTTGGTGTTCGACCCAAAACCCCGGGGACTCAGCCCCGGGGCCTACCGATTTATTAAACGGTCAGAGGGTCGGCCTTGTCCGGATCAATACCAAACTGCTTGATGGCCTTGCTGACCACCTCGGGCTTCACTTTGCCCTGATCCGCCAGGGACTTGAGCGCGGCAATCACAACGAAGTGGCGATCCACTTCAAAGAAGTGACGCAGTTTCTCACGGCTGTCACTGCGACCGAAGCCGTCGGTACCCAGTACATAGTAGTCGCCCGGCACGTAGGGACGCAGTTGTTCCGAGTAGTTCTTCATGTAGTCGGTCGCGATGATGAACGGACCGTCCTGACCTTCCAGTTGCTCGGTCAGGTACGCCTTACGGGGCTTCTCACCGGGGTGCAGCAGGTTCCAGCGAGCGGCGCGCTGACCGTCGCGGGTCAGTTCGTTCACACTGGTGACACTCCACACGTCGGCTTCCACACTGAAGTCTTTGCGCAGAATCTCGGCGGCTTCACGCACTTCATTCAGAATGGTACCGGAGCCCATGAGCTGGACGCGGTTTTTCTTCTTGCTGGTGCCTTTTTCAAGCTGATAGATACCCTTGATGATGCCTTCTTCAGCGCCCTTGGGCATATCCGGATGAACGTAGTTTTCGTTCATCAGGGTGATGTAGTAGTAGCAGTTTTCCTTCTCCTGATACATACGCTTCAGGCCATCCTGCACGATCACCGCCACTTCGTAAGAATAAGTCGGATCGTAGGACCGGCAGTTCGGGATGGTGTTGGCCAGAATGTGGCTGTGGCCATCCTGGTGCTGCAGGCCTTCGCCGTTCAGAGTCGTGCGACCGGCGGTACCGCCGAGCAGGAAACCACGCGCCTGGGCGTCACCGGCCAACCAGGCCAGATCGCCGATGCGCTGGAAACCGAACATCGAGTAGTAGATGTAGAACGGCAGCAGCGGCTGGTGGTTGTTGCTGTAGGAGGTTGCGGCCGCAATCCACGCGGACATGGAACCGGCTTCGTTGATACCTTCCTCGAGGATCTGGCCTTTCTGATCCTCTTTGTAGTACATGATCTGACCGGCATCCTGCGGCGTGTACTTCTGGCCTTCGGCCGAGTAAATACCGATCTGGCGGAACATGCCTTCCATACCGAAGGTGCGGGCTTCGTCCGGCACGATCGGTACCACCTTGTCGCCCACCTTCTTGTCTTTGATCAGCGTGTTGAGCACACGGACAAAAGCCATGGTGGTGGAAATGGTGCGGTCGCCAGTACCTTCGAGCTGCTTGCTGAAGGCGTCCAGGCCCGGGATTTCCAGCGCTTCGAAGTCCGCTTTACGAGCGGGCAGATAGCCGTTGAGCTGCTTGCGGCGCTCGTGCAGGTACTGCATTTCCGCGCTGTCTTCCGGCGGACGGTAGTACGGGATTTTTTCCAGATCCTTGTCTTCGATCGGGATGTTGAAACGGTCCCGGAAGGTCTTGAGCGCATCGATGTCGAGCTTCTTGACCTGGTGCGCGTTGTTGACCGCTTCACCGGTCGGGCCCATGCCATAACCTTTTACGGTCTGAGCCAGAATCACGGTGGGCTGACCTTTGGTATTCACTGCGTTGTGATACGCGTTGTACACCTTGTGTGCGTCGTGACCACCACGAGCCAGATGCAGGATTTCGTCGTCGGTCATGTCTTTGACCAACTCCAGCAGCTCGGGGTATTTACCGAAGAAATGCTCGCGGGTGTAGGCGCCACCGTTGGCCTTGTAGTTCTGCATTTCGCCGTCGAGGACTTCGTCCATACGCTTCTGCAGCAGACCGGTTTTGTCTTTTTCCAGCAGTTTGTCCCAGGCACCGCCCCAAAGCACTTTAACCACGTTCCAGCCGGCGCCGCGGAATACACCTTCAAGTTCCTGAACCACCTTGCCGTTACCGCGAACCGGGCCGTCCAGGCGCTGCAGGTTACAGTTGATGACAAAGATCAGGTTGTCGAGCTTCTCGCGGCCCGCCAGCGAAATGGCACCCAGAGATTCCGGCTCATCACACTCACCGTCACCGAGGAAGGCCCAGATTTTGCGGTCGCCCTTTTCAATCAGGCCACGCTGATCCAGATAGCGCATCACGTGCGCCTGGTAAATCGAGTTGATCGGACCGAGCCCCATGGAAACGGTCGGGAACTGCCAGTAATCCGGCATCAACCAGGGGTGAGGGTAAGAAGAGAGGCCCTTGCCATCGACTTCGCGACGGAAATTGTCCAGTTGCTCTTCGGTCAGGCGACCTTCGAGGAAAGAGCGGGCGTACATACCCGGAGAGCTGTGGCCCTGGAAGTACACCAGGTCGCCCGGCTTACCGTCTTCGCTGCCGCGCCAAAAATGGTTGAATCCGACTTCATACAGGGTTGCAGCTGAGGAGAAGGAGGCAATGTGGCCACCCAACTCGTCGGCACTCTTGTTCGCCCGAACCACCATGGCAATGGCGTTCCAGCGAACGATGGAGCGAATCTTGCGCTCGATGTAGGCATCGCCGGGGCTCTGCACTTCTTTCGAAACCGGAATGGTATTGCGATAAGGGGTGGTGATCGCCGAAGGCTGATCAATACCGTGATCTACCGCATTTTCTGACAGTTGCTTCAGAAGGAAGGTGGCCCGTTCTTTGCCTGCGTGGCGAACAACTGACTCAAGGGCATCCAGCCATTCTCTCGTTTCGAGGGCATCGATATCTTCTTGCATTAAATTCTCCTCAGCCGTGCACGCATTGGCACATCTAATCGTTGCGTTCAATCAATAGGAAATTGAAAACAGGTGTCTCTGCACCGCCATAGAGCCCTTGTGTGGGATGTTATATAGGGTTATGGCCAGTATTGGTAGAGCCGAAAAATCAGCGAATTCTTACATATTCACGCCTTTTTTACCAGTCCGCCGCCGCGCTGCGGCCTCAGGGGTAACTCAGGGCCTCAAGGGCCTTCTGGTAATCGGGTATGGCGTCGATTGGGGTGGCCTCCGGAGCCTCTTCCGATCGATCCGTCACCAGCCACAGGCGCCGGGCGGGGTCGGCAAACACCTGGCGGTAATAAGACTGCAGGGATTCCGCCGTGACAGCCTCCACCGCCTGGGCCAGGCGTTCGCGCCGATCAAAGCGGGTATCCCCCATCATCAGGTCCTCCCAGTATCGGCTGGACTGCTGGTACAGGGTCTTGGCCGGTTCGCGCAACTCGCGGACCAGCGCCGCCTTCTGTTCCGCCAACCCCTCTTTTAAGTGGCTTTCCGCGCCATCCAGGAAGCCATCCATTTCCCGCCAAAGGCGGTCACTGTCAACCGATGGCGACTGGACCACCAGCACGGTGCCCTCCTGATCTTTAAGCGGTAAGGCAAACACCGTCGCCACATAGCCCAACTGCTTCTCGGTGCGCAGCTCATGGAAAAATGCCGGTTGCAGCAACCGTCGGGCCAGTTGCATATGAGCCACATCATTCAGCTTAGTGGAGAGCCCCTGAACGTACAGCATGGTGACACTGTCGTTGTGCTCAAGAGGCCGCTCATACACCCATGGGCCCTGGGATTTCAGGCGGAACACCCGGGCCGGTGCCAGATCCAGGCGCGTCAGATCGCCGAGCAGTTGATGCTCAAGGTACGCCGCCAGACGCACCGCCTCCTGACGATACAGGTTGCCGTACAGCAACACTTCCAGTTCAGCGTCTTTCAGCACTGAATCGGCAAACTGGTGGATGGCCTTGAGGTCAATCCCCTCAAGCACCTGGAGCTTGTCCCGTCCCAGCGAATAGGGCTCAAAATGCAGGCGCGGCACCTGCCTGGCGATCACGCCGTAGGGAGTATCGAGCGCTTCGTTGCGCCAACGCCGCTCCACTTTGCGCTTGAGGTCATCAAAGCGGTCCTGTGCAAACCGCCCCTGGCGCAACGCCTCAACAATACGGGTCAAGAGAAGGTTCTGGCGACTGCTGTAACCGAAGATTTCGATATCCAGGCCCCGGGTGTTCGGGTGCAGGGAGAAGTCCAGTCCGGCCAGTTGGGCCGGATAGGCAAATTCATTGAGCTGGTCCCGCACCAGCTCGGATAACAGCTCGGCTTTGGCCGCGCCTTCGACCCCGGCCGCCACCTGAGGTAGCTTGAGTCGCAGACGCATGCTGGTTTTGGGCACCTCAAACGTCTGATCCCATTGATACCAGACCTTGATTCTCGACTTATCGACCACCGCCTCAGGGAGACGGGACTTAGCCTTTTCCGAGGCTCCCGGTCCGGGCAGCAGTGGTGCCTCCTTGACGGCCAGTCGACTGGGGATAAAGTCATTGGGTTTGGGCAAAACCAGCTGTTTCTGGATTCGGGCCTTGATTTCGGGCTGTTCCGCCGCCTGCTCTTCGACCCGATAAGGCGTCTGATAATACGGAGAGCGGCTATCCCCCTCTACCTTGGGAGCAACCAGGGACACCAGCACATTCCCGCTATCCAGGTATCCAAGGTACTTCTTGATCAGCTTGGCGTCATACCCCGCATACCGGTAATCACCCCAGAGCACGTTTTCCGGTTCGTAGAGATGCAGTCGGTAGGCAAGCCCACGGACCGTGTCCATCGGAGCGCTGACCTCCCGAAAACGGAAGTCGATCTTCGCCATTTGCTGAAGTTCTTCATAACGCCAGGCGTCCAGCCCCCGGGCCTCAATCTGCTCAATGGAGTGAAACACCAGGGCCACAATCTGATCGGCGGCCCGAACGCCGAGTTCGGTCAACTGGATGGACACCTGAAACATGGCGTCGTACCGGTCCCGGTGTCGGGTGCCGGCACTCAGGCCTTCCGCCCAACCCAGCTCCTTGAGCAGCGACAGCAGGCTGCCCTCCCCTTCGTGCCCCAACAGGTGGCCGATATACTGCAGCGGTTTATGGGCCTCGCTCTCGGCGTTGACCGGAAGAGGGAACAGAAGGGAGAGGCGACGAATGTCCTTTTCAGGCTGAATGGACACCCGCACAGGCAGTTGATCTTTTCCAAACAGCGGTGGGTAAGCCTCGGGCAGGGAGACCTCCCTGGCCGGAATCGCTTTGAACCGTTCCGTCACCTGTTTCTGCAGTTCATCGAGACTGCCCCGCCCCAGAACCACCAGCGACATCAGGTCCGCCGAATAATAGCGCTGGTAAAAGTCGATCAGATCTTTGCGCAGCGGGCGCTCTTCGGTATCTGCCAGGGTAGTGAGATTCCCGACCCCAAAACGGGATGCCGGGTGCGCAGGATTCATCAGTGCCTGATAGACATCCTGTATGCGACGGGCATCGTCGTTCAGACGGGCCTTGTACTCCGACTCCACCGCAAACCGCTCACGATCGACGTACTCCGGATTGAACAGCGGCGCGATAAAAAACTGCGCAAATCGATCCAGCGCCGGCTCCAGATATTCGGGGTCGATATCAAAATAATAATTGGTATGCTCGCTCGCGGTGTAGGCATTGTGGCTGCCACCGTGACGACTGATAAACGCCGGATAGGCATCCGGTTCCGGATATTTCTCGGTGCCGAGAAACAGCATATGCTCGAGAAAGTGCGCCAGGCCCTCGCGCCCCAGAGGATTCTGATGATGGCCCACATGAACATCCAGGGAAGCCGCGGCTTTTTCCGCCTGCGGGTCCGAAATCAGGAGGACTTTCAGCCCGTTTTCCAGCGTCAGGTAGCGGTAATCCCGGTGATCGATATCCCCTTTTACGGGCGTCACGGCGTGAGCTGAGGTTGCCAGCATCACGGTGGTTACCAACAGGGAAGCCATGGCCAGGCTCCAACGGCTAAGAAGGACGGCTGCGTGCATTATGCCTCGCTTTGTTCGGTGTCATGTGAAGCCTGTCCCTGCAACTCCTGATTGTGCGCCTCCTTGACGCCGATTGGCCAAGCATAAAGGATTGCCTTGACCAGCGTAGCCAGGGGGATCGCAAAAAACACGCCCCAGAATCCCCACAGGCCGCCGAAAACCAGTACGGCCAGAATGATGGCCACTGGATGCAAATTGACCGCTTCGGAAAACAGCAGTGGCACCAGCACATTACCATCCAGAGCCTGCAGAATGCCGTAGGCGACCAACAGGTACACGAACTCCGGGCCCCAACCCCACTGGAAGAACCCGACCAGGGCCACCGGTATGGTAGCGACCGCCGCCCCGATATAAGGCACCAGCACCGACAAGCCGACCGCAATCGCGAGCAACGCGCTGTAGTTCAGGCCAAACAGGACAAAGACTACGTAGGCGGTCGCGCCGACGATGACAATCTCGATGGCTTTACCCCTCACGTAGTTGGCAATCTGCTGATTCATCTCCTGCCAGATTTTGCTCATCAGCGGTCGTTTCTCCGGCAGAAAACCCGCAAACCAACGCATGATGGACTGACTGTCCTTGAGGAAGAAATACACCAGAATGGGTACCAGAACGAAGTAGACGAGTACTGTGGCCAGCACCGGCAGGTTGGATACGGAAAAGCTCACGATGTACTGCCCCACATACCCCAGTTCAGAACTGGTGATGGACATCATCTGCTCCACCTGCGCCTCACTGATCAGGCTCGGGTAGCGCTCGGGCAAGAGCAGCATCAGCTCCTGCCACTCCCGGAGCATCCTCGGCAATTCGGCAAAAAAGCGGGTGGACTGCTGCCAGATGACTGGCAAGAGCCCCAGCATGATGGCCGCCACACTGGCCATCAGCACCATGAACGTGATCAGCACCGCCAGCCAGTGTGGGACCCTCAAGGATTTCAGCCGGACCACCATGCCCTGCATCAAAAACGCGATGATCAGGCTCGCAATCATGGGCGCCAGCACGGCCCCAAGGGTCAGAATGACCACCAGGCCCACCGCCAGCAACACCAGCAGCAGTACTGCCTCCTCATCGGAGAAGTAGCGATCGATCCAGCGGCGAATAATCTTCAGCATAAGTGTCCGTTTTGACCTGTGGCCACGCGTAAGGCGTGGTCAGGATTTTACCAGAATGTAGATATAGAGGCCGTCGGGGGAGTCTTCCCGCTCGAGCCCATGACCCGCGAGGGTGGCGAACGTCTGAAAGTCCCGAACCGAACCGCTGTCCGTGGCCAGAATCCGTACGGCCTCACCCGGCGCAAGATCGCGCAGCGCCTGCTTTGCCTTGAGCAGCGGCAGGGGGCAGCGCAGCCCCTGGGCATCCACCTCCAGCACGACCGGTGCAGATCCTTCCCGATCGGTCATGGGTGCCCCCCGCTTTTCGGTAAAGGCTGAACCGAGTCGGGCGTCCGTGGTCTCAGGAGCAACGTCAGCGCAGAAGCGCGGCCTGCCTCTGGCGCCTCAGGTGCGGCCAAGGCTACACTGTGCGCAACAGGAAGAACACCGGAGTCTGAATCGACGTGAAACATGTTGTCACCCTTGTCTTGAGTCTGATGCTGCTGTCAGGTACCGCCAGTGCAAACCGGGAGCTGCAATTGCCGGTGCTGGGCGATACCAGTTCGGCAATCAGCTCGCCCCATCAGGAGCAGCAACTGGGCCGGGAAGTGCTGCGATTGTACCGCAGTCGAATGCCGACGTCCTCCGATTACCAGGTCATCCAGTACCTGGAGGATTTGCTCAATCAGCTCGCGGTGCACAGCGAACTGGAGGACCCCAGCCTGCAACTGGTGGTGATTGAAAATCCCAACATCAACGCCTTCGCAGCTCCGGGGGGCATTATCGGGGTGAATACCGGTTTGCTCAACTACGCTGAGAACGAGCACCAACTGGCCTCGGTGCTGGCCCACGAACTGGCGCACCTGAGCCAGCGCCACTACGCCCGGCGCCTGCAGCAACAGCAGCAGATGAGCGTCCCCTACTATGCCGCCCTGCTGGGCAGTCTGATCCTGGCCGCCACTTCCGGCTCCGACGCGGGCATCGCCGCCATGATGAGCACCCAGGCCGCGGCACTGGACGCTCAATTGCGTTTCAGCCGACAATTTGAACAGGAAGCCGACCGCCTGGGAATGCAGACCTTGGCCCGGGCCGGACTGGACCCCAACGCCGCCAGCGACATCTTTGAAATCATGCTGCGGGCCACCCGCTATACCGAACGCCCCCCCGAGTTTCTGCTGACCCACCCGGTCACCGAGCGGCGGATTGCCGATACCCGCAACCGCGCCATGAACCTGCCCCGCACAGAACCCGCGGTCAACCTGGAATACCATCTGATGAGGGCCCGCACCCGCATAGAACACCAGCAGTCCGCACAGCGAGCCGTCCAACTGTTTCAGAGCGAACTGGATGCCAAGCGGGAACCCCGTGCCGCCAGCCGGTATGGCCTGGCACTGGCGCAAATCCGGGCCGGACAGTTTGATGCGGCCGAGGCCACTATGGCGCCGTTGCTGGAGGAGGATCCCGACCGACTGACCTACCAGTTGCTGGCAGCGGAGCTCGAGACCGAACGGGGCAGTCACGAGGCGGCAATAGAGCGCTTGAGAACCCTCCATCAGACAAAACCGGACCACTATGCGGTGACCATGCACTACGCGCTGGCACTGATGAAAGCCAACCGGTTCGAGCAGAGCACGGAGCTGCTCAATCGTTTTTCCCGTCAGCGCCGGGACGACCCGGCCGTGTGGTATTGGCTGGCAGAGGTGAGCGGCCTGGCCGGTGACATTCAGCAGGTCCATGAAGCCCGCGCCGAGTATTTCATTCAGGTCGGCGCCTACAGCCAGGCTCTGCAGCAACTGCAGAATGCCCTCAAGCGCACGGATGACAACAGCACCCATACGCGGATTCTGTTAAGAGAGCGCATCAAGCAGGTCGAGGAAATGCAGCGCACCGCGGCGCGAATTCTATAACGCGACGGGGCGGTTATCAGCTGTGGCGGGCAGCGCAGGGCCGCTCGACCCACCGGGAGTCCGTCAGCCAGGTTTCCAGCGCCGCTTGCGGCATGGGTCGACCAATGTGGTAGCCCTGGGCGAGATCACAGTCAAGGGCCTGCAGCCGTCGCAGCAGCGCCTCGGACTCCACTCCTTCGGCCACCACGTTCAACCCCAGGTTGTGGGCCAGATGAATCGTCGATTTGACGATGATTTCATCTTGCTCGTCATCGAGCATCTGCCGGACAAATGAGAAGTCGATTTTCAGCGTCTGCACGGGCAAACGTTTCAGATACGCGAGTGATGAATAACCGGTTCCGAAATCGTCGATACTCAGACAGATTCCCAGCGCATGCAGACGCTCGAGATTGGTCATCGCACGGCGCGGATCGGTCATGATCGAGCTTTCGGTAATTTCCAGCTCCAGGGCCCAGTGCGGTAACCCGAACTCCTCAAGCAGCAGTTCCACCTGTCGAGGCAGAGTGTCGTCCATCAGGTTCCGCGCGGACAGATTGACCGCAACACTCAGCGGGAACCCCGCGCTGTGCCATTCACAGCAGGTGGCTATGCTTTGCTTCAACACCCAGTGGGTCAGCGGGTGGATCAGGTTGGTGGCTTCGGCGATGGGGATAAAATCCGCCGGTGAAATCATGCCCAGTGTCGGATGCTGCCAGCGCAATAGCGCCTCCAGGCCGTAACAGCGCTGACCGTGAAGTTCGATTTTGGGCTGAAAATGCAGGCACAGCTGATCGTCCCGAATGGCCCGCCCGAGCTCGTTGATCAATGACAGTCGCTGAGGCGAGTGCGGGTCTTTTTCTCCGTCGTACAGGGCCACACCGGTCATTTCCGACTTGGCGCAGTACATGGCGACATCCGCATAGCGCATCAGGGTGCTGACATCACTGGCCTGATCCGGACTCATTGAAATGCCGATACTGGCGCTTATTTCTGTGGTGTAGCCTTCAATCACAAACTCGTTGCGCAATGCATCCAGCACCCGATGTCCCAACACCAGCGCCTGCCGGTGGTGACGAATATCCGGCAGAAAAATCGCAAACTCATCCCCGCCCAGACGGGCAACCAGCCCCTCCGTATCTGCCATTTCGCTACTCAGCCTGGGCCCAATCTGGCTCAGTAACTGGTCGCCCACGGAATGACCAAGGGTATCGTTGATTTCTTTGAAGCGATCCAGATCAATCAACAACAGCGCCGCCTTGCGCCCATCCGACTGTTTCAACCAACGCTCCATCTCCCGGTACAGGCGGGTGCGATTGGGCAGTCGGGTCAAGGCATCGTGGGTGGCCTGATATTCGAGCTTTTCTTCGTACCGTTTGCGCGCGGTGATGTCTTTACTGGTTCCCCAGACGCGACACAGCGCCCCGTTTTCGACTTCACCGACACAGGAAAGCTGGAAGTGGATGTCGCCCCGACCGCGCGGATCACTTCGGGCAATTTCGTAGTCGATCAGCTGATAGCCGTTGGCAATGAACTGTTGTACATCAAAGCGATAGCGACTGGAGCCGGTTTCCTGCAAACCGCTGCCCAACAATGACTCGACCGAAGGCGCCCCCATGATCTGGGCCAGCACCCGATTACCCTCGGCCAGACGGGCACTTCGGACAATGGCGGCCTCCTGTTCGTCCGGCGCAAGATCCGTGGGCACCGGTGGCGTCATATCGTAACGCCAGATCGCCTCGGAGCTGTTAGCAATGAAGGCCCGGTAGCGCGCCTCGCTCTGGGCCAGCGCCCGTTCGCGCAGAACACTGTCGGTAATGTCGTTGACTACCAACAGTACCCCGTTAACGTAGCCCTGATTGTTTTTGGTCGGAATCTTGTCGACCGAAAACCAGTGGCGCGACCCGTTCCGCTGCGCACTTTCAACGGAATTCAACTGGGCATCACCGGTGCGGACCACCTGCATCAGCTCACGTTGACGCTCCTCCGGGCTATCCCACTGGGGGGCGACTTCGAGAAAACTTTTGCCCACCTGCAACGCAGGTCCGAGCAGGCCTCTGGCGAGGTCATTAAAGTCCTTCACCAGCCCCCAGCGATCGAAGTAGCCGATCCCGGCACGCATGGAGTCCAGCAACAGCCTCAGCTCCTGCTGCTGACTCTGCAGGCTGCGCTCAATGGCTTTCTGACGGGTGATGTCGGTCATGATCTGACCGATTCCCCGCTGGGCTCCGTCGGGCCCCTCGATCGGGAAACGTACACAGACAAAGGTGTACTGGCCTCCGTCCTGCCCCGGCAGAACCTCTTCGACCTCCGCTGGCAGAGCGCCGGCCAGCAGTGCCTGCTCTTGGGCCCGTCGTTGCTCTGCAATCGGGGCGGAAAACAGATCATCGTCGGTCTGCCCGCACAACTCGTCGGCGTCCCGGCCAAACCAGCGCGCAAAGCTGTCGTTGACCAGCAGGTACTTTCCTTCCAGTGACTTGATCGAGACCAGATTGTGCGAGTTGTTGATCAGGCTGTAGAGGAGTTGATCCCGGTGCAACAGCTCCTGGTGAGCACTGCGCTCGCCGCTGCGATCCTGACACTGAATCAGCACCCGGGTCACTTCACCGTAGCGGTCCCGCATCGGTAGAAAGCTGACCCTGAGCGGAACCTCCTGCTCGGCAAACAGCTCATTGCGGTGCACATTGGCTAGAGGGTAGTCCAGGTCGAAACACTGGATTTCACCTTGTTGAAACACCCGCCGTACCCGGCTCAACAGATCCGGACGCGCCTGCAGCACCCGGTCACGCAATACCCGGTAGCGACCGATTCCGGCGGTACTCTGACGGGGTGAGATCTGCAGCAGAGCTTCCAGGGCGTGATTACATTCGAGCATTACCCCGTCCGGATCGGTGACAAAGCTGGCAATCGGACTCTCAGCGAACAGGCGGGAAAGCAGACTCTGAACATACTCGGGCCCTGGATTGGCCAGCCAATGCTGGCTACTGACCACGGCCCCCACACAGTAGTGATCCCCTGAGTCGGTCCGCCGCCGACGCCCCATGAAGCGCAGCCGAGGCTGGCTGGCCAGGCCGGCCAGACAGACCTCACAGGAGGTGGGCCCATCACTCTGGCGATGGGCGGAAAACGTCTGCTGAAACAGGTATTGGTCCGCCGGGGGCATGAGCGCCAGTAACTGGGTCTCTTCGGCAACTTCACCCAGCTCCGGGACCCAGCGATAGATCGACTCGGACAGCGTCAGTGCCCGGTCATCCAGCGAGAGCTCCCACAGGGCGATATCGGACGCACTCAGGGCCTCCCCCACCAGATCAGGATCGGCGAGCGAACCGGTTAGCGGAGCGGCATTGGACTGACCGGAGTTTCCCTGCGGCATGTTATGAAGGTCGACCCTTTGCTCGGAATGATAATGGGTGACCCAAGTGTAGACGAAAAACAGCCGCTGAATGAGCGTTCAAGGCAACGCCTATCGTCAAAAACCACCATACATCCGGAAAGTCGTCAGTAATGCGGCGGGCGCTCGTCGGCCGGACTGCCGCCCTCCTCCCCCGGAGACTGCTCCACCGCATCTCTCAGGTCCCGGTACTTGCCGGCCAGCGCCCGCAGTTGTTGCTCCAGACGGTCAATCTGTTCGGTCTGGCGCGCCACCACATCGTTGAGGTCAGTCAGTGTCTGCTCCTGAAACGCCAGGCGTGATTGCAGATCTTCCAAGGTATCAGAGTCACTCATGGCGCTTCTCCCAGGCAGTCATAGAGGGCATTGATCAGGCGTTGTGGGCGGGGGTCGATGAGCAGGCTCTGCCCCATCCGCCCGGTGACATAGCCAAAGCCAATGCCGTAGTCCGGATCGGCAAAACCGAGGCAGCCCCCCGCTCCCGGGTGACCAAAACCGCCTCGGCCCCGCCCAAAGCGACAGTCAGCGCGCTTCTGGGACAACATGAACCCGTGCCCGAAACGCAGCGGCAAACCGAGTACGCGGTCCTGCTCAAAGGTCAGCTCGTCGCCACACAGTGCGAGTTGCTTTTCCGAGAGCAGGCGCACACCGCCCAGATCGCCCCGATTGGCCAGTGCGCCATACAGGGCCGCCAGGTCGCGTGCGCTGCTGTGGCCATTGGCGGCGGGTATCTCCGCTTGACGCCACTGCTCGGTATTGGCCGCGGTCAGGAGGGTCATGGGGTTACTGAAGGCTTTGTTGGTGACACCGCGAGGATCGGCCTTCATGATTTTCCCCAGCGACTGGCTGTCCGCTCCGTTACTGGCGCCGCCAAGCGCCTTTTTCAGCGGCCGCGACTGTGCCAGTGACACATCATCCCGGGCACCGAAGCCCAGCCCGAGCCCGAGGGGCTGGCTAATACGATCCTCGACCCAATCATTGAAGCGCTCCGCCCCGGTAATGCGACGCACCAGCTCGCCCAGCGCCCAACCGAACAGAAACGGGGAGTAGCCCTGAGCCGTACCGGGGGACCACCAGGGTTCGGCCCGTTCGATACGCTCAACCATGACGTCCCAGTCGAAGATGTCATCCTCCGCGACCCGGTCCTGAAGCGCGGACAGACCCGACCGGTGACTCAGCAGATCTCTGACCCGGATTCCGCTTTTGCCCTGTTGGGCGAACTCGGGCCAATAATGAGCCACCGGCTTATCCAGATCCAACTGCCGGGCATCCACCAGTTGCAGCACGGATAGCGCCACTATTCCCTTACTGGCGGAAAACAGATTGACCTGGGTATCCTCCTGCCAGGGCTGCCCCGGGGAGGCCTCCCCTGCCCAGAGGCTCACCAGAGGCTCGCCAGCACGATACACCGCCAGCGCTGCCGCCTCTTCACCGGCTTCGGCCATATTCTCCTGAAAGGCGTTTACCAGTGGCTGCCAACGATCCGTCCAGTGTCCCTGAACCTCACTCATCACCGGCTCCCGGCAGACTGGCGAAGTAGTGGCTGAGGGAATCGATCGCCTCATCGCTGAGATTGCGCGCCACTGAGCTCATCATGGGGTTGTCCCGTTCGCCGCTGCGAAACGCGTACAACTGCTCCTCAAGGTACTCTTGCGACAAGCCGGCGATCGAGGGGTAAGAGGCCACTCGGGAGACTCCCTCTGGCCCGTGACACCCGACACACATCCTCGCCACCCGTTTACCCTCGTCAATACGCTGCTGCTCGGGACTGAGTGATGCCTGGGCGCTGCCACCCGATTCGCTATCACTGCAAGCCATCAATGCCCAGCCGGCGCTCAATAGCAACGCCCCTTTTAACAGACGCCACGGCAGATTGTTCGATGTCACTGGTATCCCCTTGTCGATAGGCTTTGGTCGAAAATCGGGAGGGATTCTATCATTGAGGTTGGTATCATGGGGGTTTTGTCCCCGGGGAGGTTGTTTCGATGAGCAAGAACAGTCGTCTGGTGTATTCGACGGAAGTCGGTCGCATCAAGCCGCAAGCCGAGGCGCCGGAGGCGCCACCCGCCGGCGATGGTATTGTGCGTTTGCACCGCGAGACCAAGGGGCGCGGCGGTAAGGCGGTGACGCTGATCAAGGGGATTCCGCTGGCCGGCGCGGAGTTGAAGGCGCTGGCTAAGGAGCTGAAGAAGCTCTGCGGTGTCGGTGGCACGATCAAGGACGGTGAGGTGACGATTCAGGGCGATGTCCGGGAAAAGCTGAAACCGGCACTCGAAAAGAAAGGGTTTACGGTTAAGATTGCGGGGGGTTGAGCCCATTCGACCTATGATTAAGGGACCTTGTGGTTTAGTGCTGCGGGTCGGAATACCCTTTGGAGACTCTCGGAGGCAGGGAGCCGACGAGAAGCCTACAGGGATGTATTCACGGCGGGTCTCCAAAGGGTATTCCCCACGCCGGACCGGACGTAACCAAAACCACAACACCTGGCGCTATTTTTGCAGTAACCCGAGACAAACCTTCATAACGTCAAGTTTTTGTCTTCGAGGACTCAAACCGTGGATAGCGCGATCTTTATCGAACTGCTGGATACCTCCCTCAAAGTCGCCCTGGGGGCACTCATCGCCGGGGTGGCCGGATGGTGGGTCATGCGGCGCAACGCCATTGTGGGCTCCCGCTCCCCCCAGGAAAACCGCAAACTCAGCCTGCTGGAAGACGTCTCCGGCCAAGTCGGGCGGGTTACCCACACCTTCGCCAAATACTCGTCACTGGCCGCCGAATCCATCCAGTTTGGCAAACGCTGGCCCAAAGAGCGCCGAGCTGAGCTGGAACAGATCAGTGCCGAGTTGGTGAACGAGTTCAAAGGGCTGGCGGACGCCGAGGCCAAGCTGCTCATGCTCGGCGAAAACAACCTCGAGCGCAGCCTGCGCCTGTACGGCAGTCAGATCGCCCAGTTTCGCAAGCAGGTGTATGCCGGGCGGGAGGATATCAGCCTGGAGCAGATTGCCGGGTTTAAAAAAGAGGTGGCGCGCACCCGGGAGAAGTTCTACGAGCTGCTGAGTCGAAAGTACGATCGGCTGCTGGCGAACGCCTAGGTTACAACCACCAAATATGAAAAAAACCGCTCACAAGGAGCGGTTTTTTTTCATCGCGACAATCCCATTCAGGATCAGGGGTTACCGTAGCTCATCAGGCGCTGGTAGCGACGCTCCAGCAAATCGTCGATGGGCTCGTCGCTCAGGCGATCCAGCTGCGCGCTCAAGCGCTCCTTGAGCTTGCTGGCCATGGCGTCGATATCCCGGTGGGCGCCGCCCAGAGGCTCCGGAATGGTCTCATCCACAATGCCCAGCTCTTCCAGCACGGTGGACGTCACACCCATGGCCTCGGCGGCCTGGGGCGCCTTGGCCACGGTTTTCCAGATGATGTTGGCACAGCCTTCCGGCGAGATCACAAAATAGGTGGAGTACTGCAGCATGTTGAGCTGATCGCCCACGCCAATGGCCAGAGCGCCACCAGAGGAGCCCTCACCAATCACGGTGCAGATGATCGGCGTGCGCAGGTGGGACATCACCGCCAGGTTCTGGGCAATGGACTCACTGATACCGCGCTCTTCGGAGTCAATACCGGGGTAGGCCCCCGGGGTGTCGATCAGGGTCAGAACCGGCAATTTGAAACGCTCGGCCATTTCCATCAGGCGAAGCGCCTTGCGATAGCCTTCCGGACGCGGCATACCGAAGTTGCGGTACACCTTATCGTTGACGCTACGGCCTTTTTCCTCGCCAATCACCATGACGGGCTTACCGTCCAGGCGCGCGACACCACCAATAATCGCGTGATCATCGCCGAAATGGCGGTCACCGTGCAGCTCATCCCAATCGGTGAACAGACGCTTGATGTAGTCAGAGGTGTAGGGGCGATGCGGGTGGCGGGCCACCTGTACCACTTGCCAGGGGGTCAGTTGCGCGTAGATGCTCTCGGTGAGCTTGGTGCTTTTCTCGCGCAGCTTGGCGATTTCCTCGGTAATATTGAGGTCATTATCGCTGCCCACCAACTGCAGCTCCTCGATTTTACCCTCGAGTTCGGCGATAGGCTGTTCAAATTCCAGATAATTCAGATTCATAGTCGGCTTTTCAGGCTCAGTGTTGTCGTCCGATCAATAAACGCGGATGGAAAGGCGCCTAAGATACGCGAAACCGTCAAAATAGTCGACCTTTGAGGCGGCATGGCTGGGTGGTGGCGGGTGGGCGAACGGGGCTCACCCAGCCAAAGTGAAGATTGGAAGGGTGGCTGGCCTTGGGTTACGGCGGGTGCGCGCGCTGCGCTTACCCGCCCTACGCGAACGTCGGGCGGGTTAGGAATAGACCAGGTGGACGCTCTCTGGGCCATAGGTGTCGCGCAGGCGCTGGAGCAGATCGTCCTCGGGGCGGACCTGCCAGGCCTGCCCCAGGCGTACCTGACCACGGGCGCCCTGACGGGTGTAGTCGATTACGATCGGACAACGCCCCTCCCGGTAGGGGTCCAGCAGCTCGCCCAACTGGCGCGAGAAGTTGGCCGACAGAGCGCCTGCTTCCACCGCCAGACACAGCTCCCGAGCTCGCTCCTGACGCATATCCGACAACAGGCGCAACTGATCGGCGCGCATTTTCAGCGAACCGCTGTAATCGTCGTGGCTCACTTGCCCGGTGATCACCAACAGGCTGTCTTTCAACAGCAGGTCCCGGTATTCATTGAAGGTATCGCTGAACACCGCCACTTCGATGCGGCCGGTGCGGTCATCCAGAGTGACGAAGCCCATGTTGTCGCCGCGCTTGGTTTTCATCACCCTCATGGCCACCACCAACCCGGCCACCGTCTGGGACTCTTTCTGGGGTTTCAGGTCGCTGATGCGGGAGCTCACCAGGTGGTTCAACTCACTGTCGTACTCGTCGATCGGGTGTCCGGTCAGGTACAGGCCGAGGGTTTCCTTCTCGCCGTGCAGGCGCTCTTTCATGCTCCAGCTGCGAACTTTGTGGAACTCGCCGTAAGCATCCCCTTCCGGGTCACCGCCGGGAATCACATCGCCAAACAGATCCACCATACCCGCACTCTGGTTGGCGGCTTTCTGCTCGGCGGTTTTCACCGCTTCGTTGATCGCCGCGAACATGACCGCGCGATCGTAATCAATATCCACGCCCGGGCCCAGCTTGTCGGCGGCACCGGAGCGAATCAAAGCTTCCAGAGCCCGCTTGTTCACCTTGCGCGGGTCGACGCGGGCACAGAAATCGAACAGATCTTTGAAGGGACCGTCCTTGCGCGCCGCGATAATGCTTTCCACCGGGCCTTCACCCAGGCCTTTGATGGCACCGAGACCGTAGATGATGTTGTTGTCATCGTCCACGCTGAACTGGAACTCACCGGTGTTCACATCCGGTGGCAACAGTTGCAGGTTCATCTGGCGACATTCTTCGATGAAGGTCACCACTTTGTCGGTTTTGTCCATGTCCGAGGACATGGTGGCGGCCATAAAGTGTGCCGGGTAGTGGGCCTTCAGCCACGCGGTCTGATACGACACCAACGCGTAGGCGGCGGAGTGGGATTTGTTGAAACCGTAACCGGCGAACTTTTCCACCAGGTCGAAAATCTTCATCGCCAGGTCGGGATCAATACCCTGCTCTTTCGCCCCCTGAGCGAACACTTCCCGCTGTTTGGCCATTTCCTCGGGCTTTTTCTTACCCATCGCCCGGCGCAGCAGGTCGGCGCCGCCGAGACTGTAGCCCGCCAGCTCCTGGGCGATCTGCATCACCTGTTCCTGATACACGATCACGCCATAGGTGGGCTTGAGAATCGGCTCCAGACGCTCGTGCTGGTACTGGGCATCCGGGTAGGCCACTTTGGCACGGCCGTGCTTCCGGTTGATGAAGTCGTCCACCATGCCCGAGTCCAAGGGACCGGGACGGAACAGAGCCACCAGGGCAATCAGCTCTTCCAGGCTTTCCGGCACCATGCGCTTGATCAGGTCTTTCATGCCCCGGGATTCAAGCTGGAACACGGCGGTGGTTTCCGCCCGCTTGAGCATATCGAACGTCGGTTTGTCGTCGAGGGGAATCGCGGCGATATCCAGGGGCTCCTCCCCCACCTTGGCGCGCTGCTGATCAATCATCGCCTTGGCCCAGTCGATGATCGTCAGGGTCCGCAGGCCCAGGAAGTCGAACTTCACCAGGCCGGCGTCTTCCACGTCGTTCTTGTCGTACTGGGTGACCAGGCCACTACCGGTCTCATCGCAGTACAACGGGGCGAAATCAGTCAGCTTGGTCGGGGCGATCACCACCCCACCGGCGTGCTTACCGACGTTTCTCGCCAAACCCTCGAGCTGTTTGGCCATTTCCCAGATTTCCTGGGCTTCCTCGTCGACTTCGAGAAATTCGCGCAGCACCTCTTCCTGCTCCAGCGCCGCTTCCAGAGTCATCCCCGGCGTGGCCGGAATCATCTTGGAAAGTTTGTCCGCCAGACCGTAGGACTTACCCTGCACCCGAGCCACATCGCGCACCACGGCCTTGGCGGCCATGGTACCGAAGGTGATGATCTGACTGACCGCATCCCGGCCATAGTTGTCAGCCACGTAGGCGATCACCTGGTCGCGATTGTCCATGCAGAAGTCGACGTCGAAGTCGGGCATCGACACCCGTTCCGGGTTCAGGAACCGTTCGAACAGCAGGTCGTACTGCAGTGGATCCAGATCGGTAATATCCAGTGAATAGGCAACCAGCGAACCGGCACCCGAACCCCGCCCGGGCCCCACGGGAATATCGTGGTCTTTGGCCCACTGGATAAAGTCCATTACGATCAGAAAGTAACCGGGGAACCCCATCTGGATGATGATATCCAGCTCAAACTGCAGGCGGGTTTCGTAGGCTTTTTTGCGCTCCTGATAATCCGCCGCCTGCGGATCGAGAATTCGTTCCAGTCGTTTGTACAGACCTTCGTAGGAAATTTTCTCGAAAAATTCGTTCTCGGTCATTCCATCGGGAATGGGGTACTCGGGCAAATAGTATTTGCCGAGTTCAATATCCAGGTTACAGCGCCTGGCAATTTCCACCGAGTTTTCCAGCGCCTCGGGGATGTCGCTGAACAGCTCCGCCATTTCCTCGGGCGAGCGCAGGTACTGCTGATCGCCGTAACGCCGTTCGCGACGTGGGTCATCCAGGGCCCGCCCTTCACTGATACACACCCGCGCTTCATGGGCCTCGAACTCGTCCTGACGAAGAAACCGGACATCGTTGGTCGCCACCACCGGACACTGCGCCTGCGCAGCGAGGTCCACCGCCGCGTGCAGATAGTCCTCATCGTTGTCGCGACCGGTGCGTTGCAGCTCAAGATAAAACCGGTTGGGAAAGTCTTCCATCCAGCCGCTGAGCAGTTCTTTCGCTTGATTCTGCCGACTGGCGATCAGCGCCACACCAATATCACCGAACTTGCCCCCGGAGAGCGCAATCACGCCCTCGGTCAGCTCACTGATCCACTCGCGCTGAACATAGGCGATGCCCTGCTGTTGGCCTTTTTGCCAGGCGCGGGAGATCAGTTCAATAATGTTTTTGTACCCTTTGTTGTTCATGGCCAACAGGGTAATCAACGTGGGCTTGCCGTCGGGGTCGGCGTTGGCGACCAGGAAGTCGCTGCCGGCAATGGGTTTGAGGCCGGCGCCCTGGGCGGCTTTGTAGAATTTGATCAGGCCGTAGAAGTTGGTCTGGTCGGTGACGGCCACCGCCGGCATGCCCAGCTCGGCCACGCGTTTGACCAGGGGTTTGATGCGCACCAAACTGTCCGAGAGGGAGTATTCGGTGTGTAATCTGAGATGGACGAATTCTGTGGTCATAAAATCTGCCGGGTATTAAAAGAGTTCAATCTGCTCCAGGCGTTCGCGGATTGGGGCGTAGGAGGTGCGGTGGATGGGTGTGACACCAAGGGTGTCCAGCGCCGCCATGTGGGTTTTGGTCGGGTAGCCCTTGTGCTCCGCGAATCCATAGCCCGGATACTGCTGATCGAATGCCACCATCTCACGATCCCGCGCCACCTTGGCCAGAATCGACGCCGCACTGATCGCCGGGTGACGACTATCGCCCTTCACTACCGCCTCCGCCGAATACGCCCACTTCGGCAGACGGTTCCCATCCACCAGCACATGCTCCGGCGGCGACGCCAAGCCCTCTACCGCGCGGGTCATCGCCAACAGACTCGCCTGCAGAATATTGAGCCGATCAATCTCCGCCACCGACGCCCGGGCGATACACCAGGCCGCGGCCTTCTGTTGAATCTCATCGAACAACCGCTCGCGCCGCTTCTCGGTGAGTTTCTTTGAATCGTTCAAGCCATCAATCGGTTGCTGGGGGTCCAGAATCACCGCCGCGGCCACAACGTCGCCCGCCAAGGGCCCTCGTCCCACCTCATCCACGCCGGCGAGCCAAGGGCCAGTGTACGCCGATTCAAACGGTTCCAAAACCACGCTCATCGGGACCGGGCCTCCACCAGCTCTGCAATGGCCGCTGCGGCTTTTTCACTGGCGTTGCGGGCGAGGTTCCGGTGCATGTCCGTGAACGTCTCCACCAGCGCCTCCGTCTGCTCCGGGTGATCGATATAGTCCAACACCGCCGCACTCAGCGCTTCGGGTGTGGCCGCGTCCTGAAGCAGTTCCGGCACCAGGGCAAGGTCGGCCAGCAGGTTGGGCAGCGAGACATACTTCGTTTTGAGCATGCGGGACAGGATCGCGTAGGACAAGCGGGCCATTTTGTAGGCCACTACCATGGGCGTTTTGAGCAACATGGCTTCCAGCGCCGTGGTGCCGGAGGAAATCAACGCAACATCGGCGGCCGCCATGGCCTGCTGGGACTGCCCTTGCACCAGGTGGACCGGTAGATCCACAAACTCGGACAACTGATGATAAATCTGCCGGTAGCGTTCGGGACTGGCGGCGGGAATCACAAACTGCAGGTTGGGCCGGTGCTCCCGGCACAGCCGGGCCGCCTTCAGAAACAGGGGGCCGAGCTGCTCTACCTCGCCACTGCGGCTGCCCGGCAGCAGTGCGACCAAGGGGCCTTTGTGATCGATTCGCAGGGCCGCCCGGGCGCCCATGGCATCAACCTCCAGCGGAATTTCATCGGCCAGGTGGTGGCCGACAAAGGCCACGGGGACCTGATGTTGCTCGTAGAAGGCCGCCTCAAAGGGCAACAGGGTGAGCATCAGATCGACACTGCGGGCAATGCCTTTGATCCGCCCCTGGCGCCAGGCCCAGACCGAGGGGCTGACGTAGTGCACCGTGGGCACGCCCGCCGAGCGCAGGTGCCGTTCGATATTGAGGGTGAAATCCGGGGAGTCGACTCCAATGAAGACCGCAGGCGGCTGCTCGGTAAAATGGTTTTTCAGAAACTTGCGGATTTTCAGCAGTTCCGGCAGGCGCTTGAGCGGGTCGATCAAGCCCATGACCGACAGTCGGTCCATCGGGAAAAACGAGTGGAATCCCTGCTCGAGCATACGCGGTCCGCCAATGCCCGAGAATTCGCAGTCCGGGTAATGCTTTCGCAACGCTTTCATCAGCGCTGCGCCAAGAATGTCCCCGGAGGCTTCGCCTACCACGATACCAATCTGCCGTCGGCCACGGGATGAGGTCGATGTCTGGTGGCTCTGCACTTCCATAGGGTGATCCTAGCGAACAATACCGCGTGAAGAGTTCCGTATAGAATCCACCATCACCCCGAGCACCTCACAATCGGTCGCCATCGCTTCCAGTTCGGTCAGCGCCTCACCGAGCGTAAGCCCACGGCGATACAGAATTTTGAACGCTTTTTGGATCGTCGCCACTTCCGATTTGTCAAAGCCGCGGCGCTTGAGCCCTTCCGCGTTAATACTTTTGGCTTCGGCCGGATTGCCGTTGGCCATGACGTAAGCCGGCAGATCTTTGCCTAAAGCGGTGCCCATTCCGGTAAAACTGTGGGCGCCAATGTGGCAGTACTGATGCACCAGGGTGAATCCACTGAGAATCGCCCAATCACCAATGTGGACATGACCCGCCAAGGCGGTGTTGTTGACCAGAATACAGTGGTTTCCCACGACACTGTCATGCCCGATATGCACATAGGCCATCAACAGATTGTGATCACCGATGGTGGTCTCGCTACGATCCTGCACGGTTCCGCGGTGAATGGTCACCCCTTCACGAATAATGTTGTGATCGCCGATGACCAGCCGAGTGGGTTCACCGTTGTATTTGAGATCCGGCGTTGCTTCACCAATGGTCGAGAACTGATAGATATGGTTGTGTGCGCCGATGCGGGTCGGTCCCTTGATGACGACATGAGACTCAATTACCGTCCCCGAGCCGATCTCGACATCAGCACCGATTATCGTCCAGGGACCGACTTCCACGTCGGGCGCCAAGCGGGCATCAGAATGAATAATCGCAGTGGGGTGAATCAACGCTGTTCTCACTCTTGTCCGGGAAGTTCGATGATGGAGGGGAGCTCATACGGAACACCCCGGGGCTTCTATTAAACCTTGCGGTCCGCACACAGAATGTTGGCGGAGGCCGCCAGAACGCCATCGACGGTGGCCTTGCACTCAAATTTCCAGATGCCCCGCTTCACGGAAACCACCCGGGACTCTAACGTCAGACGATCGCCGGGAATAACCTGGCGCTTGAAACGTACATCATCCACACCCGCAAACAGATAAATGGAGCCGTCTTCCGGCTTTTTGTTCATCGTTTTAAAGCCAAGGATGCCCGAGGCCTGGGCCAGCGCTTCCAGAATCATCACGCCAGGGAATACCGGGCTTTGCGGGAAGTGACCGTTGAACACCTCTTCGTTGACCGAAATGTTTTTGTAAGCGACGATTGACTCGCCTTCCACCAATTCCACGACCCGATCCACCAAAAGAAACGGGTAACGGTGTGGCAAGTATTCACGTATTTCTCGTACATCCATCATAGTCAACGACCCCTGGGTGTTCATGATTGCCCGCCTGAGTTGGCCGGCAGTTTATCTCTGACGCCGCCATCCGGCAGCGATAGGTTCATCTATTCGTCGAGCTTTTTCAGGCGTGTAGCCAGCTCGTTCAATTGCTTAAATCGCACAGCGTTGCGACGCCACTCTCGGGTGGGCGCCAGTGGGGTCCCGGAGGAATAGGAACCAGGCTTGTGAAGGGAGTGCGTGACCAGGCTCATGGCCGTAACGTGTACCCCATCGGCAATCGTCAGATGGCCAACAATGCCCACTCCGCCAGCAATCGTGCAATTCTCCCCTACCGTCGTACTTCCGGCAATACCCGCTTGTCCCGCAATGGCCGTATTTCGTCCGATCGAGACGTTGTGAGCGATTTGCACCTGATTGTCGATTTTTACGCCATCCGCGATTCGGGTATCGTCCAGCGCGCCCCGATCCACGGTCGTTCCGGCGCCTATCTCAACATCACTACCAATGACAACACTGCCTAGCTGGTGAATTTTCAACCAGCCGTCGGCGGTGAGGGCAAATCCGAATCCGTCTGCGCCAATGACCGCGCCACTGTGGATCACACAGCGCTCCCCCACGCGAATGTCGTGGTAGAGGACGGCGCGGGCGGCAATCCGCGTTCCCGCGCCAATGTGACAGCCATCGCCAATGCTGGCTCCAGCCCCGATCTCGACGCCTTCCGCCAGCACCACCTGCCGGCCAATTGTCGCCTGGGGACCGATGCTAACTCCCTCCGCCAGTTGGCAGCCATCGCCGATCACGGCAGTAGGATGACAGCCAGTGGGTACCGCCGGCCGGTCATCGAAACGTTCTGTCAGCCGGGCATACGCCTCATAGGGGTTGGCGGTCAGAAGCTTGTTACCCGGGTATTCTGCGGCCAGATCCGGGGTCATGATGACCGCCGAGGCACGCGTGCTCGCCAGATACTTTCGATAAACCGGGTTGGCAATAAAACTCAACTGCCCTGGCAGAGCCGACTGGAGCGTCCCCAGCCCGCTCAGGGGGCAGTCGCCATCGCCTTCAAAATCGGCATCCAGCCACGCCGCCAGCTCTGCCAGAGTCAAGGTGGGTGACACACTCGGGCCCTCTATCAGTTGGCCTTGTTCAGCATGTCAGTCAGGTCATCGGTGATGTCATACTCTGCTGAGGCGTGGAACGCGCTCTGGCTGTTCAGCACCAGGCCGATTTTTTCCGCTTCGATCAACTGCGCCAGGGCTGACTGAGTCTGCTCGCCCATTTCCTGCATGATGACCTGCATCACCTGCTGGCGCTCGCCTTGGAGCCCCTGCACGGTACGCTCATACTGCTCACGCAGCTCGCGCATTTCCTGTTGCTTGGCCTGCTTCTGCTCATCGGACCAGGTCATGCCGTTTTTCTGGGCATCCTCCTGAAACGCCTGCAACTCAGAGGTCAGACTCTGGTAACGGGTGCGCAGAGCGACGTAATCCTCGTCCTTTTCCAGGCTTTCCAGACGCGATTGTGCTTTATCGGTGCCAAGCACGGCGGCCTGCAGGTCCAGGACCACGACTTTACCTTGCGCCAGCGCGACGGAGGAACCCAGGAGCAATACCAGCCCGAGGGCGATTTTCTTTGCATTAGCCAACATGATGTTAATTTCCTCTGTATTATCAATAGGTTAGGAAATGAAAAGGCCCTGCAATCAGGGCCATTGAGTCCCCTGAAGGGGCCATATCCTGCGGGCAAGGCCCGAAAAGGGGCCAATGATACCGCGTTAGAAGGATCCACCCAAAGAAAACTGGAAAAATTCCGCTTTGTCTTCCTCGTTTTCGTTGATTGGGCGGGCCACCGCGAAGGTCAGCGGACCAAACCCGGTAATCCAGGTCAGACCAAAACCGGCGGAGGCACTAAGCCGATCAATATCCGGTTCGTAACAGTTGCGCTGGCGCTCAGAGCAGGTGGTGCTGAACACGTTGCCCGCCTCCACAAAGAAGCTGGACTGCAGCATACGCTGGTCTTTGATGAACGGCAGCGGGAACAGAATCTCCGCGCCGGCTTCAACCTGAATGTTACCGCCAAAGGCATCGTAGCGGCTGTTGCGGTTGCTCAACTGGCTTTGCCGCACGCCGTACTGGGTGACCAGTTCGCCGGGATTACACTTGAGCGCGTCCAGGTCATAGTTCTCACCAAAGGCTTCCTGATCTTCACACAACAGGTAGCCAGAGGAGGTTTCGCTGTCAGAGATGACGCCATCGCCATTGGCATCGTCCCAGGCAAAGGGCACGGTATAGGAGCGCTCTGCCGGCGTTGACCGCGGACCGAGGCTGTTGCGCTCAAACCCGCGCACCGAGCCGAAGCCACCGGCGTAAAAGTGTTCAAAGAACGGCAGCTCGGTATCCCCGTAGCTGTCCACAAACCCGAGATTGGTGCGCAGTTTCAGGGTCAGAGCACGGGTGAGGGGTTTGTAGGTCTCGCCCTGGAACTGGATCTTGTAGTACTCGAGGTCCCCACCGGGAACCGCCGCCTCAATGGAGAATCGCTGCGAGGTGCCTCGAGTCGCGAGCATCCCGCGGTTCAGGGTCGACTTGACGTAATTGAAACCGACCAGCCCATCCTGAAACTCATTGCCATACAGATCAAGATACCCTGGCTCGCCCAATACAGACTCGGTCACCCGGTTATCACTGTAACCATCGGGGAAGTCGCGACCCATGGCGATGTCTTCCCGCATCTGCTCGAGTTCAGTTTGAGTGATATAGGGAGCCCCCTCGCCGATCACGGGAGTACGGATGATTTCTCGCGGAGACGATGCCGACGGCTTGACTGTCAGGTCGCGCGCCTCAAAGCTGAACCCGATACGCTCGATTTCCGAGATCGGGTAACCAAAACTCAGTCGCGCACCATAGGTGTCCGTGCTATAACCGGCCACACCAAAGTTGGCGAAGTCACTTTTGGTGTAGTAGAGGTTGATGCCGCGACTGACCCCGTCTTTGGTGAAATAGGGGTCGTTGTAGCTGAAGTTATAGGCGGTCCGGAAGCGGCTGTTACTCAGGGAGAATCCCACCTGCTTACCGGTGCCAAACCAGTTGTTCTGCTGAATGTTCGCCGACAGCAGCAAGCCGCTGTACTCCGCGTAACCGATCTGCAACCCCATACTGCCGGAGGGCTGCTCTTCGACGGTGTACTCCACATCGACTTGATCGCTGGTGCCGGGAACCTCGTTGGTTTCAACGTTGACCTCTTTGAAGAAGCCGAGGCGATCCAGACGGATCTTCGAGTGCTCGATCTGGGAGTTGGAGGCGGCACCGCCTTCCATCTGCCGCATCTCCCGACGCAGCACCTCATCGATCGTCTTGGTATTGCCCTTGAAATTGATACGGCGCACGTAGGCCCGCTGACCCGGATCCACAAAGAAGGTCACCTTGACCGTCTTGTCTTCTTCGTTCTTCTCGGGAATCCCCTCCACTTCCGCAAAGGTGTAGCCTTCATTGCCCAGGCGCTGGGTAATGTACTCGGATGAGTTGGTCATCAGGATCTGGGAAAAATCGTCACCCTCTCGCAGCATGATCATGCGCCGAACCAGGGGTTCCGGCAATTTCAGGTCACCGGCCAGCTCCACTTCACTGACTTTGTAAATCTCGCCTTCGGAAACATTCAGGGTGATATAGATTTTGGACTTGTCCGGGCTCAACGCCACCTGGGTGGAATCAATACGAAAACTCAGGTAGCCGCGATCCAGGTAAAAGGACTCCAGGGTTTCAATATCGCCGGTGAGCTTTTCCCGGGAGTATTTATCGTCCCCGGTAATCCATGAAAGCCAGCCTGAGGATTTGAGTTCAAAGCCTTCCAGCAACTCTTCTTCACTGTAAACGTCGTTGCCGACAATATTGATGCCCTTGATCCGCGCCGGCTTGCCCTCATTGACGTTGACGGTCACCTTCACCTGGTTGCGAGGCAGATCCTCCACCTCAATATCCACCGAGGCACCGTAGCGACCCTGCCCGATGTACTCTCGCTCCAACGCCTGGCTGATCCCTTCCAGAGTAGCGCGCTGAAAAATCTGGCCTTCAAACAGATCGCTATCGCGAAGACTGCCCATCAGGTCTTCGGTTTTGATGACCTTGTTTCCCTCAATGGTGATTTCGTTAATGGCTGGACGCTCTTCGAGCTTCACCACCAGAACATCGCCGTCCCGGCCCATGGCAACATCGGCAAAGTAGCCCACCTGAAACAGCGAGCGGGTGGCCATCCGGATATCTTCAGAGGTCACCTGATCGCCCACGCGCAGAGGCAGGGCGCTGAACACGGTACCGGCAGACACCCTCTGCAAGCCTTCCACCCGAATGTCACTGATCTGAAAACTCTGGGCCTGCACCACTGCCGATAGCAACAGGGCGGCCACCAGACTCATCACTCGCATCCAAACTCGCATCATAGAAAATTCTTTTTCCGGTTGAGATCAATTGCATTCGGCAGCATTGGCACCGCCACGTATCTTGTATGCCCCGAATTGCAGTTGGGGCTCTGCCTAAAGACGCATCGTCAGAGGCGCATAATATCGTTGTAGAACGCCAGCACCATGAGCCCGACCACCATCACCAGGCCAATCTGATATCCGACCTGCTGAACACGATCAGAAACCGGGCTGCCTTTCACCACCTCAATGGCGTAGTACAGCAAATGGCCACCATCGAGCACCGGAATCGGCAACAGGTTGAACACCCCGAGGAAGATACTGAGCAGCGCCACAAAGCCCACAAAGCTTTTCCAGCCACTCTCGGCGGAATCGCCGGCCACCTTAGCAATGGTGATGGGGCCACTCAAGTTTTTCGTCGAAATTTCGCCCACCACCAGTTTCTTCACGGAGAGCAGTACAAAGCCGGCAGTCTCCCAGGTGCGGTCCACGCCCGCCACGAAGGATTCCACGAGCCCGTAATGATAGGTCCTGATTCGCTCTTCCGGCCACGGCTGTGGCTGAATGCCCACGCCGACGCGGCCAAAGCGTTCTCCATCTTCCTCGATCGTCTCGGGCGTCACCGATAGACTCGTCTGACCGCCATCGCGTTCCACGGTCATCTGGATTTCTTGTCCGGGTCGGGCCCGAACGTAATCCACCCACTCGGACCAGCCCGACACCGATTCGCCGTCGACACTGATAATACGGTCACCGGACATCAATCCCGCTCGCTCTGCCGGGCTGTCCGGCACAATCTGTCCGAGGATCGCCAGCGGCTCGGGCCGATCCAGAGTCAGCCCCAGCCCGGCCACCGGATCCGGCTCTTCAGCGCCCCGCAGCCAGTCATCAAGCGGCGCCTGGGACATATACTGCAGATCCGAGCCGGGATACTTCACCAGGAATTGAATCGTGCCGGTCTCGCCCAGGCGACGCAGCAATTGCTGATGCAGTGCCTGCCAGGTTGGGGTGGGCTCGCCATCCACGGCCAAAATCTCCTGACCGGCCTCCAGACCCGCCTGAGCGGCAACCGACCCCGGCTCAACATCGCCGACAATCGGAATCGGCTCCCGGGTGCCGGGGATCATCAACAACCAGAACAGCAGAATTGCCAGAATGAAGTTGGCCACCGGCCCGGCCGCGACAATGGCGATGCGCTGCCAGACGTTTTTCCGATTGAACGAGCGGTGCAGCTCCTCTTCTGGCACTTCACCTTCGCGCTCATCCAGCATTTTAACGTAGCCACCCAACGGTATGGCAGCCAACGCATACTCCGTGCCCTGGCGGTCTGTCCGGCGCCAGAGCACTCGGCCAAAACCGATGGAGAACCGCAGGACCTTGACGCCACAGCGGCGAGCGACATAGAAATGCCCAAACTCATGCACAGCCACCAGAATGACCAGGGCGACCAGAAACCAGATTATTGTCTGAATAAGAGCCACGGATTACCTCTCAGCGTGCTTTGATCAGGGATTGCGCCAGGCGTCTGGCCTCCTGATCCGCGGTTTGGACCACCAGCAGGTCCTCAGGTTCAGTCACAGGTACCCGCTCAAGCACGGATTCGATCACCTTGGGGATATCGGTAAAGCCGATCTGACGCTGCAGAAATGCCGCTACCGCCACCTCATTGGCCGCGTTGAGCACCGCGGGCGCCGTTCCGCCCTGCCGGGCCGCTTCCACCGCCAGCCTCAGGGCCGAAAAACGGTCCAGATCCGGCGCTTCAAAGTCCAGCCGCGCGGTAGTGATCATGTCCAGGCCAGAAACGCCCGAGGCGATGCGCTCGGGCCAGGCCAGCGCGTGAGCAATGGGAGTGCGCATATCCGGGTTCCCCAATTGGGCCAGCACCGAACCGTCCACGTACTCAACCATGGAATGAATAACGCTCTGCGGGTGGACAACCACCTCAATCTGCTCGGGTCGGGCGCGGAACAGCCAGCACGCCTCGATCAGTTCCAGCCCCTTGTTCATCAGGGTGGCAGAATCAACGGAAATTTTTTGCCCCATGCTCCAGTTCGGGTGGGCACAAGCCTGCTCTGGGGTAACGGCCTCGAGCTGTTGGCGGGAATACTCTCGAAAAGGACCGCCGGAGGCCGTCAAGAGTATCTTCCGCACACCACAAGTCGCCAGGCCTTCACTCAGGCAATCCTGAGGGTGGGCGGGTAAACACTGGAAAATGGCGTTGTGCTCGCTATCGATGGGTAACAGTGTCGCACGATGCTGCTCGACCGCCCGGGTGAAGAGGCCACCGGCCATGACCAGTGCTTCTTTGTTGGCCAGCAACACCTTTTTACCAGCCTCTACCGCCGCCAGGGTCGGCACCAGACCGGCCGCCCCGACGATGGCCGCCATGACGGTATCAACGGCAGGCGCTGCCGCAACTTCACTCAGAGCCTGAGTACCCGACAGGACTTCGGTCTCGCTGCCCTTGGCTTTCAGCCACGCCTGTAGAGCCTCGGCTTCAGCGGGTTCGACCACGACCGCATAGCGGGGCTGGTGGGTGAGGCAGGCGTCGGCCAGCTTGCGCCACTGGGAAAACGCGGTGAGCGCATATACCCGGTAGCGATCAGGGTGTCGGGCCAATACGTCCAGGGTGCTGCTGCCGATTGATCCGGATGCGCCCAAAATAGTAACAAGCTGCATAGTGACCTCAGCCCTGGGGCCAGCCGCCGGCCAGCAGCGCCAGGGCAAATACCGGAGCCGCCGACGTCAGGCTGTCGACCCGATCGAGAACGCCACCATGGCCCGGCAGCAACGCGCTGCTGTCCTTGATACCCCGCTGGCGTTTGACCATGCTCTCGAGCAGATCACCGAGCACCGACACCAGGCTGGTCGGCAGAATGATCGCCAGCCAGAACAGTACACTGCCCTGCCAGAAATACCCGACCAGCAGCGCCAGCAGGATATTGGCCGCAACGCCACCGGCAAACCCTTCCCAGGTTTTGCCCGGACTGACGCTGACCGCCAATTTATGTTTGCCCCACCGACGCCCGGCAAAGTAGCCGCCGATGTCCGCACAGGCCACAATTGCCACCAACAACACCAGCAGCCACAGCCCACTGTCCTGAACGCGCAGGTACGAGAGCCCCGCCCAGGCGGGCACCAAAACAAAGAACCCCATCAGGGCCCGCATCCAGCGACTGTGCCAAAGCAATGCACTACTGGGGTAACCCTGTACCCATAGCAATGCCAGCGCCCACCAGATACAGCCCACCATCAGAATATTGCGAAACGCCAGACTCTGGCTTTCCATCAGCTCGCGACTATCAAGGGCCTGATCCGGTAGATGATGAACGCCCAGATACGCCGCGCCCAGGCCCAGCAAGGCTCCGACCGCCAACACATAGACCCCGCGTTGCCAGCGCTTTGACAGGCCGGACAGATTGGCCCACTCCCAGGCCCCGATCAGGGTAATGGTGGCGGCAAAGGCGGAGAAAAGTGGCCCCGGCAAAAACACCAGCGCGGCGACAAAAACACCGGCCAGCAGAACCGCCGTAATCACTCGTTGCTTAAGCATGCCTCGCCTCCCCGGCGCGACCCGGCGCTTCCAGTTGATCCGCGGTCTTCCCGAACCGGCGCTGGCGTCGATAGAAATCGTCAGCCGCGGCTTTGAGCTCATCGGCGCCAAAGTCCGGCCAGAGTAATTGACTGAAATACAGTTCGGCGTAGGCCGACTGCCAGAGCAGGAAGTTACTGATACGGACCTCGCCCCCCGTGCGAATCAATAGATCGGGGTCGGGCAGATCGCTCAGGCTGGTATGGCGTTGTAAGGTGTGTTCATCGATATCGGCCGGGTCCAGAGTACCGGCGGCGACCTGTTCCGCCATCTGGCGGGCGGCGTTGGCAATATCCCATCGACCGCCGTAGTCCGCCGCGATCACCAGCGTCGTATCACCCTCGCGGGTCATAGCCTCCGCATCGGCTATGGACTTTTGCAGAGAGGGACTGAAGCGCTCGCGGTTGCCTACCACACGGAGCCGGACATTTTTCTTGCGGAGCTCTTTGGCCTCCTGCTTCAAATACCATTGAAACAGCGACATCAAGGCTTCCACTTCTTTCTTGGGACGCTTCCAGTTTTCACTGCTGAACGCGAACAGGGTGAGCACCTCAATGCCCAGGTCCTGGCAGGCGGTCATGATGTCCCGGATACGCTCGGCACCGACCTTATGACCGGCCACACCGGACAGTCCTCGCTGCTTGGCCCAGCGGTTGTTGCCGTCCATGATAATAGCGATATGGCGCAGGGAATTGCTGGTCACAAAAAACTCCTGGATCAGTTGCCGCGCGGGCCAAATGGGGCGGTCGGGAGGACCGCCCCATGGCTCAGATTTCCATCAGATCCGCTTCCTTGGCACTGAGAGCCTTGTCAATCTGAGCAATGTATTTATCGGTTATTTTTTGAATCTCGTCCTGAGCACGACGTTCATCGTCTTCGCTGATTTCCTTGTCTTTGAGCAGCGCTTTCACATCGGACAGAATATCACGACGCACGCCACGCACGGCTACCCGGGCATTCTCGGCTTCGTGGCGCGCCTGCTTGATGTAATTTTTACGCGTCTCTTCGGTCAGCGGCGGCATCGGAATGCGAATCACGCCACCGTTGGTGGACGGGTTCAGACCGAGATCCGACTTCATGATCGCTTTTTCGATCTCCGGCACCAATTGCTTTTCCCAAGGGGTGATGCTCAGAGTGCGGGCATCTTCCACGTTGACGTTGGCCAACTGCGACAGGGGCGTTTCCGCGCCGTAGTAGGACACATGAATACCGTCCAGGATGCTCGGATGGGCACGGCCGGTACGGATCTTGTTGAAGTTATTACCCAGCGCGTCGACCGATTTGGCCATACGGGCTTCGGCATCTTTTTTAAATTCATTCAGCATTGTTTTTGCCCTCTTCGATCAGGGTGCCCTCATTGCTACCGACCACAATGTTGAGCAGCGCCCCGGTTTTATTCATGCGGAATACCCGTACCGGCATATCGTGCTCCCGGCACAAGCAAATCGCGGTCAAATCCATGACACCCAGCTTACGCTCCAGCACTTCGTCGTAGGTCAGGCGATCGTATTTGGTCGCGGCAGGATCCTGCATCGGATCGGCCGTGTAAACACCGTCCACTTTGGTGGCTTTCAGAACAATGTCGGCCTCGACTTCGATGGCGCGCAAGCAGGCCGCCGAATCGGTGGTAAAGAACGGGTTGCCGGTGCCGGCCGAGAAAATCACCACCTCGCCCGAGGTCAGGGCGCGGTTGGCCTGGCGACTGTCGTAGTGTTCGACAATGCCACTCATGGGGATGGCGGACATCACCCGGGAGGAAATATTCGAGCGCTCAAGTGCATCCCGCATGGCCAGAGCATTCATGACCGTCGCCAGCATGCCCATATGGTCGCCGGTGACGCGATTCAGACCGGCACTGCTGAGCGCTGCCCCGCGAAACAGGTTGCCACCGCCAATGACCAGGCCCACCTGGACACCGATACCAACCAACTGGCCAATTTCCAGGGCCATTTTATCCAGTACCTTGGGGTCAATCCCAAAGCCTTCGGAGCCCATCAGCTCTTCGCCGCTGAGCTTCAACAGAATTCGTTTGTACTTCTTGTCGCGCGCGCTTGGCATACCAGGTTCTCCGCTAGGTGCTCATTCAGGTTAAGAAATTCGCCAGATGGGCCCGAATCAGGCCCATCTGGCGAGAGAGCAGCGGCGATTAACCTTTGGAAGAGGCCTTGACCTGAGCGGCCACTTCTTCGGCGAAATCGACGGTCTCTTTTTCGATACCTTCGCCCACTTCAAAGCGCACAAAGCTCTGGATGGTCGCACCCGCGTCAGCCGCCAGCTTGCCCACTTTGATTTCCGGGTTCTTGACGAACGGCTGCTCAACCAGGCTGCCTTCTTTCAGGAACTTGTTGATACGTCCCATCATCATCTTCTCGACAATTTCAGCCGGCTTGCCTTCCATATCCGGCTGAGCCTTGATGATTTCCTTCTCTTTTTCCACCAGCTCAGCGGGCATGTCGTCCGGGTTGATGACCTGAGGGTTTACCGCGGCTACGTGCATGGCCACATCGCGCGCCAGCTCGGCATCGCCACCGCCCTGCAACTGGGTAACCACCGCAATGCGGTTGTTGGAGTGAACGTAACCGTCAACCACACCACCTTCTACCACGGCGGCGCGACGTACGGTGATGTTCTCACCAATTTTCTGCACCAGCGCTTCGCGATCGCCTTCCAGCTCGCCGCTCATCAGGGCCGCCACATCGCTCTGCTTGTCGGCAAAGGCCTTGTCCAGCACCTTGCTGACGAACGCCAGGAAGCCTTCATCGCGGGCGACAAAGTCGGTTTCGCTGTTCACTTCCAGAACCACGGCGTAGCTGTTGTCGTCAGCCACTTTAACGGAAACCACACCGTCAGCGGCGGTACGACCGGCCTTTTTGGCGGCCTTCAGGCCACTGGCCTTACGCAGGTTCTCAATCGCCACTTCAACGTCGCCATCGGCTTCGTTCAGGGCCTTTTTACACTCCATCATGCCGAGCCCGGTACGCTCGCGCAGCTCCTTAACCATTGACGCAGAAATCGCTGCCATGTCGCTATCCTCTTGAAATGGGTCTAACTCAGTATTCGAAAAAAGGGGGCCGCCGTCTGGCCTGCCCCCTTGTCTTGTGCCGATCGGCCAGGAGCCGGATTACTCGGACGCGGCTTCGCCTTCGGCGGGCACGTATTCGTCTTTGTTGGGCACGGCAGAAGCTTCTTTCGCCCCTTCCAGGCAGGCGTCTGCCATGGCGGAAACGTACAGCTTGATGGCACGGATGGCGTCATCGTTGCCCGGGATGACATAGTCGATGTCGTCCGGGTTGCTGTTGGTGTCTACGATACCGATGATCGGCAGACCCAGCTTCTTGGCTTCCTGAACGGCAATGCGCTCGTGGTCAACGTCAACAATGAACAGGGCATCGGGCAGGCCGTTCATGTCTTTGATACCACCGATGGAGTTTTCCAGCTTGTCCATCTCGCGGGTGCGCATCAGCGCTTCTTTCTTGGTCAGCTTATCAAAGGTACCGTCCTGGCTCTGGGCTTCCAGGTCGCGGTAGCGGCGGATCGAGGCGCGGATGGTCTTGTAGTTGGTCAGCATACCACCAAGCCAGCGGTGGCTGACGTAGGGCATACCGGCACGCTCGGCCTGCTCCTTGATGGTCTTCTGGGCGGCGCGCTTGGTACCGACGAACAGTACCTTTTTCTTCTGGGCGGCCATCTTCTTGACCACGTCCATCGCTTCAGCGAAGGCCGGTACGGTCTTTTCCAGATTGATGATGTGAATCTTGTTGCGGGCACCGAAGATGAAACGGTTCATCTTGGGGTTCCAATAGCGGGTCTGGTGGCCGAAGTGGGCACCAGCCTGCAGCATATCGCGCATGCTTACTGTAGGCATTTTGTCATTCCTATCGGGTTGGGCCTCCATACACCCCGCCAGCCAACCCACTGAAACCAGCGAGCACCCAGGCTGAACGTGACGGTGTATGTGTGACGTTCATGGTTTAGTTACCGCCCGTCTGATCGGGTCGGCACCCCTCGGCCGTGCATGGCACTAGCCGCGGAGCCGCGCTTTATACCATAATTTGGCGGCCAGTGGAACCCGAACGACGTCGCCTCCCGGCCCGGGCCGTTGCACGGGAGCGGCCGCTGATGTCTAATAGTCACCCTGACACTAAAGCAGCCGCCCCCCGATCGGCAGGCAATATACTGACACTGAACGTTGAGAGAGCAACCGAATGAAAGAAACCTGGCGCTGGTTTGGCCCCAATGACACCGTATCCCTTGAGCAGATTGCCCAGGCCGGCGCCACCGGCGTGGTGACCGCACTGCACGACATTCCCACCGGGGAAGTCTGGCCTCTGAAGGCGATCCTCGAGCGCAAGGCGCTGATTGAGGCGCAGGGCCTGGAGTGGTCTGTGGTCGAGAGCGTGCCGCTGCACAATGACATCAAGACCCGCAGCGGCGACTTTGAGCGACACATCGACAATTACCGGGAAACGCTTACCAACCTCGCCGCGGCCGGAATTCACGACGTCTGCTACAACTTCATGCCGGTGGTCGACTGGACCCGCACCAACCTGGACTACGAGCTGGCCAATGGCAGCCGCGCCCTGCGCTTCGAAATGGCCGATTTTGCCGCCTATGACCTGCACATCCTCCAGCGTCGCGACGCCGAAGCCAGCTATACGGCTGATATCCTCAAACGGGCCGAGCAACGCTTCCGGGCCATGTCGGATGCCGAGAAAGTCCAGCTGGAGAAAAACATCATTGCCGGACTGCCCGGCGGAGAGGGCTCCTACGATCGCGCCGGTATTCGTGTGGCAATCGAGCAGTTTATTGCTCTGGGAGAGGATGGCATGCGCGCCAACCTGATCCAGTTTCTCAAAGACGTCACCCCAACCGCCGAGGCCGCGGGCGTGCGCCTGGCGATTCACCCCGATGATCCGCCCTTCTCACTCTTCGGGCTGCCGCGAGTGGTATCGACCGCCGCCGATGCCCGCGCCCTACTGGACGCTGTACCCAGTGAGGCCAACGGGCTCACCCTGTGCGCCGGCTCCTACGGCGCCCGGGCCGACAATGATCTGGTCGCCATGGCCCGAGAATTCGGCTCCCGCATCTATTTCGTGCACCTGCGCAATATCCGGCGCGAGGCCGATGGCTCCTTTTACGAGTCGGACCACCTCGGCGGCGATAACGATATGGTCGGGCTGATCCGGGCCCTGCTGGAGGAGGAGCGGCGCCGGCGCAAGAACCACAGCCAGTTGCCGGAAATCGCCATGCGCCCGGACCACGGCCACCTGATGGCCGAGGAGATCGGCCGTCCCGGCATCAACCCCGGGTACTCATACGGCGGTCGCATGAAGGGGCTGGCCGAACTGCGCGGAGTCATTCACGCGCTGAAGTACGTGGATACGGCCGCCTGAGGGCGGCCTCCCCCAGACTGTCAGACACTGCCCAGATCGTTTAGAATGGTGGTTTTCCCTTCAATCTAGCGAGTAGACATGTCTGTCAGCATCAAAACCCCGGAAGAAATCGAGAAAATGCGCGTCGCCGGCCGCATGGCCGCCGAGGTGCTGGAACTGATCGAACCCCACGTCCAGCCCGGCGTGACCACCGCCGAGCTGGACCAAATCTGCCACGACCACATCGTCAACAAGCAGAACGCCATTCCGGCGTGCCTCAACTACCGGGGCTTCCCGAAATCCATCTGCACCTCCATCAATCAGGTGGTCTGTCACGGCATTCCGTCCGAGAAGAAGGTGCTCAAAAACGGGGATATCGTCAATATTGACGTGACCGTGATTTACGACGGTTACCACGGCGATACCAGCAAGATGTATTTCGTGGGCAAGCGTCTTCCCCACGCCGAGCGACTGGTTCAGGTGACTCAGGAGTGCCTCTATAAAGGTATTGAAATGGTCAAACCCGGCATCAAGCTGGGCGACATTGGTCACGCCATCCAGCAGCACGCCGAAAGCAACCACTACTCTGTGGTGCGGGAGTACTGTGGCCACGGCATTGGCGCGGTCTTTCATGAAGACCCTCAAGTTCTGCACTACGGTCGCCCTGACACGGGACTGGAACTCAAAGAGGGCATGACCTTCACCATCGAGCCCATGATCAACGCCGGCAAGCGCCACACCAAAACCAAAGGCGACGGCTGGACCGTCGAGACCAAGGACGGCCGACTTTCGGCCCAGTGGGAGCACACCCTGGCGGTGACCAAAGACGGCGTTGAAGTACTGACAGCACGTCGCGAGGAAGACTTCTAATCATGGATACCGCTGCCCTGCCCTACTTCGAACGCCCACTGTTCTTTTTCGATCAGGCGCGGTTTCGCCGCGCTCTGGCAGAGCAGCCCGTCATCACGGTTTTCAAGGACGCCATCACCGCCGCCAACCGGCAGTTTGATGCGCGCTTCCGCGAGGGCGAGGATATTCGCGCACTGGTTCATGAGCGCGCCCTGTTTGTCGACTGCATGCTCCACTACGCCTGGCATCGCAATCGCTGGCCCCTGGGCATCAGCCTGGAGGCCGTTGGAGGCTACGGCCGCTGTGAGCTGCATCCGCACTCCGATATCGACCTGCTGGTGCTGACCGGCAACGATAATATTCGGGACCGCTGCCAGGAGCAGATTGAGCAATTGCTCACCTTTCTCTGGGACATCGGCCTGGAGATCGGCCACAGCGTCCGTTCTCTGGAGGAGTGTGTCGGCTATGCCCGCAACGACATCACCGTCGCCACCAACCTGATGGAATCTCGCACCCTGGTCGGCGACAGTTCGCTGCGCATTCAACTGATGCAGGAAACCGCCCCCGACCAGCTCTGGCCCGCGGACGACTTTTTTCGGGCCAAATGGCAGGAGCAGATTCAGCGCCATCAGAAGTACAACGATACCGAATACAACCTCGAGCCCAACATCAAGAATGCCCCGGGCGGCCTGCGCGACATCCAGATGATCGGCTGGGTGGCCAAGCGCTTCTTTCAGGTCCGGACGCTCAAACAGCTCGAGGGCAAGGGTTTTTTCACCGAGGAAGAATTCTCTCTGCTACAGAGCGGTGAAGAGTTCCTGTGGCGGGTCCGCTATGGCCTGCACCTGATCGCCGGCCGCGCCGAGGAGCGCCTGCTGTTCGATCACCAGCGCGAACTGGCGGCCATGTTCGGTTACCGGGACAACAGCGAAAGCCTGGCGGTGGAGCAGTTCATGCACCGCTACTACCGCCTGGTGATGTCGCTGCGCGAACTGAACGATGTGCTGCTGCAATTTCTGCACGAAGTCATCCTGCAGAAAGGCGTCAATAAAAATGTGACCGCTCTTAATGAACGCTTCCAGCTTCGCGATCACTACATTGAGGCCGCGCACATCTATGTCTTCGAGGAAACGCCCTCAGCGCTTCTGGAAATTTTCGTGCTGATGGCCAAACACCCGGAAATCCAGGGGGTACGGGCATCCACCATCCGCCTGATCCGCGAAAGCCGCCACCTGATCGACGACGACTACCGCCGAAACCCAACCAACACCCAACTGTTTCTGGAGCTGTTCCACCACCCAGAGGGCCTGGTAGAGCAGCTCAAACGGATGTCCCGCTACGGCATTCTCGGGCTGTACCTGCCGGAGTTCGGACTGGTCACCGGGCAGATGCAACACGACCTGTTCCACATCTATACCGTGGATGCGCACACCCTGAAAGTCATGCAGAACATGTGCGACTTCTGGGCACCGGATGCCAAAGACGAGTTTCCGATCGCCGCCCATGTGATCAAACGACTTCCCAAGCCGGAGCTGCTCTACATCGCCGGCCTGTACCACGACATTGCCAAGGGACGCGGCGGAGATCACTCCACCCTTGGCGCCGTGGACGCCGAGGACTTCTGCCAACGCCACGGGCTGTCACCGCGGGAGACCCGGTTGATCTGCTGGCTGGTGGAACAACACCTGCTCATGTCCGCGGTGGCCCAGAAGCAGGACATCTCCGACCCCGATGTGATCCACGATTTTGCCCTGCGGGTGGGCGACCAGCAGCGTCTGGACTACCTGTATACCCTGACGGTCGCCGACATCAACGGTACCAACAAAGAGCTCTGGAACACCTGGCGGGCCAGCCTGATGCGCCAGCTCTATATGGAAACCAAGCGGGCGTTGCGTCGGGGCCTGGAAAACAATATCGACAAGCACGAGCTGATTGAGGAAACCCAGCAATCCGCCCTGCGTAAACTCGAGCGCAAAGGTATTTCGGCCGACACCGCCTGGCAGCTGTGGAGCGACATGGGTGAAGAGTACTTCATGCGCGAGACGGCACTGGATATCGCCTGGCACAGCGAAGCGATGATTCAGCACACCGACGACACACCGCTCATCCTGATCAAGAAGACCACCAACCGGGAGCTCGAGGGCGCAACGCAGATTTTCGTGCGCAGCAAAGGTCGCAAGAACGTGTTCGCCGCGGTGGCCACCGCTCTCGATCAGTTGAATCTCAATATTCAGGATGCCCGCATTTACAACTCCAATAGCGGCTACACCGTGGACACCTTTTTTGTTCTGAACCAGGACGGTGAGCCGTTGGGCGACGACCCGAAAGTACTCAAACGCATTCAGGATGCCCTGCTGGATGAGTTGCGACTTGTGGATGACTATTCCGAGGTCATCAGCCGCCGCACGCCCCGTCGCCTGAAGCACTTTACGATGCCCACCCGCACGAGCTTGAGCAACGATATGATCAGTGGCTATACGGTGCTGGAGGTGATCAGTCCGGACCGCCCGGGTTTGCTGGCGTGTATTGGCCGGGTTTTTCTGCAGTTTGATATTCTGTTACAGAATGCCAAAATCGCCACGTTGGGCGAGCGGGTGGAGGATGTGTTTTTCATCACCGATAACGAGGGCGAGCCCTTGAGCGACCCGGCACTGTGCGAGGCATTACAGCGGGAAATCTGCGAACAACTGGACAAGCGCGCCACCAAGTCCTCGGCGTCGGTGGTGAACTTCTAGGTTCAGTGGCTTATGGAAAGTCCGGCGGCTGTGGGGTACACCCTTTGGAGACCCGCCGTGAACCCATCCATGGGGGCTTCTCGTCGGCATCCATGCCTCCGAGAGTCTCCAAAGGGTGTACCCCACATCCGCCTCAGTGCCATTGAGCGCCGTGGGTGGATAAGGGGTAAATCCCGTTATCCACCGAGTGTTATCGTCGCGTTTTTGCTATTGGCACTGAGGGGCGATTTGGGGTGAGCTTTTCTCAGACCGTGGAGCGGGGGACCCGCGATGCGAGCCCCCAGGGATGGGTTTACGGCGTGTCTGAGAACAGCTCACCCCAAAGCGGTCCGGACCAAACGCCACAGCCAAAGGTTTCATCACCACATTCACTCAAGAACCAGAAAACCAATGAACCCAGACCTGAATCACCTGCACCCTTATCCGTTTGAAAAGCTCGCAAGGCTTAAAGCGGGCATAGAGCCACCGGAACACCTATCGCCTATTGCACTGTCCATTGGTGAGCCCAAACACGAACCACCGGCATTCGTACTCGACACCCTGAGCCAGAATCTCAAACGCGTTGCCAACTACCCCGCGACCAAAGGACTGCCCGAACTGCGTCAGGCCATTGCCCGCTGGGCCGAAACACGGTTCGAACTGACGGCGGGACAACTCGACCCCGAGACCCAAGTACTGCCGGTGAATGGCACCCGCGAGGCCCTGTTCGCCTTCGCCCAAGCTGTGGTGGACCGCACCGCTGACAACCCACTGGTGGTCAGTCCCAACCCGTTTTATCAGATCTACGAAGGCGCCGCCCTGCTCGCCGGAGCGCGCCCGGCGTTTCTGAACTGTACCGCCGACAATCACTATATTCCCGACTTTGCCGCCGTCGACCCGAACATCTGGAAACACTGCCAACTCCTGTACCTATGCTCCCCGGGCAACCCCACCGGCGCGGTACTCACGCTTGAACACTGGCGCACCCTGTTGGCACTGGCCGACGAGTACGATTTTGTGATTGCCTCAGACGAGTGTTACTCCGAACTCTACTTCGACGAACAGGCACCCCCGCTTGGATTGTTGCAGGCCTGCACTGAGCTCGGCCGTGAGGATTTCCGCCGTTGCGTGGTTTTTCACAGCCTGTCCAAACGCTCTAACCTGCCGGGCTTGCGCTCTGGTTTTGTGGCCGGTGATGCATCGATTCTCGCGGAGTTTTTGCGTTACCGCACCTACCACGGTTGCGCCATGCCGGTGCCCTCGCAACTGGCGAGCATTGCGGCCTGGGAAGACGAGGCGCATGTGCGGGCGAACCGGGATCTGTATCGCCAGAAGTTCGCGGCGGTGCTGGAGGTCCTGGACGGTTGTATGGACGTTGCCAAACCGGAAGCGGGTTTTTATCTCTGGCCGCGCACGCCGGTGGACAGTGAGACGTTTGCCCGGGAGCTGTTTGCCCAACAGAACATTACCGTCCTCCCCGGCAATTACCTGGCCCGCAACACCGAAACCGGCAACCCGGGCGACCATTATGTCCGAATGGCATTGGTAGCTTCCTTGGACGAGTGCGTCGAAGCGGCACACCGGATTCGCGAGTTCATGAAACAGTACTGAGGGTCTTCGTAGGAAGTGCTGTGGGATGTCGCAGTACTAGGCTGGAACTTCGAATGGAGTGCTGCGGGAGGGGGTTCCCCTTTGGGGCACGCTGTGAATACATCCCTGTACGCTCTGCACCGGCCGTCCAGGCCGGTGACGGCCCCAAAGGGGAACCCCCTCCCTCCGCGGTGCCACCCAGATAGTTTCGGGAACTAGATAGCTCTGCAAAAATCTCTGAGTGGCAATGAGGAGGATGCGCGGGAAGCCAGTTGAAGACTCTCGGAGGCAGGGAGCCGACGAGAAGCCCCCAGGGATGGGTTCACGGCGGGTCTTCAACTGGCTTCCCGTGCAGCCTCCGGACCTCACGCTGGCAACTCACTTTTAACGAGTCCCAAATAGACCATGGATATTACAAAGAACCTGAAAAAACCCGAAAGAGTCGAGTTCATTTTGAATCGGCTCCAGGAACTGTACCCCGAGCCGCCGATACCGCTCGATCACAAAGACCCCTACACCCTACTGGTCGCCGTCCTGCTGTCCGCCCAATGTACCGACGAGCGGGTCAACCAGGTCACCCCACATTTGTGGCAACTCGCCGACAGCCCCGCAGACATGGCCAAAATACCCGTCGAAGACATCCAGGCCGTCATCCGCCCCTGCGGACTCTCGCCTCAGAAAGCCAAGGCCATCTCCAAACTGTCCCAGATACTCATCGACGAACACAGCGGCGAAGTACCCGATGACATTGACGCCCTGGAAAAACTGCCCGGCGTCGGCCACAAAACCGCCAGCGTCGTCATGAGTCAGGCCTTTGGCGTACCCGCGTTCCCGGTAGACACCCACATCCACCGGCTCGCCCAGCGCTGGGGACTGACCAACGGCAAAAATGTCACCCAAACCGAAAAAGACCTTAAGCGCCTGTTCCCCAAAGACCGCTGGAACGCACTGCACCTGCAAATCATCTACTATGGACGCGAGTACTGTTCCGCGCGGCGCTGTGATGGTACCGTGTGCGACATTTGCCGAACCTGCTATCCAGCACGTAAACATCCAAAAAAAGTACACAAACCCTGAACCACCGGCACCCAATCCCAGACTGAAGGACACACCGGATGACCGCTCTACTCAAACACCTGCACCTGCTCTTTGTGTTGCTCTCATTTATCGGTTTTTTTATCCGGGGCATCTGGATGATGCAGGGCTCTGGCTTGCTAAAACGCAAGTGGGCTCGGGTGCTTCCCCATATCAATGACACCCTGCTGCTGGTCAGCGCTGTTGCCCTGGCTGTTGTCATGGGTTACTCGCCAGGCGATCATCCCTGGCTGATGACTAAAATCATCGCGCTGTTTATCTACATCGGTGTGGGCGTGCTGGCCTTCCGGCATCCCAAAAAGTCCGTGCGGGTCACCGCCTGGCTGATTGCGCTCGGGATTTTCCTCTACATTGTCAGCGTTGCCCTGTTCAAGCACCCGCTGGGCTTTTTGCTGACGCTGAACACCTAAGTCATCGCCCGTGGCCGACTACGCGCCCACTTCCTGGCGACGGCTGGCACTGTTCGCCCTGCTTTTCGTGCTGCTGACCGCCGCCGGGCTCTACTCTGTCTGGGGTCAGTTTGCTGGGCGGGAACTGACCTTCGATACCCGTCTGCTGCAACCCTGGGTGCTGCTGTCGCTGCTGGGGCTACTGGCCGTCTATTACCTCAGTGATGCACTCCGCTTGGGGTACACCCTGCAGGCGCTGGGACACCGGGTCCCGCTACGGAGCCTGCTGTCACTCGTTTTCATCAACCTGTTTTTTTCCAATATCACTCCCATGGCTACCGGTGGCGGTTTTGCGCAAATCTGGTATCTGCGCCGCGAAGGCGTTCCTGTTGGTCACGCCACCGCCGCCACAACCTTACGCACCCTGCTGGCGGTGGCGTTTATTTTTACCCTGGCGCCCCTGTGCCTGCTGACCCTGGACGTATTCAGCGAAGGCACCCTTGGAAAAAACATAGGGTGGGCGCTGGCGGGCTTTGTGGTGTTGTACCTGGGGTTTTTTGCCTTGGTATTATTCCGCACCCGCTGGCTGATTGGCCTGGTGAGCGTTCTGTTGCAACAACTTCGCCACTGGCATGGACTCAGTGATCGCCGCCACCGCCGCTGGCAGTTCCACCTGCGCCGGGAGATGTTGCGATTCGCGCGCGCGTTTCGCGAGTATGGTTCCGGTAACCACTGGGCGGTGTTTGCCTCCATCCTGTTTACGGCACTCTTCCTGTTGAGCCTGTTCAGCTTTCCCGCGCTTCTACTGTGGGCTCTGGACTACTCGGTCAGCTACGTGAACATCCTGGGGTTGCTGCTGGTGACGACCTTTATTATGTATTTTTCGCCGACGCCGGGCGCCTCAGGTATTTCTGAGGGAGTGTTTGGCCACTTCTTTCGGTCCTTGATTGGTGGCCCCCACTTATTGCTGGTGACCCTTGCCTGGCGAGCACTGACCATCTACCTGGGTATGGCCATCGGGCTGGTGCTGTTCAAGCGAACCCTGGCAAACGATCTTTTACGCGACGCCCAACGGAATAAACGGTAATGAAAGCGCCACGCCTGATTAAATGGCTGTTCTATCTGAATTTGACGATCGTCGCCTTCCTGATCGGCTACAAGCTCTACCTCAACTTGGACCGCCCCGAGTACAACAGCCTGCACACGGAACAGCTACGCCTACTCAAAGATAACCTCGAATCCCGGGATGACTACCAGTTCGCGGTGGTAGGGAACATCAACAACTCGGTGGGCGTGTTTGAAAAGCGCATAATTCCCACGCTGAACCAGTCCGGCGTGAATTTTATGGTCTCCGCCGGTAATGCCGTCAGTGGCGGCGGTGAAGACAAATACCGTGCGCTCCACGGCACCCTGAGCCACCTGGACATTCCCTACCTGCTGACGTTCGGTGAGCAGGAGCACGAGGACTTCGGCAGCTTCCGGTTTTACGAGCAGTTCGGTCCCTATTTCTACAACTTCAAACTGGGAAACAGTCAGTTCATTTTTCTGGACAGCACCGGAAAAACCCCTTGGCGCTGGCAGATCGAATGGCTCAAGGGGTTGCTGGGCGACCCCCGGTCAGGCCCGGTGTTCCTCTTCCTTGGACATCCCCTCTATCCGGTCGAGCATGAGCTGCTGTTCGAGCGGGAAGACCAATACTTACAAGACCCCACATTCAAGGATGCACTGCTTGGTCTCATTCACCAGCACGATGTCACGGCGGTGTTTTCGGCCAACCTGCCGCTCTATTCCACACAAACCCATCAGGACACTCACTTCATTACCACGGGCGGTGGCGGCGGCCTGGTACTGAACGATGACGTCAGCTTTTATCACTACGTCAAGGTCGCCGTGTCGGGTCGCGATGTGGAAATCACGATGGAGCGCCTTGACGTGGGCCAGCACCCGTTGCTCTCCACGCTGGAGAGCTTATGGTTTTTCATCTACTCTCTGTTCTATGTCGGGTACGTCAACTTCATCCTCCTGGTCAGCGCTTTCACGGTAATCGCCATCAAGCTCTACCAGCGTATCGTGGTCGGGCAGGACTACTACCCGGACTTTGATCTGGACCCCACCCCTTGGCAGAGCGCCCCCCTGCGGGTGGCCATGTTCACCAACAACTATCTACCGTTTATTGGCGGGGTGCCGCTGTCGATTGAACGGCTGCGCTCTGGGCTGATTGCCCTGGGAAATTCCGTACTGGTGGTGGCACCACGGTATCGACGTCGGGACCCTGAGGAATCCGGTGTGGTTCGCGCCCACTCGCTGCTGACACTCGGTGTTCGGGGCGAGTTCAGGCTCCCCAATATTTTCCTGAAACGGATTCGCCGTGCGGTGCAGGACTTCAAGCCGGACCTCATCCATGTCCATCATCCGATATGGATGGGCTCTCTCGGGCTGTGGCTGGCCCGACGTCTGGACATACCTTCGGTCTACACCTACCACACGCGGCTCGAGCACTACGCCCACTTCGTACCGCTCCCCGGTGCGCTGTTCCGCAACCTGATCTCCCACGGATTGATCAAGCGCTTTGCCAATCGATGCAGCGGGGTCATCGTACCCACCAACTCTGCCGAGGATTACCTGCGTATGATCGGGGTGAAAACCCCCATCTTTGTACAGCCCACCGGCATTGACTATGACCGCTTTCAGACGGTGGACCATGCGGCCTTGGCGCGACTTCGCCAGCAATACACTCTGGAAGGAAAGCGGGTTCTGATCAGCGTGTCCCGATTGTCGACGGAAAAGAACATCGATTTTCTGCTGGATGCAATGGCTCGGCTCAAAGACCAGACCAAAACGCCCTTTCATTTATTGATGATCGGCGACGGGCATGAACGCCACCGCCTGCAACAGCGAATCGAACAGGAGGCACTGGCCGACCATATCACGCTGGTGGGCGCGATCGCCCCGGAGGACATGGCCACTTACTACCGCCTTGGCGACCTCTTTGTCTTTGCTTCAAAATCGGAAACCCAGGGAATGGTCATCCTGGAGGCCATGGCCGCGTCCCTGCCCGTTGTCGCAGTGCGCTCCAGCGGCGTTGATGATGTGGTCCGGGAAGATGAAAACGGCTATAAAACGCCCGATAATCTGGAGGTCTGGTGCCAGCGGGCCCGCCAGTTGATCGAGGACGACACGCACCGTGATCTTCTTTCCCGGCAGGCACAATCGTTTGCACAGCAGTACTCCACCGACGCGTTTGCGCGTAACGTGAAAGGGATTTACAGTTGGCTGATGGCCGCCCACCATCAACATAAAAATCATTCAGAGTGGTAGAACCACTTTCTTTACAGCAAAAACTTATAAGTTTCCGTTATCTAGACTGATTTCTAATAACAAAGGTGGGTTGAGTGGCCTACCGTTGACGGTGTCGCCAAAATGACATATACAAGGCACTACGCTGTACAAAATTCATAACAAACCACTGGCGCGACTATGAAAAAACTATTTATTCTACTCAGTCTTCTGGTGTGCCTACCCAGCCAAGCCTGCGATGAAACCTGCAAGCGCGAGGCGGCCATGGAAGAGCACGGTGTCAAATTCCCCAGCTACCTCACGGCGTCCTACTGTCAAGACACCAGCGTCGCATTTCTTTTGCGCGCGCGGGAGAGCCTGCAAAGCTATCGGGATGAGAAGCTGACCTCCGGCCATAAAGGAGGGATGCGCAACATCAGCAACTTCCTGAAGCAGCGCAAGCAATGGCTTGAAGAGTGTGATCAATATCTGGCCCTGACCGGTCAGGGACGGGTATTCCGCGATGAGGCCACCACCCAGAATATTCTGACGGCCATCGATTCAACCACCGCGGAACTCGACCGTCTGGTCGCCAGCGGCGGCGGTGTTCACGCGCCCGCCAGTCAGGCGGAAATGGCGGGTGTGCGGATGGATCAGTTGTTTATGGTAGTCGACAACCACCGGACCGATCTGCAACTGCGTGGTCAACTGGTAATCCGCTAGTCCCTTTTTTTGAGCGACAGCTTGGGCCGCGCGGGGCGGTCCTTGCGCTGCTCAGCAAACTGCTTGGCACTTTCTTCCGCCCGACGGGCGCGACTGTTCACGACCGTAGAGCGCTTCTGGGAGCCAGCATCCGAGCCGTTGGCGGCCGCAGCCAGCGCCTCCATACCCGAGCGTAGCAGCCGTGCCTGATCGGCAAAGCTCAACCCTTTCGGATAGTTTGCCGGCGCGACCCCGGTGGGGTTGCGTACATCCCCCTCCACTTCCAGACTGAAACCGCTCGGGTGCTCCGCCCGGCCTCGGGCCAGATCCAGGGTCCATGTTTGGTAATCCAGGGATTCCATGGGTCAATCTCCGTTGGGGGAAGTGGCAGCGGCGCCCTTCCAGATCACGATTGGGTGGTGGCCCGACACTGGCGCGCCGGCGGAGCGGCACCAATATGGGCCTCGTTGCGCTGACGCGCCAGTTCAATCTGTTTCTGCCGCTCAGCGAAACGGGCCTTCTGGTCGTCCGTCAATTGGTGGTAACAGCGCGGACAACTGACGCCTTTCATATACTCTGGCGCCTGCTTGTCTTCTTCCGTGATCGGGTGACGACAGCCATGGCACTGATCATAGGTGCCGGGCTCAAGGCGGTGATTGACCGCGACGCGGTTATCAAACACAAAACACTCACCCCGCCAAAGGCTCTCTTCCTCGGGGACTTCCTCCAGGTATTTGAGAATGCCGCCTTGAAGGTGGTACACCTCATCAAAGCCCTGCGCTTTCATATATGCCGTGGCCTTCTCGCACCGAATGCCGCCCGTGCAGAACATGGCCACTTTCTTGTAGCGCGAAGGATCGAGGTTATCCTGCACGTACTGGGGGAATTCGCGGAATGTCTCGGTCTGCGGGTCAAGCGCCCGCTCAAAACTCCCGATCGCATACTCATAATGGTTGCGGGTATCGATAACGAGCACTTCGGGGTCAGATATCAGTGCATTCCAGTCGCTCGGCGGCACGTAAGTGCCCACGCTCTGGCGAGGATCAATACCCTCCACGCCCATGGTCACGATTTCCTTCTTGAGCTTGACCTTCATGCGATAAAACGGCTGTTCATCGCTTGGAGACTCCTTGTGCTCCAGATCCGCCAGTCGCGGGTCCGAGCGCAGGTAGTCAAGCAAGCCATCAATGCCCTCACGGGAGCCGGCAACCGTGCCGTTGATGCCTTCATGGGCCAGCAGCAGCGTGCCTTTCAGACCCAACGCCACGCAGCGCTCCCGCAGGGGATCACTGATCTCCTGGAAGTCCGGCAGAGAGGCAAATTTATACAGGGCGGCAACAACAAAAGCACTCATGGGAAGACAATAAACCTCGGGGAACTGACAGAAAGCGCGCATTATAAACGCTTAAATTTTGAACAACCAGCTTCAACCGGTGAATTGACGGGTCAATTCACCGGATTTCAGGACTTGGCGCCACCGCCCAGGCAGGGGGGCGAGCCCGGGACCTGATTCGCGTCGCGCCACTCCTCTGGGCTGTAGGTGTGCAGCGCCAGGGCATGGACCGGACCTCGTAGCTGCTCGGCGAGCGCTCCATAAACCGCCTGATGACGCTGCACTTGCCGCTTGCCAACAAAGGCCTCTGAGGCCAGAACGACCTTGAAATGACTCTCCGAGCCGGGGGGCACATTATGCTGGTGGCTTTCATTGAGCACCTCCAGATGGAGGGGCTCGAAGGCCTCTGTCAAAGCACGGTGAATAGACGTTTCTACCGGTTTCATACTCTACTCCACAAAATTTGTCGGCATTTTACCGATTGCCGACTACACTGTGTTAATTCAACTCTCAAAAAAAACGATTGACCGCCATGCACCGCCCAGACTCGATTTTCATCAACCGCCGTCGCGGACTGGACCGCCGCCGGGAACCAGATCCCTGTGCCGACATGCCCATGGACCTGTATCATCGCAAGCGCCGCAAATCACTGGATCGGCGCACCCCGGGCCGTTCGCTGGAACAGGACTACTACGCCTACTTCAGCGAGGGCGGCCTCTACTCCCACCATTGAAGCTCCATCGGCGCTGAGCCTGCTTCAGGCGACGACATCCAGCGCTCGCAACACCTCGGACGTGATGGGATAGACCGGGTAGTCACGGAAAAAATCCGCCAGATCAAAGGCCTCCAACACCCGTTCGCTGTAGTCCCGATGCCGGGCTCGCGCGGCGTCAAAGCCGCGAAACTGCAGTTGCTGCAAGCACTCCGGACACACCCGCCAAGGCCAGGGGTCCGGCTCCGGTAACCGGGTGGCCACCGACAAGCGCAGATCCGGTTGCTGCCGGCGCAACTGTTGCAGCGTCCGGCAGTACGCCAGGTGGTACCCCGGCGCCGCCCAACTCTGTCCCGGCGCCTGACCCCATACCAGAACCCGGCTGTTTTTATATGCCAGCGTATAATCGTGCAGGCACCGTAAGGCCGACCATCCCAGCGTCAGGCCCGTGAGGAGCTCTTCCCGTTCCCGGGCGGTGAGGTGCAGTTGAGGATCAAAAAACTCGAACGCCCCCAATTGCTCCGCCCCGAGAGAGGCCCGCAAGCGGTTGAACGGCTCGAACTCCAGAAAGTCCGGCAGCTTCACGAGCGCTCCTCGCTGAGCAACCCTTCAATACGGGATTCCGCATCGGTACGCAGCCGGAACTCAACCCGACGGGAGCGGATCTCGTCCTCCTGGCCGTTTCGGGTCACCACCTTGGAGGAGGACAGTCCATTGGCGGTCAAGTGCGCCTTGATCCAGGCTCGCTCCGACTCCACGTCCGGCAGGCTTAGCAGGTAAGCCAGGGTAGTGCGGGTTCGAGCCTGGGACAGCGCCATGTTGCGAATATAAGCCTCCCGCTCCGGCAGATTGCCCCAGTCGCTGGAGGTGTGGCCTTCAATCCGCACCTCGAGAATGTCGTCCCGGTATTTGGGGGAGGTGATGATCGCCAGGTAGCGCGGGAAGAAATCGGACAATATCGCCTCAAATGCGGGACGCAGGGTGTCTTCCCCCTGGGGAAAGAGTACTTCGGTGTCGTAAAAGCGCAGGCTGAGATCCCGATTGAGTTCGGCTCCCCAGCGCGGCAGGTCGTCTCCAAACTCCTCCTGAAGATCGTCGTACAGCTGGGTTTTCAGACGATCGTAGAGCACCGCCACATCGCGAATTTTACGGCTTTCGATCTCGAGCTGAACCATGTAGACCACGGCAATCAAAAGGAACACCATCATCAGGCCCCCCATCAGATCACTGACGGAGACCCAGTGCTCCTCGTGCTCTACATCATGGTTGGGCCGGGGTGCGAGCGGATTTTGATGATTGGGACGCTGAGTCATGAGTGGTATCGGGGCCATTGGAATCAGTAATCGCGCCGCTGGCCTGAACCAGTGCGCGCAACTTGTCGGTCAGCGGTGAATAGTCGTTGACGAACTTCTCGGACAGTGACGTCAATTGATAGCCAAAGGTGGTCAGCGCTTTGGTCAGCTCACGCTCCAGCGCGTTATCAAGCGCCTCCAACTGACTGCCGGTACGGTCCACCAGGGCTTCCACCTGTTGGTGCAGACCGCTCTGGGACTGAGTCAGACTGTCGGCCAGGTTCCTATGCACTTCCGCCGACGTGTCCCTCAGTGCCCGGGAGGCTTCATCCAGCACCTGACTCAGCTGCTGTTGGTTCCGGGTCACGCTGTCCGCCAGCTGATCCGTGAGTGCATCCACCCTTCCCTCCAGAGAGGGTAGACCGGCCGCCGCTTTTTCGGCCACCGTCGACAGCTGGGACAGATACTGATCCAGCCCCTGAGCCTGCGCTTGCAGCGCTTCCATCAGCCCACCAAGAGACTCGGACACCTGGTTGAACACCTCGGAGTGGGTGACTACTTTCTCATACGCCCGGCTGGCCTTGTCGAGCAACTCGCCATTGGACTTCTGAGTCACCAGAAGCTCCTGCAGTTCGGTTTTGTAGTTCTGCTGCCAGAGCAGCATATTGCCGACCGCTTCATTGAGCTTCTTGAAGTTTTCGCCGTACTGGACGTCGATCTGGGCATTGAAGTCGGTAAGCACGGTCTCCAACGCGCGAATCAGCGCCTGGGTGTTGGCCTCGGTCATATCAGCCTGATACTGCTCCAGAGACTGCTTCAGCCCCCGGATTTCGTCCTGCTGTTGCTGGCGCAAGCCCTGCACAGCAGCGTTCAGACCACCGGCATCGGGATCGGACAGGGATTGGTGAATATCGGATAGCAGATTGGCCAGATCATCGACCGTGGCCGCCTCGTAGCTGGACTGGCGCCGATGCTGGCGCAGCGTCGTGGCCAAGTGACGGAACTTGACCAGCAAGGCGCCCAACAGGCCGGCAATGGAGGTCCAGAAGGCGGTCTGAAGCCCCTCGATCAATCCCGGCACGCTGGACTGAATATCCGTCGTATCAAACTCCAGCAGACCCAACGCCACCCCGATAAAGGTACCGAAAATACCCGTACTGGTGAGAATGGTCGGAGCGTGTACCGCACTTTGAGAGGAGTAGCCCGGCCCGATGAAATAGACCGTCATCAGCACGATCAATGCCATCAAAACCAGTGACAGGGTGGAGAATTCGAGCAAGAAGTCCATAGAGGCCTGAGTCTGTGTGCCGTCTCGGCGTTAACGTCGGTCACGAGTGTAGCCTATTCGCCCCCCGGTCGACCACTGCCGAACTCTCTCGCTCCAGTTCCTCTCAGAGAAACCGGGCCACTCCCACGCTGAGCCAGATGATGGCCAGCAGGATCAGACTGACCAGCACCAGAGCCGAGCCCATATCCTTGGCGCGGCCCGCAAGCACATGCATTTCATCTCCCGTGCGATCAATCGCCGCCTCAATCGCCGAGTTCGCCAGCTCCGCCATGATGACCCAGAACACACTGGCCACCAGCAACAACCGCTCCATGAGCGTCGTCCCCAACCAGAGCGAGGCCGGCAGCAGGATAACCGCCAATAGGACCTCCTGGCGGAACGCCGCCTCGAAGCGCCAGGCTGCGGCGAAGCCGTGCATGGAGTACCCGAAGGCATCAACAATCCGGCGTAAACCGGTTTTTCCGGGTTTGGGCATAAGGGGGTAATACTCCTGGATAATCGGTAATGCCGGGTACGTTAACGGATTGTTGCGGCGATGGAAATCCCGCCCGTTCACTGTCATGGAAGATTCACAATGGAGTGCTATCAATACGCTGTCGGCGGCTGAAGTCCCAAGACCCAACCAAGGCGGTGACCTATGAACAGTCTCTTTGAACGCGTACATCGGCTGGATACTCTCGCTTTTCTGTGGCTACACGTCACCAAGCGCTTCCCCTACCGTAAATCGGTTCGCTGGATTTCGAGAACCGGGGACGGCCATCTGTATATTCTGGGCTCCCTGGCACTGGCGCTGCTCGAGCCGGAGCACGGCCAGGCTTTTCTTCTGGCGGGCATACTGGCCTACGCACTGGATATCAGTCTCTACCTGTGGCTTAAAAACGCCATCAAGCGAGACCGGCCCGCCATGAAAATTGATTTCTACGAGGCCTGGATCACCCCCTCGGACCAGTTCAGCTTCCCGTCCGGACACACCGCCGCCGCCTTTCTGTTTGCCGCACTGGTCACCAGCTTTTACCCAACCTTTGCCCTGCCCTGCTATCTGTGGGCCAGCATGATTGGCGCCAGCCGGGTGTTGCTGGGTGTGCACTATCCCAGTGATATCGCCGCAGGGGCGTTGCTAGGGTCCGGAGCGGCAATGACCGGGCTTTATGCTTCCTCGATAATCTGGCCAACCACAGGCGCTTTATGAAGATACTGTACGGTGTTCAAGGCACGGGCAATGGCCACACCACCCGCGCGCGAATCATGGCGAAAGCACTCAAGGAGGAGGGAGTCGAGGTAGACTGGGTCTTTTCCGGGCGGGCGCCCGAAGACTATTTCGACATGGACACTTTCGGCTCGTACCGATGCTTTCGCGGTCTGACCTTTGTCACGGAGCACGGGCGGGTAAACTATCCTCGCACCATACTCAGCAGCCACCTGCGCACCCTGTACCGGGATATCCGCGCTCTGGATGTCAGCGGCTACGACCTGCTGATCAATGATTTTGAACCGGTAACCGCGTGGGCAGCGCGTCGAGCCGGGCTGCCCAGCATCGGCATTTCCCACCAGTGTGCGTTCATGCACCAGATTCCGAAACGGGGCGAAAACCTGTTTGTACGCGCCTTCATGCGGCAGTTCGCGCCGGTTGAGCACGCTATCGGCCTGCACTGGCACCACTTCAACCAGCCGATTCTGCCACCGCTGATTGAGCCCTCGCAGTATCCCAATGAGTGCCATGCCAATGAGTATCTGGTGTATCTGCCCTTCGCCCAACCCGAGGACATAGTGCCCCAACTGCGCGCGTTTCCGGACACCCGCTTCTACGTCTACCAGCCGGTGCCGAAACCCATTGATGAGGGCCACATCCAGATCCGGCCCTTTTCCAGGGAAGGCTTTCAGGCCGATCTGCACCGGGTTGAAGGAGTCATTTGCAGTGCGGGGTTCGAGTTGCCCAGCGAGGCCATTCAGTTGGGCAAGAAGCTGCTGGTGCAGCCCGTGGTCGGTCAGATGGAGCAACAGTCGAATGCGTTCGCCTTGAGCCAGCTCGGCTATGGTGCCGTAGCTCAGGTATTGACCGAAAAAGCCATCGGCGACTGGCTGGCCATGCCGCGCGCCCGACCCGTGGATTACCCCAATGTTGCCCAGGCGCTGGCGCGTTGGCTGCTCAATGATCGGAAACCGGCGTTTGGGCAACTGCGGGACGAACTCTGGCGACAGGTGCCGGAACCGGAAGCCAGGGTCAACCTTGAACGCACGTCCGCCACCGCCCAATCCTGAACAGGGTGTGGGCGTCGGTACCGGCTCAACGGTCAGAGGTTAAACGTCAGAGGTCGACTTTGCCGCGATTGCGTTTGATCGCGCCGCGCTGGGTCTTTCGATCCATGCGTTTTTGCCGTGCGGCCTTGGAGGGGCGAGTGGGCCGCCTGGGCTTGGGTCGGTGGCTGGCTTTGGCAATCAGCTCCGCCAATCGCTCCAACGCATCGGCCCGGTTTTTCTCCCAGGTTCTGAAGCGCTGGGCTTTGAGCACCAGAACACCGTCCGTAGTGATTCGCTGGTCGCGCATCTGGAGCAGACGCTCCTTGACCGCTTCGGGCAGCGAAGACGCCTGAACATCAAAACGCAGGTGCACCGCGCTGTTAACCTTGTTGACATTCTGACCGCCCGCGCCCTGGGCGCGAATGGCCGTCAATTCGACTTCGTGCTCCGGAATTATCAGGGAAGGGGCAGCAGGCAAAACGCGATCTCACTCTTGCAGGGACAGGGTTCAGGAGGGAATCAGGGTGACCGGTTGCCGATCGTCGAGCAAAACCGGCTGCAGGCGGCGATCGTAGCGGGTCTGATGGGCACGCCAGCGGACCAATGCGCCACCGGCCAGCAGGCCGACCAGGGCGCCAATGGCGCTCAGACCATCGCTTGCCCAGAGCTGCTGGGCCACGCCGGCACCGGCCAACATACCAAACAGCGGTGTGAGGTACACAAACAGGGAGCCGTTGACCACAACACTCTCGGGCACCCCAATCTGGATTTCCTGATCAATGCGGTAATCCGCCGGATCCCGTCCCTCCAAAAGCACCCACAGGTAACTGGTATGCCCCATGAGCCGCGCCATCAGGCTCTGGCCACACCCTTTTTCCGCCGCACAGCTACCACAGGTGGAGCGCTGGATGGTTTCCACCCAGAGCCCATCGGTTTCAATGGCGACAATGCGGCCGGTTTCGGAAATCATGGTGTTACCTCACGGGTCCCGGACAAAGGGGTTATGCCTTGGGCCAGTTGCTCAGCGACGGCGCCGGGGATTTCGCCCACCACGGTCACGCGGTACTGCTGATTGTCCGTTGCCAGCTGCCCCATAAATGCTGACGTGGCCCCTCGGTGGGCACGCCCGGCAATCTCCGGGGAGTTGGCCACCGGCTGCAGGAACACCGAAAAACTGGCCAGACCGTCGGTATACATTAACATATCAATGCCATTCGGAAGACGCTTTTCCCCGGAATAGGCAAACCCCGGGGGCAGCCAGTTCAGGCTCCATCGGGTCGGCTGACCCGCCTCGGCATCCAGGCAGTCGCTGCGATCTTCGGGCCACTGTCCGGCCTCTTCCCGCAGGGAGTCAACATCGGGGTTGATATCCAGGTCCACAAATTGGAAGCGCTCCAGCAGCCGCTGCTGTTCATCGACCAAGAGCGCTTTGAGCAGCAGCCCGGTGTCCCGGTCCACCCCCAGCAGATAACCATAGCGAAGCTGATCCCTGGGGCGTACCTCAAGGGTATAGGTCTCTCGGCCGGCGACCCGGTCGGAACCTCGGACAGTCAACTGGTAATAGCGGTCAAGGCGGGCGACCGCTTCGGGGGACACATCGGCGTTGAGCAGGCGAAAACCGGTGGTCTGACATCCGGCCATGCCATTCAGTTGTTGGGTGGTAGCCGCTGGACCATTCAGATACTCGAGTCGCCCTACGACCCGCTCACCATCTGACCAGCGGTAGACCCGGAAGCTTTCCATGGCATTGCGATGCTCATAGGTGAAAGAGCCCCGGTAATTCAGGTTCTGCCCGGCACGAGCCATACTCTGAAGCAGGCTCAGTGGATCTGGACTGTCTGCCTGAGCCACCCAGCCTGCTGATAGCAACAACAGGCTTGCCAGCAGTCGCCCCATCACGGCGCCTTACTCCTCGTCTTGATTGGTCACTCGAGCAAAAGGCAGGACACCCTGATTGCTGTTGCGCGCCGCGTGATCACTGTGCGCCTGCATCAACTGGTTCAGGTAGGCGCGGATTTCCTCGGCGGGGATTTGACCGGATTCGGCGCGCACCGGCACAAAAATGACTTCTCTGGACGGGCGCTGTACCGGGTCGTAGCCGCTTTCCGCGCTGGCAGTGCGGGCCATGGGCAGGGAGGGTGCCTGGTAACCCGCCGGCAGAGACACCGGCTCGGAACGGCCGATATCGCTTTCGGCGCTGCTGCTCTCGGCAGGCAACGTGCCGGCAATCGTGTTGTCGGCTTCCATACCCGGGTACTGTTGGACCCCGATCAATACTGCCCCGGCCACCGAGGCGGCCACCGCGACCTGTCCGACGCGCTGCCACCAATGACGGTGTCCGGCCGCCGGCGCCGCCTCGTCGGCCAGCGCTTCACTGATCCGGTCCGCAAAGCCCGACGGCGCCATGACGTCCAACTCACGTCGCATCACTGAGCCCGCCAACTGGTAACGGGACCAGCGTGCGTTCAACTCCGAATCCGCTGAGTCGTCAGCGCCGGCCTTCAGTAGACGACGTACTTCCAGCGGAGACGCCTCACCGTCGACCAGTGCCGACAGTGACTCATTCAGGGAGTGATTGCTCTGTTCAGTCATCGCGCATGTACCTTCATCAAGCGATATCAAATTGTGGCTGAAGCACTGCTGAATGCTTCCAGCCCCAGGCCTTCATTGGGTGAGACTGGGCTCTCCCCCAAAGGTTCAGCCGAAAACCAAAAAAATCTTAACAAACATTTACGACTCTGCCACCAGCGGTTCGATGCACCGATCGATGGCTTCGCGAGCCCGGAATATCCGGGATCTCACGGTACCAACCGGACAATCCATGATATGAGCGATGTCCTCATAGCTCAGCCCCTCCATCTCCCGCAGTGTCACCGCGGTGCGCAAATCTTCCGGCAGGTCCCGTATGGCCTTGTCCACCACGGCTTGGAGCTCATCGCGCATCAGGCTGCGCTCCGGGCTCTCGATATCCTTCAGTGCCTCGCTGCCGGTATAAAATTCGGCATCGTCCACTTCCACATCGCTGGCCGGGGGGCGCCGATTGCGCGCCACCAGGTGGTTCTTCGCGGTGTTGATCGCAATCCGGTACAGCCAGGTGTAAAAGGCGCTGTCGCCCCGGAACTTGGCCAGAGCCCGATAGGCCTTGATGAACGCTTCCTGCGCCACATCCTGCACTTCTGCCTGATCGCGGATATAGCGCCCGATAATGGCATAAATTTTGTGCTGGTACTTGATGACCAACAGATCGAAGGCGCGCTTATCGCCCTTCTGTACTCGCTCGACCAGTTGTTGATCGGTGTCCTGCGCGGCGTGCGCTGTCATCCCATAACCCCCAAGCGACCCGGAGCCCACAATCGGGCTCCAGTGTCATTCATCTGTTGTTGTTTGCCACTTCTGTGGTTTGCCTCTGTCCGCCCGCAATGGCGAGCACGCCTCGTTGCTAAGGCAAGTGACCACCCGGTCATTACCTGTGGCACTGACCAAAGGTCCGACAAAAAGTTCATAAGTGCTGCGTCTCATATTACCCAATGATCTCTAAGACACTGGCCACGAGCCTTGCTATTATACGGGTTTATACCATCTACCTCTAACGTTACGGACGGCCCAGGCCGCATCCGTACCGCAGAAAGATGATCCCGGAGCGCGCCCGACGACGTAAACGGCCCTACCGGGCATCGCCCCATGGCAGGACAGGTACACACTGAATGAGCAACCACTTTAGCAGCGATATTCTCGTTATCGGATCCGGTGCCGCCGGTCTGACACTGGCATTGCAACTGGCCCGGCACGGACGGGTTCACGTGCTGAGTAAAAATGCCGTCAACGAGGGCTCAACCTGGTTTGCCCAAGGCGGCATTGCAGCGGTGCTGGACGATGACGATTCCATCGAAGCCCATGTCAGCGATACGCTCAATGCTGGCGGAGGCCTTTGCCATGAAGACGCGGTCCGGTTTACCGTTGAGCGCAGCAAAGGGGCCATTCGCTGGCTGATTGACCAGGGGGTCAACTTTACCCGGGAAGGTGGCAACGGCGGTTACCACCTGACCCAGGAGGGCGGCCACAGCCACCGGCGCATCATTCACAGTGCCGACGCCACCGGTGAAGCGGTGCACAGCACGCTGATCGACCGGGTGCGCGCCGAGCCCAATATCGAACTGTTTGAGGACCATGTCGCACTCAACCTGATCACCCAGGCCGACAAAGGCTCACCCAAGCTGCGCTGCACCGGCGCCTACGCGCTCAACCGTCGCGACGACCATGTGCACGTGTTTCAGTCCCGCGTGGTGGTACTGGCTACCGGAGGTGCCAGCAAGGTCTATCTGTACACCAGCAACCCCGACAGCGCCAGTGGCGACGGGATTGCCATGGCCTGGCGGGCGGGCTGCCGGGTCGCCAACATGGAGTTCAATCAGTTTCACCCGACGTGCCTGTACCACCCCCGGGCCAAGACCTTTCTGATTACCGAAGCCCTGCGTGGTGAAGGCGCCTATCTGCGCCTGCCCAGTGGTGAGCGTTTCATGACCCGGTTCGACGAGCGCGCCGAACTGGCGCCGCGAGACATTGTGGCCCGGGCCATCGACCATGAGATGAAGCGTCTGGGCTGCGACTGCCTGTATCTGGATATCAGCCACAAGCCAGCCGAATTCATCAGCGAACACTTCCCGACCGTAAAGGCCCGATGCCTGGAGTTCGGCATCGACATCACCAAAGAGCCAATCCCCGTGGTACCGGCGGCCCACTACACCTGTGGGGGAATCATGGTGGATCACCACGGGCAGACCGATCTGCTCAACCTCTACGCGATCGGGGAGACGTCGTTTACCGGCCTGCACGGTGCCAACCGCATGGCCAGTAACTCATTGCTGGAGTGCATTGTGTACGCCCAGTCCGCCGCGGAGCACATCGGTGAGCGCCTACCCGAAATCGACGCTCCAGAGGCCTCCGCCGCCTGGGACGAGTCCCGGGTAACCAACTCCGACGAGGATGTGATCATCTCCCACAACTGGGACGAACTGCGCCGCTTCATGTGGGACTACGTGGGCATCGTGCGCACCCAAAAGCGCCTGCAGCGGGCGACCCACCGCATCAAACTGTTACAGCGGGAAATCGCCGAGTACTACAGCAATTACAAGGTCAGCAGCGATCTGATTGAATTGCGCAACCTGGCCATGGTCGCCGAGCTGATTATCCGCTCGGCCAGCGCTCGCCGGGAGAGTCGCGGCCTGCACTTCTCCCTCGACTATCCGGAGCGCTCACCCATCGCCCGAGACACCATTCTGGTGCCGATGAATTACGCCGGCCAGAATGTGATTGTGAACAAAGAGTAAGGTGATCGGCGGGACGGTGGCCGCTAGAGGTCAGCGTCCCTCATGCCAACGCCCCATCCGCAACCACACCCGAAGGCGCCGACGGTCGTCGGCACTGGCACTGTCCGGCAGGATGATCAGGGTGTGCACTCGCAGCCCATCGCCTTCACGAAAACGCACCACCTGGAGCCAGGGCCAGATCAGCCATTCACCGCAGGGGAACACCGCAACCACCCCGGAGGCCCCCTCAAGCGTCCAGGAACCGGCGTCAAAGGCCAGCACCGTCACGTCAGAGCGTCGGCCGGCACGCCACCACTCCCAAACCAGCAGCGCATTGAACAGGCACAGGACCATCACCCACCCAATGGAAACACCGGAATGCCCCATAAAGGCAAGCCAGGGCAGTGCCGCCAGAGCGAGTAACAGACACCGATGCAGGCGCCGCAACCAACGCGACGACTGCAGGCGGATGGGCGCCAACCGGCGGTTAGCGGGCGTTGATTCCGGTATTGGCCCGGACAATGTCGACAATCCTTTTCAGTTCAGCGTCCTCGGGATCCTGGCGGTGCAGAAACCAGGCGAACATCTCCTGATCCTCGGACTCGAGCAATTTCCAGTACCGCTCTTTGTCCGCCTGCTCAAGGCCGGGATACACGTTTTCCAGAAAGGGCAGCAGAATCAGATCCAGCTCCAGCATACCGCGGCGACTGCCCCAGAATAGACGGTTGCGTTCCACAGACATCTCCCGTTAGCAACAAGGACCGCAGTATATCATCGCACCGGAACTCTATGAACGATGCAGAGCCGGAGATTGCCCGCCCGAGCCCGGGCCCCGGAACGGGACTCGCACTCGGGCGCTTGCCGGGCTTGGAGCCACCGACGTATCGTTCTATCATGCGCCCTCGGTGATCGGCCCCATCGCCCAGCGGCGCAGGCCAATCACGTTCGAATCGCAACCACGGGAGCGCTCTACCCATGCAGACGGCAACCTCCACCCATTGGCTGACTTTGTCCGACTGGACCCTGATGGCCGTCACCGGTCCCCAGGCCAGGGCCTTTCTCCAGGGGCAGGTCACCTGTGACATTCGGGAGTTGACGCCGGGCGAAAGCCGACTGGGTGCGCACTGCGACCCGAAAGGACGCATGCAGGTGAGCTTTCGCGCCTTGGCCACCGCTGAGGAGCAGGTACTGCTGCGCCTACCCCGCGCCATGGTGGAGGCCACCACCGCTTCTCTGGGAAAATACATCGTCTTTTCCAAGGCCGAGCTGTCCGACGAAACCGGCCACTACCGGTTACGCGGCCTGTGCGGCCCCGATGCCCGCAAACAGCTGACCGAGGCGCTGGTCGAGCCAGCCACTGAGCCGGGCCAGTGGGTGACTCACGACGGAGGCTTTATTGTCACGCTCGACGAGCAGCGGTACGAGTGCTGGCTGACTGAGGCGCAGGCCGAGATCCTCGACCAACACTTCGGTCAGCCGACCGCCGGTAATACCCAGTGGCGGCTGCTGGATATCCGCGCGGGCCTGGGTGAGGTACTGCCGCAGACGCAGGGACTGTTTACCCCGCAGTTGTTGAATCTTACCCGTATCGGCGGCGTCAGCTTCCGCAAAGGTTGCTTCACCGGCCAGGAAATCGTCGCGCGACTGCACTATAAAGGGAAACTCAAGCAACGCATGCGGCGGTTGAGCGCCGCCTGCAGCGATCCCGATGCCCTGCTGCCGGGCACGCTCCTGCACAATGGCGACGGGAAGAAAATCGGTGATCTGGTAACGGCTGCCCCGAGCGGGCCCGATACCTGTGAGTGCCTCGCCGTGATCGAAGACAGCGCACTGGAGGGAGAGATCCAGATCGACCACACTTTCCGGGCCGAACCGCTATCATTACCCTATACTGTCGAATAAACTCCAATGGTTGGCCGTCCAGGAAAGCTGGCGGCCTATGAAAACCCTGAAGACCGGAAACAGGAAGCCCCATGAGTCATGTTGTTGAACGCGTCCGAGACGAAATCATCAGTGCCATCAAAAACGATCAACTGGTCCTGCCCACCCTGCCCGAGGTGGCCTTACAGGTTCGTGAAGTAGCGGACGATCCGGACGCCAATCTGGATCAACTGGCCAAGGTGATCGGCAATGATGCTGCGCTCAGTGCCCGCATCATCCGGGTGGCTAACAGCCCCCTGCTCAGAGGCAACCGCCAAATTGAGGATCTGAAAACGGCACTGGGCCGCCTGGGCATGGAATACACCTGCAACCTGGCCACCGGCCTGGCCATGGAGCAGATGTTCCAGGCCACTTCGGATCTGGTAGACAGCCGATTGCGGGATGTGTGGATGCGCTCAAGCGAAGTGGCCGGCATCTGTCATGTACTGTGCCGTCACTACACCAAGCTTCAGCCGGACAAGGCCATGCTGGCGGGGCTTATTCATAAAATCGGCGTACTGCCCATTCTGACCTATGCCGAGGAGCACTCCTCGCTGCTGACCGACAGTCTCACCCTGGACCGGGTGATCGATGAACTGCAGGGCCCGCTGGGAGACATGATCCTGAAAGTCTGGGAGTTCCCAGAGGAGCTGATTCACGTACCCAGCCGGCACATGAAATTCGACCGCAAGGCCGACGCCGCCGACTACGCCGACCTGGTCACGGTCGCCCTGCTTCAGAGTCATATGGGCGACGGCTCCGCCCTGGGCGAGATGGACTACCAGAGCGTCACCGCGTTCGAGCGACTCGGTATGGACCCGGATATGCAGTCAGCCGAAGCGGAAGACCTGAGCGACGAAATGGCGGCCGCCATGATGGCGCTACAATAACTCGCCGATCAGGCGCCGTCACTGTAGAGGCGGCGCACCTCATCCCCCAGTATTTTGGCCCCCTCGGCAACCCGCTCCGGGGCCTGACAGTAAGTCACGCGTAGACATTCCTGCCGATGCCCCCACGGCTCTTCCAGCCCCGGAAAGAAGTGCTCACCAGGCACCACCAGCACACCCCGTGCCTTGAGGCGCTCGTACAACGCCATGCTGGAGATGGGTAGCCCTTCGAACCAGAGCCACAAAAAGAACGCGCCCTCGGGACGATGAATACGAACCGGCAGGCCAGCCAGCTCCCGTTGAAATACCGCCAGTGCCGACTGCATTCGCTGGTGATAGAACGGCCGGATGACCTCGGGCCCCAACCGAAACAGCTCACCCCTAACCAGCAACTGTTGCGCCAATGCGGGCCCCAGGTTGCCGCTGGCAAGGCTCAATACCGTATTGGCGCGGGCAAAGGCCTGAATGATCTCCGGCCGGGCAACGACAATGCCCGTGCGCGCCCCGGGCAACCCCAGCTTGGACAGGCTCAGCACCAGTATGGTGTTGTCATTCCAGAAGGGGCGCATGGACGGATAAACGATATCGGGAAAAGGCGCCCCATACGCTACGTCCAGAATCAACGGCAGATCGCGCGCCCGGGCCAGCGCATCGAGGTGATTCAGCTCGTCTTCGGTCACCAGGTTCCCGGTCGGGTTGGTCGGCCGTGACAGGCACAAGGCGCCAAGATCATCATCCAGGGTCAATCGTTCAAAGTCGATGTGATACTTGAACAGTCCCTCGGGTAGCCATTCGATGGCGGGCCGGTTCGCACGGAACAGCGACGGGGCCAGGCCAACATCCGCATAACCCAGATACTCGGGCACCAGAGGCAGCTGTACCTTACGGTACACGCCGTCACTCCCCTCCCCGGCCAACAGATTGAACAACACGAAGAATGCCGACTGACTGCCGTTGGCCACCGCGAGATTCTCTCTGGTGACCGGCCAACCGCAGGTGCGACGGAGCTCCCCAGCCAGTGAATCGAGAAACTCCGGATCACCCTGTGGGGGCTGATAAACACCGAGCATCGGGCGTCGAACGCCGGGGTCGTCCATCACACCCTGAAGGGCGCTGCTCAGCGATGCCTCGACTTCGGGGATGGAGGCGGGATTACCACCGCCCATGAAAATCATCTCGGGATTGACCCGGAGCGCTTCGCCCAGGTCATCCATCAAGGTGACGATACCGGCATCACCCGCCACTTTTTCACCAAATCGGGACAGCTTCATAAGTCGCTCAGATTCCGCTCGCACGAGACGCAGGATGCTCGGAAAGACGGGCCTCCCGGTTCTTCTCCGTGGCCTCTTTTTCCAGAGCCGCGTCGAACAGTTCCGCGAAGGTCATATCCAGCTGCTCCCCGGAAAACCCTTCTATGCGTTTGAGGCGCTCGTGCAACTCCGGGTACCAGGGCAGCTTATCCAGGTCGAGACAGGGGTCGGGCAAGACTTTTGGCAGTCTGAGCAACGGACCCAGCTCCCGGATGCGGCGGCGATGCAGATCTCGGCAGAGGACGAAATCCCCCTGATTGGTCACTGCAATCCAGTGCTCTCTCTGCAGAGCCGAACGAATTCGCTGCCACTGGTCCGAAGCCAGGCCAAGCTGCAACAGCTCACTGTCTTCCAGCCCCCGGCCATCGAGACTGCGGCGATAAAAATGCCACAACACCACCATGGCCGCCACCAGATCCGGGTAACCCCGATCCCGCAACGCGATCTGGTAGACACCGATGGTATGGACCAGCACGGCGCCGGCCAAAATCACAATCCAGGTCAGGTTTACCCACAGCAGAAACAGCGGAACAATGGCAAAGGCACCGTAAATCGAGCTGAGCGCGGAGTTGGCGACAATAACGCCGAACACCGCTTTGAGCAGCTCAAACACCAACCCCGTCACAACCCCGCCGATCAACGCATGGCGGATGGGCACCCGGCAGTTGGGCACCGCAGCGAACAGCAGAGTGAAGGTCGCCGAGGTCAGCAGCCAGGGAGTGAACTCAAAAATCCAGGTGATCAGTCCAAGCGCCTCGTAACCATCCATGAACAGCCGCAAGGAGGCCAGGTAGGTGCTCATGGCCAGACCGACGCCGAGCAGCAGTGGTCCGAGGCTCAGCACCGCCCAGTAGAGCAGAAATTTGGAAATGCCCCGGCGGCCACGCACAATGCCCCACACAGAATTGAAGTTTTTCTCGATATTGGCCAGCATGAAATAGGCCGAGGCCACCAGAAACACGACGCCCACAATGGTCAGGCGGCGGGCCTGTTGTGAGAATTCCCGCAGATGACCGAGCAACTCCTGGCCGGTTTCAGGTACCATATTGGCAAAGATCAAATCCTGGACTTGCTCGCCCAGCCCCTGGAAGGCCGGAATGGCGGAGAACATGGAATAGGTCACCGTCATCAGGGGCACCAGAGCGAACAGAGTGACGTAGGTCAGTTGCGCGGCGCTTTTCTGGCAATCGGTGTCTTTCAGTTGCTGCCCGATCATCTGCAAAAACTGCCATGTCAGGCGCAGATAGTGGCGACGATTTTCCGCGTTGAACAAGTCCCGCATAATCGGCATTTCCTGTTGTAAAACCTGGGTGCAAAGACCAGGTACCGTATTGAAGGGAGCGTATGATCACACTGTACCACAACCCCCATCGTCTCAAGCCCGGACAGGTCCCCCTATGCCCTACGTTCTGATTCTTTACTACAGCCGGACCGGTTCGGTTGCTGCCATGGCCCAACAACTGGCGCGGGGCGTGAGACGCGTACAAGGCATTGAAGCCCGGTTGCGCACGGTACCGCCGGTTTCCGCCGACACGCAGGCGAGCGAGCCGGCCGTACCCGCGGACGGGGCGCCTTACGCAACGCTGGACGACCTGCGCCACTGTGCCGGGTTATTGCTCGGCAGCCCGACGCGTTTTGGCAATATGGCCGCACCGCTCAAATACTTTCTGGATAGCACCAGTGGCCTCTGGGTCAATGGAGACCTGATTGACAAGCCCGCTGCGGTGTTCACCTCCACCTCGACGTTGCATGGTGGTCAGGAAAGCACGCTGCTGTCGATGATGCTACCGCTGCTGCATCATGGCATGGTCTTGATGGGCCAGCCCTACAGCGAGCCGGCACTCACCCACACCCGAAGTGGCGGCACGCCTTACGGTCCGTCCCACTGGGCCGAGGGTACCGAAGCGACCACCTTGAGCGAACACGAAACCACCCTGTGTCAGACCCTCGGGCAGCGCATGGCGCTGTGGGCGCTGCGCGGCCCCCGAGCTGACGACACCCCGACCGCAAGCGGAGATTGATTGTATGGGAATGGCTCCTAAACCTCCGGAAAATACTGAACAGGCGCAACACATCAAGCGCAAACTGTCAGTTGCCCGCACCCTGGTGCTGGCCACCTACTCAGGACTGCTCCTGATGTTCACCCTCCTGACACTGTTCAAGGCCGAGCCCAACTGGCCGCTATGGATCGTGCAGGTGGTCCCGCTGCTGATCTTTGCGCCGGGGCTGAAGCGTGGCTATCATCGGACCTATAGCTGGCTGTGTTTTGTGGTGCTGCTGTATTTTACCTGGGCCGTAACCAACACGCTCTCGCCACTGGCCTACTGGCGCGACTACCTGGCGGTGGCGCTGACCGTGATACTGTTCTCCAGTGCCATGATGGCCAGCCGCTGGCGTCAGCAATGGTGGCTCTGGGAAAATCGCCACTGACTGCCGCTTGATAACCACAACCGCCCATACCCCAGGATCGAAAGGACCGACACCGTGACCTACGACGACCAGACTCCCCCTCCCGCCCGCAAACGCCGTGGGTTCATTCGCCGGTTTTTTGGCTTCATCGGACGAAGTATCAGTTGGTTGCGGGTGGTATTGGGCAATCTCCTTTTCCTGCTGATAGTGCTGTTTATAGTGCTCGCTTTGCTGCCCAAAGAGCCTCTGGTGTTACCGGACGAATTTGCCCTGACCCTTGCACCGACCGGTTACCTGGTGGATGAGGAAAGCTACGTCGATCCCGTAAACATGCTCCTCAGCGGCAGCGATGACGCCCCGATGGAAACGCCGGTTCGCCCCCTGATTCAGTCCATCGATGCCGGGCGCACGGATCCGAGAGTCAGCGGTCTGGTGTTGGAGCTGGACGGACTTCTGGGCGGCGGAATAAGCAAGCTCGAAGAAGTCGGCGCCGCCCTGCAGCGATTCAAGGACAGCGACAAGCCAATCATCGCCCTGGGCAGCCTGTACACCCAGGAGCAGTACTACCTGGCAAGCTATGCCGATGAGATATACCTGGATCCGATGGGCTCGGTATTGCTGACCGGTTACGCCAACTACCGCAACTACTTCAAAAGTGCCATGGACAAGCTGTCCGTGAACTTCCACGTCTTCCGGGTGGGCAAATACAAAGACTTTATCGAGCCCTATACCCGGGATGACATGTCGCCCGAGTCCCGGGAGCACAACAGCGAGTGGCTCAACCAACTCTGGGGCGTGTATACCAGCCGCGTGGAAGCACTACGCCAATTACCCAGCGGCGCCGTCAATGACTACATCAGCAACATGGATGTTCAACTGGCCTCGGTGGGCGGTGACAGCGCGCAACTGGCCCTGGAATCTCAACTGATCGACGGGATTCTGAGCCACCGAGAGCGTCAGCAATTGCTGACCGAACGCTTCGGTCACAGCGACTACGGCGATCATTACAACGGCGTAGGCCACCGAACGTTTTTGGCCGATGTCCGTCGCCAGTCCCCGAAGCCGGCCGCCGACCGGGTCGGCCTGATTGTCGCCTCCGGCACCATTTCCACCGGCGAGCAACCCGAAGGCAGTATTGGCAGCGACAGCTTTCTGCAGCGGCTGCAGCAGGTCCAGGATGACCCGAACATCAAAGCACTGGTTATCCGCATCGACAGCGGCGGCGGTAGCGCCTATGCCTCCGAGGTGATTCGTTCCGAAATCGCCGCACTGCGGGCGGAGGGTATGCCGGTCTTGGTCTCCATGGGCAGTATGGCCGCCTCCGGGGGCTACTGGATGGCCGCGGGTGCCGACGAAATCTGGGCGACGCCCACCACGTTGACCGGCTCCATCGGCGTATTCGGAGCCCTACCGACCTTTGAGGACAGTCTTGAGAAAATCGGCATCCATGTCGACGGCGTGGGCACCACGCCGTTGGCCGGTTCCATGCGCCTGGATCGCACACTCACCCCCCAGGCCAACCGGATCATTCAGCAGACGGTGAACCACATTTATCAGCAATTTATCGACCTGGTGGCCGAGGCCCGGGGACTGACGCCCGAACGGGTGGATCAACTGGGTCAGGGGCGCGTGTGGACAGGGGCCACCGCTCAGGAATTGGGGCTGGTGGACCGGCTGGGCAGCCTGGAAGACACCCTCGCCGCCGCCGCAGAGCACGCCGAGCTGGACGACTACGAGGTGCGTCAGATCACCCGCCCACTGGCACCCTATGAACAGTTTCTCAAGCAGCTCAGTGGCAGCGCCGTGAGCGCCTGGATGCCGCGGGTATCGGGACCGGAGTGGTTGACGCCGAAGTTGAAGAGCCAGCTCGCACCGCTCCTGGAACCATTGCGGATGTTGAGCGAGCTTGATGATCCAAGAGCCGTGTACGCACGCTGTATGGAGTGTCTGGCGCCCTAGTCGCCCCGCACATACCGCTGACTCAACCGGGTCAACAGCGTCGCCGCCACGCCAATGGCCAGCCATACGGGGTCTACCACTATCGCGAGAAAGACCCCGTCAACAATCCCCATGGCCGCGATCATCCAGGGAATGACGGGAAAACCAAAGCCGTCTCGACGACTGTTCTCCCACCGCGCCACCACGGTGACCGCCAGGGTGTAAACTGTCTGAATACCGCCCGCCAACCACACCAGTGCGGGCACCTCCCCCACCAGGGCCACCGCCGTCACCGCGTAGACCCCGAGCCGGGTCAACGCCATCAGAAACACCGTACTCCAGTGCTTCTTATGCAACGCATCGTAAAGAACAATCACCAGCAATAGCGCCAGCCCCGCCAAGGGCGCCCGATCGTCCGGCGCAAAAAACAGAAACACAAACCCCGTAGCAAACAGCCCCAACGCGATACTCAACACCTGCCGCGGTCGAACCCGCCCCGAAGGAATGGGACGATAGGGCTGATGCTGGGTATCCCAGTCCCGATCACAATAATCGTTCAGCGTCATACCACCGGCATAGAAACAGGAAATGGCAAAGACCAACAAACCGATCGTGTAACTCCCCCCCACACTGGCGCTGACCAGCACGGCGGTCGTAAGAATATTCATCCAGATGGTTGGCAAGTTACTTACGCGACCCAGTGCTAACAGAGTTTTTAGGGAAGACATAACATTCTCAAATCGGTTAAAGGTTAACGTTGGCACTGAGGCCGTGCGTGGGGTATACCGTTTGTAGACTCTCGGAGACATGGATGTCGACGAGAAGCCCCCATGGATGGGTTCACGGCGGGTCTACAAACGGTATACCCCACGCACGGCCGGACTCGCAGCTAACACCCCACTTAAAGGAGCACAGCGAGCGCAAAGCAGCGCCGGTCATTCTCCAATAGTTGGCTAATCAAACAGATGTTTCAGCATCAGATCGCAGATATCGGTCGCCGGCACTCGCCCGTTGGGAATCAACTGCGGCTCCGTACTCATCAACAATGGCAGCGACTCCGGCGAACCATCACTCACCCCATGGGAACCTTTCACCAACTCCGGCGCAACGGCAATCACATCCATCACATAGCGAAAGCCCAACTTCTTCTGAGCCACCCGACGCGCCGCTTTCAACTTTGGAAAACGAAGCCTAGGATCAAAAAACAGCTCACAGGGATCAAACCCCGGCTTGCGGTGAATTTCCACCTGATGGGCGTAATCCGGCTGACGGTCATCGTTCAGCCAGAAGTAATAAGTAAACCAGCTATCGGCCTTCGCCAGCAGAACCAACTCACCGCTGCGCTCATGATCCAACCCCAGCTCAGCCTGTTCGGTTTTATCCAGAATCCGATCAATGCCTTCAACCCCTTCAAAAATCTTGCGAACCACCGGAATATCATCGGGGTTATGCACATAGACATGGGCAATCTGATGGTCCGCCACGGCGAAGGCGCGACTGCTGAAGTAATCCAGATACTCTTTACCCAGGTCCACCTTGACCGAGACCATTCCCGCCTCGCGCAGCAGGCGGTTGGGGTGCACGGCCCGGTGAACCTTTTGAATGCCGTACTCGGACAGCACCATCACGCGGCAGCCGCGTTGCTCAAAGAAGTCGAGCAGATCGCCTACCAGGGTATCGATTTCTTTCAGATCCTGAGCGATATCGCCGTCCGGCCCTTCTTTCTGGAGGACATAATCGAGGTGTGGCAGGTACACCAGTTGCAGGCTCGGTTGTTTTTCTTCCTCAATGTACTTCGCCGCATCGGCAATCCACTGGCTGGATTTGATGCTGGTCATGGGCCCCCAGAAGTTGAACAGCGGAAAGTTGCCGAACTTTTCACTGAGGGTATGGCGCAGTTCCAGCGGGCAGGTATAGCAGTCCGGCTCTTTGCGACCATCAGCCAGATACAACGGACGCGGCGTCAGGGTCCAGTCGGCGTCGGTGGCCATGGCGTACCACCAGAAGGTATTGCTGCAGGTAAAATTCGGATCGCGTTGTTTCGCCAGGTGCCACACTTTGGGACTCTGCACCAGCTTGTTACTTTGTCGCCAGAGCCAGACTTCGTTCATGTCTCGAAAGTACCAACCATTAGCCACAATACCGTGTTCTTTGGGGGGCTTGCCGGTGGTATAAGTAGCTTGGGCAGTACAGGTCACGGCGGGGATTACCGGCTCAATATCAGTGGCCTTATCGCGCAACTTATTGAGGCTGGGGGTATGTTCGCCCAATAACTTTCTTGTCAGGCCTACAACGTTCAGGACAACAGTTCTGTGCATTTCTATACTCGTATTTTCGGCTTGGTGAGGAGCGAGCCATCCGTAGGGCGGTTCAAGACCCGCCGTAAACCCATCCCTGGGGGCTTCTCGTCGACATCCATGTCTCCGAGAGTCTTGAACCGCCCTACGGATGCCTCGCTTGCACGTTTCTAGCGTAATTCTATAAAGATCTTGAACAGACTCCGGACCGATTGCGTCAAACGTTCAGTCACAATCCAGTAGTTGGTTCACCCACACTAGCTCACGAGCGATACTCTCCCCCACCGAATCCGTTTTAAGGTGTTCGGGTAAAACACCGAAACTATAGGTCTCCACTTCAAGAGGAATCTGGGCATCCAGTTTGGGGAGTAATGTTTTGAGAAAGCCCTGGGTGGTGCCGCAGTCGCCCAGGTGTTCGAGGAAGATCGGTACGTGGAAATGGACCCGGCACTCGGTTGGCGTCAAACCGGCGTCCACGGCGGCTTCGAATTCGGGCAAATCGGGGAAGGCGTGTAGCGTTCCATCGTCGGTGCGGGCGATGGCCTGGTGTAAGTAGACCGGCTCGTTGAAGCCTTTGAGGTGTTTGACTTCTTCCGGAGTGTCGGCCTGTAAAGCGCTGGAGACCTGGACTTTGGCGATGGGGATTTCGGCTTCGGCCAGGCGCTGCAGGCAGGTGGCCGGGTCCTCGAATTCGACGGCCTGATGGCAGCAGTCGAAGCAGACGCCCAGATGGGCGTTTTCGGCCATGCTCAGACGCGGGCGCAGGCGGCGGAAGAAATCCAGCAGTTCATCGGTGGTTTCCAACACGCAGGCCGGTTCGGGTTCGATGGCAAGCATCAGGTGTACGCCGGTGCTCCGCTTCAAGTTCGCGAAATGGGCAAGCACGTCCTGGATGTGGTCGAGCACGGTGTTCCAGTCTTCCGGTTCAAAGCCCTGTTCGAAGGCGACCGGCACGGTGGATATCGACAGCTGTCGGGCGTCCGGTTGCAGTTGTACGGCGATATCGCCGAGCTGACGGGTGTAGCGCACGCGCTCCTGATCTCGCCAATCCGGCCGATAGACGTTTTCTTTGACCCGCTCGTTGTGGAAGGCGCCATAGGGAAAGCCGTTGATGGTCAGCAGGTAGGCGTTGTGCTGGCGACACCACTGCTGAAATTCCGCAACGGCCTGGGCGTCCACTTCCGCCGCCGCTTGACCGGCGATGCGCAGCCCCAGGGGAAAGGGGCGCTGGGCGTCATCACCCAGTCGCTCCATCACTTCCAGTCCATGGCTGTTGAGGTTGTGCATCACATCGGCCCAGCCTTCGCCCGGGTGGATGTTGCTGCAGTAGGTGAGTGGCGCGTTCAGCTTGGCCATTGGTTCTCCAGCAGTTGCCGACGGCACTGGTGCATGGTGTCCAAGTCAATGTGGTCCACTTCTTCCGCTTCGCCCGCCGACGTCAGCAGGGTAATGCACAGCTCGCCGCCCAGGTGTTCGCGAAAGCCCTGCAGGGCCGCATCGATATCCAGTGCTTCGAGGGCCGGATGACGCAGGGTGAAGCCCACGGCTTCGAGCGTGTCGCGAATGGCCAACAGGGTGCGCGTATCAATTGTGCCCATGGCGTGGGAGTACAGCGAGTCCAGGGCGATGCCGATGGCCACCGCTTCGCCATGGCGCAGCTCGGAGTTGGAGAGCTCCTCCATCCGGTGCGCGCCCCAGTGGCCGAAATCCAGCGGTCGGGCACTGCCCTGCTCGAAGGGATCGCCACTGGTGCGGATATGGTTCAGGTGCAGCTCGGCACAGCGGGCGATCATATGCTCCATCGCCTTGGGTTCGAATTCCCCCAGGCGATGGCGCGCTTCATGCAGCCAGTGGAAGAACTCACCATCGCGAATCAGCGCGACTTTTACCGCCTCGGCGATGCCACAGCGGCTGTCCCGCTCGGACAGACTACTCAGCAGGTCATAGTCGTTGATCACAGCGTAGGGCGCTGCAAAGGTGCCCAGGTAATTTTTCCGGCCCCGGTAGTTGATGGCATTCTTTACGCCGATGCCGGCATCGTTCTGGGCCAGTACTGTGGTGGGCATACGGATCAGTCGGATGCCGCGGTGCGCGGTGGCCGCCGCATAGCCCATGGCATCGATTACGGCACCGCCGCCAATCACCAACGCGAAACTGTGCCGATCAATGCGGTCGGTTTGGGTGCGCTGATAGAATTCATCCACTTCCACCGGATCGTTCTTGCAGATCTCGCCGCCGCGCACCATAAGAGGCGGTTCAATCAGCTCAATCCGGTCCGCGTGCGCCTCGGCATAAGCGCGCATGCGCTCTACCAGATCCGGGTGCCCTTTGAGCACCTGATCATCGATCACGGGCAGAACCCGGTGACGTTTTTTACCCGCAAAGGCGAGCACTTTGAGCAACACATCGCTCTCGGGGTTGAAGGTGTCCCGGTTGAAGTACACCGGGAACTCGTGGGTCATGGTAAACGCCTGGTGAATCTGCCACATGAGTTGCTACCGCTTCTTCTGCAATCAGTTGGGCACCGGCTCATCGACGCGGGGTTGTTGGCCGCGCAGCACAGTGTTGTCGTTGTAGGATTGGCGCTGGTCGATTACCGCCGGCCGGGACAGCTCGTCGATATCGATCTGACCGGACTGGGCGTAGGCGTCCAGGGCGTTCTGCCAACAGGTCAGTTCAATGGCTTTCTCTTCGATACCGCGCTCGCGCATCAGGTTGGCGGTCTTCGGTACCGACAGCGGGTCGCTCACGCCCCAGTCGGCGGAGCTGTCGACAATAATGCGTTCCGGCCCGTATTTACGGACCACTTCCACCATCCGCTCAGAGCCCATCTTGGTGTTGGGATAAATGGTAAAGGCTGCCCAGGCGCCGCTGTTCAGCACGTCGTCCACCGTCTCTTCGTTGTTGTGGTCGATCACCAGCTTTTCCATGGGGACGCCGATTTCCCGCGCCACATCAATGGAGCGGATGATGCCGTTTTTCTTGTCCCGGTGGGGGGAGTGGACCATCACCACCATGTCGTGCTCGACGGCGAATTCCAACTGCCGCTGATAGATGTACTCTTCCGCCGGGGTGATTTCGTCGTAACCGATTTCGCCAATCGCCACAACGCCTTCTTTCAGGGCAAAGTTGGGCAGAATATCGAGTGCCTCACGGGCCAGGCCTTCGTTATTGGCCTCTTTGGAGTTGATGCCGATGGTGCAGTAGTGCGCGATCCCGAACTGGGAGGCGCGGAATCGTTCCCACCCCACCAGACTGGCAAAGTAATCGATAAAACTGCCCACGTTGGTGCGCGGCTGGCCCATCCAGAAGGCCGGCTCGATGACCGCGCGAATGCCCGCGGCGGCCATGTTCTGATAATCGTCGGTGGTGCGACTGCTCATATGAATATGCGGGTCAAAGTACTGCATAAGCACGCCTCTGTTATTCGGGTACGTTATTGATCAAGCGGACGGCCGCTCGGCGAACAGGGGCGCAAACTGCGCCTGTTCGGAGCGCCCTGCGGTCGCGTTTTGCCAGTAGGGTAACACTTTCGGGTCGGCCGGCTCGACCGACGCCAGCCACTGCGTCTGCCCGGCACGGGCAGCGCCCAGCAGCATCGCCTGCTGTTCAGTCGTTGTGGCCTCTGACCAATGCTGCTCCAGAAGCTGGCGGACCCGCTCCGGGTGATGAGGGCCCAGGCAAAGCCAGAGCCCCAAGTGGTAGTGGCGCCCGGCGCTGTGGCGCTCTTCGGCCCAGTCCAGCGCCATCCGGGTCAGCTCCGGGGTAAGTCGCTGATCCAGCCCGGATACCCGGTACAGCGGGCAGTCCAGAAACAGCGCCTTGATCACTAACTGGTGCCAGGCGGTATCATCGAAGTGGGTGACCGGATAGGGCGAGTCCAGGGCAACGGCTTCAAACACCGTCAACATATTGGTACGGCAGGCTTCGGCCGCCCGCCAGGTAAACCGCTCGCCGCGCGGCAGCAGGGGCAGGCTGCGGTAAAGAGCGCAGGTTTCCCCCTCGTCGGCAAAGCGGAACAGCGCCTCGAACTCCTCGGCAAAACTCGCCTGCGCCAGGTCGGGGCGCGCCAGAATCAGGTTGATGCGCAGCAGCTCGAGCCGGTTCCAGGCACGGGGACTCCAGCCCGGCAGCGCGCCTTCAGCGGCGGCCAGCTCCGTGTCGGTCAATCCCAGGGGCTGGCGTTTAGCGTGCCGGCTGGCCATGGCCAGGAGGTTGGCAAAGGTCTGACCCTGGGCACCGTCGGCCACCTGGCCCTGAGCTTTGGCCCAGAAAGCCCGGCCGGACTCGGTCAGGTGCTCATCCAACAACGCTTCCAACAATTGATGTACTGAATGCTCCGATGCCACTGCCACTACCTATAAATCATATAATTAGACGATGGATTATACGCAAACGGTCAAGGGTAATCGAGTCACCCCAAGAAGGTAACCCCGGAATCGTAAGGAATCGTTTAACCGGACGTTCACAATTGCAATTCAGGGCATTTTCGGCAAAGCTTGCGCCTTTTAACAACCCGAACGACACGCCTATGCCTTCCAAAAAGCTCAACAAAGGTTCTTCCGGCCAGAATCGCAAAGCCAGTGAACAATATATGGACAAGTTTCGCCAAAAGCCCGGCGTTCAGGAAACCGATTCCGGACTGCTCTACCGGGAAGTGGAGCCCGGCCAGGGCCTGACGCCCACCATGGACGACAAGGTGGTGGTCAACCAGCGCATTCAACTGGTCAACGGCAAGGTGATTGGCGACACGTATCAGGAGGGAATGCCCGATACCTTCTGGATGAAAGAAGCCATCGCCGGCATTCAGGAGGGGTTACAACTGATGCAGGAAGGCGCTCGCTACGAGTTCGTGGTGCCCCCGGAGTTGGCCTGGGGCAAGAAAGGTGTGGGCAACAAAATCGGGCCCAATGCGGTACTGATCTTCGACCTGCGCCTGATGGAAGTGGCGTTCGACTAGCACCGGCGCGGCGTCGCGCTGCGCCGGTGCCCGCCTGGCATGCTACAACTGCAGTGGTTCGCCGTTGAGACTCACGGACTCGGTCTCGATGGAGGAGACATTTTCCAGAATACCCAGCTCATCAGCATGTTTGATGGTGACATCGTGTAACGTCACCCCGCTGATGGGCGCGCGCTCAAAGCCGCGCAGATGGAACACCCGCTCGGCATTCTCTACCACCATGTTACTGACATGGAGATCCTTCACCTCTGGCAGGTAGTCCCCGGCATCCCCCTCCTCATAGTAGAAGTTGATCACAAAGACATCTTTCACCTGTCCGATCACAATATTCCGAATGGCGATATTCTCGATCAGCCCGCCACGCACCGAATTGGTCTTGATGCGCACCGCGCGGTCCAGCACCGGGCTGTCCATATGACAGCGACGGGCAAACACATTGCGCGCACCACCCGAGATTTCACTGCCAATGACCACCCCGCCGTGACCGGCACGCATCTGGCAATCCTGAATCACAATATTCTGAATCGGCGTGGCCAGACGGCGGCCATCGGCGTTTCGGCCGGATTTGAGTGCGATGCAGTCATCCCCGGTATCGAACAGGCATTTTTCGATCAACACGCGGTTGCAGGACTCGGGGTCGCAACCATCAGAGTTCGGTCCGTGACTGACGCATTGCACACCGCGCACAATCACGTCCTCAGACAGCACGGGGTTGAGCAGCCAAAAGGGGGAGTTACGGATGGTCACCCCTTCGATCAGAACCCGCTTACAGCGGTAGGGCTGAACAAAAGGTGGGCGCAGGTAATTGTCCTCAAACACCCGCTCCTCCACCGGGACACCCTGCTCGGCCATCTCAAACAACGGCGTGCGGGTATGTTTCTGATCCTCTACCGGATCAATGGGCCATTGAGCTCGACTCCAGCGCCCCTTCCAGGGCCACCAGACCGTGTTGGAACCGTTACCCTCCAGAACACCTTGGCCGGTCACCGCGATGTTTTCCTGCTCGTAGGCGTAAATCAACGGAGAGTATCCCATCAGTTCCACGCCTTCCCAGCGCGTCATGACGTAAGGTTTGTAGCGCTCCGGGTCCGTGTAGAAAGACAGCACGGCACCTTCCTGCAAGTGCAGATTGATGTTGGTTTTAAGGTGCACCGGCCCGGTATTGAACTGCCCCGCCGGAATCACCACCCGGCCACCGCCAGCGGCGGCACAGGCCTCAATGGCTTTGGCTATCGGGCCGGTATTATCGGTTTCCCCGTCTCCCTTGCCACCGAACTCCGTGACCAGAAAATCCCGGTTCGGGAAGTCCGTTCGCGCGATATTGTCGATAATGTCGTCTGCCTGCTTCCAGAGCGCCTCATCGCGCCCGACGTAGGCGGGGGAAGTTGGAGAGGTGGTGCTGCATCCGGCCACCGGCATTAAACCCAAGGCACAGGAAGACAGACCCAGCGCCTTCAGGCTGCCGCGTTTCTGTAGATCGATCATGTTTTCTATCCCGTCGGTTGATTGACTTTAATAAGTAGTTGTTATGACTCATCCGTGATCAAGGCCCTGCTCGTGTCGGCAGAGCCAAGGGGAATAGTGAGACAAAGTGATGGGAGTTTCAAGAAGTGTGCAAACGGGAGGATTGCCTGGCGATCTGTCGCACCAAAGGGAGACTCTTACCTTCCGAACACGCATAAAAAAACCCCGCTTCTTACGAAGCGGGGTTTTCTGTATGTGGCGCACTCGGGAGGATTCGAACCTCCGACCGCTCGGTTCGTAGCCGAGTACTCTATCCAGCTGAGCTACGAGTGCGTCGTCAACGGGGGCGAATATTAGAGATCTGAAGGCGGTTCGTCAAGTGTTTGATTGAAAAAGTTTTTTTGGAGATGGGTTTCGGCGGATGCGCTTCGCTCCGATGCGTCGGACCGATCCGCCCTACGGCCGAGCGCAGCGGTATAAACCTGCGTAGGGCGGATAAGCCGCAGGCGCATCCGCCGTTGAGGTTGGGTGGGATACCAAAAGCTCGGGGAGTTGCTTTACGGGAGGGATAGACCGGGGCACATCCATGTGCCCCGCCCTTCGGGCGCCTGCGGCGGTCCCAATCGCTCCAGGCGATTGGTCGAACCGGAGGGTTCGAACCAAGACATCCCTCACCGCCATATACGAAAAAACCCGGCGATTGCCGGGTTTTTTCGTATATGGCGGTGAGGGAGGGATTCGAACCCTCGAACGGTTTCCCGTTACACACTTTCCAGGCGTGCGCCTTCAGCCACTCGGCCACCTCACCGTAAAACTCTTTGAACGACCTGCCGTTCAGAGGGTGCGTAATGTACACAAGTGGCGTACTAAACGCAACGCTATTGGCCCGGCCAGGGGTGAAAAAATGTCTCTGGATTCACTGACTTGGGAGGCTGGGGCGGTTTGGCGGGGGTTCCCAGGTAGAGGAAGCCCACTATCTGCTCCAGCTCGCCGACACCCAGCCCTTCTTTCACCACCGGATGGTAGGTCATGGCCCCGGTCCGCCAGAAGGCCCCTACCCCCTGGGCGAAGGCGGCATTGAGCATGTTCTGTACGGCGGCGCCGGCCGAGATCAGTTGCTCGACGTGCGGCACCTTGGGGTTCTGCCGGCAGGCGGCAATGGCGACCAGAATCAACGGCGCGCGGCGTGGTTTGGCGCGCAGGGATTGTTGATCGGGTTCCGGGGTGTCGGGCGTGTCCTTGAGCATCGCCTGCACGAACAGGTCTCCCAGTCGATCCAGCCCTTCATCTTCAATTACCAGAAAGCGCCAGGGCTGCATCAGGCCGTGATCGGCGGCGCGCAGGGCGGCGCGGTAGATGGCGTCGCGCTGTACATCGGTGGGCGCCGGTTCGGTCAATTTGGGCGAGGAAACCCGTTGGTGCAATACGTCTAGTGCGTGCATAGGAGCCTGTGGTCGAATCAATGGGGCGGGAATGATAACACGACTTCATCGGTTGATTTAAGCGCCATTTAGGCGCGGTTAACCGCTGTTCGTGGACTTTTCGCGTAAAAAAACGTCTAATAGGACCCTCAGGGAGTGACACGCGACTCCAGGACCGACCTTGCCGATTGAAAACCATCCGGCGCCCTCACGCTCCCCAGAGACGCTATTTAGCGAGCGTATTGCGTCGAGCAGGACAGCATACAAGGTTTCCCGATAACAATGACTAAGAACTCAGCGCACAAAAAGCCCGAAGAGGCTCAAGCGGAATCGCCGCTTCACCAATACTATTTTCGATCACTGATCTGCTTTGCCGCCGCCGGCACCCTGGCGTCCTACATTGAATGGTCGGCCATCCAGCCCGTGTATATTGGCACCATTGTTTTTCTGCTGCTGTACACCTACCTGACCTACCACTTCACCCACACGCTGGATCGCGAAAAACTCAGCCGCGTAACCCGCTATTTGTCCTGGGCCGATGCGGCGCTGATCGGGCTGGTCCTCAGCCTGACCAACTTCAGCCTGCTGCCGCTGGCGCTGTTTCTGACCATGATCCAGTTCAACGCCCTTCTCACCGGCGGACTGAGGCGCTGGGGTGAAGATAACGTGGCCTTTGCCGTCGGTATCCTGCTCAGTTTCCTGGTACACAAACCGCAATGGGTGTTCAGTAGCAGCATTGAAATCAGCGCGGCGAGCCTGATCGGTATCATCACCTACTTTCTGGTGTACGCCCTGTATATGCATCAGAGAATGCGCCGCCTGATCATGAACCAGATGAAACTGGAGAATGAGCAGAAATGGCACAAGATCCGCTCGTATAAACTGTCCCGATACCTGCCGCCTCCGGTGTGGCGGGCGATCAATCAGGGCAAGGATCATATGCTTCAGGCGGAGCGCAAGCGCATTACCGTGTTCTTCTCGGACATCAAGAACTTCAGCCAACTGTCCGAAGAAATGGAAGCCGAGGCGCTTACGGAGCTGCTCAATCACTACCTGACCGAGATGTCGAAAATCATCACCCACTTTGGCGGCACCATCGACAAGTTTATGGGTGACGGCATTATGGTCATGTTTGGTGATAGCAACAGCAAGGGCGTCAAACAGGACTGCATGAACTGTGTGTCCATGGCCATCGCCATGAAAAAGCGCATGAAGTCCCTGCAGCAGGAGTGGTACAACCAGGGCATCAAAAAGCCCCTGCAGATCCGGATGGGCATGAACACCGGCTATTGCACGGTGGGTACCTTCGGTACCTCAAGCCATCTGGACTACACCGTGCTGGGCACTCACGTGAACCTGGCCAGCCGCCTGGAGTCCGCAGCCCAGCCCGATGAAATTCTGATTTCCCACGAGACCTGGTCGCTGGTCAAAGACGCCGTCATGTGTCAGGACAAGGGCGAAATCACGGTGAAGGGGTTCAGCCAGCCGGTGAAGGTGTACCAGGTGGCCGGGTTCCGTAAGGACCTGGGTAAAAATCAGAGTTTCTTTGAGGATCGCGCCGAAGGCTTCTCCATGTACCTGGATCTGGAGAAGGTGCGCAATTACGAGAAAGCCAAGGTGATCAAGGCGTTGCAGACCGCCGCCGAAAAGCTCAAGGATAAAGTCATCGTATAACCTTGCTCCGGCGGGCCCGGTCCCGCCGGAGCACCACCAGCCTACTGTCGCACCAGACGCTCAAAATCGGGCGCCGACCCCTGCGCTGAGCTGCGCCAGGGGTTGATATCCAACCCGCCGCGACGCGTGTAGCGCGCGAAAACCGTCAGAAACTCCGGCTTACAGCGCGCTTGCAGATCGACAAACATCCGCTCAACGCAGTGCTCGTGAAAGTCCTGATGTTCACGAAACGATACCACGTACTTCAGCAAACCCTCTCGTTCGATTTTTGAGCCGCGATAATGAATTTCCACCGTGGCCCAATCCGGTTGACCGGTTACCGGGCAATTGCTCTTCAACAGATGACTGTGCAGCCGCTCTTCAACCAACTCCTCCCCAGTGGCAAGCAACTCGGGCGCCGGGTGGTAGTGCTCGATGGTAACCGGCAGCGCGTCGATACACTCCCCGCCCGCCTCGGCAATCGGCAGTTGAGCGTCCGCCACCGGCTCAAGCTGAACGCTGACGTCTGCACCGGCGGCCGCGCTCAAGTCCTGGATCATCTGCGCCCGCACCTGCTCCTGTCCGGCAAAGCGGCTTTGATTGTAGGAGTTCAGATACAGCTTGAATGATTTGGACTCAATCAGGTTCGGACTGGTGCACGGCAATCGAAATTGCGCGATGGCGACGATGGGCTTGCCGCGCTCATCCAGCCAGGAGACTTCATAGCCGGTCCAGAGGTCGGTGCCGTAAAACGGCAGCGCCAACTCACTCAACCCCAGGGACGCCCGAGTCTCGGCCCGGGCGATGGGAAACAACAACCCGGGGTCATAACTCGATGCGTAGGCTGTCTGCTGCCCGAGCGGTCCATGACTGTTGGATGTGTGCTCACTCATAACGCCCCTACCCTGAAAAGTTACGCGCGCAGACGCTTGCCGGTTTTAAGCAGGTGCATGCCAATGGCAAACAGCACCATGACGCACACCACCAGGCCACTGAACGCCACGCCAATATTGACGTCCGACACGCCCAACATGCCATAGCGGAAGGCGTTGACCATATACAGAATCGGGTTCAGCTGGGCCACGCCCTGCCAGAAGTCCGAGAGCAGATCGATCGAGAAAAAGACCCCGCCCAGATAGGTCAGCGGCGTCAGCACAAAGGTCGGCACGATGGAGATATCATCAAAGGTGTTGGCGAACACCGCATTGATGAAACCGGCCAGGGCGAACAGCACCGCCGTGAGCACCACGATGGACACGGTGATGACCCAGCTGTAGATCGGCAGGTCGGTAAAAAACAGTGACAGGATGGTCACCATGACCCCGATCGCCAACCCACGGGCCACGCCACCGAGCACATAGCCCAACAGAATGACGTAGTTCGGTGTGGGCGAGACCAGCACCTCTTCAATACTGCGCTGAAACTTGGCACTGAAAAAAGACGAGCTGACATTCGAGTAAGAGTTGGTCAGCACCGCCATCATGATCAGTCCGGGCACCACAAACTGGATGTAGTCGAAGCCACCCATCTCACCGATACGGCTGCCAATCAGCTTGCCGAAAATCACAAAGTACAGTGCCATGGTGATGGCCGGGGGCAACAGGGTCTGAACCCAGATGCGGGTGAAGCGTTTGATTTCCTTACGCAGAATGGTGGTAAACGCGATCCATTGTTCTTTAAACTCCACGACGATCACCTCCGGTCGCTGGTTCGCTGGCTGTGTTCTCTTCGGTTTCTTCAGTGACGGACTCCGCCGGCTCCCCATTGCCGGTCATCGCGACGAAGAGTTCCTCCAGGCGGTTGGCCTTGTTGCGCATACTGACAATATCGAGCCCCTGGGCGGTCAGCGCGTCAAACACCCGGTTCAACGACTGACCTTTTTCCAGATCCACCTCAAAGCTGTGCTCATCCAGCAGCCGGGTTTCGAAGCCCTCGATATGTGGCGCTTCCCATACCGAATTGGCGCAATCGAAAATGAACACCTCGCGGTTGAGCTCTTTCAACAGGCTGCGAATGGTGGTGTTCTTGACGATTTTGCCCTGATCGATAATGGCCACATGGCGGCACAGGCTTTCCGCCTCTTCCAAGTAGTGGGTGGTCAGGATGATGGTGGTGCCCTGAGCGTTGATTTCCCGCAGGAACTCCCACATGGAACGGCGCAGCTCGATATCCACCCCGGCGGTGGGCTCGTCGAGAATCAGCAGCTTGGGCTCGTGCACCAGCGCCCGGGCAATCATCAACCGGCGCTTCATGCCGCCGGAGAGCATGCGGGCGGGGGTATTGCGCTTGTCCCACAGGCCGAGTTTCTTCAGGTACTTTTCCGTCTGCACCATGGCGACCGACCGGGGCAGGCCGTAAAAGCCGCCCTGTTGCAGCACGATATCCTGAACTTTTTCAAACTGGCTGAAATTGAATTCCTGGGGCACGATGCCCACTTCTTTTTTGGCCCGGGAGAAGTGGGTATCAATATTATGGCCAAAAATTTCCACCTCGCCGCCGGTCTTGCGGACCAGTGAACAGAGAATCCCAATAGTGGTGGACTTGCCGGCGCCGTTGGGCCCCAGCAGCGCGAAAAAGTCGCCGGGCTGGACCTCCATGGAAATGCCCTTCAGGGCATGGAAGCCGCTCCCGTAGACTTTGGAGAGATTTCTAATCGAAAGTGCAGCTGTCATAATGTCGGATTCACTCATTCATTTGGGGGCGGCGATGACTCAGCGCCGCCCGGGGAGTTTAGCGTGTCGACTCAGCTCAACCATTACGCGGAAACACAGCATCGAGACTACCATTTGCGCCTGTTGCGCGATTTTATCCAGCAGGCTCAGCAGCAGCCCCCGTTTATTGAGGAAGACTGCCCCGAGGATGACCTGGAGTTTCTGGCCCGCCTGGAAGCGCTCCCCAGAGCCCACCAGGACGAGGACTTTCTCTACCGGGGGCAACAGGTCCTGAGCCGGGTGGTAGCCGCCTACGGCCACCTGGTGCCCCTGCTCCACCGCGACCTGCTCTGGTACTTCGGCGGCGACTGCCTGCATTACATGCCGGATGAAGAGATCGCCAAATACCAACTCCTGGACGAACGCCGCCACGAAGCCATTGCCGAGGGCCGGGAGTTCTCCTATGAGCACGAACGGGCCAAGGTGTTTGGCCTGCATTAGTCGGCCAGGGTGCCAGCGGGCACGGGAAGCCGCGTAGTTTAGCAGATTCGGATGTAACCGTCTTTTTAACGAGGGCGGTCGCCCGGCGGTTTGTGTCGGGTTACGCGCTGGGCGCTAACCCGACCTACGGGGTCTACGGGATCAACCCGACACACGGGGTAGCAACTCAGTGACGGCGGGTGCGGCCTTTGGCCTTACCCGCCCTACGCAAACCGTGAACGCCGCGGGATTTGGCGCCATGTAGGGCACGCCGGTGGAATTTGGCACATTGGAGCGGGACCAAAGCGCCGGGAGCGCTTTGGCACGGCGAAGCCGCCCGCAGGGGCCGTCCGCAGGACAACATAATGCGCCGAGTGCAACGAGACTCGTTTCCCGGGCGGATTCCTGTGCCCAACGGCCAGACACAAAAAAAGCCGACCGAAGTCAGCTTTCTTTGAAGATTTGGAGCGGGAAACGAGACTCGAACTCGCGACCCCAACCTTGGCAAGGTTGTGCTCTACCAACTGAGCTATTCCCGCCACATTGCGTAAAATGGCGTCCCCTAGGGGACTCGAACCCCTGTTACCGCCGTGAAAGGGCGGTGTCCTAGGCCTCTAGACGAAGGGGACTAAAACTGGTTTTAGTGCAGGCTGACGCCAAACGCTTACACTGTATAAACTGGAGCGGGAAACGAGACTCGAACTCGCGACCCCAACCTTGGCAAGGTTGTGCTCTACCAACTGAGCTATTCCCGCAATGGCGTCCCCTAGGGGACTCGAACCCCTGTTACCGCCGTGAAAGGGCGGTGTCCTAGGCCTCTAGACGAAGGGGACCCGGACCTCCCTGAGCGCTGTATGCCGTGGCATTACCCTCAGAAAGTGGAGCGCATTCTAGGGAGCGGACCGGCACCTGTCAACACTTTTTTCGAATTATTCGACCGGGAAAACAACCACTTAGAGACGCCCCTCTTTCAGCCCTCCCGATCATTAGTGCTATACTGCCGTTTTTACGCCAAATTCCCCATTCGACCCGATAAACTTCGAATCAATAACAGCGGCGGCCTATGTCCTCTTTAATAATTGCCAGCATTATTTTCGCCTTGCTCATTGTGCTGGTGGGGTACGCCTTCATTGCCCAGACGCTGGAAAAACGCAAAAAACGGCGCCAACGCCTACTGACTGCCCTCAAGCATCGTCAGCGCAATTTCAAATACATGGTTTCCGGGTTCCCCGAGGGCCTACTGACCAAAGACCTGACCCTGATCATTTATCGCGCCCTTCTCGATGCCTGCGAACAACTCAGCCGCCTGGAACCTCGGGAGCCGGGGCACATGGAGGACTTCACCTTCTACTCCGGCGAGCTCGAAGCGCTCAAACACCGCACCCCGTCCGAGCGCCCTCGCACGGCCTCCGCTGAGCAAGCCGTCGAGATCAAGCGGCTTCTACAGGAGCTGTACCGCTTTATTGCCCACCAGACCGAACGCGGCAATATCGGTCAGGCTCACGGGCAAACCTACAAGGACCAGATCAAGCGCCTGGCGCTGCTGGTTTCAGTGGACGCCCATGCGGTCTCCGCCCGGCAGGCCCAGGCCGCCGGTAAGCCCCGACTGGCCATCCACTACTATAACCTTGCACGCAAGATGCTGACCCAGGAAAAAGGCGGACAGGGCTTCCAGAAGCAACTGGCCCAGATCAACGGCATCATCAAGAAGCTGGAAAGTCAGTTGGAACAACAATCCGACGCCGGCGCCTCGCCCACCACAGAAGGCCCCGCGCCGGAAGAAAAGAAAGAGTGGGAAGAGTTCGAACAGGAAAGCCACTGGAAAAAGAAACAGCTGTACGATTGATCCGCCCCCTGCCCCATTTCAGATTATTGCCCCTCATCTAGCTTGATGGAGGCCGAATTGATGCAGTAGCGCAAACCCGTGGGCGCCGGGCCATCGGGGAACACGTGCCCCAAGTGACTCCCGCAGTTCTTACACATTACCTCGGTACGACGCATGCCGTGGCTGCCATCAAAAGCCTCCTCGATCACCTCTTCGGTTTTGGGCGCGTAGAAACTCGGCCAACCGCAATGGGCGTCAAATTTGGTATCTGAATCGAATAACGGCTCACCGCAAGCGCGACACCGATAGGTACCCTCCGTGAACACATCCCAGTACTCACCGGTAAACGGGGGCTCAGTGCCTTTTTCCCGACAGATTCTATATTGCTCCGGCGACAACTGCTCACGCCACTCGGCTTCGCTACGATTTTTCGGGTCACTCATGGAGACTGCTCCTTGACAGGGGCTGGGAAGAGACGGGATGATTCAGTCATAGTACGGTCTAAACCACCGTAGAGTTTACTTTTCACCCGCCCCCATGGACAAGATACTGTAGATGCGCACCGTCAATAAATCCACCAAGCTCGAAGGGGTCTGCTACGACATTCGCGGCCCGGTTCTCGAGCACGCCAACCGGCTGGAAGAAGAAGGCCACCGAATCCTCAAGCTGAACATCGGCAACCCGGCACCCTTCGGCTTTGCCGCGCCCGATGAAATCATCCAGGACGTCATCTACAACCTGCCCAATGCGGAAGGTTACACCGAATCCCGCGGGCTGTTCGCCGCGCGCAAGGCGATCATGCAGGAAAGTCAGCGGCTGGACATTCCCAACATCGATATCGACGACATTTTCCTGGGCAACGGCGTCAGCGAATTGATCGTGATGGCCATGCAGGCGTTGCTCAACAATGGTGATGAGGTACTCGTACCGGCCCCCGATTACCCGCTGTGGACCGCCGCCGTCAACCTGGCCGGTGGCAAAGCCGTGCACTACCTGTGCGATGAACAGTCCGACTGGTTCCCGGACGTCGCCGATATCGCCAGCAAGATTACCGACCGAACTCGCGGCATAGTGGTAATCAACCCCAACAACCCTACCGGGGCGGTGTACAGCCAGGACGTGCTCGAACAGATCGTGCAACTCGCCCGGGAGCACAACCTGATCATTTACGCCGATGAAATCTACAGCAAGATTCTGTACGACGACGCCGAGTTCGTACCCTTGGCACGTTTGGCTCAGGATGTCTTGTGTGTGAGTTTTAACGGCCTGTCCAAATGTTATCGCCTGGCCGGTTTCCGCTCCGGCTGGATGACCGTCAGCGGTGCAAAGCACAAGGCCAAAGGGTATATCGAGGGCCTGGAGATGCTGTCCTCCATGCGCCTGTGCGCCAATGTGCCCGCCATGTACGCCGTGCAGACCGCACTGGGTGGCTACCAGAGCATCAACGAATTGATCATTCCGGGCGGGCGCCTTCGGGATCAGCGCGATGCGGCCATGAAGGCCATTGACGAAATTCCCGGTATGAGCTGCGTCAAGCCCAAGGGCGCCCTCTACCTGTTCCCGAAGCTGGACCTGAACCGCTACAAGATCAAGGACGACCAGCAGATGGTGCTGGACTTCCTGATTCAGGAGAAGGTGCTACTGGTTCAAGGCACGGCATTCAACTGGCCGGACCGGGACCACCTGCGCATTGTGTTCCTGCCCCGGGAGGACGATCTGACCAAAGCCATTCAGCGCCTGGGCCGATTTCTGGAACATTATTCTCAGTAGCACTCAGGGAAGGAGGCAGGCGTTATGGCGGATATTCATATCGCGGACTTCTACAAAGATGCGGCGCGGATTCTGGTTCAGCTGTACAACCAGTTCCCGCGCCCGACCATGCTGTTTGTGGAAGACATTGCCGGGCCAGATACGCCGGATGAGTTTGGCCTGCACAGCCCACGCCACCAGAGCTGCCTGTCCACCATGCTCTGGCTGGCCCAGACCGGCTACCTGCGTTACGAAACGCTGGTGCGCCAGGAAGCCATTGATCAGGCGGTGTTGACCCAGCGAGGCTTCACCCTTTTGGCGAGCCCCCTGCCGGTACACGATGTGGTGGGCTTTGAGGCCCTACCCCACGACTCGGACGCACCCGATTCAGATACCAACCCCAGCGATGATGTGCAGGCCGCGGCCCGCGCCGACAATGGGGTACAGTTGTTGCGGGATGTGCTCAAGCACGGCTCGTCGACGGCGATTGAGCAGGTGATGCTGGAGTTGTTTCGGCAGTCGCGGCATCATCCGTAATGCGTTTTACGGCGGATGCGGCACGGTCGTCGTCGGTTACGGCGGATGCGCCTGCTCCACGGGTTGCGTAGGGCGGCATAAGCGCGAAGCGCGCATCCGCCGTAACCCCAAATCGGCACCACATGGGTGCCCTACTTGAAGCCTAGCTCGTTCAACCTTGCTCGCGCCTCACCCGATGCCTCCGACACCCGATAATTATTGAACTCCCGCCGCTTGGGATACTGCTTGCGCAGCTGATCAAACCCCTTGGCGAAATCCGCCTCACCACGCTCCGCCCGGTCCGCCAACGCCCGCAGGCGCTGGTCATCCTCGGCGATGTCGTACACTTGGGGAATCAGCGTTTTCAACGCCGACCAGACATCACCTCCCGCCAGCGTCCGCTCCGGGTCCGCCACCGCCGGACGCAAGGCATCCAACACTTTATCCGGCGCGCGGCCCAAGTGACGGCAAAGGGCCTCGTAAATCATGAAAGTGCCCTGCATCTTGCCGTCGTAGCTGTACCCGGCAATATGGGGGCTACCCAGCTCGACCCGTGCCAACAAGGGGCGGGAGATATCCGGCTCCGGCTCCCATACATCCAGCACCACCCGCAGGTCCGCTCCGGCCTCCAGGTGGGCAAGCAGCGCCTGATTGTCGATGACTGCACCCCGGCCAGCATTGAGCAGCACCGCCCCCGGGCGCAGTTGCTTGAGCTCTTCGGTGCCAATAAGGTGAAAACTAGGGTGTGAACCGGACCGGGTCAAGGGGGTGTGCATGCACACCACATCACTTTCGAACACGGTCTCTAGCGAGGTCAGGTCGGGAATCTGTTCAGTGGAGAGAAACGGGTCGTACACTCGACACTCCACCCCCTGGGCTTTCAGGCGCTGGTAAAGCCTCCCGCCGACATTACCGCACCCGATAATGCCAACGCGCTTGCCGAGCCAGTCAACATCCAGGTGCGCCAGCGCCGCATAGACGTACTCAACCACGGAGTTGGCATTACACCCGGGCGCGCTGGACCAGGTGATACCCTGCCGCTCCAGGTAGTCGATATCGAGGTGATCGACGCCAATGGTGCAAGTGCCCACAAACCGCACGGGGGTGTTGTGGAGCAGGGTTTCGTTGACTTGGGTAACCGAACGCACAAGCAGCGCGTCGGCACCTTGCAGGTCGGCATTGGTCATATCCCGCCCGGGCAGGCGAACAACCTCCCCCATTTCCCCAAAGCATTCATTGACCAGGGGGATGTTTTCATCCGCTACAATTCGCATTCAATAATCCTCTAATACTCGTCGGGCTCGGCTCAAGAAACCATCCCCAAAGCCCATTTCGTCGGCGAACTCCTCTATTGCCCACCAATCGACCGGCCCGAAGGTCAGATCTGAGAGCGTAACGTCTAACGGAAGATCGTCCACAATTTTGGCCAGCTGCCGGGAGATTTCCACCTGTTCCCAGTTTGCTTCCAACTTCGCTGCCAGAGATCTCGCCCCCCGGATGGGCAAGGTTGCGACCAACTCCCGGTTCGCCCACAACTCATCCAGAGTACCAAAATGAGCCAAGAGCGCGCTCGCGGTCTTGGGGCCTACGCCCGGAACACCCGGAATATCGTCGATACTGTCCCCCACCAGCGCCAGGTAATCCACCAACTGATCCGGCCGGACGCCGAGTTTTCGTTCAACATCCGACGCGTAGGACCGCTGGTCCGCGGCGTGGTCCCACAGGTAATCCTGGGGACGACACAACAGCTGGCCCAAATCCTTGTCCCGGGTCAGGATCGCCAGCGGCCGGGGGCTCTGGCGCATCGTGCGGGCCAGGGAGCCGATCAGATCGTCGGCCTCATGGGTCTGGCTGGCGAAGCTGGCAATGCCCAGAATTTCCCCAAACCGACGACAGGCGGCCAATTGGAACGCCAAAGCCTCATCCGGGTGGGCCCGGCTGGCTTTGTAGTCGGGGTAGAGCTCGTTGCGGAAACACTGGCCCAGGCTTTCGTCGTAACAGGCCGCAAGGTGGGTCGGACGGGTCTGTTCGATCAGCCGCATCAGAAAAGTGCTGTAGCCGTACACAGCGCCCGTGCCGTAGCCGTGCTCCCGGCTGGACCAATTGTCAGGCAGGGAGAAATAATATCGGAAGATGTAGATTGAGGCGTCAACCAGGCAGATCGGGGACGGCGTCATGCCACGTCCTCCCAGGCAAACCGCGTTTCAACCAGCAATGACTCAACACTCTCGGCGGTGCCATAGAAGGCGACCAATGCCGCCAGAAAGGCATGGACCCGGCGACTGACGCCCTCCCGGCAGAAACAGTGGACCTGCTGATGAATCGCCCGCTTGAAGGATTCGCTGGGGCCAAGCCCCGCCGCCAGGTTGTCGGCACTGGGACGAAAACGCCAGCCAGCCGCCCGGGAGAACAACCATTCCAGCGCCTGGGGGCGTACCTCCACCCGCTCGAACGCCACCTGCTGAGCTTCCGTTCGGCCGTCCGGCGCGTACCAGTAGCCATAGTCTTCTTGCTGGCGTCGCTGCGGACCAGCGACACACCAGTGGGCCACCTCATGCAGCGCGCTGGCGTAGTAATTGCGGGTAAACCAGATGCGGTGCGGCGGGCCGGGGGCGTACAGGGGCTCCTCGGCACCGCCACAGAGGCGCGTGGCGTGGCTTTCACTGAAGGTCTGGTCGAACAGCTGAATCAAATCTCGGCAATCGTGCCGGCTGGTGTCGCCAACATCGGTCAACATGCAACTCCTCAGGCACACTCGGGCCTGCAGGCTCTGGTGTGCGGAAAGATTTTTACTACTAGGTGTTGTGCTTTCGGGTTATAACCTATACTTTAGTGACAGATGGTTATGAAAAAGGCTCGAGCTGTGCTCGAGAACCAGTCTTTCACCATCGGTGTCTCCTGGGCTAGCGTCGTTAGCCCCAGCCTCAGCCGGGAGGTGTATTATGAAGACCTCACAGTCGCGCCACAACACGGAAAATGTGGTTGATCTCTTCACAGGAAAGTCTCTCTCCGAGCTGCACGATCAGCGCTTTGTCCGCCTGGCCCCGGAATTGGACGGCCTGGAAATGCTGTATTCCAACGATACCAGCGACGATCGTCTGTTCAGCCTGAAAATCCTGTGCTGGGGTCTGCGCGCCAATGGCGAGGTGGTGGGTCTGGTGCCCTGGCTCAATGATATCGTGGCTTGCCCGGACATCTGCGACCCGCTCAACGGCCAGTGGGAAGGGTATTACGATCCGGGCATTGATGATGTCTTCTTCGACGCCCCCATCCACAAGGTGGTCGAACTGGAAACGGCGGCGGAGTATTACGAGCTCCAATGTGAGAACGACGACGATGTCGTTCAGGAGTTGCCGGATACCATTGGCACCCACGCAGTGCTCGCCACCGAAGAAACCAACAAACTGAACCTGGTTGAAGTCATCAGCTGGCGTCTGCAGCATGACGGCAGCATTTACGGCATGCTCACCGACATGAACAAGATCGTGAGCACCCCGGTCCTGCCGGGCGATGCCTGCCTGTATCCGGCCCAGCAGAGCGATCAATTCCGGTACTTTTTCCAGCACCAGATCGCCAACAAGATCAAGGCGGAAGATCCGGAGGCTTTGGCGGCAATTTCGTTGTTGGTTGATGGGTATTGATTCAAGACGACTTGAGTGGATCTTGTCGGGTTACGCGCTGGCGCGCTAACCCGACCTACCTGAGTCAGCCACTCTTGCGGATGTAATACCGGTACTCTTCCCCTTCGCTTTCTTCCAGCACCAACTCATGCCCGAGAAACAGACAGAACTTGGGCACGTCCCGCTCCGTGGATGGATCGGTGGCAATCATCTCGATCACCTCACCCGCCGCGACCTCACGCACCGCCCGATGCAACAACATGACCGGTTCCGGGCATACCAGGCCCCGGGCGTCCAACGCTTTGTGAATGGTCCCCGGACGTTCTTTGTGATCAGACATCAACCCTTCCCGTTATCATCAAGACGAAATTTTCGGCTTTTGCCGGTAAAGCACATACTTCGTTGCTAGACTTGAAGTAGGAGATCCGCCCGCAGGAGCGAAGCGCTGTTTCAGCGAACCGAGGCGTCGAGTTTTACAGGGGTAGTCTTTATGCCGTCACCCAATCGCCATACTGCACATAGTGCTTTAACGCCCACTGCTCTGGCCATCACCTCTCATCTACTGCGCCATGATAACCCGAATCTTGCGCAAGCCATACAGCAGGCGTTGAGGTCTCTCCCCTCAGCGCCGGCCCCAACCACCGCAGAAATCACCAGCGCCGCACTCAATCGCCAATTGCTCAGCAACCTCCACGCGCAAACGGTTGGAGAAATACTCGCAGCGCTGACGGCTCTGGGGCAACAGGCGTTGCACGACCATCAACGCCACCCCGAGCGCGTCGCGTTATTGCATGAGCTGCTGGATGAATGGGTCGCGCTGGCGGAGTGGATTCTGCAGCGCAACGAAAGTCCGCCCAGCCAGTGGCATTGACGCGCGCTTTGCATTCCCGGGCGCGGGCGCTAGAATAGCGCTTTTAACGCCTTTATTTTCATTAGCCGGAATCATTCATGATCTACGTGCTCGTTGAACGCCACATTGCCGACGGAATGGAAAGTACCTACGAAATGGCCGCGCGCAAAGCGCTCAAATCCGCTTATCAGGCCGAAGGATTTCTCAGCGGTGAAACCCTGCGGGACTTGCAGCGGCCCAACCACCACTACCTGCTGTCCAAGTGGCGCTCCCTGCACGACTGGAAACGCTGGTATTACAGCGACGAGCGTCACGAGGTCATGAACCAGCTAAATCCGACGCTCGCGGACTTTGAAAAAATCACCTTGCTGGACAAGAATCCCGTCTAGCAAGGCGCACAATCAGCGCAACCGCATGATGTGGCCGGTCACTTCTTCGCGGTCGTGATACAGCTGCTTGAACGCCAGCGCCACATCCAGCCCCGCCGCTTCACACTGCTGCTCGATTCGCTCCCGCAAGCGCGCCACTTCGGCATAGCGCTGCTTCATGGGCAGCTTCAGATTGAATACCGCCTCCCGACACCAGCCCTGGCTGACCCAGAGCGCAATCATATTCGCCACCCGTGCCGGCTTGTCGGCAATATCACAGACCAGCCAATCCACCGACTTTTTCGGCTGATAGACAAAACCGTCTTCCCGATGATGAGTGACCTGGCCGGACTCCATCAGTGACTCCGCCATGGGGCCATTGTCCACCGCATCGACAAACATGCCCCGGCGCACCAATTGCCAGGTCCAGCCCCCCGGCGCCGCCCCGAGATCCACCGCTCTAAGCCCGCCGGCGAGGCGAACATCCCACTCGTACTCTGGGATGAAGTGATGCCAGGCTTCTTCCAATTTCAACGTGGCCCGGCTCGGGGCCTCTCTGGGCTGACGCAGGCGGGGAATTCCCATGGGCCAGGCGGCGCGGTTGTCCACCGGGCTGACGCCGAGGTACATACACTGGCCGGACAGTACCAGCAGATGCCAGTGCCAACGGCTCTTGGGGTCCACCAGGCGCTGCTTTTTCAGGGCGGCCATCAAGGGTGAGGTCAGCTTTTTACCGAGCGTCGACAGCTCTTTACCCTCATTGGTATCGGGTGTTTCCACTACCAGGGAGCGGGCGGCGGGAAGCGCCTGGGCCGCTTCCACCAGCGGCCCGACCCGATCCCCCGGGGGCAGGTTGGCCAGCGGCGCAGTGGTCACGAACCACTGCCGGGCAAACACCAGATCCATAAAATGCAGTTGCCCCACCAGCCTCTGCGCACCGTCGGGCTCATGGGTCACGTAGATCACATAGGCCTGCCCTTCGCGGGTTTTGATAAACCCGTACACACCGGCGGCGGTCGCCAGCTCCTGGATTTCTGCCGCGCACTCTTTTTCAAAACCGGGCCGACAATGTAAAAACAGATGGTTCACGGGCGATCTCCCCAGTGTTGATCGATCCAGTCGACGATACCTTCGATCGCCGACTGCCAATGTTGTTGCTGACGGAACCCGGACTTCACTCGCGGTTTGAAGTCGTGGTCACCATCGTCCAGCCAGAGCCAGTTCAGGGTCGCCGGTAGATCATAAGCCCGGACCTCGTCCCGATTACCCAGCGCATCGCGAGTACCCTGCACTATCAGGGTCGTTACCTGAACCGCCTGTAAGGGCTCCAGACGGGTCTTGTCCGGCTTGCCCACCGGATGAAAGGGGTAGCCCAGGCAAACCAGGCCCGACACCCCGGGCTCATTGGCCACCAGGCTGGCCATCCGCCCACCCAGCGACTTGCCGCCTATCAGCAGGGGAAGTGCCGTTGGTCTCGCGGACGCCATCGCCTCGCGCCACGCCTCCAGTAGCTCGGGCTGGCGATTGGGTGGCCGCTTTTTGCCCCCACTCCGCCGCTCGGCCATATAGGGAAACTCAAACCGCCAGACGTCAACGCCCCGGGCACAGAGCCCCTCGGCCATGGCGTTCATGAAGTCACTGTCCATGGACGCGCCCGCCCCGTGGGCCAGCAGCAAGCGGGCCGACGGGTTCGGCGGGGTGTTTTTCAGCCAGTCAGTCATCCCCGAACTCCCGGGCATCCCGCTCCGGAAGCAGACTGACGGTTTCGGTGGCGGGGTCGAACACGATCACCACATCGCCCCGCTCAATCTGGGCTTGTACCTGCTGTACCTTTCGCTCCAGGCTGGTTTCCTCCCAGCCGTAGTCGGTGCCCTCACGCGTGATGAACTCTTCAATAAGGCCTCGCAGGGCGTCGGCGGATACTTGCTGATGGGGAATGATCATGGCTTCACAATGACTTTTTTCCGGGGTTGCGCCACAATGGTGGCATAACAACTCTGAAGTGGATGACAACGATGCAACACTATTTGATTTTGACGCTGATCAGCGACGACAAGCCGGGCATTGTGGAGCGACTGGCGCAGATTATCCAGCAGCACGAGGGCAATTGGCTGGAAAGTCGCCTATCGCACCTGGCCGGCAAGTTTGCGGGTATTGTACAGGTTGCGGTGCCCGAAGCGCAGCGCGAACCCTTGACCGCCGCCCTGCAGGCGCTGGGCGGACAGGGGCTGAAGCTGGTGGTGGAATCCGCACAAGCCACCGAGCGCGCGCCCTTCCGCGCCTTCCGCTTTACCGTGGCGGGGCCGGATCGCGCCGGCATCGTGTTGGAAATCGCCCAAGCGTTCGCCGAACGCAGCATAAATATGGGCGAGTTGGAAACCGATTATTCCAGCATGCCCTGGTCCGGCGAGCCACTGTTTCAGGCCAACGGCGTGATTGAGGTTCCGGAGTCGGTGGATATGGACGAGCTACACGATGATCTGGATTCCATTGCGGATCAGTTGGCGATTGATATCCGTCTGGAAGAGGACCAACCGTAGGATACCCATGTAGTATCACTTACAAAGCCTTATCGGTGCATTCGTCACGCTCCGGTATCAGCGAGGAACACCTATTGCAGACCCGCCGTGAACCCATCCTTGGGGGCTTCTCGTCGGCATCCATGCCTCCGAGAGTCTGCAATAGGTGTTCCTCGCTGATACCTCGGTGCCACATTTGAACTTCAGCACCCGTAGGGTGGATCGGTCCGACGTCTCGGAGCGCGAAGCGCGTCATCCACCGAAAACCTTAAAGCTCAGCACGCCCTACTCCAGAACCTCTCGCCAATAAATGATTCGATCGTGCCCCCGGTAAGAACCAAAACCGATGTTCGCCGGCGGCATCTGAATATCGTTCAGAAAATCACCGTCCTGATTCCAGTCGAAGCGCAGCCAAGGGCGGTTGGTCAGGTCAAGCTCGATATCGAACGAACCGGTATTGCCCTCCCCCGGTGCGGTGAAGTAATGATCGGCATCACTGCTGCTGAAGTTGACACCCACCCCGTCGAGATCGGCGTATTGACCCGTGGTGCTGCCGCCACCAATGGGAACCGTCCGGTTGCTGTCGTCCACCAGGTCGCCGGTGGGCTGGTAATTGATCGCGTCTCGGGGAATGCGGGTGCAGCTGTCATCGACGTTGCGGACAAATTCTGAACCGTTCCAGTATTCGGTATAAAAAGGCACTGGCAGGTCAACGACTTCGGGGCCAAAGGCATCATTCAAACGGAGCCGGCCAAAGCGCAGGTTGAGCGGATCACCCAGAGCGACTGCGCTGCAGTTTCCCGCTGCTGCGCAGTCACCGCTGGTGTTGGCATTCATGTCCAGGTCTACCATTGGACGGCCATCCAGTGAATCCATCAGGGTCAAACCCCATTGCAAGTCCGCCCTGGGACCATCCGGGCGTGTATTGGATGCTCTTAGAAAAGCGGCGCTAGAATCAGTTACTGTGAGCACCCCGCCGCTCCAGTCGGCCTCGTTCTCCGCCTGAACCCTCCCGCTTAATTCGCTGCCATTGGCGGCGTCATCGTTTTCGGCGACGTAGCCAGGGTTCGCGGTGCCCGCATACGCCAGAGTGGTATCGTCGTAGTTGCTTACCACAGCGCCATTCAGGTTGCGGGCACTGACGGTATAGGACAGGTCGATCGCAGCCTGATGCATATAGCTGAAGGGTCCGCAGGCATCGCTGGCGGTGCTTCCATTCAGCGTATAGTCGTATGGATAAAACCGGCCCACGGGATCACTTTCGGTCACTTCCACCAAGTCGCCTGCACCGAGATAATCGTCACCGACCAAGCGGGGTTCCAGAGTAATGGTGCCCACATTATCCCAGCTCACCCCATCGCCAAGCGCTACGCCGTTATCTTCGCGAGTCAGACTCCCTGCACCGCCCAGGTTTCCGAGGCTGCCGCCCGAGGGGTAAACCAATTCACTCAGTTCAAGACGGACGCTCTGTGCTGGCGATTCATTGCCGAAGTTGGGAGTCACTGCGCCATTGCTATTCCGGGCTTCGACCCGCACTGAGAAGGGCTCTCCCGACGCCACGAAACCAGCTCCGGACCCCGTACCGCCGGGATTGGATTGCCCCGCAGCGCCCTGCACGTCGGTCACGACCAAGGTGTGGGGTTTGACGATAAAGCGATTACTCTGACCGACCAGGTCCACCGCCGGTTGCTCGCCCTCTTCTGGCAAACTCAACTGTGCCCAGAGGCGAATATCACCCACGTCGGAGTACTCCAGCGGAATGTCCGCGTAGCCTTCGTCATCAAAGCCGAGAGAGACGGGCGAGTAGGCCGGACCTGCACCGGCATTGTTCGCCTGAATGAAGGTTGATGCCAGGCTAAGGGTTTGGCCCGCACGGCAACTGCCGGGGTTGATACACTCATAGCCCAGCTGCACCGTACGGGTCTGGTTGTCCACTCGCGCCTCGCAGGAGCCGGTTTCATCATCGGTGCGCACCGCACGAATGACCGGATTGAGGTCTTCGGTGCCGGCCACCTGATTGGGCAGAGGCCCACCGGAGCGATCCCCGTAAAACACCAGCCCGGTATCAGCAAAGTTCACCGGGCCGGAGCTGCCGGAAGCTGTGCCATCGGTCACCGACAACCCCACCTCAGCCGGGCTGAGTTGACGCAGAAAGGCGGTAAAGTTGTTCTCCGAGCCTGAAAAAACATAAGTGCCATCACCAACCCAGGCAGTATCTCCCGAATCCGGCACCGGATCGGCCAGCAAGTCCACTACTGTGCCCGCGGCAGGCACAACCGCATTGCCAGCGCTGTCCCTGGCGGTAATCACTACCGGTAAGGCTTCACAGGTCACACCGTTATTGGCGTGCACCAGGGTGTAGGAGTCGACTCGGTTACCGGGGCAATGATAGAGACCGGTGGCGGTGCCATTTGCGTTACCGACGGGAATCGGCACAAAGCCGCTCGTAGCGCCAGGCGCGTCCCAGCGCAGCCGGATTTCAGAATCGATAAATTCCTCGAAATATTCCAGCTCAATATCGTAGCTCTGCCCTGCTTCCAGGTTCACAACACCACTGGTATCGTTGGTTGCTGGCTGAGGAGCCCACTCATCGATGACCAGATCACCGTCTACGCGAAGGCGAACACCATCATCAGACCGGGTCTGAAAACGATAGCCGCCTGTTTGCGTGATGTGTAACCGTCCGCTCCAGCGTACCGAGAACTCATCGTCGCCCACCCCGGCTACCCCAGGACCGCCCAGTCCCCAATTGAAGTCCACCGGGCCATCAACGCGGGTGCCCTCAGGCGCGCCCGCCAGATTCATGTTGTTATAGAACTCGCCAAAGAGCCCAGGCACCGGCGTTCCGGTCGGACAAATACTCTGGCTGCAAGGGTGTCGGGCCTGAAAAATCGCCTGCACTTCAGGCTCTGTCAGAACTCCTTCGTAAATACGGACCTCATCAAGCTGCGCTTGAAGATAATTTAACGCCACGCTGCTACTGGTGTTTTCTACTCGACCAATGCTCGAGAAGCCGTTGCCAATAATGCCTGTTCCGGTGGTTCCTCTGCTGTCCAACGCGCCATTGATGAAAATCTGATACTCACCACTTTCGTGATTTCGCGTAAGCGCCACATGTGTCCAGTTTCCTGTACTCACCTGAGCATTCGAAACCGTTGTGTTATTATTTCCCACCGTCAAGCCAATCCGCCCCTGCGGATTCAACCAACCCCAGAAAATATCGTCGGCGCCCCCGTTCTCCTCTATACCAGCCACAGCCGGGGAGGACCAGGCCGTCGAGTTGCCGGTTTGTGTGGTTTTAATCCAGAACGCCATGCTGGCGGTGCGATTGAGGGTTCCGGATAAACCCGGCACACTCAGATAATCATCTACTCCATCAAACTCCCCATATCCGCAAGTACCCGGATCGCCTGAAAGCGCCGGAGCAACATCGGCCGTATCAGCGCCGTTTTGCGCTGTCGCGTTATTGCCATTGCCACTGCTGTCGATCACCTCACCTGCGGTACCGCTCCAACCAGCTTCGTCCATCCGCCAATCCGCGATTAAGGTCGCAGGAGTGCCACCCGTAGGATCGCAAAACGGCGTATAGTCCAGGTCAGGTGCTATGGCACTTGGATAACTGACGATAGTCTCTTGAGCAAGCTGTACCTCTTCCGCAGATAAGGCCCCGTTAATAACCACTTGATATTCGGTTATTATTAGCCCATCAGCATATAAAAATCCTGTGATGGCGGAGAACTGTCTGACAGTGATCGAACCCGTTGCGTAGATAAAAAGCTGTCCTGGACTGAACCCAGACGTAACCATGTCATAACCAAGTACAACATCACCGTCGACAAATATCCGGACCGGGTCCGAGTTTCCACCTTGCTTGGTAACCTCGGTTTCCTGACCAAGCGTCATATCACCAGTAATCCAATAATCCCCGGACCGAAAGCGGACTTCGGATTGATAACCAGTAGAAAAGGCTCGCATTCGATATTCACCACCTTCACTGTTGAAGGTAGCTCTCACCCGTTGGGGAACGGTTATATTTACATACTGACCAGCATTAATGTTCGTATTGCCCCCTGAAGCCGTGACAGAGCCCGAGCTACCGTTGCTTTGAAGAACAGCAACGGAGCTCGGGGTACTCGGATAACCCGTTGCCTGGCACGTACCCGAGTCGCAAATAGCTTGCCCCGGCGAGGACTGCTGTATCAGTTCTGGTGTAGAGATAAGACCACCGCCACCGTTAATTTCAGCCTGGTAACCTGCATTGACACTCCCAGTTGAAGAGTGACTTTGAACTCCGTTAGTGAATACCGCGTCACAGGCGACGGACCAGGCCAGCGGAGAGAACAGCAAACTCCCAATGAAAAGAAGAAAGCGTGCTAAGACGCACGAAAATTGGAAACAGGCGAACCGAGTGTTGAAACTGAAGAAGCGTCCCATCAAAACCTCGCCTGAACCGTCAGAGAGCGCACTGCTCGCGTGGGACCACTGCCGCATTGACTGCTGGCGGAAAGGTTGTACAAGCCCGGCTCCGCCAGCTCACACTGAACTTGTGCCGTGCACAGGTTAAGACCGTTGATACCGGAGAAGTCAATACTGGTATTCAGTGAAGCGCAGCGATTATCAACCGGGGGACGAGCGTTGGCATTGGGGTAGAACAATTCACTCAGGCCTCGCTGAACCGCGCTTTCTGCTGCGTACAGCGCCTGCACGGTAACCACCTCCTGAACGCTGGCAATACTGCTTTGGCTTGTCGTGCGCCATAACGCCAGGGAGGCAAAACCCATCACGACGATAATAAACAGCGCAACCGGCAACAGAAAGCCGTCCTGCTTCCGCATAGCACGATGTTGAAAAAGATCAGGGGACATTGCGAATCAATACCTCCTGCTCAAAAATCATGGTTTCACCGCCCTCGCTGAAGGCGACGTTTATCTGCAACAACACATTGCGACTATCACTCGCGGCAGACAATACGAAGGGACTGCCCGAGGCCTGAGCGTTGCGGGCCAACAGATCAAAGTCACTGCCAGGATCAACGTTTGCCGCCGTACGATCCTGCGCGGGATAAAAACGCAGTTGACCACCAAACAGGCAGAAGGCCTGGGGTTGATTGAGCAGGAAAAAGCGCCGTCCAATGGAATTGCGCTGCCAGGTCCGGCTGGGGAATGTCACCTCGGTGGTAGTGCGGCTGTTGACCAGCGCCAGCGACACCGGACTACCGCCATACAGCTCGCCGCTGTCCATCGCTCCGATACTGAGGTAATCCGCGGTGCCAAAGTCCACCGAGTGCGGCGCGGTCTGGATCGCGGTGTGAGGGGGCGCGCCATTGGCCACATCGGGCACCGGCTCACGGTAGATACCGCCACCCGCCACCGGCATAAACTCCACACAGTCGCCGCTATTGGTAATCCGCACGCTGTAGGGCATGGCACCGCGAATCTGGCGGGTCATCCGCTCCAGCGCCTGTCGGGCGGTATTGACCAGTGCCGCCCGGGCCTGGGTTTGCCGATAGCTATCTGTGGCACTGACGATAAAGCCGGTGCCGATGATGGCCACCAGCGCAAGCACCACGATGACCGTGATCAATTCCACCAGGGAAAACCCGGCTTGTCGTGACCGGCACCGGCACATCAGAAGTTTGTCCTGTAGGCTGAGAGGGTGAGTGATTCACCGCTGGGCGCGGTGGTGGTCACTGTAATCCGCTTGGCCCAGCGGTTGTTGGTCAGCCCCAACTCACTCCCCGCAAATTCAACCGCGACGGTACGGTTGTATCCAGGATACGGTGCATCGGTGTCACCATCAAAGCTGCTGACACCTCCCGCATCGGCACAGACCGGCGGTGTCGGACGCCCCGGCGGGGCCTGACTGTCGCAGGCCGGCACTCCGCCAGGCGGCGTATTGGCATCGTAGGGTTGTGCCAACACCACATCCAGTCGGGACTGGGTGGATTCCAGCAGCCGCACCCGTACCAGCGGGTCCACGCTGTTGATCACCGAATATCGATAGACGCCCAGCAAGGCTCCGAGCGCCAGTGCAATCACGGTGATAAAAACGATCAGCTCAATCAGGGTGACGCCGCGTTGGCGAATTGGCTCAAGGCGTATAGGCATAGCCGCTGGCCTCCACACGCACAGTGGCCGACGTTGAACCGCGGGCAAGCACAATCTGTCCCGGATCGGTCCGGCCCAATTTATCAAAGGAATAGGTGCCTGTGCCGACCGTAATGGCGACACCTTCGGGCAGTGTCAGTGGGTAGGTTCCACCGGTGGCGGACACGGGAGTGCCATTTTCCGTCACATTCAGACCGGACGTGACAACGGTTACCTGAATGGTATTGCTCGTACTGGCACGGGCCATGGCTATTTGTTGCGCGGTAAAGAAAGCAGACAGGACCTGGTCGCGAGCGGATTGGATCGCTGCAGCGTCGGTATCATAAAAACGGGGCAGCGCCACCACGCTGATAATACCCAGCAGGATGATCACTGCGATCAGCTCGATCAGGCTGAAACCCGATGACTTCCGGCCATTGTACATTGCGCACGCTGAGGGCATGGTCGGACCTGTTGCAGAGGACGTTAGGAGCTGCTTGGGTTGATTCCGTGAAGCGTAAAGCTGGCGCGGATAGCGGTGTTCGACTCATCAACAACGTCGCACTGAACAGTAGCCATATGCAATACCGTGCCATCGCCGGACCCGGCCGCTTCAATCCGATAGCCTGTCGGTAAGCCGGTTGCCAACAGAAAACGGGCATTCCCGCAGGCGTTCATTGGGAATGCCGATTGGGAAATAGTCGCCGGATACGCCTCCCTCAAAATGAAGGTAGCCAAATTGGAAGAACTAGCGGTCGACAAAGTCGCTGCCAACTCCTCTGCTGCCACCCTCTTCGCGGACGATGAGAAATCAATCAGCTTGGGAAGCGAAAATGCAGCCAAAACTGCCAAAACAGTAATGACTGCCACCAACTCAACTAGAGTGAAACCCTTAGATCGGCACACTCAGGCGTCCCCGAGAAAATTAGATTACGGTGCCGCAACACCATAAACGGTGAAGTCCGCATCAGCCTCGGTATTAGCCACATCGGGGGAGTGAACGGTACATGTCACGTTTGCACCATCACCAACCGTCAGGGACTCGATCTCATAGTTTGCGGGTAAGGCTCCACCTTCCAACAAAGCGGCCGCATCGGTACAGTTCTCAATCGTAGTTGGAGTTGGCGCATCCTGTATCCCCGCATCGGAGGCGACCGCTGCAGCATAGTTCAATGCACTGGCACTCGCCAGGTTGCCCGCGACTCCATCAACAGCCGCTTCACGAGCCGCATCCGACAAATCCACAAACCGCGGCACCGCCACAGCAGCGATAATGCCCAGGATAACGATTACCGCAATCAGTTCGATCAGAGTAAAACCGGATTGTTGTTTCATAAGAGAACTCCATTAAGGGTCATGAGTTATTGTAAAACCTGTAAAAACCACTACTGGCGCCGAACTCCGCACTTGGCGCATGTTTTCACCTAATATAGGTGAATTCAACTTCCATGCCAACACTTAAACCGATAAAAAGCGTCATTCCAGTGACGAGCTGAGCAAAACCCGTCCATCAAACGGAAGATAGTCAAAATATCGACGACCACTATCGTCAACCAATTGACGGTAGCGACAGGCGCTTTCCCGCCCCTCGCCCACCTTGGCCACCCCGAAGACCGCATTGGGCGCCAAAGCCCCCTCCAGGCTGACAGGCGGTGCCTGATGCAGAAACGCCCGCCAAAGATCCAGACACTCCTCGGGATCAAGACGACCGTCCGCGGCCTCGCGCCGGGACCGGGTGTTCACCGGCCAGCCCTGAGAGTTCAGGTAGACCCTGATGTCCGAGGCATCTTCCAGCCCCACAGGAATCGTCGGCAGCTCGCTGAATACCACCACATCCCGCTCTGTCTCACCTTGTGCCCGCTGAATATACCAGTGAGCCCGCACTCCGGACACCGCCGTTTTGAAGTTCTGGGCTGCCAGCTCAAAACTCAGCCGCTGCACATCTCCGGCCATGCGGCCATACAGACCCAAAGCGAACACCAGTACGGTGCCGATCAACGTGGCGATCAACAACCATTCAAACACCCGCTGGGATTTTCGGCTCATAGGCTCACTGCTGAATGTTGTACATTTCCCACATGGGCAGGAAGATGCCCAGGGCGAGAATCAGGACAAAACTTGCCATAATGACCACCATGATCGGTTCAATACGATCACTCAGACGCTTGGTATCGTAATCCACCTCCCGCTCATAGAACTCGGCCACTTCCGAGAGCAGTTGGTCCACCTGGCCGCTCTCCTCCCCCACGGCGATCATCTGCAGCACCAATGGCGTAAACATGCCGCTGGTCATATGGGTCTGAAACAGCCCTTCACCGCGCTCCACACCGGCCCGAATCTCACGGATCTTGTCACCCAGCCAGGGGTTATCAATGGCCCGGGCACAGAGATCCAACGCCTGGTTGACCGGCAGACCGGCCCGCAACATCACGCTGAACGAACGCGCATAGCGGGCCATGGAGGCCCGTTCGATAATGTCGCCGATCACAATCAGGCCAAGTTTTTTGCGGCCCCAGACTCGGGCCCCCTTATCGGTTTTGATATAGCGACGAAACCCGTAAAAGCTGCCCACGGCGATAAACAACAGATAGGGCCAGAAGGCGACAAAGAAATCGGACACACCCACCAGAATGCGGGTTGGCAACGGCAGGTCCGCGCCAAACTGGGAAAACATATTGGCAAAGGCGGGAATCACCTTCACGTTGATGACCATGATGGCGATGGCCAGGGCGATCAATACAAAGCTGGGATAGCGCAGCGCCGCCTTGATGCTCTTGATGGTTTCCTGGTCCCGTTCAAGATACTCACTCAACTGCTTGAAGGCGCTCTCCAGAGAGCCACTGCCTTCCCCCACACTCACCACGCTGATAAACAGGTTGTTGAACACGTTCGGGTGGTGACGCATCGCTACTGATAATTCCAAACCGGATTCCAGACGGTCGGCAATGTCCTCCAGGGTATTGCGAAAGGTCACATGGCGCAGGTTGGCGGCCAGGCCGCGAATGCCGCGTACCAGAGGCACGCCCGCCCGGGTAATGGTGTACATCTGTCGGCAGAACATGATCAGGTCAACAGTTTCTACCTGCCCACTGTGGCGCCACTCCTGCCAGCGCTCAGACCAACTGGGGCGGTGCTCATAGGGTTCGATGGCAATGGGCGTCACCCCGCGCCCGGCCAATTGGCCGGCGACGGCGTCGGGGCTGGGGCCTTCGAGCTGGCCGGATACGGGGCGACCCTCGGCGTTGCGGCCTTTGAACTGGTAGAGGGCCATCAGATCAGCTCTGCCTCATCTTCGATCTGTGCTGAGACTTTCATGACCTCTTCGAGGGTGGAGATGCCCTCTATCGCGTAATCGAGTGCGCTGTGGCTTAGGGGGCGATAGTTGGGGCTCTGCTGAGCCGCTCGGGTAAACGCATTCAGGCTGTTGTCCCGCAGCGCTTCAGCCATGGCACCATTGACTTCCAACAATTCGAAAACCCCGACCCGACCCCGGTAGCCGGTGTTATGACAATGGGGGCAGCCCGCCCCTTGTTTGAACTGCACCTGGCTGAGATCGCGCCCCTTGGCGATCGCCGCCAGCAGTTGGCGTTCGTTGGCATTCGGCTCGTGATCCTGAATGCAACTGGTACAAATGCGGCGCAACAGGCGTTGGGCCACAATCGCCTTGAGTGCCGTGGCCACCAGGTAGGCATCGACGCCCATATCGATCAGACGCAGCGCGGAGGTCAGGGCATCGTTGGTGTGCAGGGTGGACAATACCAGGTGACCGGTCATGGCCGCGCGCAGCGCAATTTCGGCGGATTCCGCATCCCGGATCTCCCCCACCAGCAGAATGTCCGGGTCCTGGCGCAGTGACGCCCGAAGCACACTGCCAAAGGTCAGGCCGATACGCTCGTGCAATTGCACCTGGTTGATACGTGGCAAACGATACTCCACCGGATCTTCCACGGTAATGATTTTCTTCTCGGGCTTGTTGAGCTCCGAGAGTGCCCCGTACAGCGTCGTGGTTTTACCACTGCCGGTCGGACCAGTGACCAAGACCAACCCGTGAGGGCGAGCAATGATTTTACGAAACCGGTCGACCAGCGCGGGGGGCATGCCGACCTTGCCGAGAGGCAGTACGCCATCAGTGTGGTCAAGCAGACGCATCACCACCGACTCGCCAAATTGCACCGGCATGGTGGACAGACGCACGTCAATATTGCGGCCTTTCACCTTCAGATTGAAGCGTCCGTCCTGGGGTTTGCGCTTCTCGGAAATATCCAGCCCGGACATCAGTTTCAGACGCACCACCAGGGCCGGGGCAATGCGCTTTTCGTTCATCACCTGCTCGAGCAACACCCCGTCAATCCGGTTGCGGATACGCAGCACGGTTTCATCCGGCTCGATGTGAATGTCCGACGCTTTGGCGGTGATCGCTTCTTCAAAAATTTTCTGCAACAGCTTGACCACCGGCGCATCGCTGTCGGTCGCCTCGGCGGCGAAATCCGTCAAATCGATCGCGGAGCTTTCCAGCTCTTCATCCAGTTCTTCGGCCAGCGAGGCAATTTCACTCGCCTGACTGTAGGCGATATCGAGCACATCCAGCAGCTCGGACTCGCGGACCACCGCCGGTTTGATCGTCTGATCGAGCTGGCGGGTCAGTTCATCCAGACAGAAAATATCCGTGGGGTCGGCCATCCCCAACAGCAGACCGTCGGGATCTTCCCGTAGCGGAAGCACCCGATAACGCCGGGCACTGGTTTCCGGCAAGCGCCGGATCAACTCCTGGTCAAACCGGAACTGGCGCAGCTCGACGAAGGGAATATTCAACTGATCGGACAGCAGGTTGAGCAGTGCATTCTCGTCCACGTACCCGAGATCCACCAGGGTGTTCCCCAGCTTCCGGCCGTTCTGCTTTTGCTCTTCCAACGCGTGGGAGAGCTGGTCGTCGGTAATCATCTGCTGCGCTACCAGCAGATCCCCGATGCGAATGCGTTTGCGAGTGCTTTGTTGAGTATCAACCATATCAGGGTTCCCGGTTTTCGGTTCGACGGACCAGTACGCCGACACGCCCTTCCAGGTATCGGCGAATGGACTCACGGCCATCGTAAGCGCCACTGGCCAGCGCCTGCTCGAAGGCTTGCAGTGCCGCCGCCGCTTGCTGGCGGGCATCTTCCGCCAGCCCCAGCCCCAACCAGTAGGCCGGCTGTGCCCCAAAGTCACTCAGTAACTGCCGGTAATGATTGGCCGCCTGTTCGTGGCGCCCCTGCTCATAATTCAGGCGCGCCCACAAAGCGCGGTAAGGCTCATTGCCTTCGGCATGTTCCGCCGAGTTCTCCAATAGTGCCAGCGCCCGGGCATTATCCCCACGTAGAGACCAGAGCTCAGCGCCCAGGCGCGAGTGTTCATCATCGGACAATGCCCGTGATTCGTTCAACAGTTGCTCTGCCTGTGAGTCGTTACCCTCTTGCAGGTAGAACTCCACCAATGCCACGGTGCTCACCGTCGGCGGCACCCTATCTTCCGGCCACTGAGCGAGCGTCTGCTCCAGAAAATGCCGGGCCCGGCTACGCTGATCCCGAGACCACCACTGGCGCGCCTGTTGCGCGCGCCGTCGATCTTCGCTGGCAAGATCGAGTTGTACATTGAGCGAGGAGGCGTCTGCCGCCTTCTCGGTTTCCGGCTCCGTACCTTCGCTTTGCGAACGGTTTCGCAGTGTCTCCAATCGGGCTTCGCTGTTCTGCATCCCCGACAACTGCGGATCGACCGAACGAGCCCGACGCAGAAACTGCTGGGCCGCATCCAGAGCCTCCCGGTCCATGGCCGCTTCAGCCAGCTCCCGATAACGCTGGGCAATCGCCGCCAGCCCGGCGAGCGCCACCGGATGATCAGCACTGAGGGCCAACACTTGCTGATAGTATTCGTACGCATTGTCTCCCGCTGGGCGCGTCAATCGATCCCGGTCCCGGGCCTGGCGAGCCTTATCAAGCAGTACCTGAATATCCTCCGAGAAATCGGAGTCCTGGGATTCATCCGGAATCGCCTCGACGGGTTTCTGAGTCACCGGTTGACTCAATGCCGCCTCTACCTCCCGTGTTGCCGGCATACGGGGCTCCGGCTCAGCGACTGTGGATTCAGCCACCGGCGCAGAATCGATTGCTGGCACCGGTTGTTCTGTCATCGGCGCACTGCCTTCACCGCCCGCTCCAACCAGTGACCAAAACACCAGTGCGGCTATGACCAGTGCCACGAGAACGGCCAGACCCGCACCAACAAAATAGCGCGATTGCATTGGCTGAGTGCGGTGCGTCGATGGGCCGGCCGGGTTCGGGGAGGTACCGCCCCGTCGATCCAGGTCGCGCAGCATGTCATTCATCAGACTCACGGCGTGCCCCCGTACCACCAGAGCCCCACGCCCACCAACAACAAGGAGACCGCCAACCAGGGAGTCCAACCAAAAGGCGTGACGGACAGCCAGCGCCCCAGCCGACGACTTTCGGTGGTATCCTTCACGGCCCTGGCCACCTGCGCCCGGCCTACCATGGAACGTCCCTGACCGAAGCTGACCAACAACGCCTTGTGGGCGAGCACATTGATCAACCGGGGAATTCCCCCGGATGCGCGATGCATCAGCCGGACCGCGCCCCGGGTAAACAGCGAGCGCCCCCGATAACCGGCGGACTGCAGACGAAAATCGAGATAGTCGGCCAGGGTGCGGCGATCGATGGTACCGAGGGTTTCCGAAAACACGATTCGCTGTTTCAACTGGCGCAAGTCGCTGCGATTGAGCACATCTTCCAACTCGGGCTGCCCCAACAGAACCACCTGCAACAGTTTGCTTTTTTCCGTTTCCAGATTGGTCAGCAGACGCAAGGCTTCGATGGTCTCCCGGGGCATGGCCTGGGCTTCATCCACCACCAGTACCACGCGCCGTTTCTCCGCGGCGAGTGCCACCAGCCGGGCGTAGATCTCATTCAGCAGCTGATAGGCGGGCATATCGGGCGAGGACGGCACACCGATTTCCTGGGCCAGGAAGCCTTTCAGTTCGTCCGGCGTCAGGTAGGGGTTGGGAATGTACGCGGTAAGAAACTCCGGCCCCAGGCTGGCCAGCAGCTTGCGGCACAACAGAGTTTTACCGGTGCCCACTTCCCCGACGATTTTGATGAACCCTTCGCTGTGTCGCAGGGCCAGCAATACCGTATTGAGCACCGCCCGATGGGCGGCGCTGTCGAAGAAGAACTGGGTATCGGGGGTGAGGGAAAACGGCATCTCCCGCAGCCCGAAGTAGTCCTGGTACATGACCGGCTCCGCGCTATTGCTCCCAGAGGTCGCGATAACCATCGCCCATCTGTTGCATGCGATTGCGACTGCGATCGAGTTCGTCCTGCCAGGTGCCATCATCTACCACCACCGGACGCAACAGAATCACCAGTTCGGTTTTCTGGCGGCTACGCCCCTGGGTTTTGAACAGGCTGTTGAGCAGTGGAATATCGCCCAACACCGGCCGCTTGCCATCGGTGTCCCGGGTATCCTCCTGCATCAGGCCACCCAGCACCACCACCTGGCCGCTGCGCGCCCGGACAATGCTGTCCGACTCGCGAATACCCCGTTGTGCCAGAGGCAAGGCGAACTCCTCGCTACCGACGGTAAACACTTTCAGTTGGTCATTCACTTCACTGACCACCGGATGAATGTGCAGGATCACCTCGCCGCTGTCGGCGATTTGCGGGGTCACATCCAGGGCAATACCACTGAAGAAGGACGACAGTTCGATATTGGGCGTGCTGGTCACCGACGCCACATTCGAGGTGGTGTTATTGGAGATACCGGTCACAAAGTATTCATCGGAGCCCACTCGAATCAGCGCTTTCTGGTTGTTCACCGTGGACACTCTGGGGCTGGACAGGACCTGCACGCTGCCCTGAGTTTCCAGCAAGTCGAGCAGCTCGGTTACATCACCCACCTGCAGGACGGAGGTAAACAGGTTTTCAGTACCGCGTTGCAGTTCTTCCAACCCGGAAATCTGGCGGGAACTGCTTCCCGGCGGAATGGTGGTGACGGCCGAATCCTGCTCCGAGTAGCTGGTCGAGCGCAGCCGGTTATAGCCGTAGTCCAACTGCCCGCTGATGGCGCCCCAGTTGATCCCCGCCTGGAACCCTTCGTTCAGACGGACCTCCAGAATCTTCGCCTCCAGAATCACCTGACGCCTTACGCTCAGCTCGGAACGCTCCAGAAATTCCCGCACCGCATTCAGCTCATGAGGCATAGCCTTGACCACCACCATACCGGCCTGGGGGCTGACCATTACCATCTTGTCGCCACCCTCACCGCCGACAATGGCGGACACCGACTGGCGCAGCGACTGCCAAAAATCGGTGCGGTTCATGGTCTGCACCCGCGCCCCCGGGGACACCTCAGACCCATTGGTCGAACTGCCGTCTTCACCGGCGAGCAGGCCCAGCAGGTTGGCACTGTCATCGCCGCTGCCCGAATTATTGCCGGAACCGCGATTGTTGCGGTTATTGTTTGATGATTCACTGCGACCGATCGACAGGTTGGTGTCCGACACCCCCACCCGCTGAACATCCAGGTAGTTCACATGGAACACCTGAGTCTGAAGCTCGTTGGGATACACCGTGTAGATATTGCCCGAACGCCGGTAGTCATAACCGTAAATGTCCCGTGCCACTTCCAGCACTTCATCCACCGTGACTCCTTTCAACTCCAGCGAGAGACTGCCACTGACATCGGGGTGCACCACAATGTTGGTGTCTGAGTCCTGCACCAGCCCGAGAAAAAACGCCTTGGCGGGCACATTGCGCACTCTGACATCAAACCGCTCCGGAGCCACCTCCTCGCTGCGACGGCGCTCTGGAACCAGTGCCTGGCTCACTTCCTCGGGTACCGCCTGAGCCTGCTCACGCTGCGCCTCGGCCACCTCACTCATTTCACGCTCAGCCGCCAACTGCGAATCGCGCGGCCCAACACAGGCCGTCACCAGGACGACCGCCATCAGCGCGGCGGCGGTGTGCATCGTTCTTCTCAGAAAATGCGGATCCATAATCGTTTGCCTCATTGCTCCGCGGGCCTCGTTCGACGTACGGATTCATCGTTCAAATTCAAACGCCACTGCCGGCCGCTCTGACCGACAATCACTGAATGGGATTCAACTTGCAGCAGGCGTACCCCCCCGGTGTTGGCAATCATCTCGCCCGCCGTCAGGGACTGTCCGTTGATGATCGCCAGGCGGCGCGAGTCGCCCGCCATGATTGCGTTCAGCGTCAGGGACACCGACTCGCGGCTGGCCCGGTAATCCAGGGGGCGAGTGGGGTCGCGCTGACTGTCCGCCCACACCAGCGCCGACCACCCGATCAGACAGGCAATGCACAATAATCTAGACACCGAGCAGACCCTCCTCGGCACTCAGGGTATAAACCCGCAATCGAATATCGCCCACCGGGTAGTCCATTACTTCGTAGTCCAGACGATCCCAGTAGAACCGCCAGGGCAGCCCTTCGAGCCGGCGCAGGAAACTCAACACTTCAAAGAAGTCACCGCTGACATCAAGCTCGACACTGTGTCGAAAAACACCGGTCGCCGTTTCAACCGGTTCCGCCGCTTCAGTGCCATCTGCGGCCTTGGTCAACGGCAGTTCCTCAACGGGAAGCGTGCGCACCCGTCGCAGCTGTAACTCAGTAGTGGAAATCAACACTTCCTGAAGAATCTGTGGCAATTGATCCGCACTGACCAACCCCTGGGAAAGGCTCGCCAGACTCGCATCCAGCTCATCCAGTGTCCGCTGCAGTTGCTCCAACTCCCTTGCGGGTCGGTTGTCCGCCTCGGTGCTCATCAGGGCGGCCAGCTGTGCCTGCTGGGCATCCCGATCGTTTGCGACGGCGGTGCGCTGCTGTTCAATCTGCTCGCGCTGACGCTCCTGAGGCAACTCAATCAACCACTGCCAGAGCCCGATCAACACCGCGATCAGGCATAGCAAGAGCAGTACCCGCTCACGCAGGGAATAGGCCTCCACCCGCTCGGCCCAGCGATGCCAACTCTGCTGCCAATCAGTCACGCGATCGCCCTCCCCGTGCGTTGGTCTCGTCGGCCTCGGCGCGCTGCAGCGAGAACATCAACCCCGGTCCCCGGTCATCCGGCTCCCGAGCCACTTCCAGCACGCCGAACGAAACGTTGGCGAAGCTCTCATCCTGACGCAACTGCTGTAGATACAGCGGCACCTGTTCCGGCTTGCGCACCCGGCCGGCCAGCTCGACGTACTGCCCCCCGGATTGCAGCGAAAACTCCGCCAGCGCCAGATCATCCATGGCATGGCGGGACAGGCTCAACAGTTGCCCGGAAAACCCCTCGGCGTTGCCGAGATTCTGCTGGGACATCAGGCGCAGAATCTGCTCCCGCCGCTGAATTTCCTGACGCAAACGGGCCACCTGCTCTTCCACCGTCGCACCGCGACGGGCGGGCAGTTCGGCCATGAGCCGCTGCACCTGTTGTTGTAATGTCTCCAACTGCGCGCGTTCATCCGTCAAGCGTGCCTGGAGCGAATCGGTGTACGCCGCACTCCACAGCGACAGGCCGATAATCAACACCAGAACAACCGCGATCGCGGCGATCATCTGGTTCAGACTCAACCACACCCGACGGGGGTGAAACTCCGGCAAATACAGATTGACCTGTTGCATCAGTCCCCCTCCGTGAGTCGCAGCGCGGCGCCGATGGCGGCTAGGCACAGCGTCAGGGTGTGAGACTGAACCTGATCGCCCAGTGTCAGCGACGACTCGATGTCCAGCAACGAAACCGGCATCGGCAAGCCATTGGTCAGTGATTCAGTGATTTTATCAGGGCTGAGGTTTTCCCCGACCAGACAGATCTGGCCGGGCGGCGGCTGGCGCATCTGGCGTTCGAAGTAATCCAGGGAGCGTTGGATTTCCAGTAACAGGACATCCTCCGGCAGATCTTCCAGCAGCCCACCTTCATAGGGCACATTAAAGCGGCGGGCCAGGTGCAGGTCGTCACCGCGGACGATATGCAGACTGCCGGTGCCACCGCCCAGCTTGACCAGCGCCACACCCCGGGCCGTGTCGCACAACCGATACACCAGGTTGCGCAACGCCAACTCCGGAATATCGATCACCTGGAGATCCAGCCGGGCGTCCGCCACCTGAGCGATACGCTGTTCAATCAGATGGCGATGGGCCACCGCAACATAGGCCATGCGCTTCCCGCCACGGCTGCGATCCTCCGGCAACAGAAAGGCATCCAGTACCGCCTGGTCGGCGGGAAAGTCAATCAGGTCGCGAATTCGCCAACGCAGGGCCTCGCGCAGTTCCGAGGCCGGCACGGCTGGGGCCTCAACCAGAAGCAGGTTGTAGTCTTCCCGCCCCAACACCAGGTGACAGGGTTTACGGCGCAACCCCAACTGCTCCACCCGTTCTTCGAGCAACCCCGTCTGGCGCTGGCTATCGCTCTCGGGGAGCCACTCAGCGGCCTGGAGAAAAGGCCGGGCCATTTCGCCCTCACCGGCAGGAGCCCCAACGGGACGAGCCTCGGCACAGACGAGCGAAACCCCGCCCTTGTTGAATTGGACGCCAACTGTACCTGTACTGGATGGTCGTTTACGAAATAAGCTCAACGGCTGGCCACCTGGGCTTCCCGAGTTATTGTTGACTGAGGCAATAAACATGCCTGAACGCTGGTATTATGACGCATCGCGCGCACTACGTCCCGGCGAACCGCACAATCGCCAAGAAAATCTCGCCTTGAAGACGCTTTATATTCCTTTTTGTTATAACCAGCGTCACGAGGCCCGGATCTTGCGCACAATAGTACACGAAATCGGCTGAAAACCAATGTTCCATATTGTTTTATTTGAACCGGAAATACCGCCTAACACCGGCAATATCATTCGTCTGGCAGCCAATACCGGCTGCCAACTGCACCTGATTGAGCCTCTGGGTTTCGTGCTCGATGACAAACGGCTACGCCGCGCGGGGCTGGACTACGGTGAATGGCAGTCCCTGAAAACCTATCCGGATTGGCCCAGCTTCCTGGAGCAGGCGCAACCGGCGCGACTGTTCGGGCTCAGCACCAAAGGCCACCGTTACCCGAGTGAAACGACGTTCGAAGCGGGGGACTACCTGCTGTTCGGGCCTGAAACCCGGGGACTGCCCGCGTCCATTCGGGACGAGCTGGGCCCGGACCACCTGCTGCGTATCCCCATGGTGGCCGACAGTCGCAGCATGAACCTTTCCAATGCGGTGTCCGTAGTGGCCTATGAGGCCTGGCGCCAATTGGGGTTTCCCGGCAGCCATCGCTGACGCCAACTCCAACAGGCTGGTATCATGCCCTGCTCAAAGGGCGCCAGCCTGATCCAGCATTCGTACCACAGTTGATTAGCAAGGGGACTCATGAGTCAAATCCAGATATTGGTGGGTAGTGTCACCGGTAATGCCGAAGGCATCGCCGAGCTCGCAGCCGAGGAGCTGCAACGCAAAGGCCACCAGATCAGCATCAACAACTTTGCTCAGGTGGAAGATCTGGTCCGAAGCCCCGATGAAATTTTACTCATCTGTACCTCCAACACCGGCGCCGGCGACCTGCCGGACAACCTGCAGCCACTGTACGTTCAGATGACCCGCGAGTATCCCGCCATTGCCGGGCGCCAGTACGGCCTGATCAATCTCGGCGACAGCAGCTACACCACCTTCGGTGAAGCCGGCCAAGCCATCGACGATGCATTCGCCGACCTCGGCGCGCAGCGAATCGGCGAGCCTCTGGTGCTGGACGCCTGCAGCGGCGACGACCCCGAAGAGTCCGCCCGGGAATGGCTTGAGCAGTGGGCGACGCTCCTGCCGGATGGAGCACCGTCATGAGCCGTGCCGCCATCGGGCTGTTTTATGGCAGCTCCACCTGCTACACCGAAATGGCGGGCGAAAAAATCCGCGCGGTACTGGGTGAAGACCGGGTGGATATGTTCAACATTGCCGATGAACCGGTCATCACCGCCCAGTTTTACGACTACCTGATTTTCGGCATCCCGACCTGGGATTACGGGGAGTTGCAGGAAGACTGGGAGGAGATCTGGGAAGAGCTGGCGGAGCTGGACCTGCGCGGTAAAGCGGTGGCGCTCTACGGACTGGGGGATCAGATCGGTTACCCCGAATGGTTTCTCGACGCCATGGGCTACCTGCACGCGCAACTGCTGGCCCGGGGCGCCCGCCCCTGCGGCTACTGGCCCCGGGAGGGCTACGAATTTGAGGCCTCTCAGGCACTCACCCCCGAGGGCGATCAATTTGTGGGGCTGGCACTGGATGAAGAGAATGAGTTCGATCTGACCGACGAGCGCATCGCACGCTGGTGCGAACAGATTACCCGGGAGTTCGGCCTGTGAGCGACGCCCCGGAGACCGGCACTCCGGGGCCGGATCAGAATCTGGAAACCGCTCACCTGCAATGGGATGAGGCGGGTCAGCCAATCTCCACCCGGTTCGCCGACGTGTATTTCTCCCGCACCGACGGACTGGCCGAAACTCGTCATGTCTTCCTGCACCACAACCATCTGGCCGAGCGCTTCCGGGCCCTGGAGCAACAGCCCGTGACTGAACGCCGTTTCGCCATTGGCGAAACCGGCTTCGGCTCGGGCCTCAATTTTCTGGCTGCCTGGCAACTCTGGCGGCAAACGGCCCCTGACGATGCCCGACTGCACTTTATCAGCGTGGACCGTTTTCCCCTGCAGCGAGACGACCTGCAACGGGCCCTGAGCCTGTGGCCCGAACTGAGGGCGCTCGCCAATGAACTGATCGATCAATACCCACCCACCGTGGGCCCGGCATTTCATCGGTTACACCTGGACCGTGGGCGAGTGATCCTGACACTGATATTTGATGATGCCCAGAGTGGCCTGGCCCAGCTACTGAGCAGCGATCACCCTGATTTCATCCACTCTGGCCCAGCCCTGGACGCCTGGTTTCTGGATGGCTTCGCACCGGCCAAGAATGCCGATATGTGGACTCCGGAACTGTTCACTACCCTGGCGCACCTGAGCCAGCCCGGCACCACCCTGGCCACCTTCACCGCCGCCGGAGTGGTTCGGCGCGGCCTTGCCGTCGCTGGTTTCACACCGGAAAAAGTGCCCGGTTTTGGCCGCAAGCGGGAAATGCTCACCGCTCAGTATTCAGAGCAGCAACCGGCGGCGGCACCCCCGACACCCGCCTCACAGGCCTCAGCCCCCCACCGCCTGAACCGCAAAAAACCCGCCCTGCCCTGGGCCCTGCCCTCCCATCCGGGGCTTGGGCCCGACGCGCCGCGTACAGCGCTGATTGTCGGGGCCGGATTGGCGGGCTGTCACAGCGCGCGGGCGCTGGCCGAACGGGGTTGGCAGGTGACCGTTCTGGAGCAACACCCCCGTGCCGCTCAGGAAGCCTCCGGCAACCCCCAGGGGCTGCTATACGCCAAACTTTCCCCCAAGAACTCGCCTCTGGCACGTTTCAATGTGCTGAGTCTGAGCTTCGCCCAGCGTTTTTATCGGCCCTACTGGCAAAACGGCGCCACGTGCGGATTACTGCAGGTCGCCACCACTGACAAAGAACGTCAACTACAGACCCAAATTGCCCAGTGTTATCAGGCGACACCGGAACTGGTCCGCCCGGTTGATGCCGCCGAAGTGGGCGAACTCGCCGGCCTGCCAGTCCCCCGGCCCGCCCTCTACTTTCCCCAAGCGGGTTGGTTGAGCCCGGCGACGCTGTGTGAAGCACTACTCGACCACCCCAATATCACTCTGGGGGGCGAGACCACGATCACCGAGCTCAGCCGGCAGGGAGAACTCTGGAGCGCCCGGGACCTGAACAACCGCGAGCACCGGGCCCGCATCGCGGTATTGGCAAACGCCCGGGCGGTGCGACGTTTTTCCCAAACCGCCGCCCTGCCCCTGAAGGCCATTCGCGGCCAGATTACCCAAGTGAACGCCACAGACCGGAGCCGGCAGCTGAAAGCGGCACTGTGTGGCGATGGCTACCTCGCTCCCTCAGACGGCGCCCACCACTGCCTTGGAGCCACGTTCAATCTGCACGACACCGATACGGCGATAACGGAACGGGATCAACAGCAGAATCTGGAACAACTGGCGCAATTTGGCCTCGAGATCGCCAACCTCTTTGCGGATCAACCATTGGCCTCACTCGGGGGACGCGTCGCGTTTCGCTGCACCACGCCGGACTATCTGCCCCTGGTGGGTCCCGCCCCGGACCGGGCCGCGTTTCTGGAGGACTTTGCGCCGCTACGCAAGGACGCCCGACTGAACCTTCCCCGTCCGGGGCGCTACCACGACGGTCTGTTCATCAATGTCGGCCACGGGTCCCGCGGGTTGTGCTACACCCCGCTGAGCGCCGAGCTGCTGGTCGCCCACATCGAACGGGAGCCCATGCCGCTGGACCGCGAGCTGATTCAGGCGCTGCACCCGGCGCGTTTTCTGATCCGGGATCTGATGCGCAACAAGATTTGATCCTTCAGCTCACCGAAAGCGGGACTCAAGGCTGGTCAGTGGACGCCGCTGGCTGCTCGGGGGCGGGCTCCGGCGGGTCACTGATGATCTGGGAGCCGCTACCACAGGAAATTACCGTGCGCATGGCCGCCTCGACACTGATGTGTGGCAGCAACTCCACACAGTCTTCGGTCAGGTGATAGACAAACCCCGACGAAGGAATCGGCGCCGTCGGCACATACACGGTGCAATCGCCATTGCTGTGCCGCGCCGTCACAATGGCGGTCACCGACACCGGGTTCTGACGCCCCATGATGTAGGCGCGGCACACCTGGCCACGCAGTAGCGAGGTATTGTTTTCACCGCCGAGAAACTGCATGACCACTTCCCGGATGGTGCTGTAACCGGGTGCAAAGCGCGTGAGCCACTGATCCACCCGGTTGTGTATCCAGCGGCCAATGCTGGTTTTGACCGCCAGGCCGATCAGGAAAAAGGCGCCCAGCACCAACACGATGCCGAGCAGGTCGGCCACCTGCTCGGCCAATGGCGCCCAACTGGCCAGCCAGGCGCTGATCGGGGCAATCACGGCGGTCACCAGCCCCAGCAGCCACTGCAGGATAAAGATGAAGATCGCAATGGGCAGCGCCACCATCAAGCCACCCAGTAGCGTCAATCCCACAAACGACTGCCAACGTTTCATAAATGCCTTCCCGTTGATTACCATAGAGCCCTCACTGTCCAGGACCACGCTTATGACACAATCTTCCGGTGCTTTCAACACGCTCATCCGCGGGTGCGGCCAGATGCTGTGGCTTACCGGTCTGATGATGTCCCTGGTCGCCTGCGCCGACACCGGCCCTCGCGACATTGTTCAGTACCAGTTCCAGATCGAGGCAGAGCAACCCCACGACCCCACCCTGTTTACCCAGGGATTACTCAAGCGTGGTTCACGGTTCTATGAAAGCGGGGGCCAATACGGCCAATCTCGCCTGGTCATCTATCAGGACAACGGTCGGCAGGTCGAGCGTGAACGGCCTCTGGCCGCACGCTACTTTGCCGAAGGGCTGACGGAACTGAACAATGAACTCTACCTGCTGACCTGGCGGGAAAAAACACTACTGGTTTACGACGCGGGCACACTTGAACCTCTGCGAGAGATGAGCTATTCCGGCGAGGGGTGGGGCCTGACCAATGACGGCGAACACCTGATCCGCTCCGACGGCAGCGCCCAGCTTTATTTCCATGCACCAGAGGACTTCAGCGTACAACGTCAAATCACCGTTACCGAAAACGGCAAGGCAGTCACACGCCTGAATGAACTGGAATACGTCGATGGCGCCATCTGGGCCAATATCTGGTATTCAGATCGCCTGATCCAGATTGATCCCGACAATGGCCGGGTGATCGGCTCTCTGGATCTGGCCGAGCTGGTACGCACAGCGCAGCCCGAGACGTCCGGAGCAGTGCTCAACGGTATCGCCTACGACGCCGAGCATAACCAGTTCTGGGTGACGGGAAAGCTGTGGCCTACACTTTATCGGCTCTCCTTGAGTCCCGAGCCCTAGTGGTCCCAAACCGCGGAAAGCCGCGTATAAAAAAAGCCGCACATTCTGCGCGGCTTTCTTATACGGCGTCATCGGTGAGCTCAGAGCCCAACGACATTATCCGCCTGAGGGCCTTTCTGGCCGTCTTTCACATCAAATTCCACGCGCTGGCCTTCTGCCAACGTCTTGAAGCCGGTACCGGTGATAGCACTGTAGTGCACAAACACATCCTGGCCGCCTTCCTGCTCAATAAAACCAAAACCTTTGGATTCGTTGAACCACTTAACAACACCTGTACTTCTGGACATAGTTTTAACCTTAACGTTTTGCTGAGTCGAATGAAATCCGCACCGGTACCACATGACTCCGAACGCGGGACAACCCGCTGGCACAGTTCACTTACTTATGACTGACAAAACGTGGTGCTAAAAACAGGCCTGAAGCGTGTACAAGACGACCTTGTTAGTACGACGGTGTAACCATAAATAATGCGGCGATTGGCCAGCAAAAATGACTATATACTCGTTGCAGAGCCCCTGTAAAGAGCCCACCGGTGCAACACCTTTACCCTGCCAGACAAAGCTGCAACAATAGCCTCACGACCTTTATGGAAGATGCCATGATCCGGATCAGCACCTCTGAAACCAACTGCAGCCACGACCCCCAGACCTCCTGCGGCACCTGTCGTCTGAACACTCTGTGCCTGCCGCTGAGCCTGCATCTGGATGACGTCGATCAGCTCAACCGGATCGTCCAACGCGGCCGCCCCCTTCACAAGGGCGAACATCTCTATCGAGCCGAAGACCCGTTCGACGCCTTGTTCGCAATCCGCTCCGGTGCGGTCAAGGCCTCCACCCTCAACGAACAGGGTGAAGAACAGGTCACCGGCTTCTACTTGCCCGGCGAACTGGTGGGCCTCGACGGCATCGCCGATAACCGGTATACCAACACCGTGGTCGCGCTGGAAACCTCGTCCATCTGTGAAATCCCCTTTGAACAGGTGGAGGATTTGAGCCTCAAAATCCCTTCTCTGCAGCGCAATGTCTTTCAACTGCTCAGCCGGGAGATCACCCAGGATCAGCAGCTGATCAGCCTGCTGAGCAAAAGCAGCGCTGAAGAGCGGGTAGCCACCCTGCTGCTGAGTCTCTCCAGCCGCCATCAGCGCCGCAAGCTGTCGCCCACCGCCTTCCGACTGCCCATGTCACGAACGGATATTGGTAACTTTCTCGGGCTGACCATCGAGACCATCAGCCGGGTGTTCAGTCGCCTGCAGCAGCAGAAAGTGCTGTCTGTCGACAAAAAAGAAATCCATATTCTGGATATGGAGCAACTGCGCCAACTGGCCAGCCAGCGCCACTGACACCGTTTGCCGATCAACCCCACAGGACTGACTCGCCCCATGCCCGATTCACAGACCCGACTCGATCAGACTCTGGCCGCGTTCGACGCCGCCAACGCCGAAGACCCGAACCGGGAAACGGATCAGGGGGAGAGCCACCCCAAAGAGTGGCTGTACGGCCGACGCATGACCGAAACTCTCAACGTCTTCTGTCCGGATGCTTCGGAACCCCTGCAACTGGCCGCGCGCTGCCAGCACATTCGCCGCTGGGAGAGTCCACGCAGCGACTACCCCGACGGCCGGGCCGGTTATAAAAAGTGGCGCAGCCAGCTCGCCCTGCACCACGGCCGGGTGGCCGGTCAGATCATGGCTGAGCACGGCTACGATGAAGAGACCATCCGCCGGGTGCAGGATATGCTGATCAAACGCAACCTCAAGCGCGATCCGGAGGTGCAGACTCTGGAGGATGTGATCTGCCTGGTTTTTCTCAGTCACTACCTGGAAGACTTCGCCCAGAAGCACAATGAGGAAAAGCTGATCGATATCATCCAGAAGACCTGGAACAAGATGTCGGAGAAGGGCCATGAGGCGGCACTGAAGCTGCCGTTGTCGGAGCCGATGGGGCGTCTGATTCACAAGGCGCTGGGTGCATAAAAGGCCGCAACCCCGCCAAACCCACCTTAAAATTTGCTACAATTGCCGGTTTTGCAAAACCGGTGAACATTTCATGGCAGCGATTACCCTCTACGGCATCAAAAACTGCGACACCGTCAAGAAAGCCCGCCGTTGGCTGGACGACCAGGGCGTGGACTACCGGTTTCACGATCTACGCTCCGACGGGCTGACCGAAGCCCAAGTCACCGGCTGGCTGAGCGAGCTGGGAATGGACCTGGTGAACAAACGCAGTACCAGCTGGAAAGCGCTGGACGAAGCCACCCGGGAGCAAATGACCGCTGACAATGCGGCTGCGGTGATTCTCGAGAACCCCACCCTGATCAAGCGTCCGCTGCTTGATACCGGGGATGCCCGCCACGTGGGGTTCAAGGCAGACGATTACACCGCCTGGTTGGCCCACTGAGCGGGCCTCTCGCACTGCATCGCGTTTCTTTCAATTTCCGTATTAACGTAATGACCCACAGGACATGACCATGACTCAACTGTACAGCCTCGGCCTTGGTGTCGGCACCCAGAATCTGAACAACGAGTGGTTGGAAGTTTTCTACCCTCAGCCTCTGCTCAACCCGGCCGAGGCCACCGCTTCCGCCGTGGCCCAGGCGCTGAACTATCAGGGCGGCAACCAAGTGATCGAGCTGGACGTCGACAAGATGCAGGGCCTGGCTGAGGCGCTTGAGCAGGCCGGAGACGATGCCCAGGCGGCCATTGCCCGCTCCTTCATTCACAGCAAGCGTCCGCTGGTCGCGACGCTGCTGGCCGAAGACAGCGCGCCGAAGTCGGTGCCCGAGGGTTACCTGAAGCTGCACCTGATTTCCCATCGACTGGTCAAACCTCACGGTACCGACCTGACCGGTCTGTTTGGTTGCCTGCCCAACGTTGCCTGGACCAATCAGGGCGCGGTGGATCTGGACGAACTGCCGGAGCGTCAACTCCAGGCCCGCTTGGCTGGTGATCTGCTGGAAGTGGCCTGCGTGGACAAGTTCCCGAAAATGACCAATTACGTGGTGCCCAAAGGCGTGCGGATTGCCCACACCGCCCGGGTTCGCCTGGGTGCCTACCTGGGTGAAGGTACCACCATCATGCACGAAGGCTTTGTGAACTTTAATGCGGGCACTGCCGGCCCCGGCATGATCGAAGGTCGTATCTCCGCTGGCGTGTTTGTCGAGTCCGGCTCCGATCTCGGCGGCGGCAGCTCGACCATGGGCACCCTGTCCGGCGGCGGCAACATCATCATTTCCATCGGCAAGGAGTGCCTGTTGGGCGCCAATGCCGGCACGGGCATTCCGTTGGGCGATCGCTGCACCATCGAATCCGGTCTGTACATCACCGCGGGCACCAAGGTGGTAGTCCTGGACGATCAGGGCAATGAGGTGAACACCGTCAAAGCCCGGGAACTGGCCAACCAGTCCGGCCTGTTGTTCCGTCGCAACTCCCTGACCGGTCGGGTCGAATGTGTGACCAACAAGACCGCGGTGCAGTTGAACGAGTCGTTGCACGTTAACAATTAAGTTAGGTTAGGTTACGGCGGATGCGCGCAAAGCGCTTATCCGCCCTACGCAAACCACGGCAATATCCGTGGGGCGGATCGGTCCGACGCCTCGGAGGCCAAAGGCCGCATCCGCCGTTCCCAAAAGCCGCATCCGCCGACACCCCAAGAGACCTGCTATGACCCCCACACTCCAACTCGCCCACGACCTGATCCGCCGTCGCTCGGTCACCCCCGACGACGCCGGCTGTCAGGACCTGATGATCCAGCGCCTGGAGGCCATCGGCTTTCAGGTGGAACGGTTGCGGTTTGAAGAGGTGGACAACTTCTGGGCCACCCGGGGCACCGACGGGCCACTGCTGGCCTTTGCCGGGCACACCGATGTGGTGCCCACCGGCCCGGAGGGTCAGTGGCAACACCCCCCGTTCGAACCGGTGATCGAAAACGGCATGCTGTACGGTCGGGGCGCGGCGGATATGAAAGGCTCTCTGGCCTCCATGGTTGTGGCCTGCGAGCAATTTGTGGCAGAGCATCCAGATCATCAGGGCCGGATCGGTTTTCTGATCACCAGCGATGAGGAAGGCCCCTCGGTGAACGGCACTGTGAAAGTGGTGGAGTGGCTGGAAGCCCGCCAGGAGAAAATCGACTGGTGCATCGTGGGTGAGCCCTCCAGTACCGACCGGGTGGGCGATGTGATCAAGAACGGTCGCCGGGGTTCCCTTGGTGGCATCCTGCGAGTCAAAGGCGTTCAGGGGCATGTGGCCTACCCTCACCTGGCCGACAACCCGATTCACAAAGCCGCCCCGGCGCTCGCCGAGCTGGCGGCACAGGAGTGGGATCAGGGCAACGAATTCTTTCCCGCCACCAGCTTCCAGATTTCCAATATCAACGGCGGCACCGGGGCCACCAATGTGATCCCCGGCGACGTCGAAGTGGTGTTCAATTTCCGCTTTTCCACGGAAGTGACCGAAACGCAGTTGCGTGAACGCACCGAAACGATCCTGAATAAACACCAACTGGATTACGAGCTCGACTGGAAACTCAGTGGTCAACCCTTCCTGACCGCCGAGGGCGAGCTGGTCGACGCCGTCGTCAAAGCGGTAGAACAGCACACCGGGCAGAAGCCGATACTCTCCACCGCCGGCGGCACCTCGGATGGGCGTTTTATCGCACCTACCGGGGCCCAGGTGGTCGAACTCGGTCCGCGCAATGACACCATTCACAAGGTGGACGAGTGTGTTAAAGCGGAAGATCTGGACACCCTGACCGCGCTCTATCAGAGCACGCTCAAACGGTTGCTCATCCGCTAAAGTCGATCACCTGCTGGAGACCGAGAGGGTACTGTGCAGAATTATTTTCGTTTTATCGCCCAGTCCTGGCCACTGTTGGCGTTTGGGTTTATCAGTATTTTCTGGGGTAACTTCGGGCAGTCGTTTTTCATCAGCTGGTACGGTACGCCCATTCAGGAGTCTCTGGGGCTGTCCGCCGGTCGGTACGGGTCCCTGTATTCCATTGCCACACTGACCAGCGGCCTGCTGATCATGGTGTTCGGGGGGCTGATTGACCGGCTGCCGTTGCGTTTCTTTGCCTCCCTCTCCGCCGTCGGGCTCACGCTCGCGGGCATCGTGATGGCGCTGGCCTATCACCCGTTGCTGTTGCTGCTCGGCCTGTTTCTGCTGCGTTTTTGCGGCCAGGGGCT